>NZ_JAUEZC010000001.1:0-1368628 GCF_032489995.1 Bradyrhizobium sp. SZCCHNGR1005
CGAGCCTCCTCGAAAACGCAAGTATCAATCGATGCTCGCGCTACCTTAACGCCTATGCGGCATTCCCTGCACCCTCTTCCTGACAAGAGGGTCGAGCCGATCAGCATCACTCGGACGCGTCGCGTCGCGAGAACGCAGGTACTCGTCGTGTCGACTCAATTCGTGCCGTCTCTATCAGGCTCGGCCGTCATTGCGAGGCGCAAAGCGCCGAAGCAATCCAGGCTAATCGAGCCCGGATTGCTTCGCTTCGTTCATAATGACGCCGACATGTATGATCTACCGGCCGTACACGACCGGCGCGCGCCGCACGATCATTGGCGGCGGCAGGTCGCGCTGCCAGACGCGGCCGTCATCGAACTGGATGCGCACGCCATCGGGCGAATAGACGGCGCCCTCGTCGCGGGCATCGATCCACAGCCGGCTGTCCGGAGCATTCCAGTCGGGCCAAGCCTGATAGGATTCACCGGTCTCGGTGGTGAGATTCACAGCATCTCCGTTCTGGGTCACGAAGGCCGGCGCACCGATCATGCCGTCGCGGCACATCTGGATGCAGCGGTAGGTGCCGGTGAGATTGGGAAGAGGTTGCGCGGACGCACTGCCGGCAACACAGGCGGCCAACAAGCCAACTACAACCGATACACGTGTCATGGCGATCACTCCATTGTTCGGAATGGAACCTGGCGGTCCCCCGCCCTCGGCCTGATCAAGCGCGACTGCAGCAATTCGTTCCGCCGGTTCCGGCGATCGAAACCGACTTTGCGGCGAGCCTACACCACGGGAATCACATCGACGGCAACACCGAGCTTCTGCTTCGGCGAGCCGACGATGACGCCGTCGACCGGTGAAATGTCGGCAAAGTCGCGACCCGTGCCGAGGATGATGTGATCGTTGGCAACGATGAGGTCATTGGTCGGATCGAAGCCGAGCCAACCGAGCTCTTCGCCGCACCAGAGCGACACCCAGGCATGCGTCGCGTCGGCGCCCTGCAGGCGCGGCTGTCCTTCCGGCGCAGTCGTGCGCAGGTAACCGCTGACATAGGCGGCCGGCAGACCGAGCCCGCGCAGGCCGGCGATCATCACGTGAGCGAAATCCTGGCAAACGCCGTGGCGGTTGGCGAACACCTCGCGAAGCGGCGTCGAGATCACGGTCGCCTTGGGATCGTATCTGAACTCGCTGCGGATGCGGTGCATCAATTCGGCAGCTCCGGCAATGATGCCGGCGCCCACAGGGAAGCTCACAGCCGCGTAGTCGGTGACCGGCTTTTGGATCGGCACCAGCGCGCTGGCGAAGACGTATCCGATCGGCGACGACGGGCCGAGGCTGGTCGCGGCGAACGCGGCGTCGCGCACGGTCTCCCAAGCGGGGCTCGGGGCGCTGCGTTCAGGCGGCGTGCGCGACAATTTCACGCGCGAACGAGAATCGATGCGCAAATTGCGATGCGACTTGTCGATCACGATGCTTTCGGTCAGCGTGCCGAAGAAATCGCGCCGCGCGGTGCGCTCGACCGGGCGTGGGCGGATGTCGACGCTATGCGAGATCAGCTCCTGGCCGCTGCCGCTCGAGGGCTCCAGCCGCAGCGTGCAGCGCGCGAAGCTCACCGCGCTTTCGTACTCATAGGTCGTGACATGCCGGATGTCGTAGATCACGCCAGTCCCGTCAGCTTTTCCGGGCGACTGGCATGAGCCCCATGCGGAAAGTAGTGCTGCCCGATCGCGTCAGAGAGCGCGAGCAGATCCTGCTCCAGCGCGAACATGATCCTGGTATCGAGATGCGCGGCCTCCGCCGTGGTCAGCGCCGCTTGAACCGAAACGGCGAGCCGCTGCGGGCGCTCGATCAGTCCGTTCTCCTTCAGGACCGGCAGGCTCGCGATGTGCTCGTTCAAAGCTTCGACCTGGAACGCGACGGAGCGTGGATTATAGGGATCGAGCACGACGAGATCCCTGATCGGCGCGAGCAATGGTCCGATCAGGTAGCGCGAACGATAAGTGATCTGGCAATCCACCAGCGTGAGCAGGACGTCAAGATCCTCGGGCGTGGCCTCGTCATAGCCGAATTGGCGGGCGAAGCGCAGCGTGTTGATGCCGCGCTCGACGCGGCGGCCGATCTCGAGAAAGCGCCAGCCGGCAGCGCGATTCATGTTCTCCTGCGCAAGCCCCGCAAAGCTCGCGAGCGCGCTGAGGGTCGCCTCGGTCGCGCTGACGAGGCCGTCATCATCGACGATCTCCTGCGTGAGCAGCGTCGGCATCTCGGCGATCACCTGCCAGGCATCCGGCGACAGCCGCTCCCGCAAGGAGGTCGCGGTCCGCTGGGCCGCGCGCAACAGCGACAGCGCCGAGCCGAATTGCGCCTCGGCTTGCAGCGCCTCGGCGGCGGCGCGCGGATCCTGCCCGCGCGAGCCTTGCGCGATCGCGCCCCAGGCGAGCAGCAGCCGGCGGATGCGTTCGGCGGCCGCGAGCGTTGCGGGCGAGCCCCTGCCGGGATCGCGCTGCTGCGCGCCGAGTGCGCGGATCAGCCGCAACGTGGCTTCCGCGCGTTCGAGATAGCGGCCGAGCCAGAACAGATTATCGGCGGCACGGCTCGGCAGCACGCCGGCAATGCGCCGGATGTGCACGCTGTCCGAACCAGGCAAAAGCGTATGCGCCGCTACCGCCTTGTCAGCGACGACCCAGACATCCGCGGCGCGGGCGCCGTCCCCCATCGTGACCGCGCGCGCATCGGACTTGTCGGCGATCCGGCAGAAGCCGCCCGGCATGATCGCCCAGCCGTCGGCGGTAGCGGCAGCGAACACGCGGAGCACGAACGGCCGCGGCGTGATCTTGCCCTGCTCCCAGACCGGCGTCGTCGACAATCGCACCACCTCCTGGCCGACATAGTCGACGCCCCGCTCGGCGATGGCGGCCCGCAGCCGCTCACGGTCAGCAGCCGACAATTCGCCCGGAAGCACTGGACCGTCCGTGGCGAAGCCCGGCACGCCGCGCCCGTACGCGCCAGCAATGGCGAAGTCATCGAGCCGCGCCAACACCTCCTCGCGCGCGGCCTTCTGGCCGCACCACCAGGTCGCGATATGCGGCACCTTCAGCTCCTCGCCGAGGACGCGCCGGCACAAGCTAGGCAGGAAACCGAGCAGCGCCCGCGCCTCCAGCACGCCGGAGCCAGGCATGTTGGCGACCACCACCCCGCCCTTGCGCAGCACGTCGACCAGCCCGGGCACGCCGAGCCGCGAGGCTGCGTCGAGCTCGAGCGGATCGAGCGAGTTGGAATCGACCCTCCGCAGCAGCACATCGACGCGCTTCAGACCGGCAACGGTGCGGATATGAACGCGATCGCCACTGACGGTAAGATCGTCACCCTCGACCAGCAGGAAACCGAGATAACGCGCCAGGGTCGCGTGCTCGAAATAGGTCTCGCTGAACGCACCCGGCGTCAGCAGACCGATGCGCGGCTCGTCCCGGTCGGCGCTGGCGCGCAAGGAATCGCGGAAGGCTTCGAAGAACGGCGCCAGCCGAGCGACGTTCATGGACTTGTAGAGCGAGGAGAAAGCGCGCGACAGCACCAAGCGGTTCTCCAGCGCATAGCCGGCTCCCGACGGGGCCTGCGTGCGGTCGCTCAACACCCACCAGCGCCCGTCGGGCCCGCGACCGATATCGGCGGCGTAAACGCCGAGAAACCGCCCGCCGGGCGGCTTCATGCCCGCAATCGGACGCAGATATTCGCTGGAGCCGGCAACGGCGGCCGCGGGAATGGCGCCTTCCGCCACCAGCCGCCCCTCGCCATAGAGGTCCTGCAGGATGCGTTCGAGCAGTTCGGCGCGCTGGATGATGCCGGCGGAGAGCTGAGCCCACTCCGCCTCGTCGATCAGGAGCGGCAGATGGCTGAGCGGCCACAGCCGCTCGGTGCCCTCGCCCGGCGCGCGATAGGTGACGCCGGCCTCGCGCAGATGGCGGTCGGCGGAAGCGAAGCGCCGCTCGATGTCGGCAGGCGCGAGCGCAGCAAAGCTATCGATGAAGCGGGACCACACCGGGCGTGCCCTGCCATCGCCGGCGATGAACTCGTCGGGGATTCCAGGCAGCGGATGATAGTCGCGCAACCATTGCGCCACCCGCCGCGAGGCCGGACGCGCCTCGGCAGCCAGGCTGTTGGCGGCCTGACGGTTCCCCTGCTGCTTCGGGCCGGTCGCATCGACCATGCCTGCTCTCCTGCACAAAGCTGTCTCATCTCAATGACGGAGCGGCCGTCGCAAGTCGAGGGTCATCGGAAATTCAATTGTGCGTTCCTCGCGCGGCGAATCGACCTTGCCGGGCGTGTGGCCGTGATCCTGGAAGCGCGCCAGTCGGCGGGCCTCCGCCTCGTAGGAATTGACCGGCTTGGTGTCATAGTTGCGACCGCCGGGATGGGCGACGTAGTAGACGCAGCCCCCGAGCGAGCGGCCGTTCCAGGTATCGATGAGGTCGAATGTCAGCGGCGAATGCACCGGGACCGTCGGATGGAGGCCCGAAGCCGGCTGCCAGGCCTTGAAGCGGACGCCTGCCACCGCTTCCGCCGAACGGCCGGTCGGGGTCATCGGCAGCCGCCGGCCATTGCAGGTCACGACGTGGCGCCCCTCGACGAAACCTTCCGCCTTCACCTGCAGCCGTTCGACCGACGAATCGACATAGCGGACAGTGCCACCGGCCGCGCCCTCCTCGCCCAGCACGTGCCAGGGCTCGAGCGCCTGGCGCAGTTCCAACGTCACGCCGCCATGCTGCACCCGGCCGAAGGTCGGAAAACGGAACTCCAGCTGCGCCAGATACCATTCCGGCGAGAACTCGTAGCCGGACTGCCGCAGTTCATCCAACACATCAAGAAAATCTTCCCAGATGAAATGCGGAAGCATGAATCGGTCATGCAGCCCCGTGCCCCAGCGCACGAATTTGCCCTCCTGCGGCTCGCGCCACAGCTTTGCGATCAACGCCCGGATCAGAAGCTGCTGCGCCAGCGACATGCGGGGATCCGGCGGCATCTCGAGCGCGCGGAATTCGACCAGGCCGAGCCGGCCGGTCGGGCCTTCCGGAGAATAGAGCTTATCGATGCAGATCTCGGCGCGATGGGTGTTGCCGGTGATATCGACCAGCAGATGCCGGAACAGACGGTCGACCAGCCACAGCGGCACGCTCTGACCGGCCGGCGGCACCTGGGCGAGCGCGATCTCGAGTTCGTACAGGCTGTCATGCCGGGCCTCGTCGATCCGGGGCGCCTGGCTGGTGGGTCCGATGAACATGCCGGAGAACAGGTAGGACAGCGACGGGTGGCGCTGCCAATACAACACCAGGCTCTTCAACAGGTCGGGCCGGCGCAGGAACGGCGAGTCCGGCGGACTGCTCCCGCCGACCACGACGTGATTGCCGCCGCCGGTGCCGGTGTGGCGGCCGTCGATCAGGAAGCGGTTGGCGCCGAGCCTGACTTTGGCCGCGTCCTCATAAAGGCCAAACGTAATGTCGACCGCCTGCCGCCAGTTTTGCGCCGGCTGGATGTTGACTTCGATCACGCCGGGATCGGGCGTGACCTTGATCACTTCGATGCGAGGATCGTAAGGCGGCGCATAACCTTCCACATGAACCTTGATCTGCATCGCCTCTGCCGTCGCTTCGACAGTTGCGATCAACTCCAAGTAATCTTGGATATTTTCGACCGGAGGCATGAACACGCAGAGGACGCCGTCGCGAATTTCGACCGACATCGCGGTGCGCACCCCTGGCCCGGTCCACGATTGATACTGCACGTCCTGCTGCGGCGGACGGTCTACTCTTTCCAGCGGCGGGATCGAGGGGGCGATCGCCGTGCGCCCAGACATAAACTCCGGCAAGGGACCGCGCGCCTCGAGCGGATCCTGCTGGTGGACGTAGGGATAATCCTCCGGCGGGATGTACATCAGCGAGCCGATCGGCAGCCGCAGGCCGAGCGGCGAGTCGCCCGGCACCAGGAACAGCCGGCCGCGCCGCAGCTTCCAGCGCTCGCTGCGCCAGCGGCGGGCGTCCGCATTCCAGCGCTGGATCGGCAGCACAAAGCCGCGCGGAATATGCAAGCCTTCGTCGAACACCCGCGCCATGCGCGCGCGCTCCTCAGCATCGGCGAGCTTGGAATCGAGGACGTCGACATTCTCCGGCAGCGCGGCTTCCTTCTGCAGCCAATGTGCGGGATCCTCGAAGGCCGGCTGCACGTAATCAGGACTGAGCCCGAGCGTCTCGGCGGCCATATCGAGGAATTGCTCGGCGTCTTCGATCGTGACATTGCGCGGGCCGTCCACGCTTGCGATCAGATCGCCATTCCGCCAGATCGGCTGTCCGTCCTTGCGCCAATAGAGCCCGAACGCCCAGCGCGGCAGGCTCTCGCCCGGATACCATTTGCCCTGGCCGTAATGCAGCAGGCCGCCGGGCGCGAAGCGTGTCCGCAACCGCCTGATGAGATCGTCGGCCAGCCCGCGTTTGGCCGGGCCGACCGCCGCCGTGTTCCATTCCGCCGATTCCATATCGTCGATCGAGATGAAGGTCGGCTCGCCGCCCATGGTGAGGCGCACGTCATGCGCAGCAAGATCGGCATCGACGGCTTCGCCAAGCCGATCGAGCTTGGTCCAGGCCTCGTCGGAGAACGGCTTGGTGATCCGCGGCGCTTCGCGGATGCGTCTCACATTCATCTCGAAGCTGAATTCGACCTCGGCGATGCCGGCACTGCCCGAGATCGGTGCGGCCGATCGGTAGTGCGGCGTGGCAGCCACCGGGATATGGCCCTCGCCCGCCAGCATGCCGGAGGTCACGTCGAAGCCAATCCAGCCGGCGCCGGGCAGGTAGACCTCGGCCCAGGCATGCAGGTCGGTGAAGTCGCTCTCGACCTCGCGCGGTCCCTCGACCGGGTCGATGTCGGGGCGGAGCTGAATCAGATAGCCGGACACGAAGCGCGCCGCCAATCCAAGGTGCCGCAAGATCTGGATCAGGAGCCAGGCGGAATCGCGGCAGGATCCGGCCGAGGTCGACAGCGTCTCCTCCGGAGTCTGAACGCCCGGCTCCATCCGAATGATGTAACGAATCTTCTTCTGCAGCTCGGCATTGAGATCGACCAGGAAGCTGACCGTGTTACTCGCCTCGCGCGGAATCGATCTCAGATAGTCCGCAAGCAAGGGACCAGGCTCGGTGGTCTCGAGATAGGGGGCGAGCTCCGCCTTGAGCCCATCCGGGTAGTTGAAAGGATAGCTGTCCGCATAAGGCTCGACGAAAAAGTCGAAGGGATTGATCACGGTCATCTGGGCCGTGAAATCGACCTCGATTTTGAGTTCATTCACCTTTTCCGGAAAGATATAGCGGGCCAGCCAGTTGCCCTGAGGGTCCTGCTGCCAATTCACGAAATGGTTCGGCGGGGTCACCTTGAGCGAGTAGCTCAGGATCGGCGTACGGGTGTGCGGCGCCGGCCTCAATCGGATGGTCTGTGGGCCAACGTCGATTGAACGGTCATACTTATAATGAGTAACGTGATGTAACGCGACGTAGATTGACACGGACTGATTGCTCCAGCAGCTTTTTTAAGCAGAACATTGCCGTGCCGCAGGATCAAGCATTAACAACGGGCAATCCTGCCTACGAACTACCCGCTCCGGTACCGCCGCTCCCAACTCCGCTCCGCGAAGAGCTTCCCTGGCTTTCCAGGAGGTCAGATCGAAAAGCGTTACTAAAATCATAAGTTTGCCGGGATCCGGAATTCGGGATTCGCCGACCTCGCAGCGACCTCGGAAGCGCGCTCCTGGATCGAACGGCGGCCTTAGAAGTCCTCAAATCCGGGCTGATTTGTTTCAGACGTTAGCTCGCCGGTAGCTTGCAGGAGCTTGGCTCGAGGAACCGAAGCTAATTCCCGGCCGCCATCCTCATACCCGGAAGATCGAGTAACAGTGTAGTTCGTAACTCACTGGCCGGCGAGATGGATGGTTAAAGCACAGCCGAAATTGCCGACCTGCCGCGCCGGTTCCATCTAATTAGACCGGAAATGAGCGCATGCCATCGCAGGTTACGGCACGGCCTATGGTAACATATTGGAGTTGATCTGGTTCGAAGATGGAATTACCAGTGTCCCGGCCGAAGGCGAGTTGTCCACAGGCGGAGACCGCCCCTCACATAAGATTGACCTCGTCCTCTGGTGTTATATCAACAACCATGACACCAACTAACAGCGACTAATAGCGATTTCACGCGCCTCAGTTGCTTGATAGCCGGCAAAGGCGTGTTATTTAGAGCGAACCATCAAAGGAGAATCAGGTGGCCAAGGCAACCAAGAAGGCAGCGAAGAAGAAGCTGGCGCGTAAACCCTACACGGCAGCCGACATCAAGCTGTTGAAGCAGCATTCGAAATCAAAGACCCCGGTCTCGAAGATCGCCAAGCAGATGAAGCGGACCGAAGGCTCGCTGCGGCAGAAGGCCCTGGCGCTCGGAATCGGCCTCGGTCACCAGCGCTGAAGCTTTGGGGGCGCGCGGCAGCCCGGACATTGCGCCGGGCTGCGCCGCTCCTTACTAGGCCACGCCGCAGTTACGTCGGGCCTGAGTTACATGGCTCTCGGTTACATCGTCGCTCCCAGCACCCAGGGAGCGAATTCGGCGCCGCCAAAATCGAAGCTTTCGCTCTTGGTCGGCTGACCGGAGGCGGTTTTCAGCATCAAGTCGAAGATGCGCTGGCCGCACTCCTGCACCGTCTCCTCACCATCGAGGATGGTGCCGCAGTTGACGTCCATGTCGTCTTCCATCCGCGTATACATCGGCGTGTTGGTGGCAAGCTTGATCGACGGCGCAGGCTTGCAGCCGAAAACGCTGCCGCGTCCGGTGGTAAAGCAGACCAGATTGGCGCCACCCGCAACCTGACCGGTGGCTGCGACGGGATCGTAGCCGGGCGTATCCATGAACACGAAGCCCTTCTTGGTGACGGGCTCGGCGTAATGCAGGACATCGACCAGGTTGGTGCTGCCGGCCTTGGCCATGGCCCCCAGTGACTTCTCCAGAATGGTCGTGAGCCCGCCTGCCTTGTTTCCCGGGCTCGGATTGGCGTTCATTTCCGCGCCCTCGCGCGCGGTATATTCTTCCCACCAGCGCATCAATGAGACCAGCTTCTCGCCGACCTCGCGGCTCACCGCGCGCCGGGTCAGGAGATGCTCGGCGCCATAGGTTTCAGGCGTTTCCGACAGAATCACGGTGCCACCGTGGCGGACCAAAAGATCGCTCGCCGCGCCGAGCGCGGGATTGGCTGAGATACCGGAATATCCGTCGGAGCCGCCACATTGCAGGGCTACGGTCAACTCGCTCGCGGGGACCGGCTCGCGCCTGACCTTATTGGCGTCAGTCAGCGCCTCCTTCACGAAGGCGATGCCGGCTTCCACCGTCTTGCGGGTACCACCGACCTCCTGGATGTCCATCGCACGAAGCCGACCCGCAAGCTTCTGCTCCTCCATCAGCCCGCCGATCTGATTGGCCTCGCAGCCCAACCCCAGCACGATCACGGCAGCGAAATTCGCGTGACGCGCGTAGCCGCCGAGCGTTCGTCGCAACAGCCGCAAGGGCTCGTCGAGTGTCATGCCGCAGCCGGTCTTGTGGGTCAGCGCCACGACACCGTCGACATTTGGATAGTCCGCCAATGGATTATCGCCGGTGAAGGGGTTCTTCTTGAACACGTCTGCGACCAGACCCGCGACATGAGCGCTGCAGTTCACCGAAGTGAGAATGCCGATATAGTTGCGGGTCGCGACACGGCCGTCCGGCCGACGAATGCCATCGAAGGTTGCCGGCAGATCGAAATTCGGTGTCGGCTTAACGTCAACACCGAACGCGTAGTCCTTGGCAAAATCCCCCATGCTGCAATTCTGGGTATGGACGTGCTGCCCCGGCCCAATCGGCGCGCTTGCGAAGCCGATGATCTGGCCGTAGCGACGGATCGGCTCGCCCTGCGCAATCGGCCGGATCGCAACCTTGTGGCCGGCCGGAATCCGCTCTGAGGCCACGATTCCATCGGCAAGGACCGTGCCGGGTGGCAGGCTCGCGCGCGCGATCAGCACGCTGTCGTCGGGATGCAGATGGATAACGGAAACGGGTGCCATGGAGAGATCTCTCAGTAGATACATAGATCGCCGAACGCCGACGAATGGTGAGTAGCGAGTAGCGAATGGAAGAGCCTCCCTATTCGCTACCGCCTATTCGCAATTCGCCTCTCAAGCCTTGCCGCCGGAATCATTCCGCGTCTGCGCGACCTGCATCTTCGCGTAGGTCGCCATCAGCCCGACCTCGTTCGACAGGGTGACAAGCTTGAAGCCCATGTTGATCGCGCGCACCGCGCCCTCAGCCCCGCTGCAGTGAATCCCAGGATTGAGCCCGCGTTTGCCGCATTCCTTCACGATCTTCTCGTAGATCTTGAGGATTTCCGGCTCCTCACGATCGAGCTTCGGCACCAAGCCATAGGAGAAGCCAAGATCGGACGGACCGATATAGACGCCGTCGATGCCCTCGACGTCGAGGATGGCTTCCATGTTCTCGACCGCCGTCTTGGTCTCCATCATCGGCAGCAGTACGATCTCGTCATTCGCCGTCTTCTGATACGCGCCGGCCGCACCATACATGCCGGAGCGGATCGGTCCGTTCGAGCGCACGCCATGCGGCGGATATTTTGAGTACGAGACGAGATTCTTGGCTTCCTGCGGCGTGTTCACCATCGGGCAAATCACCCCATAGGCGCCGCCATCCAGCACCTTGCCGATGATGCCGGGCTCGTTCCAGGGCACACGCACCATCGGCGTCACCGGGTGGCCGTGCATGGCCTGGAAACACTGCACCATGGACAGATAGTCCTGCACCCCGTGCTGCATGTCCACTGTGACGCTATCGAAGCCGCATTGCGCCACGACCTCTGCGGAGAAGCCCGAGGGAATTGCAAGCCATGCGTTCACGACGGCTTTGCCCTGCGCCCAGAGTCGCTTGACGTTGTTATTTGCCACTTTCCGTATTTCCTTCCCCTATCGTCTCCGCGGTCACTGCGCAGATGACTTCGATCCGTGCATAATGGAGGCGCTACGCGGTTGCCCGCTGGATGCTCGCTTCGCTGACGCCGACCTCGCGCGCCGCATTCACTATCGCCGCCCAGGTGTCATCCGGCAAGGGCACGCCGTTCGCGGTACGCTCTGCGCGCATCTTCCGCTCGGGATCGCCGGGAACGAGCACCTGATCGACGCCTGCGATCGGCTTGGTCGCCCGAATGAAATCCGTGTAGCGCGTGACCTCCTCGTCGAAGAAGCTGGACGGGTCGACCACCTTGGGGTCGATATAGAACGCCAGCATGCCGTTGGCGAAACGTCGATTGGCGGAGGTTGCTCCAGTACCAGTCAGCGCGCCGCCCAACAATTCGCAGATGAACGCCAGCCCCGAGCCCTTGTGCTCGCCGAAGGCGCGGATCGCGCCGGTCCCCTTGGTATGGTCGCGCGGTCCTTCCGCCTCATAGGGTCCATAGAGCACGGCTGGATCTTCGCTCAAGCTGCCGTCCGCATCGATCAGCGCGCCTTCCGGCAGCTTCTTGCCGCCACGGCTTGCGACCAGCACCTTGCCTTCGGCGACGACCGAAGTCGCGAAATCCAGCACGATCGGGTCCTGCCCGGGGCGCGGGATCCCGACGCAATAAGGCGCGGTGGAAAACCGCTTCTCTACGCCGCCAAACGGCGCGACCAGAAGCGAGCCGGCGGCGGTCACGAAATGCACGGACACCAGCCCCTCGGCCGCAGCCATCTCGGCCCAATCGCCAACCCGGCCGAGATGGCCGGAATTGCGTAGCGCGAGCGCGGCCAACCCTGCCTTCTTGCACTTCGCGATGCCGAGTTTCACGGCCTGCGGCGTCACCGTCTGCCCGTAGCCAAACTTGCCATCGACGACCACGAGCGAGGGCGTATCAACCACGATCTCGGGCGTCTGGTTGGGCACGATCGAGCCCATCTTCTTCCATCGGATGTAGACGGGCACGCGGATGACGCCGTGACTGTCATGTCCTGTGAGGTTCGCGGTGGTGAGGTAGGTTGCGATCCGACGCGCTTCATCCGACGAGGATTCGGCATGCTCAAAAATGTCGGCGACGAAATCGATGAGGTTTGCGACCTTGATGGTGACCATGAGAACTCGCTGAGACGATCGGGCAGACAGAACACGGTTAGCATGAATGCCCATGCAGGCGACGCAGCCGGTCTCCGCTCAGTTGCATTGCTTCTTATCAAACTGGTCAAGAACCTGCCAAGCGCAGCAACGGCAATGCCGCTCAGTCCTCATTCTTTGCGTCGTCCCTTGCATCATCGAGCCCCTCAACGCTCCGTTCCAGCGCCTCAAGCATTTTGTGCAGCGCGGCAAGCCTGCGCGCGCCGTAGCGGCTGGCGATGGCGCCATAGACGGCCTCGGAGTCCGGCGCGACCTTCGCGATCAGCTTGAGCCCTCTCGGTGAAATGGTCAGCAACCGGCGGCGCAGATCGTTCTCGCCGACCGTCCGCGCGATCAGGCCGCGACCTTCGAGGTCGCGCAAAATGCGGGACAGGCTCGGTCCGAGCAGAAAGGCAACGCGAGCCAGCTCGGTCGCCTCGATCGCATCGACGGCCGCCAGCGCGCGCAGAATCCGCCATTGCTGCTCGGTGAGATCGTGTCTGCGCAAATTGGGACGAAACTGCCGCATGACGGCTTCCCTCGCCCGCAACAGCGCCATCGGCAGCGAGCGCGAAAAGTCTCGCATTGGAACCGGATGCGCGTCCTTTGCAATCGCGGCTTTTATGTTTTTTGATTTCTTCGCCATCACAAGAGTTTGCACCGCACAACAAACGGTCGGTTTGCCTCAATAAACTTAACATGTTAATCATCTGCCCGCAGCTCCGACCGGTCAAGTTCAGCCAGCAAATATCCGCACATGGCACTCGCATCTCACGATATCGCGCTCTCTGCCAAACGCCTGGACGCAGCGGAGAAAAGCCGCATCCAAATCCGCCAGCTCTCGCAGGAATACCCGCAGATCACGATCGAAGACGCCTACGCCATCCAGAAGGCGTGGATCGAGATCAAAGTTGCCGAAGGTCGGACCGTCAAAGGCCACAAGATCGGACTGACCTCGAAAGCGATGCAGAGCGCGCTCGGCATCGACGAGCCGGATTCTGGCGTCCTGCTCGATGACATGTTCTTTGCGGATGGCGGGATTGTTCCCTCCGATCGCTTCATCGCCACCAGGATAGAAGCCGAGCTGGCCTTCGTCATGAAGCAGCGGCTCTCGGGTCCGGACTGCACCTTGTTCGACGTCCTGAATGCGACCGATTTCGTGGTGCCGGCGCTGGAGATCCTCGATACGAGAATTCAGCGGGTCGACCCGGATACCAAGACCACGCGCAAGATCTTCGACACGATCGCCGACAACGCCGCCAATGCCGGCATCGTGCTCGGCGGCCGCCCGCTGCGGCCCCTGGACGCGGATCTGCGCTGGGTGGGCGCGCTGTGTTCCAAGAATGGCCAGATCGAAGAGACCGGGCTTGCCGCCGGCGTGCTCAATCATCCCGCCATCGCCGTGGCTTGGCTCGCCAACAGGATTGCCGCCCAGGGGCTCGCGCTGGAGCCGGGCCAGGTGGTGCTGGCGGGCTCGTTCATCCGCGCGATCGAGGCGCGGAAAGGTGACACGATCCAGGCCGACTATGGAGCGTATGGGACTGTGAGCTGTTACTTCGCTTGAGCGTTTTCGCTTGAGAGGTTTCCTGGAGCGATCCAATCATGCCGCATTTCAGCATCGAATATTCCGCCAATCTCGAGCCGCGCGTCGACATGCAAAACCTCTGCGAGGTCGTCCGCAAAGCGGCAGCAGAAACCGGCATCTTTCCGGTCGGCGGCATCCGCGTCCGCGCCATCCGCTGCGAGCATTATGCGATCGCCGACGGCAAGCCGGACTACGGCTTCCTTGCGATGCTGTTGCGGCTCGGCGAAGGCCGCGATCTCCCCGCCCGCCAGAAGGCCGGCGAACACGTCTTCCAGGCTCTCTCGAGCCATCTCGAGCCCATCTTTGCAAGCAGCAAATTCGCGCTCTCATTCGACATGCAGATCAACGATGCTGCGACGAGCTGGAAGCGCAACAACATCCACGACGCCCTGAAAGCGGACGCAGCCCATGGATAAAGCCACGCCCAAACAAGACATCTTCAAGGCCAATCTGGACCGCGCGGCTCCCCTGCTCGCCAAGCTGAACGCCGACGGCATCGGCCATTTCATCGACGGCAAGATCATGCCTTCGGTCTCCGGCGCGACCTTTGAGACGCGCTCTCCGATCGACGGCGCATTGCTCACGACCGTGGCACGCGGCAATACCGAGGACGTCGATCGCGCCGCGACAGCCGCCGCACTGGCCTTCAGAAGCTGGCGCGAAATGACACCATCGCTTCGACGCAAGCTCCTGCACCGCGTTGCCGACGGGATCGAGAATCACGCCGAAGACATCGCGGTGCTCGAATGCATCGACACGGGACAAGCCTACCGCTTCATGGCCAAGGCTGCGATCCGCGCCGCCGAGAACTTCCGCTTCTTCGCCGACAAATGTACGGAGGCCCGCGACGGCCGCAACATGCCGAGCGAGGAACATTGGAATGTCTCGACACGCGTCCCGATCGGCCCCGTCGGGGTGATCACGCCCTGGAATACACCGTTCATGCTATCGACCTGGAAGATCGCCCCGGCCCTGGCGGCCGGCTGCACGGTCGTGCACAAGCCGGCGGAATGGTCGCCGATCACAGCGTATTGGCTGGCGAAGATCGTGAAAGAGGCCGATATTCCCGATGGTGTCCTGAACACCGTGCACGGCTTCGGCGAAGAGGCCGGCAAGGCGCTGACACAACACAGCGCGATCAAGGCGATCGGCTTTGTCGGCGAGAGCGCGACGGGCTCGGCCATCATGGCGCAAGGCGCGCCGACCCTGAAGCGCGTACATTTCGAGCTCGGTGGCAAGAACCCGGTCATCGTGTTCGACGACGCTGACCTGGATCGCGCACTGGACGCCGTGATGTTCATGATCTACTCGCTGAATGGCGAGCGCTGCACGTCGTCGAGCCGCCTCTTGATCCAGCAAGGCATCGCCGATGTTTTCATCGATAAGCTTGCGTCACGCGTGAAGGCGCTGAAGGTCGGCCATCCGCTCGACCCTGCTACCGAAATTGGGCCGCTGATCCACGAGCGGCATCTTGCGAAGGTGTGCTCCTATTTCGAGATCGCGCGGCAGGATGGTGCGACCATCGCCGTCGGCGGTCGCTCGCATGATGGACCGGGTGGCGGACATTATGTGCAGCCGACCCTGGTCACCGGCGCCAACAGCAAGATGCGCGTCGCGCAGGAAGAGGTGTTCGGCCCGTTTCTCACCGTCATCCCGTTCCGCGACGAGGCGGATGCGATCGAGATCGCGAATGATATCAAATATGGCCTGACTGGATATGTCTGGACCAATGACATGGGCCGCGCGTTGCGCGTGGCGGACGCGCTGGAGGCCGGCATGATCTGGCTGAATTCCGAGAATGTGCGCCATCTGCCGACACCGTTCGGCGGCATGAAGGCGTCCGGCATCGGCCGCGACGGCGGCGACTACTCCTTCGACTTCTATATGGAGACCAAGCACGTCTCGCTGGCGCGCGGCACCCACAAGATCCAGCGGCTCGGCGTGTAAGGAGAAACCCATGCCCGCCCCTGCCCGCTTCACAACCTACGCCATCGATGGGACCGTTCATTACGGGGCCGTTACGGACGGCGGCATCGTCGACCTCTCCTCGCGCTTTGCCAAGGACTATCCGAGCCTGCGCGAGGTGATCGCCGCCGGCACCCTGCAGCAGCTGGCTGAGGCCGCGGCTGGCCGCGCGCCGGATCACCCGCTCGAGGCGATCACCTTTCTGCCGCCGATCCCGTCGCCCGAAAAGATCATCTGCATCGGCGTCAACTATCCCGATCGCAATGCGGAGTACAAGGACGGCCAGGACGCCCCGAAATATCCATCGATGTTCATGCGCACGCCGCGCTCGTTCGTCGGCCACAACACGCCCCTGGTGCGCCCACACGCCTCGCTGCAGCTCGATTATGAAGGCGAGCTCGTCATCGTCATCGGCAAGGCCGGCCGCCATATCGCCGAGAAGGATGCGCTCGACCACGTCGCCGCGCTGACGCTGTGCAACGAAGGCACGATCCGCGACTGGGTCCGACATGCCAAATTCAACGTCACCCAAGGCAAGAATTTCGATTCGACCGGCAGCCTCGGGCCATGGATCGTGCCCTATACGGATGAGGCGCAGATCGCGGACATCAGGCTCACCACCCGCGTGAATGGCGAACTGCGCCAGGATGACCGCACCTCGCGGCTGATCTTCGGCTTCCGTTATCTCATCAACTACATCTCGACCTTCACCACGCTGGTGCCGGGGGACGTCATCGTGACGGGCACGCCGACCGGAGCCGGCGCGCGCTTCGATCCGCCGCGTTATCTGAAGCCCGGCGACATCGTCGAGATCGAAGCCGAAGGCATGGGCATCCTGCGCAACGGCGTCATCGACGAACCTCTGTAACCCCCTTCGAATTGGAACTGCCCATGACCACAATGACCGGCGGCGAAGCGATCGTCAGCGGCCTCCTCGTCCACGGCGTCGACACCGTATTCGGCCTGCCGGGCGCGCAGGTCTATGGCCTCTTCGATGCCTTTCACCAGGCCCAGTTGAAGGTGATCGGCGCCCGTCACGAGCAGGCCTGCGGCTATATGGCGTTCGGCTATGCGCGTGCGAGCGGCCGCCCCGGCGTGTTCAGCGTGGTGCCTGGCCCCGGTGTGCTCAACGCCGGCGCTGCGCTGCTCACCGCGTTCGGCTGCAACGAGCCGGTGCTGTGCCTGACCGGCCAGGTGCCGACCGATTATCTCGGCAAGGGCCGCGGCCACCTTCACGAGATGCCGGATCAGCTCGCGACCTTGCGCACCTTCGTGAAATGGGCCGAGCGGATCGAATATCCGGATGCCGCGCCGACGCTGGTGGCACGCGCTTTTCAGGAGATGCTCTCCGGCCGGCGCGGACCGGCCGCGCTGGAAATGCCGTGGGACGTATTCACGCAGCGGGCCGAGACGGCAGCAGCCAGGCCATTTGCGCCGTTCCCGGCACCGATGCCCGATCCGGATCGCATCACAAAGGCAGCAGCCCTGATTGCCAGCGCGAAGGCGCCGATGATCTTCGTTGGCGCCGGCGCGATCGATGCGCGCGAGGAGATCCTCGAACTGGCCGAGATGATCGACGCGCCGGTGGTCGCCTTCCGCTCCGGCCGTGGCATCGTCTCCAACGCGCATGAGCTCGGCCTGACGATGGCGGCGGCCTATAGACTCTGGCCGCAGACCGACCTGATGATCGGCATCGGCAGTCGCATGGAGCTGCCGACCACCTTCCGCTGGCCGTTCCGGCCCGACGGGCTGAAGTCCATCCGCATCGATATCGATCCGGCCGAAATGCGGCGAGTCACCGTCGACGTCGGCATCGTCAGCGATGCCAAGGCCGGGACGGCTGCGCTCGTCAGCGCCGTCAGTAAGGCGGGTCATAAGAAGACCGCCGGCCGACGCGCAACAATTCGCGAGGCCACCGTTATGACCCAGCAGGAGATCCAGAAGGTACAGCCGCAGATGGCCTACCTGAATGTGTTGCGCGAGGTGCTGCCGCACGATGCCATCGTCACCGACGAGCTGTCGCAGGTCGGTTTCGCCTCGTGGTACGGCTTCCCGGTCTATGAGCCCCGCACCTTCATCACCTCAGGCTATCAGGGCACGCTCGGCGCGGGCTTTCCGACTGCACTCGGCGCCAAGGTCGCCTGCCCCGACAAGCCGGTCGTCGCCATCACCGGCGATGGCGGCTTCATGTTCGCCGTACAAGAACTCGCGACCGCCGTGCAATACAACATCGGCGTAGTGACGCTGGTGTTCAACAACAATGCCTATGGCAATGTCCGACGCGACCAGCGCGAACGCTTCGATGGCCGCGTCGTCGCCTCCGACCTCGTCAATCCCGACTTCGTCAAGCTCGCCGAGTCCTTCGGCGTCGCCGCGAGCCGGGTCACTGCGCCCGATCAGTTCCGCCCGGCATTGGAGAAGGCCTTGGAGCATGGCGGACCGTATCTTATCGATATCGAGGTTCCCAAAGACAGCGAAGTCTCGCCGTGGGCGTTCATTCACCCGGCGAAGCCGTGACCGGGATCAACGCGCGCGGCGGAAGGTCAGGTTGATCCGCCTGCGGCCGAGCAACCCGTGCTCGCCATCGGCGAGCGGCGCAACACCATGGAAGGCCAGCCGCGCCGGTCCGCCCCACACCACGACATCGCCATGCGCCAGCCGATAGCGCTGCGACTTGTCGCTGCGCTTCAGCCCGCCGAACAGGAACGTGGCCGGCAGGCCCAGCGAGACCGACACGATCGGCGCGCTCATGTTGCGCTCGTCACGATCCTGGTGCAGCGACATCTTCGCGCCCGGCTCATAGCAATTGATGAGGCAGGCGTCGGGCGCGAAACCGGCAAAGCCGGCCTCGGCTGCGGCTTGCTCAGCGAGGTCACGAAGCAGCGGCGGCATCGATGGCCAGGGCCGGCCGCTGTCAGGATCGATCGCGTCATAACGGTAGCCGCTGCGATCGGTGATCCAGCCGACCTCTCCGCAATTGGTCATCGCGACCGACATCTGGTGGCCGCCAGGCGTGAACATGCGCCTGAACGGCGCCTGCGCAGTGATGGTCTGGATTGCCGCAACCAACTCATGCTGGCGCGGACGGGCGAAACCACGCAGCAGCACCGCGCCGACCGCGAGTTGCTCGCGGATCGGCGCCGAGGCATCGAGGTTTTCAAACAGATCGGCGGTCAATGCGGATCACTTCGCATCATGGAAGATCACGCCGAGTGTGTGACGCCGCCCAGACCTGAGCCGACTGACGCCATGGCGCATGTTGACGCGGTAGCTGCCGCGCGTGCCCTGCACGGGGCGGACATGCACGGCGAAGGCGACCGCATCGCCCCGCCTGAGCGGCACCACCTCGGCACGCGACTGCATGCGCGGGCGCTGCTCGGTCAGCACGAACTCGCCGCCCTCGAAATCGCGTCCGGGCTCGGAGAGCAGGATCGCGACCTGGATCGGGAACACGTGCTCGCCATAGATATCCTGATGCAGGCAGTTGTAGTCGCCTTCCACATATTGCAGCAGCAATGGGGTCGGCCGCGTCTGCCCTGCCGCATGGCAGCGAGCGAGGAATGCCTCGTGATCCCGAGGGTACTCGATCTCGATCCCCATCGTCCGGTTCCAGCGGTTGGCGATCCCCACCAGGCGCGCATAGAGCCGTGGGCGCAAACTCGTGATCGGCTCCGGCAAGGGATAGCAGAAATACTTGTATTCGCCGCGGCCGAAGCCATGCCGCGCCATGACGATACGGCTACGGAAACGGGAGTCATCGGGATAGAGCGCAGCCAGTGCCTGACATTCGTCCGGCGAGAGCAGGCTCGCCAGGACCGCGCAGCCTTGTGCGTCGAGATCACGTTCGACCTGCGCCCAGTCGAGCGTGTCGATGCGGGAGAAAGCATCTGGAGTCGGACTAACTGTCTTCGTTGCGGCTCTCATACCGACAAGATGGCACCGGCAAGAACGCGGCGCCACCCGATTTCCGGCAAAATTGAGCCTGCAGGTCCGCGCCCCCCTCCCTCACCGGGAGACGCCAAAGGCGACCGGTCCAGTCCCTTCATCCTAAGCAGGGTTGCTTCGCTCGCGATCACAGAACCAGCGCAGGTCAGCCCCGGATCACGCCCTCGATCGCCGCGGCCACCTCGAACAGCTTGCGATCGTTGCCTCCGGACTGTGCCAGCATCAAGCCGACCGGCACCTCGCCGGCGCGATGCGCCGGCAGCGAGATCGCGCAACCGTCCATCATGTTGATCATAGTGCAGTTCCGCAAGGCGCGGATGTTCTCGCGGCCAAACGCCTCGTCGCTTTCGAGGTCGGCGATCTTCGGCGGTGCATTGGCGGTGGTCGGCAGCACCAATGCGTCATAGGGGGCGATGCGCGCAGCGGCACGCGCCACCAGCGAGCGCCGGCCGGCCTGCATCTCGATATATTCCGGCACGGTGATGGCTTCGCCGCGCATGATGCGGACCGAGACACGCGGATCGTACACATCCCCCTTGCTGGTGATGAGGAAACGATGCCAGGCGTAGCTCTCGGCGGCCGCGAAGCCTCCCTTCATGCCGATGATGCCGACGTCGAGGAACTCGGGAAATTCGATGCGCTCAACCAGCGCGCCCTGCCTGGAGAGCGCTTGCAGCGCACGCTCGAAGGTCTGCGCGACCTCCGCATCAAGCTGATCGAGCACGACCGTGGTGGGAACCGCCAGCCGCAGTCCCTTCACCGGTCGCCGCGGCAACGGCCTGATCGGCTCATCCGCAAGCACCGCATCGAGGATCGCGCAGCATTCGACCGTGTTGGCAAGCGGCCCGAAGCTGTCGAGCGAGGTCGAGAGCGGTACGCCGCCTTCCAGGGGCACGCGACGCTGCGTCGGCTTGTAGCCGACAATGCCGTTGAAGGCCGCCGGAATGCGGCAGGAGCCACCAGTGTCGGTGCCGAGCGCGCCGTAAGCCATGCGGTCAACGACCGAGACCGCCGCACCCGAGGACGAGCCGCCCGGAACAAAGCCGATCTCGCGCTTCCAGGCGCTCTTCGGCGTGCCATAATGCGGATTGATGCCGATGCCGGAATAAGCAAACTCGGTCATGTTGGTGCGGCCGATCACCACAAAGCCGGCGCGGCGCAGCCGCGCGACAACGGGCGCATCGGCGTCTGCCGGTGCGGAATCCACCAGCGCGCGCGAGCCGGCGCGGGTCACCTGCCCCTTGATATCGAACAGGTCTTTGACCGAGACAGGAATGCCGGCAAAGCGCGACGGCACCGCATTGGCTTTGCGCAGGCCGTCCATGGCGTCGGCAGCGGCAAGGGCCGCGTCCTTGTCGACATGGACGAAGGCACGCGCCCCCTCCCCCGCCGGATCGGCGATCCGGGCCAGGCACTCCTCGACCAGCTTGCGGGATGTGGTGCGGCCAGCTTCGAGGTCGTCGGCCAACGAAACAAGGGTCGGATTTGCTGCGGTCATGATTCCCATCGTCCCAATCCGCGGCTGCGCCGCAACGTTCGGCTGCTCATAGCGGACCGGTTTGCCCGCGACAATGCCGGTAGATGGGACCTAGCCCCGCGGAACCCTCGCCTGACCGGGGCGGATCACTTCAGCCCGAAATAGGCCCGCCGGAGCGCCTCGTTGTCGGTCATCTCCGCCACCGTGCCGGAAAAGCGGATATGTCCGCCCTCCAGAACAAACACCCGCGTCGCGACCTCGAGAAAGCCGATGTTCTGCTCCGCCACCAGGAGCGCGATGCCGCGGCTCTGCAGCTCTTTCAGGATCCGGATCACCTCCTTGACGAATAGCGGCGACAGGCCGGCGGACGGCTCATCCAGCACCAGCAGCTTCGGTTCGGCGGCGAGTGCCTTGGCCATGCCGAGCATCTTGCGCTGGCCACCCGACAGGCTGGACGCCGGATCCTTTCGCTTGTCGCGCAAGACCGGGAATTGCGCATAGAGCTGCTCCACATCCGCAGCGCGGTGTCCCAGCGCCTGCGCCCCGATGCGGATGTTCTCCTCGATCGAGAGATCCGGGAAGACGGCAAGCTCCGACATATAGGTCATGCCGCGGCGCATCCGGTCGCTGGAACGCATGCGCGTGATGTCGTCGCCGCCGAGCCGGATGCTGCCATGACGCGCCTCGATCAGACCGACCAGCGATTTCAAGAAGGTGGTCTTGCCGGCACCATTGGCGCCCAGCAGCAGCACCGTCTCGCCGGCGCGCACGTCGAGGTCGACGCCCCACAGCACCTGCATGGTGCCATAGCCGGCGTCGATCCCGGAAGCCTGGAGCAATGGCGTATCAGGCGGCATGCTCGCCTCCCAGGAACACCTCGATCACCTGCGGCTGCTTCACCGCCGTGGCCAGCTTGCCTTCGAAGATCTCCTTGCCGGCATTCATCACGATGACGCGGTCGGTGATGTGCTCGATGAAGCCCATCAGATGCTCGACCACGATGATGGCCATGCCGTTGGCGGCGAGCGCCTTGATCCGGCCTGCGATCCAATCGAGCTCGGCCGGGTTGAGGCCAGCTGCGAGCTCGTCGAGCAGCAGCAGGCGCGGCGCGGTGGCGAGCGCCCGGGTCAGATCCAGCATCTTCTGCTGAGCGCTGTTGAGATCGGCCGCCGGTCGGTTGGCGACATCGGCGAGCCGGTATTCCTCGAGCAGCGCATCCAGCGACGGCGGCGTGCCGTCCGCGCGGCCATAAGCGAGCGCCACCTCGACATTCTCGCGCACCGAGAGCGACATGAACGGTTTCGGCACCTGGAAGGTGCGGTTGATGCCGCGATGGACCAGCTTGTGCGAAGCGACGCCGCCAATCGCGCCACCGTCGAAAGTGAGCTCGCCGCCATCGGGCGCGTAGAGGCCGGAGATCACGTTGATTGCGGTCGTCTTGCCGGAACCATTGGGACCGACGAGCCCGAGGATCTCGCCGGCCACGACATGAAAGCTCAGGCCGTCGAGCGCCGTGAAGCCACCGAAGCGCTTCACAAGCTTGCTGACCTCGAGGATCGGCTTGGCCTCAGGGGACATGCCATCCCCTCCGCGTTGCCAGCGACATCAGGCCGGCCGGCAGGAACAGCACGAGTCCCATGATCAAGAGCCCGTAGACGAGCTGGAAATATTGCGGCGTGGTGAAGCCGATCAGATTGTAGATGCCATAGAGAATGAGAACGCCGACGATGGGGCCAAGGATGGTGGCGACCCCGCCGAACAGCGCGAACACGATGGCGAAGATCGAGAACTCGCCGGAGAACACGTTGTCGGGATAGAATACCGAGACATACCAAGCGTAAACGCCGCCGGCGAGACCCGCCACCAGCGCCGAGGCAAGCCAGGCGATCACCCGCATCTTCACGACATCGACCCCGGCCATCGCGGCGCTGACGGAGTCCTCGCGCACCGCCTGCAGCGCGAGGCCGAAACTCGAATTGCGCAAATAGATGACGACGCCGACGGTCAGTGCGAGCACGGCCAGCGCGGCATCATAGGCGAAGGCCGGATCGAACGTGCCGCTCAACGAGACGCCGTAAGGCCCCTTGGTGATGCTCTCCAGCGCCGGATTGGCTACGAGATGCAGCACCGCCAAGGAGGCTGCAAGATTGGCGATCGCGAAATAAGCCCCGGTCAGCCGCAATAGCGGCGTCAGCACAAGCCCAAGCGCCACGCCGACCAGACCTGCGGCGAGCACAGCCGCAACCGCAGGCGCCTGGAAATGCATCACCATGATGGCAAAGCCATAGGCGCCCGCCCCGAAGAAGCCGACATAGCCGAACGGCAGATAACCGGAGAAGCCATAGATGATGTTCACGCCCTGAGCGAGGATCAGGAAGATCACGAAGTTGAACAGCAACAAATGGTTCTGATAGACCCCGGGCGCGATCGCGAACACGATCAAGAGCGGCACCAGAATGGTCAACGTGTGCTTGAGGCCGCTATGCAACGCGCACCCGCCTTCCGAGCAGTCCACTCGGGCGCAAGAGAAGAATGAGGATCAGGAGCACATAGGGCAGAAGGTCGGCCCAAGAGCTCAAATATGTCTGCACCAGCATGTAGCAGACGCCGTACACGACACCGCCGAGGGCGGTACCGAGCGGATTTCCGAGTGAGCCGAGCACGACGATCGCAAACGATGTCACGGTCGCATCCGCTCCGAACGCCGGCGTGATCGAGCCGAACATGAACGGCGCGAACACGCCGGCAATAGCCGCAAGTCCCAGCCCGATGCCGAACGCAACGGCCGAAACACGGTCGACATCGATACCGGTTGCAAAGGCCTCGTCACGCCGGGACATCACCGCGCGGGTCAACGTCCCGAGCCGGGTCCGATAGAGATAGAGATAGACGAGGCCGATCGCGACCAGACTGGTGACGGCCGCAATCACCCATGGCGCCGGAAACCCCTGGCCGAAAATCTGGATCGGCCCGCCGCGGCCCGGCGTGCCGCCGAACCATTTGACCTTGATGGTGGTGAAGACGGTGCCGAGCAGCCGGCTCTGGATCGAACGCTCGCTGGTGCCGGCGAAGATCGTGGTGATGGCTTCGATGACCTGCGACAGGCCAAAGAACAGGATGATCGACAGCATCTCCGGATTGGCCGAGCCCTGCAGCCGCGGCACCAGCACCCAATAGAGCAGCACGCCTGCGAGCAGGAATACGACGAAGGCGAGCGGCACCGCGAACAGTGGGTCGATGCCGGCGAGCGTCACCACGCCGAGCGCGATGAAGGCGCCCAGCATGATGGTATCGCCATGCGCGAGATTGACGATGCGCATGACGCCGAACACCAGATTGAGGCCTATACCAACCAGGCTGAAATAAAGGCCGAACAGAACGCCGGCGATCAGCGCGTAACTCAGCATCTCCAGCCCAGCCCCCCGGCGTCCTTTCTCCGCTCTTGCGGTGTTACGGCGCCGGGTAGACCGGCTTGCCGGTGGCGGTCTCGTGCGGATAGATGGACACGAACTTGATGTGCCCATGCTCGTCCAGCGCAAGCTGGCCCAGCGGCGTCAACTCGCCGATCTGGCCGCCCATCTCGTCGAGCGCAAAGGTGCCGTCGAGCGTCTTCAATTGATTGGAGAGCGAGAACACCGCCCGCCGCAACTCCATCTGATCGAGCGAGGTGGCAACCGAAAGCGTCTTCTCGATCACAAGGCCGGTGGTGTAGCCGGCGACCGCGTTGAAGCCGAACTCGATCTTGCCGTCGGGATATTTTTTGTTCCAGGCCGCCTTGTACTCCTTCATCGTCATTCCGAAATTGACAGGATAGTCGATCTCGGAAGGCGGCACATAGGTCCAGATGTGCTCAAGTCCCTTGGCACCGATGTTTTTCTCCAACAGCTCCGTTTCCAGCCCGGCATAGATCGCAAACAGCATCTTGAAATTGACGCCCAGGTCCTGGACATTGCGCAGGAATGCGATGTCGTTGGGGGCGTAGCCAAAATGGATCACGGCATCCGGATTGGCGTTGTTGATGTTGTTGATGATCACCGTGTAGTTGGTGGTCTCGGTCGGCACGCCCTGATCATAGACGATCTCGATCGGCGCACCGGAGTCCTTGACGAACTTGCGGAATGCGTTGGCCTGCGTTCCCGTAAACTCGTTGGTGGCGTAGAGGATCGCGATCTTCTTGATGCCGAGCCCGGGCCCGTCATGGGTGATGAAATCGGCGACCGGCTTCGGCCAGACGGTCGAGACGGGGTCTGCGATCAGCGCGATATAGGGATTGTCCTTGGAGAAGAAGCTCGCGCCGGTGCCGGTCTGATCGAACAGGAACATCTTGTGGTCGCGGGCGATCGTCACCGCCGGTGCCGTCAGGACCGAGCCGGAATCGGCGACCAGAAGGTCGACCTTGTCCTGGGTAACGAGCTGATTATAGAGCGTCGACGCCGTGGCCGTGTTGCTCTGATCGTCATAGGCGACCAGCTTGACCGGGATCTTCTTGTCGAAGGCCTTCACGTAGACGCCGCCCTCGGCATTCTTCTGGTCGGCCCAGAGCTTCAGTGCGCTATGGACGGGCATCGAGATCGAGGCATAACGGCCGGATGAAGCATAGAGCGTGCCGATCTTGATTTCGGCCGGAGCATCCGCAGCGAAAGCCGAACCCGCGAACGCGATGCACGCGGCCAAGCCCGCACCGATCAGCTTGAACATCCGTTCCTCCCTTGATCTTTTTTGTATGACCTTTTGGTCTTTTTTCGCATGGCGGCAATTGAGCGTGCGCTTGTCAGGTGACAGGCGCGCCGTGTCGTCCGCTTATGCGCATGCCGTCGGCCGGCATGCATGCAGTGATGGACCGTTGACGCCCAATAGTCAAATGGCGCATCACCTTTGCAAACAAGCGGGTGGCCGAGCCCGCCTTTCGGGAGGACGAGACAGATGGCCGAAGCTGCGCGTGCGCGCCTGAAACCGACACCCGAGACGCAGCACTTTTGGGACGGCACGAGGCTTGGCGAATTGCGGCTGCAGCGCTGCGACGCCTGCGCCCATGTCTACTTCCCGCCGCGGCCGTTCTGTCCGTCTTGTGCCAGCCGCGAGGTCAGCGTGTTCAAGGCCTCCGGGAGGGGCACGCTTTACAGCTATGTCATCAATCATCGCCCGACCGCACCCGGCTTCACGCCGCCTTATGCGATCGCTGTCGTCGCACTGGATGAAGGCCCGCGCATGATGAGCAACATCACCGGCTGCCCGCAAACGCCGGAGGCACTTGAACTCGACATGCCGCTCGAGGTGACCTTCGAAAAGCTCGACGAGCAGATCACCCTGCCCTTGTTCCGACCGGCCAAGGGGTAAGCGCATGCGCAGAAACCAGGTTGCCGTGGCGGGCGCGGCAGAGACCACCAAGCTCGGCGTGATCCCCGACATGTCGCAGATCCAGTTGCATGCGGACGCGGCGCTGAACGCGCTGGCCGATGCCGGCCTGAAGCTGTCCGACATCGACGGTTTCGCCACCGCCGTCGAAACGCCGCAGCAGATCTGCCATTATCTCGGCATCACCCCGACCTGGGTCGACGGCACTTCGGTCGGCGGCTGCTCGTTCATGCTGCATGTCCGTCATGCCGCAGCCGCGATCGAAGCCGGTCTGTGCAAGACCGTGCTGATCACGCATGCCGAGAGCGGCAGGTCGATGATCGGCAAGCCGCCGCGGTCGATTCCGGCCGACAGCCTACAGGGGCAATTCGAGGCGCCGTTCGGCATATTCGGGCCGCCCAGCATGTTTCCGATTCCCGTACTGCGCTACATGAAGACCTACGGCATTACCCATGAGCAGCTGGCGATGGTTGCGGTCGTGCAGCGGGAATGGGCGGCGAAAAATCCGCGCGCCATGATGAAGGAGCCGATCACCGTCGAGGACGTGCTCAATTCGCGGATGATCGCCTATCCGTTTCGGCTCTTGCAGTGCTGTCTCGTTACCGACGGCGGCGGCGCGCTGATCCTGACCTCCGCTGACCGCGCCAAGGACTTCCCGCAGAAGCCGGTGTATATTCTCGGCACCGGCGAGAGCGTGGAGACGCCGATGGTGAGCCAGATGGAGACCTTCACCTCCTCGCGCGCGTTCAAGGTCGCAGGTCCCCTCGCCTTCAAGGAGGCCGGGATCACGCATCGCGACGTCGATCACCTGATGATCTATGACGCCTTCGCGCATCTGCCCTTGTTCGGGCTTGGCGATCTCGGCTTCATGCCGCATGAGGAAACCGGGCCATTCATCGCGGCGGGCCATACGCGCCCCGGCGGCAAGCTGCCGCTCAATACCAACGGAGGTGGCCTCTCCTACATGCATTCCGGAATGTACGGCATGTACGCGTTGCAGGAGAGCGTGCGACAGATGCGCGGCATTGCCCCGGCCCAAGTCCCGAACGCGAAGATCTCGGTTTGCCACGGTGTCGGCGGCATGTTCGCCGCGTCGGGAACGATCATCTTTGCGAATGAGAAGTAGCACGCTCGTCATTCCGGGGCGGTCCGCAGGACCGAACCCGGAATCTCGAGATTCCGGGTTCACGCTTCGCTTGCCCCGGAACGACAGCAGGAGGCAGCATTGACCAAACTACTTCAAGACAAAGTCATCATCGTCACCGGCGCTGGCCGCGGCATTGGTCGTGCGATCGCCCTGCTTTGCGCCGCCGAGGGCGCCAAGGTGGTCGTCAATGATCCTGGAGTCGCCTCCGACGGTTCCGGCACCAGCGCCGCGCCGGCCGAGGAAGTGGTCGAGGAGATCCGTAAGCGCGGCGGTACGGCGGTCGCCAATTTCGAGTCGGTCGCCGAAGCCATTCCGGCGAGCCGGATCATCAAGACCGCGACCGATCACTTCGGCCGGCTCGACGGCGTGGTCAACAATGCCGGCATCCTGCGCGACATGATCTTCCACAAGATGAGCGTCGAAGCCTTCGAGGCCGTCATCAAGGTACATCTATTGGGCTCCTTCTACGTGGCCCATGCCGCTGCGCGGCTCTTCCGGGAGCAGGAAAGCGGTTCCTTCGTGCACTTCACGTCCACCTCCGGCCTGGTCGGCAATTACGGACAGGCCAATTACGCTGCCGCCAAGCTCGGCATCGTGGGACTGTCCAAATCGATCGCGCTCGACATGCACCGCTTCAATGTGCGGTCGAACTGCGTCTCACCTTTCGCCTGGAGCCGGATGATCGGCACCATTCCGACCGAAACAGACGCCGAACAGGAGCGCGTGGAGCGGATGAAGCGGATGGGACCGGAGAAGATCGCACCCGTCGTCGCCTATCTGCTGAGCGAGGAAGCGAAGGATGTCACCGGACAGGTTTTTGCGGTGCGCATGAACGAGATCTTCCTGATGAGCCAGTCGCGCCCGATCCGCTCTGTCCACCGCGGCGAAGGGTGGACACCGCAGACCGTCGCGGAACACGCGATGCCGGCCCTTAAGCCGTCCTTCTACAAGCTCGACCGCTCCGCCGACATCTTCAGCTGGGATCCGATCTGATTGGCGCCCGATGCGCCGTCGACGGCTCCTTGCAGCGCAAACTATCATAAGTTGTTTTATTCTCACACTGCCCGCTTTGTGCCGAATTATGGCGTATGATCTCCTCCCAACAAGAACGTGGGAGGACACATATGACAAATCCACGACACGACTCCGACGCGGCGGGCGAAGCAGATCACTTCGACCGCCGTGCCCTGCTGAAGGGCGCAGCGGCTTTTGCCGCCGCGGCCGCGGCGGTCTCGCCCGCCACCGCGCGCGACTACGGGAGAGGCACGCAGCCGCAGCGCTATCCTGATCCTGACATCGTTGTGATCGACGAAAAGCGCTTCAAGGCGAAGGTCGGCAACACCGCGATTCACCGGCTCTATACCGGCTGCCTATGGGCTGAAGGGCCGGCGTGGAATGCGCAGGGGCAATATCTGGTCTGGAGCGACATCCCGGCCAATCGACAACTGCGCTATCTCGATGACGACGGCCACATCTCCGAACAGTTCCACAAGCCGTCGAACGAAGCCAATGGGAGCACCTTCGATACCGAGTTCCGGCAGATTACCGCCGAGCGCACCCGCCTGGTCCGCTACGAGCATAACGGCTCCGTCACGACCTTGGCCGAGCAGGCCAACGGCAAGCCACTCAACGGGCCGAACGACATGGTCGTGCACCCGAACGACAAGTCGATCTGGTTCACCGATCCGGGTTATGGCGCGCTCAGCATCTACGAAGGTCAGCGCGTGAACATGGGTTCCGTGCAACCTTACCAGAAGGAAGCGGTCTATCGCATAGACGCGCAATCCGGCCAGATCAGCAAGGTCGCCGACGATCCCTTCAAGCCCAACGGCATTGCCTTCAGCAATGACTACAAGAAGCTCTATGTCTGCGATACCGGCAGCACGCATTATCCGCAAGCGAAGAACGTTGTGTGGTCGTACGACATTGATGGCGATAAACTCTCCAATCCGAAGCAGTTCATCGACATGACGCTCGACGGCAAGTCAGGGCTTGGCGACGGCGTACGCGTCGACATCGACGGCAACATCTGGGTCGGTTCCGGCTGGGTCGGCGAGGGTTATGACGGCGTACAGGTGTTTGCGCCGACGGACGGCGTACGGATCGGCCAGATCCGCCTGCCGGAAACCTGCGCCAATCTCTGCTTCGGCGGCAAGAAGCGCAATCGCCTGTTCATGGCTGCGAGCCAGTCACTCTACGCGGTCTATGTGGAGACGATGGGCGCGCATTTCTGTTAGCGAATAGCGAACGAGAAGAGCGAATAGCGGACGATCCATTCGCTACTCGCCCTTCGCGACTATCCCGTGTTCCTCAAGCCCGCCGAAATGCCGTTGATCGTGAGCTGTATCCCACGCAGAATCTGCTCATCGGGATTCTGCGCGCGGTGCTCCTTGAGAAGTTCGACCTGCACGTGGTTGAGCGGGTCGAGATAAGGAAAGCGGTTGCGCACGGAGCGCTCAAGCAGCGAATTGCCCTGCAAGAGCCGGTCCTGCCCCATGATGTCGAGCAACGTCTCGATCGCCAGATGGTATTCGCGGCGGATGCGGCCGAAGATCTTTTCGCGCAGGTCCTCGTCCGCCACCAGCTCGGCATAGCGCGAGGCGATCGCGATCGAACTCTTGGCCAGCACCATGTCCATGTTCGACAGCAGCATGCGGAAGAACGGCCACTCGCGATAGAGCTCCTTCAGGAACGGCATCCCCTGGTCCGGATGCTCCGCGATCCAGGCCTCGACCGCGCTGCCGAACCCGTACCAGCCGGGAAGCATCAAGCGGCACTGCGCCCAGGAGAACACCCAGGGAATGGCACGCAAATCCTCGATGGCGCGGGTCTTCTTGCGCGAGGCCGGCCGGCTGCCGATGTTGAGCGTCGCGATCTCGTTGATGACGGTCGAGGCCCAGAAATATTCGACAAAGCCGTCGGTCTCATAAACGAGGCCGCGATAGGCCTTGAAGGCGAGTTCCGACAATCGATCCATCGCGGTCAGATATTCGCGTTTCGGCGCCGGCTGCCGCGGGTGCAGCAAGCTCGCCTCCAAGGTGGCCGCCGCAAGGATTTCCAGATTGCTGCGGCCGACCTCGGCGTTGGAATATTTGCTGGAGATGATCTCGCCCTGCTCGGTGATCCGGATCTGACCATTCACCGCGCCGCCGGGCTGCGCGATGATCGCATCATAACTCGGTCCACCACCTCGGCCGACCGAGCCGCCGCGGCCATGAAACAGACGCAGCCGCACATGATGGCGTTCGAAGATCTCGACCAGACCTATCTCGGCCTTGTAGAGCTCCCAGCCTGAGGTGACGAAACCGCCGTCCTTGTTGCTGTCGGAATAGCCGAGCATGACCTCCTGCACGGCGCCGCGGCTGTCGACCAGCCGGCGATAATCATGGAGCGCCAGCATTCGGTCCATGATGCCGCTGGAGGCCTGCAGATCCTCGATCGTTTCGAACAGCGGCACGATGTTGACGGCACTGCGCCCCGAAGGGTCGATCAATCCGACCTCCTTCAAGAGCAGCGCGACTTCCAGCATGTCCGACATGCCCTTGCACATCGAGATGATGCATTGCGGTATTACGTCCGCGCCGAACGTAGCATGTGCCTCGGCGGCGGCACGGAACACCGCAAGCTCACTGACCGTCTCGTCGCTGTATTTGATGAATTGCGACACCAGCGGCCGTGCATTGCGCAGCTCGCTCGTCAACAGCGCGATGCGAGCCTCTTCGCTCAGTGCAAGATATGACATCCCGGGCATCGCGGTGTCGAACAGCTCGGCGACGGTGCGTTCATGGACGGCCGAATTCTGCCGGATATCCAGCCGGGCCAGATGGAAACCGAAGCAATCGACCGCGCGCCGCAACATCCTCAGGCGGCCGCGCGCGATCACCCGCGCGTTGTTGGCGATCAGCGAACGATGCAATACGTCGAGATCGTCCTGGAATTCCCGGACGCTCTTATAGGGCGCGCCCTCGCCGACCGGCGGCCGGCTGATCTGAATGCCAAGCTTGTTCGCGGTCGCGGCCAGCCGCGCATAGATGCCGGAGACCGCCAGCCGGTAGGGCTCGCCGCTGCGATGCGGCGAGATATCCGGCGAACGCTCGGCAAGCGCCCGCAGATCCTCGGAGATCTCCGCCAGATGCGCGGCGATCGACAGCTCGCCGCCGAGCAAATGCAGCTCTTCAAGATAGTAATGCAGCACCAGACTGGACTGCAGCTTCAAGGTCCCCCGCATGACCTCGGCGGTCACGAACGGGTTGCCGTCGCGATCGCCGCCGATCCAGCTGCCCATCCGCAAGAACGAGGCGAGATCGCCGGCCAGGGCCTCGCCGTCGTTGAGGCGATCCTCGAGCGAGCACAACAGTGCCGGCACCTCGCGGAGAAAGGTATAGTCGTAGAACGACAGGCCGTTGGTGACCTCGTCGAGCACCGTGAGCTTGGTCCGGCGCAACAGGTTGGTCTGCCACAGGGTCAGCACCGCGCGCCGCAGCGCTTCGTCATTGGCCTCGCGCTCGTCGGGCGTGAGCTGGACCCGCTCGCGGCGATCGAGCAGCGTGGCGACCTCCATCTCGCGATCCATCGTGCTCCTGCGGCGCACTTCGGTCGGATGCGCAGTCAGCACCGGGCTGACCAAGGCGGTCGCAAAGAACTTGCGCAAATCGGCCGCGCCAAAGCCGGCTGATTTCGCATGCGACAAGGTCTCGGCGAGCACGCCGCCCCCGCCATTGGAATCCGCGCGGGCGCGCATACGGCGGATGTTGTTCTGATCCTCGGCGATGTTGGCGAGATGGGAGAAATAGCTGAACGCGCGGACGATGCGCACGGTCTCGGCGATCGTCATGCTGTCGAGGATCTGCTCCAGCTCGCGCCTGGCCTGGCGGTCCTCATCGCGGTGGAAGCGTACCGACGTCTGCCGGATACGCTCGACCAGATCGAACACGTCGGCACCTTCCTGGTCGCGGACGGTGTCGCCGAGGATCCGTCCCAGCAACCGGATATCCTCCCGCAGCCTCGCATCGTCCTCCATCGCCTGAGCCTCTTGGGCCCGATCGCGCCTGATCTCGGCGTCGGAAGGATCAACGTCTGAAGGCATGGGCTGCGGCGACATGGCTCTTCTCCCCAGAAGCGGCCCGGCAACACTCAGTCTGCAACTTTTTTGCCGCAGCGCAAGATGAAGATGGAGGCCGCTCGGGATGGCCTAGGGGCATCAGACGTCAACGAACCTTGGCGCCCGCTTCTCGATATTGGCGCGAACGGCCTCGAGCTGGTTCGGGCTGCCAATCAGCTTCTGCTGCTCGACCGACTCGGCCAGCAGCGCCGGACCGGGATCGACCGAGAGGCTGTTGAACATGCGCTTGGCGGCGCGGATCGCATCCGGGCTCCTGCCCGCGATCTCAAGCGCCGTCGCGAGCGCGGCGCCGCGCGGATCGTCGCAGATGCGCGTCACCAGGCCGTAGGACTGCCCCTCCTCTGCGGAAAACACACGTCCCGTATAGGTCAGCTCACGCAGGATATCGTCGCGCATGAGCGTCGCCAGGATCGGCGTACCCGCCATATCAGGCACCAGGCCCCATTTGATCTCCATGATCGACATCCTGGTGTCGGGCGCGACGTAGCGCATATCGGCGCCGAGCGCGAGCTGGAAGCCGCCGCCAAACGCCACGCCATGCACCGCAGCAATCACCGGTACCGGCAATTGGCGCCAGCCCCACACCGCCTGCTGGGCGAAATTGGCCTGACCATGGGTGCGGACGGTGAGATCGCGCGTCTCGCCGCCGGCAATGCCGTTGCCGCCGTTCTCGTTCATCGCCGCAAAGCGCCCCATGTCCAGGCCGGCGCAGAACGCCCGCCCTTCGCCCGAGAGCACGACCGCGCGCAGGCCCTTCTCCTTGGACAGCCGCTCGGTCGCCTTCACCAGCGCCTCGAACATCGCCATGTCCAGCGCATTCATCTTGTCGACCCTGACCAACCGGACGTCGGCGACGCCGTCCTTGATCTCGATCGCGACTCGTTCCATCGAACGGCTCTCCCTGTTCATCTTCTTTCCGGCTTTACAGGAAACCGGCAGAGCGATTTAGTCAATCAACCAATTAACGATGGGATTTTGAGGCAGGAACGATGTTCAAGGACAATCTCCTCGCAGGTCGACGGATTCTTGTGACGGGTGGCGGCACCGGGCTCGGCAAGGCCATGGCCGCGCGTTTCCTGCAGCTCGGCGCCGAAGTGCATATTTGCGGGCGACGGAAAATCGTTTGCGACGAGACGGCGACCGAACTGATGGACCTCCATGGCGGCCGCGTCACCAGCCATGGCGTGGACATCCGGAACGCTCAGGCCGTCGAGGAGATGATCGAAAACATCTTCCAGGAAGGCGGCCTCACCGATCTCATCAACAACGCCGCCGGCAATTTCATTTCCCGCACCGAGGATCTCAGTCCACGCGGCTTTGACGCGGTCGCGAACATCGTGATGCACGGCACCTTCTACGTCACGCATGCGGTCGGCCGGCGCTGGATCGCGGCCAAGCAGCCGGGCAATGTCGTTTCGATCACCGTGACCTGGGTGCGCAACGGCTCGCCCTATGTGGTGCCGTCGGCGATGAGCAAATCGGCTATTCACGCGATGACGATGTCGTTGGCGACCGAATGGGGCCGCTACGGCATCCGCCTCAACACGATCGCTCCGGGCGAGATTCCGACCGAGGGCATGAGCAAGCGCATCAAGCCCGGTGACGAGGCCGGCGCGCGCACCAAGGCGATGAACCCGATGGGCCGGGTCGGCACGATGGAGGAATTGCAGAACCTTGCCGTGTTCCTGATCTCCGGCGGCTGCGACTGGATCAATGGCGAGACGATCGCGATGGATGGCGGCCAGGCACTCGCGATGGGCGGCAATTTCTATCAGCTGCGCGACTGGACCGACGACGACTGGACCAAGGCCAAGGAATCGATCAAGGCGCAGAATGAGAAGGACCGCGCGGCGCGAAACGGTTGAGGTGACCGCGCCCGACTTCACCGTTTTGCCGCTCCCATGTAGCCGAACAGGAAGCCCGCGACCTTGCGCATCTGAATCTCCTCGCTGCCCTCGGTGATGCGGTAGCGGCGGTGATGGCGATAGATGTGCTCGAACGGCTTGTGGCGCGAATAGCCCATGCCGCCGTGGACCTGAATGGCGCGATCGGCGGCCTCGCAGCAGAGACGGTTGGCCCAGTAATTACACATCGAGACCTTGTCAGACAGCGAGTGCTCCACCTCCGCCTGCGTCATCCAGTCCATCTCCCAGGCCGTCTTGCGGATCAGAAGTCTCAGCATCTCAGCCTGGGTGGCGAGCTCTACCAATGGCCACTGGATCGCCTGGTTCTCGGCCAGCGCCTTGCCGAACGGTTTACGCTCGCGCGCGTAACTCACGCTCTCATTGATGCAATAGACCGCGGCCCCCAGCGAGCTGGCGGCCTGGCGGATGCGGTTCTCGTGAACGAAACACTGCGCTAGCGACAGGCCGCGGCCGACCTCGCCGAACACAGCGTCTTCCGGCACGAACACATCGGTGAAAGAGACACGCGGATGGTCGGTCGGCATGTTGAAGGTCCAGAGATATTCTTCGACCTTCACCCCCTCCGCTTTTGCCGGCACCAGGAAACAGGTGATGCCGCGGGCGTCGCCGTCATGGCCGGAGGTGCGGGCGAACAGCGCGCAATGCGTCGCGACATGCATGCCGGTGGTCCACATCTTCTCGCCATTGATCAGCCAGCCTTTGACGCTGTCGCGCACAGCCGGCACCGCCCGGGTTTCCATATGGGTGGCGTCGGAGCCGTGATGCGGCTCGGTGAGCCCAAAGGTGATGCGATATCTGCCGGTGATCGCGCCATCGATCATCTCCTTCTGGGCATCGGTGCCGTAGCGGTCGAGCATGGTCACGATCGGAAAATTGCCGACGATGGAATGCTCGTTCTGCAGATCGTTGTGCAGGCCGAGCCCCTTCGAGGCGAAGTGCTCACGAATCACGGCCATCCACAAATTGGAGCCGTCCTTGCCGCCATAGCGTTTTGGGATCGCGAAGCGAAGGTGACCGGCTCCGTCGGCACGGTCCTTGGCCTGACGCAAGAGCACCTCCCACTCGTGCCGCGGTAGGCCGCCATTGTCGAAATCGGTGCGCGCCCATTCGCGACGGTGATCGAAGAAACGGATGTTGTCATCGGACTCTTCCAGCGGCTTGATCTCGGCCGCTATGAAACGGTCGAGCTCATCGAGATAGGCGACGAGATCCTGAGGCAAGGAAAAGTCCATGGCGTATCTCCCGGCATTTTGTTGTTCGCTTCGCCGCGCGGTCGGCGCATCTTAAGGCGATCAGCGGCGGTCTGCTCGTGACGCGCGACGTCCTTGCGTATTTGCAGCTCCACACGAGCCACGCTTGCGCTAGTGTCGCGTGTAATCGTTTCGCATCATCAAAAAACTGGAGGGACCGCCGATGGAGCTGAAATATTCGAAAGTAACCCGCAAGGGCCCGATCACGATCGTCACCTTGGCGCGTCCTGAGGTGTACAATGCGCTGCATATCGAGGCCCATTACGAGCTCAACAGGGTGTTCGACGACTTTGCCGCCGATCCCGAGCAATGGGTCGCGATCGTCACCGGCGAAGGCGACAAGGCCTTCTGCGCCGGCAACGACCTGAAATGGCAAGCCGCCGGCGGCGCGCGCGGCTGGGACAAGGGCGGCTTCGCCGGGCTGACTTCGCGGTTCGACTGCGACAAGCCGCTGATCGCCGCCGTCAATGGCGTCGCGATGGGTGGCGGTTTCGAGATCGCACTCGCTTGCGACCTGATCATTGCCTCGGAGAATGCGACCTTCGCCCTGCCCGAGCCGCGGGTCGGTCTCGCCGCGCTTGCCGGCGGACTGCAGCGATTGCCCCGACAGATCGGGCTCAAGCGCGCGATGGGCATGATCCTGACCGCGCGCCATGTCAGCGCGCGCGAAGGCTTCGAGCTCGGCTTCGTCAACGAGGTCGTGCCACAAGGCGAGGCGCTGGCGGCCGCAGAACGCTGGGCCGAGACGATTTGCAAGAACTCGCCGATGTCGATCCGCGCGTCGAAGCAGGCGATCGAAAAAGGCCTTGCCGTATCGCTGGAGCAGGCCATCACCGAGCAGCGCGATTATCCGGCGGTGCAAGCGATGATCCATTCGCAGGATTACGTCGAGGGTCCGAAGGCCTTCGCCGAGAAGCGTCCGCCGAAATGGCTGGGGAGGTAAGCTCTCCAGGATCTCGTCATTCCGGGGCGCCCGGAGGGCGAGCCCGGAATCCATACTCGCGATCGTGGTTATGGATTCCGGGCTCACCGCTGCGCGGCGCCCCGGAATGACAGGCGAGAGAGATGCGCTAGCCATTCTCCCTCTCTGTCTCCCGCTTATACGACGCATAGTTCGGCTGATCGACGGCGAGCTTGTCGAGCGTGGTCTGCCAGAGATGCTCTTTCAGCCCGGGGGTCGAAAGATCGATCGCGCCAGTGGCGATCTTCCCGGCGAGCGAACGGTTCAATTCGAACAGTGAGCCGTCCGAACCCAGCAAAGCCTTGAGCCGCTCCAGCTCCATGACCTCGTCCTGCCCGGCCTTTGCCAATTGCCGCACGATAAGATCAAGCGCGTTGATGCCGACGCGCAGCTTGAACGCCTCATGGCCGGAGATCAGCGGGATGATGTCGCTGCGCAGGAAGTCGGCGACCGCCTTGGCGAGTTCAGCCGGTGTCGGTTCATCCTGCATGATCAGGCTCCCCTCGGCGCTATCAGCCGCAGCAGATCGATCTCCGTCTCCGAAGCGCGGCGACCGATCATCGCGCGCTCCATCGAATGATCAGGCGCTTCCCGGAAGCGCTGCATCATGCCGCAGCACATCACGCCCCAGCGCAGGGTCCCCATCACTTCCCAGAACATCACACGCGCAGGGTCGACCTTGCGGCCCGCAGCCTCGTAGCCGGCAAAAAGATCCTCACGCGAGCCGAAGCCGCCAACCGGCTTGTCGATTTCGCCGAAGCGCCAGGAGTTGACGCAGATCCAACCGAGATCCTCCATGGGATCGCCGAGATGAGCGAGCTCCCAGTCGAGCACGGCACGAACACCACCGGGCCCGATGATCAGGTTGCCGTGGCGAAAATCGCCATGCACCAACGTCACCTCGTCAGGCGGTCCGGGATCGTGGTCGGCGAGCCAGCGCAGGGCCAGCTCGAACACCGGACGCGGCCAGCCGAAGCTCTGGTATTCGCGTCTCAGCTCGGCAAGCTCTCTCGCGGACGTCATTTCGCGCAGGCTCGGCAGTTTGTCGCGGGGGATGCCGTGAATGCCGGCCGCGATGCCGCCGAGCTGGCGCGCAAGTCGCGGGCGCACGGCCGCGAATTCGGCATCACGCAGGATCCTGCGCGCGATGGTCTCGCCTTCGACCCGCAGCATGATGAATCCGGTGCCGAGATCGTCCTCCGGCGTCAGCACGTGCAATACACGCGGCGACGGCACACCGGCTTCATAAGCCAGCTGCATCAGCGCCGCTTCATTGGCGAGGCCCGCCGCACGTCCCGGCGCGGCGCCATAGCCCTTCGGCGCGCGGCGCAGGATCGCGCCGACATCGCCGCCGGGACCAAGAATGTCGAAGCGCCAGGTCTCCTGGCTGGCGCCGCCCGACAGCTTCGCAGCGCCCCTCACGCCGGTCGCCGCCGGCATGAAGCGCGCCACGCAGAGGGACAGCGCCGCCTCGATCATTGGCCCTGAAACTTGGCAGGACGCTTTTCCAGAAAGGCGCTGACGCCCTCCTTGAAATCGCCGGTCGCGCCAGCCACGCGCTGCAGCTGATATTCGAGGTTGAGCTGATCCTCGAAGGAATTCTCCGGGCTGTCCCAATAGAGCCTGCGGATCAGTGCGAGCGCCACCGTGGGACCATTGGCGAGTTCACGGGCGAGCTTCATGGCTTCGTCCATCAGCACGCTGTCCTCAAAGACGCGATTGACGAGGCCCCATTCGAGCGCCTTCTCCGCCGGCAGCTTCTCGCCCATCAGCGACAGCTCGATCGCGCGCGCCTTGCCGACCAGGCGCGGCAACAGCCAGGTCGAGCCGCAATCGGGCACCAGACCGATGCGGCGGAACGCCTGCAGGAAATAGGCTGACTTCGCGCACAGGATCATGTCGCCCATCAGCGCGAAGCTCATCCCGGCGCCCGCGGCGGGGCCGTTCACCGCGGCGACGATCGGGCAATGCAGGTTGCGCAAGCGACGCAGGAACGGATGAAACGCGGTCTCCAGCGCCGCACCGGCATTGCTGCGGCCGGGCTTCTGCTGATTGCGCCCTTGCAGATTGGCGCCGGTGCAGAAGGCACGGCCGGCGCCGGTCAAAACCAGGCAACGAACCTCCGCTTTCCTGTCCTCGATCTCCTCAAGCGCCTCGACGAGGCCGCCGAGCATGTCGATCGAGACCGCGTTCATGACCTCCTGATGGTCGAGCGTCAGAACGGCGACCGAACCGTCGAAATCGAGCGTGACGTGCTTGAACTGCATGGTTTCCTCTCAAAGCATTTCCAAGGCTGCATTCTCCGTGGTGGAATTCCAAGGTCAGCCTGATCCTTCTGCATATTTGATTTTTGTACGCACCTTGTCCATGGTCGGACTATCGGAAGAGAGTTGCGAAAGCGCGCAGCTGAGACGCGCCATCAATTCGGAGGATCGCCCATGAGCATATTCGATCTCACCGGCCGCGTGGCCGTCGTCACCGGCGGCAATGGTGGCATAGGCCTCGGCATCGCGCAGGCACTTGCGTCGAGTGGCTGCAATGTCTCGATCTGGGGCCGCAATGCCGAGAAGAACCGGGCGGCGGCGGCCTCGATGGCGGCAGCTCCGGGCCAGGTCGATACCCGCGTCTGCGACGTCACCGATCCTGTGTCCGTGAACGAGGCCATGAAAGCGACGCTCGACAGGTTCGGTCGCGTCGACGGCTGCTTTGCCAATGCCGGCATCGGCGGCGGTGGCCGAAAACCCTTCATCGAGCGCAGCGAGGAGGAATGGCGCACGATGTTCGCCACCAATCTGGATGGCGTCTTCCATGCGTTCCAGGCCGCGGCCAAGCACATGACCGAGCGCGCAGAAAAAGGCGACGCATTCGGCCGGCTGGTTGCGACCTCCAGCCTCGCCTCGCTGTTCGGCACGGCGCGTAACGAGCACTATGCCGCCACCAAAGCCGCGATCAACGCGCTCTGCCGTGCGTTGGCGGTCGAGCTCGCGCGCTACGGCATCACCGCCAATGCGATCCTGCCCGGCTGGATCAAGAGCGACATGACCGCGGGCCTCATGGCAAACGACAAATTCGTCGCCAATGTCATGCCGCGGATTCCGATGCGCCGCTTCGGCGAGCCTTCGGATTTCGGCGGTATCGCCGTCTACCTGATGAGCAAGGCTTCGTCCTATCACACAGCCGATTGTTTCGTGATCGACGGCGGCTACACCGCCTTTTGACCCCGAACTTGAAACACGAGCAGGAACGCAGCCAGCCCCGCCGGGCTGGTCGCGCGCACTCCTTTCCGATATCCCCGGGCGTTCATATCGACATTCTCGGAACAGCCGGCAGTTCCTGCGACGTTCCGTCACGTTTCGTAAATTTAATGAACATCGCGGTGTGACGGCTCCGTGATCTCCGCGTTTTCTCCTCTTAGATAAGAAGAAGATTTGATCGGGACGGAAGCGATGAGACGGGGAATAACGGTTCTGGCGTGCGTCTCTGCCCTGGCGGTTGCGGGCTATGTCGCGATGAGCAAATTGGGGATCGAGCATGAGAGCCTCGACCTTTATGACGCAGCACGACAACGGCCGGTCACGGTCGATGTCGCCGTGCGCAAGGACTACCAGATGAAGGCCGATGCCGGCGTCTGGCGGCTGCCGGTCGCCGTCATCAGTAATGGCAATACTGTCAGAAACACGGAATATTCCTTCCTGGCCAACGTATTTGCCGCGCGAGGCTATCTCGTCGCCAGCATCCAGCAGGATCTGCCGACCGATCCGCCGCTCGTGACCAAGATCGGCCTGCCCTATGTCGGACGGCTCCCTGTCTACAAGAAGGGTGAAGCCAACATCCTGTTCGTGCTGGACGAGCTGAAGAAAAGACACCCCAATGCCGACTACAAGCATCTGACCCTGGTCGGCCATTCCAATGGCGGCGACACTGCGATGTATTTCGCCAAGGAACATCCGGACATCGTCTCTCAGATCGTGACGCTCGATAATCTGCGGGTTCCCTTCGTCATCCGCGACAAGCTCAAGATCCTGTCGTTCCGCTCCGATGACCCCGTGTTCAAGACCGACCCGGGTGTGCTGCCGGCCCCCCAGGTGGCAAAGAAGGACGGAATTGACATCGTCAGAACCGAGTTCCAGCACACCTGGATGAGCGACCGTGGCCCCACCACCGTCAAGGAGCGCATCCAGGCGACGCTCGACAACTTCTTGGGCGGCGACACATCCAGCGATCTCGCACCCGCGCCGACCGACCCGAGCAACCTGCTCGTCAGCAACGCTGCAGCCGCGCTGCCATGATGCAAGGCGCGGACGCGCGTCCACCTCCCCGCGGCGCGGCTCGAGCGCCCGAGTTGTTCTGATCAAGACCCACTCGGGAGCGAGAGGGCGCAGGGAAGGCCGGGCGCCGGTTGACGCCCTGCGGCCCGCCTGCAGAAAAAAAGCAGGCGGCAGTCACCACAGGTCCAACCGGGATCGACCGGCCTTCCCTGCGCGATGGTTTGAACGTTTATACGTGATCTCCCCGGGGACCGGCTTTCTTGCCCCCGTATCCGCGACGATGCGAGCATCATCGCGTCTGCGGCAACGCGTTGAACACGTTGCGCATGGCGTCAGCACCGGGACGCCAGGACCACACGACTTCACGTTACGCACCAGGCTGTTCGTCCGCATGATCGGATCATGCTGCAGCCCGATACGCCCATCGCATCCCGCGCCCTGCGTGCCGTGACGATCGCGATACGCCCCTCTGCATGAGGCGGGACAGCGCGAGTTAAACATGATTTCTGAAAAAACGAAAGAAGAATTTTCGCCGCCGGATGTGACGGCTAGGCTCGGATGGGTGATCGGCTTGGAGCGATTGGCAAAATCCGGCTTTCCACGCATTCCGATCGCCGGGGCCACGGCCACGAAGGTCACCCGCACTCGGCAGGAGACTGAGCAAGTGATTTGCCTGACAGGCAGCGTTTGCGTTTGATGGCGACGCCTACCTGTTGTCAGTCCGGCCGCGAGCAAACGCGCGCGCCCGGACTGACGGACCGACAGGTCACTGCTTCGACGGCGACTTGACCGCCGGGCCGCTCTTGTTGCCCGGCATGCCCTTGACGTTGGCCGGATCCTGGTTGCTGACGTCAGGATTGTGGCGATCCATCGACGTGCTGGAGCCGACCGTGCCCTTGTCCGCCGGCGGCCCGTTCTTGTTCCCCGGCGCGCCCTGGATGCCGGCACCGGAATTCTGCGCGCTCGGCGGATTGCTTTGCGATCCACTCTGCGCCGACGCCGCGCCTGCTGCCAGCAGACACGCAATCGCAACTGCACTCACCATCGCTTTCATGGCGATCCTCCAGATCTGTGTTCTGTGCAGTTTCGAACGTCGCGGCCGCCGCAGCGTTCCGGCAAGCGGCAAATTAAGCGGCTCCGTTCCGCGCAGCTCCTGCCCGCTTTATCGGCTTGGTCGCCACGCTGCGGCGCACTACGCTCGCCGGCGTCGCAAGCAAACAGGACCCACCATGGAATATCTTCCCGCCGATCTGTCCCCGCGCGAGCGCTACAAGATCCTGACCTCCTTCGTGCTGCCGCGGCCGATCGCCTGGGTGACGAGCATGGGTGAGACCGGCGTGGTCAATGCGGCGCCGTTCTCGTTCTTCAATGTGCTCGGCGAAGACCCGCCGCTCTGCGTATTCGCGATCAATCTGCGGCCGGACGGCCGCGTCAAGGACACGCTGGTCAACATCCGCCGCTCAGGGGAATTCGTGGTGCACATCACCGACGAGCCGCTGGCGCAGGCGATGCACGATACCGGCGGCGACTTCCCGCCCGAGATCAGCGAGCCCGATCACCTCGGCCTGAAGCTCGCGCCCTCCAGCACGGTGCTGGTGCCGCGGCTGGCCGACGCCCCGTTCGCAATGGAATGCCGGACCTGGAAGATCATCGACGTCAACGGCGACCGTCAGCTGGTGTTCGGCGAAGGCGTCAATTTCTACATTCGTGACGAATTATGGGATCGCGACAAGATGCGGGTGCACATGGAGCTATTCCACCCGGTCGGGCGCATGTTCGCCGACCGCTATTGCCGCACCAATGACCGGATGGATTTCCCGCCGGCGAAGGGGATGGAATAGCAGCATACGGGCTGTCATCCCTGGGAAGGCGGGATCCGGTCGGTAGGCAGGGCGATCGCATATGGCGCAAACTAGACCGGGGCCTCACGGTTCTCCCGGCGATGCGTAGCATCGTCCGGAGACGCGCCGCATGCGGCGCTCCTCACCATGAGGGTCTGCCATTTTGCCGCAAACAAGCCCTCGTCCTGAGGAGCTCGCCGGAGGCGAACGTCTCGAAGGACGGCCGCGGGAGAGATCGTCGGCCGAGTTTTCCCCCATATGCGATCGCTCTGGTCGGTAAGGGAGGCAAAGCGCAGCGTGCCCACCATTGCAGGCGTGATGCAAGTCGGTGGGCAGGCGCCGCCTTACGCCGGCGCTTTGCCCACCCTACGCAATGACTACCCGCCCTGCCCGATCTTGTCCTGCGTCTTGGTCTCGAAGTCGCTCGCCTCGTGCCGCTCGTGCAGCTGGCTCTTCGGGTCGCCGGAGACGCGATTGACCATGCGGCCGCGCTTCACCGCAGGTCGCTGCGCGATCTGGTCGGTCCAGCGCTGCACGTTCTTGTATTCATGAACCGAGAGGAATTCGCCAGCGTCATAAAGCAGCCCCTTGGCGAGCGCCCCGTACCACGGCCACACCGCCATGTCCGCGATCGTGTAGTTGCTGCCGGCGAGATATTCGCTCTCCGCCAAGCGACGATCGAGCACGTCGAGCTGGCGCTTCACCTCCATCGCAAAACGATCGATGGCATATTCGATCTTGGTCGGCGCATAGGCATAGAAGTGACCGAAGCCGCCGCCGAGATAGGGTGCGGCGCCCATCTGCCAGAACAGCCAGTTGAAGCATTCGGCCCGCTCCGCGGCCGCGGTCGGCAGGAAGGCGCCGAACTTCTCGGCGAGATAGACCAGGATCGAGCCGCTTTCGAAGACGCGGATCGGCACCTCGCCGCTGCGGTCCATCAGCGCCGGGATCTTCGAATTCGGATTGACCGCCACGAAGCCCGAGCCGAACTGGTCGCCCTCACCGATGCGGATCAGCCAGGCGTCGTACTCGGCGCCGGAGTGGCCGAGGGCGAGCAGCTCCTCCAGCATCACCGTGACCTTGACGCCGTTCGGCGTCGCCAGGGAATAGAGTTGCAAGGGATGACGACCGACCGGCAATTCCTTCTCTTGCGTCGGACCTGCGATCGGCCGGTTGATGTTGGCGAAGCGGCCGCCGCTCGGCTTGTTCCAGGTCCAGACCTTGGGCGGGATGTAGACGTTCTCTTCCGACACGGCATCCTCCGGACATCACGGGCGTGAGCCTCGTTTTATGCGCTGACCGGACCAGGCGGAAGTCCGGCTTGCGCGTCTGCGTTGCGCATTTCTGCATTGCCTGCGCCGCATCGCAATGACAGAACGATGTAACGACAGAACATGACGGCCGCAATCGGCCGCACCTTTGGAAACGCCATGTTGACCACTTCGGCCGCCGGTTCGCTTCCTGCCGAGCGCATTCCCGTCATCGTCGGCGTCGGCGAGATCGTCGACCGCCCCAAGGACATCCTGGAGGGACTCGAGCCGCTCGCCCTGCTCGAACAGGCAGCGCGGCGCGCCGAGCTCGACGCCGGGGCAAAGCTGATCGGCGACACCGGCTCGCTCGACGTGGTCAATTTCCTGAGCTGGCGCTACCGCGATCCGGACAAGCTCCTGGCGCAGCGGTTGGGTATGACGCCCGCGCATTCCCATTACGGCCCGGTCGGCGGCGAGAGTCCGATCCGTTTCCTGCACGAGGCCGCCTTGCGCATCGCGCGCGGCGAATGCGAGGTGGCGGTGGTCTGTGGCGCGGAAGCGCAATCGACCGCGACCAAGGCCGAGCGCGCCGGAGTGACTTTGCCCTGGACCCCGTTCGCGCATGATGTCGAGGAGCCCAAGCGCGGCGCTGCATTCCAGAAGCCGCTTGCGGTGAAGCTCGGCGTCTTCCGCCCGGTATCGGTCTATCCCTTCTACGAGGTCGCGACCTCGGCGGCCTGGGGCCAGACTCCGCGCGAAGCGCTGCAGGAATCCGGCGACTTGTGGTCGCGCTACTCGGCGGTGGCGGCCTACAGTCCGAATGCCTGGCTGAAGCGGCATTTTTCGTCCGACGAAATCATCACGCCCTCCGCCGACAACCGTCCGATCGCCTGGCCCTATACCAAGCTCATGGTGGCCAATCCCATGGTCAACATGGGCGCGGCGCTGATCCTGACCAGCCTCGCCCGCGCACGTGCCGCCGGGATTGCCGAGAACCGCATGGTGTATCCGCTCGGCGGCGCGGCCGCCGAAGACCCGCGCGACTACCTCGCCCGCGACCAGTTCGTGGAAAGCCATCCGCAAAACGCTGTGCTGCACGCGGCACTGGATCTGGTCGATGGCCAAGGCGGCAATAACGGCAGCGCGTTCGACGTCATCGAACTCTATAGCTGCTTTCCCTGCGTGCCGAAGATGGCGCGGCGGACGCTCGGCCTTGGGACAGATGTCGAGCCGACCGTGACCGGCGGCCTGACCTTCTTCGGCGCGCCGCTCAACACCTACATGACGCATGCCGCCTGTGCGATGGTGCGCCGAGTGCGCGGCGGCGCCGGGCGCGGCCTGCTCTACGGCCAGGGCGGCTTCGTCACCAAGCACCACGCGCTGGTGCTGTCGCGCGAGGCGCCGCGCGCGCCGCTTGCGCAGGAGACGAGCGTGCAGGCCATCGCCGACCGCAGCCGCGGCGCGGTGCCGGACTTCGTGACCGAGGCGAGCGGCAAGGGCAAGGTCGAAAGCTTCACCGTACTCTATGATCGCGATGGCGAGATCGAGCATGGCGCCGTCATGCTGCGCACCGAAGCGAATGCACGAACGCTCGCCCGCGTGCCGGGACGAGACACGACGACACTCGCAGCGCTGATGGATCTCGATCGCACGCCGGTCGGGTCGATCGGCGAGATCACCACCGCCGGGGACGGCGTGCCGGAGTGGCAGCTGTCGTAGCTGCAGCTTCGGTTTACCTCACGTCTCCCGTGTCAGGTCGCCGTCGGTTCAACGCATTCCGCCCGGTGTCGTCTTCGGCACCGAGCTGGTCATATCAGTACCGGGCGCCGGAGGCGGCTCGCGGCCACTGCCCGCGAGTTCGCGCTTGCGCGCGAGCGCCGCGTTGCGACGCGCCAGCGCACTCGGTAGCTGCGGGTTGAGCGCGAGCGCCCGGTCCAGATCGGCCAACGCGCGATCGTAGCGGCCCTTGGCGAGCCACACCGCACCCCGATCGCTATAGACGTCGGCATCGCTGAAGCTCATTCGCACGGCGTGGTCCAGATCGAGCAGAGCTTCGTCGAACTCCCCTCTCTGCTGCCGGATCAGGGCGCGATCGTGAAACAGCCCCGGATTCTTGGGATCGAGCCGGATCGCCTGATCGTAATCGGCGAGCGCGCGATCGAGGTCGCCCTTGCGGCTCCATCCGCGGGCGCGATCGCCATAGGCTTCCGCATTGGCGGGCGCGAGGCGGATCGCCGCGTCGAAGTCGGCGATGGCGCGATCGAGCTCACCCTTGCGGCTGAAATCCAGAGCCCGTTCGAGAAAGGCGGCAGCCGTGGAAGGCTCCTCCACACTGAGGCTCATGAGCATGTCTTGCGCCGGTGCGACACCGAGCGGAAACCTCGGCGTTCGCGCAAGATCGTGATCATCGGTCTCCGCTCGGTGCGCCGCCGGCGGCACAGCACCGGTCTCCTGCGCGCTCCAGGCCGACGCCGCGTCGGCGCTTGGCTCATGCGCAGGCTCGGACCGCGACTGCAGCTGCAATCGCAACGCCATTGACCGGATCGAGTCGATCGAGACCCAGTCCCGGATCGAGGGCAGGAACAGAACTTCCAATCCGATCAGGATGATGCTCAGGACGGCTGCCATCGCCGTGAACTGGACGATCGCGTTCCAACGCTCCAGTCGCGCGCGCTCGCGCGCCTCGGCAAGCAGGCCGTCGTATTCCGCGCGCAGACCAGCGTCGCGCAGCACCCTGTAGGCGGCGATGATCATCTTGACGTGTCGATCGGCATCGGCGTCATGGCCGCGGCGCAGGTCCGGATGATGCGCCTTCACGGCCTTGCGAAAAGCCTGCTTGATGGTCTCGATATCGGCACATGGCGAGACGCCGAGAACCTCGTAGTGGGTTTTCATCGTCATGCGCGGCACCCTGCTCCAACGACCCGCATGGGGTCATGCGTGGAGCATGTCGAGCGCATAGCTGCCGCCGTCGCGCGTGAGCCGGCCGAAGCCGGTCCAAGGGAAGTGCGAACCGCAGATCAGCATCTGCTCCGCCACCACACGGTCGAGCAGCTTGCGGCGGCTGGCCTCCGCCATCGGGCCGTCCTGATCGAATGCGCCGTGCCAGCCGGGATGCCGCGCGCACAGCGCCGGCACGTAGGCGGTATCGTTCGAGATCATCAGCTGCTCGTTTCCGGAGCTGAGATGAAAGGCCGTGTGCCCAGGCGTATGGCCGGGCACGCTGACGAAGCGAATGCCGGGAACGACCTCATCCTCTCCCTCGACCGGCAAGATATTCTTCCAGTTCGGCATCACGGTCTGGATGCGGTGGGCCAGCGGCTGCCGGCCCGGCGGCAACCGGCCAGTGAGTGACGCATCGGTCCACCATTTGTATTCCGTCGCAGCGACGATGATCTCGGCATCGGGAAAGACCGGCGCGTTGGTGTCCTCGCCGAGCAGACCGAAAATATGATCGGGATGAAAATGCGACACCAGGATCGTGTCGATGTCCCTGGGCTGGATGCCGGCCGCTTTCAGATTGCCGAGCATGCGGCCGGACACGAACACCGAATCGGGATTGAAGCCCTGCACCTGGCCCCCGCCGCCGGCATCACACAGCACGGTCTTGCCCTTCAACCTGACGACATAGGTCGTGATCGGGATCGTGACGAATGCGGATGGCAGGCCGGCCGCGGCGAGCGCCTGCTTGGTCTCGCTCACGCTCGCGTTGCTGATGAAGCCCGTTTCGTGCGGCTTCTCCCAGACGCCATCGTACAATGCAATGATCTCTGCCTCGCCGATCCGAGCGCGGAAATAGCCCGGCTCCGGATCCTCGGTACGACGATGCGGCCGCGCCGCAACGACGGCCAGCTTGGCATCAAGGCCAAATGCGGCCGCAGCGCTGGAAGCCGACAGCAGCAGCCTCCGTCGCGAAGGACAATATGTCATGAGCCACTACCACGAATATTGGACCGTCAATCGAATAGGCCCCGACTTGGGAGGCAAGCTCGCAACGTAACCGGGAATATGGCGCCATGGCGGCCCTTCGACGAGAAGGTTGTTGGCCGCGTGCTCATCACACGCTTATGCAGGTCCATGCCGATCGATGCGATCAACCGGTAGCGATCGCGATCAGCACGGCTTTGCCTTCAAATCGGCGAGATTAGTGAGGAGTATACGTAGTCGATCCTCCGAGACTTGGACGGCGCTCGATAGCGTAGTGGGGGTCTTCATTACGTTCGCAGCCGATCAACTTGCCTTCGGCGCGTCGAGCGCTGACGTTTTCGTCATAGTCCAGCGGGTCATAAGATCGCACTCGCATATCCGCTGAGCATGGTTCGCGCGCCGGTCTGGTTAGAGATCATCGTGACCGGCAATGGCGCACCAGAGCAACGAGTGGTAAGGTGCTTCCGCGAGGATCGACCGCCGCCTAACACTCCGAAATCTAGAACATGTTGACCGGAATTTTTCAGGCCGACGGCGAGACCCTCGCCTATTCACACTATATCCCACCGAACGCCCCTCACGAGGTGGCGCTTTCGTTGCATGGCGCGGGTCCTGCGGGCCGTGAGCGCATCAGGTATCTAGCGGAACATTTAGTCTCGGGCGGATCGAGCCTGTTCTGCTTTGACTTCTCCGGCCACGGCGACAGCTCAGGGCATCTTGCGCACTCCAGTCTCTCGAGGCGCTCGTCCCAAGCCGCTGCTGCGCTCCGTGAGATGAACGAGCGGCCGACCATTCTGATCGGAACGAGCATGGGTGGCCATGTCGCTACCAGCATCCTCACGGCCACCGCTCCGGCATTTCTGGTCCTATTCTGCCCTGCCCTGTATGCCGATGACAGCACTGACCTGCCATTCGACGACCGCTTCACCGAGGCGATCAGGAAACCGTCCAGCTTCGAACGCTGCTCACTGAAGCGGAATCTGGCGCGCTTTTGCGGTAAGTCGCTCCTGATCATCGGCGAGGATGACCGCATCATTCCGCCTCGGGTCGTCGAGATCTACGGCGAAGAGCTCCGGAAAAATGGACAGTTCAGGCTGCTCACCTTGCCCGGCGCGCCCCACAATCTTCACGGCTGGGCCACTCATAGTGAGGAGAACAAATCGGCGATTCTGAAGGCCGTGGACGAACTGCTCGAAAGTTAGTCGGAGACGTCCAGCTAATCCGGACGAGACAGCTCGCGCTACGCTGGGCGACGCTCGCAGAGCATGCTCCCGCTAACGTTTGCAGCCGCCCTAGCCCTTGCCGTCCTGCGCGGCGGAGAGCTTCTCGGGCTTGGCATCCTTCTTGGGACCGGCGACGCGGACCTGATCGCCATTGGCCAAGCCATCCGGGGGCGCGACGATGACGCGATCCCCCACCGTCAACCCGGAGCCGAGCTCGATGTTGCGGCCGAGATCGCGCGCGATCGTCACCGACCTGAACTTGACCTTGTTGTCCGCATCCACCGTGGCGACGCGCAGGCCGTTCTGATCGAACAGAACGGCGCTGGCCGGGATGTACAACGGCTTGCTGTCCCGCTGCAGGTTCAGCTTCACGCTGGCGTAGCCGCCCGGCATCAGCTCGCTCTTGCTGTTATCGAGCCCGAGCTGCATCCGCGTGGTGCCGGAAGCGACGTCGACGGACTGAGCCGAGGCTTCCACCGTCGCTTCGAAACTTCGGGTCGGATATTCCGGCACCGATATCGTGGCCTTGGCGCCGATCTTCACCGCCGGCACGTAGTTCTGCGGCACGTTGACATAGACGCGCAGCTTCTTGATGTCCGAAATGACGAACATCGGCGTCCCGCCGCCCCCGGCATTGATCAGCGCGCCGACATCGGTGTCGCGCGCGGTGACGACGCCGTCGAATGGGGCGGTGATCTTCTTGTAGCCGGCCAGCGCCTCCAGCCGCTCGACATTGGCCTGGCCGGACTTCACCGCGGCCTTCTTGTTGTTGAGGTCGGCGGTGCGCTCGTCGATCTCCTGCATCGAGACGAAGTTCGAGGCGATCAGGGTCTTACGCCGGTTCAGCGTCGCTTCCGACAGCGCAGCACTGGCCTGCGCGCTGGTCAGGTCGGCGCGGGCCTGCAACAGCTGCTGATCGAGGTCGGGCGCCTCGATCTCCGCAATCACCTGGCCCGCCTTCACCGGCGCGCCGATGTCGGCGCTCCAGCTCTTCAAGTAACCGCTGACGCGGGCGAAGATCGGGGCGCGATAATAAGCTTCCAACCGCCCCGGCACATCCAACGTCGAGCTCAACGCCTTCGCATCGGGACTGATCACCGCAACCGTCGGGATCGCCTGGTCGTCAGTCCATTCCTTGAGCTTGGCGTCGCTGTCTTCACGGGCGCGGATCCCGGTGACCACCGCAAACACCAGCCCCGCACCGGCGGCAAGCGCGAACATCCCGAGCTTTGCGCGCGAGACCGGCTTGTGCGTTTCAGTGGGCATGCGCGGTCTCCAATGCGGCGGCGTCTTTGCCGGCGCGCTTCTTATGCACGAGGCTGAACACGACGGGAACGAACATCAAGGTGGCGAAGGTAGCAAAAATCAGGCCGCCGATCACGGCGCGGCCGAGCGGTGCATTCTGCTCGCCGCCCTCACCCAGGGCCAGCGCCATCGGCGTCATGCCGATGATCATGGCGAGCGCGGTCATCAGCACCGGACGGAAGCGGACGAAGCCGGCCTCGATCGCCGCCGCAATGGGATCGCCAAGCTCCTCGTAACGCTCGCGGGCAAAGCTGATCACGAGCACGCTGTTGGCGGTCGCCACGCCCATGCACATGATGGCGCCGGTCAGCGCCGGCACCGACAGCGTGGTGTGGCTCAGGAACAGCATCCAGACGATGCCGGCGAGCGCCGCCGGCAGCGCGGTGATGATCACGAACGGATCGGACCATGACTGGAAGTTGACGACGATCAGGAGGTAGATCAACACGACGGCGCCGAGCAGGCCGAACAGCAGGCCGGAGAACGCGCTGTTCATGGTCTGCACCTGGCCGAGCAGCACCACGGAGGAGCCCTTGGGCACCTCCTTGGACGTGTCGGCGATCGCGGCTCTCACATCGTTCGACACGGCGCCGAGGTCGCGGCCCTGCGTGGTCGCATAGATCTGCACCATCGACTGGATGTCGTATTGCGAGACCACCGCGCTCGAGCTCGAGCGCTTGATGTCGGCGATGCCGCCCAGGATCGGCGCCGAAGGCGAATTGGTCGCGGAGATCGGCAGCGTCTCCAGCTTGCTCAGGGAGTCGATCGCGAATTGCGGCGTCTGCATCACGATCGAATAGGACACGCCGTTATCGGGATTGAGATAATAGGTCGGCGCGACCTGCGATGACCCGGCGAGGTTGACGACCAGGCTGTTGGTGACGTCGCGCTCGGTCAGGCCGACATATTGCGCGCGGGTGCGGTCGACATCGATGTTGAAGGTCGGGTTGCTCGCCGACTGCTGGATGCGCGCATCGGCAATGCCCGGGATATGCCGGATGCGGGCGAGCAGCTTGCCCGCATAGGCGAAGTTGGCCGCGACATTGGCGCCGCGCACCTGCAGGTCGATCGGCGCCGGCGCGCCGAAATTCAGGATCTGGCTGACGATATCGGCCGGCAGGAATGCGAAGCTCATGCCCGGAAACTGACGCGGCAACTGCTCGCGCAGGGCCTGCACATACGTCTCGGTCGGGCGATGGCCCTCCTTCAGCTTGATCTGGATGTCGCCATCCTGCGCGCCGATCACGCCGGTGTTGTTGTAGGTCATGTTGATGCCGGAGATCGGCATGCCGATGTTGTCGGCCACCGTCTCGATCTCACCGGGCGGGATGATCTTGCGGATCGCCTTCTGGACCTCGGCGAACTGGTTGGCGCTTTCCTCGATGCGGGTGCCGACCTGGGTGCGCACATGCATCAGGATCGAGCCGGCATCGACTGCGGGAAAGAAGTTGCGGCCCAGATAAGGCACCAGCAGGAACGACAGCCCGACAAAGGCGAGAAAGCCCAGCAGGAACACCGCCCGCCCCTGCATCGCCAGGGTCAGAAGCCCGCGATAGCCGGACCGGATGCGCTCGAACCGCGCCTCGAAGCCGCGCTGGAACAGCGCGAACGGATTGCGGGTCGGCGCCGGGCCATGCTCGCCATGGGCGACATGCGGCTTCAGCAGATATTTCGCCATGGTCGGCACCAGCGTGCGCGACAGGATGAACGACCAGATCATCGCGAACATCACCGCTTCCGCCATCGGCACGAACAGGAAGCGGGCGACGCCGGTCAGGAAGAACATCGGCACGAACACGATGCAGATGCAGAGCAGCGAGACGAAGGCCGGCGTCACGATCTGGTTGGCGCCGTCCAGGATCGCGGGCTCGACGTCCTTGCCCTGCTCCAGGTGCCAGTTGATGTTCTCGATCGTCACCGTGGCGTCGTCGACCAGGATGCCGACCGCGAGCGCCAGCCCGCCGAGCGTCATGATGTTCAGCGTCTCGCCGATCGCGGCCAGCATGATGATCGCGCCCAGCACCGACAGCGGAATCGAGACGGCGATGATGATGGTCGAGCGCCAGCTGCCGAGGAACAGGAGGATCATCACGCTGGTGAGCAGCGCGGCGATGACGCCCTCGAAGGCGACGCCCGAAATGGCCGAGCGCACGAACACCGACTGGTCGCCGATGAAGCCGATCTTGAGCGCGTCCGGCAGCTGGTCGCGGACCTCGATCACCTTCTGCTTGATGCCGGAGATGATGTCGAGCGTCGACGTGGCGCCGGCCTTCAGCACCATCATCAGGACCGAGCGGTTGCCGTTGACGTGAACGATGTTGGTCTGCGGCGGGTTGCCGTCGCGGACCGATGCGACGTCGCGGATATAGACCATCGCCCCGTTCACGGCCTTGATCGGCAGGTTGCCGAGCTCCTCCATCTTCAGAGGCGAGTTGTTGAGCTGGATGTTGTATTCGAAGCCGCCGATCTTCTGCGTGCCGACCGGCGTGATCAGGTTTTGCGCGGCCAGCGCATTGGCAACGTCCTGGCCGGACAGGCCGCGGGCCTGCAGCGCTGTCGGGTCGAGATCGATCTGCACCTGGCGCTGCTTGCCGCCGAACGGATACGGGATGGCCGCACCCGGGACCGTCACCAGAGGCGTGCGCAATTGGTTGATGCCGATATCGGCGAGGTTCTGCTCGGTCAGCCCCTCGCCGGACAGCGCGACCTGGATGATCGGCACGGTGGAGGCGCTGTAATTCAGGATCAAGGGCGGCGTCGCGCCCGGCGGCATCTGCTTCAGCAGCGTCTGCGAGATCGCCGTCACCTGCGCGTTCGCGGTGCGGATGTCGACGCCGGGCTGGAAGAAGATCTTGATGATGCCGAAGCCGTTATAGGAATTGGCGACGATGTGCTCGATGTCGTTGACGGTCGTGGTCAGCGCCCGCTGGAACGGCGTCGTGATACGGCCAGACATCTGGTCGGGCGGTAGTCCGGTGTACTGCCACACGACGCCGATCACGGGAATGCGAATATCGGGAAAGATGTCGGTCGGCGTCCGCAATGCGGCCAGCGGCCCGACGATCAGAAGCAGCAGCGCGAGCACGACGAAGGTGTACGGCCGGCTCAGGGCGATGCGGACCAGTGCAATCATGGATCAAGCTTTTCCAGGCCCGCCCCCGCGCGGACGTCATATGGAAGCATTCGCATTGATCTAGCGCAACTGCAGCAAAATAGAAAAGAGGGGAGCGGAATGCTCCCCTCTCACTTCTGCATGACAATGCTGGACGAGGCCGTCCGCACGGCGCGCCCTACGCCGCGGCGGACGGTTCTCGAACAGCTCCCTGCGTCGCTATCCTGCTCTTTGACGCCCTCAGGCGGCCCGTACCGAATCCAGGAACTTGTCCACTTCGAGCTTCAGACGGTTGCTCTCGTCCGACAGCGATTTGGCGGCGGAAAGCACCTGCACGGAGGCCGAGCCGGTCTCGGTTGCGCCATTCTGGACGTCGGCGATGTTGGAGGAGACCTCCTGGGTGCCGATCGCCGCTTGCTGGACGCTGCGGGAAATCTCCTGCGTCGCTGCACCCTGCTGCTCCACCGCAGCCGCAATCGCCGAAGAGATTTCGGACAGCCGCTCGATGGTGACGCTGATGGCCTGGATGGCGCTGACCGATTCCTGTGTTGCGGCCTGAATGCTGGAAATCTGCTGGCCGATCTCGCCGGTGGCTTTCGCGGTCTGCTCCGCCAGCGCCTTCACTTCCGAGGCCACCACGGCGAAGCCGCGGCCGGCTTCGCCGGCACGCGCCGCCTCGATCGTCGCGTTCAGTGCCAACAGGTTGGTCTGGCCGGCGATGGTGTTGATCAGCTCGACCACGTCGCCGATCCGGGTTGCGGCCTTGGACAATTCGCCGACGCGATCGTTGGTGGCGCGAGCCTGATGCACCGCCTCGCCGGCCATCTTCGCCGATTCCTGGACCTGCCGGCCGATCTCCTGGATCGAGGATGCCATCTCTTCGCTCGCGGAGGCCACCGACTGCACATTGGTGGACGCTTCCTCGGAGGCGGAGGCGACGACGCTCGCCAGTTCCTGGCTGCGGTCGGCCGTGGAGGACAGCGTCGTGGCGGATGCTTCCAATTCGGTCGAGGCCGAAGAGACCGTCTCTACGATCTCTCCGACCGCGCCCTCGAACATGTCGGCCAGCTTGGTCATTTCACTACGGCGCTGGAGCGCAGCGCGGTGCTCGGAGGCCTTCAGCTCCTCCTTGCTGAAGCGAACGATGGTCTGCACAGTCTGGAGATTGCGTAAGGCCTCGCCGATCTCATCGTCACGTTCGATCATCACGCGGGTGTCGAGCTTGCCCTGCACGATGTTGCCCATGGTCTCGTTCAGGTGCCGCAGCGGCGCGCCGAGCGCCTGGAGCAGTTGCATCACCAGCAGGCCCGCGAAGGCGGCGTCAAGCACCGCCAATGCCGACACCGCGATGCCGGGCAGGCCGAACAGCGCGCTCGCCGCGATCCCAAGTATCATCGCCGTCTGCACCGCGAGGAGCGTCAGGAGCCGCGCGTTGAGCGTGCGCGTGAACATCGCAAAGATGTCAAAAACCGAACGGCGACGGATGACGCCGGCCGCGATCTTGTAGTTATGCGACCGCTTCTCGCGGATCGCCGCATAGACCTGCTCGGCCTCGGCGCGCTGGTCGGCAGGCAGCTTGGTGCGTACCGAAGTGTAGCCGGTCACCTGCCCGTTCTGGCGGATCGGCGAGGCGGTTGCCAGCACCCAATAGAAGTCCCCGTTCTTGCGCCGGTTCTTCACCGCGCCGACCCAGGGCTTGCCGGATTTGAGCGTGCTCCAGAGATTTTCGAAGGCTTCCGGCGGCATGTCCGGATGGCGGATGATGTTGTGCGGCTGGCCCATCAGCTCCGCGGGCGTAAAGCCCGAGGCGGCGATGAAATCCTCATTGAAGAATGTCAGCTTTCCCTTGGTGTCGGTCTGCGACACGATCAGGGTTTCGTCGGTGACCGGATATTCGACGGTGGTGACAGGCAAATTCTTACGCATGGCAGATCTTTCAGGGCAATCACGATCGGCAACCGCACAATTGCGTGCACCGCCAGGAATCAGGAACTGAATCACGAACATCTGCCGCCTGAGGTGGCAGCGAATGATTAAGGATCGAGCGAAAAGGCTAGGATCGCGTTAAATTGCCGCACCGTGAAATTACGTAGCCGACTCGAGGGCTGCGATTCTGGCGCTCCGATTCCGAAATTCACATCATCTCGCGGCTATCGCGTTTGCGAGCGTCGGAGCCGAAGAGCACTTGCAACAATCTGATTTCATAGGGCTCCGCGGTGTCGTGCGCGCGGACAAACCGGCCGAAACTTCAAATGCCTCGCACTAGCGACGCAAACAGGGAGCTGCGGCGGTACGCCGCGGCTCCCTGAAGCATTCGACGATGGTCCGTTGCCAGACTTAGGATTCTACGCCGCGCGCACCGAGGTCAGGAACTTGCTGACTTCCTGGCGGAGGCGATTGCTGTCGCCGGACAATGTCTGGGCGGCCGACAACACCTGGGACGATGCCGATCCGGTCTCGGTCGCGCCGCGCTGAACGTCGGTGATATTGGACGACACGTCTTGCGTGCCGCGCGCGGCCTGCTGCACGTTGCGCGAAATTTCCTGCGTGGCGGCGCCCTGCTCTTCGACTGCAGCGGCGATGGTCGAGGCGATCTCCGACAGCTTCTCGATCGTCGACGAAATATCGCGGATCGCACTGACCGATTCCTGCGTGGCCGCCTGGATGCCGGAGATCTGCTGCCCGATCTCGCCGGTCGCCTTTGCGGTCTGCTCGGCGAGCGCCTTCACTTCGGTGGCGACGACGGCGAACCCACGACCGGCTTCACCGGCGCGCGCCGCCTCGATGGTGGCGTTCAGGGCCAGGAGATTGGTCTGACCTGCGATGGTATTGATGAGCTCGACGACGTCGCCGATCCGTGTCGCCGCCCGCGACAGCTCGCTGACGCGGCCGGTCGTGCTGCGCGCCTGGTCGACCGCCTCGTTGGCGATCCGCGCCGATTCCTGCACCTGCCGGCTGATCTCATTGACCGACGAGGCCATCTCTTCGGTCGCGGTCGCGACCGACTGAACATTGGCGGATGCTTCTTCGGATGCCGAGGCCACGGTGGTGGCGAGCTGCTGGGACCGCGCAGCCGTGGAGGTCAAAGTGCCCGCGGAGGCTTCCAGCTGCGTGGACGCTGCGGAGACCGTGCTGACGATCTCGCCGATCATGGCCTCGAATTCGCGCGTGATGCTGTCGACCCTCCGGCCACGTTCGATCTTCGCCTCGGCGTCGCGCGTGGCCGCCTCGTCGGCAGCCTTCTTGGCAATCAGCGCTTCCTTGAAGATCTGCAGCGCATCCGCCATGGCGCCCATTTCGGTCTTCTGACCGCGATGCGGCACCTCGGCCGCAAGATCGCCCTGGCCCAAGGCCTGCATCGGGGTCACGATCGATGCGATTCCCCTGGAGACGTCCCGGACCAGGTACAGGCTGACCACGATGCCTGCAACCACCGCGATGGCGACGATGGCGACCAGCAGCATGAAGGACGAGGAATAGGTGTCGGCGGCGTCCGTCGAGGCCTTGTCCGCGCCGGCATCGTTGAGATCGATATCCTTCTTGAGGACTTCGTCGGCCTGCAATCCGATCTTGTTGACGGTCTGCTGATTGAGCTCATGCGCCTCGTGCGGGACCTTCCCGGCCTCCTTGCGCGACAGCGCCATCACCTGCTCGGTGCCCTTGCGGTACTCGTCCCAGAGCCGGGCCCACTCATTATAGATCGATCGCTCCTCCGGTGAGGAGATCAGCGGCTCATAGGTCAGCCGGCTTTTAGCGATCATGTCGTTGACGAGGGCGGCAGTCTTCTCCTGCGCAACCTTCTCGTCCAGAGTCTCGGCCAGCATATGCTCGCGGATCACGTTGCGGAAGGTGATCGCATTGGCGCGGAGCTCACCGAGCACCCGCACGCTCGGCAGCCAATTGGTGGTGATATCGACGGTGTTGGCGTTGATCGAGCGCATGTTCTTCAGCGAGAGCAGACCCATGCCGGTCATGGCAACGAGCAGGAACGCGACGACCGTGATGATCTTCGCGCGGATCGACATGGAGGCGAGCATGGTGCAGATCTCTTCTTGCAGCGGCGCAGCGCACTGCCGCTTCAGCGCGGACAGTTGCGAGAGTGAAAATTTCCTTCGAGTAAGACCGCACTGCAGCTTAAACCGAGTTAACGGGCCGCACCGTAGCAGTACGGAATGAAGAGAAGCGATCGACTCGATTCATTTCGGGCCGAGCAAGATGCCCGGGGCGAGCCCAGGCCCCGGGTGGCCTGTCTGACATTCGCATCACGAGATCTGCGCGCCGCTTAAGCGAATGTCAGGCACCAAGCCCGACTTGAATCCTGAACTTGTCAGCGCGCCAGGCTCCCTCGCGCGCCTGACAGGGACCTGTCGCAAATCCGCTCCTGCCGTCAGGTTCCCTTGACTAGCGTCAAAGTAGCGGAATTCGTCCATGCTACCTGGAAACAAGCGGCTGCGTTGCGCGCAGCGATCGAACCGGGGGTGCTGCAGAAGACTGCTGCACGGGATGGGCGCATGAAACTGGGTCGCATCATCATCGGCGTCCTGCTGCTGGCCGGCGGCCTCTACATCCTCATCGGCGAGCATTTCGCCGGAACTTCGGGAGACGCGACCGTCAATGCCCGGCTCTACGTCGTGCGCGCGCCGATTGAAGGCCGCGTGACGCTGGCGGTGACGAATATCGGCGCCCGGGTCAACACCGGGGAACTCATCGCCGAGATCGTCGATGACAGGTTCGATACCACACGCCTGCTCAATCTCGAACGCGAGCGTGACGAGCAGAAGATCGCGCTCAAGCGGATACCGGCACAACGTTCGGCGCTCGAGCAGTCGCGGGCCGCCTTCAAAACCCAGTCGACCGACTACAAGACGGGCCGCGTCCGCCAGATCGAAGCGCGCATCGCCGAGGCCAAGGCGGCGCAGGATGCCGCCGCCGCCCGGCTGAAGCTCGCGGACGCCACCTTCGCGCGCGCCAACGAACTGAAGGAGCGCGGGGTCCAGACGGTCGCCAATCTTGACCAGGCCAGTTCCTCGCTCGACGTCGCCAAGCAGGATGTGGAAAGCGCGAAGCAGCGCACCAATTATTTCGAGACAGAGCTCAGCTCCGCGCAGTCGGGGGTCTTCATCGGCGACTCCTACAACGACGTGCCGTTCTCGATGCAGCGCATCCGCGAGCTGGACCTGCGCCTCGCCGAACTGGCCGTGGACGAGCAGCAGATCCAAGCGCGCCTTGCCCAATACGAGCAGCAGATCGACGCCGAACATGTCCGGATCAACCGGCTGACATCGGCGACGCTGAAGGCCCGTGTGCCGGGCATGGCCTGGGACTTCCTCGTCGACGATGGCGAATATGCCCGTCGCGGCCAGGATCTCGTCAAGCTGGTCGACTGCAACAGTCTCGTGGTGACCGCGAGCGTTCCCGAAACACTCTATGACAGCCTGACGATCGGCGTGCCGGTGCAGTTCCGCCTGTTCGGCGACGACCGGATATTCGATGGGACGGTGACCCGTCTCGGAGGCTCGGGCGCGTCGCAACTCTACGCCAATCTCGCCGTCGGCCCGACGCCGCAGCACTTGCAGCGGTTCGACGTCACCGTTGCGGTGCCCGATCTCGCCAAGCAGCCGGATCTGTCCTGCGCCATCGGGCGCACCGGCCGAGTGATCTTCACCAGCGGTCCAATCGCGGCATTCCGCCGCTTCGTCACACGGTACGGCTACTGATGCCGACGCTGTCGCCATTCCTGTCCGCGTTCGCAGGCGCTGCCATCATCGTCGGACTGCGCCTCCTGATGCTGCCCCTCCTCGACCCGAAGATATGGTACTGGCGGGCCCTGCTCCTGGGCGGCTCCATCCTGCTGGGCTGGCGTTACGTGGCTTGGCGTTTCACCGTCACGCTGGCGCCACTGGGGTGGACGACGAGTGCGGCGTTCAGCTGGGGCTTTGCCATCCTGGAGGCGCTGACGCTTCTGTCCTCGTCCGTGGCCTTCGTCATCCTTGCCCGTACGAAGGAGCGGACCACCGAGGCCGACCGCCATGCCGGCTGGTGGCTTCCGGGACCGCCGCCGCGGGTCGACATCTTCATTCCGACCTACGACGAACGAATCGAAGTCCTGGAGCGAACCATCGTCGGCGCCAAGGCGATCGATTATCCGTCGTTACGCGTGTTCATCCTCGACGACGGCAGTCGGCCCTGGCTGCGGGATCTCTGCACGGAGCACGGCATCGGCTATTTCGCCCGTAGCGACAAGTCGCATGCAAAGGCCGGCAACATCAACAATGCCTTGCGACTGCGGGCGCTGGATGCGGACCGGCCGGACTTCGTCGCCATTTTCGATGCCGACTTCGTGCCCCATGCCGACTTCATCGAACGGACGCTGGCGCTGTTTCATGAGCCGACCGTGGGCCTCGCGCAGACGCCTCAGCACTTCTTCAATTCGGACCCGATCCAGCACAATCTCGGCATCGGCACGGCCTATCCCGACGATCAGCGCCACTTCTTCGACAATGTCCAACCGTCGCGCGACGCCTGGGGCATCGCCGCCTGCAGCGGCACCTCATCGATGTTGCGGGCTCGCGCCGTCGAGGAGATTGGCGGCGTACCGACCGAGAGCGTCACCGAGGATTTCTTGCTGACGCTGCGGCTGTCCGAACATGGCTGGCGAACGGTCTACCTCAACGAGGCCCTGTCGGAAGGGCTCGCGGCCGAAGGCCTGCCGGAATATGTGACGCAGCGCAGCCGCTGGTGCCTCGGCATGATGCAGATCGTCCGCAACGTGTACAACCCGTTCGGACATAACAATCTCCGCCTGATCGACCGCTTGAGCGTCCTGGACTCGTTCCTCTACTGGAGCACAACCTTTTCATTCCGCCTCGCCGGCGTGATCTGTCCACTATTGTACTGGTGGACCGGCATCATGGTGGTCAATGCGAACGTCACCGACGTCATCAGCTACTATGTGCCGTATTATCTCGCGCTGATGGCGACCCTGAACTGGATCTCCAAGCGGCTGTTCGTGCCGATCCTTAACGATGTCACGCAGCTCGTGGTCGCATGGCCGATCTTCAGGGCCACCGTTCTCGGCCTCCTGACCAAAGGACCGCACAAGTTCTCGGTGACGGCCAAAGGCGGCGATCGGGCGAAGATCATCGTCCAGTGGCCCTTGATGCGTCCCTTCATAATGTTGCTCGCACTCTCGGTGGGCGGCCTGATCGTCTCGCTGACCTCCGACTTCGTCTTCAATACGGCGCCGACCGCCGGAGACGGCGTCGTCGTCGTGATGTTCTGGACGGTCTACAACATTCTGGTGCTGTCGGTGGCGATCGCCGTGTGCATCGACCGTCCCCGCTACAACCGGCCGCAACGCCAGATCGTCGAGCCGATCACCCTGACGGTCGGCGGCGAAGCACAACGCGGCTGGATCGTCAATCTGGGCCCCGGCGGCGCGCGCGTCAGCGGTCCGGTCGGCCTTGCGACGGGCGCCACCGGCACGCTCACGCTGCCGCTGATCGGCGACATCGAGACCAGGGTCGCGGCGCCGACCGACGATGGTTACCGGCTCATATTTGCGGTGACGCCACAACAGCGAGCCCAGATCATCGAGCGGCTGCACACGGCGAGCGGGGTGCCCGGCGCCGACAGTGGCGATCTCGGCCGCATGCTGCACGAGCTGGCGCGAGCCATGGCAGATTGAGGACATGGCAGATTGAGGAGAAGCCGATGACGAGGCGACGGTGGAGCTTGCAGACTGCGGTGTTCCTCGGCGGCGCGACGCTGATCGTCGTGACGGCGCTGGCCGCAGCCGTCCTCTATTCGGCGTCGCTGCAGCGACGCGGCGAGGAACTCGCGATCGAGCAACTGAGGACGCGTGGCGAGCTCAGCGCAAGCCTGCTGGCGCGGCAGATGTACAGCATGTGGATCGACGTGTCGCGCCTCGCCGCGATCATCGATCCCGCTGACATCCCGGAGGCGCGGCGGCAGATCCAGTTCGTGAGCCAGCTCGAGCAGCGCTATGCCTGGCTCGGCATTGCCGACCCCGGCGGCAAGGTGATCGCGAGCAAGGACGGAATGGCGGAAGGGCGAAGCGTCGCGGACCTGCGCTGGTTCAGGCAGGGGCTCGGAGCGCCGACGGCGGTGGATGATCACGAGTCCGAGGCGCTGGAACGGCTGTTGCAGACGGCATCGGGACCGTACCGCTTCATCGCCATGTCGGCTCCGTTGATGCATGACGGCGCCCCCGCCGGCGTCATCGGCGCCCAGATCGACTGGAAATGGGTCATCGAATCCGTCGCGGCGCTGGCGTCGCGCAACATCGATCTGGTGTTGCTGTCGCGCGACGGCATCGTGCTATTCGGCGCGCCGGATCTCGTCGGCAAGCCGCTGACGATCGGCTCGGCGCAAGCCGCAAGCCGCGGGGCTTCGGTCGCTCTCATCGAGCGATGGCCCGACGGCAAGGACTATTTCACCGTCACCATCCCCACTGTGGGGTACGCCGATCTGCCGAGCTTCGGCTGGTCCCTCCTGATCCGGCAGGACGCCGTTGCCGCGATGGCGCCGACGCGCGAGCTGGTGCGCTCGTTCTGGTTCAATGTTGCCGGTGGCGTGTTCTCGATCCTGGTCCTGCTCAATTTCGCCGCGCAATGGGTGGTGACGCCGCTGCGCCGTCTTGCCCACGCTGCGGAGGCCATGGTTAAAGATCCGTTTTCCGGCATGCTGGCTCGGGAAACCCGGTACGACGAGGCGACGCGGCTGCGCGACGCCCTGGTCAGGCTTCAGTCGAAGCTGATGGGGAAAGTGCGCAGCCCACCGGAAGACAGCGGAAGCGGCATATGAGCGGTGCCCGCGACAAAATCCGCGACGACGGTCACGACCGAATGCGCCTGACGCCGAAGGTCGCGGGCCTGGTCGCTCTCGCCTGCATCGCCATCATTGCCCTCAGCGGCTGGCGCGAGTGGACGGCGCGGCAATCCGAGCTGCGCAACGCCGAAACCGATATGGCGAACCTCGCGGTCTCGCTATCGCAGCACGCCGACGACACGTTCGAGCTCGCTGATACGGTGCTCAACATGCTCGTCAACCAACTCGAACTCCGCAGCACAAGCCCCACAGCGCTCGCCGAGCTCCAACGTTATCTCGATCGCCGGAAGAAGGACAACCGCATCGGCGGCGTCGTCGTCCTTGGCGAAGACGGCCGCTGGCTTGCCACCAGCGAAACCGTCGACCTCACCGGTCGCAACGACGCCGATCAGGCTTATTTCGGTTACCATCGCACCTCGACCGATCGCAGCGCCCTCATCGGCCCGCCGGTGAAAAGCGACGTCACGGGGCAATGGGTCATTACCGTATCGCGACGCTTCAACCACCCCGACGGCGCCTTTGGCGGCGTTGCCCTTGTCACGGTCGATGCGAACTACTTTGAAAATTTCTATAGTCAATTCAACGTGGATAAGAACGGCTCCATCGCACTGATGAGCAGGAAGGGCATCATTCTTGCTCGCAGCCCCGATGATGGTCACTACGTCGGCCGGGATCTCTCGAGCCGACCTCTGTTCAAGGAGCTCGATCGGCGGCCGTCGTCCGGCACCCTTAATTTCACCTCGCTGCTCGATGGCCGCGAACGAGTCAGCTTCTATCAGCTCGCCAAGCGTTACCCCGTCATGGTGGTCGCAACCGAAGCGAAGGAGGAGCTGCTGATGCCCTGGCGCCGTGCCGCGCTGATCCGGATGGGGACGGTGCTCCTATTGACCGGCATGATCGCCGCCGTCGGCATCATCGTGGTCCGCCAGTTGGGTCAGCGCGAGGGCTTGGCGTTGGCGCTCTCAGCCGGAGAAGCGGATTTTCGTCTCATCGCCGAACATTCGGGCGACCTGATTACGCGCATCGGCTTCGACGGGAAGATCCACTACGCCTCCCCCTCCAGCCTGCAGGTGATCGGCTGGCGGCCGGAACAGCTCGTGGGCACGTCGGCTCTCGCCGGCCTCAACAATGAAGATCTACCCGGCATTCAGCGTACCGCCAACGCGCTGCAGGCGGGCGAAATCGAGGAAGCCCGGATCGTCTACCGCAATCGTCACCGCGAGAAAGGCGAGATCTGGGTCGAAACCGCCCTGCGCGTCACCCGCAATCGACGCGGACAGATCGATGGCATGGTGGCAATCTCGCGCGATATCACCGAGTTCAAGACGGCGGCGGAGAAGCTGACGGCGCTGGCGCTGTCGGACGGCCTCACAGGACTAGCCAATCGTCGTCACTTCGACGCGCACCTGAAGGAAGAATGCGGACGGGCGCGGCGCGAGGGTGGGCCGTTGTCGCTGCTCCTGATCGATGTCGACCTGTTCAAGAAATACAACGACAATTACGGTCATCAGGCCGGCGACGACTGTCTGCGAGCGGTGGCCCGTGTGCTCGCCGAACAGGCTCAGCGTCCGGCCGACGTCGCCGCGCGCTACGGCGGCGAGGAGTTCGCGCTGCTGCTGCCGGGCACCGACGCCAACGGCTGCATTCAGGTCGGAGAGCGAATCCGCGCGGCCGTCGGCGCGCTCGGCATTCCGCACGATCTCAACCCGCCGTCGCGGATGGTCACGCTGAGCCTCGGCGGCACCACGATGATCCCGATCGGCGAAATGGATCCCAACCGCCTCGTCGATGCAGCCGACAAGGCGCTTTATGCCGCCAAGATGGCTGGCCGCGACCGATTGATGATGTCGGCACAAGTGGTGCCTCTGCCCAATGTCGCACGGGCATGATCAACAATAGCGGCACTGCGGCCGGCGCTGCTGGCAGGGTCGCGTCAGACCCGCGCCATCAGGCCGCGCGAACCGAACCCAGGAACTTGCCGACCTCGACCCGCAGCCGCTGACTGTCTGCGGACAGGGCTTTGGCGGCCGCGAGCACCTCGGTCGAGGCCGAGCCGGTCTCTGTGGCGCCGCGCTCGACATCGGTGATGTTGGACGAGACCTGCTGAGTACCGTGGGCCGCCTGCTGCACGTTGCGCGAAATCTCCTGGGTCGCTGCGCCCTGCTCCTCGACAGCGGCCGCAATCGTCGACGAAATCTCCGCCAGCTTCTCGATCGTGGAGGAGATGTCGCGGATCGCACTCACGGATTCCTGAGTCGCGGCCTGAATACCCGAGATCTGCTGGCCGATCTCGCCGGTCGCCTTCGCGGTCTGCTCGGCCAGCGCCTTCACTTCGGACGCCACCACCGCAAAGCCGCGACCGGCGTCACCGGCGCGCGCCGCCTCGATCGTGGCGTTCAGCGCCAGGAGATTGGTCTGGCCCGCGATGGTGTTGATCAGTTCGACGACGTCGCCGATGCGGGTCGCCGCCTTCGAGAGTTCGCTGACCCGGCCGGTGGTGGTGCGGGCCTGGCCGACCGCTTCGCCCGCGATGCGCGCGGATTCCTGCACCTGCCGGCTGATCTCGGTGACCGAGGAGGCCATCTGTTCGGTCGCAGATGCCACCGACTGGACGTTGGTGGTGGCCTCCTCCGAGGCCGCCGAGACCGCGGTCGCCAGCTGCTTCGAGCGATCGGCCGTCGAGGTCAAAGTGCCGGCCGAGCTCTCGAGCTGCGTCGAGGCCGAGGAGACCGTGTTGACGATCTCGCCGATCATCGCCTCGAAATTGCGCGTGATGTCGTCGACGCGGCGGCCGCGGGCGATCTTGGCCTCGGCATCGTGCGCGTTGGCCTCATCCGCGGCCTTCTTGGCGATCAGGGCCTCCTTGAACAGCTGCAAGGCATCGGCCATCGTGCCGATCTCGGTCTTCTCGCCCCGGTGCGGCACTTCCGCCGAGAGGTCACCGTCGCTGAGCGACTGCATCGGCTTCACGATCGAGGCGATTCCGCTCGAGACGTCGCGAACCAGATAGGCGCTGAGCGCGACGCCGGCGATCAAGGTGAGAAGCAGGATGGCCGTCATCATGGTGAGGACCGATGAATAGCTCTGCGCGGCATCGCTATTGGCCTTGTCGGCAAGCCTGTTGTTGAGCTCGATTCCGTTCTTCAGCACCTCCTCGGCTGCCATCAGAAGCTTGGAGGCCTTCCTGGTGTTCAGATCGTTGGCCTCGCGCGCAAACTTGCCGGCGTCCCTCTGCGAAAGCGCAAGCACGTCCTTGACGTCCTGCTTGTATTGTGTCCAGGCCTTCGACCACTCGTCGTAGTTGGCCCGTTCTTCCGGCGATGCGATCAAGCGCTGGTAAGCTTCGATGGCGCGCTCTGTCGCCTGCGCATTCGACGCCAGGGTGGTCTCGATCCTCAGCTTGTCTTCCATGGTCTCGGCAAGCAGATGCGCACGGACGACATTGCGATTCTGGATGAACCCCTGCCGTATCTCGCCCAGCAGGCGCACGCTTGGGAGGCGGATAGTCGCGATCTCGACCGTGTTGGCGTTGATCGCGCGCACGTTGACGACCGCCAATAGTCCGGTGCCGGTGACGGCAAGCAGCAGGAAGGCGACGACCGAGATGATCTTCGCGCGGATTGAATATTGGGCAAGCATGGCTGTCGTCTCTTTACTTTCGGGCGCGGCGCGCGCGGGCAGCGGAATGCGGACGCCGGCGGGCTTACGCGGGCCGAAGGTCCAGGGAACGCCCTGATGCAAGCCTTGAAGGGTGAATCGAGAACCGTTCCGTAATTTCACGGAACGAAAAAATGATTGAGATCGCATTAAGGTGCGGCCGTACCGTCGGTACAGCCGCCATGTGATCACGCCGGAGTGAACGACGTTGCGATATCGCGGCAAGCCGCGTGATGCTCCGTGACCATTCGTCGTTTCGAACGGCGTGAGCTAGGCCGCGCGAACCGAACCCAGAAACTTGCCGACCTCGACCCGCAGCCGCTGGCTGTCTGCGGACAGGGCTTTGGCGGCCGCCAGCACCTCGGTCGAAGCCGAGCCGGTCTCTGTGGCGCCGCGCTCGACATCGGTGATGTTGGACGAGACCTGCTGGGTGCCGTGCGCCGCCTGCTGCACATTGCGCGAGATTTCCTGGGTCGCCGCGCCCTGCTCCTCCACAGCGGCGGCGATCGTCGACGAAATTTCCGCCAGCTTCTCGATCGTGGAGGAGATGTCGCGGATCGCGCCCACGGACTCCTGCGTCGCGGCCTGGATACCCGCGATCTGCTGGCCGATCTCGCCGGTCGCCTTCGCGGTCTGCTCGGCCAGCGCCTTCACTTCGGACGCCACCACCGCAAAGCCGCGACCGGCGTCACCGGCGCGCGCCGCCTCGATCGTGGCGTTCAGCGCCAGGAGGTTGGTCTGACCTGCGATGGTGTTGATCAGTTCGACGACGTCGCCGATCCGTGTCGCCGCCTTCGACAGTTCGCTGACCCGGCCGGTGGTGGTGCGGGCCTGGCCGACCGCTTCGCCCGCGATGCGCGCCGATTCCTGCACCTGACGGCTGATCTCGGTGACCGAGGAGGCCATCTGTTCGGTCGCAGACGCCACCGACTGGACATTGGTGGTGGCCTCTTCCGATGCCGCCGAGACCGCGCTCGCCAGCTGCTTGGAGCGATCGGCCGTCGCGGTCAAAGTGCCGGCCGAGCTCTCGAGCTGCGCCGACGCCGACGACACCGTGTTGACGATCTCGCCGATCGCCTCCTCGAACTGATAAGCGAGCCGCTGCATGTCGGCCTTGCGATGACGGGCCGTCATGGCATCCTGCTCGCTCTTGGCCTCCGCCTCGGCATTAGCCTTCCGTTCCGCGTTGGCCTGGATCACGGTCACGGTCTTCGCGAGGTCGCCGATCTCGTCGCCGCGGCCGGCGCCGGGAATGCGGATGTCGAGCCTGCCTTGCGCCATCTCGGCCAGCGCTGCATTCAATCGCATCAGCGGCCGGGCAATGCCGAGGAAGGAGAATACGACCGATGCCACCACGGAGAGAAGAACCGCCACGCCCGCGATTAGCGTGAGTTCGCCGGCCTGCGCCGCCACTTCGTCGGCGTGCCGTCTGGCACTTGCCTGCTGCGCGTGCGCATCGCTGATCGATGCATCCATTAATTCGCCGGCCTCGCCGAGATATTTGAGCGTCCGATCGCGCAGCAGCACCTCCTTGAGACTCTCGATCTTGACCACCTCATCGTTGGCGGCCGTAAAATCGGATGCGATGCCGTTCAGCCGGTTGATCGCGGCTTGCAACGCGCGATCGTCGGCAAGCATGCGAGCGTCGGTCAGCGCGCTTTTCAAGAACGGCATGGCCCGCTTGAGCAGCGTGGTCGCGTTAGCATCGCCGGTCATGCCGAATTGCCAGGCCATCGCGCGCATATAGTTCAGCTTGGCATCCGCGGCATGAAGCTGCCGCTCAACGCGCTCGCGGAAAGCAAGGTTCGGCAACGCCGGCGACGTGAGCACGGCCTGAAGACTCTTGGTCCATTCGTCGGATACTGCGCTGCGCTTGTCGATCTCCCGCAGCAGGGACTTCTGCGCTTGCGCCAACTCGACCGCACCGGAGGAATAGTTCGTCATCAGTTCCCTGAGCCGGTTGAGCCGCGCGCGATTTTCGGCGCTCGTCACGTTGGCCAGGGCTCCATCAATATCCCTGGTCATCGCAGTGGAGAACTGCTGAATATCGGCCGCGGCCTTCTCGGCCTCGACCGGCACCCGTGCCAACCGCGCCGTACGACCGGCAAGCTGGCTCTGCTGCATGTCGATGCTCGCCGCCATCACGCTTTCGACGACGCGCTGCGAACGCTCGGTCTGCTCGTTTGCCGCGTTGACCGCATGCTCTGCGATCATCTGATTTGCGATCATGCCGATCGCGAGAGTCGCGCCGATGGCGCCGGCGAGTCCGAGTTTGTAGCCAATCCGATTCAGTTTCATTGCCCCACCTACAGATGGACGCATCAGCGGCGTCCAGCTCCAGGGTATAAGGATAAGGTCCATAGAGACCGTTAATCTACGGGATGACCCTGCATCGCTAAGGACGAGCGCACGTCGAACTGTGGCCCTACCCAAGCCAGAGAGCGGCGCGAGACCCAGCACTCCGGCTCATCAGATGTGCATCTGATGAAAACTCATTCAGACCGTTCGGACTAACAGGTGGCGGCTCACCTCCCGCCGCAACCGCACCAAGCATTTTTGCATGGATAAAATTGGCGACACCAGGTTCAGCGCATCAACCCAAGCGCGTCCAAGAAGAACTGTGAGCCGCCAAAATTGCCGGATTTGAGCGCCAGCAGCATTTCGGCAGATCGCGCGCCGACAGTGCGCAACACCGGCACGCCGGGTGCGATTTCGGGTCCGACCAGGAAGGCCGGAATCTTGAGCCGATCGACCACCGCCCCCGACGTCTCGCCTCCCGCGACGACGAGCCGCCGCACGCCTGCCTGCACCAGCCCCTCGGCGATCTCAGCCATCGTCTGCTCGATCGCGTGTCCGGCGACCTCACGGCCATGGCGTGCCTGCACGGCGGCCACCTGTTCAGGCGCGGCGCTCGCGGCGATCAGCACCGGATCGTCCGCAAGACATTCGATCGCCCAGGCCAGCGCGCGGCGTGCCTCGTCCTTGCCCGCGAGGATCTGCTCGGGATCGAGGTGGAGCACCGGCATGATCTTCTCAGCTTGAGCGATCTGCGCGAGCGTCGCCTGCGAGCAGCTGCCGGCCAGGCATGCCGCCGGGCCTCCGACCGGAGCGTCGTTCGCGGCATCGGCAGCCGCGGCTTTGACAGCGCCGGATTCGACCAGCGCCCGCGCGAGCCCAAGCCCGATGCCCGAGGCACCGACCGACACGCGATGGGTCAGCGCCACCGCCCCGATCGTGGTGAGATCGGCATCGAACGCCGCATCGATGATGGCAGCGCCGATACCTTGGCCGGCGAGGTCTGCCAGGCGGGCACGCACCGCCTCGGGGCCGCGAACAACAGTGGCGAGATCGACCAGGCCGATCTTGGCACGGCTCTGGCGCGACAACACCCGCACCAAGTTGGCATCGTGCATCGGATTGAGGGGATGATCCTTCAACGGGCTCTCGTTCAGCGGCACGTGGCCCACGAACAGATGCCCCTGATAGACGGTGCGGCCGGTCTCGGGAAAAGCCGGCGTCACCAGCACCACCGTTTCGCCGGCATCGTCGCGCAGTGCGTCCATCACCGGTCCGATATTGCCGGCGTCGGTGGAATCGAAGGTCGAGCAGATCTTGAACAGTACGTGATCGGCACCGCGGCCGCGCAGCCATGTCTCCGCCTCGCGCGAGCGGGCCACCGCCAGCGGTGCCGCAATCGATCGGCTCTTCAGGGACACGACGACGGCGTCGACGTCCGGCAGCGCAAGGTCCTCGGCCGGCACGCCGATGGTCTGCACGGTGCGAAGCCCTGCGCGCGTCAGCGTGTTGGCGAGATCGGAGGCTCCGGTATAGTCGTCGGCGATGCAGCCAAGCTTGATGGTCATGGCTTCACTCTCCTATATGGCGCGAACCATCCCAGGCCCTCTTCCGTCTTGCCGCGCGGATTGTATTCGCAGCCGACAAAGCCGGCATAGCCGAGCCGGTCGAGCTCGGCGAACAGGAAGGGATAGTTCAGCTCCTCGTCATCAGGCTCGTGGCGCGAGGGCACGCTGGCGATCTGGACATGGCCGATGATGTCGATCATCTCGCGCAGCCGCATCGTCACGTCGCCATGGATGATCTGGCAATGATAGATGTCGAACTGCAGCTTCAGGTTCGGGATCTTCAAGTCCCGGATCAGCTCGCGCGCAAAAGTAAAGTCGTTGAGGAAGTAGCCGGGGACGTTGCGGGCGTTGATCGGCTCGATCACGACGTCGAGGCCATGAGGCGCGAAGAACTCGGCCGCCCATGTCACCGATTTTATGAAGGCCTCGACCGCCTTGGCGTCACTGCGCTCGGCGATGCCGGCCATCAGATGCACGCGCTTCACGCCGGTCGCCTGCGCGTAAGGCAACGCCGTCGCGAGGCTCGCCTTGAGATCATCGAAGCGCTCCGGCAGCGCCGCAAAGCCCTTCTCGCCGGCGTCCCAATCCCCCGGCGGCAGGTTGAACAGCGCCTGGGCCAGGCCGTTGTCATGCAACCGCTTGCCGACCTCCTCGGCCGGATAGGCATAGGGAAACAGGAATTCCACCGCGGTGAAGCCGGCCTTCGCGGCCGCCGCGAAGCGGTCGAGAAACGGATGCTCGGTGAACATCATGGTGAGATTGGCGGCGAAACGGGGCATGCTGAGAACTCGTCGTGACGTCGTTACTTGGATGAGCCCGGCAGCGTCGTGCCGGTCACCTGCGCATACATCCGAGCCACCGAGGCATCATCGTCGCGGCCCATGCCGGCCGCTGCCGTCATCAGGAACATCTGCAACGCGGCCGATGCGACCGGCACCGGGAAGCGCGTCGATCGCGCCATGTCCTGGATGATGCCGAGATCCTTCACGAAGATCTCGACCGCGCTGCGCGGCGCATAGTCGCCGTCGAGCACGTGCGGCATCCGATTCTCGAACATCCAGGAATTGCCCGCTGAGGCCGTGATCACTTCATAGACCTTCCTGATGTCGAGACCCTGCTTGGCGGCGAACGCGATGGCCTCGCACGCAGCGGCGATATGGACGCCGGCGAGCAGCTGGTTGATCATCTTGAACGCAGCACCCTGCCCTGCCGCCTCGCCCAATTCGTAGAGCTTGGCCGCCATCGCATCCAGCGCCGGCCGGGCCTTGGCAAAGGCCGCGGCGCTGCCGGAGGCGAGGATCGTCAATTCGCCTTGCGCGGCGCGCTGCGCGCCACCGGAGATCGGCGCATCGAGATAATGCCGGCCCGTCGCCTCCAGCTGCTTGGCGAGCCGACGCGCGACGTCGGGGTCCATGGTCGCCGAGGAGATGAACACGGACTCCTTGGGAAGCGTCTCGGCCACGCCGCCGGCGCCGAACAGGATCGCCTCGGTCTGCGCGGCATTGACGACGACGCTGACGACGATGTCGGCACTTTCAGCCGCTTCGGCCGGCGTCTTGGCTCCCTTCCCGCCCTCCGCCACGAAGCGCGCAACCGCATCCGCGGAGACGTCGCAACCGGTCACCGCAAAACCGCTGCGCCGCAGCGAAGTGGCCATGCCAAAGCCCATCGAGCCGAGCCCGATCACGGCGACTTTCGTTTGAGATGGCGATGACATACGGCAAATCCTCAAGGCGTTTCCTGATCTCAGCCGGTTGGCCCGGCTCCCCCTTTCGGTAGCATGGCTTGGCCACGCTGCCAAAGCATGAGAGAACATCGCCAGAATCCGACGGGCCCTCGGAGCGAAGCCGCATGCCCCCTACATTTCTGATTTTTTTGTGGGTACTGATCGGGTTGCCCTCAATGATCGCCGGCAGCGTGTTGACCATCGTCGCGATCTATGGACGACGCCTTTGGCGCCTACGTCGCCGTCGGTTGGCTTCAAGGGCAAAAAGCAAAGGTCCATTGATCGTCTAGATAACAGCGAGGACTCCACGCCATGGCAGAAACGAGATTACGCGAAGCCATCTGCCGGTTCGGCCGCTCGCTGTTCGAGCGTGGGCTGACCCCGGGTTCGTCCGGCAATATCAGCGTCAGGCTCGACGATGGCGGCTGGCTGGTGACGCCGACCAATGCCTCGCTCGGTTTCCTCGATCCGGCCCGGCTGTCGCGGCTCGATGCCGGTGGCAAGCTCGTCTCCGGCGATGCGCCGACCAAGGAGGTGCCGCTGCACACCGCGCTGTACCAAAGCCGGAGCACGGCCCGTGCCGTTGTGCATCTGCACTCCACCCATTCCGTGGCGCTCTCGATGCTGCCCGAGATCGACCCGCGGGCCGCCCTGCCGCCGCTGACTCCTTATTATCTGATGCGCTGCGGCCAGACCGCGCTCGTGCCCTATCACCGGCCGGGCGATCCGGCGGTGGCCGACGCAATCAAAGGCCTGGCCGGACGCTATTCCTCGGTGCTGCTCGCCAATCATGGCCCCGTCGTATCCGGCGACACGCTGGAAGCGGCCGTGTTCGCTATGGAGGAGCTGGAGGAGACGGCCAAGCTCTATCTCCTGCTGCGCGGGATGAATCCCCGCTATCTCTCGCCGCAGCAGATCGCCGACCTCGTCAAGACCTTCGGGCTGACGCTGCCTGAGCCGCACGTTCACACGTGAGACGTCAGCCTGAGATGTAAGCCTTTGGCTCGCGGCACGGCAAAGCCGAGGCTGCTGGCGTTCCCGGCTGATACATTGCATGCAGCCCCTTGAGCCTGTGCCTCAAATGAGGAAAACTGCCCAGAATTAAGGCAGCGATCATGTGGAGCGAAGCTCTCGTTGGGCACTGAGGCGGGGCCTGCTCAGCACCAGCACCAGTGTTGCTCCCGGTGGCGCTCACGGCTCCTCGACTTGCGCGTGCGCCGTCTTGCGCCTGCGCGCCCCTATCGCTGGATACGATCGAGCTGAGTGCAAATACGGAGCGCGCCAGCGCGTCCACCCCGGCAGCTGGCATATCCGTTGCAGATGTCTGGCGGTTGGAACGCGGCGCCGACCGGAGCTCAAGCCGCGCTTCCAGCCTTACGAGAGGGATGGAATTCGGATGGCGGCAGGCGCGAGCTTGGAACTGGTGCAGGTCACGAAAATGTACGGCCACGTCACCGCCGTCGACGCGATCGATCTGAAGATTCCTGCCGGCTCCTATTGCTGCCTGCTCGGCCCCTCCGGCTGCGGCAAGACCTCGACCCTGCGGATGATCGCGGGGCACGAATCGGTGTCCTCCGGCGACATCATAGTCGGCGCGAAGAACGTCACCGATCTGCCGCCGGCCGGGCGCGGCACCGCGATGATGTTCCAGTCCTATGCGCTGTTCCCGCATCTCTCCGTGATCGACAACGTCGCCTTTGCCTTGAAGATGAAGGGCGTCGCAAAAGCGGAGCGCCATGCCGAAGCCCGCAAACTGCTCGAGCTCGTCGACATGCAGGCCTACGAGGCGCGGCTGCCGGCGCAGCTCTCCGGCGGCCAGCAGCAGCGCGTCGCGCTGGCCCGCGCGCTGATCACCTCGCCGCAGATCCTGCTGCTGGACGAGCCGCTGTCGGCGCTCGACCCGTTCCTGCGACTGCGCATGCGCGCCGAGCTGAAGCGGTTGCAGCGCGAGCTGGGGCTGACTTTCATTCACGTGACCCACGGGCAGGACGAGGCGATGGCGCTGTCCGACCTCGTGGTGCTGATGAATGCCGGCCGCATCGAGCAGCAGGGCAGCCCGCGTGAGATCTTCAACCACCCGCGCACCGAATTCGCCGCGAAATTCATCGGCGGCCATAACGTCATCACCCTCGGCGATGCGAGCTACGCGGTGCGCGTCGACCGCATTCTCCTGAAGAAGCCGGGACAGGCGATCGACGGGCCGCAGGTCTCGGGCACGATCAGCAAGATCGAATATCAGGGCACTTATGTGCTCGTCGCCATAGCCGCGGCCGATGGCGGCCGCGAGATCTCCGCTCAGCTCACCGACGATCAGTTCGACGCCACGAGCTACAGCATCGGTGAGCAGGTGATTGCGACCTGGAATCCCGCGCTTGCCGATTCCCTGACATCGCCGCGCAGCCCCGCAACCGCCACCTCGCCTGAACTTGTCGCTTGATATCCTCCATGGAGACCACCATGATCGATCGTTCGAAGAAGACCACCATCAGCCGGCGACGCCTGCTCAAGGGAGCCGCCGGTATCGCTGGCCTCGCCGCGGGTTCGGGCGCCATCACCGGCTTTCCCTATGTCAAGTCAGCCGATGCGAAAGTGCTGCGCTACCTCGGCACGGCCGTGAACGAAGGCGACGAGATCTCGAAGAAGTGCCTCGCCGATACCGGCATCAAGATCGAATACATCACCGCGACCACCGACGACGTGACCAAGCGCGTCATCACCCAGCCGAACTCGTTCGACGTGCTTGACACCGAGTATTTCTCGCTGAAAAAGCTGGTGCCCTCGGGCAACATCTTTCCGCTCGACGCCAAGAAGATCAAGGAATTCGACAACATCACGCCGGTGTTCACCAAGGGTGAGCTGCCGAACGGCAAGAAGATCGGCGGCCAGGGCACCGCGCCATGGAAGGTGCTCTACCTCGACGGAGCGAACTCGAAGACCTTCTCGGCCACGCCGACCGAGTACATCACGCTGATCCCGACCGTGTACAATGCCGACACGCTCGGCATCCGCCCCGACCTGATCAAGCGCCCGATCGACTCCTGGGCGGAGCTGCTCAACCCCGAATTCAAGGGCAAGGCTTCGATCCTCAACATCCCCTCGATCGGCATCATGGACGCCGCGATGGTGGTCGAAGCGACCGGCCAATACAAATATGCCGACAAGGGCAACATGACCAAGGCCGAGATCGACCTCACCATGAAAGTGCTGACCGAAGCCAAGAAGGCCGGCCAGTTCCGCGCCTTCTGGAAGGACTTCAACGAGTCCGTCAACCTGATGGCCTCAGGCGAGACCGTGATCCAGTCGATGTGGTCGCCCGCCGTGACCAAGGTGCGGTCGATGGGCATCCCCTGCATCTTCCAGCCGCTCAAGGAAGGCTATCGCTCCTGGGCCTCGGGCTTCTGCGTTTCCAAGGCCGTGGCCGGCGGACCCAAGCTCGACTGGGCCTATGAGTTCGTCAACTGGTATCTCTCCGGCTGGGCCGGCGCCTATCTCAACCGCCAGGGCTACTATTCCGCCGTGCTCTCCACCGCCAAGGCCAACATGACCGAAGACGAATGGGGCTATTGGATGGAAGGCAAGCCGGCGAAGAACGACATCAAGGCGCCGGACGGCACCCTGCTCGAGAAGGCCGGCGCGGTGCGTGACGGTGGCTCCTACGACGATCGCATGGGGGCGGTGGCCTGCTGGAACGCCGTGATGGACGAGAACGACTACATGGTCCGCAAGTGGAACGAGTTCATCGCGGCCTGATGATCACCTGATTGCGTGTCGCGCCGGATGGCGCGGCACGCACCTTCCATAGACTTCTCCAAAGATCGTTGTCATGACGCAGGATACCGGCACCGCCGATCTGACCTCGCAGCTCGCGCCGATGGCCGCGTCCGGTTCGGACCAGGCAACATCCGGCAGCGGACTGCGCAAAGCTGCGATGCGGTCCATCGCCTGGCTGCAGGCCGGGCCGATGATGCTGGTGTTTGCGCTGTTCTTCCTTTTGCCGCTCATTCTCGTCATCATCGTCAGCGCCTGGGACTACAACGAATATGAGATGATCCCGGCGTTCAGCCTGCGCGGCTACACCGATACGTTCGAAGGCTGCATCTCGGGCTTGCCCGAACTCTGCACCATCCTGAAAACCTATCTGAAGACGTTGAAGCTTTGCCTGCTCACCTGGAGCCTCACGCTCTTCATCGGCTTCTGGGTGGCCTACTTCCTCGCATTTCACGTCCGCAGCAAGACCTGGCAGATCGTGCTGTCGCTGCTCTGCACGATTCCGTTCTGGACATCGAACGTGATCCGCATGATCGCCTGGATCCCCCTGCTCGGCCGCAACGGTCTCGTCAACCAGGGCCTGATCGGCACCGGCCTGATCGGCCAACCGATCGAATGGCTGCTGTTCTCCGAATTCTCGGTCGTGTTGGCGCTGGTGCACCTCTTCACCTTCTTCATGGTGGTACCGATCTTCAACTCGATGGTCCGCATCGACAAGCGGCTGATCGAGGCCGCCTATGACGCCGGCGCGAGCGGCTGGCAGACCCTGGTGAACATCGTCATTCCCTTATCGAAGCCGGGCATCGTGATCGGCTCGATCTTCGTGATCACGATCGTGATGGGCGACTTCGTCACGGTCGGCGTGATGGGCGGCCAGCAGATCGCATCGGCCGGCAAGATCATCGAATCGCGTCTCTCCGCGCTGCAGTTTCCAGCCGCGGCGGCGAACGCGGTCATCCTGCTCGGCGTCACCATCCTGATCATCTCCGCGCTGACGCGGATCGTCGACGTGCGCAAGGAGCTGTAAATGGGAGACAGACGTCCACGCTCCTTCTACATCCTCGCCGCATTCTTCGCGGCCTATGTGCTGTTCCTGTACGGCCCGATGATCGCGATCTACATCCTGTCCTTCCAGGGGCCGGATGGCGGCCTCACCTTCCCGATGAACGGCGTATCGCTCGTCTGGTTCGGCAAGGTGTTTTCCGGCGCCGGAATCGTCGATATCGGCGCCGCGTTCAAACGCTCGCTCGCGCTCGGCCTGGTCGTGATGGTGATCACGGTGGTGCTCTCGGTGGCCGCCGGTATGGCGTTCCGCAAGCCATTCCGCGGATCGTCGATCCTGTTCTACACCGCGATCGCCAGCCTGATCATGCCCTCGATCATCACCTCGCTCGGCATCGCCTTGGAATTCCGCCTGCTCGACGATTTCATCAACAAACACGGCGCCGATGTCGGGCTCGGATGGCTCGCCGACGGCTGGACCACCGGCATGGGCCTGTTCACCTCAGGCCTCGGCGCGCATCTGACCTGGACGTTGCCATTCGGCCTGCTGATCATGTTCGCGATCTTCAACCGCTTCGACGGCCGTCTCGAGGAAGCCGCGCGCGACCTCGGCGCCACGCCGTGGCAGACGTTTCGCTACGTGGTGCTGCCCATCATCCTGCCATCGGTGGTCGGCATCGGCCTGTTCGGCTTCACGCTGTCCTGGGACGAGCTGGCCCGCTCCAGCCAGGCGATCGGCTCGGTCAACACCCTGCCGCTGGAATTGCAGGGCCTGACCACGACGGTGACCAAGCCGGACATCTACGCGCTGGGCACATTGACGTCAGCGGTGTCGTTCCTGGTGATCTTCGCCGCACTCGCCGTCATCCTGGTGCTGCAGGCGCGCCAGCGCCGCCACGGCTCCGACGCCGGCAAGGGAACGGTGTAGGGCTGCCCACGCCAATAGCTTCCGTCATTGCGAGTAGGCTCTTCGTCATTGCGAGGAGCGAAGAACCGTAGGGTGGGCAAAGCGAAGCGTGCCCACCTTGCGCTTTAACGCTCGCAGCCGGTGGGCACGGCGCTCCGCGCCTTTGCCCACCCTACAAATCTTCGTCGCCTGCGGCTCCTCGCAAATGACGATGGAGAGTGCCTACAGCCCCAGATACGCCTTGCGGACATCGGCATTCACAGCGATCTCGCTGGCCTTGCCGTTCATCAGGACGCGGCCGGTCTGCAGGATGTAGGCGCGGTCGGCGATCTCCAGGCACTCGGCCATGCGCTGCTCGACGATGAGCACGGTCATGCCGGCGTCGCGGATGCGCTTGACCGACTGGAAGATCTCGTCCACCAGCTTCGGCATGATGCCCTGGGACGGCTCGTCCAGCATCAACAGCCGCGGCCGCGTCATCAGCGCCCGACCGATCGCAAGCATCTGCTGCTCGCCGCCCGAGAGCGTCTCGGCGCGCTGCTCCAGCCGCTCCGACAGCCGCGGGAACAGCTTGAACACGAACTCAAGCGGCTCCTCGCGGTTGCTCTCGCTCCGATAGAGATAGCTGCCGAGCCGCAAATTGTCGCGCACCGACAGGCGCGGAAACAGCCGCCGGTTCTCCGGCACGTAGGCGATGCCGCGCGCGGTAATCAGATGCTGCGCAAGGCCGTCGATCCGGCTGCCATCGAAAGTGATGCTACCAGCGCGCGGCCGCTCGGCGCCGGCGATGGATTTCAACAGCGTCGACTTGCCCGCGCCATTGGCGCCGGCGACGCAGACGATCTCGCCCTTCTCGACATCGATCGAGACATTCGAGATCGCGACCAGGCCCTGATAGGCCGTGGTGACGTCACGCACCGACAGCATGGCGGTCCCCAAGATAGGCAGTGATGACTTTCGGATCGCGGACCACGTCGGTGGGCTTGCCTTCGAGCAGCACCTTGCCGAGATCCAGCACGATGGCGCGATCGACCAGCGGCATCACGATCTCCATGACGTGTTCGACCATCAGCACGGTGACGCCGGTGTCGCGCACCCGGCGCACCAGCTCGACACCTTTCTGCGACTCGACCGGCGTAAGACCGGTGAGCACCTCGTCCAGCAGCAACAGCTTCGGCTCGGTCGCCAGCGCACGCGCCACCTCCAGACGTCGCTTCTCCGACGGCACGAGATCGCTCGCCAGCACATCAGCCCGGGCGTCGAGCCCGCAGAACGCCAGCACCTCATGCGCCTTGCGGCGCGCTTCGCGCATCACGGTGGTGCGCACCAAGGCGCCGACGATGACGTTCTCGATCACCGTCATGCTCTCGAAACTCTTAACCACCTGGAAGGTGCGGCCAATGCCGCGCTGGCACCTTTCCGCAGCAGGCAGCGCCGTGACATCCTCGCCGTCGAAGACGATGGTGCCTTCGGTCGGGCGGAACGCGCCAGCGATCAGGTTGAACAGCGTCGACTTGCCGGCGCCGTTCGGACCGATCAGGCCGACGATTTCGCCCCGCTGCACCGAGATCGAGACATTGCTGTTGGCGGTCAATCCCGAAAAGCGCTGGGTGATGTTGCGGGTCTCCAGCAGGATCGTCATGACGTCACCGCCTCTCGGACGGCCCCGGCGGCCGGCTTTGGCTTGCGCGTGAACAGGCTGACCAGGCCTTGCGGCCGCGCCAAGGAGATCACGACGATCAGCGCACCATAGACGATGAGGTCGACGCCGCGTCCGGAGCCGCCGATATAGGAGCGAGTCAACTCGGTCAGCGGAATCAGGATCACGGCGCCCAGCGCCGGGCCCCACAGCGTGCCGATACCGCCGAGCACCGCGGGAAGCGCCATGAGCAGCGAGAACTGGAAGCCCATCACGCTTTCAGGATCGATGTAGGACACGAACAAGGCGTAGAAGCTGCCGCCGATCGCCACCAGGAACGCCGAGACGGCCGCCGCGCCCACCTTGGAATCGAACACGACCACGCCGAGGCTCTCGGCGGCGTCCGGATTGTCCTTCACCGCGCGCCACCAATAGCCCCATTTGGAATCCTCCAGCCACCAGGTCACGAACCAGGCGACGCAGGCCAGCGCCAGCGCAAAATAGAAGTAAGGCAGCTTTGAGCGGGCGAACTGGAACGTCAGCCAGCTGTCGCGCTTCATCGGAAGCGTGATGCCGAGCGCGGCCCCTGCCCAGTCCCAATTCTGGATCAGGAGCAGCGCGATCTCGGCAATGACGATAGTGGCGATGACGAAGTAGTGCCCGCGCAGCCGGAAGCAGGGATAGCCGAGCGCCATCGCGACCCCCGAGGAAATGGCCCCGCCCGCGAGCATGCCGAACCAGGGCAGCACGCCGAACTTGGTATAAAGGAGCGCCGTCGTGTAGGCGCCGAGCCCGAAATAGAGCGCATGTCCCAGCGAGATCTGGCCGCAATAGCCGGACAGGATGTTCCAGCTCTGCGATAGAGCCGCGTACAGCAGGGTCAAGACCATGATGTTCTGATAATAGACATCCTTGACGAACAGCGGCACCAGCGCAGCAAGCCCTGCGAGGCAGGCAGCGATGATCAGGTCGCGGCGGCGGCGTTGAGCGAAAGCCTTGTCCATCAGATCGACCCGAACAGGCCGCGCGGCCGGATGAAGACGACAAACAGGTAGACGGCATAGATGCCGACCGTTTTCAGCGAAGCCGGCAAGATCAGCGTTGTGACCGCCTCGACCAGGCCGACGATGATGCCGCCGGCGAAAGCGCCGAACACGCTGCCGAAGCCGCCGAGCGCCACGGTGACATAGGCGATGGTCGCAAACGATGCGCCGACATCCGGGAAGACGTAGAAGAAGATCGCCATCACCGCGCCGGCGAGCCCGACCAGCGCAGCACCAAGGCCCCAACCCAGCGCAAACACCTTGTTCTTGTCGATGCCGACCAGCGCCACCGCGCCCGCATCCTCGCGGGTCGCTTCCAGCGCCCGGCCGAAATCGGTGCGATGGATGAAGAAATAGAGCCCGGCAAAGGCCGCGATCGCGATCAGCGCCCCGACCAGCTGCGGCTCGGGCAGATAGATGCCGGCGATCGAGATCGTCTTACCGCCAAGCCAGGAATGGGTGATGCTGCGATAGTCGGGCGTGAAGAAATACTGCGCCAGCCCGCGCATCAGCACGGCGAGACCGAAGGTGGAAAAGATCTGCACCATGCCGGTATTGGCCTTGGCTCTGACCGCAAATCTCACGACCAGCAAGTAAACCACTGCCCCGAAGATGAAGAGCGCGGCGGCGACCAGCGGCGCCGCCAACAGGGGATCGAGCGCGAAGAAGGCGAACAGGAAGAAGGTCGCATACATCGCGATCATCAGGAATTCGCCATGGGCGAAATTCACCACGTCCATCAGCCCGAAGATGAGGGCAAGCCCCACGGCGATCAGGCCGTAGAGCAGACCCATCAGCAGGCCCGACGCGAGACTTTGAATGATGGTCTCGGCTGTCACAGCAAGTCACTCCATTCCCGTCATTGCGAGCGAAGCGAAGCAATCCAGTTTTCGCAAAATGCTCCGGATTGCTTCGTCGCTGCGCTCCTCGCAATGACGGAGCAAAATGGATGCTCCGTCATCATCCCAACCGTCACCGCCTGTCGCGCCGGACGGCCCTTACTTCATCGGCCAGATGGCCTGAGCCACCGCCGCCTGCTCCGGGAAGATCGTGACGAACTTGCCGCCGACATATTGCAGCAGCACCGGATCGGCGTCGTTGTTCTGGCCGCTCTCGTCGAACTTCACCCGCTTCCACGGCATGATGGTCTGCTCGCCCGGCATGTCGGTCGCGACCAGCGACTCGCGGATCTTCTCGCCATCGGTCGACTTGGCACGGTTGATGGCGTCGGCCATCACGATCAGGCCCATGAACTGGCGCGAGGAGAAATCGTTCAGGTCCTTGCCCGACTTCGCCTTGAACATGTCGTTGATCTTGCCGACCATCGGCCGCTTGGCGGCGAGGTCGAGCGAGAACGAGCCGCGCGAGATGACACCTTCGAGCTTGTCGCCGACGGCATCATAAAGCGCCTTCTCCGAGAAGCCGGCATCCTGTGCCACGATCGCGTTCGGCTTGTAGCCGAGCTCCGCCATGGTCTTGACCAGGAGGATGCCGTCGGTGGTGTAGCTCGACGGCATCAGCACGTCTGCGTTGGCCGCCTTCAGCTGCTGCACTTCGGCCGAGAGCGACGGCGAGTTGGCGCGGTATTTGATGTCGGCCACTACTTTGTAGCCGCGCTCCTTGGCGAGCTTGAGCTGCGAGTTGCCGGAATCTGTGCCGAAGATCGTATCCTCGTGGAACAGCGCCAGCGTCTCGATCTTGGTGCCCTTCTTCTTCATCGCATCGAAGAAGTCGAACATCGCCTGCGAGAACATCTCGTCATGCGGGGCGGCGCGGAAATAATACTTCAGCCCACGACGATGCAGGCTCGGCGAGGAATTGTCGGCCGAGATATAGGGGATCTGGTAGCGCTCGCAGGTCTGGCTCGCGGTGACGGCCACCGCGCTCTGGTAGGAGCCGATGACGGCGCAGACGTTTTCCTGGGTGATCAGGCGCTCGGTCTCGGCGCGACCCTTCTGCGGGTCGGCCTGGTGATCGGCGAAGACGAGCTTAACCTTGGCGCCACCGAGCCCCGGCAGGCCCTCGGTGCGCGCGAGCGGCAGATCGAAATCATACTTGTTGTTGATGATCTCGGCCGCGGTCTCGAAGGCGCGTTGCGCGTCGACGCCGATCTGGGCGCTGGCGCCGGAGAACGGATAGATGATCCCGATCTTCACCTCGGACGTTTGCGCGCGGGCCGCGATCGGCCCGAGCGCAGCGGCGGCAGTAGCTCCCAGCAAGACATTTCGGCGCGTGATGCTCATTGCAAGATTCCCTTATCAAACGGCTGGCATCGATGAAGCGATTAATGCGGTCGGTAAAGCCTCAAGAAGCGGCAGACACTGCCCATTAAAGCACGGCAAGGTCCTTGTTTTTAAGATCGGTGATCAACATCAACCCGGGCGCGTGGGTGATCGCGAACGGCAACCTTGCCGCTGCTATCACCGCCTGGGGCGTGACGCCGCAAGCCCAGAACACCGGAATCTCGTCGGCCGCAACCGGCACCGGATCACCATAATCAGGCTTGTTGATATCGGCGATGCCAATCAGATGCGGATGGCCGAGATGCACCGGCGCGCCGTGGACGGCTGGAAACCGCGTGGTGATCTGCACCGCCCGGATCGCCTGGGCCGGTTTGAACGGGCGCATCGAGACCACCATGGGCCCAGCGAACGGCGCCGAAGGCTGGCAGGCAATGTTGGTGCGGTACATCGGGACGCGCACCTTGCGTTCGATGTGCCGGATCGGCAGCCCGTCCGCCATCAGTGCTTCTTCAAATGAAAAGGAGCAGCCGAGCACGAAGGCGACGAGATCGTCCCGCCAATGCGAGAGAATGTCGGTCGGCTCCTCGACCAGTTCGCCATCGCGCCAGACGCGATACCGCGGCACATCGGTACGAATGTCGAGATCGGTGCCGAGCGAGGGAATGTGCGGATCACCGACGTCCGACATGCCGATGATCGGACACGGCTTGGGATTGAGCTGACAGAAACGATGAAATGCGCCGGCATAACGCTCCGGCAGAATCGCAAGATTGCCCTGCACGAAGCCGTTGGCGACGCCAGCTGTGCTCCAGCCCCTGCCTGCCCGATAGTCGAGCCGCGCCTGATGGCTGGGCAAAATCCCTACTTCATTACCATCCATGCTGCACTGCCGCCGAAACAGTCATTTGAGCCATTTGCCTAATATCTCGACAAACGCACTCAACCCCAGCCGTGCTATAAAGTCTAATCTTCGTTTTTAATCGGAAACGATAAATCTGATTGATCCGACGCGAGTGACAATGCTGGATTTCCGATCGATCGAAACTTTCCTCTGGGTGGTGAAGCTTGGCAGCTTTCGCGGCGCCGCCCAGCGGCTCAACACCACCCAACCTGCCATTTCCCAGCGCATCGCCCAGATGGAGCGCGAGCTCGGGGTGAAGCTGCTCAACCGCGATCACCGCGCGGCCTCCCCAACGCCGAGCGGACGGCAGATGCTGGTGTATGCAGAGAAGCTGATCGGCTTGCGCACCGAGATGCTCGCCGAGGTCGGCGATCGCTCGGCGATGCGCGGGGTGCTGCGGCTCGGCGTCGCCGAAACCATCGTGCATGACTGGCTGCCGCGGCTGATCAAGCACGTCAACGACAGCTACCCGAACCTCTCGCTGGAGATCGAGGTCGACGTCACGCCGAACCTCCATGCCCGGCTGCTGGCGCAGGAGATCGAACTCGCATTCGCCCTCGGCCCGCCATCGGCGCCCGGCATTCGTAACCGCGTGCTGTGTGACTACCCGATCAGCTTCCTGGCAAGCCCCGCGCTCGGTCTCGGCGGTGCGCTGCTGACGATCGCGGAGATCGCGAAGTTTCCCATCATCACCTTCCCACGCAAGACCCAGCCCTACGAGAACGTTCGCTCGCTGTTCAACCGCCCCGACCTGCCGCCGATCCGGCTGCATGCCAGCGCATCGCTGGCGACCGTGATTCACATGGCGATCGAAGGGCTCGGCGTCGCCGTGATCCCGGCCGCGATCGTCGCGCGCGAACTCGCCGATGGCCGCCTGCAGGAGCTGAAAACCGATATGCGGATCTCGCCGCTCACCTTCACCGCAAGCTGGCTCGCCTCGCCCGAGATGATCGCGATCGAGCGCGTCGCCGAGCTTGCAGCCCAGACGGCGCAGATGAGCAGCCAAGCGCCGGCATCGGTTGACGCGGAATTGGTGCCGAGCCATTGAAGGCCTCGATGCCGGGTGAAATGGAAGATGCAATGAGCCGAGCCACCACCAATCTGCAGATCGATTCCGCCCGCCTCTGGGGTACCATTCACGAGACCGCCAAGTTCGGCGCCACGGCAAAAGGCGGCGTACGCCGGCTGACCTTGAGCGAGGAAGACAGGCAGGTGCGCGACTGGTTTCGCAAGGCTTGCGAGGATGCCGGCCTCGAAGTGCATGTCGATGCGCTCGGCTCCATGTTCGGCCTGCGCAAAGGTCGCGACATGTCGAAGCCGCCGGTCGGGATCGGCTCGCACCTCGATACCCAGCCGACGGGCGGCAAGTTCGATGGCATCCTGGGCACGCTGGGCGCGCTCGAAGTGATCCGCACGCTGAATGATGCTGATATCGAGACCGAGGCGCCGATCTGCGTCGTCAACTGGACCAATGAGGAAGGCTCGCGCTTCGCGCCGGCGATGATGGCCTCGGCCGCCTATGTCGGCGATTTCACCGTCGAGGACATCCTGTCGCGCAAGGACGCCGAAGGTGTCACGGTCGGCGAGGCGCTCGACAGAATAGGCTATCGCGGCGAGACCAAGGTCGGCACCCAGAAATTCGGAAGCTTCGTCGAGCTGCATATCGAGCAGGGCCCGATCCTCGAAGCCGAGAACAAGACCATCGGCGTGGTCGATTCCGGCCAGGGCGTATTCTGGTACGACGGCCGGATCACGGGATTCGAAAGCCACGCCGGCTCGACGCCGATGCCGCTGCGCCGCGACGCGCTGTTGACGCTGTCGCAGTTCGCACTGGCGCTCGAGCAGATCGCAATCAGGCTCGGGCCGAATGCGGTCGCCACCATCGGCGAAGCCGTGATCCTGAATCCCTCGCGCAACGTCATTCCCGGCGAGATCGCCTTCACCATCGACTGCCGCAGCAAGGACGCCGACACGCTCGAAGCCCTCGACAAGGGCTTGCGCGCAGCCGCTGCCGAGATCGCGACCAGGCGCAAAGTCGATATCGCCATCGATCTGGTCTGGCGCAAGCCGCCGACGCATTTCGATCCCAAACTGGTCGATGCGGTGGAGCATGCCGCTGCAAGCCTCGGCTATTCGCACCGTCGCATCACCTCCGGCGCCGGGCACGATGCCTGCAACCTCAACACGGTCATGCCCACCGCGATGGTGTTCGTGCCCTGCAAAGACGGCATCAGCCACAATGAGCTGGAAGATGCCACGCAGACGGATTGCGCCGCCGGCGCCAATGTCCTGATGCACACGGTGCTGGCGCTCGCCGGCGTCGCGTCGTGACTTCCGTCGTCTTGCTGAACTAATTGTCTGTCAAGCCGATCGCCGCAGAACGCGCTGCGCTCCCCTCCCCCCTTGCGGGGAGGGGCCGGGGGTGGGGGTCCACAGCGGCAGTCTTCACGGGGTCCCCCCCCCCGGCCCTCCCCCACAAGGGGGGAGGGAGCGTACCTTTGTTGGCGCGAGTGCTCGGGCCCACTCTTGAAGGAGAATATCACGTGCGCGGAGTTTTCATCGACGCCAATGACTCGCTTGCGGAGATTTTCGAACGGCAGCGCAGGCCGGATGACATCGCGGTCAAGGTCAACCTCGATCCCAACATTACCCCCGAGGATTGGCCCGCCGTTCTCGACGGCGCCGAGATCGGCATCGTCGATCACACCGCACTGCCGACCGAGGTCGCAAAGCATTGCAAGGGGCTGAAGCACGTCGTGTTCCTCGGAACAGGCGCGCGCAGCTACATGAACCCCGAAGAGCTGGCAGAGCTCGGCATCATCGTGCACCTGATCAAGGGCTATGGCGACACGGCCGTGGCCGAAGCCGCCATCGCGCTGATGTGGGCGTCCGCGCGCGGGCTGGCGCAGATGGATCGCGAGATGCGCGCCGGCAACTGGCTGCGCGATGACGGCATGCAGCTCACCGGCAAGACGCTCGGCCTGATCGGCTTCGGCGGTATTGCCGCGGAAGTGGCCCGGATCGCATCCGGCAGCGGCATGAAAGTGATCGCCTGGAACCGGACGCCGAAGACGCATCCGGGCGTGACTTTCGTCAACCTCGACGAGCTGCTTGCAAGCAGCCACGTCGTTTCACTGCACCTGCTGCTCAACGACGAGACCCGCGGCTTCCTGTCGCGCGAGCGCATCGCGCAGATGCGCAAGGGCGTGATCCTGGTCAACACCGCGCGCGGCGCCATCGTCGACGAGGCCGCGATGATCGAGGCGCTGAAATCAGGCCACATCCGCCATGCCGGCCTCGACGTCTTCAACATCGAGCCGCTGCCGAAGGATCATGTCCTCACGACGATCCCCAATGTGACGCTGTCAGCGCACTCCGCGTTCCGCACGCCGGAAGCGAGCGAAAACCTGATCCACGCCGCCTGGGAGCATTGCCGGCGGGTGGCGAAGGCATAGACGGTTATTTCTTGTAGGGTGGGCAAAGCGAAGCGTGCCCACCATCCGGCAGCGTTCGTATGTAGTGGTGGGCACGGCGCATGCGCGCCTTTGCCCACCCTACGACAGCACACGAACAGCGGTGATTACTCCACCATATCCGCAACCGCCCTCCCGCACGTCACGGTGTCGGCATTGCCGCCGAGGTCGCGGGTCCGCAAAGTGCGCTCGGCCAGCGTGCGCTCGATCGCGCCGACGATCGCGTTGGCGGCGGTCTTCTCTCCGAGATGCTCCAGCATCATCGCGCCCGACCAGATCATGCCGATCGGGTTGGCGATGCCCTGCCCCGCGATATCGGGCGCCGAGCCGTGCACCGGCTCGAATACGGACGGGAAATTCCGCTCCGGATTGATGTTGCCCGACGGTGCGATGCCGATCGTGCCGGTGCAGGCCGGGCCGAGATCGGAGAGGATATCCCCGAACAGGTTGGAGCCGACCACGACATCAAACCAGTCCGGATGCAGCACGAAATTGGCGGTCAAGATGTCGATGTGATACTTGTCCCACTTCACGCCCGGATAGTTCTTCGCCATCGCCTCGACCCGCTCGTCCCAATAGGGCATCGTGATCGAGATGCCATTCGACTTGGTCGCCGAGGTCAGATGCTTCTTCGGCCGCGACTGCGCAAGCTCGAAGGCGAATTTCAGGATGCGGTCGACGCCGGTGCGGGTCATCACCGTCTGCTGGGTGACGAATTCGCGCTCGGTGCCCGGGAACATTCGGCCGCCGACCGACGAATATTCGCCTTCGGTGTTCTCGCGCACCACCCAGAAGTCGATATCGCCCGGCTTGCGGTTCGCGAGCGGCGACGGCACGCCCGGCATCAAGCGCACGGGCCGCAGATTCACATATTGGTCGAACTCGCGGCGGAATTTGATCAGCGAGCCCCAGAGCGAGACGTGGTCCGGAATCTTCGCCGGCCAGCCGACTGCGCCGAAATAGATCGCGTCGTGCTTGCCGATTTTTTCCTTCCAGTCCTCCGGCATCATCTCGCCGTGCTTCTCGTAATAGTCCCAGGAGGCGAAATTGAAATGATCGAACTGCACGGCAACGCCGTGCTTCTTCGCCGCGGCCTCGATCACGCGCATGCCCTCCGGCATCACCTCCTTGCCGATGCCGTCGCCGGGAATGACTGCGATCCGGTAGGGTTTGTTGGCGCTCATCGATGAGATTCCTTGTTCTTCGGGCCGGTTGGCTCGGCCGCTGTCTGCGGTCCATGCAATGGCTCAAAGCAACGTGAAGCGCAACGCTGCACTGCAATGTTGACCGCACCGGCTCGTCACTTGAAATTCATCGGACCTCTCCGCCCCACCAGCCCCCGAGTCATCCCATGGATCTGCATTTGTCCGGCAAGCGCATCCTCATCACCGGCGCTTCCAAAGGTATCGGCGCCGCCGCGGCCGAGGCTTTCGCCGAGGAAGGCTGCCATCTCCGCCTCGCCGCGCGAAGCGGCGATCAACTGAAAGCGCTTGCCGACCGGCTTCGTGCCCAACACCAGATCGATACCGCAGCCCACGTCGTCGACCTGCGAAAGCGGGAAGATGTCACCAGGCTTGCGCAGGAAGCCGCAGACATCGACATCCTCGTCAACAATGCCGGCGACATTCCCGGCGGTTCGCTCGACAAGATCGACGAGGCGACCTGGCGCCATGCCTGGGACCTCAAGGTGTTCGGCTTCATCAATCTGACCCGGCTCGTCTATGCGCAGATGAAGGCCCGCGGCCACGGCGTGATCGTCAACGATATCGGCGCGGCCGGTGAAAAGTTCGACGCCAACTACATCTGCGGCAGCGCCGGCAATGCAGCGTTGATGGCGTTCACCCGTGCGCTCGGCTCCAAGAGCCTTGCCGACAACATCCGCGTCGTCGGCATCAATCCCGGGCCGGTCGGGACCGACCGCCACGTAACGCTGCTCAAGACCCGCGCCCGCGACCTGTTCGGCGACGAAAGCCGTTACCGGGAATTCCAGAAGAGCCTGCCGCTGGGCCGGCCGGCGCATCCGCGCGAGATCGCCGATCTGATGACGTTTCTCGCCTCCGACCGCTCCGGCTATACGTCTGGCGTGATTTTTACCGTCGACGGCGGCATAGCCGCCGGCTGGGCGTAACTGCCCTGCTCCGCCCCTGCTGCGGACGAGGATGTGGCGCACCGTGACGCCACCCGGGACTGACGAAGCGCACCCGGCGCAGGCCAGACCGATATACTTTTGACATTTTGACAATCCGGTCGCGTGCCGTAGAAGGGCCCCAACAATCGCGTTCCCGGAGACTTGAAATGACAGACCAGGCGCTGCAGCCTGCAAGACAAGAAACGACAACGTTCGTCGATGTAGAGCGCCGGATCCGTGCGATCCTGATCGGCTCAGCCGGCAACCTGGTCGAATGGTACGATTTTTACGCCTACACGGCTTTCGCGCTGTATTTTGCACCAGCCTTCTTTCCGTCGAAGGACCCGGTCGTCGAGCAGCTCAATGCCGCCGTGGTGTTCGCGGCCACCTTCCTGATGCGCCCCTTGGGCGGCTGGCTGTTCGGCTATATCGCCGACCATTTCGGCCGCAGGCTGTCGCTGACGGTCTCGGTGCTCTGCATGTGCTTCGGCTCGCTGATCATCGCGGTGACGCCGACCTATGCGTCGATCGGAATCGCCGCACCGATCATCCTGGCCCTGGCGCGCGTGATCGAAGGCCTGAGCCTCGGCGGCGAATATGGCGCCAGCGCCACCTATCTCAGCGAAGTCGCGGACGCCAAGCACCGCGGCTTCTATTCGAGCTTCCAATATGTGACGCTGATCGGCGGCCAGCTCACGGCGATCATCGTGCTTCTGCTGCTGCAGAAGGTGTTCCTGACACCCGATCAGCTGAAGGACTGGGGCTGGCGCATTCCATTCGCGATCGGCGCGGGGCTCGCGATCTTCGTCGCGGTGATGCGACGGAACCTGCAAGAGACCGAAGCCTTCGTCGAAGCGAAGAAGAAGGTCCGTCCCTCCGGCTCGATCGTCCAGCTGTTCAAATATCCGCGGGAGCTGTTGCTGGTGGTCGGCCTGACGGCCGGCGGCACCGCGGCGTTCTACACCTTCACCACCTACATGCAGACGTTCGTGAAGCTTTCGGTCGGCCTCACCGCAGACCAGACCACGACCGTGATCTTCGGCTCACTGTTGTTCGCGACCATCCTGCAGCCGATCTATGGCGCGATCTCCGATAAGATCGGCCGCAAGCCGCTTCTGATCTTCTTCGGCGTCGCCGGCACGCTTGCGACCATTCCGATCCTGACATTGCTGAAGGAGACGAAGGAGCCGTTCATCGCCTTCCTCCTGATCTGCGGCGCCTGGATCTTCACCGCCGGCTACACCTCGATCAACGCGGTGGTGAAGGCCGAGCTGTTCCCGACCAATGTGCGCGCGCTCGGCGTCGGCGTTCCCTACGCGCTGACGGTCTCGATCTTCGGCGGCACGGCGCCGGCCATCGCGCTCTATTTCAAGAGCATCGGACACGAGACCTGGTTCTATTATTACCTGTCCGGCATCATCTTCCTGTCGCTGATCATCTATGCGACGATGCGCGACACCAAGCATGCTTCTGCCATGCATCGGCACGAATGAGGTGTTGAAATGGCCGACGGGGACGAGGTTCCGCCCGAGAGCAAGCTCACCCGCAGCAAGCAGCGCTGGGCCAGCGAAGGCAAGTTCCTCACCGGCAAGATCGTGCGGCCCGAGGATCAGCGGCTGCCGCCGGGACAGCACCTGACGCGGGACTGGCCCGTGCTTGATCTCGGGCTCACGCCCGGGATCTCGCGCGAACGCTGGCGGCTCGACGTCTACGGCGCGGTCGAGACTCCGCTGTACTGGGACTTTCCAACCTTTCTCGCCCAGCACCAGCGGCAGTTCGTCTCCGACATCCATTGCGTGACCACCTGGTCGCGCTACGACAACCAGTGGGAAGGGCTTTCGACACGCGACCTGCTCGCCGCCTGCCGGCCGCGCGACGCGGCGGATTTCGTCGTGCTGCATTCCTATGACGGCTACACCACAAATCTTTCGCTTGAGGATTTCGCGGCTGCGGACGCGCTGCTCGCGCACAGCTGGTCCGGCGTTCCCTTGACCGGCGAGCATGGCGGTCCCGTCAGGGTCGTCGTGCCGCATCTGTATTTCTGGAAGAGCGCCAAATGGCTGAAGGGGATCGAATTTCTCGACAAGGATGCGCCCGGCTATTGGGAGGTGCGCGGCTATCATAATCGCGGCGATCCCTGGGCCGAGCAGCGCTATTCGGAGTGACAAGGGGCGGCCTCGTCATGAAGAAAAGCGCCGGAGATAGAGCATGGAATTTACCTCAGAGACGGGCGAGATCCCGAAAGGCTATGGCTATCTCCTCAAGCCCTCCGTCATCGTCGAGGCACTCACGAAGGCAAACATCGGAATTCACGTCCATCTCGTTCGTAGCCACGGCAGGCGGCTGTTTGATGCACGATACTGGCCGCCAAACGGCCACGTGCCTTTTGAACGTCTCCACATCAAAGTGGGCACCGCGATGGAGCGGGACTTGCCCGAACTTCGTCGGCGAGCGAAGGACGAAGCCCTTCCAGCACTCGTCCGATGGATCTCCGATATCGTCGCCCAAGACCTGCGGTCAGTGATCCGGAACGGCGAACAGGAAATTCAACTTTTGCCGCCTCGAGACTGACCATTGCTGTGTCGCGAGTGAAACTGCTGAGGTCGTCCGCGCCCTCGGCTTGAGCGGTGGTTGAGACGCAACGATTGGGGACCAGACGATGCCGACCGAACGTTTCCAGTTTGACGGCGCAAATGGCGAGAAGCTGGCCGCTGCGCTCGATCTGCCGGATGGCCAGCCGCACGCCTATGCGCTGTTTGCGCATTGCTTCTCCTGCAGCAAGGAAACCCACGCGGCGCGACGGATCGCAATGGCGCTCGCAGCCCACGGCATCGCGGTGCTGCGTTTCGATTTCACCGGGCTCGGCTCCAGCGAAGGCGACTTCGCCAACACGACCTTTTCCTCCAACGTTGCCGACCTCATCCGTGCGGCCGACCACCTGCGCGAGACGCGGGCCGCGCCGGCGCTCCTGATCGGCCACAGCCTCGGCGGCCCCGCCATGCTCGCCGCGGCCGCGGAGATCCCGGAGGCCAAAGCCGTGGTCACGATCGCGGCGCCCTCCGATCCCGCCCATGTCGCGGGTTTGTCCAAGGACAAGATCGAGGACATCCGCGTCCAAGGCTCGGCCGAGGTCTCGCTCGCCGGCCGGCCGTTCCGCATCAGCCGCTCCTTTCTCGATGACGTCGCCGAGCAGCGTCTGCTCGACAAGGTCGTTCACCTGCACAAGGCGCTGCTCGTCATGCATTCGCCTGTCGATGACACCGTGGGTATCGACAACGCCACGCGCATCTTCGTCACCGCCAAGCACCCGAAGAGCTTCGTCTCGCTCGACCATGCCGACCATCTCGTCAGCAGCAAACAGGACGCCACCTATATCGCAGACGTCGTCGCGAGCTGGGCGAGCCGCTACATCGAACCGCCGGTGTCACAGCCGACGGCCGCGGCAGCGGATGAGGGCCCGCGCGAAGTGGTCGTGCGCGAGACCCGCAGCAGCAAATTCCAGCAGACGATCAGTGTCGGCCCGCACCAGCTCACAGCCGACGAGCCGATCGCGGCCGGCGGCCAGGACTCGGGGCCCGGCCCTTACGACTTCCTGCTGACCGCGCTTGGCGCCTGCACCTCGATGACGTTGCGCCTTTATGCCGAACGCAAATTCCTGCCGCTCGATCGCGTCACCGTGCGGCTGACGCACAGCAAGATCCACGCAGAAGATTGCGCGGAGTGCGAGACCAAGGTCGGCCTGATCGATCAGATCGAACGGGTGATCGTCATGGACGGCGCGCTCGACGAGGCCCAGCGTGCGAAGCTGATGGAGATCGCCGACAAGTGCCCGGTGCATCGGACCCTGACCTCGGAGATCCGTATTCTCACGCGGCGAGCGGACTGAACGGGCCTCAGCGCGCGGGCTCGCTCTTGAGAGCCTGTCCCGGCTCATGCGCCAGCGGCTGAACCCGCAGCGCCCCGCGCAAGCCCAGTGCCGTGCCGGCAAAGATGCCGGCGACGGCGACGAACGAGGCCAGCGCCAGGGTCGACAGGCCAGTCAGCCCCTGCCCGACCGAGCAGCCCAATGCCATCACGCCGCCGACGCCCATCAACGCCGCTCCGCCGGCCGACCGCAGCATATGACGAGGCGAATGGAAGCCTTCGAGCTTGAAGCGCCTCGTCAGCAGGGCCGTCCCGAAGCTGCCGGCCAGAACACCACCGACCGTGGCAACACCGAAATTGACCGTGAGGCCGGTCGAGAGCATCACGTATTGCAGGCTGTCGGCGATCGGCGCCACGAAGGTGAACGACGCCACCGGCACCGGATTGAAATCGTCAGCCCCGAGATATCCGGTCGCGAACCATCCGGCCGCGACCAGAAGCCCGACCAGGAGCCCCGCGGCGATCTGGCCCGGTGCATGGCGAAACGGGCGATGTGCGAAGGCGAAGCTGAGAAGCGCACCGGACAGAACGAGTGCCGGCAACAGCCGAGCCGACGCGCCATGCAGCCCGCCGCTCGACAGCAAGGCCGGCAAGGACGTCGCTGTCGTCGTGGCCTGCGAAGCCTGCACAAGCGCAATCCGCACCGGCGCGATCAATCCCTTCAAGGTCATCTCGGCCACGATCCCGAGCACAACCACCACGACGAAGGAGCGCAGATTGCCACGTCCGAGCAGCACCAGGGCCCGCGAGCCGCAGCCGTTCGCCAGCACCATGCCATAGCCGAACAGCAGGCCGCCGGCGAACATCACGGGTACGGAGAAGGTCGGCTGCAGATAGATCGACTTGCCAAGGTCAACGAAGCCCTCGATGGCCAACATCTGCGTGGCCAAGATGGCGACGCCCATCGCCAGGGCGTAGGTGCGGACCAGACGACTGTCGCCGCCCGCCCACCAGCCGCGCAACGAGCTCATCATGCAAAACCCGCTCAAGAGCCCCACCGCGCCATAGACGAGGCCGATCACAAGACCGGCGATGACAGCCAGATCGGCGGCTTCGCGCAATGGCGGGATCCTTCTTGCAGCACGGAAACGGGGACAGCGATGCCGGGGCATCACCGGCTTTCGCTTGACGCGCGCGGAATCTTTGCCACGATGCGTGTTTAACTAGTTCAGAAAGCTTGTTCCAACAAGCACCATTGGGAGAGAACGCCGTGGCTGCGCAACCGGAGATTCGCCGGCGGTTGGAGATATGGCGATGACCGGCGAGCGAGCTTCGCCGGAGGCGCTGGCGCGAGCCTGCGCCGAGGCCATGTGGAAGGACGACCGGGCGAGCCAGGGGCTCGGCATGGAGATCGTCGAGATCGGCCCGGGCCGGGCAACGCTGCAGATGACGATTCAGCCGCACATGGTCAACGGTCACGGCATCGCCCATGGCGGTTTTATCTTCACACTCGCCGATTCTGCCTTCGCCTTTGCCTGCAACACCCACAATGAGCGCACCGTGGCGGCGCAAGGCAGCATCACCTTCATCCGCCCAGGCAAGCTCGGCGACCGTCTCATCGCGCGTGCGACCGAAATCTCGCGGAGCGGACGCTCCGGCATCTACGACGTTCGCGTCTTTGCAGGCGAAGTCGTCATCGCAGAATTCCGCGGCCACTCCCGCAGCATCGGCGGCACGCTCGTGACCGTCGGCGATGCCCACGGCCCAAGCTGACGCCGGAGAACAAAGAGCCATGGCCCTCACCAGATCCCAATCACAGCCGGACGGCTACGTGCCTGAGATGGACGAGACCGAGCGCGCCTCGCGCGACCAGATCATGACGCTGCAGACCGAACGGCTGGCCTGGTCGCTCAAGCACGCCTATGACAACGTCGCGCATTACAAGCGCGCGTTCGACCGTATCGGCGCGCACCCGTCCGACTTTCGCGACCTCTCCGATCTCGCCAAGTTTCCGTTCACCTCGAAGACCGACCTCCGCGACAATTACCCGTTCGGCATGTTCGCGGTCCCGCGCGAGCAGCTGGTCCGTATCCACGCCTCTTCCGGCACCACCGGCAAGCCGACCGTGGTCGGCTACACCAGGGCCGACATCGCGACATGGTCGAGCGTAATGGCGCGCTCGATCCGCGCCGCCGGCGGCCGACGTGGCATGATCATCCACAATGCCTATGGCTATGGCCTGTTCACGGGCGGCTTAGGCGTGCATTACGGCGCCGAGCAGCTCGGCTGCACCGTGGTGCCGATCTCCGGCGGCATGACCGAGCGTCAGGTGCAGCTGATCAACGACTTCCGGCCCGAGATCATCACGGTGACGCCGAGCTACATGCTGGCGATCCTTGATGAGTTCAAGCGGCAGAACCTCGATCCACGGCAGAGCTCGCTCAAGCTCGGCATCTTCGGCGCCGAACCCTGGACCAACGCGATGCGTGCCGAGATCGAGGACGCCTTCGCCATGGACGCGACCGACATCTACGGGCTCTCGGAGGTGATCGGTCCCGGCGTCGCGCAGGAATGCCTGGAGACCAAGGACGGCCTGCACATCTGGGAGGATCATTTCTATCCGGAGATCATCGACCCCGACACCGGCGCGGTGCTGCCGGAAGGCGAGATGGGCGAGCTGGTGTTCACCTCGCTGACCAAGGAAGCCTTTCCCGTGATCCGCTATCGCACCCGCGACCTGACGCGCTTGTTACCCGGCACAGCGCGGCCCGGCATGCGACGGATGGAGAAGGTCACGGGACGCTCCGACGACATGATCATCCTGCGCGGCGTCAACCTGTTCCCGACCCAGATCGAGGAAATCTTGCTGGCGACCGACTGGTGCGGCGGCCACTTCATGCTGGAGCTGACGCGCGACGGCCGCATGGACGAGCTGACGATCTTCGCCGAGGCGCGGCAGGAGGTCTGGGACGGCAGCGGATTGACTGGCCATGCCGACTTCATCTCCACGCACATCAAGAACACGATCGGCCTGACTGCGAAGGTGAAGGTGGTGGCCCCCGACACGCTGGAGCGCTCGGCCGGCAAGGCCAAACGCGTGAAGGACAGTAGGCCGAAGGATTAATCAAGTTCGCACTCACCGTCGTCATTGCGAGGAGCAAAGCGACGAAGCAATCCAGACTTTCAAGACGGACGCATACTGGATTGCTTCGCTTCGCTCGCAATGACGCCGCGGTTACATATGATCGTAATCCACGACGACGCGCTCCGTCGTCGGTTTGGCCTGGCAGGTGAGCACGAAACCGGCCTTGAGCTCCCACGGCTCCAGTGAATAGTTCAGTTCCATTTCCGCTTTGCCTTCGACGAGCCGGGCGCGGCAGGTCGAACACATGCCGCCCTTGCAGGCAAAGGGCAGATCGACGCCGGCGCGCAATGCGGCGTCGAGGATCGCCTCGCCCTCGGCGACCGGCACCTCGCGCCGCTTGCCGTCGATGATCAGGGCCGCCATTGCCTTTGGCGGCGCCGACGCTGGCACGACCGCTTTCGGCCGCGGCTTGCCGCCGAGCCCGGAGACGAAGCGCTCGACATGAATGCGGTCTGCGGCGATGCCGAGCTCACGGCAGGTCGGCTCGAGCTCGTCGCTCATGCCCGAGGGACCGCAGATGAAGACATGGTCGACGCTCTCGGCCGGCACCAGCGAACGCAACAGCACCCTCACCTTCTCGGCATCGAGGCGACCGTGCAGGATCGGGATGTCCTGCTCCTCGCCGGAGATGACATGGAATATCGACAACCGATCGAGGTAGCGGTCCTTGAGCTCCTCCAGCTCTTCGCGAAACAGCATACCCGCGGTGGCGCGGTTGCCGTAGAACAGGAAGAATCGGCTCTTCGGCTCGCGCGCCAGCACGCCCTTGATGATCGACAGGATCGGCGTGATCCCGGAGCCGGCCGCGAAGCCGACATGGATGCGTGCCGCATCCGGCTCGGGTGCTACGCCGAAGCGGCCGGTCGGCGTCATCACGTCGAGCTCATCGCCGCACTTCAGTTCATCGGTCACGAAACTGGAGAACGCGCCGCCATCGACGCGCTTCACCGCAATGCGGATCTCGCCGTCATCGGGGCCTGAGCAGATCGAGTAGGACCGCCTCACCTCCTCGCCGCCGAGCGTGGTGCGCAGGGTGAGATATTGCCCGGGCGAGAAATGATAGTCGCCGGCAAGCTCGCGGGGAATCGCAAACGTCAGCGAGACCGCATCAGGCGCCTCGCGGCGCAGGTCGTTGACAGCGAGATGATGGAAGCGCGGAGTGGACATCGAACCTATCCCTCCGTCATTGCGAGGAGCAACGCGACGAAGCAATCCAGGCTCTTGCCATCCGGGCATTCTGGATTGCCTCGTTGCGCTCGCAATGACGGATGTTCATGAGCTAGTGGCACTTGAAATAATCGAACGGTTCGCGGCAGGCTTTGCAGCGCCACAGCGCCTTGCACGAGGTCGAGCCAAATTCGGACAACAGCTCCGTCTCCGCAGAACCGCATTGCGGACAGCTCACCTGCTCGAGGCCGAACAGCGCACGGCGGCTATTTGCGGCTAGTGGCGGCGCGATACCGTATTCCCTCAGCTTGCGGCGGCCCTCCTCGCTCATCCAATCCGTCGTCCAGGCCGGCGACAATACGGTGCGCACGTGAATCTCACGAAAGCCGGCGCGCTCGAGCGCAAGCTCGATCTCCAGCGCGATCATGTTCATCGCGGGACAACCGGAATAGGTCGGGGTCACAGCGACCTCGACGCGGTCGCCGCTGACCTCGACCTCGCGCAGCACGCCGAGATCATCGATCGTCAATACCGGAATTTCCGGATCGGTCACGCTCGCGGCAGCCTCCCAGGCGCGCTGGCGCAGATCGGCGTCGCTGGTCGCATTCGCTACCATGTAGCGCCCGGAAAACTGCGCTGCATATATTGCAGCTCGCTCAGCAGGTGGCCGAGATGCTCGCTGTGGCGTCCGTCGCGGCCACCCTGCTGCATCCAGTCGTTCTCCGGCAGAACCAGCGTGGCTTCGCGCGCGATCTGCGACACCGCCGCCAGCCAATCCGGTAGCAGCGTCGTCGGATCGATCGCAACCCCGGCGTCGATCAACCCGCGCTCGCTGTCATCGATGCTGAACATCTCGCCGGTATAGGCCCAGAGGTCGTCGATGGCCGCCTGCGCCCGCGCATGGCTTTGATCGGTGCCGTCGCCGAGCCGGATGATCCATTCGCTCGCGTGGCGCAGGTGATAGGCGCTCTCTTTTTCCGACTTCGCTGCGATCGCCGCAAGTGTCGCGTCGTTGGAGCGCATCATCGCCTGCCAGTAGCGATCGGCGAAGGCCGAATAGAACCATTGCCGCACCATCGTATAGGCGAAGTCGCCATTGGGACGCTCGACCAGCAGCAGGTTGCGGTATTGTCTCACGTCGCGGAGATAAGCGAGCGCGTCCTCGTCATTGTCGCGAGCTTCGACTTTCGCGGCGTAGCCATAAAGTTCGCGCGCCTGGCCGATCAGGTCGAGCGCCATGTTCGACAGCGCCATATCCTCTTCGAGCATGGGCGCGTGGCCGCACCATTCGGACAGCCGATGACCGAGGATCAGCGCATCGTCGGCGCGGCGCAGCGTGTAGAGCACCAGCGGGGTTTCGGTGACTTCGATCGAAGCGGCGGCCATGCTCGATACCTGCGGCATACTCGACGTCATTGCGAGGAGCAACGCGACGAAGCAATCCAGACTATCTCCGCGCACACAGCCTGGATTGCTTCGCTGCGCTCGCAATGACGGATGGCTGAACGTCCGTCGGCAATCACATATGCCCGACCTCGTCGGGCACTTCGTAAAAGGTCGGGTGGCGATAGATCTTCGACTCAGCTGGCTCGAACATCATGCCCTTGTCGGCGGGGTCGGAAGCAGTGATCGCGCTCGACGGCACCACCCAGATCGACAGCCCCTCGCCGCGGCGGGTATAGATGTCGCGCGCCGCCTGCAACGCCATGGTGGCGTCAGGCGCGTGCAGCGAGCCGCAATGCTTGTGCGCGAGGCCATTACGACTGCGGATGAAGACCTCCCATAGCGGGGTGTCCGGCGTTGCCATGGCGATCTCCCTTCGATCTATTCGGCAGCCTGCGCGGTGTCGCGATAGCGGCGCTTGCGTGCATAGGCGGCCGCTGCCTCGCGGACCCAAGCACCGTCTTCGTGAGCCTTGCGACGTGCGGCCATGCGGTCGCGGTTGCAGGGACCGTTGCCGGCGAGCACCTGCTTGAACTCATTCCAATCGATCGTGCCGTGAATCCAATGCCCATTATCGTCCTGCGTCATCTCGGGATCGGGAATGGCGAGCCCGAGATATTGCGCCTGCGGCACCGTGGCATCGATGAATTTCTGCCTCAGCTCATCGTTAGAGAAGCGCTTGATCTTCCACTTCGTGGAAGCGTCGCTGTGCTGGCTCACCTGATCGGGCGGACCGAACATCATGAGCACCGGCCACCACCAGCGGTTCAGCGCATCCTGCGCCATCGCCTTCTGCTCGGTCGTACCGCGGCACAGCGTCAGCATGATCTCGTAGCCCTGGCGCTGGTGGAAGGATTCCTCCTTGCAGACGCGGATCATCGCTCGCGCATAGGGGCCATAGGAGCAGCGACAGAGCGGAATCTGGTTCATGATCGCAGCGCCATCGACCAGCCAGCCGATCACGCCGATGTCCGCCCAGGTCAGCGTCGGATAATTGAAGATCGAGGAATATTTGGCCTTGCCGGCCAGCATCGCGTCGACCAGTTCCTCGCGGGACGCTCCGAGCGTTTCGGCGGCGGCGTAGAGGTAGAGGCCGTGGCCACACTCGTCCTGCACCTTGGCGAGCAGCGCGGCCTTGCGGCGCAGGCTCGGCGCACGCGTGATCCAATTGCCTTCCGGCAACATGCCGACGATCTCGGAATGGGCGTGCTGGGAAATCTGCCGGATCAGCGTCTTGCGATAGGCGACCGGCATCCAATCGTTGGGCTCGATGCGTTCCTCGGCGTCGATACGCGCCTGGAAGCGCGCCGCCTGTGCCATGTCCTCCGCAAGGGAGCCCTCCTCGGGCGTATTGAGCGCCTGCGTATACATGCGGCGACGTGTCCTCCCAGGACTTGGTTGCCGGCAATATATAACACAATCTAATCTATGCAATCCATTTTTGTAATATATCAGCGCAGATCATCAATCGCCGAAACGGCGGCCGAGCGCCTCCCCGGCTGGCGGTAGCGGGCCATTCTCGTCGGTTGCGTGCCGGTCGAGCCAGCGCTCGGAACCAGGCAGCAGGGCGCGATAGATCTCGCCACACAGCCTCCGCGCCCGACCTCCCGGCCAGTCCTTCGGCAACAGTTCCGCCGGCAGCAGCGGATCGCGCAGCACGATGCGGCGGTAATGGTGGATCAAGAGGATGCGCGCGGTGAAGGCGTCACCCTCGGACAAAGCCTGCTGCTTGTGCAGGCAAATCTGCAGCGGCGTGAAGGTGGCAATGAACTTCAGATAGGCCTCCGCCGTGCGGTCCAGTGTCCAGCTCTCGGCCAAGAGGCGCCGGGCCATGTCGGGGGCGGCGGACGCATCGAGACGCAGCGCCTCCCGGGCCTCCTCCGGTACGACGGTGCCCGCCGGCGCGACAAACACGCCCGGCAGCGGACTGCCGAAGCCCGCATTCTTGAGCGCATCGCGCGCCGCCTCGCGCTGATCGGCGCCGCTGATCAGGAGCAGCTCGAAGCTCCCGGTCCATTCCGTCGGCGGCGGGTCGTAGATGTGGCGGGTCGCGGCGGCAAAGCTCTGCTGTCCCTGCTTCACCAGGCGATAGAAGCTGTTACGGCCGACCTTACCGCGCTCGAACCAGCCTTCGGCGGTGAGGCGCGACATCGCCGTGCGCACGACGTTGCCGTCGATATCGAGGCCGGCGAAGAATTCCAACAGCGTTCCAAGCCACACCGTCCCGCCGCGCGGCACGATGGCGTCGCCGAACACAGTGATGATGAGCGAGCCGGTGCGCGAGGGCTCGCGCTTGAGCTGATCGATGATGTGGGAGAGCGGCTGCGGCATGGTGACCACGCATAGCGTGTTTTGTCGCACTCCGACACCGCAGGTCCAAACGGATCAAAAAAGAAGGCCCGCAAAGCGCGGGCCCAGGCGGCATTCAGTACGTTGAGGGCCCGACGGCGATCAGGCCGACTTGGTGTAGGCCTTGGACAGGTTGTCCTGGATGGTCTTGGCGCCATCGGCCACCAGCTTGCCGAAATACTCGGTGCTCGACTTCGCCCGCGAGATGAGCGCTTCACCGCGCGCCCGCGCGAGTTCCGACTGGATCTGGACCGCCTCGCTGAAGGTCTTGGCGGACGCCAGCTTGTCCAGCCCGTCAAAGAACGCCTCGGTATCCTGATGGATCGCCTGCTGGATGTTGCGGGTGATCTTGGTCGCTTCGCTGACACCCTCAGCAACAGCGGTCTCGATCACTGCGGTCACCTTTTCCGAGCCGGCGAAAGCATCGGCGACGCGCTCCTTGGCCGTCGACGTGGCCTTCTTGAAGAACTCGCGCGCGGATTCCGGCATTTCCATCGTTTGCAGGTTCTTCAGGGCGTCGGTCATCGGCCCGAAGGCCTGCTTGACGCTGTCGAACCCAGTGTTGGTTTCAGTGGTCATTGATTTCTCCATCCTCTGCTGAGCTATGGCTTCTCCCCCGCCCACATGGACCCGGGGTTTCATAGTCATGCCACGCCACATGTTGCATTGCAACATAAATATTGCATTGCAACATACGATCGCTATCCTTACGCGGGATGGAGAACCGCCGAGCGCTTAATCGAGCCGTTTCACCGAGTCCGGGGATTCTGCATCCGCGGCTGCACGCCTAGAGCTGCGTTTGCCGGCTCGAGGGGCGGTTTGCTTGGAAGGAGCAGTCTTGACCGCCTGCTGTAGCAGCACCTTGATCTCGCTTAATTCGAGCTCGATCGACCGGAGCCGCTCGACCATCTCGTTGAGCTGGCCGCGGCTGGGCAGGTTCATGCCGATGAAATAGTTTTCCATCAGATCGGCGATCTGTTGCTGCGCTCCCGGAGCGGACGCTCCCCGGTTGTCCGCTTGGCGTCCCATTGGCGATGAGCCCAAGCCTTGCTTGGCGAAGGCGGCAAAGCTCTTCTGCATCTCACCGACCATTTGCTGCCACAACGCAATCGCATCACCCGTTTTGTCCACCATCGGCATCCTCCTTGTCGCCGAGCGAGATCACGAGACTCAAACCTTGGTAGCCACCATATCATGGGCCAGCCTTCATGAGCCGATCGAGACATGCGGCGAATGAGGCGGCCTGCGCACCGCCTTCTCCCGGTTTCGGCAACATGCGATACAGTTCCCCCCGCTTTGCAACGAGGAACCCAGTTGTGACCGCCATTGCTCATCAGCCTCCGCAAATCGCGCGCGCCAACGGAATCGACATCTGCTACGAGATCTTCGGCGATCCCAGCGCGGAGCCGCTGCTGCTGATCATGGGGCTTGGCGGCCAGATGATGATCTGGGACGATGAGTTCTGCGCGCAACTCGCTGCCCGCGGCTTTCGCGTCATCCGCTTCGACAATCGCGATATCGGCCAATCCGGCAAGATGCACGGCGGCAAGCGGCTGACGCCGTTCGAGCTGCTCAAGCTGCGCTTCTTCCATATCCCGGTATCCGCACCCTACAAGCTCATCGACATGGCCAAGGATACGGTCGGGCTGATGGAGGTGCTCGATATCAAGTCCGCCCATCTGGTCGGCGCCTCGATGGGCGGCATGATCGCCCAGGAGGTCGCACTCTCCTTCCCCGACCGCGTGAGGTCATTGACCTCGATCATGTCGACCACCGGCAATCCGCGGATTCCGCCGCCGAGCCGGGAGGCCGCGATGATGCTGATGATGCCGGCACCCAAGACCAAGGAGCAGTATATCGAACGCTTCGCCCTCACCTGGAAGATGCTGCGGGCCGGTTCCTTCCCGGAAGACGAAGCACGCGACCGTGCGCTGGCCGAACGCTGCTTTGCCCGCGGCATCAATGCAGCCGGCGTCGCCCGGCAACTCCGGGCGATCCTGGCCTCCGGCAGCCGCAAACCACGGCTGCATTTGGTGAAGGTGCCGACCTTGGTCATTCACGGCACCCGGGATCCGCTGGTGCATCCGGCCGGCGGGCGGGACACGGCTGAGTCGATTCCGAATGCCAAACTGCTGATGATCGACGGCATGGGGCACGCACTGACGATCCGGACATGGCCGCAGATCATCGATGCGATCGCAGCGCATGCGCACGGCGCCAGCGCCGAGGCGGCGTGACGAGGCACTAGTTGGATAGAACCTGATGCCGCAAACAAAGTGTCGTCCCTGCGTTCGCATGCGTTCGCCGGGAGGCACCTCAAGATCGGCTGAAAGTCTTATCTCTTCAGATCACCCGAACCGCCGCCTACGCCATTCGATCAGCTTGGCGCTGACCTCCGCCGGCTGTTCCTGCTGCGTCCAATGGCCGCTGTCGCGCACCAGATATTTCTCGAGGTCAGGGACCAGCCTTTCCATGCCGTCCGCAGCAGACGGCGGCAGCACGGCATCGTTCTCGGCCATGATCATCAGGGACGGCACGCGGACGATGTGATCCAGCCCCTCGGATCGCCGCCAATTGCGGGACATGTTGCGGTACCAGTTGATCCCGCCGGTGAAGCCGGTCTTTTTGAACGTCTCGACAAACACCCGCTTTTCATCGTCCGAGAGGATCGGCTGTCGGTTGTCGCGACTGGCGTCATAGGCAGCCACCATCTGCGGAAAGGCCAAGTTGACCGTTCTCGCCGCGCCGATGCCGCCGACCGGCGGCTCCTTCGCATCGGCATCGTTGCGCGGCAGCGGCTTGCGCATGAAGGCGTCGAAGGTCTGTTCGACCCTGCTTCCAAATATCCGGTCCGGCTCGCGTCCCGGATCCTGGAACTGGACGATATACATCGTCTCGCCAAAGCGCTTGCGCATGATATCGATCGGGTCGGCGGGCGCGCGGGGAAGATGCGGCGTGTTGATGCCGACCACGCCGGCGACGCGGTCGGGATAGCGCAAGGGCATCTGCCAGACGACGAAGCCGCCCCAGTCGTGACCGACAAAGATCGCCTTGTCGATCTTCAGATGATCGAGCAGGCCGACCAGATCGGCGGTCAGATTCTCGAGGTCATAAGCCTCGACCGGCTCCGGCCGATCGGTCGCCCCATAGCCGCGCTGGTCGGGTGCGATCACCCGGATGCCGGCTTCGCCGAGCGCCCTGATCTGATGCCGCCAGGAGAAAGCCAGTTCCGGCCAGCCATGGCACAGCACCATGGGAGGCCGGTCGGTAGCCGGTCCCGCCTCGTAATAGCCCATGCGGATGCCGTTGGTTTCGGCAAACTGCAGCGGCGGCATGGCCGTGGCCTCGCTCATAGCTCCTCCCGTTCGTGTGCTTTGTTATCGGGCGGCGCAGCAGTTGAGCCGCCCGCCATGATCGTGCAGGTCAGCTCAAGCCAACGCAAGCGGCCGCCGACGGCGCCGCCTCAGACGACATGCCAAGCAGGCGATCAGGCAGATTTCCGGTCGTTCGACCGGGGGCCACCGAGGCCGGTCATGGTCACGAACAGATCCTGAAACTTCTCCGCCAGCTTGGGATCGAAGCTGAACCAGCTCTGCAGCAGGGCCTCCGGGGCCATCTTGTCGATGTTGCTCATCATCTGTTGCTGCAGCTTGTCCATGACGGCGGTCTGCATCGGGCCGACGTCAGGCAGTCCGAAGAATTGCCGCGCCTCCAACGGCGTGCAATCGATCTCGATATTGACTTTCATGTCGCGCTCCGCGCTGTTCGAACCGCCCTCGTGCCGCCGACCTGAAGAGCCCTGCCCCCAGCCAACAAGTCGCCGGGACCGTTTCAGTTCAGAAGCGATGAGAAGAGTATCACCGCACCAAGTCTCTCTCGCAAGCGAGCCGCGCTGCAGCGCACGCGATTCCTGCAATATGGTCAACCGGGGAGTAGAGCGAGGCTGTGCCCCGGACAGTCGCTCCCTGATCCACCCTGGTGCACTGCGATGTCGGGGGCGGCGGCTAACCATACCCCAATGGGTAATCGGGGCGGGCTTGTCCGCGGCAGGAGAACTCTGCAACATGCCGGCCGTCGGAGGACGTCCGGCCTGAACTGCTGGCAAACGCCTTGCACCTGAAACGGCCGCTTTGGCCCGGCACCAGTCTTGCAAGCGACCGGCATCTTGCGGCATCTCAAGTGCGCGCGCTGCCTGTTGCCTTCCGAAGTCCACTCGGGACGCGTTGCGACGATCATCAGGTCAAACACGAATGGGCGCCAGCTCATCAGACTGCCGAAAAGACTAGCGGCTTAAAGCGGAGAATTTGAACATATGGCGATACGCCACTCGCTTATCTCAGCGCTCACCCTCGCGCTCCTCGCCTTCGTGACGGGGCCGGCATCGAGCCAGAGCTTGCGCTATGCCAACCAGGGGACCTTGAAATCGCTCGACCCCTATTCCTTCAAGGAATCGACCACGATCGCGCACCACGCCCATATCTATGAAGGCCTCACGGCGCGCGACAAGGATCTCAAGATCGTTCCGGGACTGGCCGAAAGCTGGGAAACGCCGGAGCCGACCCGCTGGCGCTTCCACCTGCGCAAGGGCGTCAAGTTTCACAACGGCGATCCCTTCACCGCAGACGATGTGATCTTCTCGGCCGAACGCGTCCGCGCCAACGGCTCGAACTTCCTGTCCAACGTCCCGCCCGATGCGAAGTTCATCAAGGTCGACGACTACACGGTGGACGTGAAGCTGGCTGCGCCCAATCCCATTCTGATCTCGCAATGGGATACCTGGTACATCATGGACAAGAAGTGGTGCGAGGAGAACAACTCGGTCGCGCCGACGCCGGTCTCGGCGACAACGCCGAGCTATGCCTCGCTGCATGAGAACGGCACCGGCCCGTTCATGGTCGAAAGCCACCAGCCCGGCGTCAAGACCGTGTTCAAGGCGAACCCGAACTGGTGGGGCAAGCCCGAGCACAATCTGAAGGAGATCGTGTTCACGACCATCGCCTCCGATGCGACGCGGGTAGCGGCGCTGCTCTCCGGCGAGGTCGACATCATCGAGCCGGTGCCGGTGCAGGACATCCAGCGGGTCAATTCGAGCGGCACGGCCACGGTGCTGACCGGTCCGGAGCTGCGCACCATCTTCCTCGGCATGGACGAGAGCAGGGACGAGCTCCTGTTCTCCAACGTCAAGGGCAAGAACCCGTTCAAGGACGTCCGCGTCCGCGAGGCCTTCTACAAGGCGATCGACGTCGACCTGATCAAGACCCGCGTCATGCGCGGCATGTCGACGCCGACGGCGCTGATGATCGCGCCGCAGCTGTTCGACCTGTCGAAAGACTTCACCCGGGAGAAGGCCGATCCTGACGCCGCGAAGAAGCTCTTGACCGAAGCCGGCTATCCCGACGGCTTCGAAGTCACGCTGGATTGCCCGAACGATCGCTACGTCAACGACGCCGCGATCTGCCAGGCCGTGGTCGGCATGCTGGCCCGCATCGGCGTCAAGGTGAACCTGCTGGCCCAGCCCAAGGCGCAGTATTTCGCCAAGGTCCTGAAGCCCGGCGGCTACAACACGTCGTTCTTCCTTCTGGGCTGGACCCCCTCCTCGATGGACTCGCACAACGTGCTGCATGACATCATGGGCTGCCGCGACGACGCCAAGGACCCGACCCGCGGCGAGGCCAATCTCGGCAATTACTGCAACAAGGACCTCGACGCCCTGACGGACAAGATCCTGGTCGAGACCGACACCGCCAAGCGCGATCAACTGATCAAGCAGGCGTTTCAGATCGGCATCAAGGATTACGGCTACATCCCGCTGCACCAGCAGGCGGTCGCCTGGGGTGTCTCGAAAAAAGTGAAGATTCCGCTGCGCGCGGACAACATGGTGCTGCTGTACTTGGCCACCAAGTCCGAATAAGCGGCAAGCCTCAGAGCCCCGGAAGCTTGTGTCGCTTTCGGGGCTTTTCATTTGCGGCGCGCGATGCTACCCGCCACGCTTTCTGGAGGAAGTTAGAGACAAGATGCTCGCCTTCACGCTTCGCCGGGTCATCCAGGCCATCGGCGTCATGATTGTGGTCGGTGTGATCGCCTTCGCGATGTTCCGCTTCGCCGGCGATCCCGTCAGCCAGATCGTGGCGCTGGATACATCCGCGGCCGAGCGCGCCAACATCCGCAAATCGCTCGGTCTCGATGATCCCGTAATCGTGCAGTTCGCGCACTACCTGATCAATGCAGCGCAATTCAATTTCGGCGTGTCTTATCAGTTCCGCCAGCCGGTGGCCGACCTCCTCAAGGAGCGGATGCCCGCCACGCTGGAGCTTGCGATCTGCGCCACGATCCTCGCCCTGGTCTTTGGCATCCTGATGGGCGTCTATTCCGCGCTGCGGCGCGACTCGCTCTCGGCGAAGCTTCTGCAGGCGGTCTCGTTGATCGGCATTTCGCTGCCGACTTTCCTGATCGGGATTCTGCTGATCTACCTGTTCTCGGTGACGCTCGGCTGGCTGCCATCATTCGGCCGCGGCGACACGGTGAAGCTCGGCTGGTGGAGCACCGGCCTTCTCACCGCCTCCGGGCTGAAAGCCCTGATCATGCCTTCGGTGACGCTCGCGCTGTTTCAGATGACGCTGATCATGCGGCTGGTGCGGGCTGAAATGCTGGAAGTGCTGCGCACCGACTACATCCGCTTCGCACGTGCCCGCGGGCTGACCACGCGCGCGATCCATTTCGGGCATGCGCTGCGCAACACGCTGGTTCCCGTCATCACCGTGGTGGGCCTGCAATTTGGCTCGGTTATTGCCTTCTCAATCATCACCGAAACGGTGTTCCAGTGGCCGGGAATGGGCCTGCTATTCGTCCAGGCGGTGCAGAATGTCGACATCCCGATCATGGCCGCCTACCTCGTCATGGTTTCCTTGATGTTCGTCACCATCAACCTGATCGTCGATATCCTCTACACCGTGGTCGATCCGCGCCTGCGCGCGACCATCAGCCGGCCGGCCTCGTCATGAGCGACACCGTCGTCCCCCACAACGCCGAGGCAAGCGCGCCGGCCCCGGGCGGCTCCGACAGCTGGCTGAAGCGCGCGCTCGCGAGCGACCTGCTTTATTCCTTCCGTCGCTCGAAGCTCACGATGGTGGCAGCCATCGTGACGCTTGCGCTGTTCCTGCTGGCGGTCTTCGCTCCCCTGCTCGCGGTGCAAAATCCGTTCGATCCGGCGCAACTGCAGCTGATGAACTCGCGCATTGCCCCGCTGTGGACTGCCGACGGCCAAAGCCCGTTCCTGCTCGGCACCGACGAGCAGGGCCGCGACGTGCTGTCGGCGATCCTTTATGGCTTGCGGATATCGCTCGTCGTCGGCGTGCTCGGCGTCGTGCTGTCGGGAGTGCTGGGCGTCGGGCTCGGGTTGGTCGCCGGCTATTTCGGCGGCGTGGTCGACACCATCATCATGCGCATTGCCGACGTGCAGCTGACCTTCCCCGCGATCCTGATCGCGCTTCTGGTCAACGGCGTCGTCAAGTCCGTGTTCGGCGACCGCCTCGATTCCGCGAGCATGCTCGCCGTGCTGGTGATCGCGATCGGCTTGAGCTTCTGGGTGCAATATGCGCGCACGGTGCGCGGCTCGGTCATGATCGAGAAGAACAAGGACTACGTCGCGGCAGCACAGCTGATCGGCCTGCCGGCGCCAGTGATCCTGCTGCGCCATGTGCTGCCCAACACCACCGGGCCGGTGCTGGTGATTGCGACCATCAACCTCGCGCTCGCCATCATCACCGAGGCGACGCTGTCCTTTCTCGGCTCCGGCATGCCCGAAACCATGCCCTCGCTCGGCACCCTGATCCGTATCGGCAACAATTATCTGTTTGCCGGCGAGTGGTGGATCGTGGCGTTCCCGGGCCTGACGCTGGCTCTGCTCATTCTTGCGATCAACCTGCTCGGCGACTGGCTGCGCGACGCACTCAATCCGAAGCTGCGGTGAACCGCCCGTCGCGATCTGAAGGTATCAGTTGATGTCTGTCCCCGTTCTGTCCGTGCGCAATCTGCAGGTCGAGTTCGCCAGTCGCCGCGGCATCCTGCACGCGATCGACGGCATCTCTTTCGACATCGCCAAGGGCGAGGTGCTCGGGGTGGTCGGCGAATCCGGCGCCGGCAAATCCGTCACCGGGCTGGCCGTGATCGGCCTGATCGACCGGCCCGGCCGCATCGCCGGCGGCGAAATCTATTTGTCCGGCTTGCGGATCGACAATCTCGAGGCGGAAGCGATGCGCCAGGTGCGCGGAAAGCGGATCGGCATGATCTTCCAGGATCCGCTGACCTCGCTGAACCCGCTCTACCGGATCGGCGATCAGATCGTCGAAACCATCAAGACCCATACCAGTCTCACCGACCAGCAGGCCCGCCGGCGCGCGATCGATCTGCTGGCCGAAGTCGGCATTCCCGCGCCGGAGAAGCGCATCGACGGCTATCCGCACGAATTCTCCGGCGGCATGCGCCAGCGCGTCGTCATTGCGCTCGCGCTCTGCGCCGAGCCCGAACTGATCATCGCAGACGAGCCGACCACCGCGCTCGACGTCTCGGTGCAGGCGCAGATCATCGCGCTGATCAAGCGGCTCGGCCGCGATCATGGCACGGCGGTGATGCTGGTGACGCACGACATGGGCGTGATCGCCGAGACCTGCGACCGCGTCGCCGTCATGTATGCCGGCCGCATTGCCGAGATCGGCCCGGTGCAGGAGGTGATCAAGAATCCGCTGCATCCTTACGCCAAGGGTTTGATGGGCGCGATCCCGACGCTCGCAGGCGAGGACAAACGGCTGGTGCAGATCCCAGGTTCGATGCCACGGCTCTCCGCCATACCGGCCGGCTGCGCCTTCAATCCGCGCTGCGACTTTGCGTTCGATCGCTGCCGGATCGAGCGGCCTGAACCGCTGCGCCAGGGAGCCCAGGCCGTCGCCTGCCACCTCTATGATCGGGCCACGGAGAGCGCAGCATGACTGATTTCGTCGAGGTCAGGAATCTGCGCCAGGTCTTCGACGTGTCGAAGCCCTGGCTCAACCGCGTGCTCGAGGGCGGGCAGCAGGAATTCCTGAAGGCTGTCGATGGCGTCAGCTTCAACATCAGACGCGGCGAGACTTTCGCCCTCGTCGGCGAATCCGGCTCGGGCAAGACGACGGTGGCGCGGATGGTGGTCGGCCTGCTGCCGCCGACGTCGGGCGAGGTCATCATCGACGGCGTGTCGATGACCGATCCACGCCAGGCTCTGGTGCGCCGGAAACTGCGCCGCCGCATTCAAATGGTGTTTCAGGACCCCTATGCGAGCCTCAATTCGCGTTTCCGCGTCCAGGCCATCATCGCCGAGCCGATCCGCGCGTTCGGTGTGATCGACGGTGAGCGACAGATCAAGGATCGTGTCGGCGAATTGTTGACCCTGGTCGGCCTGCATCCCGACGATGGTCAGAAATTCCCGCATGAGTTTTCCGGCGGCCAGCGCCAGCGCATCGCGATCGCACGCGCGCTCGCCTCCGAGGCCGAGTTCATCGTGTGCGACGAGCCGACCTCCGCGCTCGACGTGTCGGTGCAGGCGCAGATCCTCAATCTGATGCGCGACCTGCAGGACCGGCTCGGCCTCACCTACCTCTTCATCAGCCACAACCTCGCGGTCGTGCGCCACATGGCGAGCCGCATCGGCGTGATGTATCTCGGCCGCATCGTCGAGATCGCGGAAGGACGCGCGCTGTTCAGCAATCCGCGCATGCCCTACACCAAGATGCTGCTGGGTGCGGTGCCGGACCTCTCGATGTCCGGTCGCCAGCGCATTCCGGTCAAGGGCGAGATTCCGAACCCGATCAATCCGCCGCCCGGCTGCAGCTTCAATCCGCGCTGCCCGCTGGCGTTCGACCGCTGCCGTCTTGAGGCGCCGGCTCTGATCGACGGGGTGGCCTGCCATGCCGTCAATCACACCGCAGCGACGGCCGTGCCGGCGTAATCACCCAAATGCACACGAGGTCTGTGGCCGCGGTGGTTGGCATGCCAGCGGAGCCATGATCAACTCCACGCGTCACCGCCGCGCTGCCAGATGGAATGCACATGAGCTTCATCAATCCCGATCCCTTCACCACCCGCCCCGAGATCGAGGGCACATTCGGCGTCGTGACCTCCACGCACTGGCTCGCGACTGCGGTCGGCATGGCCATGCTGGAGAAAGGCGGCAACGCCTTCGATGCGGGCGTCGCGGCGGCTTTCACGCTTCAAGTGGTCGAGCCGCATCTCAACGGCCCCGGCGGCGACGTGCCGATCATCCTGCATGATGCGAGGCGCGGCCGGACCGAAGTGATCTGCGGCCAGGGGCCCGCGCCCGCACGCGCCACCATCGCGCATTACCGGAGCGAGGGTCTCGATATGGTGCCCGGCACCGGGCTTCTCGCGGCCTGCGTGCCCGGCACGTTCGAGTCCTGGATGCTGCTGCTGCGCGACTACGGCACGATGCGGCTGCGCGACGTGCTGGAGCCTGCAATCGCTTATGCGCGCGACGGCTATCCGCTGGTCGAACGCATCTCGGCGACGATCCGGACCGTGGAGGAGTTGTTCCGCGCACACTGGCCGACGTCGGCGGCGGTCTATCTGCCCAACAACGATGTCCCGAAACCCGGGACGCTGTTCACCAACCCGCAGTTGGCGGCGACCTATGCGCGCATCCTGCAGGAGGCAGAAAGTGCGGGCGAAAATCGCGAAGCGCAGATCGAACGCGCGCGAACGACGTGGTCGCAGGGCTTCGTCGCCGAAGCCATCGATCGCTTCTGCCGGTCGCAGGAGATCATGGACGTCTCGGGTTCGCGGCATCGCGGCGTGCTGTCCGGCGACGACATGGCGCGCTGGCAGCCGACCGTTGAGGAGCCGCTCACTTATGAGTACGGCCGCTACACCGTCTGCAAGGCCGGCGTCTGGAGCCAGGGACCGGTGCTGCTGCAGCAGCTCGCGCTGTTGAAAGGCTTTTCGCTCGACGGGCTCGATCCGACCGGACCCGACTTCATCCATTTGCAGATCGAAGCCGCCAAGCTCGCCTACGCCGACCGCGAGGCGTTCTATGGCGATCCCAATTTCACCGAAATCCCGATCGCGACGCTGCTGTCCGACACCTACAACGACGAACGCCGCAAGTTGATTTCGGACAAGGCCTCGCTCGAACTGCGGCCCGGCTCGGTCGAAGGTTTTGGCGCGCTGGTCAAGCTGCGCCATGCCGAGGGCGCACGCGAGGCGGTCGGTGCCATGGGCACCGGCGAGCCGACCGTCGGCCGCTTCGGTGAGGTGCGCGGTGACACCGTGCATTTCGACATTATCGACCGCGACGGCAACATGATCTCGGCCACGCCCTCGGGCGGGTGGTTGCAGTCGTCCCCCGTCATTCCCGAGCTCGGCTTCTGCTTGGGGACACGGGCGCAGATGTTCTGGCTGGAAAAAAACCATCCAGCGGCGCTGGTGCCGGGCAAGCGTCCGCGCACCACACTGTCGCCGACCATGGCGTTGCGCGACGGGGAGCCGTATCTGGCCTGGGGATCGCCTGGCGGCGACCAGCAAGACCAGTGGAACACGCAGTTCTTCCTGCGCCACGTCCACGCAAAGATGAATCTGCAGGAGTCGATCGACGCGCCGGCCTGGCACTCCGAGCATTTCCCGATCTCGTTCTGGCCGCGCACCGCGCGCCCCGGCGTGCTGGTGCTCGAAAACCGGGTGCCGAAGGCCACGGTCGAGGAGCTCCGCCGCCGCGGCCACATCGTCGAGATCGGACCGGACTGGTCCGAAGGCCGCCTGACCGCAGCCTCCAAGATCGGCTGTCGCCGCCGCGCTGCCGCCAATCCGCGCGGCATGCAAGGCTACGCAGCCGGACGATAGGTCGCCCTGCATGACCTGGTCGATCATCGCCAAGGACCGCTCCACCGGCCAGATCGGGATCGCCGTCGCCACGCGCTTCTTCGCCGTCGGCGCCCGCGTCCCCTTCATCGTCGCCGGCCGCGGCGGCATCGCGACGCAAGCGCTGGTCAATCCCTATTACGGCATCGACGGCGCAAAGCTGCTGCGCGAAGGCAGGTCCCCGCAAGAGATCATCCAGATCCTCACATCGGCCGATCCCGGCCGCGACAGCCGGCAACTACACATCCTCGATCACGCGGGGCGGATAGCTGCGCATACGGGCAAGGCTTGCATCCCCTGGTGCGGGCATCTCGAAGGCGAGGATTTTTCGATCGCGGGCAATATGCTTGCCGGCGCAGAGGTGCTGAAGGAGACTGCAAGCGCCTATCTGACCAATGCGGCCCTGCCCTTCGCGCCACGGCTGATCGCTGCCTTGCGGGCGGGCGAAGCGGCCGGCGGCGACAAGCGCGGCAAGCAATCGGCCGCTCTGTCGATCTATGGCGAAGAGGAATGGTCGATCCTTGACCTCAGGGTTGACGACCACCCCGATCCGCTCGCCGAGCTCGAACGTCTCGAGCAGGTGAGCCGGGCGCACTGGACGAAGTTCCGCGAGTTCCTGCCCACGCGCGCCAACCCCGCCGGCGTCACTGATCGGGCCGTCATAGAGGCCGGAATCTCAGCCATCGTGGCGAACCAGCCCTGAGCAAAGTCGATCGAGCCTCAAGAACCGGTCGTACGGCGACGATGATCAAGCATTGAAGTGCTTTCGCGATGCCGCGCGGTCGATCACACCGTGCACATGCCGCAGGCAAACCACAGCTGCGTTTTGCTACTCGACAGATTTCGGCGCGCTGTACACGCACCTTCTCCGGCAGTCGGCGTCGCGCCGCTCGTTCGCTTCGAAGTGTCCAGCGCACATTGATACCGCATGGATCACGCAACTCTTGAGACGGCTCTTGGGGCGGCGCGCCGGTCTCGCAATGCGGAACGGCTTGCCGCGGATGCGCTCATTTGCCCGAGCGGGAGCTGATCGCCACCACTGGACAAACCGATCGCCGCGGTCGACCGTACGGAAGGATGGTTCGCATCCGGTGTTGGTACGAATGGTGCAATAGCGCTGCTGCAATCGCGCCGCCGCTGCAATAGCGCGGCTGCAACGGCCCCGTTGCAATACGGCCGGCGGAAGCTCGAGCATGGAGTGAGTACGATGAGAAATGTTCGCCTGGCCGCTGCAGCGGCCGCGTTCATAGTGTCCTTCGCTGTCGCAGCGCAGGCCGAGACCACCTTGCGCATCGGGCTCGCCGAAGATCCCGACATGCTCGACCCGTCGCTCGGCCGCACCTATGTCGGCCGCATCGTGTTCTCAGCCTTCTGCGACAAGCTGTTCGATATCGATGAGAAGCTGAACATCGTCCCGCAGCTCGCGCTCTCCCACGAGACTTCCGCCGACGGCAAGGCTGTCACGATCAAGCTCCGTCCAGGCGTCAAATTCCACGACGGCGAGCCGCTCGACGCAGAGGCCGCGAAGTTCTCGATCGAACGCCACATGAACATGCAGGGCTCGTTCCGAAAATCGGAACTTGCAAGCGTCGATCATGTCGAGGTCGTCGATCCCCTCACCATCAAGCTCGTTCTCAAGGCGCCCTTCGCCCCGCTGATCTCCCAGCTCACCGACCGTGCCGGCATGATGGTCTCGCCCAAAGCCGCGAAGGAGGAAGGCGACAAATTCGGCCTGCATCCCGTCTGCGCAGGTCCCTACAAATTCGTCGAACGCGTGCAGCAGGACCGCATGGTGTTCGAGAGGTTCGCCGACTATTGGAACAAGAACAATGTCTTCATCGACAGAATCGTGTTCCAGCCGATCGTCGACGCCACGGTGCGGCTCGCCAATTTGAAATCCGGCGGCCTCGACCTGATCGAGCGCGTGCTCGCAACCGACATCAAGGACGTGCGCGCCGATCCCAACCTCGTGCTCTCGACCGCCTCGGAGCTCGGCTACTACGGCCTCACCATCAACGTCAGCAAGGACAAGGCGAAAGGGGGACTGAGCCAGTCGGAGAAGGTGCGCCAGGCGCTCGACCTTGCGATCGATCGCGAGGCGCTGAATCAGGTCGTGTTCAACGGCGAGTTCACACCGGGCAATCAATGGGTGCCGCCGACGCATCCGTTCTATCAGCAGGCCTTCCCGATCCGCCCACGTGATGTCGAAAAGGCCAAGGCGCTGCTGAAGGAGGCGGGTGTCGCCCTGCCCGTCTCGGTGGACTACATGGTGCAGAAGGGGGCCGAGAACGAGGCCGTGGCACAGGTCGTGCAGTCGATGGCCGCCGAAGCCGGCTTCGACATCAAGATCCGCGTCATCGAGTTCGCAACCTCTTTCAAGCAGGCGCAGGCCGGCGAATTCCAGATCTTCCAGATCAACTGGAGCGGCCGGATCGATCCCGACGGCAACTCCTACGTCTTCCTGCACACAGGCGCGCCGCAGAACGACGGCGGCTATTCCAGCGCAGCGGCCGACAAGCTGATGGAAGATGCTCGCGCCGTCACCGATCCTGCGCAGCGCAAGGCGCTCTATGAGAAGCTGACCAAGGTGATCCTGAACGACGAGCCGATCATCTATATCTATCACCGCAAGCTGCTGTTCGCGCACACCAAGAAGCTCGAAGGCTACAAGCAGATGCCTGACGGGCTGGTGCGCGTGATCGGCCTGAAGCTGAAGTGAGCATGTCCGCAAAGTGAGAACGATCATGCATTCTGGCGTCGGTCACCCTGCTAGGGCTCCCTCCCCCCTTGTGGGGGAGGGTTGGGGTGGGGGATGCCACAAGCGAGACTTCCACTTGGGTTACCCCCCTCCCTGTCCCTCCCCCACAAGGGGGGAGGGAACGGTGGGGCCTAGACCTGAAAACAAGCATAGTTCGAGCCTGCGGCACGCGAGGCACCGGCCATGCTGACCTTCCTCTTCCGCCGCCTCCTGCAGATCGTGCCGACGCTGTTCTTCGTCTCGATCCTGATCTTCTCGCTGCAACAATTGCTGCCGGGCGATCCGGCGCTGGTGATGGCCGGCGAGGAGCGCGATCCGGCCGTCATCGAACAGATCCGCAAGCAGTACCGGCTCGATCAGCCGATCCCGGTGCAATACGCCTATTGGGTGAAGGGTGTGCTCACGGGCAACCTCGGCGAATCGCTACGGGTGAAAGTGCCGGTGCGCGAGCTGATCGCACAGAAGCTGCCGGTCACGCTGCAGCTCGCCTCGATGGCGATCGTGATCGCCTTCCTGATCGGAATTCCCGCCGGCATCGTCTCGGCCGTCAAGCAGGGCACAGCGTGGGATTATGGCGCCAACCTGTTTGCGTTGTGGGGCATCTCGACACCGAATTTCTGGCTCGGCATCATGCTGATCTTCCTGTTCTCCATCAAGCTCGGCTGGCTGCCCGCGTCCGGCTATGTGCCGCTGACCGAGAATTGGCGCGCGAGTCTTGCCTCCACCATCATGCCGGCCTTCGTGCTGGGCAATGCGATCGCGGCCATCCTGATGCGCCACACCCGAAGCGCGATGCTGCAGGTGCTGGAAAGCGATTATGTCCGCACCGCGCGCGCGAAGGGCATCTCCGAAAGCAGCGTGATCCTGAACCACGCGCTGCGCAACGCGCTGACGCCGGTGATCACGCTGGGCGCGCTCGAGCTCGGCACGCTGCTGTCGGGCGCGGTGCTCACGGAGCAGATCTTCTCCATCCCGGGCTTCGGCAAGCTGATCGTGGATGCGGTGTTCAACCGCGATTATGCCGTGGTGCAAGGAGTGGTCTTGGTCACGGCGACCGTCTACATCATGCTGAACCTCTTGGCCGACCTCGCCTATGTCCTGGTCAATCCGCGGTTGAGGGGCTGACAATGGCGGACGTCGCAATCACCACCGGCGCCGCGGGAAGCCAGGACGGGCTGGAGAGCCCGGCGCGCCGCGCCCTCCGGCGGCTGCTCGAACGCAAGGGCGCGATCGTCGGCCTGATCACCATCACGCTGTTATCCTGCTTGCGGTGTTTGCCCCGCTGATCGCGCCCTACGATCCCGTCAAGACCAGCTGGGCGCTGGTCCGCAAGGCGCCGGCGGCACAACACTGGTTCGGCACCGACGATCTCGGCCGCGACGTGCTGGCGCGCGTCATCTATGGCGCCCGCGCCTCGCTTTCCGCCGGCGCAGTGTCGGTCAGCATCGCGCTCGCGATCGGCGTCCCGCTGGGGCTGCTCTCGGGTTACATCGGCGGCGCGCTCGACGCGCTGATCAGCCGGATCACGGATGCGATGCTGGCCTGCCCGTTCCTGATCCTGGCGATCGCGCTCGCCGCCTTCTTAGGCCCGAGCCTCGCCAATGCGATGATCGCGATCGGCATCTCCACCACGCCGATCTTCGTTCGCCTGACCCGCGGCCAGGTGATGAACGTCAAGGTCGAAGAGTATATCGAGGCAGCGCGCAGCGTCGGCGACTCCGATCTGCGGATTGCGCTTGTGCACATACTGCCCAACATCCTGCCGCCGCTGCTGGTGCAGGCGACGCTGTCGGTTGCTGCCGCCATCATCGCCGAAGCCGCGCTCTCTTTCCTCGGCCTCGGCCAGCAGCCGCCCTACCCGTCCTGGGGCAGCATGCTCAACGCCGCGCAGCGTTTCCTCACCAACGCGCCGTGGATGGCGGTCTGGCCGGGGCTTGCAATCTTCCTGGTCGTGCTCTCGCTCAACCTGGTCGGCGACGGCCTGCGCGACGCGCTGGATCCAAGGGAGCGGTGACGGGCGCTGCGAAGCAGAGGCATCGTGGTTCGAGACGCGGTGCCCGCTCCTCACTGTAAGGGCAAGGATCTCTTCACGAACACGACCTCGTCCTGAAGAGCATCGCGGAGCGATGCGTCTCGAAGGATGGCCGCGAAGTGAGATTCGGAACTCGGGAAGCCATCGCGATCACACCAAACGAAAACGGCGGCTGCCATCGGCAGCCGCCGTCGATGTGAACCTTTATCGCCGACCGCTCAGGTCGCCTTCAGCGCATGCGAAGGTTCGGCGTCGAACTCCGCGATCTCCTTGGCACGCTGCGAGTTGGCCTTGGCCTGGTGATTGGTCGCCAGCACCGTATAGACGGCCGGCAGCACGAACAGAGTGAACAGCGTGCCGATCGACATGCCGGCGACCACCACGAGGCCGATCGAGAAGCGGCTCGCCGCGCCAGCGCCGGATGCCGTCAACAACGGGATCAGGCCGGTGACCATCGCCGCCGTGGTCATCAGGATCGGGCGCAGCCGGATCCGAGCCGACATCTCGATCGCGGAGCGGCGATCCAGGCCCTCATTGAGCTGCAGTTCGTTGGCGAACTCCACCATCAGAATGCCGTGCTTGGTGATCAGCCCGACCAGCGTCAACAGTCCGACCTGCGAATAGATGTTCATCGTCGCCATGCCGAAGAACAGCGGGATCATGGCGCCGACGATCGCCATCGGCACCGAGATCATGATCACGAGCGGGTCGCGCAGACTCTCGAACTGCGCCGCCAGCACCAGGAAGATGATCACGAGGGCGAACGCGAAGGTGATCGCAAGCTGGTTGCCTTCCTGGACGTATTGGCGGGAGTCCGCAAGGTAATCGTGGCTGAAGCCGGCGGGCAGCTTCTTCGCCAGGCCCTCCAGGAAGTCGACCGCCTGGCCCATGGTGACGCCGGGCATCGGCACCGCCGAGAACGTCGCCGAATTGAGCTGGTTGTAATGGGTCAGCGCATTCGGATCGGTCGCGGTCTCGATCTTGACGACGGTCGAAAGCGGCACCTGCTGGCCGGTCGAGGTCGCGACGTAGTAGCTGCCGAGCGCCTCCGGCGACAGCCGCTTGTCGCGCGGCACCTGAGGAATGACCTGATAAGAACGGCCTTCGAGATTGAAGCGGTTGATGTAGTTGCCGCCGAGCAGCACGGCGAGCGTGTTGCCGAGCGCCTGCATGGTGATGCCGAGATCGCTTGCCTTGCTGCGGTCGATCCAGACCCGCACCAACGGCTGGTTGAACTCGAGGTCGCTGTCGCTGACGATGAACAGACCGCTCTTGTTCGCCGCCTCCTTCAGCTTCGTCATCTGCTCATAGATCGGCTGGAAGCCGGCCGTCGAGTTGATCACCATCTGCACCGGCAGGCCGCCCGGGCCGCCCGGCAGCGCCGGCAAGTTGAAGGCGAAGGCATTGACGCCCTCGATCTTCGACAGCTGCGCCTGCACCAGCGATTTCAGCTGCATCGCCGAGCGCTTGCGCTCGTCCCACGGCTTCAGCAGCATGCCGGCGATGCCGCCCTGCGGGCCGTTGATGCCGTTCAGCACGAACGTCAGGTCGGTCTCCGGGAATTGCTGGAACGCCTTGTTGAGCTTGTCGCCATAGAAATTGATGTAATCGATATTGGCGTATTTGGGCGCCTTGGTGATCGAGAACACGATGCCCTGATCCTCTTCGGGCGCCAGCTCCCTGGAGGTGTGCATATAGAGGTAGCCGACGAGACCGAGCATCGTGACGGCGAACAGCGCGGTGACCGGACGATAGTCCAGCGAACGGTCGAGCTTGCGGCCGTACCAGCGCGTGATGGCGCCGAACACGCGGTTGACGAGCCGCGAGAACCTGCCCTCCTCGGCGCTCTTCAGGAGCATCGAGCACATCATCGGCGACAGCGTCAGCGCGATGATGCCGGACACGATGACGGAGCCCGCCAGCGTGAACGCGAATTCGCGGAACAGCGATCCCGTCAGGCCGCCGAGGAAGCCGATCGGCGCGTACACGGCGGCGAGCGTGATCGTCATCGAGATCACGGGGCCGACGATCTCGCGCGCGCCCTGCAGCGCGGCCTGCACCGGCGTCTTCCCCTCCTCCAGATGGCGGTGGATGTTTTCGACCACCACGATGGCGTCGTCCACCACGAGGCCGATCGCGAGCACCATCGCCAGCAGGGTCAACAGGTTGATGCTGAAGCCGAGCGCCAGCATCAGGCTGCAGACGCCGACCAGCGACAGCGGGATGGTGACGACCGGAATGATGACGGAGCGCAGCGAGGCCAGGAACAGGAAGATCACGACGATGACGATGAGAACCGCCTCGCCGAGCGTATGCTCGACCTCGTCGATCGAGGACTGGATGAACTTGGTGGAGTCGTAGGCCACCTTCATCTTCATCGAGGGCGGCAGGTTGCGCTCGATGTCCGGGAACAGCGCCCGCACGCCGCGGACGATGTTGAGGGGATTACCTTGCGGCGTCGCCTGCACGCCGATGAAGATGGCGCGCTCGCCGCTGAAGGCGACGCTCGCATCGGTGCTCTGCGCCGCCAGTTCGACGGTCGCGATGTCTCCCATCCGCACGAAGCCACCGTTCGCGGATTTCACGATCATCTTCTTGAACTGGTTGACGTCGGTCAGGCCGGTATTGGTGTTGATATTGGAGACGGTGAGATAGCCCTTGGACTGGCCCGCCGCCGACTGGAAGTTGTTGGCGGCAATTGCCGCGGCAACGTCGGCCGGCGACACGTTGCGACCGGCCATCCTGACCGGGTCGAGCCATAGGCGCATCGCGAAGGTCTGGCCGCCGAGGATGTCGGCGGAGGCGACGCCATCCACGGTCGAGAGCACGGGCTGGACCACGCGGGTGAGGTAGTCCGAGATCGCCGATCCCGACAGCTCGTCGCTGGAAAAGCCGATATACATCACGGCCGTGGTCTGGCCGGTGGTCTTGGTGACGACCGGATCGTTCGATTCCTTCGGGATCAGGTATTTGACCGAATTGACCTTGGCCAGCACCTCGGTCAGCGCCTGGTTCGGATCGAAGTTCAGCTTGACGTAGACCTGGATCGTCGAGGTGCCCTGCACCGAGCTCGACGTGATGTAGTCGACGCCCTCGGCGGAGGCGACCGCCTGCTCGATCGGCGTCGTGATGAAGCCCTGGATCAGGTCGGCGGACGCGCCGGGATAGACGGTGGTGACATTGACCACCGTGTTCGAGAGCTTCGGATATTGCCGGATCGGCAGCACCGTCGCCGCCCTCAGCCCGATCAGCAGGATCAGCAGGCTGACCACGACCGACAGGACCGGACGCTTGATGAAGATATCGGTGAGACTCATCTCGGCAATCTCGTTAGCTCAAAGGAGCGGTTCAGGTCGTGATGGCCGCCGGATGCCGGCGTCCTGCCCTGGCGTTCAGGTCACGCTCAATAGCGCGGCGGGGTCGCCGGGATCGGCGGCAGAGGATCGGTCGAGATCGTGACCGCAGCACCGGACTGCAGCTTGTTCTGGCCGACCGCGGCGACCTGATCGCCGTCCTTGAGGCCCTTCAGGATCACGGCACGGCCCTCGATACGATCGCCCGTCTGCACATAGGTGCGGGTGGCGGTCAGCACGGTCTTGCCGTCCTCAGTCTTCTTCTCGCTGATGAGGAAGACGGAGTCGCCGTAGAGCGTATAGTCCACGGCCGTCTCCGGAACGGTGACCACCGGCGGCTTGTCCGGCAGCACGACCGTGGCGGTCACGAACATGCCCGGCTTGAGGATATGTTCGGGATTGGCGATCGTGGCCTGCACACGGATGTTGCGGGTGTCGGTCGCGATCTGCGGCTCGATCGTCGTGATCTTGCCCTCGAAGGTCCTGCCCGGATAGGCATCGACCACCAGGCGCACGGTCTGGCCCGCCTTGAGCTGTCCACTGTCCTTTTCGGTGACGGTGAAGTTGGCCCAGAGCTGCGACAGGTCGGTCAGCGAGACGATCTGCGTGCCGGCGCTGAGATATTGCCCGACCTCGACCTTGCGGACGCCGAGTTCGCCGTCGAACGGGGCCCGCACCAGCTTCTGCGCGATCAGGGCTTCCGTCTTCGCGATCATCGCCTGCGCCTGATCGAACGTCGCCTGCGCCTGATCGACCGTGGCCTGCGGTCCGAACTGGCGCGAGGCCAGCTGCTTGGCGCGATCGAGCGAGAGCTGCGCGACGGTGGCCTGCGCCTTGTAATTGGCGAGGTCGCCCTGGTCCGGCGCATCGTACAGCTGCACCAGCGGGGTCCCCTGCTTCACATGCGAGCCGGGCGTGAACATGATGTCGGTGATGCGTCCGCTGACATCGGTGGTGACGTTCACCTGATGCACGGCCGCCAGCTCGCCGACGGCGGTCAGGAGATTGGGCACGGTCTCAGACTTGGCGGTCGCAGCGCTGATGCTGATCGGCGGCCTCGGCGCACTCAGGAACTGCGCGATCATCTTGGCGCGGAACATGTTGAACCAGACCAGTCCGCCGACCAGCAGCGCCAGCAAACAGCCGACGACGATGAACCACAGCACGGATCGGGTCCGCTTGCGGGGCTTGTCGTCGATCGGCTTACCGGACAATTTGGGTTCGGTCGCGATGTTCATGTCATGCACTCTCTGCAGTGACCGGTGGAACGGAGGGCTGTGCCAATTCGCGGTCGAGATAGGACGCAATCGCGGCATCGGTAAGCCCGATACCACGCAGGATGAATTCGGAAAGCTGGCGCACCAGCCTGTCGGCCCCGGTTTCATAATTGAGACAGGGCGTCGCTGGAAGCCGGGTCAACGCTGCGGTCATGCCCGTGTGATGCGCGAACCAGAACAGATCGAGCGGCGCGGCATCCATCCGCACGGCGTCGCCGGCAGCAATGGCACTCTCCAGCGACGCAACGAACTTCCCGCCGATCAGACCACTGACCTTGGCATATAGCAAGCGCGCGAACTCGCCGTCATCGAGGTGGCTTGTGACCATCAGCCGCAGCCTTTGCTCTTCTTCCTCGTTCGGCCGGTTGGCGATCCCGAGGAAATGCCCGACCATCGCGACCGTGAACCTCACCAAGGTCGCCGTCGACGGCGCCTGACCGAGCAGGAACTCGAGATCCGGATCCGCCTCGCACTCCTCGGCCAGGATTTCCGCGTAAAGTGCGGCTTTGGACGGGAAATGTTTGAACAGCAGCGCCTCGGAGATCGCCGCCGCGGCCGCCACGCTCTTGGTCGTGGTGCCTGCGTAACCGTAGCGGGCAAAGCAACGCTTGGCCGCGCCAAGGATCAGTTGCCGCCGCAAATCGCTAGTCATTCGCAACGTCGACATCGGGTGTGAGTAAATACTCACTTTACCGTTGTCAAGAAATATACCGCAACGCGGCAGCCACGTCCGGCTAAGCCATTGGAAATGCGTGCCTCCGCTCGCAACACAAGATTGTAAAGCCCTATAGGTTCCATCGGTATTTTACAACCGCACACGCCCAGCACGTTGGGTTTTTCTTTCGCCCGGTGTCTTTCTTTCGCCTGGCATCGTGCATGATGCGCGCCGGACCGGCCGAACGCAGCCGATCAAAAAGAACCGCCGGGAGGATCGTCGCAACCATGAATGCCGCCGATGCGCGCGAGCTCGCAGCCAATTTCGACCTGCAAGACCTGACGCCGGGTTTCTACGCCGACCCCTACCCGACCTACCGCGCCTTGCGCGACTACGAGCCGGTGAAGCGCCTGCGCAACGGCAGCTTTTTTCTCACGCGCTATGACGATCTCGTCACCGCCTATAAGAACACCAAGGCGTTCTCCTCCGACAAGAAGCTGGAATTCGCGCCGAAATACGGCCCGTCCCTGCTCTACGAGCACCATACGACCAGCCTTGTGTTCAACGACCCGCCGGCGCATACGCGCGTGCGTCGGCTGATCATGGGCGCGCTGTCGCCGCGCGCGATCGCCGAGATGGAGCCGGCGCTGATCGCGCTGGTCGACCGCCTGCTCGATGCGATCGAAGCCAAAGGCAAGTTCGAACTGATCGGCGATTTCGCCTCCGCGATTCCCGTCGAGGTGATCGGCAATCTGCTCGACGTCCCTCATGCGGAACGCGGGCCGTTGCGCGACTGGTCGCTCGCCATCCTCGGCGCCCTGGAGCCGGTGCTGTCGCCGGAGCAGTTTTCACGCGGCAACGAGGCCGTGAAGGATTTCCTGATCTATCTCGAAGATCTCGTCGCGCGCCGCCGCGCCAAGCCCGGCAATCCCGAGCGCGACGTGCTGACCCGGCTGATCCAAGGGGAGACACATGGCGAAGGCAATGGCGAGCGGCTCAGCGAGAAGGAATTGCTGCACAACTGCATCTTCCTGCTCAATGCCGGCCATGAGACCACCACCAACCTGATCGGCAACGGGCTGGTCGCGCTGTTGCAGCACCCGGCCGAGAAGCGCCGGCTGCTGCAGGCGCCCGAGCTGATCCGGTCAGCGGTGGAGGAAATCCTCCGCTATGAGAGCTCGAACCAGCTCGGCAACCGGATGACGACCGAGCGGGTCGAGCTCGGCGGCATCACGCTGGAGCCCGGCACCTTCGTCACCCTATGCATCGGCGCCGCCAACCGCGATCCCGCGCAGTTCGAAGACCCCGAACGCTTCGATGTGACCCGCATCTCGAACAAGCACCTCGCTTTCGGCACCGGCGCGCACCAATGCGCCGGCATGGCGCTGGCGCGGCTGGAAGGCGCCATCGCGATCTCACGCTTCCTGAAGCGGTTTCCGAACTACACGCTGACCGGCGAGCCGGTCCGCGGCGGCCGCGTGCGGTTTCGCGGGTTTATGAGCGTGCCGTGCGCGGTCGAAGGCTAGAATGTGAGCGTGATGATCTTAAGCACAAGCGGCGTGCCGCGCCCACCGCGAGAGGCTAACGCCTTACGGTCGTGGGCTACGGGTCAAGGGCGGCTGTGGCCGGTCGGCTGATGGCGCAGCCGGTGTACCCCCAGCTTCGGAAATAACCCCTCCGCTCCGGGACTTACGTTTCGGGCCAGAAGCCGACGTTAGCGCTCAATAGTGCGCACGGCCATTGATCCCGGATCGGTGCGGATCATGTTCGCTTTTCTGCCGTCGTCCGTCACAAAAATATCGTAGTGCGTCCGGAGCTTCGGATCGGCCAGTGAGATCATAGTCATCGATCCCGTACAGTCCGGGTTCAGAGTGTAAGTGCCTGTGAGTTTCTGTTCTCGGGTAACGATACCGCGACGGCTGGACGTCTCCTTTCCAAGCACATCCGCGACGCCATCAAATACATATACTCCCGAGTGTACGCGCTGAGCGGTTGGCGCAAGAGGCTCAATGAACCCCCTTCCTAGAAAGATATACTGTCCTGCCAATGTTTTGCCGGAGAAGCGCCTGGTGGTCGTTCAGGTGGTTGAATTAGATCAATACCAGAAGGGGATTCATACGGCGGACTTCCTCGACCTTGTCCGGCAAGTCGTGATTTTCGCTCATTGATGCTGGGACGGCCTCAGCGTTTTCTTCGGCTCAAGGGCGGCTGTGGCCGGTCGGCTGATGGCGCAGCCGGTATACCCCCAGCTTCGGAAATAACCCCTCCGCTCCGGGACTTGCGTTTCGGGCCGATCGCGAAAGTCCAACGCGAGCAAACGAGATCGCCGCCTCGCGGGACACGGCGGTTACGTCGGATTGGCTGCGAATGCTACCAGCTCTTTTGGTGATCTGATGTGGATGATCCGCAGCCGATCAGATTTTGCGTAGATCGCCTCTATGAGCCGGGGCCTCATCTCACGGTGAAGCCCCCACATCATCTTGTAGAGGCGGAACGTGACCGGCAGCATCGGACAACCCGGAGGGCCATCAGGTCGCCCAAAGAACACCGACTTCACCTGGCGCTTGGTCGCCCACCAGAGATGAATCCAAAACGGATGGTCAACCAAAACAACAGTATCGCATGCGGCAATCCGGTCGAGGACAGAGAACCAAGGCCCGTATCCATCAAGCAACCAGCGCTCCTGCGACAGCAGGGCATCGTGGCTCTCGCGTAGTTCTTCGTCAGGAACCCGCACCCAGTTCGGACGCCACAAAATATTATCGATGGCGAAGTAAGGCAACGAGTGCGCACGACACAATGCCTTGCACATCGTGGATTTGCCGCCACCGGCGTTGCCGATCACCATTACGCGCGTCATCGTGTGTTGTTAACATAGCGATTGGCCGCATGGAAGCGCCTTTGGGTCAAGGGCCGCCGTGGCCGGCAGACGGATGGCGCAGCCGGTGTACCCCAACTTCGGAATAACACCCGCGGTTCCGGGACTTACGTTTCGGGCCAATTGCTGCCATTGGCGCTGCGTGCGGGCCGGCCTTCTGCCCCGGTCGCAGAGCCGGACACTATTTGTGAATTGTGGTCCCAAAAGACATTCTGAATTCTTCCCGCAATCTTGGAGGGGGGGACACATGAGACGCGCAGCCTTGATCACCATCGCGGAGTTTGCCGCTGCGGTCGACAGGCCACATCCGGTACGGGTAGCCATCGACGGCCGAACTGCATCGGGTAAGACAACTGTCGCCAATGAAATGGCTCATGAACTCGACCGTATCGGCCGAGCGACCATTCGCACCTCTATCGATGGCTTTCATCGACCGAAGCGCGAACGTTACGCGCGTGGTCGCCATTCGGCCGAAGGTTATTATTTTGACGCCCGGGACCTCGATGCCGTCCGGCGGTTACTCCTCGAGCCGCTGGGTCCCGGAGGAAGCCTAATCTATAGCACCGCTTCCTTCGACCTCGATAAGGACGAGCCTATCGTTGCGCCCACCCACAGGGCGAATCAACGCGACATCTTGATCGTCGATGGGACATTCTTGCAGCGATCAGAGCTGCGAGATGCTTGGGAAGTCGTCATATTTGTTGACGTCGATGTAAAAACAGCTGGCGAAAGGGGGACGTTGCGCGACGCCAACCAACTCGGTGGCCGTGAAGCGGCGGAGGCTCTGTACCGGGATCGGTACGCGCCGGCATTCGAGATTTATGAGCGGCTAAGTCAACCCATCCAAAATGCCAACATTGTGCTGGACAATAGAGAATTCGAGACTGCGGCGGTGCGCATCAACCGCCCCGTCTGACCTCAAGTACGATCGGCCGCGCGCTGGGCCGTAGTGTGCCAGAAGCTGACGTCTGTCTGACCACCATGAACGACTCACTTGCGTCGCCAGGATTCGACTAAGGCAGCGAGCTTGGCGTCCGACGTCTCGTCGCCCTGAGCTAAATCTGCTTCGTAGCCAAACCAATAATCGCCGACCAGCGTGCGGTGGGTGCAGAACCTTCCGTTGTCCAGTCGGCATGCCACGAGCCGTGTCGGCTCTCCCATCGCATTCAGGCGCACGAAATAATGCTGGATCCGCGTAGGCGCGCCGGGCTGCAGCTGATAGCTCAGATCAAACGATCGATACCCGTCGTGATCGGGACCGGGAGTCATCTCCGACCGGTATTTGCGCCATGAACCCAGGGTCGGATCGGCAACGTCCTTATCACCTGGAAGAATCCGGACCTGTTGAATCCAGCTACAATCGATGTCGGTGTGCCCGCCGAGATTGGACAGGCAGAGATCGACGGTGAAGCCGATCTCGCCGGGAGGGTCGCGAGGAGGACGGCCGGGGCCGGCATCCGCATATTTCCAGGGTACCAGGAACACCTCCGGGCCGATATGCCGCTCGTAATAATCAGGTCCCGGTTCGACGCGGGCACGGGCAATCTGGTTGCCGGCAATGGTCGCGGTCCAGATCAGAATGACCAGCAAGGACGCGGTGGCGCGAAACCCCAAGGCGAACGCGACCGAGGACAGCACCGCGGCAAGGCCGGCAGCGGCCATGATTAGTTTGGATGCGTTGAGATCATACGCATCCAGCGTCGCATGCGGATGCGCAGGGAAGTAGAACTTGTCGAAGCCCGCCGCCGCGCCGACAACAAAGCAGACCGGGATCGCCACCACAAGCAGGACCCAGGCGGCGACAACAGACGTTTTGGCGTGCCTCCGGAGTAGTTTCACGATTCACCAAATAACCAAGGATTCCTGACTGGCATCTTAGCAAGAATATGATGCACTGCTATTTCTTGTCGAGCACTCATGCGCGACACACTTTCGCTTCAAGCCAAAGGCCGCCGTGGCCGGCAGACGGATGGCGCAGCCGGTGTACCCCCAGCTACGGAAATAACCCCTCCGTTCCGGGACTTACGTTTCGGGCCAGGAGCGGCCACGCGTTATTCCTCAAACTGGGGGCGCGCTTGCCAAGCTCGATAGTGCCCGCTATCGTCAACTCCAACATCAAGAGTTGGGCCGACGCCCAGCGCCAACCTGCTCCCCGAGCAAGGTGGCTTTCTTCCTTCGGAAGAAGATGTGGCCGGTCCGGCAACTAAACGGGACAAGCCACCACGGCGTCATGCGCTCCTCTCTTCGAAGAAGGGGACGAGAATGACTGTCGATAGAGTCGAAATTGAGCTGGCCGATGCAAGGTCCCCGGACCTGATCAACCTCGTCACCGCGCTGGACGATTTCTTGAACAAGGTCTGCGGGGTGGACAGGAATCACGGCTCTCCAATCGATCGGCTGGCGCACGGCGACACGCAAATGTTTATCGCGCGGATTGCCGGACAAGCCGTCGGCTGTGCAGGGCTGCAGATGTTCGCGGATGGTACCGGGGAGGTGAAGCGCATGTATGTCGTCCCCGAGGTTCGGACAACTGGAATAGGCAGCAGCCTCCTGACGCGCGTTGTGGAAGCGGCCTTGACCGCCAAGCTGTCGGTTCTGCGGCTGGAAACCACGGAATTTCTTCCCGATGCGCAGAGGCTCTATCGGGCGAAGGGTTTCGTTCCGTGCCCGGCGTATGGCCCATACGTTTCCAACCCGATCAATTTGTACTTCGAGAAATGGCTGACGAAATGATTGTCGAGGGCGATGCGCCGACAAGGAATAACGAGGCGTAGGTCGGGTTGGAGCCGGAGGCGTAACCCGCCATCTTGACGTTTCAAAACGGCGGATCATGATCCCGCCCGAGCTGAAATCCTGCCGGGCTCCAGAGCCTCGCGGCGCCGCTAGCGCTCCGCAAACTTCCGCTTTCAGCCCGAAGGAGAAGTCGAACACACCGACTGACTAGGCATCAGGAACTCATCCAGTCATTGCCATTTCCTGGCCACAGCACGATGGTGGAAAGGTGCGGCAGGAGTCAGGAACGTCATGATCTGGACGATCATCATCCGCCCGTTCATCCTCGCTTTGGCATGCGGTGCAGCCGCTCAATCGGTCGCGAACGCGTCCGACGCCAGTTGGGATGAATGCCTCATAGCCCCGAGACGGGCCTGCGTCCTACGTGAGGCCGCAGAGGTCGCCCGCACCATCGACGACCCGCATTTGTCTGCGCACAAGCTCGGCGAGATTGCCAAGGCACAGTTGAAGGCCGGCCTGTTCACTGAGGCCGCCACGACGATCGATCTGGCCTTGCAGGTCGCGAAGTCAATCGCCAAGGATAGCTATGGTCGCGACGAAGCATTCGAGACCATCGCGCAGGCTCAGGCGCAGGCCGGCAAGCTCGCCGACGCGCTGGAGACAGCCAAGTCGATCGAGAACCGCCACGTGAGGGCCGCGGCGTTCGGGGCGATCGCTATTGAAGAGGGGCATGCTGGCCGGCTTGACGATGCGCTTCGACGGGTGCAGGCGATCGAGGACTTGCCGGATCGTGCCCTCATCATACGCCGGGTGACCTGGGAGCTGCGGGCCAGCGCAGTGGCGCGGGGAGAGGACGACAAGATCGTGGCCGCGCTTCAAACAGTGCTAGCGTTCGAACAGCGGTATCCGCCGCCCATAGCGACGACGGGCGTTCATCACCCCTCGGAATTCATCCCGGCGCTCGCCATCATCGCGCAAGCGCAGGCCCGCGCGGGAAAAGTCGCCGACGCCATGCGGGTTGCGAGACTGGTCCCGCGCTCGATGGAGCGCGCCCAGACGTTTGCAGCCATTGGCGTCGCGCTAGCGCGGGCCGGTGCGGTCGGTTCGGCCTTGGAAGTTGCGCGCTCGATCGATGACCCATGGGAGCGCGGCATCGTGCTCGGGCACATTCTCGAGCCTCGGCTGACGCCCGATCTCATCGCCGATGAGGCGACGACGCCCAGTTCGCCTGTGAAGGCCAAGGTCCCTGATAATGTCCGAGATTTCGTCGCCGCCTTCACGGATGGAGAGCAGCGCGCCACCGTGCTCTGCCTTATCGCAACGACGTTGGCGAACAACGGCCGCCTGGACCAAGCAATCGCGCTCGCGGAGCCAATCGATCAGGACAAACCACGCGCCTTCGCTTGGCACGCCATTGCCAAGGCGCAAGCGAAGGCCGGCATGGCCACACAATCGATCGCGTCCTTCGACCGGGCCGTCCAAGCTGCGTTGTCGTTCCAACCGAACGACGGGCTTTTGTCGAAAATCGCCGTCTCACAAGCGGATGCTGATCTGATCGATGAAGCCCTCCATGTCACCCGACTGATCGGCGGTACCATGGCTACGTCGGGATATGTCGCAAAGGTCATGAGCGATGGCAAGCTCGTCAACGTCGACTATGACCGTCGCTATGCACTGCGCGCGATCGCCAAGGCGCAAGCAAGAGCCGGCAGGACGGTGGACGCCTTTCAAAACGCGTCGGCGCTCAGGCTGGGTCCTGATATCATTCCCCAAGGGCAAGGCGTCGTCGCCGAGGGGCTCGCCGAGGCTGGACGGATCGCCGAAGCAATCGATGCCGCCGGGGCCGAGGACAATCTCTATCGTCGCTCCGAGCTGCTCGCGTCGATTGCCAAGGCCCGGGCTGAAGCCGGCAGGATCGACCAGGCGAAGCAGGTGACGCAACACGTCACCTGGGGGCGCGATCAGGTCGAAGCCCTAGCGTCAATCGGCGGTGCGCAGGCGAAGGCGGGCCTCACGGCCGATGCTATGGCGAGCTTCGCCGAGGCCATGCAGATCGCGTACGCGCAGCCTTACAAGAACACGACAGCCGAGGCCCTCGTAAAGATTGCGGGCCGATTATCGGACTGAGCTCGCAGGCCCGCGATCGCTATATGAACACGTTGCACGAGATCACCCCATTATCTTTTGTGTTACGCGACTTTCCGGTTAGGGTCATTCGCGACACGGTCGGGCGCCTCTGGCATGTCCGGAAATCGCCCTTAACGGGCATTCCCGGACTCTGATGAGAGGTGCGTTGTCGGACAACTCGGTGGACGGCGCAATACAGTCCATCTGCGCCGCCTGCTGGTCTCCGGCCTGCTTGCGCTGTCCGTACAGCCCGCGCCGAAAAACTCATTTCGCGAGCCGCTTCAAGCGCATCCCGCTATCCAGCCCGCTTCGGAGAAATATTCCTCTTTCGTTTTATCAGAAATCGTGATTGACTGTCGTCATCCCGTCTCGATACGAGGGGCGTTTCGCGATCGTCACGGACGTTGCGGCGGGATGCGGTGGGCGTGTCGATGTTGCAGCGTGGTTGATCCGCGCCGACGAACGACGTTGATGCGCACGGTCAAGTCGCGTGGTCCTGGCATCCCGACGCTGATGCCGCGCTGATGCGTAAGCATCATGCGCAAACGGTGGCCAAAAAGCCCGGCGCACCGGGGAGAACGCGAAGCAGCCGTTAAAACCATTGCGCGGGGAATGCCGGGATGTCTCGGCTGAACCTGTGGTACCTGCCGCCTGCATTTTTTGCTGCAGGCGGGCCATGGGTGCGGCCAGCGCCCGGCATTCCCCGTGCCCTCTGCTTGAAGAGGGCAGGTTTTGCAGCATAGCTCGGACGCGACAGCGCCGCGAGAAGGTGAACTTATGTCTCACCACCGTCATTGCGAGGCGCGCGAGCGACGACTTGTCCGCCATGGCCGGACCTGTCCACTGATGCGCGCTCTCGAGGTCGGGGTAACATCACAAAGACTGCCGATCAGGCGCCCCCACCCCAGCCCTCCCCCGCAAGCGGGAGAGGGAGCGCACAGCATTCTCGGCGGCAGCTTGATAACTCTGGGCACCGGACAGAAATGCCCCCCGGCAACATCGCGATCATCGACCGAACACCATCGCAGGCCTATAGTGGCCGACGACGAGGCTCGGTTTTGCGGCAGCGATGTCCGCAAGCTCACGACATCAGGCTCTGCGCGGCGTGACGTTCCCCGCCCCCGGCCTGCAGCCGACAACAGCAGCGGTGACGAACATGTCTGCACCGGTCAATCCATTCATCGCGACGGAGGCGCGGCTCGGCGCGCAGAACTACAAGCCGCTCGGCGTCGTGCTCTCGCGCGGCGAAGGGGTGTTCGTATGGGACACCGACGGCAACCGTTATCTCGATTGCCTCTCGGCCTATTCGGCCGTCAACCAGGGGCACTGCCACCCGAAGATCCTGGCCGCCATGATCGAACAGGCGGGACGGCTGACCTTGACGTCGCGCGCCTTTCACAACGACCAGCTCGCGCCGTTCTATGAGGAGATCGCAGCGCTGACCGGCGCCCACAGGGTGCTGCCGATGAACAGCGGCGCCGAGGCGGTGGAGAGCGCGATCAAGGCGGTGCGCAAATGGGGCTATGAGGTCAAGGGCGTGCCCGATGGGTTGGCCGAGATCATCGTCTGTGCCGACAATTTCCACGGCCGCACGCTCGGCATCATCGGCTTTTCCACCGATCCAGTGGCGCGCGATCATTTCGGGCCGTTTGCGCCGGGCTTCAGGATCATCCCGTTCGGCGATGCCAGGGCGCTGGAAGCTGCGATCGGGCCGAACACCGTGGCCTTCCTGGCCGAGCCGATCCAGGGCGAGGCCGGCGTGATCATTCCGCCATCGGGCTATTTCGCCGAGGTGCGACAACTCTGCACCGTCAACAATGTGATGCTGATCCTCGACGAGATCCAGACCGGGCTTGGCCGCACCGGCCGGCTGCTGGCGGAACAGCATGACGGCATCGAGGCCGACGTCACCTTGCTTGGCAAGGCCCTGTCCGGCGGCTTCTATCCAGTCTCGGCGGTGCTCTCCAACCACGCCGTGCTCGGCACCTTGAAGCCCGGCCAGCACGGCTCGACCTTCGGCGGCAATCCGCTGGCCTGCGCGGTGGCCCGCGCAGCGCTGCGGGTGCTGGTCGAGGAAGGCATGATCGAGAATGCCGCCTTGCAGGGCGCGCACTTTCTCGAAGGGTTGAGGAGCATCCGCGCCAACACCATCCGCGCTGTGCGCGGACGTGGATTGATGCTGGCGGTCGAGCTGCACAAGGAGGCCGGCCCCGCGCGCCGCATTTGCGAGGCGCTGCAGGCGCGCGGCATCCTCGCCAAGGACACCCACGAGCACACCATCCGCTTCGCCCCGCCGCTCGTCATCACGAGGGATCAGGTCGAGTGGGCGCTGGAGCAGATCGGCGCGACGTTGATGCAGGAGGTCGCGTGACGGCGGTCTTCGTCCTCGGCCCTTGCTGCTGCGGAAAGCCCCGGTCAGACCTCTGTCTTGGCGGTCCATTCCAGGACCAGCGTATGAATGCCGCAGGTGCCGCTGTAGAGGCTCATGACGCGCGTGCCCGGCTTGCGCCCCGCCCGCGGCTCCGAGACCTGGACGCCAGCCGCCAGCAGACGCTCGCGCGCGGCATCGATATCGGCCACGCGCCAGCTCAAGCCCCACAATTTGTCATGCACCGCATCCCCGCCGGCCACCGGACGCTTCACGACCTCGACGATCAGGTCGCCACAGCGGAAGAACATCAGCTGTCCCCACTCCTGGTGGGTTCGGTCGAGCGCCATGTCGAGGCCGAGCCGCGCGCCATAGAGCGCGGCGGAGCGTTCGGGATCCTCGGTCGATATCACCACGTGATCGAGCCCGAGGACCGGCGAATCCGCCGTGGCGAGCGATCGCGGCCGCTCCGCCGCAAGCTCGAGAAAGAACATGCGGACCCCGCGGGTCAGCTCGGTGGCAGCGCGGGTGCGCTTCCAATGCAGGCTCGCGCCGGACAGCGTGTCGGTGTTGCTGACCTCGACAATCGGGTCCGGCTTCAGCGCGACCCGCTCCAGTCTCCGATGCATCTTCGCGACGTCGTTGGTGGCAAAGCAGATGCTGGCGAGGCCCTCGCCCCAGATCTTGATGACGTTGCGGATGCGGTCGGCGGCGACGCTATTGCCCGACGGCGCCATCAGTTCGAGCGTCATATTGTCGAGCGTGAACAGCACGCGTTCGGCACCATCGTCGGCATTTTTCCATGAGGGCTTTCGGCCGAGCAAGGTCTCGTACGCGGTCGTGGCCGCCTGGATGTCCTCGATGAGAACGACGATATGGTCGAGACCCGTGATCACGGAAACAGCCCTCGCGAGTTCTTGGCTGCGCGGACCTTTTCCACGCCGATCGCCATCGCTGCGGTCCGGTGCGCGACGTTGTCGGCGCGCACGCGCGCAAGCATGTGCTCGAAGGCGCGGTCCAGGATCTGATACTCCCGCCGCATCACCTCCTCTTCCTCCCAGAACAATTGCTGCAGATCCTGCACCCATTCGAAATAGCTGACCACGACGCCGCCGGAGTTGCAGAGAATGTCTGGGATCAGGAAAATCTCCTTGCGCCGCTGCTCGAGCACCAGATCGGCATCGGGCGTGGTCGGGCCATTGGCCGCTTCCGCCAGCACGCGGCATTTGAGATTTTCCGCAACCCGCGCATCGATCACGCGCTCGACCGCGGCCGGAACCAACACATCGCAAGCAAGCGTCAGGATTTTGGCCGGATCGAACGCAAGCTCGGTCGCGAAACCGGCGATGCTGCCGTGCTTGACCGCATGATCCATGAGCGCGGGGATGTCGAGCCCGCGGTGATCGTGCAGCGCACCGGTATGGTCGCTGACCGCGATCACCTTCATGCCCATCAGATGCAGCCCAAGCGCCGCATAGGAGCCGACGTTGCCGAACCCCTGCACGACCGCGGTGGCCTTGGTCGGCTCGATAGCAAGGACATCCATCACGCGCCGGGCGAGATGGGCCACCCCGCGCCCGGTCGCCTCGCGGCGGCCCAAAGTCCCTCCGGAAAACACCGGCTTTCCGGTGACGATCTCCATCACGGTCTGGCCCTGGTACATGGAATAAGTGTCCATGAACCAGGCCATGACCTGCTCGTTGGTACCCATGTCCGGCGCCATCACGTCGGTGTGCGGACCAACGAAGGGAATCATCTCCTGCATGTAGCGGCGCGACAGCGACTCCAGCTCGCGTTTCGACAGCTGGCTCAGGTCGACATTCACCCCACCCTTGGCGCCGCCGTAGGGCAGCCCGACCAGGGCGCACTTCCAGCTCATCCAGATCGCGAGCGCCGCCACCTCTCCGATATCGACAGTAGGCGCGAATCGCGTGCCGCCCTTGGTCGGTCCCATCGTCAGGAGGTGCTGAACCCGATAGCCTTCGAACACGGCGATGGTGCCGTCGTCCCGGTGGATCGGACAAGACACCGTGATGGCGCGCTTGGGCAGGAGCAGGCGGTCGCGCTCGTCGCCTGGGATACCAAGATGATCGGCGATCACATTGAATTGCTTGGCCGCCATGTCGAACACCGGACCCGCATAGACCGTCATCGATCGCTCCTGGTTTCGAATCTGCGCCCGTTGCAGGATAGCGCGCATGCCGCCGCTCCGGCAGGGGGCCTCCGTTGTATCTCGGCCCATCTGAAGCGCAATCGTGACGAATCTGCCAACAATTTCAGCGTTGATCCGTCTCCTCCGATTGCTAATCTGGTAAGGCGGTGCCGGAACACCCCCTTTAGCGGATGACGGAAGATCTTATGCAGGCCCTCTTTATCGGACAGACCTACATCGACGTCACGTTCATTACCGACCATCTGCCGACCGGGGACGAGAAACATGTCGCTTCGGATTACGCGGTCTCGTTCGGCGGCAATGCGGTGACGGCAGCATTTTGCTGCGCCAAGCTGGGGATCGTGCCGGACCTGATCGCCACGCTGGCGAATGACTGGCTGGGTCGCATGTTCCAGGACATGTGCGCGAAATACGGCATCTCGATGCATCCGCGGAAGGTCAACTCCTCGTCGCTGTCCTTCATCATGCCGAAGGACGGCAAGCGGGCGATCGTCCGCTGCCGGGACGACGCCCATATCCATCCTTTTCCGCTGCTCAATCTCGGCAATTGCCGCGCCCTGCATGTCGACGGCCATCAGCCGGACGCCGCCATCCATTATGCCAAATTGTGCCGCGAGGCGGGCATCCTGACCTCGCTCGACGGCGGCGGCCTGCGGACCAACACCCATGAGCTGCTGGAATTCATCGACGTCGCCATCGTCGCCGAGCGGCTGTGCGAGCAGATGGACCTGACGCCGGAGAAGATGCTGGATTATCTCAAGAGCCGAGGTTGCCGGGTCGGTGGCATCACGATGGGTGAGAGGGGCCTGCTCTGGTATGACGAGACCAGCGCGGTGCAATCGTTGCCGGCCTATCCGATTCCGCGCGAGCGCGTGATCGACACCAACGGCGCCGGCGACGTGTTCCATGGCGCCTACATCTATTCCTATCTCGCCAATCCCGCCAAAAGCTGGCAGGAGCATTTCGAGTTCGCGCGCGCGGCCTCGACGTTCAAGATCCAGCGCCTCGGCAACGAAGCCGGGCTGCCCGCGCTGGCCGATATCGACGCTGTGAGGCAGGAATTCGAAGTCCGCGTCTAGCCGGACGCAAGGGGGAGTATTGGCATGGGCCGCGTGGTTGTCGCCGGCAGCATCAACATGGATGTGGTGGCGACAGCCGAGCGTCACCCGCGCATCGGCGAGACGGTGGCCGGCCACACGGTGACGTATTTCCCCGGCGGCAAGGGCGCCAATCAGGCGGTGGCGGCTGCCAAGCTCGGTGCACCAACCACATTGATCGGCCGTCTGGGCCGGGATGCGTTCGGTGTGCAGTTGCGCAGCTTTCTCGAGGCGCAAGGGATCGATCTCACCGGCGTAAAGGACAGCGAAACGGCGCAGAGCGGCACGGCGATCATCACGCTCGCCAATACCGAGAACACCATCGTCGTCGTTCCCGGGGCCAATGCCGAGGTCGGTATCGACGATGTAACTGCCGTTGCGCTGGCGACAGGCGACATCGCGGTGAGCCAGTTCGAGATTCCCCGCGCAACGATCGTCGCGTTTTTCCAGCGCGCGCGTGCGGCCGGAGCCACGACGATCCTCAATCCGGCGCCTGCCCGGCCCCTGAGTGCCGACCTGCTCGAACTGGTCGACATCCTCGTGCTGAACGAGACCGAACTCAGCCTGCTTGCCGGCATGAACCTCGGCGAGGATGCCGAGGAGGAGCGTATCGTTCAGGCCACGCAATCGCTGAAGGCCCGTCCGGACCAGACGGTCTGCGTCACCCTGGGAGCTCGTGGCGCCGTCGCGATCACCGGCGAGGAGACGTTCTGGATCGAGGGCCGTCCCGTCACGGCCGTCGACACCACCGGCGCCGGCGACTGCTTCGTCGGCGCGCTCGCGGCCAGGCTGTCCCAGGGTGCGGCGATCGTCGATGCGATGGGCTACGCCAATCTCGCCGCGTCGATCTGCGTGCAGCGGATGGGCGCCGGGCCGTCGATGCCGACCGCGGAGGAGGTGGAAAAGCTGCTCTAGCCGAGCGCGCTCTTGAGGTCGAAATTCAGGTCGGCCGCGTGATCGGGATCGATCGTGCCCCCCGCCGCAAGCAGCTTGCGGCCGAACATGTGGTCACCGGCGCGGTTCACCGATTCGATGCCGACCAGCCTGCCCTCCTTGTAGCAGAAGGCCGAAAACGCCTTCTGTGCGGGATCGCCGCGCAGCACCACCTGATCATAGCCCGTGGTGAGCCCTGCGATCTGCAGCTTGTCGTTGCCCTGGTCGCTCCAGAACCAGGGCTGCCCGTTATAAGGCTTGACATCGCCTGTCAGCCGCGCCGCCACGCAGCGTGCATGATCGGTGGCGTTCTGCACCGATTCCAGCCGCAACGTGCCGCCGAAGCGCGGGCTGACAAACAGCGCGCAATCGCCGATCGCGGAGATGTGCGGATCAGACGTCAGCAGATATTCGTCGACGACGATTCCGGATGCGACCGGCAGCCCGGCCTCGGCGGCAAGTTCGACATTTGGCAGCACGCCGACCCCGACCACCACGAGATCGGCCGGGATATGCCGGCCATCGCTCAAACTCACGCCCGTCACCCTGGCTCCGTCGGCCTCGATGCTGGTGGCCTGCACGCCGAGATGGATGCGCACGCCGGCATCGGCATGCTGCTTCTGGAAATAATCGGAGATCTCGGCCGTCACCGCCCGCGCCATCACGCGGGCACCGAGTTCGAGCACATCGACATCGAGGCCCTTGATGCGCGCGGTGGCTGCGAATTCCAGTCCGATGAAGCCCGCTCCGATCACGACCACCCGCTTGGCGTTGGCAAGCAGGCTCCGCAACGCCTCGCTGTCGTCGAGGATGCGCAGGTAGCGCACGTCGGAGAGATTGGCGTTCGGAAGATCAAGCAACCGGTTGCGCGCGCCGGTGGCAAACACAAGGTGGCCGTAGTCGAGCGTGGCGCCGGAGGCGAGCAGCACCTTGCGGGCGTCACGCTGGACAGTCACCGCGCGGTCATAGACCAGGTCGATGTTCTGGTCGGCATAGAACTTCAACGGCCGGAACATCAGTGTCTCCGGCCCGCCTGTGCCTTTCAGATAGGCCTTGGAGAGCGGCGGCCGCTGGTATGGCAGATGCGCCTCGTCGTTGATCAGGTGAATCGGATCGGCGAAGCCCGCCTGCCGCAGCGACGTTGCAAGCTGAAAGCCTGCATGTCCCGCGCCCACGATCACCACCGGCCCTTTTGCCACCGCGCCCTGCCCCATCGCACCTACTCGCTACAGCCTCACATGAAGGCCTGTGATCGGCCCTTCGACCAGCCTCAGCCAGAGCCGGGTTGTCGCAAACTTCTCTGGGATTGTCACCGCCCCGGCTCTGCGATTTAAATCGCCGCCAACGATAGATACCTGGGGAGGAATCCGATGCCGGAGCCTGCACAATCCGAGGAGCCCGCGCTCCTGTCGATCGATGGGCCGATCGCCACCATCACGCTCAACCGGCCCGCCGCGTTCAACGCCATCAATCTGGCCATTGCGCAAAGTTTGGAACACCTGGCTCTCCAGATCGAGGCGGACAAGGACATTCGGGTGCTGGTGCTGCGAGGCGAAGGCCGGGCTTTCTGCGCCGGCGGCGACCTGCAGACCATTGGCGCCGCAGCGGAGGCAGATACCATCACGCCCGTCGTCGGCGAGCTGTTGCACCATTATCACGCCTTCATCGCCTGCCTCAGGCGGATGCCCAAGATCGTGCTCGCCAGCGTGCACGGCTCGGCGGCGGGCGCCGGCCTGTCGCTCGCCTTTGCCGCCGATCTCTGCATCGCGGCCGAAGAGGCGCGCTTCACGCCGGCCTATGCCAAGCTCGGCGTCTCGCCCGATGGCGGCGGCACCGTCGGCGTGGTGGCGAGTGTCGGTATCCGCCGCGCGCTGCAGATCTTCCTCGCCGAAGACAGCTTTACGGCCCAGCAGGCTTACGAATGGGGCCTCGTCACCAAGGTGGTGCCGGGCCTCGAACTGATGGCCGCGACGCGGGAGATTGCGCAGCGGCTGGCGCAGAACATGTCGGCGGGGCTGGCCGCGACCAAGGCCCTGATCCGTCGCGCAGCGACGAGCACTGTCGAACAGCAGCTTGACGCCGAGCGCGACGCGATCATCGCCTGCATGCACACGGACGAATTCAAGGCTGCGGTGAAGCGCTTTACCAGCAAAGGGAAGTGAGCCCGATCTCACGCTTTCCCCGTTCGCCGCATGAAGTCGAAATCGCAGCCCTCGTCGGCCTGCAGGATGGTCTCGTGGAACAGATGCGCATAGCCGCGCGAGGCCCAATCCGGCGTTGACGCCGCCGTCAACGCGGCACGGCGCGTTGCAAGCTCGGCGTCGTCGACCTGCAGATCGATGCTGCGCTGTTCGACATCGAGCCGGATCCTGTCTCCCGTCCGAACCAGCGCCAACGGCCCGCCGACAGCGGACTCGGGCGTGATGTGCAGCACGATGGTGCCGAAAGCTGTCCCGCTCATGCGCGCGTCCGAAATCCGCACCATGTCCTTGGTGCCGCCGCGCGCCAGCTTCTTCGGGATCGGCAGATAGCCGGCCTCCGGCATGCCCGGCGCGCCTTTCGGCCCGGCATTGCGCAGCACCAGGACGTCGTCCGCCGAAACGTCGAGGCCGGGATCATCGATCCGCAGCGTCATGTCCTCGATCGACTCGAACACGACGGCGCGTCCGGTATGCTGCAGCAGCCTCTCGCTGGCCGCGGAATGCTTGATCACGGCACCGCGCGGCGCAAGATTGCCGCGTAGCACCGCCAGACCGCCCTCGCGCTTGATCGGATCCTGCCGCGGCCTGATCACATCCTGCCCTGGCACGTCCTCAGCCTTGGCGACGACCTCGCGCAGCGTCTCGCCGGTGACGGTCTTCGCATCGAGGTCGATGAGATTCCCGAGTTGCTTGAGCAGTTTCGGCACCCCGCCCGCATGATGGAAATGCTCCATGTAATGCTCGCCCGACGGCTTGAGATCGACCAGCACCGGCACCTCGCGGCCGAGCCTGTCGAAAGCGTCGAGGTCGATCGTGTGTGGCGTGCGGCCGGCAATCGCCGTCAGGTGAATGAGGCCGTTGGTCGAGCCGCCAATGGCCTGCAATACCACCTGCGCATTCTTGAACGCCGCCGGGGTCAACAGCTCGGTCGGCCGCGGTCCCTTCGCCTTGGCCATCTCGGCTGCAACGCGCCCGCTCGCTTCGGCCGAGCGGAAGCGCTCGGCGTGCGGTGCCGGGATGGTCGCGCTCATCGGCAGGGAGAGACCCAGCGCCTCGGTGATGCAGGCCATGGTGGAAGCCGTCCCCATCACCATACAGGTGCCGACCGATGGCGCGAGCCGGCCATTGACCGCCTCGATCTCCTGATCGTCGATCTCGCCGGCACGATATTTTGCCCACAGCCTGCGACAATCGGTGCAGGCGCCCAGCACCTCACCCTTGTGATGGCCGACTACCATCGGCCCGACCGGAATGACGACAGTCGGCAGATCGGCAGAAACCGCCGCCATGATCTGCGCCGGCAGTGTCTTGTCGCAGCCGCCGATCACGACCACGGCATCCATCGGCTGGGCCCGGATCATCTCCTCGGTTTCAATCGCCATCAGGTTGCGCAGATACATCGAGGTCGGATGCGCAAAGCTTTCCGCGATGGAGATGGTCGGGAACACGAAGGGCATTGCGCCGGACAGCATCACGCCGCGCTTCACCGCCTCTAGGATCTGCGGCACGTTGCCGTGGCAGGGATTGTAGTCGCTATAGGTATTGGTGATGCCCACGATCGGGCGATCCAGTGCATCGTCCGAATAGCCCATCGCCTTGATGAAGGCCTTGCGCAGGAACAGCGAAAATCCGGCGTCGCCGTAAGCGGTCAATCCCTTCCGCAATCCGTCGGTCATGCTTGGTCTCTTTTTGTTTTCTGTTTGAACCGTTATTCCGGGGGCAACCGCGCCACCGGATGAAACCGGGATCTGGAGCTTGTCTTTCGTGGCTCCCATATCGAGATTCCGGGTTCACGTCCTTCGGACGTGCCCTGGAATGACATTGCAATTGTTACCCCCAGTCGATCATCCCGCTTGTGTCCCCGTCGAATTCGACGCTGCAGAACGAACCGCCCTGGTAGTAGTCGGCGATCGGATCGGCGGGCAGCTTGGCCTGTTCGGCAAACGCGTGCTCGCGAAAATCCTCCGCGCGCCCGGTCGGCCGGTAGCCAAGATCATAGGCACGCTGATTGTCCCACCAAGCGCGTTCGTTGAGCGAGGCGCCATAGAGAACCTCGAAATGAATGTCCGGGTGTTCGAGCCCGATCCGGCAGAGCTGCACCAGGTCTTCCGGCTTCAGCCAGATCGAAAGCCTGCGCCGATCGAGCGGTCTTTCGCCGAAATTGCCGATACGGATGCAGGTCACCTTGAGACCATGCTTGTCGGCATAAAGCGACCCGACCGCCTCGCCGAAAACCTTGCTGACGCCGTAACGGCCATCAGGACGCGGCTGGACATCGTTGTCGATCTTGCGATGTCGCGGATAGAATCCAACGGCGTGGTTGGACGAGGCAAAGACCACCCGCTTCACGCCCTTTTTGCGGGCGGCCTCGAACAGGTTGTAGCCGCCGACGATGTTGGCCTGCAGGATATCGTTCCAAGGGCCTTCGACCGAGTAGCCGCCGAAATGCAGGATGCCGTCGATCCCTTCGCACAGCGCCTCGACCTGCGCGAGATCGGCCAGATTGGCTGCCTTGAACGTCTCCTGGCTGGACAGATCGGCCGGCGGCTTCAAATCGCTGAGCAGAAGGTCCGGATAGATCGGCGGCAGCAGCTTGCGCAGCGATGTGCCGATTCCCCCGCTCGCGCCGGTCATTAAGATGCGTGGCATTTCGTCCCTCGTATTCGCTTCGCTCGTGGTTGGATTCCAACCACTCGTTTGCGGTCATTGCACAAGAATGATAGCAGACATTCAGTGAGGGAACGCAACAACGAGATCAGCAAATGTCCGATGCGAATGCTCCGTCCCAAGGCTGGCACCCGGCGACCTATTATCCCGATCCGGCAATCCAGGCGCTCGATCCGCGGTTCGAGACGTACTGGCTGAAACTCTCGGCGGTGGAACGCCTCGCCACCGGCCTGCGCTGGGCCGAAGGGCCGGTATGGTTCGGCGACGGCCGTTATCTCCTGTGCAGCGACATCCCCAACCAGCGCATCCTCAAATGGGAGGAGGAAACCGGCGCGGTCAGCATCTTCCGCAAGCCATCGAACTTTGCCAATGGCAACACCCGCGACCGTCAGGGCCGGCTCGTCACCTGCGAGCATGGCGGGCGGCGCGTCGTGCGCACCGAGTATGACGGTTCCATCACGGTGCTGATCGACTCCTTCGACGGCAAGCGGCTGAACTCTCCCAACGACGTCGTGGTGAAATCCGACGGCTCGGTCTGGTTCACTGATCCAACCTTCGGCCTGCTCGGAAATTACGAGGGCTACAAGGCCGAGTCCGAGATCGACGCCAATGTCTATCGCATCGACGGTGCAACCGGCAGAGCCAGCATCGTCGCCGAAGGCGTGCTGGGGCCGAATGGGCTGTGCTTCTCGCCCGACGAAAAGATCCTCTACGTCGTCGAGTCCCGCGGGGAACCCAATCGCAAGATCCTGGCCTATGACGTCTCGCCCGATGGCGCGACGCTCCGCAACAAGCGCGTCCACATCGACGCCGGGCCCGGTACGCCGGACGGCATGCGCTGCGACGTCGACGGCAATCTCTGGTGCGGCTGGGGCATGGGCAAGCCCGAGCTCGACGGCGTCATGGTGTTTGCGCCCGACGGCGCCCCAATCGGCCGGATCGCGCTGCCGGAGCGCTGCGCCAACGTCTGCTTCGGCGGCCTCAAGCGCAACCGGCTGTTCATGGCGGCGAGCCAGTCGATCTACGCGCTCTACGTGAATACGCAGGGTGCGCTGGGCGGATAGCTTGGCCATCGTAGGGTGGGGCAAAGGCACGCAGTGCCGTGCCCACCATCTCTCTTCGCGACGTGAAGGGTGGGCACGCTCTCGCTTTGCCCACCCTACGCCTCTTCACTCGCAGTTAAGCCGCGTTGTAGCCCGCGACCGCCTTGACCTCGAGATATTCCTCCAGACCGAACTTGCCCCATTCGCGGCCGTTGCCGGACTGCTTGTAGCCGCCGAATGGCGCGGTGCGATCGTTCGGCACGCCCTGAAGATTGACGTTGCCGGCGCGGATCTTGCGGCCGATCTCGCGGGCCTTCTCGATCGTCCCGGCCGAGACATAGCCGGCGAGACCATAGGGCGTATCGTTGGCGATCCGCACCGCATCCGCCTCGTCCTGCGCGCCGATGATCACGAGCACCGGTCCGAAGATCTCCTCGCGGGAGATGGTCATCTCTGGCTTGACGTCGGCAAAGATGGTCGGGCGCACGTAGTAGCCCTTGTTTACGCCCTCCGGCAGACCGGGACCGCCGGCTACCAGGGTCGCGCCCTCCTCGATGCCCTTGTTGATCAGGGCCTGGATCTTCTCCCACTGGCCGCGATTGACCACCGGACCGATCGTGGTGCCTTCGCCGCGCGGATCACCAGCCTTGGTCTTGTCGGCTGCGGCTTTCGCGATCGCGGACACTTCCTTCATCTTCGACAGCGGCACGATCATCCGCGAGGGCGCGTTGCAGGACTGCCCGGAATTGTTGAACATGTGCATGACGCCACCGGTCACCGCCTTCGTCAGATCGGCGCCCTCGAGGATGATGTTCGGCGACTTGCCGCCTAGCTCCTGGCTGACACGCTTAACGGTTGGTGCGGCACGCTTGGCGACATCGATGCCGGCCCGGGTCGAGCCGGTAAACGAGATCATGTCGATGTCGGGATGCTCGCTCATCGCAGCACCGACCTCCGGGCCGAGGCCGTTGACCAGGTTGAACACTCCCTTCGGCACGCCGGCCTCGTGAATGATCTCGGCAAGGATCAGCGCCGATGTCGGGGTGAACTCCGACGGCTTCAAGATCATGGTGCAGCCTGCCGCCAGCGCCGGCGCAACCTTGCAGGCGATCTGGTTCATCGGCCAATTCCAGGGCGTGATCATGCCGACCACGCCGACTGGCTCGCGCAGGAGGGTCGCGGAGCCACAGGGCTCCTCGAAGTGATAGTTCTTCAGGATTTCCAGCGTGGTCATGAAATGGCCGAGGCCGGCACCGGACTGCAGCTTCTCCGCCATCGGCAGCGGTGCGCCCATCTCGTCGGAGATCGCAGCGCCGATCTCCTTCATGCGGCTCTTGTAGATCGCGACGATCTTCTCGAGCAGCGCGACGCGCTCCTCGCGCGAGGTCTGGGAATAGGTTTCGAACGCACGCTTGGCGGCGGCGACGGCCTTGTCGACATCGGCTTTGGAGCCGAGCGCAACCTCATACATCGCCTCCTCGGTCGCAGGATTGACCACAGGAGTGGATTTCTTGACGACCGGATCGACCCAGGCGCCGTCGATGTAGAATTGCATGCGGTTGACCATCGGAAAACCTCTTCAAATCGGGAGAGCAAATGGAGGGGGCGTTTCGTGCCAGCATCCTTGCACGAATGCCTTTTTGGATGAACCCGCCATATGCGGGCCAGCGTTGCGGCTGGCGAGGATATAAGGGTGCGAGCGTGACGCTGGCAAGGCGGCAACCACGTACTCGCCGTCATCCCGGCGAAAGCCGGGATCCATCCCGCGGAATGCTTATGTTTGGCCCGCTGCCCGTAATCCCTTAACTGCTAATCAACAATTTCTCCCTGTGGTTATGGGCCCTGCTTTCGCAGGGGCGACAGCCGCATGCGACTGGCGTATGTGTTGAACGAAGTTTTGATCACACCGCCATTTTGCGATGCAGCACGGGCGCACCGGTGAGGCTTTCGGCCGCATCGATGATCGCGTTGGCGTCGATGCCGTTGAAACGATAGAGGTCGTCGATCGTACCGGTCTGGCCGAAGCGTTCGACGCCGAGCGCTTCGACGCGATGGCCGCGCACGCTGCCGAGCCAGCCGAGCGTCGCCGGATGGCCGTCGATCACCGTGACGATGCCGCAGTCGCGCGGCAGCGGCGCGAGCAGCTTTTCGATATGGCTCAAATGCTGCACACCGCGGCGGGCGCGCCGAATATTCCGCGCGGCGGTCCATCCGGCGTGCAGGCGGTCGGCCGACGTGATCGCGAGCAGGCCGACATCGCGCCGGCTCTCGCCGATCAGGCCGGTCGCCTCGATCGCCTCCGGTCCGACCGCACCGGTATAGGCGACGATCACCTCCGCATTGGGACCCGGCTTACGCAGCCAATAGGCGCCCTCCGTGATGCCGGTCTCCAACTCCGGGGTCATGATCCGCTGCGGCTGCTCGATGCTTCGCGTCGACAGCCGCAAGTAAACCGAGCCGCCCTCGCCCGCCTCGCGCTGCATATGGGCAAAACCCCATTTCATGATGGCGGCGAGTTCGTCGACAAAGGCCGGCTCGAACGACGAAAGGCCATCCTGCGCGATGCCGATCAATGGGGTAGCGATCGACTGATGCGCGCCGCCTTCCGGCGCCAGCGTGACTCCCGACGGTGTCGCCGCTACCATGAAGCGCGCATCCTGGTAGCAGGCGTAGTTCAGTGCATCGAGGCCGCGCTCGATGAAGGGATCGTAGAGAGTGGCGACCGGCAACAGCCGCGCCCCATTGATCGCATGCGAGAGGCCGAGCGCGGAGGCCAGGATGAACAGGTTCATCTCGGCAATGCCGAGCTCGATATGCTGGCCTTTCGGCGAGGCAGCCCAGTTATAGGTCGACGGGATCTTCTCGCTGCGAAACAGGTCCGCCTTCTCGGCACGCGCGAACAGGCCGCGGCGGTTGACCCAGGCGCCGAGATTGGTCGAGACAGTCACGTCGGGCGAGGCGGTGACGATGCGCGAGGCCAGCGGCGTGTCGCCACGGGCGAGATCGTTGAGGATCAGGCCAAAGCCCTGCTGGGTCGACATCTGCGCCGACGCCGTGAACGTCAATCGCTCCGGCACGTCGAACACGGCATCGCTCAGCCGCCGCTCGCCGCGATTGAACGGCACGCTTGCGAGAAAGGCTTCGAGCTGTGCCGGATCCTGCGGTACCCCCTCGAATTTATCCCACTCGTGGCCCGGCCGGATGTCCTGCTTGCTGCGCCATGTCTCCATCTGCGCCACTGTCATCAGCCCGGCGTGATTGTCCTTGTGGCCCTGGAACGGCAGGCCGACGCCCTTGATGGTGTAGGCGATGAAGCAGACCGGGCGGTCGTGGTCGATGGCTTCGAATGCCTCCAGCATGCTCGCCATGTCGTGGCCGCCGAGGTTGGACATCAGCGCCAGCAACTCGTCGTCGCCGCGCTTGTTGATCAGGCGAGAAACGTCGCCCTGATCGCCGATGTCGTCCAAAAGATGCTTGCGAAACGCCGCGCCGCCCTGGAAGCACAGCGCCGCATAGAGCGCGTTCGGGCAATTATCGATCCAGCGCCGCAACGCTTCACCGCCGGGCTCAGCGAAGGCCTCGCGCATCAGGCGTCCATATTTGACGATCACCACGTCCCAACCGAAATTGCGGAACATGGTCTCGAACTTCTCCCACAAACCTTCGCGCACCACCGCGTCGAGACTCTGCCGGTTGTAGTCGACGATCCACCAGGTGTTGCGCAGGCCATGCTTCCAGCCCTCCGCCAGGGCCTCGAAGATGTTGCCCTCGTCCATCTCGGCGTCGCCGACCAGCGCGATCATGCGGCCCTCGCGGCGGTCCTTCATCCAGCCATGCGCGCTGACGTAGTCCTGCACCAGCGAGGAGAACAAAGTCTGCGCGACGCCGAGGCCGACCGAGCCGGTCGAGAAGTCGACGTCATCGGTGTCCTTGGTGCGTGATGGATAAGACTGCGCGCCCTTGAAGCCGCGGAAATTCTCCAGCTTCTCGCGGCTCTGCCGGCCGAACAGATATTGAATGGCGTGGAACACCGGGCTGGCATGCGGCTTCACCGCGACGCGATCCTCGGGCCGCAGCACCGCGAAATACAACGCCGACATGATGGTCGCGAGCGAGGCCGACGAGGCCTGATGGCCGCCGACCTTCAGCCCGTCCACATTGGGACGGATGTGGTTGGCGTGGTGGATGGTCCAGGACGACAGCCACAGCACTTTGCGGGCCAGCGCATTCAAAAGGTCGAGACGTTCGGACCGCGCAGACGACGTCGCCATGGTGCTCCTCCCCGGAGGCTTTCGGATTCGAGCATGTTAATCCCGGCGGCACGGCCATTATTCTCAATTTCTTGCGCTTCGACCCTGATTTTTGGTACAGTTTTCCAATGTAACCCGCGCATCTCGGATTTTGTTCCAATGCCTGACCTCGACGCCATCGACCGGAAAATCCTCGGCATTCTGCAGGCCGACGGCCGCATCACCATGCAGGAGCTCGCCGGCAAGGTCGGGCTGTCGGTGTCGCCCTGCCACCGGCGGGTGAAGCTGTTGGAGGAGCGCGGCGTGATCACCAACTACATCGCCACCGTGGACCAGAAGGCGTTGGGGCTGCACGTTTCCGTCTTCATCTCGATCAAGCTCGCGCGGCAGAAGGAGGAAGACCTCGCGCGTTTCGAGCGGGCGATCTCGAAATGGCCGGAAGTGCTGGAGTGCTATCTGATGACGGGCAATCGCGACTATCTGCTGCGTGTCGTGGCGGCTGATCTCTCGTCCTATGAAGCCTTTCTGAAAACCAAGCTGACCAAGCTCGACGGCATCGCCTCGATCGAGAGCAGCTTCGCATTGAGCCAGGTGAAGTACTCGATCGCGCTGCCGGTCTGAGCAGGTGCCGGCCACGATCTCCGCTGTCGTCATTGCGAGGAGCGCAAGCGACGAAGCAATCCAGTCCAGCCGCTGTGCAACACTCCGGCTTGCTTCGCTTCGCTCGCAATGACGGCGTCGAGACATACGTTTTCATTCCCGCGGCGCATTTGCGTCCGAGCTTTGCAAGTTCGTTTGTCCCTCCCTCATAAGAGAGGGCACAGGGAAGGCCGGGAGCTCGCCGCTCCCATGGCCCGCCTGCAGAAAAAAAAGCAGGCGGCAGTCACCACAGGTTCGGCCAAGACATCCCGGCCTTCCCTGCGCGATAGTTTTAACGGCTGCTTCGCGTTCTCCCCGGTGCGCCGGGCTTTCTGGCCACCGTGCGCGACAACGCGCTTGCGCGCGTTGCGCGGGATACTAGCGTCGGAGTATCAGGACCGCGCGACTTGACCGTCCGCATCAGGCGCGCTCGTCATTCCGCACCATCCGCGTCTACCGCTCCCCGCCGCTACGTTTCGTGACGATTGGCCGAAACGCCCTCTTCGTCGCGAGCAGGATGACCGAGATGATCGTTGTGATTTGCCCGACACGGCAAGGCCGCAGCTATGCGGCAAACTGGCACGACGGGCAAATTGTGCATGCGCCTATGCACCGTCGACGTAGGCTTGGCCCGCTCACGCAGCCAGCACCCGGATCACCAAGATCCGACGGGAGCGACCATGGGGAGCGCGGCACTGACAATGTGCCCGCCGGCTCCGTCGCGTCGGCGCATTGATCTGGATCAAAAATCGATGACCGTTTGATCCAGATCAACCCGCCGCAGGCCGACCGCAGCAAGGCCCCGGGATGTTCATAATGGCCATCCAAAACGGCCACATCTTCCTACTAGCTTCACAGTTGAGTGTGCGCGGCCATCAGCCGCAGGCTATCGGTGTCGGATCCGTCGCGCGCTCTTGATGTCAAACCCCGCGCCTGGACAGCAATGCAGAACAACAGCGCCCGTCAGTCAGCCAAATTCGAGTCTCCGCGGCAGCGCCGAGGATCATTCTCACAGGCCAACATGGCCGTGCGCGTCGCACCCACGAGATATTGCCCGAAATCAGCTTCCAGCAGTCGCACGGTAAGCCCCAAGAGCCGGCGCGTCTGGGTCGCGCTTCAATCCGTCATGTTCACCGTGGGCGTGGTCCTGGTCGGCTTGCTACTGTTCTGGCCGGCCGCGGGCATCGCGCTGATGTGGAATTTCCTGATCCCCATCGCGCCGGCGCTGGTGACGATCTCGCCCGGCCTGTGGCGCAATGTCTGCCCGATGGCGACGATGCACATGCTGCCGCAGAAGCTCGGCATCTCGCGCAACATCAGGATGCCCGAATGGGGTGCGGCCGGGCTCGGCCTGATCAGCGTCATCCTGCTGTTCGTCGTCGTCCCCATGCGGCGCATCGGCTTGAACGTGGACGGCCCGCTGACGGCGATCATGCTGCTATCCGCGGCGGTCATCGCCTTCACGATGGGATCGCTGTTCGAGATGCGATCCGGCTGGTGCACCTCGCTATGCCCCATCCACCCGGTGGAGCGGCTGTACGGCACCAACCCCGCGCTCACCTTCAAGAATGCGCGCTGCAATCTGTGCGAGGGATGCAGCAATCCGTGCCCGGATTCGACGCCCGAATTGTCGCCGACCGTGACCAGCGGCAACAGGCTCCAGCAATTCCTCGGGAATTTCCTGGTCGGGAGCTTTCCCGGCTTCGTCTGGGGCTGGTACCAGGTCAGGGATTATGCCCCGGACGAGGTGGACAACCACGCGGTCATGATCACCTACGCCTGGCCGCTGATTGCGTGCGTCGTGACCTATCTCGTCTTCAAGTGCTGCGAGTACGTCCTGCGCCACAAGCCCGACGCGCGCGCCACCCTGCACCGCATTTTCGCGGCCGCCGCGGTCAGCACCTATTATTGGTACCGTCTCCCCGGCCCGGCCTCTCTGCTGCCGGACTGGTTTCCGCTCGTCTCACATCTAGTGACCACGCCGTTCTTCTTCTGGTTCATCGTGCTCCGCGCGCCCAAGGTGAGCTGGTTGAAGCGCCCGGTGATGGCGTCGACCTACTGGTCCGGCCGGTTCGAGACGACGGCGAACAAGAATCTCATTCGTGTAGCACCAGGCAAAGCGTGACGTCTCGCGCGAGGTCGCGTGATCCGGGGCCGCGGCAGGCACGCCCCAGACCACGCCGTGTCCTTGCGCCCGATTTGAGGAGTGAACCATGAGCAATTTCAGGACTGTTTCGGTCAAGGGCCGCACCTTTCGGGTCCGTGCCGGCGATGTCTTGCTCGACGGAGCGCTGGCGAACGGCGTCGAGATTCCATACGACTGCCGCGCCGGGACCTGCGGCACCTGCATGGTGCACGTCGCCAAGGGCCAGACCGTGTGCGGCGAAACGCATACACAGGGCATGGTTCATGCCTGTCAGGCGCGCGTCGTCTCCGACCTCGAGGTCGAAATGGAGGATGTGCCCGAGATCGACACTGCCCGGGCTCGGCTCGTCGGCTTGCGCGAGCTCGCACCCGACATCATGGAGCTCATGATCGCGCCGGAAAAGAGCATCAGCTATCTGCCGGGACAGTATTTCCGTTTCACCTTCAACGGCTTTCCGGCACGGGCCTACAGCCCTACCGCATCCTTCGACGGCCGCATCGGCGGACGCGTCATCCATCTCAACATCAAGCGTGTACGTGGCGGGCGGCTGACGTCGGCGCTCGGCACCAGCATCAGGCCCGGCCATCGGCTGCGCATCCAGGGTCCTTATGGTCATGCGTTCCTGCGTCCCGGCGGCTCCGGCCGGCTGATCTTGGCCGGGAGCGGCACCGGCTTCGCGCCGATCTGGGCCATCGCTTCCGTTGCCTTGCGCGAATCCAGAGAGCGCCCGATCGTCGTGATCGCGGGCGCGCGCCGGCTGCCTGCGCTCTACATGACTCCGGTGCTGGCGCAGCTGGCCCGATTGCCGAACGTCACGGTGATTCCGACGGTGGAGGAAGGACCTGCCAATCACCCGTCCATTCGCAGCGGTCGGATCGAGGCCCATATGCCGACACTGACCGCATCCGATGTGGTCTATGCCTGCGGCTCGCCGCGCATGGTGAGCGCACTGGCCGGTCTCGTCGAGAAGGCCGGCGCGACCTTCTACGCCGATCCGTTCGAGTCGGCGCCTGCGGAGGAGCCGGCCGGCCTGCTCGGCAAGCTCAAGACGCTGGTGGCGCGGCGACCTCAGCCACAAAGCAGCAGCGAGACGCCGATCGATCCTTTCGAGAAGGTGCTTTCGCTGGTGCCGACACAGTCCGCTGACGAGGAGATGCGCACCCAGCGGCCGCACGAACCGCGGCGCGGCGCACTTGCTGCCGATCGCGAGCATTCACCTTCGCGCATGCCGCAGCGTGCCGTTCTCGCGGATCAGGCAAATCAGCAGGACCGGTTGCGCAAGGGCGCAGGACAATTCGCCTGAGCCAACTCGCCTCAGGTCGTGCTTGAGGCGGTCAAATCAGCTTGCGCCGTGCCAGGCTGCGCATCAACGCGCCGACGCCGAAAGTCCAGGGCTCGCATTCGTCGCTGGGGCGCATGCGGTTGACGAGCTTGCCGAGCTGAGGCGCTGCGATGGTGACGATGTCGTCGCGTTTGTGGGTGAAGCCCTGCCCCGGCGCGTCGCGGTCCTTCACCGGCGCGAACATCGTGCCGAGGAACAGCGCAAAACCGTCCGGGTATTGATGCACCCGGCCGACCGTCTGGCCGACGAGATCGGTCGGATCGCGGCTGATCTTGCTGATGGATGAATGGCCGTCGAGCACGAAGCCGTCGGCGCCCTTCACCTCGAGCGCGACCTCCATCTGTCTGACGTCATCGAGCGAGAACGTCGCGTCGAACAGGCGCAGTAGCGGGCCAATGGCGCAAGAGGCGTTGTTGTCCTTGGCCTTCGACAACAGCAGCGCCGAGCGGCCTTCGAAGTCGCGCAGGTTGACGTCGTTGCCGAGCGTGGCGCCGACGATCTTGCCCTCGCTCGAGACCGCGAGCACGACCTCCGGCTCCGGATTGTTCCAGGTCGATTTCGGATGCAGCCCGGCATCCATGCCGGTGCCGACCGACGACAGCACGGGCGCCTTGGTGAAGACTTCCGCGTCCGGCCCGATGCCGACCTCGAGATACTGGCTCCAGGCGCCCTGCTCGATCAGCACCTGCTTCAGGTGCATCGCCTGATCCGAGCCTGGCTTGAGCTTGGAGAAATCGTCTCCCACGAGGCGCACGACCTCTTTGCGGATCGCCTCCGCCGAGGCCGGATTGCCGCGCGCCCGCTCCTCGATCACGCGTTCCAGCATCGAGATCGCAAAGGTGACGCCGGCGGCCTTGAGCACCTGCAGATCGACCGGCGCCAGCAGCCACGGCTTGGTGGAATCGCGCCTGTCGGGCGGCGTATTGGCAAGGATGGCGGCGAGATCGCCGATACGCTCGCCCTTGGCGGCGCGCAGCGCAGCGGCCGGATCGCCCTGTTCGCACAACGTGCTCACAGTCGGGAAAGCGGCGGTGACGTCGAATACGCCGTCGCCGCGCACCGCAACGACAGCGGGGCCTTCGACATCTGGCCGCCAAACGCGGCCGACCAACGTCCCCTTGGTGCCGTCGTCCGGCAACACGGCTTCAGGCGTCAAGGCGATCATGGCGGCGTTCTCCCGTGAGGCTTGTTGTCCGGCGAGAGGTAGCATTGGAGCGAAAGCGATCCAAGCTCGAACCGCTTGCAGTCATTCCAGGCTTCACGGATTGGGCGAAGTCTCGCCAACCACGGTCAAGAGCTGCGAGCGCCGGACGCGCTCGCGATGGGCGGTATAAAGACCGCTGGAAACGATGAAGACCGCACCGGTGATGGTCCAGGCATCCGGCACCTCGCCAAAGACGACGAAGCCGAAAATGCTGGCCCACAGCAACTGGATGTAGGAGAACGGCGCCAGCACCGAGGCGTCCGCATAACGGAACGCCAGCACCACGATCCACTGTCCCGTGGTCGACGCAACGCCGACCAATAGCCCGAACAGAACGTCGTGCCAGGTCGGCGCCACCCAGACCAGCGGCACCAGGGCCGATAGCACGCAGACGCCGGCGATCGACGAATAGGTCATCGTGGTCATCACATGCTCGCGCCCGCTCATCACGCGCGTCATCACCAGCGTGCAGGCCCAGGCGAAAGCGGATGCGATCGGAAACAGCGCCGCCATCCGAAACGCGCCGGTGCCGGGACGCAGGATGATGACGACGCCCGCGAGCCCGACCATGGTCGCGATCCAGCGCCGCAGCCCGACCTTCTCGCTGAGAAAGACGATCGACAGCGCCGTGACGAACAAGGGCGCAACGAAGCTGGTGGCTGACGCCTCCGCGATCGGCAGGTAACGCAAGCCGCTGATGAACAGGATCGAGGAGCCGAGCAGCGCCAAGCCGCGCAGCAACTGGAACCGAACACGCGTGGTCCGCAGCGCAAAGAGCGGCGAGCCGGGCAGCATCGCCGGAATCATGATCGCAGCGAATACGACGAAGCGCATCCAGGTGATCTCGATCGGCGGCAGCGTCTTGGTGAGATATTTCGCCGTGACGTCCGAGGTGGCGAGGAACAGCGTCGAGAGCAGGATCAGCGCGATGCCGCGGAACGGTCGGTCGGCCCGCGCGGGTGCGCGCCGTCGCGGCTGCGGCTTCTTCTCGGGCAAGGGGAGCGCTGCGCTATCGCGCCTCGCGGCTGCGCCGTGGGGCGGAGACACGATCAACCTCTGACTGCAGTGACGTGAACGACTCGGGCAAGGCCCGACAAGACGTCAATCGGACGCCGGCGGCAACCCGTAGAAATCGGGCAGCCGATATGCGCGTTTGCTCCGCGCAACAGGCGGTAACAATCTGTGAGCGATGCTGCACTACAGCATCGGTAATCCGCGCGGCTTCGGCCCGCGCGGAAACGCGCGATCGAGCGCAGCGATCTCGGCAGCCGCCAGATCGAGGCTTCCCGCCGCAGCATTTTCCGCTGCATGCTCGGGCGAGCCGGCTTTCGGAATCGCGAACAGCCCGGAGGCCCGGGTCAGGAAAGCGAGCGCCACCTGGCGCGGCGTCGCGGCATGCGCCTGCGCAATGCGCTGCAGCACCTGCCCACCCGGGCTCGTCGTCGTCGGAAAATCGTCATGACCGAACGGCGAATAGGCGACCACGGCGACACCATGCTCCCCGCACCAGGGGATCACCGCGTGCTCGATCGCGCGCTCCTGCAAATGATAGAGCACCTGGTTACAGGCGATCTGGCCGGGACCTGCGACCTCGAGCAGTTCATCGAGATCGTCGGCATCGAAATTGCTGACGCCCCATGAGCGGATCTTGCCCGCGCGTGTCAACTCATCGAAAGCGGCAACCGTCTCCGCGAGCGGATAGGAGCCGCGCCAGTGCAACAGGTAACAATCGAGCCGGTCGGTGTTCAGCCGCTTCAGCGAGCGCTCACAGGCCGTAATGGTGCCGCGGCGCGAGGCGTTGCTCGGCAGCACCTTGGAGACCAGGAACACCTCGTCGCGCCGACCGGCAATGGCGTCGGCGATGACGAGCTCGGCATCGCCATACATCTCCGCTGTGTCGATATGGCTCATGCCGAGATCGAGCCCGCGTTGCAGGGCGGCGATGGCGCGCTTGCGATCGCCGTGGTCGAGATACCAAGTGCCCTGCCCGATGACGGAGACGTCGGGTCCGCCGCTGCCGAAAGTTTTGTGCTTCATGGCCAACGTATAGCGGAGAGGCTGCGCGAGGTCGATTGCAGCGATATCAAAGCGACGTCACCGGGGCACGCGAAGCGTGAACCCGGAATCTCGAGCTTGTAGAAATGGATGCAAGCCACTGTCGAGATTCCGGGCTCGATGGCTTTGCCATCGAGCCCGGAATGACGGGCAAGGTTCTAGCCCGTCGCGGCAAGACCCGGCGGTTGCGCCGGCACCTGCGCGATCAGCCGCTTCATCTCGGGAATGCACGAGCCGCAATTGGTGCCGGCCTTCAGTGCAGCGCCGAGCGCAGCCGGCGTCCTGGCGCCGGCAGCGATGGCGTCGCAGATCGTGTTGCGGCCGACGCCGAAACACGCGCAGACGATCGGGCCGCCGCTCGCCGCTCCCTCGGGCGCCCGTCCCGACAATAGCATGCGGCGCTGCTCGTCATCGAGCGAAGCCGCCGCGAACATCTCCTTCACGACGTTCCAATCGCCGGCGTCGTGCGCCGGCCCGACGAACACGCAGGTCTCGATGCGCCCGCCGGTAAAGGAGGCCGCGCGATAGACCCCGCCGCCGAAATCCATGTATTCGGCGAGGTCCTCGCTCGCGCGCGCCTTCAGCCAGGCTGGCCAGCGCGCGAGGTCGCCATTGTCGGCGAACAGATAACCGAAGCCTCCGGCGACGGCCGCGCGCGCCCACCACAGGTGCTGCGGCAGCGCGAGTTCGGTGCGCGACAGCACGAAGCCGCGGAAGACATATTCGTAAGGCGCGACCGCCGCCGGCGTCGCCTTGGACTCCGGCTGCCCAGAGAACGGGTCGGTCGTGGAGCCCACCAGCGCGCCGACGCGGGCATGGGATGCGTTGGTCTCGTTCCAATGAATCGGCGCGAACAGCATGCCACGCTGCTGACGCTCGCTAACGACGACCTTCAGGATACATTGGCCGTGATCGGTGGTGATGCGGGCAAAACCGTCGTGCACGAGGCCGTATTTCAGCGCATCATCGGGATGCACCTCGACGAATGGCTCCGGCAGATGCGCGCCCAACCGCGGGCTCAAGCCCGTGCGCGTCATCGTGTGCCACTGGTCGCGGATGCGCCCGGTATTGAGGCGCAGCGGCCGCGCCGGCGTGGTCTCGGTGCGCAGTGCCGGCACTTCCGGCGCGATGAAGCGCGCCTTGCGGTCGTTGGTGAAGAAGCCGCCATCGGCGAAGAAGCGCGACCAGGGCGGCGTGCCTTCGCGCGCGGGCCACTGCACCGGCGCCAGCGCGTCGTAGTCCTCGTCCGACAGCGAGCGCAGCGCGCCGATATCGAAATCGCGCGCGCCGTCGTTCTCGAAGGCCGACAACGCAGCATGCTCGCGGAACACATCCGCGGCGGAGCTGTAGTTGAACGCAGCACCGAAGCCCAAGCGCCTGGCGACCTCGCTCAGCATCCACCAGTCCGGCTTGGCCTCGCCGGGAGCGTCCAGGAAGGCACGCTGGCGCGAGATGCGCCGCTCCGAATTGGTCACCGTGCCGCTTTTCTCGCCCCAGGCCTGCGCCGGCAGCAGCACATGCGGCCCGGCATTCACGGTGTCGTTCGAACGCACGTTCTCAGAGACCACGAACAGCTCGAGCTTCTTCAGCGCGGATCGGACGAGGTCTGCGTCCGGCAGCGACACCGCCGGATTGGTGCCGATCACCCACAGCGCCTTGATCTCGCCGCGCGCGATCGCCTCGAACATCGCGACCGCCTTCAGCCCCTCATGGGTGGCGATATCGGGCGCCTTCCAGAACCGCCTGACACGGTCGATGTCCGGCGGCGTGAAGGCCATATGCGCGGCGAGCTGGTTGGCGAGGCCGCCGACCTCGCGGCCGCCCATCGCATTGGGCTGGCCGGTCAAGGAGAACGGGGAAGCGCCCGGCTTGCCGATGCGTCCCGTCGCAAGGTGACAATTGATGATCGCATTGACCTTGTCGGTCCCCTGCGCCGACTGGTTGACGCCTTGCGAATACAGCGTGACGACGCGGGGCGTGTCGCGGAACAGCTTGAAGAAGGCCGCGACGTCCGGCTCCGACAGGCCGGTCGCCAGCGCGGTGGCGCCAATGCTGCCGGCAATGCTGCGGGCCCGCGCGAGCGCATCATCGAACCCGCTGGTGTGCCGCTCGATATAGTCACGGTCGAGCGCGCCGTGATCGGCGAGGTGCACGAGCAGGCCGGAGAACAATGCGGTGTCGGTGCCGGGCTTCACGCCGAGGAAAAGGTCGGCTTCGCTTGAGGTGTCGGTGCGGCGCGGATCGATCACGACGAATTTGGCGCCACGGCTCTGCTTGTTGGCGAGCATGCGCTGGTACAGCACCGGATGGCACCAGGCCGCATTCGAGCCGACGAACACCAGGAGATCGGCAAGCTCGAGATCCTCGTAAGCGCCCGGCACGGTATCGGCGCCGAAGGCGCGGCGATGGCCGGCGACGGACGACGCCATGCACAGCCGAGAATTGGTATCGACATTGGCGGAGCCGATGAACCCCTTCATCAGCTTGTTGGCGACGTAGTAATCCTCGGTCAGCATCTGGCCGGAGAGATAGAACGCCACCGCATCCGCGCCGTCGCGGGCAATGATGTGCTTGAGCCGGTGCGCGACATGGTCGAGCGCGTCGCTCCAGGCGACCCGCTCCATCACACCCTTGCAGCGGATCATCGGATAAAGCAGCCGGCCGTCCTGTGTGAGCGTCTCGCCGAGCGCCGAGCCCTTGGAACAGAGCCGGCCGAGGTTGGCCGGATGCGCCGGATCGCCGGCAATGGCGGCACCACCCTGGCCGTCCGGCTTGGCGAGCACGCCGCAGCCGACGCCGCAATAAGGACAGGTGGTGCGCACCGCGCGCAGGTTCGGATTGACAGCGTTCATGGTCGTGCGTGGTCCCTCTTCACGCGGCGCGCGGCCGCGCCGTCGCGCGGCCGAACATCATCTCGGTCCTGATCGGCGCGACCGGCTCGCGGGCGCGGATCAGGTCGCGATACCAGAGCGCATCCCTGGTGTCGCCGATCAGCACCGCGCCGGTCAGCCGTCCTTCAGCGACCACCAGCTTCTTGTAGATGCCGCGCCTGACATCGCTCAGCACGATGGCCTCGCTGCCGTCGGCGCCGATGTAGTCGCCGGCAGAGAACACCGAGACGCCGGAGACCTTGAGATTGGTCGCGACGACGCTGCCTTCATAGGCCGCGCTTGCGCCGGCCAGATGCCGCGCCAACACGCGGGCCTGGTCATGGGCCGGCTCGACCAAGCCATAACAGGTGCCGCGATGCTCGGCGCATTCGCCGAGCGCGAAGATGTCCGGCGCGCTGCTCTGCATCTGGTCGTCGACGACGATACCGCGATTGACGGCAAGACCTGCTTCCTTGGCCAGCGCGACGTTCGGCCGGATGCCGGCGGCGAAGATCACCGCCGCGGCCGCGATCCGGCGGCCGTCAGCGAGCGCGACGCCCTCCACTCTGCCGTCGCCTTCGATGCGCGCAGTATTGGCCTCGAGCAGCACCTCGATGCCCTTGCGTTCGACCAACGACTTCAAAAGGGCCGCCGCGGGCTGGTCGAGTTGCCGCTCCATCAGCCGATCCATCAGATGCAGCAGCGTCACCGGTGTCCCGGCACGAGCGAGCCCGTAGGCCGCTTCCAGCCCGAGCAGGCCGCCGCCGATCACGACCACGCGCTTCTTCTGCGCCGCGAGGGCCAGAAGAATATCGGCGTCGCGGCTGTCGCGAAACGTGTGCACGCCGGTCAGATCCGCGCCCGGAACGTTGAGCCGGATCGGCAACGAGCCGGTCGCCAGCACCAATTTGGAGAACGCGATGCTCTCGTCATTCTCCACCTTCAGCTCGCGCCGGCCGACATCGATCTCGGTGGCGCGCGCACCATATTTCAGGGTCACGCCGCGCTCGCGCCACCATGCCGCCGGCTTCAGCTCGATCTCGTGCGAGCCGACCTCGCCCGCGAGCACCGACGACAGCAGCACGCGATTATAGGCGAGTCTCGGCTCTTCGCCGATCACGGCGACCGCATAGCGGCCGAGCGCAGTCTTCGACAACTCCTCGACCAGCCGGGCTGCGGCCATGCCGTTGCCGACGATGACAAGCGGTTCGCTCAAAGCTCTTACTCCGCGGCCTGCTTGTTGCCGTAGGCTTCCGCAATCATGTAGTTCGACAGCGTGCCGTAAGCCGCGGTCCAGGCGTCCGCGACCTCCGGCGTCCAGGCATCGCCCAAGCCCTTCTCCAGCGTCCAGAGCAAGGCCGCACCGACCACCGGATAGTGCTCCGGCTTGGCGCCGTAGTCGACGTGACGGATGGCGAGCGCGCTTGCCGCCGGCAGGATGGCTTCGAGATTGGTGAGACCGTTGACGACCACCGCAAGCGTCGCCATCAGCTTCTTGCGCTGCTCGGTGAGATCGTCGGGAAACAGGGCCCGCACCTGCGGGGCGACTTCGAAGAGCCGGTCGTAGAAGATCATGGCGGCCTGATCGGAGATCGGCGCGACCTTGGCGAAACTGTCTTGGAGCAGCGTGATCTGTGAAGGCGTCATCTGGGCGATCCAATGGTTTGAGGAAAGGCCATTCGTCAGACGAAGCGGATGGTGGTCGAGCCACCATCCGCCCCGCAGCGTCAGATGCGGGCTTCCGCAAGGCTCGGCGCGCCGGCGGTTTCCGGCGCGCGGCGCAGGTAGAACCACCAGGTGAGCGCCAGGCAGACTGCGTAGAAGGAGAGGTAGACGATGAGCGCAGTCTGCGGGCCGCCGGTCGCCGCGATCGACTTGCCGAAGCCGCTCGGGATGAAATAACCGCCGACCGCACCGATCGCGCCGATGAAGCCGACCGCCGCACCGCTCTCGATGCTCGCGGTCTTCAACGCCGCAAGACGTGCGGCATCGCCCTGGCCCTTCACCTTGTGCAGATTTTCCTCGCGGAAGATCGACGGGATCATGCGGTAGGTCGAACCGTTGCCGATGCCGGTGGTGACGAACAGAACCAGGAACGAGACCAGGAAGCCGGTGAAGTCCTTGACGCCGACGAAGTAGAGCACGCCGATCGTCGCGGCCACCATCGCGATGAAGTTCCAGAAGGTGATGATGGCACCGCCGATGCGGTCGGCCAGCAGGCCGCCGAGCGGACGCGACAGCGAGCCGACCAGCGGGCCGAGGAAGGCGATTGCGATGGTCATCGCCGGAAACTGCGTCTTGATGAGCAGCGGAAACGCCGCCGAATAGCCGATGAAGGACCCGAACGTGCCGATATAGATGAACGACATGATCCAGGTGTGCTTGCGCTTGACGATCGCAAGCTGGTTCTTGATCGAGGCCTTGGCTGAGGTCAGGTTGTTCATGAAGAAGGTGGCGCCGAACACCGCGATCGCAATCGGCAGCACCCACATCAGGCCGGCATTCTGCAGGTAGACGCCGCTGACGGGACTGGCCTGGTACAGATTGATGAGGCCGAGGCCCATCAGGATCGGGGTCAGCAGCTGCACGCTGGATACGCCGATATTGCCGCCGGCCGCATTCAGCCCGAGCGCCCAGCCCTTCATGCGGTCGGGATAGAAGAAGGAGATGTTGGTCATCGACGAGGCGAAGTTGCCGCCGCCGAGGCCGGCGGTCGAAGCGACCAGCAGCATCAGCCAGAACGGCGTTTCCGGATGGCTGACGAAATACGCAAGCGCCAGTGTCGGGATGAACAGGATCGAGGCGGAGAAGATGGTCCAGTTGCGGCCGCCGAACGTGGTCACCGCAAACGTATAGGGGAAGCGCATCAGAGACCCGATCAAGCCGGGCAGCGCGACCAGTTGAAACAACTCGTCGGTCGAATAATGAAAGCCCGCCTGCGGCAGCTTGGTCGCGACGATCGACCAGATCAGCCACACCGAGAAGCCGATATGCTCGGCGACGATCGACCAGATCAGATTGCGCCGGGCGATGATCTTGCCCGTCTTATTCCAAAACGTCTCATCCTCCGGATTCCAATCCGAGATCCAGGTCGGGTTCTGTTGGCTCATGCGAGATGTCCTTCACACGCGCGCACGCACGGGTGCACGCTCTGGGGAGGCCCCAGGCTGGCGATTTCAAATGTCGGGTGATGTGAGCTCAGCGACGGCGTCGGTGGCGTCTGCAAGCTCTTTCATTCAAGCTTCGTGCCAGCGACCACGGAGAGAGGTCTTTAAAAGAAATCAATTACTTATAGCTGCCTAAAAACAGGTCAGCCGATCAGAGGCGCCCCCAAATTTTGCGATTCGCCCACCTCCTGTGCAACGCACAAGAAGTGGGCAGTTAACTCGCCGGCTATTCCGCCGCCTCGGCAGCCGTTGCGCCCAACGGTTTCGGCGCAATCCCGGCCCCGGCCTTCATGCGGAATTCATAGGTCATCAAATGCCAAGGCGCGGCGACGGATTCGCCGTCCGGCATCACCGGATCCGTGCGTCGCTCGACCTGCGCGATGAGTTCGTCCTTCACGCCGAACACGACGTCACTGTCGAGATATTTGTCGCCCCCGATGAAGACGTGGGTGATGAGAGGCTCGTAACCCTTGGCATCGACCAGAAAATGCACATGCGCCGGCCGCATCGGATGGCGCTGCGCATAGAGGATCATTTCACCGACAGGACCATCGGTCGGGATCGGATAGCTGCATGGCAGGATGGTACGGAAGAAAAAGCGGCCGTCGGAGTCGGTGATGAAGCGAGCCCGCAAGGATGGCCCCTCCGTCTCATAGGCCGGCCGCTGCGAATCGTAGAAGCCTTCGTCGTCGGCGTGCCATACGTCGACCGCCGCGCCCGCGACCGGCGCACCGGCGGGATCCGTGACCCGGCCCTGCACGAACATCTTCTCACCCACGCTCGTTCCAGAGATATCCGTGCCATGAGCCATGACCTTGTGCTCGCCGACATAGAACGGGCCGAGCACGGTGGTCTCGGTGGCTCCTCCGCGCTCGCGATGATTGACCGCATCGACCAGCATGGACACGCCGAGCACGTCGGACAGCAGGATGAACTCCTGCCGGCTCGCGGTGCATTTCTGCCCGGTGCGGGTCAGGAAATCGACCGCACTCGCCCATTCGTCGAAGGTAGGATTGGTCTTGCGGACATAGTCGTGCAGCGACTTCACCAATTCCTGCAGCAGGAATTTCGTCCGCGCATCCGGCGTGCGCTCGAAGCTGGCGACGACGGCCTCAGTGAGCTGGGCTTCGTTGAATTGGGTCATTGGCAGTCCTCCCTTGCGTCAAGGCTACACCAGGCATGCTACCTCTGTAAGCTGGCTCCCTTGGAATGGTAGCCGGTTTTCGGCTATCAAGATCATGTCGCGAAGAAGAGACCCCAACGAAACCCGCACGACGGATGGAGATGCCCCGATGCTTGCCCCCACGACCGCCGTCCCCGAATCCGCTGGCATGTCCAAGGCTGCACTCGAGCGGATCGATGCACATCTGAAGGCCCGTTATGTCGACAGCGGCCGCTTCCCGGGCACCCAGCTGCTGGTCTATCGACGCGGCCACGTGGTGCATATGAGTTCGATCGGGCTTGCCGATGTCGAGCGCAACGTGCCCGTCAAGGACGATACGATCTACCGCATCTACTCGATGACAAAGCCGATCACCTCGGTCGCCTTCATGATGCTGTTCGAGGAAGGCAAGGTCGCGCTCGACGACCCCGTCGCCAAATATATTCCGGAATGGAAAAACCTCGGCATGTTCGTCGCGGGCACCGCGCCCGCCTTCGTGACCCGGCCGCCGGCCCGGCCGATGCAGATCGTCGATCTGTTGCGGCACACATCGGGCCTCACCTACGGCTTCCAGCAGCGCTCCAACGTGGACGCAGCCTATCGGGAGGCGAAGATCGGCGCGGTGGAAAAGGCCGGTACGATGCAGTCGATGATCGCAGACCTCGCAAAAATCCCGTTGGAATTCTCCCCGGGCGAAGCCTGGAACTACTCGGTCTCGACCGACGTGATCGGCTACCTGATTGGCAAGATCGCCGACCAGCCGTTCGAGCAATTCCTGAAAGAACGCATCTTCGATCCGCTCGGGATGAGCGACACCGATTTCCACGTACCGGCCGCCAAGGCGCACCGGCTCGCCGCATGCTATTCGGCCGATGCGGGCGGCGGACTGAGCTTCCATGCCGCCGAGCGCAAAGGCGGCCTCACGCTGCAGGACGACCCGGCCACCAGCACGTTCCTGTCACCGCCGGATTTCATCTCGGGCGGCGGCGGCCTCTGCTCCACCTCGTCTGACTATCTCACCTTCTGCCGCGCGCTGATCAAGGGCGGCGAGCTGGGCGGCGTGCGCCTCCTGGGACCGAAAACGCTGCAGCTGATGACGTCCAACCACCTGCCCGGTGGCGTCGACCTGCCGGCGATGTCGCGCTCGATGTTCGCGGAGGCAGCCTATAACGGCATCGGTTTCGGACTCGGCTTCTCGGTCACGATGGACCCAGCAAAGACACTGATCCCGGGCAGCGCCGGCGAATATGCCTGGGGCGGCGCGGCCTCCACCGCATTCTGGATCGATCCCGCCGAGGAGCTGATCACGATCTTCATGACCCAGGTCCTGCCGTCGAGCGCCTATCCGATCCGGCGCGAGCTGCGTACCATGGTCTACGCCGCGATCACAGATAGCAATCTTTGATCGACAGCACCAGAAATGTTGCAACGGCGGCGCGCGCGGAACCTGCCATCTGCGCGGTAAAGCGCTTGGCGAATGGTGATCGCCCCTCCTATGCTGACGATGATGTGAACGGCTGCCCGCCGCAACATGTGTTGCTGAGGCAGCCGCGCCGGCATGATATCCTGCAGCCTTCTTGAGACCAGCGCGTGCTGGACCTGATGCCTCAAGGTCTCCTGTCGCCGCACCCATGGGCGCATCGGGGGCAATTAGAAACGGAACACCGTTGCCGAAGCTCTCCCTGCCCGTCCGGCTTGCCCTCCTGGTCGCAGGGACCACGCTACCCTTGATCGTGTTCGCAGGTGGCATCGTCTTCCACAACTACGTACAGGACCGCAACGAGGCCCGGCAACGCGTGCTGGACACGGTGCACAGCATCCGTTTGACGCTCGATGCCGAGATGCAGAGGATGACCGGAGGAGTGCAGGTCCTCGCGCTCACCGATGCTTTGAAGTCTGGCGACTTCGAACGCTTCCGCCCGATCGCGATGGGCTTCCTCGAGCAGTACGGCAAGGACGGCACCATCCTCGTCTGCGACCGCGACGGACATCAGCTGTTCTCCTCCGCAACGACCGATACGGCAAGCCTGCCTGCGCGCAACAACCGGGAGATCGTCGAACAGGTCTTCAGGACGCGGCAGCCGCAATATTCGAACCTGTTCTTCGGCGCCATGAAGAGACAACAGGTAGTGACAGTGGAGGTGCCGGTGTTTCGCGACGGCGAGGTAATCTACGAGATCTCCTTCAGTCCGCCGATCGCGATGTTCCAGACCATGCTGGAAAAGCAGCAACCGAGCACCGATTGGACGCTGTCACTGCTCGACCGTGACGGCATCGTCTTCGCCCGCGTTCCCAATCCCGCTGATACGATCGGCAAGCGCGCGTCCGACTCCGTATACGAAGCGATGATGCAACGGCAGGAAGCAACGCTGTCGAGCGTCTCGCTCGACGGCGTGCCGCTGATGTCGAGCTTTACCCATTCCGCACTCACCGGCTGGATCATCGGCGCTGGGGTTGCCGAACACTCGCTGGTTGCGCCGCTGTGGCGTAACCTCGCCGTCACCAGCCTGATCGGCGGCGTGCTGCTCGCCATCGGGCTCGCCTTCGCGGTGCGGATGGCGACCACGATCGCACGCGGCGAAATGCTGCACGACCTCCTGATCGAGGAGCTCAATCACCGGGTCAAGAATACGCTGGCGATCCTGCAGGCGATCGCCGTGCAGACCTTCCGCAGTGCGAGCCGCACGGAGCGCGAGAAATTCGAGGGACGGCTCGGCGCGCTCGCCGAGGCGCACAACCTGCTCAGCAAAGAGAAATGGCAGGGCTCCGAACTCGACGACGTGATCAGGCGCGTGCTGAAGCCCTACCAGCTGAGCAGCCCCGATCGCTTCAAGATGTCCGGCCCTCAGGTGCCGCTGTCGCCGCGGCTCGCCCTCGTGCTGTCGATGATCGTGCACGAGATCGCGACCAACGCCGCCAAATATGGCGCGCTCTCCAACGACAGCGGGACGGTCGATCTCTCCTGGGATCTGCTTCTCGACAAGGATGTGACCAAGTTGCAAGCCCCGAAGCTCAGGATGGTATGGCGCGAATCCGGCGGCCCCGTGGTGGCCGCGCCGATCCGGCGCGGATTCGGCTCGCGGCTGATCGAGCGCAGCGCCCGCGACCAGCTCGGCGGCGAGGCCACGGTCGACTTCCTGCCGCGCGGCGTGGTCTACACCATCACTTGCGCCCTGGAGCAGTGATTTGGAGCAGTGATTTGGAGCAGTGCCCCGGGGAGCAGTGAGCGGTCTCAGCCGAACCTCTGCAGGGCCGGAAAAGTCTCCAGGAGCCAGATGCTGAAGCTCGACACCGCGCCGGTCAAAAAGCCGATGCCGGTGACGATCATCAAGACGCCCATCGCGCGTTCGATATTGACGAGGTGGCCGCGCATCCGCGCGAGCAGCGTGGAGAATTGCTCGATCATGAAGGCTGCGATCAGGAACGGAATTCCGAGCCCCGCCGAATAGACCGCGAGCAGGCCGGCGCCCTTCGCGACGGTGGCTTCGGCTGCCGCAATCGACAGGATCGCGGCCAGGATCGGGCCGATGCAGGGCGTCCAGCCGAAAGCGAAGGCAAGCCCCATCACATAGGCCCCCCAGAGTCCGACGGGCTTTGGAATCGGCAAGCGTCCCTCACGCATCAGCAGGCTGATGCGGGTGAGCCCCAGGAAGTGCAGGCCCATCACCACGATGACGATACCGGCCAGGATCGAAAGCTCCTGCGACCAGGTCCGGATCAATTCTCCGATCAGCGAGGCGCTCGCGCCCAGCATGACGAAGACGGTGGAGAAGCCGAGCACGAACAGCGCGGCCGAAATCATCACGGCGCGTTGTGAAACTGCCGGGGGCTCGTCGCTCTCGATATGCTCAATCGTTGCACCGGTCAGATAGACCAGATAGGGCGGGACCAGAGGCAGCACGCAGGGCGAGAGGAAGCTGACGAGGCCCGCGATCAGCGCAGCCGGAATCGACACGTTTTGAATCATGCGGTACCTGCAAAGTCCTCGCCGGGGCCGAACGCCAGCAGCCGGCGCTACGCCGCGTCATGCAGCCGATGCAGGAAATACGCAAGAGAATGCGCGGACAGTTGGGCCGGCCACATCGCCCCTGTGAACCGGGTTATCAGCCATTTCAACCGGGCTTCAGCCAAAGGGACCGGTTGCGCCGATCACAAACGCGCCATTCAACGCGTCCAAGACATGGTGGTGATCTACTTGACGAGCCTCAGGAGCGGCCGCCGGCGCTGGCCCGGCTGAAGTTTCGGATCGCGCAGCTTGTTCGGATTGTCAGCCTGGACCATCTCGTCGCACAGGGCCTGCAAATCCTCCTCACTGAGATCATTCAGCTTCATCCGGAGGTCGAGAACCGCAACCGAAACCAAATGCGCCGTATCCCGCTGACCTGCTGCGGCCAGCGCTGCGCGGCACTGCTCAAGCGTGGCAAGCACAGCAAGCATCTGTTCGTCTGAATTAACCACAGCCATATTCCGTTTTTAGCCAATAACGAAGTACAAGTGGGTTGATCCCGTTGGTGCGCACGGCCCGCGGACGCAGCATATCTGCCCCTTCCGACCTTTGCGTTACCCTCTCCCTGCCCGCGCACCACAGGCCCACCATCCCATGGACGCACGGATCGAACGCTCGGTGCAAAGCCTGACGGCCCATGTCGATCGACTTCAAGTCGGTCGACCTGACAAACCGTTCAGCACGATAGCATGTCGCGCCATCTCCTTCGAATACCATTTCGTTGCAGCTCGATAAAAAGCATCCCTGGTCAAAACCAGCGTAAGATCCCGTCATTCGCCACACCGGCAGGCTGGCCGCGACCGGTATGACGGTACGGCCAAGATCACACATCTCTCGTTCCGGCATGGCAGATCGGCCAACATCGGCCTCAAAATCCATGGCGCGGAACCAACCATGTCCGTATTTTGGCGTCTATCAGTCTATCAGGCGGAGACGGCTTGTATGCGCTTTGCAAGGGAACGGGGCGTTCCTCAGGAGGAACACCGGACCGATGGTCCAGACCAGCCCGCGCTGGATGCGGCGGGCTTTGCAGAGGCTGCGGGACCGGGGCTTGTGCCGGGCGATTCGACTATCGCTGATAGCGGCGGAGGACCCGCCCTGGGCAGACCGCCACTGCGCGGCCTGGCGGGCAAATCCGGACCACCTAAGGTCGCGATCGGCAAGCTGCCACTTCCCAGCTTGCACGACTGGGACGCCGCACGCATTTTCCTGGAGGTCGTGCGCGCAGGGAGCTTCCGCTCGGCCGCCGAGCGGCTCAGCCTCTCCATCAATGCGGTGCGCCGTCGCATCGATGATTTCGAGCGTCAGGTCGGCGCGACACTATTCACCCGGGACGTGCATGGCGCCAGACTGACCGATGAGGGCGCCCTGGTGGTGTCCGCGGTCGAACGCATGGAGGCGGCCGCCTTCGAGCTCCTGCGCGCCGGCGACAGCGTCGCCAACGCGGCCTCCGGCGAGGTCAGGGTCGCCGTGACCGAAGGACTCGGCACATTCTGGCTCGCGCCGCGCCTGGTCGAATTTCAACAATCGTTTCCCAATATCTCGATCGATCTCCACTGCGCGATGCGATCTGCCGACGTGTCGCGGCATGAGGCCGACGTCGCCATTCATCTGTCACGGCCTGCTGCGCTCGACGTCAAGCTGGTCAGGCTCGGCCGCATGCACCTGATGTTCTTTGCGAGCCGGAAATATCTGGAAACACACGGCTCGCCCAAGACGGTTGACGATCTCGCCAAACACCGCATGGTGTTGCAGGTCGCGGATGAAGCCGCTGCGAACGAAGCCTTCGTGAGCCTGTTTCCCGGTCATGATCAGCGTGACCTGATAGGGATGAGGACGAATGTCTCGAGTGCAAACTACTGGGCCGTCGCCCATGGGGCCGGAATCGGGGTATTTCCGACCTATGCCTGTGCGCTAGGCGGGAAGATTATACCTCTTGAGGTTGATTTGCGCTGGTCTTACGATATCTGGCTGACGTATCATGCGACAAGCGGCCGCATCCCTAGGGTGCGGCACATGATCGACTGGCTTGTGGAGGCCTTTAACCCCGGCAAATACCCGTGGTTCAAGGACGAATTCATCCATCCACAACAACTTAAAACAGTATATATGGGTGAACCCCTGACCCATCTGTTCGGGGGATTTTCAACTGAAGGACGGTAACACTCGAATGAACAAATCAGCGGCAAAAAAAATGAAACAGCGCAGTGCCGGCAAACCTGACATTGAACTCGGTAAGCGCATTCGGCTGCGGCGCGTGGAACAAAAGATCTCGCAGGCTGAACTCGGCGAAAAGCTCGGGGTGAGCTTCCAGCAGGTTCAGAAGTACGAGAAGGGCGTCAATCGCGTCGGCGCTGCGCGTCTGCAGCAGATTGCCAACGCGCTCGATGTGCCCGTCACCTTCTTCTATGACGGCGACGGCAAGGCGCGTGAGGTCGAGAGCCTCCTGTTTCTGGACAGCGCTTTCAGCCTGCGGTTGCTACGCGCCTACAGCAAGATCAAGGACCAGACCGTGCAGCGTCAGCTGGTGGCCCTGATGGAATCGATCGCGGCCAACGAGGAATAGAATAGAGCCGTATCTGACGTCGTCAGATACGACCACCTCATGCCAGTGAAGTAGTTTCGCTCGAGGGCGCGACTTGGGGGCGCCGAGCATGATGCTAACTCGAGCGAGTTCACTGCATCGGTGTCGATAAGACAGGCCATCCGGCGGGATGAGCCATTTGACAAGACGACAAGCCATAGTGGCCGGGCTCCCCCGGCCTTATCGGCCGCAATGGCCAGCTTTGGCGTCACGTCCCCTAGGTTTCATCGGAGTCATTCGCCTGACGCCCATTCGGCAGTCCGGCGGCCTTTGCTGCTGCGGCGACCATTTTGCGGAGTCCGGCGCTTGGCCCCCCCCGTGTGACCGCTTACGCCTCATGATTGATGGTAACGCGAGATGAATCGGCGCTACCGGCGCGCCGAGCTCCATCGACCTCAAAGCGCCCGATCACTCCCTTCGCGATATCGATCGCGCCGCTCGGGCGCCGAGATGGCGACGCCAAGTTGCCGAGGGATGAGAGCCGGCGCGCCATGGGCGATCAAGCTCACGGGCGACGCTTTCATTGATTCCGAAGACCACCGCGACGGGCCACCTCGCTTCCGCAGGAAAGCGCAAGCCGCAGTCCAACGGGAGTGAGCCGCTCCCCGCGCGCCGCTCCTGACGCAAAAGCGGCGCTTCATTTTGCGGCGCCCGTGCCCGCAAAATCGTCTTGCCGCCCTGCGGGCACAGATGTCAGTTTTCTGACATGAGTGCAGTTCAGCGACATCCGACCAATGTCCGGGACGAATACGCCGCCATGACACGGCAACGCATCGTCGCGGCGTTCGTCGAGACTCTCGAGGACGAGGCTGCCGACGATACGTCCATGGCCGCCGTCGCAAGGCGCGCCGGCATCGCCGAGCGGACCATCTACCGTCACTTCAAGAACCGCGCCGAGCTGATGGAAGCAGCCGCCGAATGGATCGAGAACAGCGTGTTCGGCTACATCCCGTTCAGCACGCCGGACGAACTGCCGACGACCTTCCGTGAGCTGTGCCGGCGCTACGACCGACATCCGCAGCTCGCGCGCGCCCTGGCGCTGACACGTGCCGGCCGCTCCATGCGCGCGGAATTCCGCCGCCGCGTGATCCGGCAGCATCGCAAGGCGATGGCCCCGCTCGTCAGGAATTTGGCGCCGAAGGAGGCCCGGCAGGCCGAGGCCCTCGCCGCCTATCTCAACAATACGCTGGCCTGGAATGCGCTGCGCGAGGACTTCGGCATGTCGAGCGCCGAGATCGCCGACGCGATCGAATGGGCGACGACGACACTCCTGAAGAACGTTCGCCGGCGGGATGCGGCTGCTGCGAAGCAGGCGACGCCTGCCGCCGACGCATCATCGCGCAAAGGCCGGGCGGCCAAGCCATAGGCATAGCAAGGACGATTGGTATGGTGCTCGTGCCGGACACTGCAGACGACCTTCTGATCGATGCCACGCAGGAGGTCCGGCTCCGCCAGGATCTGGTCCTGACCGCGCTGGGCCGTCGTCCCGCCTGCCGCGCGCTGCAGGTCGGCCGCCTGCTCGACGTGCACAGCCGCACTTGGAGCGAAGATCAGGAGATCGTCTTCAAGGGACGGCGTATCGCCTGGGTCGGCCCGGCCGGAAGCTTTCCGGGCGAGGTGGGTGAACGCGTGCATCGGCCGGATCTCGCTGCCGTGCCCGGCTTCGGGGAGGTGCACAAGCACATCGAGAGCTCGCATCTGACCCCCGAATGGGAGGCAGCCCTGGTCCTGCCGCGCGGCAATACCTGGACCTGCGAGGCGAGCCACGAATTCTCGAACGTCAATGGGGTACGCAATCTCGAGTTCTGGTTCGAAGCGCGCCGCCGTGGTTCGCCGCTGAAGATCTTTCCGCAGCCGGGCTCAGCAGTGCCGCCCACCGCCTATGAGTGGGGTGGCGGCTGGTATGGCGGCGCGGAGCAGGCGCGCTTCATGCGCGAGAGCCTGATGGTCACCGGCCTCGACGAGGTGATGGACTGGCCGGCAGTCTGGAATCCGGACAATCCCTCCTATGAGCGGCTCTGGAGCATGATCGGCGCGACCTTCGCGGCGCGAGGGGTCGTCGAGGGCCATGCCTCGGGCTTGCGCGAGCTGCCGGAGATCAACGCCTTCGCCGCCGCCGGCCTTGCCTCCGACCATGAGGTGCAGACGCCGGAGGAAACCTGGGACAAGCTGACCCGCGGTCTCTTCATCGAGCTGCGCATCTACGCGATGCCCGAGATCGTCGCCTGGCTGCTGAAGAAGGGCCTTAAGGACTGGTCGCAGATCGCATTCACCACGGACGACCGCAGCGCCAGCCACACGCTGGCGCTCGGCGCCAGCGATCACAATGCGCGCGTCGCGATCGAGGCCGGTCTTGCTCCGGAAATCGCGATCCAATGCCTCACCATCAACCCCGCACGGCATATGCGGCTGACACCGTTCGTCGGCAGCCTCGCGCCCGGCCGATTCGGTGACGTCGTGCTGTTGTCGGACGTCGAGAACCTCATGATCGCGGAGGTCTGGGCCGACGGCCGCCAGGTCTCAGAAGGGACGCGCTATCTCGGCGAGGTGCCCCGCATCGCCTGGCCGGACTGGGCCACCAAGACGATCAACATCAAGCGCGAAATCATGCCGGAGGATTTCGCGCTGCCGGCTGCCGCCGGGCGCACGACGATGCAGGCGGCCGTGATCCGCCCATTCCATTGGCATCCCGATTTCTACTCGTTCGAATTGCCCGTGCGTGACGGCGCCGTACAGCGCGACGAGAACCTCGCCATCACCAAATTCGCCATTGTCGATCGCTTCTCGGGCGATGGCCGGGTGTCGAAGATGTTCTGGAAGGGCTGCGGCCCGCGCACGCCGGAGACGGCGCTGGCCTGCTCGGTCGCCCATGACAAGCACAACATCTGGGTGGTCGGCTCGTCGGATGCAGCGATGGCCAAGGCCGTCAACGCGCTCGTCGCCCAGCAGGGCGGTTGGGCGCTCGTGCGCGAAGGCGAACTCGCGGCTACCGTCCGCTTCGAGGTTGGCGGTCTCATGAGCTGCCGTTCCGCCGAGGCGCTCGATGCGGAGATGCAAGCCCTCTACGCCGAAGGCCGCAAGGTCGACTGGATGTACGAGCCGACGTTCCGGCCGCGCTGGTATCCCGGCTTTCCCGAGCGGCTGATGTTCGCGACCCTGACCTGCGCGCCCTGGAGCTGGGTCCTGGTCGCCCCCTGCGAGCAGGCACCGCTCGGCTTCATCAACGTGCAGACCGGCAAGACCCACCCGGTGGTGTGGTGATCAGGCGTCGAAAGACCGCGCAAGGACGGAGACCGCGATGCAGGACATGACGAAGGCGCAACCCGCTGCGGCATCCGTGGCAGCGGCTTCGGGAGGATCATCGGCTCAAGACGGCGGCGTGCTCGACCGCTTCTTCAAGCTGACCGCGCGCGGCACCACGATCGGCCGCGAGATCATGGCGGGCGCCACCACCTTCGCCGCGATGGCCTACATCATCGCAGTCAATCCAGCCATCATGTCCAATGCCGGGATGGATCGCGCCGACCTCGTGAGCGCCACTGCGCTCGCGGCGATCTTCGGCTCGGTGCTGATGGGCCTGTCGGCCAACCTGCCGCTCGCGGTCGCCCCCGCCATGGGCTCCAACATCATTTTCACCTATGTCATCGTCAAGCAGATGGGCATGCCCTGGCAGGGAGCGCTTGCCATGGTCGCCTTCACCGGCGTCCTGTTCCTGATCCTCAGCCTGACGAGATTGCGTGAGCGTGCCGCCAGGGACGTTCCTGAGACCCTGAAGATCGGTATCCAGGCTGCGGTCGGCACGCTGATCGTGTTCATTGCGCTGCGCGGGGCCGGCTTCATCGTGGCGAGCCAGTCGACCTATGTCGCGATGGGCTCGCTGCGCAGTCCGCCGGTCGCGCTGACATTGGCGGGCCTGCTGCTGACGCCGGTGTTGGTGGCCCGCCGCGTGCCGGGCGCGCTGATCATCTCGATCGCGGTTCTGACCCTGATCGGGCTGGTCGTGCCCGGTGCCAACGGAAAGATGGTCACCTCGATGCCGCAGACGCTGCTGTCGTGGCCGCGCTGGCCGGCAAGCACGTTCATAGCAATGGATATCGGCTATCTCGTCAGCCATTTCCTCATTGCCCTGCCACTGCTCTTCTATTTCCTGTGCGCCGAGTTCTTCTCCACGCTCGGCACGCTGATCGGCGTGACCGGTGCCGCCAATCTGCGGCGCCCGGATGGGTCGATCCCCAACGCGACGGCGGTGTTCGCGACCGACGCGACGGCCTCGATCGTGGGCCCCCTGCTCGGCACCTCGGTGGTGACCGCCTATATCGAGTCGATCACCGGCGTGCAGGCCGGCGGCCGCACCGGGCTGACCTCGCTGACGGTGGCCGCCTTCTTCTGCCTGGCATTGTTCTTCTGGCCGATCTTCGTGATCGTCCCGCCGCAGGCTACCGCGCCGGCCCTGATCATGGTCGGCGTCCTGATGATGCAGGGGTTTGCGCGCGTCGACATGACCGACCTCGCGACCGCGGTGCCAATTGTCCTGATGCTGCTCGTCACCGTGCTGACCAATAATCTGATCAATGGCATGGCGCTGGGCACCCTCAGCTATGTCGCGCTCGAACTCGCCTTCGGCCGGGGCGGCCGGATCGCCGGAATGGTGTGGGGCCTCAGCGTCGTCTTCATCGCCTATGCCGTCGTCACCGCCCAGATCTTCTGACGAGGACGGCTAAAGGGATTCACAGCGCATCGAGCACGGCCCGGGTCACCTCGGCGGTGCCGGCACTGCCGCCGAACTCGATCGGCTTGAGGCCGGACGCATAGACCTTGTCGACCGCCTGCTCGATCCGCTGGGCCGCTTCAGCGGCTCTTTCGATGCCGCTGACGTCGGCGAGCCAATCCAGCATCATCGCGGCCGACAGGATCATGGCGGTCGGATTGGCCTTGCCCTGCCCCATGATATCGGGCGCGGTGCCGTGGCACGGCTGGAACACGGCGTGACGATCGCCGATGTCGGCTGAGGGTGCCATGCCCATGCCGCCGACGAGACCGGCGGCGAGATCGGACAGGATGTCGCCGAACATGTTCTCGGTGACGAGGACGTCGAAGTCCCAGGGCCGCTTCACCAACATGAGAGCGCAAGCGTCGATGTAGAGATGGTCCGTCTTCACATCCGGATGAAGGTGAGCGACCTCATCGAAAATCTTGCGGAAGTAAGCGAAGGCCTTGAATACATTGGCTTTGTCGACGCAAGCCAAGGTGCCGGAGCGGCCGCGCGCCTTGCGGCGGGCGGCAAGCTTGAAGGAGAAGTTGAACAGCCGCTCCGACGTCTTGCGGGTGATGACGAGCGTCTCGCGCGCATCCTCATGCGTGACCACGCCTTTCCCCATCGAGGCGAACAGCCCCTCGGTCGACTCGCGGATCACGACAAAGTCGATGCCGCGCTCGGCGGCGCCGACGATCGGGCTCGGCACGCCCGGGATCAGCCGCGCCGGCCGTACGCCGGCATAGAGGTCGAAGTGGAAGCGCAGCTCGATCTGCGGCGCGATCTCGGTGTTGTCGGGGTAGCGCACCGACGGCAGCCCGCAGGCGCCAAGGAGGATCGCGTCCGCCTGCTCGCACAGCCGGATCGTGGAGTCGGCGATCGACACGCCGGTGGCGAGATAGTTGTTGGCGCCGGCCTGGGCTTCCGTGAAGCGGAACGAAAGACCCGCCCTGGTTTCGACCTTGCGCAGCACTTCGAGCGCGGGCGCCATGACCTCCGGGCCGATGCCGTCGCCGGGGAGGACTGCGATGTGGAGTGCATTGGTGGTGGGCATGGTTTCTTCGCGATCCGAGTGAGTTAGGGTCGTCATTGCGAGCGAAGCGAAGCAATCCAGGGCCCAGGTTGAGACTCTGGATTGCTTCGTCGCTTCGCGCTCCTCGCAATGACGAAAGAGCGGGTGAGTACTACGGCGTCAGCACGGCGCGGCCGACCAAACGGCCCGCTTGCAGTTCGCGAAGCGCGTCATTGGCCCTGGCGAGCGGCATCGGCGTCACCGGGATCGGCGCGATCTTCTTCGTCCTGACAAGATCGAGCAGCTCCTGGGTCTCCCGGAGGTTGCCGACGTAACTGCCCTGAATGGTGATGGCCTTGATCGGAATCAGCGGCAACGCCCACGGCGCGCCGCCGCCGAACAGGCCGACCATCACGAGCTTGCCGCCCTTGGTCAGACAGTCGAAGCCGAGCTGCGCAGTGGCGGCATTGCCGACCAGATCGATCGCGGCGCGGATCGGCTCGCCAGCCTTCTTGACCAGTTGCTCCAACGCATCGGGCGCCTTGCCGTCGACGGTCGCGAGCGCGCCGGCCGCCTCCGCCGCCTCGCGCTTCTTGGCATCGATATCGACCACGATCGCGCCCTTGCCGCCCATCGCCTTCAGCAGCGACAACGCCATCAGGCCAAGTCCGCCGGCGCCGAAGATCACGATCGGCGTGCCGAAATCCTTCTCGACCTTCTTCAGCGCGCTGTAGGTGGTGACGCCCGAACAGGCGTATGGCGCCGTCGTGACCGGATCGAGTCCCTTGAGGTCGAGCAGGTAGCGCGGGTGCGGCACCGTCATGTGGTCGGCATAGCCGCCGTCGCAATAGACGCCCAGCGAGGCCGGCTTCAGGCACATATTCTCGTCGCCGGCGAGACAGGTCGCGCATTTGCCGCAGCCGATCCATGGATAGACCAGCACGACATCGCCGATCTTGAGCCCACCCTTGTCGGCCTCGGTCACCTCCGGGCCGAAGGCCAGGACCTCGCCCGCGCTCTCGTGGCCCATGATCCGCGGCAGCGACACGCCGCGGTCTTTCAGGGACAGCGGCTTGCGGCCGTGGCCGAGATCGTAGCCGCCTTCCCAGATGTGCAGATCGCTGTGGCAGACGCCGGCTGCCTTGACCTTGACCAGCACCTGCGTGCCCGAGGGCTGCGGGGTCGGCTCGTCGATCTCGTGCAGCGGCGCGTTGAAATCGGTGACCTTAAAACTCTTCATGTTCCCTCCGGTCGCGCTGCGCATGGGAGACGAGCGCAGGCTGACAGATGGCCGGAGAAGACACGTGGCCGCGGGGAGAGCCATCGGCGGGCCCTGCGGTGTTTCCTCCTGCCGCACGTCCGGTTGTTCCGGACCTGGTTGATACCGTTCGCGGACATTGGACGGAAATCTGTTGAGCGGCAAGGCCGCCGCTGAACGCCGCGCTCATGCCTATCCGGATCAGAACGCATCACTCGCGCGATTGCTCAACGCGCATCGACGCGAGGCCGACCTCCTTCAACACCGCATCGGTATGCTCGCCCAGAGACGCGGCACGGCGACCGGCCGCGACCTTCGCTTCCGACATGCGGAACGGCAGATTGACGACCTTGAATGTGCCGCCGTCATCTTCGACCTCCGCCAGGGCATCGCGATGGGCGAGTTGGGGATCGTTCAGTGCCTCGGCGACGGTGCGATAGGCCGAGCTGGGCACGCCACCGGCGCTCAGCGCCGCCAGGCATTCCGCATTGGTCAGCTCGCGCGACCAGGCCTCGACGCCATCCATCAGCGCGCCCCAGTTCGCGCGGCGATCGGCATATTTCGCGAAGCGGACATCTTCGACCCATTCGGGACGGCCGATCACCTTCATCAGGTTCTGAAAGGTCTTTTCGCTGGCAATGGCGATCATGACAAAGCCGTCGCGGCTCTCGACCGGCCCGAAGGTTGGTCGCGGCGGGAGCGGAACGGGAAACTGCGACAATTGGATCTCATTCAAGGTCAGCGTCAGCATCGATTCCAGCATCGAGCAGTCGATGTGCTGGCCGCGCCCGGTCCTCTCCCTCTGGTAAAGTGCGGAGGCGATCGCGCCAAAGGCATAAGCGCCGGTCACCACGTCCGCGTGGTAGATGCCGCAGTAATCGGGCCGGTCGCGCCCGGGCTGATAGGCCAGATGCGCCATGTCGTAGCCGGAAGCCGCGTGGATCACCGGCGCATAGGCCGGCAATTCGGCGGATGGACCGGTCTGGCCGTAGCCGGAGATCGAGCAGTAGATCAATCGCGGATTGAGGCCCGCGAGCGCCGCGTAATCCAGCTTCAGGCGCGGCATCACGCCCGGGCGGAAATTCTCGACCAGGATATCGGCCGTGGCCGCCAGCCGACGCACCGCCTCGAGACCGGCCGGCGATTTCAGATCGAGCACCACGCTCCTCTTGCCGACATTGAGCTGGCCGAAGGTAGAGGAGCAGCCGCTGCGAACCGGCGGCCGGGTGCGCATCGTTTCACCTTCACCTGACTCGATCTTAATCACCTCGGCGCCCATGTCCGCGAGCATCCGCGTACAATGTGGACCGGCAATGGTGGTCGAAAAGTCGAGCACCCGAAGGCCTGCGAAGGCTCCTGTCAAATTCCCCTCATCGTTTTCGCCTATCGTCACGCACAGCTCCCTGATTCCCGGAGTTTCCTCATTCGCGCAGCAGCGTCCCGGCGAGATCGACCTCGCGTCCGTATTGGATTTACGGATTATCAGTCATGGCGCACGGCGCGGTGGCACCCTAAATCGAACCGTAGTTCGCCGAAAGCGTTTCGCCCTTACGGTTCTCACGGTCCTTCGCTTTCCGGCTGATGGTTACTTTGGACCTTTTCTTGCATAGGCATTCCATGGGGCTTGATCGAGGGCATCTCTTGAGGGTTCTGTTCGTTACGACCGAGATGGACGACTTCGTCCGGGTGGGCGGACTGGCCGCCGTTTCCGCTGCTCTTCCCAGAGCACTTCGCTCACATACCGACGTCAGGATCATGCTGCCCGGCTATCGGGACGTGATCGAACAACTCACCCATATCGACATCGTTGGCCAATGCGAGGCGCTCGCGGAGATGCCGGCCTGCGCGCTCGGGCGATCGTCGACACGCGACGGGCTGCCGGTCTACGTGCTTCTTTGCGACCAACTCTACGATCGCCCTGGCAATCCCTATGGCGACGAGAACGGTCAGGATTGGCCGGACAATGATATCCGCTTCGGTCGTCTCGCCGCGGCCGCTGCTGAATTAGCTGCAGGCACCTTGGACAAGAACTGGGCAGCCGACCTCGTTCATGCCAACGACTGGCAGGCGGCACTGGTGCCCGCCTATCTCGCCTGGCGCGGCGTCGACGTACCCTCGATCCTCACCATCCATAACCTTGCCTACCAGGGCCTGTTTCCGCGGGAGTCGCTGCGGCGGATCGGCGCACCGGAGTCCTCGTTCCATATCGACGGGCTGGAATTCTACGACAAGCTCTCCTTCCTCAAGGGCGGGCTGGTCTATGCGTCCCACCTGACCACCGTCAGCGCCACCTACGCCAAGGAGATCACGACGGAGGAGCTCGGCTGCGGCCTCGAAGGCCTGTTGCGCCAGCGCTCCGATGCGCATGAGCTCACCGGCATCCTCAACGGCATCGACGAGAGCTGGGATCCCCGCTACTGCACGCAACTGGCGCAGCAGTTCGGCGCCGGCGACTGGGAAGGCAAGCGCGCCAATGCCGCTTACGTCCGCAGGCAGTTCGGGCTTGCGGTCTCGCGCGGGCCGATGTTCGGCCTGGTCGCTCGTCTGGTCCACCAGAAGGGCATCGATCTCGTCCTCGAGGCGGCGGACCAGATCGTCGAGGCGGGCGGTCAAATCGTGGTCACGGGCTCGGGCGAGCCGGCGATCGAATGGGCGCTGCTCGAGGCGCATCGCCGCCGCCCCGATGCCATCGGAGTCGCGATCGGCTTCAATGAAGCGCAGGCGCGACGCATCTTTGCCGGCAGCGACTTCACCTTGATGCCGTCACGCTTCGAGCCCTGCGGCCTCAGCCAGATGTATGCCCAGCGGTTCGGCTCGCTGCCGATCGGTCACCAGACCGGCGGTCTGGCCGAGACCATCACCGACGGCGAAACCGGATTCCTGTTTCCGAAGCCGTCGGCGGAATCCTTCCTCGGCGGCGTCCGCCGCGCCTTCTCGGCCTTCATGAGCGCCGAGCGACTGAACGCGATGCGGCTCTCGGCGATGGGGCGCTCGTTCAGCTGGAATCTGTCGGCTGCCTGCTACAGCGCGCTGTATCAGAAGACGGTGGCGTCGTAGCCGGCGCTCAGCTCCAGCACAGCTGCAAACAAAAGCCCGGATGCGATTCGAGCTTTTTCATGCGAACACCGCAATGGGATCGCCGTTACGGCTTGGCGAGACGATCTGGCGAGCTCCGCCGTCCTCACGCCGTGCGCAGCGCCTTGAGGAAATTCCCTACTTCACGCTTCAGACGGCTGGAATCCCCGGCCAGCGATTTAGCCGATGAAAGCACCTCCGCCGAGGCGGAGCCGGTCTCGCTCGCTCCCCGTTGCACATCGGTGATGTTCGCCGAGACTTGGTGCGTGCCCTGCGCAGCCTGTTGAACGTTGCGGGAAATCTCCTGGGTCGCGGCGCCCTGCTCCTCCACTGCGGATGCAATCGTTGCGGCAATCTCCGAGACGCGTTCGATGGTCTCGCTGATCTGCCGAATCGCGCTGACCGACTCCTGTGTGGCCGCCTGAACGCTCGAGATCTGCTGGGTGATCTCATCGGTCGCCTTGGCGGTCTGCTCGGCCAAAGCTTTCACCTCGGTGGCAACCACCGCAAACCCTCGGCCGGCATCGCCGGCGCGGGCGGCCTCGATCGTCGCGTTCAGCGCCAACAAGTTGGTTTGCCCGGCGATGGTGTTGATGAGCTCGACGACGTCGCCGATCCGGGCCGCCGCCTGCGAGAGCTCCCCGACCCGGCTGGTGGTCTGGCGCACCTGCTCGACCGCCTCTCCGGCGATCTGAGCCGAATTCTGCACTTGGCGGCTGATCTCGTTCACCGAGGACGAGAGCTCCTCGGTCGCCGAAGCCACCGACTGGACATTGGCCGAGGCTTCTTCCGATGCGGACGCAACCATCGTCGTGAGCTGTTGCGAGTGGTTGGCTGTGGCAGTCAGCCGGTCGGCGGAGGCTTCGAGCCCGGTCGCCGCCGAGGACACCGTCTCCACGATCTCGGCAATCGCCGCCTCGAAGCCGCGGGTAATGCTGTCGAGCCGACGCGCACGATCGATCTGCGCCTGCGCCTCGCGCGCACCAGCCTCGTCCGCCTCCTTCTTGGAGATCAAGGCATCTTTGAAGATCTTCAACGCCCGCGCCATCGCGCCAATCTCGTCCTTGCGGGTCTCGTCCGGAATCTCCTCACTCAGCTCGCCATTGGCGAGACGATGCGTCACAGCGGTGAGGCCGCTGAGCGGCCGGATCACCTGGCGAATCACCGCGATCATTACGCCGGCCGAGGCAGCGGCGACGAGCAGGAACGCCGCGAACGCGCCGAACAGGCGCATACGCGCGGCCTCGATCGCCCGATCATTGGCCTGGTGGGCGAACTTCAACGCGGCATCGCGGAGCACCAGAATGTTGTTCAGCATCGGCGAGGTCCAGGGGCCCCACTGCGCGCCATCGACCGGCGATGGGCGACCATCCCGCGCAGCGTTGACGACGTCCCGATAGCGCCGCTCGCCCTCGCTCATCATGGTCGAGCGCACATGCTCGAGAGCGGCCGTCAGCTCCGGCGCATCGCGAACGTTCCTGACCGCCAACTCGATCTGCTGCCAGAGCAATGCGACCTGTCCGGTCTGCTCCGTGACTTCGGCAAGGCGCGCTGGGGTCCAGGACAGGTTCTGAATGAAGAAGCGCAGAACGGCGGACCTGGCACCGCCGACCGTTCGCATCGCCTGCGCCAGCTGCGCGACCTGAACCGACGGCAGGACATTCTCGATGTCACCGGCCGTGCGCGATATTTCGATCAGCGTTTCGTCCGTGCCGGCCGTCAGGGCATCGACCGCACGCCCGAGACTGTCGATGGTCGTCGCCTGGATGTTCTGCGGGCGCTGGGCCAATGGCAGCACGACGGCAGCGCGCGCCGCCCCACGGAGCTGCTTCAAGATGCGCTCGGCGGCCTCGACATTGTTGGTCGATAGGCCGGCCTTCTGAAGATCGGCCTTGGCCTTGAGGATGCCCGCATCGGTAGCGGCAATCAACTTGTCCAGCCCGGCGACTTCGCTGGTCGAAGCCGCTGCCGCGCCGGCAAGCAGGTTCCAGGCGCTGCGCTCGAGCGGAATCTGGCTGTTGACCTTCATCACCGATTCGAAGGCGGTCAGGACCCGCGCCGACTGCTCGCGTTCGCGCAGATCCGTCCAGCCTGTCCACGCGACCAGCCCGGCGAATGTGAGAGCCAGAAGAGCCGTCACCAAATTACCGGCGAGCACTCTCCATTTCAGGCTGGCCCCGCCAGTCCTGGACGTGAACGAGCCATCTTCGAGCATGGTGTTTCGCCTTCGCCACCAAAGTCGGCCGGCTGCCCGCGAGGGATCGTCGCCTGGCCGCTACGGCAGGCGATGCAATGACACCGGCTCGGAAACTGAAGTGAAACTAGCTCGCAAACTGCAACCGATCTCTTAACCGCGTGGTTTTCGCATACCAGCGGCAACAAATAACTCGCAGATGTCTGGCTTATCAGCTCGCTGCAAACAAGCGGCGGCACGGAGCAACATTCGCTGATTATAGAACCGCGCCTGAGGCGGACCGGTAGCGGCGGTCAGCGGCCCCTGGAGGAGGCCTGCCGGGGCAGCTCCGTCGGCTCATCGTCGTCGGCAATCGCGCGCCACGCAGCGCCCTCGAGATCGTCATACTGACCGCTCTTGAGCGACCATAAGAACGCACATAGTCCCATAAGGCCGAGGGCAAGCGCCAGCGGCACGAGAATGATCATGACTTCCATGACGTCTGCTCCTCCCTCACGTTGCGGGCACGTAGCGCATTCAACATTACGAGGATCGACGAGCCGGACATGGCCGCGGCCGCGATCAGCGGAGTCACCACGCCGCTGATCGCGATCGGCACCGCGAGCAGATTATAGCCCACCGCGAGCCAGAGGTTCTGCCGCATCAGCTGCAGCGCCTTGCGGGCATAATCGATCGCCGCGAGCACGGGTGCCAGCGGCCGGCCCAAGAACACCAGGTCGGCGGTGGCCTGACTGAGATGCGCGGCCGAGATCGGCGACATCGAGACGTGAGCGGCCGCAAGCGATGGCGCATCGTTCATGCCGTCGCCGACCATCATCACCTTGACGCCCTGCCGCTTCAATTCCTCGATGCGGGCGATCTTGTCGGCCGGCGTGACACCGGCGCGCCATTCGCGGATGCCGAGGGCTTCGGCGGCCGCTTTGACCGCCGCTTGGCGATCGCCCGACAGAATTTCCACCGCGATACCACGGCGCTTCAATCCGGCAATGATCCTGGCTGCATCCGGCCGCAGTCCCTGGCGGACCGAGAACAGGAATTTCTCCTCGCCACGGCTGAAGGCCACGATCGACGCTTCGGGATCGATATCGGTTTTTCCGGCGGCAAGGCCGTCAGCGCCGCAGAAGGAGGGCCGCCCCAGCCTGATTTCCACACCCTGCACCGTCGCCCGCACGCCCTGCCCGGGTTCTTCCACCGCGCCGACCAGCGGCGCCTTGGCATTGGCGGCCTGCGCGACTGCCGCCGCCACTGGATGATGGCTCGACAGCGCGAGCTGACCCGCGAGCGCAAACACATCCGGCGGAATGTCGGCCGCGTTGACCACTTCGAGTTCCGGCAGCGTCAACGTGCCGGTCTTGTCAAAGATCACGTGATCGGCTTCTGCGAGACGCTCGATCGCATCGCCTGCATTGAGCAGCACGCCGGACTTGAACATCGCACCCGAGGCGACCGTCTGCACCGTCGGGATCGCGAGCCCGAGCGCGCAGGGGCAGGTAATGATCAGCACGGCAATGCCGGTGACGACGGCGTCATGCCAGCTTGCGCCTGCGAGCACCCAGCCGAGAACGGTGAGCAGCGCGGTCGCATGCACCACCGGCGCATACAGCCGCGAGGCACGGTCGGCGAGGCGCATGTAGCGCGAGCGTGCTTGCAGCGCGTTGTCGAGCAGGCGCGAGATCTCGGCCAGCAGCGTGCCTTCGGCCGCCGCTGAGACCTTCACGCGCAGCGTCCCGGATATGTTGAGCGAGCCGGCATACACCGCGGTGCCCTGCTCCGCCGGCACGTAGAGCGTTTCGCCGGTGATCAGGCTCTGGTCGATCTCCGAACGTCCTTCGATGACAACACCGTCGACGGCGCAGCGTTCGCCGGGCCGCAGCAGCACGATGTCGCCGGCACGGATCGCCGCCACGGGCACCTCGGAGATCTCGTCGGCGCCGACGAACTTGGTCGCGGTCTCGGCTTTCAGTGCCGCCAGGTTTCCGGCGACCGCACGCGTCCGCCGCCGCATGTTCTGGTCGAGATAGCGGCCGACCAGGAGGAAGGTCAGCAGCATGATGGCAGCGTCGAAATAGGCATGTTCGGCGTGATGGAACGTTTCCACCACGGACATGCCGAGCGCCAGGATCACGCCGATGCAGATCGGCACATCCATGTTGACGTTGCCGGTTTTGAGGGCGCGCCACGCCGAGCGAAAGAACGGCTGACCGGCATAGGCAGCGGCCGGCAACGCGATGACGGCCGACAACCAATGGAAGAAGTCACGCTGCTCCGGCAGCATGTCGCTGACATTGCCCGACCATACCGGGATCGACAGCATCATCACGTTCATGGTGGCGAAGGCCGCGACACCCAGGCAGCGCAGCAGGAAGCGCGACTCCTCGGCCTCGGTCGCCTCCGCGCTGGCCTTCTCGAACGGATAGGCCTTGTAGCCGAGCTCGGCGAGGCGGTCGATGAACTTGGCGGGATCGAGCGTGCCCTGCTTCCACTCCAGCGCCACGCGGCGGTCGGTCAGGTTAACGCGCGCCAAGGTCACGTCCGGAAGCGCCGACAGCCCGCGCTCGATCTTGGCCATGCAGCCGGCGCAGCTGACACCCTCAACCGCCAGATCGATATGCTTCAGGCCCGAACCGAGATCCTTGACGTAATGGGAGAAATCGCGCGTCACCTGCATGACGAGTCCCCTCTCAGTTCAACAGCACGCGATTCTTGGACAGGAACATCCGCTCTCCGCGGGCGTCGCCTTCCAGCACCAGATCCCACTGGCCCGGCGCGATCTGCCCGGCGCTGCCGCGATAGACCCCCGTGCCGACTTCATCGAGTTCGACCGCCTGGTCGGCACGCTTGTCGGCCGGCCGCTCCAGCCGGCCTTGGAATGCGAGCCCGGTCACCGGCTTGCCACTGCGGTCATGGGCCGCGACCCGCACGACGGCCACTCCATCCTGGCCACGCTCGATATGGGCGTCGACCTTCCAGCCGCGCGCGGCCTGCGCTCGCGCTGCCGCGATTTCCTTCTCATAACCAAGGCTCGCGCTGTAGGCGCTGTCCACCTCGGTGCCGGGCAGCGTGGAGATCGCCAACCGCATCATGGTGACATTGACGCCGATCACGGTGCCGAAGAAGGCGATCAGCATCAGAAGCACCATGCGGCCGGTCAGCGGCTTCGATGGCTTGGAATGACGGCTCATGACCTAAGATCCTCAAAGCTCAAGGATTGACGAAATTGTCAGTGGCGGAGGCGACTACGCCGAGCCCGATATCGGTGATGTGGAACTTCACCGGGATCGACTTTTCCGGATTATTCTCGGCCGGCGCGGTGACCAGAAGCCGCAGCTCTTCGGTCTGGTCGCGTCCGACCACGATCATCGGCCGGTCCGGTGTGACGGAATCGGCGCCGACGACGTGGACAGTCGCGTTCGCCGGCCCCTCGATATCGATGGCGATGACGCGATCAAAACCGTGCTTGTTGAGCACGCGCATCGTATAGGCGTTGCGGATCGAGCCGTCGGACAGCTTCACCGCCAGCGGATTGCGGTCATGCAGGACGTTGACGTCGAGCAACGAGCGGGTCGCCAGCGTGTAGACCATGAAGCCGCCTACCCCGGCAATGATCGCGCCATAGACCAGGGTGCGCGGACGCACCGGCCGATAGATCGGCGGCTTGCCTTCCTGGCGGCGGTGGATGTTGATGTCGTTGTCGTAACCGATCAGTCGGGTTGGACGGCCGATCTTGGCCATCACGGTGTCGCAGGCATCGATGCACAGGCCGCATTGGATGCAATCCATCTGCGCGCCGTTGCGGATATCGATGCCGGTCGGGCATACTGCGACGCATTGTCGGCAATCAATGCAGTCGCCGGCCTTCACGCCCAGGGCCCGCAGCTCGGCGGCCTTCTTGACCGACATCCGCTTCTCGCCACGATCATAGCGATAGGTGACGTTAAGCGCCCATTCGTCGGTGAGCGAAGCCTGGATGCGGGGCCACGGGCACATGTAGACGCACACCTGCTCGCGCATGAAGCCCGCAAGCAGGTAAGTGGTCGCGGTCAGGATCGCGATCCAGACATAGGCGAGCACCGGTCCCTGGAAGGTGACGAGATCCTTCACCAGGGTCGGCGCATCGCTGAAATAGAGGACCCAGGCGCCGCCGGTCCACCACGCGATCAAAAGCCAGATCGAGTGCTTGAGCACGATTTCGGAGACGCGCTCAAGCTTCATCGGATCGTTCGAGGCGTCCTTCTTCATGCGCTCGCGCCGGTCGCCCTCGATCAGCCGCTCCACCGCATAGAACAGGTCGGTCCAGACCGTCTGCGGGCAAAGATAGCCGCACCAGATGCGGCCGCCGATCGCGTTCATCAAGAACAGCGCGACCGCAGCGATGATCAGAAGCCCGGTGAAATAATAGACCTCCTGCGGCCACAGCTCGATGAAGAAGAAGTAGAAGCGCCGGTTCGGGAAATCGATCAGCACCGCCTGGTCAGGCGCGCCGAGACCGCGATTCCAGCGCACGAACGGCAGGAAATAATAGACGCCGAGGCAGAGCGCCATCAGTGTCCATTTGATCCGGCGAAAGGTCCCGGAGACGCTCTGTGGGTAGACTTTCTTGTGCGCCGCGTAGAGCGGGCCGGAATCGTCAACCGGCTGCAGGTCTTCCGGTCTTACCGTCTTGTTCATGGCTGGGATACATCTCGCATTTGCGGCCGAAGGTATGCTCGCCTCCGGCCGCGCGTTTGATCCAGCTCAATCGAAGCGAAATTTCCGTTGGAATTCCGCTACTTTCCACCACCCAGGGAGTGGACATACACCGCCATGGCCTTGATGGTCGCGGGATCGAGCCGCCCTTCCCAGGCAGGCATGACACCGGCCCGACCATTGGTGATGGTCTCGATCAACGTCGCCTCATCCGAGCCGTACAGCCAGATCTTGTCGGTCAGATTTGGCGCGCCGAGCTCCGGATTGCCCTTGGCATTGTCGCCGTGACAGGCGGCGCAGTTCTCCGCGAAGACCTTGGCGCCCGCGGCAGCGTCGTAGCCCTGCCGGGTGGGCAGGCCCGAGAGTGACCGCACATAATTGGCAACCGCAATGATCTCCGCCGGCTTCAGGACTCCGTCCTTGCCGAAGGCGAGCATCTGGCCTTCATGCGCTTTCGCATTGCCGGAACGTGCGCCGTAACGGATCGTCTGTTCGATCTGGTCCAGCGTACCGCCCCACAGCCAATCGTCGTCGTTCAGATTCGGGAAGCCCTTCGAGCCGGTCGCGCCGGTGCCATGGCACGGAGCGCAATTGTCGCCGAACACGGTCTTGCCGCGGGCGCGGGCCAGCGCGAGCAGCGCCGGGTCCTTCTCGATGTCGGCGAGCGGGGCGGTCGCGAGCGCCGCCATCTTCTCCCCGCGGATCTTCTCCAGATTGGCGAGTTCGACCGCAACCTCCGCACGGGAGGAGTAGCCGAGCAGGCCCTTGGTGTTGGTGGAGATCAGCGGCCAGGCCGGATAGACGACCCAGTAACCGATCGCCCAGACGATGGTAAGATAGAAGGTGATCAACCACCACCGCGGCAGCGGCGTGTTGAGCTCCTTGATGCCGTCCCATGCATGGCCGGTTGTGGCGGTGCCGGAGACAGTGTCGATTTCGTTATGGTCAGCCATGATGATTAATCCTCCCGCAACGGCATGCGCGCCGCCTCGTCGAAAGCGGCCTGGTTGCGAGGCCAGAGGGCATAGGTCACGATCGCGATGAAGATCGCGACGAAGATCGGGGTCCACAGCGTCGTCACCAGGGACGACGCGATATTCTCAATCACAAGGATGGGCTTCATGATTCTTGCCTTCCCAAGCTCAGCGGAGGTTGGCTTTTTCGTTGTAGAGCTTGAAGTCGACCAACGTTCCAAGCATCTGCAGGTAGGCGATCAGCGCGTCCATCTCAGTCGGAGCTCCCGGCTTGCCGTCGAAATTGCGGACCACCGCCTTCGGATAACGCTTGATAAGCGCTTCCGCGTCGGCGCTGTCCGGATCGACCTGGGCCTTGAGATCGGCCGCGGCGTTGGCGATCTGCTCTTCCGTATAGGGCACACCGACCTCACGCAGCGTCTTCAGATGATCCGCGATATTGCTGGCGTCGAGCTCGGTCTCCTTCAGGAACGGATAGCCGGGCATGACGGATTGCGGCACGATCGCGCGCGGATTGGTCAAGTGAGTGACGTGCCAATCGTCGGAATATTTGGCGCCGACGCGGGCGAGGTCAGGACCTGTGCGCTTCGACCCCCATTGGAATGGATGGTCGTACATGCTCTCCGCCGCGAGCGAGAAGTGGCCGTAACGTTCCACCTCGTCGCGCAGGGGACGGATCATCTGCGAGTGGCAGAGGTAGCAGCCCTCGCGGACGTAGATGTTGCGGCCGGCCAATTCCAGCGGCGTGTAGGGACGCACCCCATCGACCGCCTCGATCGTGCTCTTCAGGTAGAACAACGGGGTGATCTCGACGAGGCCGCCGATCGCGATCACCAGCAGGATGCCGATGACCAGGATGATCGAGTTCTTCTCGATGACTTGGTGTCGTTGCCAGAAAGACATGGTGTAACCGCTCCTCATTCCGCCGGCTGAAGCGCGACGGGCGATTCGACTTCCGCCTCACCGACACGCACCGTCATCCAGAGATTGTAGGCCATGATCAGCGAGCCGATCAGGAACAGCGCGCCGCCGGCGGCACGGATGATGTAGAAGGGATGCATCGCCTCGACGGTCTCGATGAAGGAATATTCGAGGAAGCCCAACGAGGTGTAGGACCGCCACATCAGGCCCTGCAGGATGCCCGAGACCCACATCGCGGAGATGTAGAGCACGATGCCGAGCGTCGCCGTCCAGAAGTGCCAGTTCACGAGCTTGAGGCTGTAGAGACCGCGACGATTCCAGGCCCACGGCACCAGGCAGTACAGCGCGCCAAAGGAGACGAAGCCGACCCAGCCGAGCGCACCGGAATGCACGTGGCCGATGGTCCAGTCGGTATAGTGGCTGAGCGAGTTGACCACCTTGATCGACATCATCGGCCCTTCGAAGGTCGACATGCCGTAGAAGGCGACCGAGACGACCAGCATGCGCAGCACCGGGTCAGTCCGCAGCTTGTCCCAGGCTCCCGACAGGGTCATCAGGCCGTTGATCATGCCGCCCCAGGAGGGCATCCACAGCATGATGGAGAAGGTCATGCCGAGCGTCTGCGCCCAGTCCGGCAGCGCCGTGTAATGCAGGTGGTGCGGACCGGCCCAGATGTAGAGGAAGATCAGCGCCCAGAAGTGGATGATCGACAGCCGGTAGGAATAGATCGGCCGCTCCGCCCGCTTCGGGATGAAGTAGTACATGATGGCGAGGAAGCCGGCGGTCAGGAAGAAGCCGACCGCGTTGTGGCCGTACCACCACTGGAACATCGCGTCCTGCACGCCGCCCCACGCGATGTAGGACTTCGAGCCGAGCAGCGAGACCGGCAGCGCCGGGTTGTTGCCGAGGTGCAGGACGGCGATGGTGACGATGAAGGCAAGATAGAACCAGTTCGCAACAAAGATGTGCGGTTCCTTGCGCTTGATGACCGTCACCAGGAACACGAGCAGATAAGTGACCCAGACGATCGTCAGCCACAGATCGGAGTACCACTCCGGCTCCGCGTATTCCTTCGACTGCGTCACGCCGAGCAGATAGCCCGTGCCCGCGATCAGGATGAAGAAGTTGTAGCCGACCACAACGAACCAGGGCGCGAGATCGCCGGCCAGGCGCGTGCGGCAGGTCCGCTGCACCACGTAGAACGAGGTCGCAAGCAGCACGTTGCCGCCGAACGCGAAGATCACCGCCGAGGTGTGCAGCGGACGCAAGCGCCCGAAGCTGGTCCATGGCAGATCGAAATTGAGCCAGGGCCAAGCGAGCTGGGATGCGATCAGCAGACCGACCGTGAAACCCGCGATGCCCCAGAACATCGCCATGAAGGACGCGAACTTGACCGGGCCGAGGTTGTAGTTCGGACGGCCGTTGATCTCCTGGGCGGGCAGTTCGGCCGGCCGCTCGAAGTAGCGGTTGAGAATCACGAACACGGCCGCCGCGCTCGCCGCCGCCCCGAGCGAGGCGTGGAACGCGAAAGCCGGATCCAGCGCTTTCGCCGCGGCGAAGACGCACAGGAAAGCGGTGACGGCGAATATGAGCGAGAGCCCACTTTCGCCGATGGTCATTGATTTTGCTGTTGAGGACGCGCTCATGCGGAATCTCGCTGAAAGAAGACGAGACCAGCAACCATAATCGCGCACACGGGGAATTGATCGAAATCAAGATAGGCTGCTAATGCACGCTCTGCTCTCGATGTATTCAGCGGAACGACCAGGATAGATCGTCCATGACGAGATCGCCCGTATCGATACGGGCAACGTCAAGCCGCGTTGCGCGATCGCGGGCGCAGCACGCGTTGTCGCTCGCCCCCGAGCCTTTCGGAGCCGATCGACGGTAAAGCTCGCACGACGTCCGAGATCCCGCCCCTATCCACGGCGGCTGTGAATTTGAACTTCCGATGACGAGCTGCGAACGACCTGACCGGGCTTCAAATTCGCCGCGCTAGTCGCCTGCCGCCGCGGCAAGCGCACGCACGATGTCCTCGCGGGCGATGATGCCGACCAGATGGTTCTGGCCGTCCGTCACCGGCACGCTGCGGATGCGATGCTCGACCATGAGCTGCAGCACGCGCGTCAGCTTGGTATCCGGCCGGACGTAGATGAACTCCGCCGTCATGATGTCCGCGACCGCACGGTTCATCAGGTCGCTGTAACGCGGCAACATCTGATTCGGCGTGAATGCGAAGCACTTCAGCATGTCGAACTTGGTGACGATGCCGATCACCGCGCCGTTTTCGACGACCGGATAGGAGTTGAAATCGTCGCGGTCGAGCATTTCGCTCAATTCGCGCACGGTCGTGTCGCGGGTGACCGTCTTCACTCCCCGCATCATGTAATTGCCGGCGGTCTCTTCGAGAAATCTGTACAAGGTGCTATCCTGTTCAAATTCGTCGCATCAATGTGACAGCAACACGCAACGTCGCGCCTGGGTCACGAGATGTTCCGTGACCCCGCCGAGCACGAGTTCGCGAAATCGCGAATGGCCGTAGGCGCCCGCGACCACGAGGCTTGCCGCGGTGTCGTCGGCCACCGCATCGAGTTCGGCGGCCACATCCCGCCCCCCCGTCCGCTCGACCACTCTGGCCGAAGCGATCACGCCGTGCCGCCCCAGCCAGGAGACCACGTCCCCAAGACGCGATTCGCAGGCATCGCGCTCCACGCTGTCTTCGAGGATCTCGGCCACCACCACGTTCTTGGCCTTGCCGAGCAGCAGCAGGGCATCTGCCGCCGCACGGCGCGATTCCGAGCTGTCCTTCCAGGCCACCAGCACGCTGCGCAGATCGAGCCAGCCAGCGCTGTCGGGCACGAGGAGCAACGGGCGGCCCGACTCCATCACCAGGTCCTTCGGGCTTGCCGATGTGAAGGCATCGGAAAAGGCCGCGCTCTGGCCGCCGCAGACCAGGATGTCGGCGGCGCGCGCCTGGGCCAGCACGTAGCGGGTCGGGAAATCGAGCGCGCTGCGCCAGCTCACGGTGCCGGCACGGGTCTTGAGGCTCTCGCGAAAGACCGTTTCCAGCTCTGCGAGCTTGCGCTTCACCGCCGCTTCGCCCTGCCAGATCAGGTCCTGCGCCTGTTCGCCGGTCGTAAAATACAGCGGCGGACTGAACTGCCCCGCCGCCACCCCGATCACCTCAGCACCAAAACGTTCCGCAATATCACCCGCAACATGGAGGCGGGCCTCGTTCGGCTGGTCGAGCGCAAGGCTCACCATCACCGTTGCGAATGTCATCCCATCCCTCCACACATTGCTTCCATGCCTTCTTAGGGATGAAATCCGAGAACGTGATGAGATAGATCAATGTAACCGGCGGTCAGCCGGACCGGTTCGTCCGGACGGCGGACGAGATTTCTTCCGGGCAAGCCTTGAATCAATGGCCAAACTTTGGACGATGCGACACTTCCAACGGTATAATTTGGTGTGGGATGGAGATCCCACCGGGAACACCGGTGGCAACAAATTATGGGGCGAACGACTGAACGTGCGCGGCGTAACCCAACCCTTTCCCGACGCAGCCATACGTCCCGAAAATGCCCGCTCCCTGGGCTTCGGGGCCTGGGACCTCGATCTCGTAACCCAGGAAATGTACTGGTCGGAAACCACCCGGAAGCTATTCGGGGTTGCAGCCGACCAGCCGGTGACGCTCGCCTCGTTCCTGTCGCTGCTGAATGAGGGCGACCGCGCCTCCGTGACAACGGCGATCGAACAGGCTCGCCTCCGGGGCGCCGGCTTCGACATAGCGTTCAAGGTACCCGGCGCGGCCACGAGCGGACAATGGGTTCGCCTGCTGGCCGGAATTGCGGCCGGCCCTACCGGGGAGGCGCGCTATCTTCGCGGCATTGCGCTCGACATCAGCCAGGAGAAGCAACTCGAAGACGCGCTGCGGATCCGAGAACGGCATTTCCGCTCGATCCTGGACACGGTGCCCGATGCGATGATCGTGATCGACGGCCATGGAATTATCCAGTTCTTCAGCACTGCTGCAGAGCGGATGTTCGGCTATAGCGAGCCGGAGGCGATCGGGATGAACGTCAGCGAGCTGATGCCCGAGCCAGACCGATCGCGGCATGACAGCTATCTGGCGCGTTATCACGCGAGCCATGAGCGCCACATCATCGGTATCGGGCGAATCGTGACCGGACGGCGCCGGGACGGCACGACCTTCCCGATGCATCTGTCGATCGGCGAAATGCAGTCGGGCGGCCAGCCCTATTTCACCGGCTTCGCCCATGACCTGACCGAGCACCAGCAAACCCAGGCGCGGCTGCGGGAGCTGCAATCCGAGCTGGTTCACGTGTCGCGCCTGACCGCAATGGGCGAGATGGCATCCGCACTCGCGCACGAGTTGAATCAGCCCCTGGCTGCCATCAGCAACTATATGAAAGGCTCGCGGCGGCTGCTCGCCGGCAGCACCGATCCGAACACGGCCAAAGTCGAGAGTGCGATGGATCGCGCCGCCGAGCAGGCGATTCGCGCCGGACAGATCATCCGGCGGCTACGCGACTTCGTCTCGCGCGGGGAGTCGGAAAAGCGTGTCGAAAGCCTGTCCAAGCTGATCGAGGAAGCCGGCGCGCTGGGGCTCGCCGGCGCGCGCGAGCAGAACGTCCAGCTCCGCTTCAACCTCAACCCGGAGGCCGACCTGGTGCTCGCCGATCGGGTGCAGATTCAGCAGGTGCTTGTGAACCTGTTCCGTAACGCATTGGAGGCGATGGCGCAGTCAAGCCGGCGGGAGCTAGTGGCCACCAACCGCAAGTTCAGTGACGACTTGATCGAGGTCGCGGTCTCGGATACCGGAACAGGGTTCCATGAAGACGTCATGCCCAACCTGTTCAAGACCTTTTTCACCACCAAGGACAGTGGAATGGGAGTAGGCCTGTCCATCAGCCGTTCGATCATCGAGGCCCATGGCGGACGCATGTGGGCCGAAAACAATGATGCGGGCGGCGCCACGTTCCGCTTCACGCTCCCGGCTGCGTCCCACGAAGGTTGAGCCAAAATGGCGGAAAAGGCGAGAGTCTATGTGATCGACGACGACGAGGCGATGCGGGATTCGCTCAACTTCCTGCTCGACTCCTCGGGATTCGAGGTCACCTTGTTCGAGAACGCCCAAAGCTTTCTCGATACCCTCCCGAAACTATCCTTCGGCTGCGTCGTCTCGGACGTGCGGATGCCCGGCATTGACGGGATCGAACTCCTGAAGCGGATGAAGGTCGAGCATTCCAGCTTCCCGATCGTGGTCATGACCGGGCATGGCGATGTCCCGCTCGCCGTCGAGGCGATGAAGCTCGGTGCGCTCGATTTCCTGGAGAAGCCCTTCGAGGACGAGCGCCTGGTCGCCATGATTGAGTCGGCCATTCGCCGGGCCGAGCCCGCCGCCAAGAATGAAGCTGCCGCGCAGGACATTCTCGTGCGGATTGCGACGCTGAGCCCGCGCGAGCGTCAGGTGATGGATGGATTGATGGCGGGCATGTCCAACAAGTTGATCGCCCGCGAATACGACATCAGCCCGCGCACCATCGAGGTCTATCGCGCCAACGTCATGACCAAGATGGGCGCAAACAGCCTGTCCGAGCTGGTGCGACTTGCGATGCGCGCCGGTGCACTGAAGGATTGAGCCAGATCAAGCAGATCTTTTGGATTCGGATGCATGTTGAAAATTATCCTTTCAACATGCACGTGCGCGGCACTCGCAATGTCGGCTATCCCGAAACCCAAGGTCTATGTCGCCGACGATGACGTTGGCGTGCTCAGCTCGCTCCAATTCCTGCTGGAGACCGACGGCTTCGACGTGCGGACCTTTCGCAGCGGCACGGCGTTGTTGAATGCGCTCGACCATGCCCCGATCGACTGTTTCGTGATCGATTACAAGATGCCCGATATGAATGGGGTGGACTTGACCAACGACTTGCGCAGGCGCGGCGCCACGGCACCGGTTGTTTTGATCACGGGCCATTATGACGACAAGCTCGCCACGCGCGCCGCCGCCGCGGGCGTCTACGATTTCCTGCTGAAGCCGCTGTTGGACGAGAACCTGGTCAAACGGGTACGGAATGCGATCAATGAGCGGCAGATCGATACCGATCCCGGCCCGGCCGCCTGACCACCTACGTAGATCTACGTAAGGGAACCCCCTTAAGATATCGCGCTAGATTTCCTGAACGGGTGCCGCACTGTAGCCATTCACCATCCGCCGCAAAGGAGATGGTTATGCTCAATCAGTCGCTCACCGGTTCGCTCATCAGCACGAATATCGGCCAGCCTGCTCCAGCTCCTGTCGTCAACCAATTTGCCGAGATCACCGGCCATGCCGGGCTGATCGCCACCGAATTCTCCTACAAGAAGGACGAGGAGATCTATGGCGAGGACGAGCCGGCCGAATACGTCTATCAGGTGATTTCAGGCGCTGTCCGCAGCTACAAGTTGCTATCCGATGGCCGCCGCCAGATCGGCGCCTTCCACCTCCCCGGCGACGCGTTCGGGCTTGAATCCGGGACCGTGCACCGCCTCGCAGCCGAGGCAATCATCGATACCACGGTGCGCCTCGTGAAGCGCCGTAGCCTTGAGCATTCCGCGACCGTCGACGTCAACGTGGCTCGCAAGCTCTGGACCATGACGGCCAATGATCTGCGCCACGCCGAAGACCACATGCTGCTCCTGGGACGCAAAACCGCGATGGAGCGGGTCGCGACCTTCCTGTTGGAAATGGATCGCCGCCTCGCGGTCGCCGGCATGATGGCGTTGCCGATGTGCCGCCGCGATATCGGCGACTATCTCGGCCTCACGCTCGAGACCGTGTCGCGGGCGCTGTCGCAGCTGCACAGCCAGGGCATTCTCGGCTTCTCGGGCGCCCGCCAGATCGTGCTGCGCAACCGCCAGCGCCTGTGCAGCATGGACGCCTGAAGCCGCCTCTGCCCCCCCGTCGCTCAAGGACGCCCTCTGTTGTGGCGCTGCCGTGTCTCCGGCATCAGCAGCGCGATCAGCAAGAGGCCAAGCATCGCCACCCCCGAAAGGCCGGCAAAGGCGGTGGGACTGCCGAATTTGTCACTGACATAGCCGGCAAGCACGGTCGACAGCGATGCGCCGATGCCTGTCGCGGTTCCGACGATGCCCTGCGCCAGATTGAAGTGACCGCTGCCGAAGGCAACGTCCGCCACGATCAGCGGCACCATCACGCTGAAGACGGCCGCGGTGATGCCGTCGAAGATCTGCACTGCGACCAGCAGATAGGGATCGTGCACCACCGCAAACAATAGCCCGCGAATCACCAGCGCTCCGAACCCCAGCAGCAGAAGCGGACGCCTGCCCCAGGACTGCGCCGCGGCCCCCACCGACGGCGAAGTCAAAGCCACGATAGCCTGCGGGACCACGATGCAGAAAGCGATCAAAACCGTGGCCCATTCGCTGGAGCGCGTCGTCACCACGCCCGCCATCAAGGGCAGCATCGCGGCATTGGCCATCTGCAGCAGGAACACGCCACAGGCGAAGATCACGAGTGCCCGTTTCCCCAGCAAGTTCAAAAGGCTTGCAAACCAAGCGTCTTCCTGGTCGCGCGGGCCCGCCTCGCCATGCGCTCGCGCGATATCGATCTCGTTATCCCGAATCCGCGACAGCGCAATGAGCGTCGGAAACGCCAGGACGAAGGTAACCAGGAACACCGAGCGGCTGGAGAGCAGATAGCCGCAGGTCCCCATCACGGCGGCAGCCACGCCATTGCCAAGCGAGGCGAAGCGGGCATTGCGGCCCAGCCGCCGGGCCATGCCACGCGGTCCGACCAGCCCGAGGCTGATCGCCGCGATCGCCGGCCCCAAGACGCAGCTGGCTGCAGCATGCAACGTTGCCGCCGCCGCCACCACGGGAAAGATCGGCCAAGCAGCATAGGCGAGCGCCGCGCAGCCGATCGTCCCGACGGCAAGGCCCGCAACCAGTCGCTCCGATTTCGCGGCATCGATGATCGCTCCTCCCGGCATCTGGCCAATCAGGCCGACGATGCCGCCGATCGAGAGCACCAGGCCGATCTGAGCCTGTGTCCATTTCTGGGTGGTCAGATAAACCGCAATGAACGGTCCGAACCCGGTCTGCACATCGGCGAGGAAGAAGATGAACCAGTCGAGACCACGCCGGCTCTGCCGAGAAGGCTGCGGCTGTCGCGGCGGCGGCGGGCTCGGGCTCAGCCCGGCGTTGGGGCGAGCGCGCTTGTCCGCGTCATCGCGGCGATCGGGACTGCCTCGGTCAATCGATCTGGACGGCCGCGCAATCAGCATGGCTCTCCGTGTCTCAATATAGAGTCTCGATCGGTGGGCGCAGACACCCTGTCCTCCAGGCCGGCGCAAGCACCACGTCAGACCCGGAATCTCAGAACGAACTCAATGATCAAAAAGCCAAGGTGACAACTTGCCCGCCGCCCCCAACACGACAACGGGTTTGTCTTCCTTATATTCCGGCGCCGCCTTGACCTGCTCTTTGTTCAGATCGAGGGTGATGTGATCGCTCTTGTCGGCGAGATGCGCGAAATTGAGCGCAGTCCAATCGACCACGATCTTGCGGCTGCCGACTCCGAGGAAGCCGCCGAAGTCGATCACGGCCGCCCGGACCGTGCCCGTGAGGTCCACGATGACGTCGACGATGTGGCCCATGTCCTCACCGCTGGAGCTGCGCACGTCGCGGCCAAGGATGCTGTGCGCGTCGCGCGCGCCGAGAATCGTGACCGATGGTGGCGGCACCGGTTCCTTTGCAGCCGGCGCTGGCGTCTCCGTCGGAGCAGGCGACGGTGTCGCAGCCGGCAGCTCATCTGCTCGCGTCAGTCCGTTCGCCAGCATTGCGAGCAGCGATGTGACAAAGGCGATGTGACAGCGGCGCATGCGATCTCCCGGGCTCCTGTCAACCGTCAATGCGCAAGCACGATCGAAACCTGGATCTGTCCGCGCCGGCGCAACACCTCCAGGGAGACATCCTCGCCGTGACGGCGCAGGCGCAGATCCACCATCGAGGATCCGAGTTGCAGATCACGCAGCACGACCCAATCCAGAAACGCCGGCAGCCGCGGGTTACGCAGCCGGATCTCACCTCTGACCGCATCGAACTCCAATCCGAGCGAGGCTTCCAGCAAGGTGAGCGGGGTTGCGCTGGCCCAGGCCTGCGGCACACAGGCGACCGGGTACAGCGTCGGCCCGCGGTTTCTCTCCCGGCGGAAACCGCAGAACAATTCCGGCAACCGGCGCAGGTCCATATAGGCTGCGGCGTCGAACAGGCCCTTGAACACCCGCTCGACCGCATGTTTGAAACCGTAGCGCGCCAGCCCAAGCGCGATCAGGGCATTGTCGTGCGGCCAGATCGAGCCGTTGTGATAGGACATCGGATTGTAATGCGTCTCACCATAGGCCACGGTGCGAATGCCCCAGCCCGAGAAGAAATGCGGCCGCATCAGATCTGCAGCGACTTTACGGGCGCGATCGTCGCGCGCCATGCCGCTAAACAGGAGCTGACCTGCATTCGAGCTGCGCACGCGACATGGCTTCTTTTCGCCGTCGAGAGCGAGGGCGTAAGTGTTGAGTTCATCGCACCAGAAGGCGTCCTCAAAACGGACGGCAAGACGCGCCGCCTGGGCTTCGAGCCCGTCGGCAAACTCCGACTTGCCGAGATGCCGCGCGGTGCGCGCCGCCAGCAGCTTGCCGGCGAACACATAGCCCTGCACTTCTGCAAGCGCGATGTAACCTTCCGCGAGCCTGCCGTCCGCATGAAAGACCGCGTCGTAGGAATCCTTCCAGCCTTGGTTGGCGAGGCCCTGCTCGGAGGCGCGCTGATATTCGACGAAGCCGTCGCGATCGGGATCGCCAGGTCCATCGATCCATCGTAGGCCCGCCTCGATCGCCGGCCATAGCTCGCGGAGCGTATCAATATCGCCGGTCCGCTCGTAATAGAGCCCGGCGAGCAGGACGAACAATGGCGTAGAATCGACGCTGCCATAATAGCACGCGAACGGCACCTCGCGCAGCGCTGCCATCTCGCCCCCCCGCATCTCATGCAGGATCTTACCGGGCTCTGCGTCGGCAAGCGGGTCGGTCTCCTTGGCCTGATAGAAGGCGAGCCGGCGCAAAACGCCACGGGCGATCCGCGGATCCACCCACAGCATCTGCATCGCCGTAATCAGCCCATCGCGGCCGAACGTGGTCGAGTACCAGGGAATGCCGGCGTAGGGGTAACGGCCCTGCGGCGTATCGGTCATCAGCATGTTGAGGTCGGCCATGGCCTGGCATAGGACCTCGTTGAAGATGTCATTGGAGGTCTCGATGCAGGTCGCGCCAGAGCTGCAGCGGCGCATTTCGCGACGATGGGCGAGCAGACTGCGGAAGAACCGTCCCGACCGCTCGCCGGCCGGTGTATTGCAGGAGACCGCTACGAAGAGAGAGGTCGTTTCGTGCGGCGCCAGCTCCAGATGATAGGTTGCCATATTGACCAAAAGCCGCGTCGGGCGCGGGTCGAAATTGAGAGCCGTCGTCCGCGTGACGCCGTCGAGCCCACGATATTCGAGCCGCACGCCCGCCGGCCCGTCCAGTTTGCTCGAACTCGTCCCGCGACGCCGCCGAGTGGTGCCGCGGACCTCAAACAGGTCGGCGAAGTCGTTGTCGAAGGTCAGCTTCAAATCGAAGGAGGCGCGGCGGTCACCGTGGTTTTGTATCCCAATCCGCTGGTAGGCCGTGCCGCGCCAGAGGAAGATCGTGCGCACGATGTGCAGCATGTCCTTCGACATCACCAGGCGGCCCTGGTTGTAGACATCGGGATTGGTCAGATCGACGGTGAATGCCGAATTGTCGTCACGCAGGCTCGATCCCAACAACAGCGGCTGGACCTCGTCCAGCATCAGTTCGAGCCGTGCCAGATAGCGCGTGTCGGCATTGAAAAGTCCGTCGGGGCCGCCGGCCGACGCGCCGATGTCGCCATGGTCGTCCAGCACGATGAAGGTGTCGTCATGCTTGAGCGAGCGCCGCGGCCTCGCCGCGGGCCCCATCATCGGAATATAGAAGGGCTGCTCGGCCACAGCCTCGTCGGTGCGCGCCGTCGATGAAAGCTTGCTTGCCACTTCGGCCGACATCTTGACCTCGTGCGTTGTTGGATTGCGCTTTGAGTGGAGGCAATGAACGCAAAACGGATGAGCGAGGTGTCCCCTTCTACACCACGCTCATGTGTCGTGCATCGGTCAGGCCGCGAATTTGGCGAGCCGGCTCATTTCCTGGGTCACAAGCTCGCGATAAGGCCCCTCGCCCTGCATCAGGCGGTCCGGCGGACCGTCCTCGAGAATCCTGCCGGCCTTCAGCACCACCACGCGATCGAAGTTCCGCAGGGTGGTGAGCCGGTGCGCGATCGCGACCACGGTCCGTCCGCGCATCAGGCGGTTCAGCGCCTCGCGGACCGCTTCTTCGGATTCGCTGTCGAGCGCGGCGGTGGCCTCGTCGAGCAGCAGGATCGGAGCGTCCTTGAGGAAGGCGCGCGCGATCGCGATCCGCTGGCGCTGGCCGCCGGACAGCTTGACGCCGCGGTCGCCCACCATCGTCTGCAGACCCTCGGGCAGGCTGTCGACGAAGTCGCAGCGCGCAGCGATGGCGGCCCGCAGCACCTCGTCGTTGGTCGCATTCGGGCGGCCGTAGCGGATGTTCTCCAGAATCGAGCGGTGGAACAGCGAAATGTCCTGCGGCACCACCGAGATCGCCTCGCGCAGGCTCAGCTGCGTAACCTTCGCGATGTCCTGACCATCGATCGTGATATTGCCGCCTTGCGGATCGTAGAACCGCTGCAGCAGCGTGAACAGGCTGGACTTGCCGCCGCCGGATTGGCCGACCAGGCCCACCCGCTGTCCCGGCTGCAGCCGCAGCGTGAAGTTCTCGAAGATCTTCTGGCCGCCGGGATACTGGAACGTGATGTTGTTGAAGGCGATCGCGGCCCCGCTCTTGGCCAGCGGCTCGGCGTCGGGATGATCGCGCAGTTCGTGCGGCTGCAGAAGAGTGGCAATCGCCTCGCTCATGCGCGCGACGTGCTGGGTGACATCGACGAGAGCCACCGCGAGATCACGAGTCGCGTTCAGAATGCAGAGACCTAGCGTGCACACCAGCACGACGTCGCCCGTGGTCGCGCCACCCTTCTGCCACAGCGAGATCGCCCAGGCCATCAGGGCGATCGTAAGTACGATCGTGACGGTCGCGTGCAGGACGCGCAGCTTCTCCAGATAACGAAGGCTGCGGCCGCGCGCGATCAGTTCTTTGTCCACGGTGGCGTCAAAGCGGTCATGCTCGTGACGCAGACCACAGAACGCCCGAACCAGCGGCATGTTGGAGATCACATCCACCATTTCGCCGTCGACAATCGCCGCCTTGTCGGCGAAGTCGTCGTGCAGCGGCTTGCCCGCGGCAGCGAGGCGGAACATCGCAAACACCATGGCGGCGGCGATCAGGAGCATCCCCGCAGCCATGGCCCCGCTCACGGTTCCAATCAGGACGATGGCCGCTATCGTCGCGAGGCACGGCGGCAACACATTCCACATGAACATGTTCTCCACCGTGAACACGGCATTGGACGTTGCGGTGATACGGCTCGACAACATGCCGGGAAGCCGGTCACCGAAATAGCTCGGGGAATGTCCGGTGAGATGGCGAAAGATGTCACGGCGCAAATCGCCGGTGACGCGGACAAACGTGAAACTCGCGATCCAGCTCGCCACGCGCCACAAGATGTTGTCGGTCGCAATCAGTGCCATCAGGACGGCAAAGGCGGTCCAAACCTGCCCCACGCCCCCAGGTCCCGCCGACAGGCTGTCGACTAGAAATTTGACGCCATATTGCGTTCCCACCGAGCAGGCAACTGCCCCGACAACGGCCGACAGGATCGTGAGGTGTGAGACAGGGCGCTGGCGCAGATAGCGCATGACGAAGGGAAAGGGTCGATGCGCGTAACCTGAAAGCTGGTCCATGTGATGTCCGTTTTGGGCTGATGAGGAACTAGCCCGGGCCCCGAGCAGATCAACGACGAACTCATTTGTTCGGTTCCACTCGCGTGGCGGATCGGACATTCGCGACAGTAGGGAGGCGAGTTCTGATAGCGAATGTCAGATCCAAAGCCAAACTATAATCTTGAATCTGCTAGTGTTCTTCGATCCTGACGCTCGTCAATGAGCGCGCCACGAAATGATACGAACGTCAGAACCGTGACACTTGCATCTCCATCGAAGCGGCGTCCCACGCACGCGGCCGACTGGCTTCGGCGGACGAGATGGCATCAATGAGACCTCGGGTGGAAACGTTGTGGCGGAGAAACAATGATTGTTGAAGGGAACTTCGCAGATGCGAATACGTTCTCGCTTTCGTCGACGCCGGTGCCAATCGGGGGATCTTCATCCATGATCAGAGACGGGAGACGGTGAGATGCGCATTGCGCAGATTGCTCCATTGACGGAGGCTGTGCCTCCGAAGCTCTATGGCGGCACCGAGCGGGTGGTTCATTGGTTGACCGAAGAGCTGGTCGCGCTCGGCCATGACGTCACCCTGTTTGCAAGCGGGGATTCACAGACGTCGGCGAAGCTGTGTGCGACATGGCCGCGGGCGCTGCGCCTCGACGGCTCGGTCCGCGACCCCAATGCCCTTCACATGGTGATGTTGGAAAACGTGCGGCAGCGATGCGACGAGGAGGAATTCGACATACTGCACTTCCATCTCGACTATTATCCGTGGTCGCTGTTCTATCGCCAGCCGACACCGTTCCTGACGACGCTGCATGGCAGGCTTGACCTGCCCGAGCATCAGCCGGTGTTCTCCGCGTTCAAAGACGTTCCGGTGGTTTCGATCTCGGATGCGCAGCGCCGCCCCGTGCCGAACGCGAACTGGGTCCGCACCGTGCTGCATGGCCTGCCGGAGATGCTGCTGAAACCGAAGGCCGCGACGCCGAGCTATCTTGCCGTACTCGGCCGCATCGCACCGGAAAAGGGCGTAGACCGCGCGATCAAGATCGCAATGCGCTGTGGCATTCCGCTCAAGATTGCGGCCAAGGTCGACCGCGCCGACCAGGATTATTACGATCAGCTCATCTATCCCCTGATCAACGGCAATCCGCTGGTCGACTATATCGGCGAGATCAGCGACAACGAAAAGGCGGAATTCCTCTCCGGTGCCCTCGGGCTGTTGCTGCCGATCGACTGGCCCGAACCGTTCGGCCTGGTCATGATCGAGTCGATGGCCTGCGGCACACCTGTAATCGCCTACAACCGCGGCTCGGTGCCGGAGGTGATCGACGACGGCATCACCGGCTTCATCGTCGAGGACGAGCTCAGCGCGGTCGCAGCCGTCGGCCGGCTTGCCGATCTCAGCCGCGCCCGTGTGCGCGCGCAGTTCGAGCGCCGTTTCACGGCTCGGCGCATGGCGCTGGACTATCTCGCCGCCTATCGCAGCCTGATGAATGAGGCGGAGCCGCGCATCAAGCTCGTCAGCAGTGCCGAATAGCACACCACATACGTAATGGCAGGGCCGGATCAATTCACGGTCCGGCCCTTCGCGTTACGTCAATCGTGCGGCGATCGCAGCGCCCGCCGCCGCGGTGCCGAGCGTGCCGCCGATGTCGCGGGTCGCCTGCCCGTCCGCGATCGCCTTCGCCACGGCGCGTTCGATCGCGGCGCCTGCGGAGACGAAGCGAGGTGCGCCGATACGGTCGCCGTGCCAAGCCAACAGCAGAGCGGACGAAAGAATAAGTGAGACCGGGTTGGCGACGTCCTGCCCGGCGATATCGGGCGCCGAGCCGTGGGCGGCCTGCGCCATGGCATGATCCGCGCCCCTGTTGAGCGAGCCCCCGAGCCCTAGACTGCCGGACAGCTCGGCGGTGAGATCGGACAGGATGTCGCCGAACATGTTGGTGGTGACCAGCACATCGAAGCGGCCCGGCTCGCGCACCACATGCGCCATGACGGCGTCGACGAGCACCTCCTCCACCACGAGGCCCCGATAGCCGAGCGCCATCTCCCGGCAGACGTCGAGAAACATTCCATCGCCCATTCTAAGGACGTTGGCCTTGTGGACGATCGTGAGCCGCTTGCGCCTTGCCATGGCGAGATCGCAGGCAACCTTCGCGATGCGCTCGCAGCATTGCCGCGTGATCCGCCGCAGCGAGACCACGACGTCAGCCGTGACCCGCAGCTCGGCATTGCCTTCCTCCATGTTGCGGTCGGCGTAGAACCCTTCGGTATTTTCGCGCACCACCACCAGATCGAATTCGCCGACGCGGCCGGGACGGCCGGGATAGGTCCGGGCCGGGCGAATATTGGCGAACAGATCGAGGTTCTTGCGGAAATAGCGCGACGGGTTGATCTCGCCGCGCGCCTCGTCCTTGAAATCGAAAGTCGCGCTCGGCCCCAGGATCAGGCCGTCGGCGCCGCGGACAATGTCGAGCAGGTCAGGCCGCACGGTGGTGCCGAATTGTGCGAGGCTTGCATGGCCGACCGCGTGCTCCTCGAGCACCAGGCCAAGCTGAAATTGTTCGGAGGCCGCGCGCAGCACCTGGCTGGTCGCCGCTGCAATTTCCGGCCCGATGCCATCTCCGGGCAGAACCACGATCCGCATCGCTCACCTCTCCATGTCTGGAATTCGCGTTGTTTGAACATGGGGATCGCTGCCGCGCCACTGCCGGTAGAGCGACATCCGCGCATACGGCCATGCGCTGGGACCGCTGGGGAAACCGACGGCTCCGTAGTACATCGCCACATCCGCCGCCGGCATACCCCAGGGCTCTTGCATGTCCAACCGCCACCACGCCCCAAAGCATGCCGCGACCGGCGAGACGGCCTCCGACGGCTTGCCGGAAGGACGGAGGCGCTGGGCGATCGCCGCCATCTTCACCGCGCTGGCAATGGCCTCGCTCGACACCGCGATCGCCAATATCGCCCTGCCCGCCATCTCGTCGGACCTGCGCGTCAGCGCTGCTGATGTCGTCTGGGTGGTCAATATCTATCAGATCGCGCTGGTCGCAACCCTGCTGCCGTTGGGTGCGCTCGGCGAGATCGTCGGCCATCAACGCATCTATCTGGGCGGGCTGGTGCTGTTCACCCTGGCGTCGGTCGGCTGCGCACTCGCCTGGTCATTGCCGAGCCTGGTCGTGGCCCGCGCGCTGCAGGGCTTGGGGGCCAGCGGCATCATGAGCGTGAACACGGCGCTGGTGCGCTATGTCTATCCCGGCAAGATGCTGGGGCGCGGCCTCGGCCATAATGCGCTGGTGGTCGGGATCGCCTTCACCTTCGGGCCGACGATCGCTTCAGGCATTCTCGCGCTCGGCTCCTGGCCCTGGCTGTTCGCGGTCAACCTGCCGTTCGGCCTGGTCGCCATCATCATCGGCTTGAGGATGCTACCGCGGACGCCGCGCGCCGCGCACGGCTTCGATTTTCTTGGCGCCGCCTTGGCGGCCGGCTGCCTTGGCCTCTTCATCACCGCCATCGGCAGCGCCGCTCACGGCGCGGCTCCGCTCGCGGTCGTGATCGAACTCGCCGGCGCGGTCGTGCTCGGCTTGATCCTGAACCGGCGCCATGCCGAGCATCCGGCGCCGATGCTGCCGATCGATCTGTTCCGCCGCGGGATGTTCGCGCTGTCGGCGGCAACCGCGGTCTGCTCGTTCTCGGTCCAGGGTCTCGGCTTCGTGTCGCTGCCCTTCTATTTCGAGGACATCCTGCATCGCTCGCAGGTCGAGACCGGCTTCTTCATGACGCCGTGGCCGCTGGCGGTTGCGATCATGGCGCCGATCGCCGGCCGGCTCTCCGACCGCTTCCCGGCCGGTCTGCTCGGCGGCATCGGCCTCGTCCTGCTCGGCCTTGGCATGGCGCTGCTCGCGCTCTTACCTGAGAACCCAAGCATCCCAAACATCGTCTGGCGCATGCTGATCTGCGGCATCGGTTTCGGCTTCTTCCAGGCTCCCAACATGAAGGCCATCATGTCGAGCGCACCGCCGCACCGCAGCGGCAGCGCAAGCAGCATCGTCGCAACCGCCCGGCTCACTGGCCAGACCACAGGGGCGGCGCTCGCTGCGCTCTGCTTCAGCCTGGCGGGCCACCAAGGCGCAACGCTGGCCCTGGCGCTGGGCGCCGGATTTGCCGCGCTCGGCAGCGCCATGAGCTTCCTGCGGCTTGCCGTGACACCGCCGCGGAACGCATAGGCGGTCGCTGCTCGCACGCACACAACGGCTCAACGTGATTGCGAACACCGCACGATCACGTCTCTTCCGCGACTCAAACGCGTATTCTTGATTTGAAGGATTCCAGGCTTCGGGCCACAGTGCCGCCATTAGTTCAACGGGCGCGTTGAACGAACCGGGGACATGCGATGGCAAACCTCACGATCAATGGAAAATCCTACACGCTCGATGTCGAGCCCGATACGCCGCTGCTCTGGGCGATCCGCGAGAACGCCGGACTGACCGGAACCAAATATGGCTGCGGCATCGCACAATGCGGCGCCTGCACCGTGCATCTGGATGGCGCCGCGGTGCGCTCCTGTGGAGTCACCGTTTCAGAAGCGGATGGCAAACAGATCACCACCATCGAAGGTCTGGCGAGCGAGGGCGCCCTGCACCGGGTGCAGCAGGCTTGGCTCGACAACGACGTGCCGCAATGCGGCTATTGCCAGACCGGCATGATCATGGCGGTGGCGGCGCTGCTCAAGGACAATCCGAAGCCGACCGACCAGGACATCAACGACAACATCACCAACATCTGCCGCTGCGGCACCTTCCAGCAGGTCCGCGAGGCGATCCATGCCGCGGCGAACGCATAAGGAGGCGATCATGAACCAGCACGTGACGCCTCGGCTCAATCGTCGCGCTTTCGTGATCGGCACGGCCGCACTCGGCGGTGGCTTCGCACTCGGGCTCGACATCCCCTTCGGGGGACCTCAAATGGCACGCGCCGCCGACGGCGCGCCGGAGGTCAACGCCTGGGTCGTGATCCGGCCTGACGACACCGTCGTGATCCGGATCGCCCGCTCCGAGATGGGCCAGGGCACCTTGACCGGCCTCGCGCAGCTCGTCGCCGAAGAACTCGCCTGCGACTGGAGCAAGGTGACGACCGAATATCCGACGCCCGGACAGAACGTCGCCCGCAAGCGGGTCTGGGGCGACTTCTCGACCGGCGGCAGCCGCGGCATCCGCGCTTCGCAGGATTATGTCCGCAAGGGCGGCGCCGCCGCACGCATGATGCTGATCCAGGCCGCGGCAAACGAATGGAAGGTGCCGGTCTCCGAATGCGCCGCCGCCAACAGCATCATCTCCCACACGCCCTCAAAAAGGACCACGACCTTCGGCAAGGTCGCCGAAGCTGCCGCGAAGCTTTCGCCGCCGGCAGACGTCAAGCTGAAGGATCCGAAGGATTGGACCCTGATCGGCAAAGGCGTGAAGCGGCTCGACACCGCCGACAAGGTCACGGGCGCCATGACCTACGGCATCGACATCAAGCTGCCCGGCATGCTGAATGCCGCGATCAAGGATTGCCCGGTCACCGGCGGCAAGCTGAAGAGCTACGACGAGGCCAAGATCGCCGGCATGAAGGGCGTCAAGAAGGTGGTCGCGGTCGACGGCACTGCGGTGGCCGTGATCGCCGACACCTGGTGGCATGCGAAGACGGCGCTCGATGCGCTGCCGATCGTCTGGGACGAAGGCCCGAACGCCAAGGTGTCCTCCGCCTCGATCGCGCAATGGCTCGCCGAAGGTCTCGCCTCCGGTCCGGCCTATGTCGGCAACGAGAACGGCGAGGTGAAGGCCGCGCTCGCCGGCGCGGTCAAGAAGGTCGAGGCCGTCTACAACTATCCCTATCAGAACCACGCCAATATGGAGCCGATGAACGCGACCGCGCTTTACACGGCCGACAAATGCGAAGTGTGGTGCGGCACGCAGAACGGCGAAGCGGCGTTCGCCGCGGTGCTGGAGGCGACCGGCTTGCCGGCCGACAAATGCGAGGTGCACAAGATCATGCTCGGCACCGGCTTCGGCCGGCGTGGTCAGACCGACTATGTCCGTCAGGCCGTGCTGATCGCGAAGCAAATGCCGGGGACGCCGATCAAGCTGCTCTGGTCGCGCGAGGAAGACATGACGCACGGCCGCTATCATCCGATCACCCAGTGCAAGCTGACCGGCGGCTTCGATGCCGACGACAACCTCACCGCGCTGCATATCCGGATCTCCGGCCAGTCGATCCTGTACAGCCTGCGCCCCGACGCGCTGGTGAACGGCAAGGACCCAGCGACCTTTGCCGGGTTCAATGCCTCGGGCGATGCGATGATCGGCTATTCGGTGCCGAACCTGCTGATCGAGCATTCCATGCGGAATCCGCACATCATCCCGGGCTTCTGGCGCGGCGTGAATGTGAACCAGAACGCGATCTATCTGGAATGCTTCATGGACGAACTCGCCAATGCGGTCGGCCAGGACCCGCTCGAGTTCCGGCGCAAACTGATGAAGGACCATCCCAAGCACCTCGCGGTGCTGGAAGCTGTCGCGGACAAGATCGGCTGGGGCACGGAAGCGCCGCAGGGCGTCTATCGCGGCCTCGCCCAATTGCATTCCTATGGCAGCTATGTCGCGGCCGCCGCCGAGATCTCGGTCACCGACGGCACCAAAATAAAGGTGCATCGGATCGTGGCGTCGACCGACCCCGGCTACATCGTCAATCCGGCGCAGGTGGAGCGGCAGATCGCGGGCTCCTTCGTCTATGGTCTAAGCGGTCTCTTCTATGGCGGCTGCACCGTGAAGGACGGCCGCATCGAGCAGACCAACTTCGACAGCTACAATTCGATGCGCATCAACGAGATGCCGAAGGTGGAGTCGATCCTGATGCCGAGCGGCGGTTTCTGGGGCGGGGTCGGCGAGCCCACCATCAGCGTCGCTGCTCCCGCGGTGCTGAACGCCTATTTCGCTGCCACTGGCAAGCGCATCCGCTCGGTGCCGCTCCGCGACCAGAACATCAGCTTCGCCTGATACGAGCCGGCGGCGGCCTCACGCTCGATGCCGCCGCCGTGATATGCTGGCCTCATGCCGAATGATCCGAAACAGGCGCTGACGCGCAGGCAGGTCGTGGCCGGAATGGCCGTGACCACGAGTGCCGTTGCTTATCCCCACGTGTTGAGGGCGAAAGCCTCGGCGCATGTCGTCGTGATCGGCGGCGGCTTTGGCGGCGCCAGCTGCGCGCGGAGGCTGCGCTGGGCGAATCCGAATCTCGACGTGACGCTGGTCGAGGCCAACCCGACCTTCACCTCCTGCCCCTTGAGCAACGAGGTGATCGCCAGCCTGCGCGACATCACCGCACAGCAGTTCACCTACGACAAGATCGCAAATGAAGGCGTGCGGGTGATCGTGCAGGCGGCGACCGCGGTCGATGCACACGCGCACAAAGTAACGCTCGCCGACGGCAGCGCGCTCAGCTACGACCGTCTGGTGCTCTCGCCCGGCATCGATCTCGATTTCACGACGCTGCAGGGCTATGACGAAACCGCGCCGGCCAGGATGCCGCATGCCTACAAGGCCGGCGAGCAGACACTCTTGCTGCGGCGGCAGATCGAGGCGATGGAGGATGGCGGCACCGTCGTGATCGCAGTGCCCGCCAATCCCATGCGCTGCCCGCCCGCGCCATACGAGCGCGCCAGCCTGATCGCGCATTATCTCAAGGCCAACAAGCCGCGATCGAAGGTGCTGATCCTCGATGCCAAGGACACGTTCTCGCAGCAGAAGCTGTTCGAGCAGGCCTGGGATCAGCTCTATGGCGGCATGATCGAGCGCATCTCGCTGTCGCAAGGCGGACGCGTCACCGCCGTCGACGTTACGGCCGGCACCATCGTCACCGAGTTCGGCAACTACAATCCGCAAGTGGCGAACATCATCCCGCCGCAGAAGGCCGGCCGCATTGCCGCACTTGCCGGCGCGGCCGATCACACCGGCTGGTGTCCGATCGATCCCGTGACGTTTGCATCGAAGCTCGTCCCCGACATTCATGTGATCGGCGATGCCTGCCTCGGCGGCGGCATCCCGAAATCGGCGGCGGCGGCACAGGCGCAGGGCAAAGCTTGCGCCGCAGCCATCGTCGCGCATCTCGCGAGCAAGGCGCCGGAGACGCCGACGCTGACCGGCATCTGCTACAACATTGTCGCGCCCGGCTACGGGTTCTCGCTGGCCGGCGTCTATCAGCCCAAGGGCGAGATCTTCGCCGAGGTCGAAGGCAGCCGCACCAGCCCGCTCGATGCGCCACGCGAGATGCGCGCCAAGGAGGCCGCAACGGCCGCGACCTGGTTCAAGACCTTAACGGGTGATGCGTTTGGTTAGGCGGGTGGTTGCGATCGTCGTGCTGGCAGCCGCGCTGTCCCATATGGCGTCTGCGCAGACGCGCACGTCCGCCACGATCACCGGCGACGGAATTGCCGAGTCGCTGACCGGACGGCCGGGCGATGCGGCACGCGGGCGCGCGCTGGTGGTGGACCGCACGACCACCTGTATCCTCTGTCATTCCGGCCCATTCCCGGAACTGCGCTTTCAGGGCGATCTCGCGCCCAATCTCGCGGGCGCCGGCAGCCGCTGGACGATTCCGCAGCTGCGGCTGCGCCTGGTCGATGCGTCCAAATTCAATCCGGACACCATCATGCCGTCCTATTATCGCATGGACGGGCTGACACGGGTCGGCCGGAATTGGCAAGGCAAGCCGATCCTCGATGCGGAACAGATCGAAGACATCGTCGCCTATCTCGCAACCTTGCGCGACTGAGACCATATGAACCGGATGGCCATAACGTCACAAGTTTCACGTCGTCACGTCCTGCAGTTTGCAGGAACGGCGGCGCTGTGCGGCGGCTTGCCGATCGTCACTGTGCGTCGCGCCGAGACGACGCCGGCGATGCTGACCTCCGCGATCCGCAACCTGGTCGGCGAAGCGAGCGTCCAGCAGGGCAAGGTCAAGCTCGAGATCCCGCCGCTGGTCGAGAACGGCAACACCGTGCCGATGACCGTCAGCGTCGACCACCCGATGACGGATGCGGACCACGTCACGAGCATTCACGTTTTCAACGAGAAGAACCCGCAGCCGAACATCGGCAATTTCTATCTGACGCCGCGGGCGGGCCGCCCGCAGGTCACAACCCGCATTCGGCTCGCCGACAGCCAGAAGGTGGTCGCGATCGCCAGATTGTCGGACGGTTCGTTCTGGTCGACGAGCGTGGACGTGATCGTGACGCTCACCGCCTGCACCGAGGAGGTGCCGTGATGGCAGCCCTGATCAATGTGCCCCCGAAAGCCAAGCGCGGCGCAGTCATCGAGATCAAGACCCTGATGAGCCACATCATGGAGCCGGGCTACCGCCGCACGGCCGCCGGCGAGATGATCCCGCGCGACATCATCACCAGCTTCACCTGCCGGTTCAACGGCGCCGAGATCTTTCGCGCCGATCTGTTTCCGGCGATCGCAGCCAATCCCTTCCTGTCATTCTTCACGGTCGCGACGGAGAGCGGCAAGTTCGAATTCGAATGGATCGGCGACAACGGCTTCGTCGCCAATGCCGCCGCCGCAATCACGGTGGAATGATGCGGCTGCGCGCTGCGGTTCTCGCCTTCGCTTTGCTCGGCACCCTGCCGGCGCTGGCGACGGAGATCCCGTCGGCCGAGCGACGCTCGGGCGCCAGCTTCATGTCTTCGGACACGAAGAAGATGCAGGATGACGACACCGCCAATCCCGGCATGCTCGCGGTCCTCGAAGGCGAAACGCTATGGACCGCCAAGCAAGGCGATGCCGGCAAGGCCTGCGCCGATTGTCACGGCGACGCTGCGTCCAGCATGCAAGGCGTGGCCACGCGCTATCCCGCCTTCGACTCCAAACTTCAGCATCCCGTCGACCTGGAAAGCCGCATCAATCTCTGCCGCCGGGATCACCAGCAGGCGCCCCCGTTTCCAGCCGAGAGTCATGAGCTGCTCGCATTGACAGCCTATGTCGCGCGGCAATCGCGCGGGCTGCCGATCACGACAGGCGACGATCCCGCCCTCGCGCCTTATATCGCCAAGGGCCATGATCTGTTCGTGCAGCGCGAGGGCCAGCTCAATCTCGCCTGCGCCAATTGCCACGACGACAATTGGGACAAGCACCTTGCAGGCGCCGCGATCACGCAAGGACAGCCGACCGGCTATCCGATCTACCGGCTGGAATGGCAGGCGATGGGCTCGCTCGCCCGGCGCATCCGCGGCTGCATGACCGGCGTGCGCGCGCAAGCCTTCGACTTCGGCTCGGACGAGATGGTCGCGCTCGAACTCTACCTGATGTCGCGCGCCCACGGCATGACGCTGGAGACCCCGGCCGTGCGGCCGTGAGCATCAGGCCCGTCTCTTGCCTTTGCTGATCACTGGGCGCCGCTTCGCCATCATGACGTCTGCTGGCCGCGTGGCGGATGAGACTGCGGCAGCCTGTTTCAGGCGCGGATCAGCGGCAATGAAATCGATGAAGGTCCGCACCTTCGCCGAGAGATATTTCCGACTTGGATAGACCGCATACAATTGTGCCTCGATCGTGGTCCATTCCGGCAGCACCGGCTCAAGCCGCCCGGCTGCGAGATCGTCGGCAATCAGCCAGATTGGCAGCACGGCAACCCCCATGCCCGCCACGGCGGCGTGATGCAGCAGGGTCTCGTTGCCGCTGAGCAGCACGTCCTTGAGTGCGAGCGTCACCTCGCCGTCAGGGCCAGGCAACGTGATCTCGCGCACGGGATAATACGCATATTTCAGAAAGGCGTGGTGACCAAGGTCGGCCGGCGCCTTCGGACGGCCCGCAGACTCGAGATAATGCGGCGAGGCAACGAACTGCATGATGATCTTGGTCAGCGGTCGGGCGATCAGGCCTTCATCGAGTGAAGGCGTCACCCGTAGGGCAAGGTCGAATCCTTCATCGATCAGGTTCACCAATCGGCCGCTCAGATCGATATCAAGCTGAACCTCTGGATGGAGCGAGCGATACTCCGCAAGCGCACGCGCGAAATGCGGATTGGCGAACCACACGGGAGCACTCAGCTTCAGGCTCCCACGCGGAATCACGGTGGCCCTGCTCACGACCGCTTCGACCTCGTCGAGCGAGTCCAGCATCTGACGGACTTGCTCGAAATAGACCATGCCCGCTTCGGTCAGGCCGACGCGCCGGCTGGTCCGGTTGAGCAGCCGCGTCGACAGCCGTCGTTCGAGCTGCATCACATGCTTGGAAGCCATCGCCGGTGACAGTCCCAGTCGGTCGGCGGCCGCCGCAAAGCTCTTGAGCTCGACGACTTGGCAGAACACCCGGATGCTGACCAGTGTATCCATCTATCATCAACCAATAGGAAACGATCACTCAACCGTTAGCATAATGATTAAACCAGAAGAAATCATCAATCTTGGTCCAACATTGCAATCCCTTCTGGAGACCGATCATGTCCACCACCGCGACCACCGATCTTACCCCGGTCCAGCCTTCCCTTGCTTTGCGCATCGGCCTGTGGATCGCCCAAACCCTGATCTTTCTGCTGTTCGGCTCAGCCGGTCTGATGAAGCTGCTGACGCCGATTCCACAGCTTGCGGCGATGATCCCGTGGGCCGGCGATCACTCCGAGAGCTTCGTGCGAGTGATGGGTTTGATCGATCTGGCCGGCGGCATTGGCATCCTGCTGCCCGCCCTGACCCGCATCATGCCTGGGCTCACGGTGCTCGCAGCCTTGGGCTGCGCGACCTTGCAGTGCTTTGCGATCGTCTTCCACGTCTCGCGGGGCGAAGCTGCAGTCACGCCGCTCAATCTGCTGTTGCTCGGGCTGTCGCTGTTCGTACTGTGGGGACGCAGCCGCAAGGCGCCCGTTCAACCGCGAAGCTAGAGCATGATCCGGAAAAGTGGAAACCGGTTTGCGAAAAAATCACGCTCAATCAAAGAGATGAGATCATGATGCGATTCTTTCTGATCGCATCATGATCTCAAGATCTCCGCGCCAAGGCGTGCCGACGACGACCCGTCATCGTCGGCCATTTCTCACGACGAGACCCGTTTCGATGAGTGACCCGACAAGCGATCTTTCACGACGCGGCTTCCTGGCCGGAGCACCGGCGGCGATCGGGACAGCAGCGCCAACCGTCCCCGTCCTCGCTCCTCGTCGCGCAGGCTCTGGGATCGTCATCTTGATCGACAGCAACGATCCGCATGTGATGGGGCACGCCATCAGCTACTCCGCCAATCTTTCCAAGCATTTTGCCAGCAAGCGACAGAGACTGCCGATCGAGGTCGTCGCCAATGGCTCAGGCATCGACGTGTTTCGCGCCGACAAGTCGCAGCTCAAGGAGCCGCTGGCGGCCGTGCGCCAGATGTATCCCAACATCGCCTTCAGCATGTGCGCATCATCGAAAGCGATTGCGGAGGCCAAGGAGAACATGACCATCCAGCTGATCGAAGGCGCGCAGCTGGTGCCATTCGGAATCGGCCGCGTCGCCGAACTGCAGATGAAGGGCTGGGCCTACATCCATGGCTGATCAGCTCGCATCGCTGGCGATGGGCCGGGCACGGCGGCAGCTGCTGCTGGACGGCGCCGGGATCGGCCTCGCCCTGCTGCTCGCCGGGCGCGTGCGCGCGGAGGAGCCGAACCCGCCGGTGTTCGGCACCGCGCGCAGCCAGTTCATCATCGTCCGGCCCCGCAAGCCTCTTGCGCCCCTCCGGCTTCAGGACCTGAACGGCAAGGCCATGGTGCTCGCGCCGAAACCGGGACACGTCACGCTCGTCAATCTGTGGGCGACGTGGTGCGCGGCCTGCAAGACCGATCTGCCGATGCTCGCCAAGCTCGACCACATGCAGTTGCCGCGGCTCGACGTCTGGGCCGTCTGCACCGACCAGCGCGACTTCAGGACCATCCGACGCTATGCCCAGGAGGTCGCAATGCCCCGCCTCTCCTTTGCCGACCCGGATGCGTCGGCAACAGATCCGGCCAATCCCGACGCATCCACTTTCGTGCTGACGGCGATGCCGATCACCTATCTGATCGGGACCGGCGGTCTGATCGAGGGCTACATCACGGGTGCTCCGGAATGGCTGTCGGCACCCGGTCAGGCCCTGCTCCGCTACTATCTCGATCAGCCGGCTTGAGATCGCAGCTCCGAAGCCATCGCGATCAGGACGTCATCGCGTGCAGAACGTCGCCGGACTCCGCGACCCAGCCGAAGATGCCGCCCTGGGCCTTGATCATCTTCAGGCCCATGTCGTGAAATTCGGGGAAGTACGAGGCGCAACCGTCCGCGACGACGACGCAGCGATAGCCGCGGTCATTGGCCTCGCGCACGGTGGTGTTGACGCAGACCTCTGTGGTCACGCCGCATACCAGGAGATTGCTGATTTCGTGCTGCTTCAACACGTCGCCGAGCTCGGTGGCGTAGAACGCGCCCTTGCCTGGCTTGTCGATCACGACTTCTCCCGGAAACGGATAGAGCTCGGGAATGATGTCGTGACCCGGCTCGCCGCGAATGAGAATGCGGCCCATCGGACCGGGATCGCCGATCCGCAAGGACGGCGCGCCGCGCTCGACCTTGGCCGGCGGCGCATCGGAGAGATCGGGCAGATGGCCCTCGCGCGTATGGATGACCAGCATGCCCATGTTGCGGGCGGCATCGAGCAGCTTGGCGATCGGCCGCACCGCACGGCCAAGCAGGGAAACGTCATTGCCGAGCGTCTCGCCGAAGCCGCCGGGCTCCATGAAGTCGCGCTGCATGTCGATGATCAGAAGGGCAGTCTTCGGCCAGTCGAGATTGATCGGCTCCGGCTCGGCGATAACAGTTGCCGTGGCTGATGGCGCGTGATCCGTCATGGCCGAAAATCCCCTTGCGAGAGCGAGAGAATAAGGCCTCAACGAAGCAAGCGCCATGCCATCGCGTGGCAATCACCGGGTCCGCAAGGAGACATCACGAGGCGAGCGGCTGCCGCGCGGCCGGCTTGCGCTCGACGGGGTGGATGTCGATGCCGCGCAGCCGTCCGAGCCGCAGCACATCCATCGCCAAGGTCCGGCCGATGCGATCACGGTCGAGCACGCGGATCAGGTCGTCGACGCCGTTGATCTCGACGCCGTCGAGCTTGATCACGACGTCCCCCGGCAAGAGGCCGGCGCGCGCCGCCGGACTGTCCGGCTCGATCTGCATCAGGAGCGCACCCATCTTGTTCTCGACGCCAGCCAGCACCGCATGCCGGCGCGGGATCGGCGCGGTCTGCCCGGAGACGCCGATATAGGCGCGGCGCACGTAGCCGTGGCGGATGATCTCCGACAGCACGAACTGCGCGGTGTTGCTGGCGACCGCAAAGCAGATGCCCTGGGCGCCGGAGATGATGGCGGTGTTGATGCCGATCACCTCGGCCGCAGACGACACCAGCGCGCCGCCCGAATTGCCGGGGTTGAGCGCGGCGTCGGTCTGGATCACATCCTCGATCATGCGCCCCGAGACCGAGCGGATCGAGCGGCCCAGCGCCGAGACGACGCCCGCGGTCACCGTCGATTCGAAGCCGAGCGGATTGCCGATCGCGACCACGAGCTGGCCGCGGCGGAGCTTCTTGGAATTGCCGAGTGCCGCATAGCGGAGGTCACGCGCATGGTTGGCACGCAACAGCGCAAGGTCCGTGTCGGGATCGACCCCGAGCACCTGCGCATCGGTGACCACACCTTCGGTGTCTCGCAGCCGGATGACCTTGGAGTTGCCGACCACATGGCTGTTGGTCAGCACGAGACCATCAGGCGAGATCACGATGCCCGAGCCAAGCCCACCGCGCTCGCCGCGACTGCCGGCAGTCGTCCCTGCTTTGGGCCCGGTCTCGACGCGCACGACCGCAGGGCCGACACGCTCGGTGACATCGATGACGGCGTTTGAATAGGCGTCCAGCAGCGCCTGATCGTTGGCGGGCGACGCGTCAGACGCTTGCGCCGGCGCCGCTCCGTCGCCGGGAAAATCAGAGGTAAAGTCCAACATGGCGAAATTTCCTTCGCCACGTCAGATGGGTAGCAAGCCGAGGCGACGCAAGAGCACAGTTCGGTCACGACCGCATGATGCGTGCAGCGATATACACCTCGATCAGCCGTCGGGTTTCGGCGCGCACATCGTCGTCGGCCCATTCGGCATTGATGGTGATTACCTTGACGAGACCGAGCAGCACCTTCGCCCTCACCTCCAAATCTCCGATCGACAGCTCAGGATTGGCAGCGCGGACGATCGAGCGCAGGCGGTCCAGCATCAGCGTGCGAATGCGGGCGCGCTGCGCGCCGGTGTTGCTGCGCGCCTCCACCAAGGTCACCGCTGCGGAGCGTTCGATTGCGCGCGCCTCGATCGTGTCGCAGATGCCGGCCGCCAACTCCGCCGCGGAAAGGCGACCTGCCCGCCCGGCCAATTCAGCCAACTCGGCTTCGAGGCGCTCGCCATAGCGCGCGAGCAGCGCATCGGCCAGCAGCTCCTTGGTCGGAAAGAAGCGGTAGAGCGAACCGATCGCAGTCGCCGAGCGCGCCGCGATCTCGGTCATGGTCACGGCGTCGTAATCCCGCGCCGCGAATAGCGCGGTTGCGGCGTCCAAGATGGCGGCGACGCGCAAATGGCCCCGCTGTCGCGTGGGCTGAGCGGCCGCTGGGACCTCTCTTGACTTTTGCGAGGACATCCTCAACTATCCCTATTTGAGGGGCTCCTCAAATATAGCCTATCCGCCCCGGCGGTCACCTCCTTCGATCGCCGGGTGAACTGAAAGCCGTGCCTCATGATCACGCTCGATCCCCAAACCACCGCACTGGTCTTGATCGATCTTCAGAACGGCATCGTCGGCCTGCCCCTCGCTCCCCGTCCCGGCACGGAGGTCGCGCAACGCGGCCGCGAAGTGGCCCGTCGCTTCCGCAGCGCCGGATCAGCGGTCGTGCTGGTCAGCGTGGACTTTGCACACGATTTCGCCGACGCACCGTCGCAGCCGGTCGATCAGCCGATGGCCCGGCCTGAAGGCGGCCTGCCGGAAAACTGGGGCACATTGGTCGATGATCTCAAGCAGGCGGGAGACGTCACCATCGTCAAACGACAATGGGGCGCGTTCTACGGCACTGAGCTCGATCTGCAGCTGCGCCGCCGAGGCGTGAAGACGATCGTGCTTGGCGGCATCGCGACCAATTTCGGCGTGGAGTCCACGGCGCGCCTGGCCTGGGAGCACGGCTATGCTGTCGTCATCCCGGAAGATCTCTGCACCAGCGTGTCGGCAGAGCTGCATCAGCTGGCCGTGCGCCATATCTTCCCGCGCATCTCGCGCGTCACCCGGAGCGATGATCTCGCCTTTGCGGCGGCCTGAGTGGCCCGCGGCGGCGCCTCCAAATAAAAAATCCATCACGGCGATCTCGTTCGCCGTGATGGATCGATCGTTACGCGCGGCGTAGCGGATCAGTCCGCCGCGCCGGTCACTTTGGCGCGAATGCCCTTGACCGTATCGGCCGTCACCGGCGAAGCCGCATTGCCCCAGCTGTTACGGACATAGGTGACGACGGCTGCGATCTGCTCATCGCTCAGCCGATAGCCGAACGAGGGCATGGTGGGAGCGGTCGGATGCGTATCCGTCGCCGCCGCCTGGCCGCCGGTGACCACGATATGGACCAGCGAGGCCGGATCCTCCTGGGTCGCGATCGTGGCGCCCGCGAGCTTCGGGAAGACGTGCGGAATGCCATCGCCACTGCGGACGTGACAGGCCGCGCAGGTGTCGATGAAAATCGCCTCGCCCACCTTCATCCGGCTGTCGCTCGCCGCCAGCGGGCTCGGGGCCGACGGGCCGACCGCGCCGCGCTCCTTGAGATACACCGCCATGGCCTTCAGGTCGGCGTCCGGCATCTTGGCGGTCGAGTTCTCGACCACATCCTTCATCGGCCCCGAGGCGATCACACCGCGCGCCTGCCCGGTCTTCAGATATTGCACGACCTCATCGACCGACCACTTGCCGAGCCCCGCCTGCGCATCGTTGGTGATGTTGGGCGCGGTCCAATTGTCGACCACGCCGCCCTGCAGATAACGGTCAGCCTTGTTGGCGCCGAAAGCGTTCAAGGGAGTGTGGCAAGCACCGCAATGGCCGAGGCCGTCGACCAGATAGGCGCCGCGATTGTACTCCTCCGACTTGGTCGGATCGGGCTTGAACTCGCCGGGCGTGAAGAACAGCCCGTTCCAGACCGCCATCGAGCTGCGGATATTGAACGGGAACGGCAGCGTGCTGCGGTTGACGCTGTTCGACACCGGCTCCAGCGAGCGCAAATAGGCGAAGATCGCATCCGAATCCGCCCGCGTCACCTTGGTGTAGGCGGTGTAGGGAAACGCCGGATAGAGCCGCGTTCCGTTCGGGCGTTTGCCCTCGTGCATGGCGTGCGCAAAATCGTCGGCAGTCCAACTGCCGATGCCGGTCGGATTATCGGGCGTGATGTTCGGCGTCATGATGGCGCCGAACGGCGTCTGCAACGCGAGCCCGCCCGCGAACGGCACCCCGCCCGGCGCAGTATGGCAGGCGACGCAGTCGCCGGCCGTGACCAGCGCCTTGCCGCGCGCAAGCTCGACGGAATTATCAGGGTCCGCGAGCACAGCGCTTGGAAGCGCCAGCATGGCCAAGGCAAGCCATGGGCGCAGGCGGCCCAAATGGCCTGTGTGTTGTTGCTTCACGATCGAGCTCATTTGCTACACCAGTGCCCCAGGCGATTTCAGATATTTGTTCTGGATGGCATCGAGCGCCCAATAGGTCAGCGCGCCGACGGTGCCGGTCGGGTTGTAGCCCGCGTTCTGCGGGAACGTGCAGGCGCCCATGACGAACACGTTCGGCACGTCCCAAGACTGCAGGTAGCGGTTCAGCACGCTGGTCTTGGGATCGGCGCCCGCCACCGCGCCGCCGGTGTTATGCGTGCTCTGATAGGGCACGACGTTCCACGGCGTGCGCAGGTGGTTGACCTGCGTCGTCTTGGCTCCCATCGCCTTGGCGATCTCGTCGCAGCGCTCGGCCATCCAATTGGCCATCTTGATCTCGTTCGGCTGGAAGTCGAACGTCATGCGCATCAATGGCCGGCCGAACTGATCCTTGTAGGTCGGATCGAGGTCGAGATAGTTGGCGCGGTAGCTCATCACGCTGCCCTGCGCGCCGAGGCTGACGACCCGCTGATAGGTCTCGCGCACCGCCTTCTTCCAGGCGGAGCCCCAGGTCGGGGTGCCGCGCGGTGTCGGGTGGTACATGATCGGACGGCCGTTGGTGTAGCCACAGGTGATGTTGGCGCCGCCAACGAAGCCATGCGGGCCGTGGTCGAAATTGTCGCTGTTGTAGTCGTCGATCGCCGCGCCGAGCGAGCCGGCGGCAGCGAACGGATTGAAGTTGACGTTCTCGAAGAACGCCGTCGAGCCGGAGCCGGTCTGATAAGCGTAGTTTCGGCCGACCACACCCTCGCCGCTCGCCGCGTCATAGGGCTTGCCGATGCCGGACAGCAGCAGCAGCCGCACGTTGAACAGGCCGTAGGCGCAGAGCAACACCAGATCGGCGGGCTGCTCCCACTCCTGGCCATTGGCGTCGACATAGGTGACGCCCTTGGCGGTCTTGCCGTCGCCGCTGAGGTTGACCTTCATCACCTCGCATTCGGTACGCGCCTCGAAGTTCGGCTCGCGCACCAGCGCCGGCAGCACGCAGGTCTGCGGCGATGATTTCGAGTAGTTGGCGCAGCCGAAGCGCTCGCAGAAGCCGCAATAGGTGCAAGGCGCCATGCTGCAGCCATACGGATTGGTGTAGGCGGTCGAGATGTTCGCGGACGGACGCGGGAACGGATGCAGGCCCATCCCGCTCGCCGCCTTCGTGAACAGGTCCTGGGCATAGCCCTGCTTCAGCGGGGGCGTCGGATATTCGCGGGTGCGCACACCCTCGAACGGATTGCCGCCGGGCTGGACCGCGCCCTTGAGATTGCCGGCCTTGCCCGAGATGCCAAGCGTATATTCGAACCTGTCATAGAACGGCTCGAGCTCATCGTAGCTCATCGGCCAGTCCTGAATCTGGTGCCCCTCTGGCATGATCTTCTCGCCGTAGCGCTCGATCATGTGGCTGCGGATGCGGAAATCATCGGGGAGGAAGCGCCAGGTGTGGCCGTTCCAGTGCGAGCCGGCGCCGCCGACGCCATTGCCCGGCAGGAAGCTGCCCCAGCGCCGAATCGGCAGCGCGGTCTGCGACGAGTTGTTGCGCATGGTCAGTGTTTCCTGCCGCGGGCGCAGGAAGATGTCGTGACGGACGGCGTAGCGCAGCTCATCCGGTGCGGTGCCGATGTTGAAGTCGGTGGCAGTGTCGCGCCAGGGGCCGCGCTCGATGGCGACGACATTGAGGCCGGAGCGGGCGAGCTCGAGCGCCAAGATCGATCCGGTCCAGCCGAGACCGACGATGACAACGTCCTTGTGTGGAAGACGGCGGGCCATGTCAGCGTTCTCCCCAGGCCTGACGGCCCTGCATGCTGACCGGAGGCAGCGTGTACGGTTTGTTCGGATTGTCGATCACATCGCGATAGTCGTAGCGGACACCGGGGAAGCCGATCAGCTTCCAGCCCGCCATGTCCTTGTTGCCGCCATAGATCGGATCGGCGAAGAAGCCTTCCATGGTATTGGCATAAACGGTGCTGAACAGCATGCGGCTGGAGAAGCCCTCGAACTTCACATCGCCCTTTTCCATACCGGAGAGCAGCTTCTCCTTCTCCTCATTGGTGAGGTCGATGAAGCCGCGACCTGCGTAGTTCGCCTTGCAATAGGCCGCGAGCGCTGCAAGCCCCTGGCGATATTGCTGGCGCGGCGTGAGCGGCGATTGCAGGCCCTGCGTCGGCAGCGGATTGGACGAGAACGGTCCCTGCATATAGAGCCAGTCATGACCGCCATAGGGGCCGGTCAGTTGACGATCGATGAACGTGGTGACGCCCGCATCCTTGGCGCCAGGCCCGAGTTCGTCGGTCGGAATCAGGCGGTCGACGATGGCGTCGACGACAGCGGCTTCATCCGCGGTGAAGAACAGCCAGCCGCCGGGCACCACCGGCGTCACCGGATAGACTTCGTTCGGCCGCCAGGGCAGCACCTTGGTGACGACCTTGGCGGTCGCCCCGGATGTCGTAATCAGCAACGCAGCCGTTGCGAGCAGGCTCCGGCGTGACATGCCGGCGTGTTTCGGCTTCTCCGCCGGCGGCGCAAACTTTGCGCGCATCAACGAACGATCGTCGGTTTGCATCATTTAACCCCCCGCCGGGCCTCGATGGATGGTCCGGTCGTGCCGCTTTCTTTAGACAGATTCGTAAACAAATCCGTTGCGAACCGAATGCAATTCGCTCATGGCGCTCTGCGCTCCAACGCCGCGCGCCTAACGTGGCGCACACATGCGTGCCCGCTTGCCCACTCAGTTCCGGATTTCGGGGCTACTCGCGCAACTATGACCCGAGATTCGAAACGCACTCGCTCCCTCGGTGCCGATGCAACCGTCATGACGCAGCGATTGGTTCTGCGACGCTCTGATGTGCTAGCGTGTGACCGGCATGGACCAAGGGGGAAGGCATGCGCGCGCCGAGCCGGCTTTTTGCATTTTCGTTGATTTTTATTTTGCTCGAAGCGAGCGGCCCGGCAGCGGCCGCAAGCGCCATCGTGAAAGATGGAGACACCATCCAGCTTGGGAACACCGTGTTTCGGCTCGACGGCGTTGATGCGCCTGAATTCGACCAGCTCTGCATCGACGATCACGCTGATTCATGGACCTGCGGCATCGAGGCGCGGGACCAACTCGCCAGGCTGATCGGCGGCCGCCCCGTGCGTTGCGATGATCTCGGTCCGGATAAGGCGCGCAAGGGCCGTCGCATCGGCGCCTGCTTCATCGAGAGTGATGCCGTGAGCCTCAACCAGCAGATCGCGCGCGCTGGCTTCGCCGTCAGTGCCGAACCGGCGGCGAAGGTTCACGTCAAGGACGACGTGGCCACAGCCAAGGACGGCTGGCGCGGCATCTGGAAGGGCTGCTTCGTTGCCCCAAGCGAATTCCGCAGCGACAAGAAGGACGGCCCGCTGCTCGGCGCCTCCTGCCGCGCCGACCGCGACCGCGAGATTCGTGCCGTGCTGTTTCCGGACGCGCCGGCCATGCCGCCGGGCTGCAGCATCAAGGCCAAGTTCGCGGTGCGGGCACGGTTCACCGGCAATGTCGGCGTCTACCATCTGCAGGGGTGCCCGAGCTATCCCGCTCTGGCCGAGCCCGATCGCTGGTTCTGCTCGGAGGATGACGCCCGCGCTGCCGGCTTCCGGCGTGCCTTCAACTGCAGGGCGCCAAAGAGCAAGTAAACTCAGTCCCTATCTTTGCATCTGCATCAGCTGATCCATCGGCATCATGTTGTGGTTCAGATGCGACATGATCCAGAACGAGCCGCCGACGACCAGAAACACGATCAGGAGCCCGAACGCCAGCGCGAGCACGTTGTTGGTGTTGTCGGGCCCGGTCGTGATGTGCAGGAAGAACACGAGGTGCACGCCCATCTGTGCGATCGCGAGCACGATCAACGCAACCGGTATCGACGGCTGCCAGACCAGGTCAGTATTGGCAATGAAGAACGACGTGGCGGTGAGTAACAGCGCAAGCGCGAGGCCGACGACATAGCCGAGCAGGCGCGAGCCTAAGCTCATGGGCTCCTCTTCACCCGGTGCGAGGTCGCCGTGATGGCCGAGGGGCTCGTAGTCCAAATGCTCGCTCATGCCGCGGTCCCCATGAGATAGACGACGGAAAAGACGGCGACCCAGATGATGTCCAGCGCGTGCCAGAACAGCGCAAAGCAGAGGATGCGGCGCTGGATGTCGGCGCGGAATCCTTTGGCGACCACCTGGGCCATCATGGTCAAGAGCCAGAGGATGCCGGCGCTGACGTGCAGGCCATGGCAGCCCACCAGCGTGAAGAAGGCGGTCAGAAAGGCGCTGCGGCTCGGACCGTTGCCGTGCGCCACCAGATTTGTGAACTCGCGTGCCTCGAGCAACAGGAAGCCGGCACCGAGCACGGCGGTCACCGCCATCGCGATCTGAAACCACAGCGCGTTGCGCATGTCGGCGGCGATGCTCGCCATGCCGCAGGTGAAGCTCGACAGCAGCAGCAAGATGGTCTCGATCGCCACGCTTCTCTGGTCGAACAGCTCCGCTCCGCTTGGCCCACCCGCCGTCTGCCCCACCAGCACGGCGTAACTGGCAAAGAAGCAGGAGAACATCACGATGTCGGAGAGCAGGAATATCCAGAAGCCGAATCCGGTCACGATCCGCTTCGGTGCCGGCCCTCCATGCTCGGTGACGCGCAACTGATGCGGGTCGGCATTGGCTCCAACGCTGACCGCCGCAGTTGCCGTCATCGCCATGATGCATCTCCTGCCCAGCCGCGCCGAAATGCAGAAAACGGGCGAGATAGCGGGATCTGAACAAGCTCACCTGACATTGCGGGCTCCGCCCTCCGGCCTCACCTCGTTCGCGCTCATCTGCGGTCCTGGTGCCGGAGCAATCTTCTGGGTTGCGATCTTGCCGAACAATTCGGGATCATCGAGGCGATAGGTCTTCGTCTTCTCGATCGATTGCTGTGCAAGCTTCTTGTAGGCGGTCTCGTCGAGCACCTCGGTACTACGCGCCGTCGACTGAGCCCAGTCGTCGAACGCCACCTGCGACATCACCTGGGTGTCGAACATCATCTCGGGAAAGCCGTCGCCGCTGAATTGCGCAGCCAGGCCCTTGTAGGTCCCCTCCTCGTCCGCACGCAGCTCGAGCCGCGTGACCATGCCGTTCATGGTGTAGATCATGCTGCCGAGCTGCGGGATGAAGAAGGCGGTCATGACGCTTCCCGACGTGAGCTCGAAGCGCAGCGGTGCCCCGACAGGCACGGTCAGGTGATTGACGGTTGCGATCCGCTGATCCGGATAGATAACAGCCATTTCCAATCGAGCGAGACAACCTGGATACGGATCGGCACGCCGGTGCCGGGCACCGGTTTGCCGGGATCGAGCTCATGCGAACCGATCCAGGCAACGCCACCGAGCAGGATGATGGTGAGCGTCGGGATGAACCAGACCACCATCTCGATGCGGCCCGAATAGGCAAAGTTCGGCATGTAGCTCGCCCTGGCATTGGACGCGCGATACCAGAAGGCGAACACGAAGATCGCAATGATCGTCGGGATGATGATCGCGAGCATGATCGCGACCGAGTCGATCAGGAGGGTCTTTTCGGCCGCGGCGATCGGTCCTTGCGGATCAAAGATGTTCATGCGCCCGTCAATTCCCACGGCGGCCCCTGGCGACAAACGTTGTGGCGCACGGCTGGTTCCTATGCGCCTTGTCATCGACTGACTGGCCGCTCCCGGGAGGGGCTGCCGCCCGCTCTATCCGTTTGAGCCTGCTGCAATCTTCCGGTTGCGCCCCCGGCCGCACCTCCGCTCGGACGATAGCCGCGGAAAAATGGCGTGACGGACGGAATAGAAGCGGACCGCCAGCGTCATCATCCGTGCCATCCGACATGGAGTTTGAGATGCCCCACCCCGTTCCGCATCTGGCATGCCCCCGCAGCGCGCGGTCCGCGCCGGTCCACCTGAAGCCGTCCTGGAGCTGATCCATGTGGCGTTGTCTCAGACCAACTTCTGCCAAGGCCATCTTTGCCGCGCGCGTGCTGATCGCATTTGCGCTGCCTCCCCTCGTCTTTGCGCATGAAGCGCATCCCGGCCACGCGATCGCCGCCTCGACCGAAGAACGCGCATTCCTCGACGAAAATGACGCCGCCATGACCAAGATGATGAACGATATGGCGGCCAAGCCATCCGGCGACATCGATCGGGACTTCACCGCGATGATGATCCCGCATCACCAGGGCGCAATCGACATGGCGGTGATCGAGTTGCGTTATGGCAAGAACGAGCAGCTCAGGCGCATCGCGCAGGAGATCATCGTCGATCAGTTGCAGGAAATCGACGCCATGAAGCTTGCGATCGGCGAAGCCGTGACCACCGCAACGCCAGCGCCCACCCAACCGGCGCCTGCCTCAATCCCCACCGCTTCCTCCGGCCACCATAACGGCATGCCAATGACCATGTCGCCAGACATGAAATAGGAGTCCATCATGAACGCCCTGAAGACCGTCTTTCTGGCCGGCACCGTGCTTGCGCTGTGTCCCGCCGCGTGGGCCGGACAAGCCCCTGGCACCCTCGCCGCGTCCGAGGTTCCGATCAGCCATCACGACCGCGTCTATGCCGCGGAACAGTTCTCCAACACGGTCTCCGTGACCGATCCCGTCGACAACAAGCTGCTCGGCGTCATCAAACTGGGCGATCCGCAGCCTGGTAATTTCAGCCCGCTCTACAAGGGCCAGGTGCTCGTGCACGGCATGGGGTATGCGCCCGATCACCGCACGCTCGCGGTGGTGTCGATCGGCTCCAATTCCGTGACCTTCATCGACACGGCGACCAACGCGGTCAAGCACATCACTTATGTCGGGCGCTCCCCGCACGAAGCGTTCTACACGCCCGACGGATGCGAGGTCTGGGTCACCGTTCGCGGCGAGGACTACGTCTCCGTGATCGACGCCAAGACGTTCGAGGAGAAGGCGCGTATCAAGATGGCGAACGGTCCCGGCATGCAGATCTTCTCACCCGACGGCAAATACGGCTATGTCTGCTCGTCCTTCACCCCGGAGACGGCGGTGATCTCGGTCGCCGAGCACAAGATCGTCGCCAAGGTGAAACAAGAGAGCCCGTTCTGCCCGAACATCGCCGCGACGCCGGACGGCAACCAGGTCTGGTTCACGCTCAAGGATGTCGGCCGCACCCAAGTGTTCGATGCCAAGCCGCCGTTCAACCTGCTCAAGACCATCGACACCGGTCCGATCACCAACCACGTCAACTTCGCCCATACGCCCAAGGGCACGTTCGCCTATGTCACCGTCGGTGGGCTGAACCAAGTCAAGGTGTTCCGCACCGATGACTTCTCGCAAGTCGCGACCATCCCGGTCGGCAATCTGCCGCATGGCGTGTGGCCGTCCGGCGACGGCAGTCGCATCTATGTCGGGCTGGAAAATGCCGACGCGCTCGCGGCGATCGACACCGCGACCAACACGGTGATCGCGAACGTCCCGATCGGACAGGCGCCACAGGCCATCGCCTATGTCTCCAACGCCGCACCGAATGCGGACGATCGCCAGAATCTGCAGCCGATCGGCGTCGCCGGTCAGGTCGCGCATCTGACGCTCGCGCCGAAGGAGCGCGTCAAGGAGGGCAGCGGAGCAACCAGCGTGTCGCTGTTCGATCAGGGCCTGATCCAGATCCTGCAGGCTTCGGTGACGGGGCTGCAGCCGAAGCAGAAATACGTGTTGGCGCTCGCCGAGCGCGCCGACGGCACTGGATCGCTGCAACCGCTGTCTTCCTTCATGACAAATCCGGCGGGATCGGCGATCGTGAATGCGGCCGGTCCGATCCGCCAGATCGTGGTGCAGCCGCGGGGTGCCGAGCGGCGCTATCTGGTGATCGCATCGGGCGAGCCGGCGACGCCGGGCGCCGTGGTGCAGATCCAGGCCGAGTGAGCGGATCAAGGCGGCGGAGCTGAGTTCGATGGAACAGATGCTACGAGAGGTCGAGCCGCTGATCCCGGCGCTCCGCCGCTACGCCAGGGCGCTGATGCGCGACCGCGCCAGCGCCGACGATCTGGTGCAGGACTGCCTGGAGCGGGCCATCAGCCGCTGGTCGCAACGGCGCGATGGCGAGGTCCGCTCGTGGTTGTTCACGATCCTGCATCATCTCGCGATCGATCGCTTCCGCCAAACGAAGACGCGAGGGGTCCATATTGCGCTTGAAGAGACGCTTGAGGGCGAGTTCGGCGCCGCAGCCACGCAGGATCAGAACCTGATGTACCAGGACGTGCTCAACAAGCTCGCCAACCTGCCGGACGATCAGCGCGCGGTACTACTGTTGGTTGCGGTGGAGGATCTGTCCTATGCCGAGGCTGCCAAGGTCCTCAACATCCCCGTCGGCACCGTGATGTCGCGGCTGTCGCGCGCGCGGGAGCGGCTGCAGCGGGAGATCGAGGGAACGGCGTCTCTGTCCGGCAATGTCGTGCCACTTCGGAGCGTGAAATGAACCAGCGTCCGATCGCGGAAGATGACCTCCACGCCTATGTCGATCATGCGCTTGCGCCGGAACGGCGCGCCGAGGTCGCAGCCTATCTGGAGGACCACCCCGACATCGCCAAGCGCATTCTCGGCTATGCCGACCAGCGCGAACGGCTGCGCGCGGCGCTGGCGCCAGTGGCCGACGAGCCGCTGCCCGCCACGCTCAATCTCGCGCGCATGATCGAAGCGCGCCGGCGCCGCCGCTTGCCACTGCAATGGGCCGCCGCCGCGGTACTGCTGCTGTGCATCGGCGGCATCGGCGGCTGGGTGGCGCGCAACTCGCTGCAGCCTGCCCCTGGCGGGCTGATCGCGCTCGCGCAGGAGGCCACCGATTCCTATCACGTCTATGCGCCCGACCATGTGCGTCCGGTGGAGCTTCGCGCCTCCGACACTGTGCAACTGACGCAATGGGTCTCCAACCGTCTGCACCAGCCGGTAAAGGTGCCGGACCTCGCCGCTGCGGGTTACCGGCTGATGGGCGGACGTCTGGTCCCGACGTCGCATGGCCCCGCCGCGATGTTCATGTACGACGATGACCATGGCGACAGGCTGGTGATGCTGACGCGGCCGATGAACAAGACCGATCAGAACGCGCCGATGATGGCGCAATCGAGAGGCGATGTCGGCGGCCTGGTCTGGGCCGATGGCGGCATCGGCTATAGCCTGGTCGGCCAGGCGCCGGCCGAATCCTTGCGCCCGATCGCAAACGAGGTACGCAAACAGGCGCGCGAGATTTGAGCGTGATCAGGATCAGCGGCTCACGCGCCAGATCGTGCCGTTGCCGTCCTCGGAGATCAAAAGGCTGCCGTCGCGCGCGACCGCGACGCCGACCGGCCTGCCCCAGACCTCGCGGTCATTGATGACAAAGCCGGTGACGAAATCCTCATATTCACCGGTCGGCTTGCCATCCTTCAGGCGGATGCGGATCACCTTGTAGCCGGTGCGCTTGGACCTGTTCCAGGAGCCGTGCTCGGCGGCAAAGGCATCGCCGCGATAGTCGGGGGGAAACAGGCTGGCGTCGTAGAAGGTCAGGCCGAGCGAGGCCGAGTGCGCCTGTAGCAGCACGTCGGGAACGGTGATCTTGCCCTTCAGATCGGGCCGCGCCCCCTCATGCCGCGTGTCCAGATTGTCGCCGATATAGTACCAGGGCCAGCCGTAGAACCCGCCCTCCTTCACGCTGGTCACATAATCAGGCACGAGATTGTCGCCGAGCCCGTCGCGCTCATTGGTCGAGCACCAGGGCGCGCCGGTCGCGGGCTGGATCGCGAGGCCGACGCAGTTGCGGATGCCAGCGGCGTAAAGCGTCTGATTCTTGCCGTCCGGATCGAAGGCAAGGACGGCGGCGCGGTTGGTCTCTTCGCCCCAGGCGGCGCCGAGCGTATGCGCGCTGCTCCATGCCGCGAGGCCGCCCGGCGGCTCGCCCATCCCTTCCCCTGCATTGCCGACGGAGCCGACCGACACCAGCATGCGCTTGCCGTCCGGCGTGAACACGATGTCACGGGTGGAATGGCCATAACCGGCCGGCAGATTGGCAACCACCGTCTCCGGCGCGCCGGAGGCCTTCATGTCGCCCGCGTGATAGGGAAAGCGCACCACACTGCCGGTGTTGGCGACGTAAACCCATTGCGGGTCCTTTGCTGGAAAGAATGCGATGCCGAACGGGTGATTGAGCCTGTCGGCGAAGATCTCGCTGGAAGCCGGCTTCGATCCGTCGTCGCTCGGGCGCAGCACGCGGATACGGTTCGCACGCGTCTCGGCGACGAAGACATCCCCGTTGGGCGCCACGCGCATGATGCGCGGTCCACTCAGACCTTCGGCGAACAGCGCGACTTTGAATCCTTCCGGGGCCTGCGGTGTGGCAGAAGCCGGCCGCGCCACCACGCGCGAAACATTGGCAGCCGATGGCGTGGCGCCGGGCTTTGGCAGGTCCTCGGGGCGGATCAGGCGGATGGTGCCGGGTACATCGTTCTGCCAGCTGCCGAACGCATCCTTGCCCTTGAGCACGGCGGGCTCGGCTGCGGCTGCGGCGATCGTCAGCCCGGCAACTGCCGCTGCAACCAAAGCCCGAACGCATCCCACCATATCGTCGTTGCGCGTCATCGCCCCTCAAGCCGCGGTTGCCGCCAATGTTCCTGCTGACGAGATCACATATTGCGCGCGTGACGCCCTTACGACAGCGCACCCAGCACGCCACGCGTCGCCTGGTCGATCTCCTCGACATAGCGGCGGCGCGCGAAGGATTCGGTGAGGAATCCGATCACCTTGCGGCTGTTCTCGGATTCCAGCACCGCGAGCACCTCTGCGCCCTCGTCGTCGAAGATCTTCATCGCGGTCTTGACATTCATTTCGGGCAGCAACGCGACATCGATATATTTGGCGAGTTCGACCACCTGGATGTCGTCCGCGATCGAATCAAGCTCCCCGGAGAACAGGTCCGGCAACGACACCAGCCCGCAATAATCGTCACTGTTGTTGACGACAATGATCGCCTGGCGCGAGCCGAGCACGAATTCGCGCCGCGCAGCCGCGATCGTGGTGGAGGTCGGACATTTGGCGACGTCGGTGCGCATCAGGCGCTCGACCGTCAGGTTGCGCAGCCAGCCGACATCGTTGGCGCTGCGGATGGTCTCGCCGCGCAGATGCAGGCGCCAAGTCGAGAACGAATGCCCGAACATGAAGCGGACGCAGATGCTGGTGACGATGCAGGCGGCCAAAACCACCGCGGTGACGTCGACGCTGCGCGTCATCTCCAGCACCAGGAACGACATGGTCAGCGGACCGCCGACGATCGCCACGCCCAGCGTCGCCATGCCGGTCAGCATCGCCACCATGGGATCGACGGCGAAGCTTGGAAGGACGATGGCGAGCAGCGCGGCGAACAATTTGCCGAGCAGGCTGCCGATGAACAGCGAGGCGAAGAACAGGCCGCCGCGAAAGCCGGAGGCCAGCGAGATCAGGCAGGCCGCGAGCTTGAGCACGATGATGGTGGCGATCATGCCGGCCGCCATCTCGCGATGCAGGTCGAGTAGCATGGCGCCGTGACCGGCCGCCAACACCTGCGGCGTGACGATCGCCATCGCGCCGACGCAGACGCCGCCGATCGCGGGCCTCAGCCAGACCGGAATCCGTACGAACAACCGTTCGACCGCCGGCGAGGAGCGCATCACGACGATGCCGATGCCGCTGACGATCAGGGCCAGCACGATGAAGGCCAGATATTGCTCGAGCCCGACCGAGCCAACCTTGGCGATCTCCAACGAATAGGGTGCGCCGGCGAGATATTGCGAGGTCAGTGCGCCGGATAGCGAAGCGGCCAGGATCGGCGCCGCGCTGCCGACGGCATAGACGCCGACGATCAGCTCGCAGGCATAGAAGGCGCCGGTGATCGGCGCGCCGAAGGCCGCGGCGATCGCAGCCGCCGCGCCACAGCCGACAATCAGGCGCATGTCATTGCGCCGGAGCGTCAGATATTGTCCAAGCAGCGACGCTAGGCCGGCGCCGATCTGGGCGTAGCCGGCCTCGAGGCCGACAGATGCGCCGGAGCCATTGGAGACCAGCGTCTGGCCGGTCACCACCACGCTGTCGCGCATGGACAGCCGTCCGCCACGCAGCGCGTTGGCCTCGACCGGGTCGACGGCGGCGCCGAGCTTCCAGCGCCGGCGCAGCCATTCCATGATACCGAGCACCAAGCCGCCGCAGGCAGGCGCAATCACTGCAATCACGGGATTGACCCAGGAGTTGGCGCTCAGGCGGACGTCGATCGGAATGCCGAAGATGAACACATGGGCAAACTGCGCGAGCAGAGTGATCACCGTCACGGTGGCCCCCGTCGCAACCCCGATCACCAGCGCCAACGGAATCAGGTAAAACTCGTTGCTGCGCAGCAGCGCGCGCAGCCTGGTCACAAACCGGTTAGGCCCCTTGCGATCGATGATGTGTGCGAATGTCGACAGCACGAGCAGCCATTTATTCTATGGATCGGCCTCATCTGAGGCCATAACCCGCTATTTTCCAGCGAACAAGCACGAATTCCTTCTTCATCCCGCAAAGGTTATCGCGCGATCAAGACGCCCGACCACCATCCGGACGGTAGGAAAGACTTTCGCTCCAAAACACAATCTCAGCGACCTTCAAAAAACGGAATGTCCCTGTGATTGTATCATTCTCGGCATGCGGCGCGACCGGGGCCCAAGGTTCACCCCCAAAACTTACACCTGAGACTCGCAAACGAGCGTCTCCGCTGCAATGCCAACCGTAACGCACGGGGCTCGTTCCATTGTCCTTTCCCGGCGCCGCCACGCTTGCCGGCCGCCCTCCGCTTTCGGAACCGGCGTCCCTCGGCCGGATCGTGCATCGGATTTGACGCCCCTGCCCGAAGCTTTAATGAAGGCTGGCCCACCCGCAGCGCGGTGTCGGCGCATGGCGACAAGCAAACCCTGACGAGAACTGGTGATGACCGCATCGACCCTGGCTGCCGAGAGCAAAAGCAGTCCGCGCCGCGCCTGGTGGAAGGAGCTGTGGATCCAGGTGCTGATCGCGATGGCCGCCGGCATCGTGCTCGGCGCTGTCAGGCCCGAGCTCGGGGCTCAGATGCAGCCGCTGGGCGATGCCTTCATCAAGGCTATCCGGATGCTGATCGCGCCGATCATCTTCTGCACCGTGGTCAACGGCATCGCGCATATGGCCGACATGGCCAGGGTCGGCCGCGTCGCTGTCAAGGCGCTGATCTATTTCGAGGTGATCACGACCTTCGCATTGATCATCGGGCTTGCAGCGGTGAACCTGTGGCAGCCCGGCGCCGGCATGAATATCGACCCCGCCACCATAAACGCCAGCGTGGTCGAGCCCTATGTGAAGCAGACGGCGGCGGTCGGCCTGGTGCCGTTCCTGCTCAACATCATTCCGCACAGCTTCGTCGGCGCCTTCGCCGAAGGCAACATCCTGCAGGTGCTGTTCATCTCCGTTCTCTGCGGCTTCGCGCTGATCTGGCTCGGCGAGCGCGCCAAGGTCGTCACCGACGTGATCGACGTCGGCGGACAGATGATCTTCGGCATCGTACGGATCGTGATGTGGGCGGCCCCGCTCGGCGCCTTCGGCGCGATCGCCTTCACCGTCGGCAAGTTCGGACTCGGATCACTTTCCTCCCTCGGCCGCCTGCTCGGTGGCTTCTACGTGACCTGCATCCTCTTCATCGCGGTCGTGCTCGGGCCGATCGCCGCTCTCTCCGGCTTCAGCCTGTGGAAGCTGATCCGCTACATCAGGGACGAGATCCTGGTCTGCATCGCCACCACCTCGTCCGAGACCGTGCTGCCGCGCATGCTCGCCAAGATGGAAGCATTGGGCTGCGAACGCAGCATCGTCGGACTCGTGATCCCGACCGGCTATTCATTCAATCTCGACGGCACCTGCCTCTACCTCGCGACGGCAGCCGTGTTCCTGGCGCAGGCCACCAACACGCATCTTGATATCGAGCACCAGATCGGCCTGTTGATCATCCTGCTGGTCACATCCAAGGGCGCTGCCGGCATCGCTGGCGCCGCCTTCGTCGTGCTCGCCGCAACGCTCGCCGCCACCGGCACGATACCGGTTGCGAGCGTCGCGCTGGTGCTCGGCATCCACCGGCTGATGTCGCAGGGCCTGACGCCGACCAACCTGATCGGCAATGCGGTCGCCACCGTGGTCATCGCGCGCTGGGAGAATGCGCTCGATCACGAGCGCCTCAAGCGGGTGCTCAACGCCGGCGAGGTGCCGGCTGCGACGAATTGAGAATCGTTCTCGCTTAATAGGACGGATCGCAACTGCATCGGATATGATGCAGATCAAGCGGCGCATGACGCAAAATTAATATCTTTGTTCTTCTCCAGCCGCCGTCGCTCCACTAGTTCTGTGGCACAGCAATCGAGTCGCTGTGCCAGCCGGTCACAACTAACAGACACGAACAGAAACGGCGGCTACACAAACAGGCGGGGAGGAAGCGCGCAGCAGGGCAGCACGATCGCGTCGCAGGATGGCGACGATCCTTCGGGAGACGACGATGAACAAGCAATTTCTGCTCAAGCTGCACCGCTGGATCAGCCTGACGTTCGCAGTGCCACTGCTCCTGATCATTACGACCGGCCTGATCCTGTCATTCGAGCCGATGGTCCAGGTCGCAGCGGTGAAACCGCAAGCGATCGATGCGACACGCGTGATCGACCTGATCCGGCAGTATGATCCTGACGGCAAGGCGCGCGGCATCACCATCGACGCAGCGGCACAGCATCTGACCTTGCAGGGCACCCCGGGCGCCGAAATCGATCTGACCAACGGCGGCTTGACGTCGAAGCCGATGACGTCGAGCCTGTTCAGATGGGCGCGCATGATGCACGAGCATCTGATCGCGATGTCCTGGCTGGTGATCGCTTCCACCGCCGCCATGGCCATCGTGATGCTGATCGGCATCTTGATGGGACTGCCGAGGCTGCGCAAAACGCTGTCCGGCTGGCACAAGGGCATCGCCTGGTTCACCCTGCCGCTGATCCTGCTGAGTCCGCTCACCGGCCTGTGCATGGCGTTCGGGCTGACGTTCCAGAGCGGCGGCGCAGCGGCGCCGGGCACACGCATCTCTCTGCCGGAGGCCGTTGCGATCGTCGCCCGAGACCATGATCTCGCAGCGGTCAACTCGATCGGCAACCGCGGCGGACGGATTATGGCGCGAGTCATCGAAGGCGATGAATTGCGCAACTACGCCGTGACCGCGGACGGCATGACAGCCCTGCCGCGCAACTGGCCACGGCTGTTGCACGAAGGCAATTGGTCGCTGATCGGCAGCGCCGCCAACCTGTTGATCTCGCTGGCGCTGCTCGCCCTGCTCGTCACCGGTGTCCTGATCTGGAGCCGCCGCCGGCTGCGGCGGCCGAATCGTCAGCGCGATCTGCCTGTACGATCAGCGATCGCATCGTCCATCACCTGACGCGAACAGCGCTCCGGGCGAACCCGGATGCGCTGGCTTTGCGAATCAGCCATTAGTTAAGGGGCGGCGTTCATTGCCGCCGTGTTCGGGTGGCGCACGCATGCGGCTTGCGATCAGCCGCTCTATAGGCTGCAAGAAAGACCTTGATGCCTCCATCGACCAGCATGCGGTATTCGGCGGGGCTCGGCGACTGCATTGACAGCGACCATTTCAGAATCAGCCGGCCCTGGATGAGTGACAGAAACTGCATCGCGGCGAGCGCTATGTCGGGAATGTGCAACAGGCCTTGCGCCTGCGCCGCGCGCAAGAAGGCCGCAACCTCTGCATCGCAGCGGTCCGGGCCAACCTTCATGAAGACATCGGCAATCTCGGGATATCGTGACGCGCAGGACATGATCAGTCGGTGCATCGCCAGGCCCCGGCCGTCCATGAAGAAGGACAGGAAGCTTCGCGCGATCGCACGCAGCTCCTTCTCCAGTTCGATCGGGCCGTCATGGGGCTTCCACAAGGGTCCGCCGACGTTCCGGCACTCGTCCTCGACAAGCGCAAGCAGCAATGTCTCCTTGTCCTGAAAGTGCGAGTAGAGCGTCGCTTTCGAAACGCGCGCGTGGCGCGCGATCGCATCCACACTGGTCGGATCGAATCCATGCGCGAGAAACAGCGTGCGCGCGCTGTCGAGAATCTGGCGGTGCTTGCGATCGGCGCGTGTCGTCTCGACGGTATCGGGCTCGTCCGCCACGCGTTGCGAGGCTGCTGCTTGGAGCTTGGATGTGGGCATGTTCCTCCTGGCACCCTTGTGACTTGACTCCACTTAGGCCACAACGCATGTTGCCGCAACAGAAACAAAACGGTTTAGTTTTATGACTGCTCCACCTCAACCCTGTGTGGTATGGCGCACCGACCGCATGCGCAGATGCGGCCGCTCGGCCGGCATCCTGCTGCCTGGGATGCTGCTGGCGTCATGCGCAGTCGGTCCGGACTTCGTTGCACCGGCGGCGCCCGATGTCACCGGCTATGTCAGCGAGCGTCGTCTGCCGACGACAGCAAGCGCGGCGACGCCGGGCGGCAACGCGCAGGGCTTTGCGCCGGGCGCCGATCTGCCCGGGCATTGGTGGACGCTGCTTCGCTCCCGACAAATCAATGCCTTTGTCGAAGAAGCCATTCGCAATCATCCGGACGTTCGGGCCGCCCAGTTCGCACTGCGCGCGGCGCGCGAAAACGCGTTGTCGCAGCAGGGATCACTGTTTCCGCAGATTTCGGCCACCGGGTCGGCGGAACATGATCAGAGCTCGACCACACAGCAGGGCGCGTGGCCGGGTCAGACATCCAACTACACCCTCTACAACGCCTCGGTCAGCGTATCCTACACGCTCGATCTCTGGGGCGGCACGCGACGCCAAGTCGAATCGCTTCAGGCGCAAGCCGACTACCAGGCCTTCACGCTCGAAGCGACTTATCTGGCGCTGACCGCCAATGTGGTGACATCAGCGATCACCGACGCATCTCTGCGCGATCAGATCGCCGCGACGGAAGACATCATCAAGGCCGAGACCGATCAGCTGACCCGCATCCAGCGCCAGTTCGATGTCGGTGCGGTGACCAAGGCCGACGTGCTGTCGCAGGAATCGACGCTGGCGCAGGCCAAAGCCACGCTGGCGCCGCTGCAGAAACAATTGGCCCAGCAGCGCAATCAGCTGATGGCCTATCTCGGTCGGCTGCCGAGCCAGGACCGCGGCGAGCACGTGACCCTCGCCGAGTTGCGTCTGCCCGGCCGGCTTCCGGTCTCGCTGCCCTCCTCGCTGGTCCGGCAGCGACCCGATATCCGCCAGGCCGAGTCGACGCTGCACAAGGCGACCGCCACGGTCGGCGTCGGTGTCGCCGACCTCTTGCCGCAGGTCACACTGTCCGGCAGCTACGGCGCGAACGCGCCGGAGCGGCTGTTCACGCCGACCACGATCGTCTGGAGCGCGGCCTCGAGCGTCACGCAGAAGCTGTTCGACGGCGGCACGCTCTATCACACCAAGGAAGCGGATGTCGCGACCTTCGAGCAGGATCTGTCGTTGTACAAGAGCACTGTGATCACCGCGTTCCAGAACGTCGCGGACTCACTGCGTGCCGTCCAATACGACGCCGAGGCGCTGAAGGCCGATGCCGCCGCGGAGAAAGCCACCGCCGACAGCCTTGCGATGTCGATCGAGCAGTTCAAGACCGGTGCGATTCCTTACGCCAACGTCATCACCGCCCAACAGAACTATCTCAACGCGCGCGTGACCCGAATCAAGGCCCAGGCGACGCGCTTCACCGACACCGCGGCGCTGTTCCAGTCGCTCGGCGGCGGCTGGTGGAAACGCAACGATCAGACGCCGGATTCCGTGCCGCGCGCAAACCCCGGCTATTTCTCAGGTCCCGACCGCAATTCCCAGGAAGCAATGCGATGATCAAACGCATGACAATCATGCTCGCCGTGATGGGCCTCTTGTTCGGCGGCCTCTACGGCTTCCAGGTCTTCAAAGGCGTCATGATCAAGAAGGCGATTGGTGCCATGGCCAACCCACCGCAAACCGTCTCCACTGTCGTCGCCGCCACGGCGCCCTGGCAGTCCTCCTTGACCGCCGTCGGATCCCTGCGCGCCGTCAACGGCGCGGATCTTGCGCTACAAGCCTCCGGCATCGTGCAGAACATCCAGTTCAACTCCGGTGATACGGTCGCAGCAGGCCAGCCGCTGTTGCAGCTCGTCGCGACCGACGACATCGCCAAGCTGCAGTCGCTGGAGGCGACCGCCGAGAATTACGCGATCGTGCTCAAGCGCGACCAAGAGCAGATCAAGTTCAGCGCGGTGAGCCAGGCGACGCTCGACAGCGACAAGGCAAATCTGAAGAATGCCCAGGCGCTGGTCGAGCAGCAGAAGGCGATCGTGGAGCAGAAGACGCTGAAAGCTCCCTTCGCCGGCCGGCTCGGCATTCGCGCCGTCGACCTCGGGCAGTATCTGAGCGCCGGCACCAGCATCGTCACGCTGCAGAGCCTCGACCCGATCTATGTCGATTTCTACCTGCCGCAGCAGGCGCTCGAAGTCATCAAGATCGGCGAGGATGTCACGACGAAGGTCGATGCTTATCCCGGTGAGCGCTTCACCGGACAGATCAGCGCCATCAACTCGAAAGTGGATTCGACCAGCCGCAATGTGCAGGTGCGCGCGACGTTACACAACGACCCCGCCCGCCTGCTGCCCGGCATGTTCGCCAAGGTCGAGATTGCCGTCGGCAAACCGGAACAGCTCGTCACCGTGCCGCTGACTGCTGTCGTCAACAACCCCTATGGCGATCTCGTCTATGTCGTCGACAATCTGAAGGACGGCCAGGGCATCGCGCGGCAGATGTTCGTCAAGACCAAGCCGGCCAAAGGTGACCACATCGTCGTGACCGAAGGCGTGAAAGCGGGCGAGACGGTGGTGATCGCGGGTCAGCTCAAGCTGCGCAACGGCAGTCCGGTCAAGGTCGACAATTCCCACGTGCCGGTCGCGGAGACCGCGCCTGATATCGTCGATCAATAAGACCGGCATCGTCTCCCAAGCGACGGATTGAGAGCCCCCGTTATGCGCTTTACTGACATCTTCATCCGCCGGCCCGTGCTGGCGCTCGTGGTCAGCGCCCTGATCGTCGTGCTCGGGCTGCGCTCGATGACGACGCTGCCCATCCTGCAATATCCGCGTACCCAGAACGCCATCGTCACGGTCTCGACCACCTATGCTGGCGCGGATTCCGACATCATCGCCGGCTTCATCACCACGCCGCTCGAAAACGCGATCGCCCAGGCCAACGGCATCGACTACATGACGTCGACCAGCGTGACCGGCGCCAGCACCATCACCGTGAACCTGCGGCTGAACTACGACTCCGGCAAGGCGATGACCGAGATCAACGCCAAGGTGAACTCGGTGCTCAACCAGCTGCCCTCCGGCACGCAGCAGCCGACATTGACGTTGAAGGTCGGCCAGACCATCGACGCGATGTATATCGGATTTGCCAGCGACGTGCTGGCGCCGAACCAGGTCACCGACTACCTGACCCGCGTGGTGCAGCCCAAGCTGCAGGCAGTCGCGGGCGTGCAGACCGCCGAGCTGCTCGGGGCCAAGAAATTCGCGCTGCGCGCCTGGCTCGATCCGGACAAGCTCGCCGCCTATGGCCTGACCGCGAGCGACGTCTCAGCCGCGCTGTCGGGCAACGACTACATCTCCGGTCTCGGAACGACGCGGGGCCGGCTGGTGCAGGTCGATCTGGCCGCGGCGACCAATCTGCATTCGCTGGAGCAATACCGCAATCTCGTCGTCAAGCAGGTCAACGGCGCCATCATCCGTCTGCAGGACGTCGCCCGCGTCACGCTCGGCAATGATGATTATGATTCCGCCACCCGCTTCAACGGCAAGACCGCGGTCTATATCGGCATCCAGGTGGCGCCGACCGCCAACCTGCTCGACGTCGTCAACGGCGTGAAGGCGGTGTTTCCGGACCTGCAGAAGCAGCTGCCGAACGGCATCAACAGCGAGATCATCTACGACTCCACCGATTTCGTGAACTCTTCGATCAGTGAAGTGGTCCATACGTTGGCGGAAGCCATCGGCATCGTCATCGTCGTGGTCTTCCTGTTCCTCGGCTCGTGGCGCTCGGTGCTGATCCCGATCATTGCGATCCCGCTGTCCCTGATCGGCACCTTCGCGCTGATGCTCTTGATGGGCTTTTCCATCAACCTGCTCACCCTGCTCGCTTTGGTGCTCGCGATCGGCCTCGTGGTCGACGACGCCATCATCGTGGTGGAAAGCGTGCACCGCCTGATCGACGAGGGCGAAACGCCGGTCGAGGCCGCGATCCAATCGGCGCGCGCCCTGGCGAGCCCGATCATCGCCATGACCGTGGTGCTGATCGCCGTCTATGTCCCGGTCGGCTTCCAGGGCGGCCTGACCGGCGCGCTGTTCACCGAGTTCGCGTTCACGCTGGCCGGCGCCGTGACGGTCTCGGCGGTGATCGCATTGACGCTGTCGCCGATGAATTGCGCCTGGCTGTTGCGGCGGACCGAGCGTGACGCGACCAATCTCGAAGCCCGCCTGGTGCGCGCCATCGATCACGTGATGGAATGGCTCGCCGGCGCCTATCGCCGTCGTCTCGAGGCGATGTTCCGGATGAAGCCGGTGGTGGCCGTGTTTGCCCTGCTGCTGCTCGCCATGATCCCCTGGCTCTATTCGAGCTCCACCAGCGAGCTCGCGCCGGACGAGGATCAGGGCGTCGTGCTCTCTCTGACTTACGCCTCTCCATCGGCGACGCTGGAGCAGCGCCTGTTCTACGATCAGCAGCTGAATGATCTCATCGCCAATCGCCCCGAAACCAAGACCGTCTTCCAGATCGATACCTCCACCCAGGTGATTGGCGGCTGGGTGCTCAAGCCATGGGATCAGCGCACGGCGACCACCAAGACCTTGCAGCCGGAGTTCCAGCAGCTGCTCAACACCATTGCCGGCACCCGCTCGGTCGCGTTCCAGCCGGCGCCCCTGCCCGGCAGCAACGGCCTGCCGATCCAGTTCGTCATCGGCACCACCGGCTCGTTCGACGAGCTCAACGATGTCGCACGCGACTTCATGGCCAAGGCGCTGGCGAGCGGCCAGTTCATCTTCCTCGACAACGACCTCAAGATCGACAAGCCGCAGACCACGGTCGTGTTCGACCGCGAAAAAGCCGCCGATCTCGGCCTGAAGATGAGCGATCTCGGCGGTGCGCTCGCCACCATGCTGGGCGGCAATTACATTGACTACTTCAGCCTGGACGGCCGCTCCTACAAGGTGATCGCGCAGGTGAAGCAGAACGACCGCCTCACCACCGATCAGCTGCTCAACTACTACATCCGCGCCAGCGACAATTCGATGGTGCCGCTCTCGACGGTCGCGCATCTCGAACACAAGACCATTCCGGAATCGCGAAACCACTTCCAGCAGATCAACGCGGCAACGATCTCCGGCGTGGCGATGCCCGGTGTTGCGATGGGCGACGCGCTGGCGACCTTGAAGGGTCTCGCGAAGTCGCTGCCGGTGGGCTACTCGATCGACTATGGCGGGGCGTCGCGGCAGCTCGAGCAGGAATCCGGCGGCTTCGTTACCACCTTCGTGTTCGCGCTGATCATCATTTTCCTGGCGCTGGCTGCCCTGTTCAACAGCTTCGTCGATCCCGTGATCATCCTGGTCTCGGTGCCGATGTCGCTGGCGGGCGCGCTGATGTTCATCAGCCTCGGCATCGGCGGCGCCAGCATCAACATCTACACCCAGGTCGGCCTGGTGACGCTGATGGGGCTGGTGAGCAAGCACGGCATCCTGATGGTCGAGGTCGCCAACGAGCTGCGCGCAGCAGGCAAGGATCGCAACGAGGCCATCATCGAGGCCGCGTCGATCCGGCTGCGGCCGATCCTGATGACAACGGCGGCGATGGTGCTCGGCGTGATCCCGCTGATCACGGCGAGCGGGGCCGGCGCAGTGTCGCGCTACAATATGGGCCTCGTCATCGCGACCGGACTCGCCATCGGCACCCTGTTCACGCTGTTCGTGGTGCCGGTCGCCTACGCACTGATCGCCCGGCGCGGCGCGCACACCGAGGCCCATGCCGAGGCTCTGCCAGCGGGCGCGACGCATTAAGCGGCGCTTTGCGGACGACCTGATCCAACCAGCATCAAAAGGGGCGCCCAGCAGGCGCCCCTTTTATTTTGTCATTTACTTCAAAGACTTGGAGTATCTCTCGGCAAATCCTCTCCGATGGCATTGACAAATGAAGCCGTTAAACGATATATCGTTTATGTATAACGGAGGCTATCTCACATGAGACATCATCGCCATCACTGGGGTTTCCGGTACGGCAGCCGACATGACGAGCGCGACGACCGAGGCTGGGAGTACCAGGGCCGACATGGTCACGGCTGTCACCACGGCGCCGACGAAGCGAGGCTCGGCGAGCGCGGCCCCGGCGCTGGCCGACATCGCGGCCCTGGCTTCTTTGGACGCGGCGGCCGTGGTCCGCGCGAGGAGTTCGGCCGCGGCGGCGGCGGGCGCTTCTTCGGACCCGGCGATCTGCGCGCCCTCCTGCTCTGGCTGATCGGCCAGAAGCCGCGCCACGGCTACGACCTGATCAAGGCGGTCGAGCAGCTCGTCGGCGGCGCCTATTCGCCGAGCCCCGGATCGGTCTATCCGATCCTCAGCCTGCTCGAAGATCTCGGCCAGATCGAAGCGACGCCGAGCGACGGCGGCAAGAAGCTGTTCGCGATCACCGAGGCCGGGCGGCAAGTCTTGAAGGATGACGCCGCGGCGATCGAAGGCCTGTTGAGCCGTTTGCGCATCATGGCGCGGACCATGGGCGGCATGCGGCCGCCGGAACAAGTCTTCCAGGCCATGCAGACCCTGAAGATGGCGCTCGCCTTCCATGCTTCCGGCTGGAGCGAGGACGAGACCAAGCGCGTCAGCGACATTCTCAACCGCGCCCTCGCCGAGATCGAGGGCGAGACGGAAGGCGGCGGCGACCAGGCGATCTAGTCTAGCGCTCGGGCCACATCGGTCCGAGGCGAATGGGTGCGCTCGCCTCCCTCATAAACAAGCATATCAATTAGTTACTCGTCATGCCCGGGCTTGTCCCGGGCATGACGACGCGGAGACAGATGACCATAAGCTTAAGTCCTCATACGCCGTGGCCATGCCGCAGGCGGGAAGAGGAAGAACGTCACGCGGGCTCCAGCACCATCAGTCCGGTCGCGGTATTCGAGATCGGGATGTGGTAGTTCGCATGCTCCTTGCGCACCTTCTCGGGCAACGCGCCGCGCGCGACCATCCAGTTCAGCAGTTCGACGCCTTGCGTGCCGGACAGCTCGACCAGCTCGGTGGTCGAATATTTCGTCGCCCAGGCCGGATCGTTGACCATGCTGTCCATGAACTTCAGGTCGAAATCCTTGTTGATGAAGCCGGCGCGCTCGCCGTCGAGCTGATGCGACAGCCCGCCGGTACCCATGATGACGACGCGCTCATCCCCAGGCCAGGACTCGATCGCCCGCGCCAGCGCCTGCCCGAGCTTGTAGCAGCGCGCCGCCGACGGCAGCGGCGCCTGCACCGTGTTGACCACGACCGGCACGACGCGCACCGGCCATTTCTGGTCCGGCCAGCACAGCGCCATCGGCAGCGTGAAGGCGTGATCGACCACCATCTCCTGGCAGGTCGTGAGGTCGAAATCCTCCGCCACCAGATGCTCGATCAGATGCCAGGACAGTTCGGAATCGCCCTTGAACGGCGCCGTCTGCGGAATGCCCCAGCCTTCGTCGGCGTTGCGATATTCATCGGCGGCGCCGACCGCAAAGGTCGGCATCTTGTCCAGGAAGAAGTTCAGCCCGTGGTCGTTATAGACGAGCACGACGACATCCGGCTTCACCTTGCCGAGCCATTCGCGCACGTGCGGAAAGCCGTCGAAGAACGGCTTCCAATAGGGATCCTGTTGCAGACCCTTGGCGATCGCACCGCCAATGGCGGGCACGTGCGAGGTGGTGATGCATCCTACGATCTTGGCCATGTGAGCCCCCTATCCCCTTGCCGCCAAGAGCTTGGCCTTGAACTGTTCCTTGGTGAGCCCGGTCTGCTGCGCGCCGATGTCCTGCATGTCGAGCCCGAAAATACCGGCGAACTTGGCGAGGTAATAGGCATTGCCGCCGGCCTCGATCAGCTGAAGCACGTTGCGGCTCCTGATCGCCTCGCGCTGCTGCGGGTTCAGGCCGTATTTGGCGCAATAGCCGTCTTCGTCTTCGACGAAGGCCCGGCGGTTGGCGGCCTCGTTGAACGAGTAGCACATCTTGTTCAGCGCATAGCCTTTGCGAGCCTGCTCGCCGTCGAAGATGGTGGTGCCGGGCACGGGCTGCCGGGCGCTCGGTGTGGGCATCGTCCTCTCCCTTGATCGCATGGTGGCACGCGCGATTTGAGCTGGATCAAACGCCGCGCCGCTCATCCCTGCACTATTCCGACGCTACCTCCCGGAATAAAGGCGCCGCCTTCGATCTGATCCATGAGCCAATTCGATCATTTGGACCTTGACGGCCATCTGCTGCAGCTGCTGCTTGCCGTGATCGAGGAAGGCTCGGTGACGCGTGCCGCGCTGCGGCTCGGCGTTACTCAGTCCGCCGTGAGCCACCTGCTCGACAAGCTGCGCGCGATCACCGGCGATCCGCTGTTCGTCAAATCCGGCCGCGGCATCGTGCCGACGGCGCATGCGCAATTGCTGGCCGTTCGCGCCCGCGCTCTGCTCGACGACCTCAGAAGTTTCTCCCATGCATCGGTGTTCGACCCGGCCAGGATTTCGCAAGCGGTGACGATCGCGGCCAACGATCTGCAGCGCGATCTCCTGCTGCCGTCCTTCCTGCGCTATGTGCGCGCGCAGGCGCCGGGCCTGCGGCTGCGCGTGATCCGCTCGGGCGCACCGGCGCCGGAGCTGCTGCGCGAGGAGCACTGCGAGCTGATCATCACGCCGCGGCCGCCGGCGGGCAGCGACATTCTGCAGAAGCGGCTATTTACGGATATCTACCGCGTGTTTTACGACGCCACACAGCGCGAGGCGCCCACGACGCTGGAGGACTATCTCGCTGCGGATCACGTCACCGTGCTGTACGAGCCGCAGCGCCGCCTCGATATCGACGACGTGCTCGCCGAGCAAGGCATCGTCAGGCGCTTCGTCGCACAAGTGCCCGGCTTCGGCGGCATCGGGCCGTTCCTGCGCGGCAGCCGGATGATCGCGACACTACCGAGCCTTTTGCGTGCGCATCTGCTGCGCGGGCTCGCCGTGGCGCCGGTGCCGGTCGCATGCCCCGACATGCCGATGTACATGGTCTGGCACTTGCGTCATCAGGACGACCCGATGCATCGCTGGCTTCGCCAGCAGCTCGAGCTCGTGGTGGCGCCGTGCCTTGCGGCCGCCGCGGAGTACATGCCGGCGATGGCGTGAACGCGCGCCCTGAACGACCTCACGCGAATTGGACAAGTCCGTGACCGACAGACCAGTTCTCTGTTGGAGCGTCGAGAACGTTCACGAATACATCCTCCGGCCGAATGCCGGGGCTTTCACCAAGCAGTTCCGCGATGCGCCGGAACAGGGCTTTCTTCTGCTCCACGGTGCGGGTGTCGAGCACAGTGATCCGGATGAACACGAGATCGTCGCTGCGGGCGACGCCGAAGGCCGAGCCGTAGCGAAAGTTCGCAGGCTCATGCTCGGTGATCGTCATGAACTGATCGTCTTCAGGCACATCAAGCGCATCGCGCATCGCGCGGTAAAGGCTGTCGAAGATCGCCTGCCGGTAGGCGTCCGGCTTGCCGGCACGGAGAGAGATGTGAATGAGCGGCATCGCGGGTCCTTTCTTGTTCCCGCACGTTAGTCGGATGCCGACTATTTTGGTACGTTATCGATATTGATTTCAGTGATAACGCTTCAAGATGACTGAACCGCCCCTCGACCTGGATGCCGTCCGGGTTTTCGTCCGTATCGCCGAGCCTGGCAGCTTCACGCTCGCGGCTGACGCCATGCGGACAACGCGAGGCCGCGGCCGTCATGGCGGGGCTCGGCGTTTGCTGCCCTGGCTCCGCAGACGTTACCGTTCGGCGCTGTCGATGTCAGGCCCAAGCTCGGGCTGGCCGATCTGCCGCGCCTGCCGGTGCTGCTTCACACGCGAGCGAAGGACGGACGGGGCCATGCGTTGGCGGCGCTGTCGGCGGCGTTCAGAAGTGCGGTGCACGGCTAATGGAAGAGAATTTGGCTTCCACGCTCAGCGTAGATGCGCCGTGAAGAAATCGATCGCCGATCGCACCGTTTCGGCGTGGACCGCCTCGCGGTCGACACCCTCCGGGTCGCGGCAGGCAGCTCGGAGCATCACGCGTCCCGCCAGGGTGCACGTGCCAAAGAACACATAGTGGCCGGCGTGCGGGACGAGCTTCAGCGTCGCATGTGGGATCTCTTTGGCGAGAGCCGAGGCATTGGATGCCGGCGGCACGATCTCGTCGGCATCGCCGCTGATGATCGCAACTGGAAGCGAGATCCGACCGAGGCTCTCCGGCGTGAACATCGGCACCAGCCCCGGTGCCATGACGAAGGCGGCACGAATACGTTCATCGCGATAGGATCGGGTGGCACCGGCGTAGCGTTGGCGGAATTCGGGATCCGAGTTCAGGCGCACCAACCTTCTTTTTTGCAGGTCGGACGATTCCGGCGGCGGCTTGCACGATTCGTCGGCGCGCGGCGAGCGACAGAACGCCTGGAACTCCGCCGGATCGGTGATGCCGCCCCCGATCGCGATGACAGTGTAGCCGCCGGCGGAATGACCGGCGGCGCCGATGCGAGCGGGATCGATCCGACTGCCAAAGGTCTTATCATCGAGCATAGCATCAAGAGTCACGCTGAGATCGACGGCCCTCAGCCACCACAGCGAAAAGCCGTCGACGGTATTCTCCCGGGCGTTGTTGCCGGGATGATCGACTGCGACCGCGATAAAGCCGTGGGCGGCGAGCGCCGTGCCGAGCCAGCCGATCCCCGCCGCGGTCCCGCCGGCGCCGTGAGAGAGCAAAATGAGCGGACGCTTCAACCCGGCCGCAGGCACCGCGTCAGGGGCAGCCCGCCCGGCGCTGAAGTATGGAACGAAAGGCGGGCCGATCCATTGCGGCTCCTCTTGCACATCGGCCTCGGCCGGATACCAGATCATCGCACGGAGGACGTGCGTCTTGGCCCCTCGCCAGTCGTAAGGCTCGGCCGGTCTGACATCGCGCGTAGTGACACCAACCTTGAAGGCGGTGTCATCGGCGTGCGCGACGTTGAACGTCGCAAGCAAGATCAGCCACAACGACAGCCCCTTCATCCTCATATGTCGCTTCAGGATCTTCTTCACCAATCAACTTGTTTGCTTTAGGGCTTCTCTGCCGCTGGCTCCGACTTCATGTCCTCCCACTCCTTGGACATCTGCAAATCCATCGTCGACAGTGAATTTGAGACGGCGGCTATGTTATCTGCTGTTGGCGAGGCTGGAAGTTCGTATTGGAGCCGCCTCCTCAATGCCCGGAGTCCATCCGCTTTCCGATAGTGCCAATTCGCCTTTTGCTGAAATCCCACCTGGCGACTGAAGGTGGTGAATGCCACGGATAACGCTGAAACCAAACCCAGCTGCCATTTCTCGACCTCGTCGGACAATGATGGAACGAGCCCAAAAAGCGCGGCTAGACTCCCAGCAATCAGCGAGGCCCAGAGTAATCCTTGCGCCGAGAAATAGTTTGATCTTGCAAAGCGAAGGTAGCGCTTCTCGTCCGTCACGATTTCCGCAAGCAAGGCGCTCTGTCGTTTATCAAGAAGCGATGTGTCTTCTGGCATCGGCCCCCTCCAGCCTAAGTCCGCCAATGGTTGCCGAGACCGATTGATCTGCCATAGGGAAACTCGATTTGTCCGCCATTGGACAGCAAGAACAATCCGATTGCCGCAACCATGTCCGGTTCCGGCAGAACATCGGATGTGATATCGGTCTCGCGGCTTCTTTCCCTTCAGGTCGAGGCCATCGATGCCCTCGAGAAGTCTCAGCCTTGTCACGGCGACAACAGTGCGTAGTATCGCTGCCGGCTAAAGTTACGATCAACGCACTTATAGCACAGTATTCGCGCCACCGATACGCTGAGACGCACTGCATGCAGTGCACGACGGACGCAGGCTACGGGCGGGGCAGCAGCTAGGCGCCTGACGACAGTTCCCCAACCGAGGTGCCTTTGAGATGGATCAATCTCCTGCTTCGCAGAGGCGGGGCATAGTTCGAGCGTCACTCGCCCCCGACTTGCAGCAGCCCAGAAGGTCAAATCGCCATGTGCATCATGTGCAATTCGGCATTTGCCGAGGGACTTCGGACGATCTCGTTGTCGTCACGCCGGCAGATCCTGAAATCTGCGGCGACGATGACGACCGGAGCTCTGTTATGTGAGGCGGTTGGATCCGGTGCGGCACTGGCCGAGACAGCATCCTTTCAGGATATGCTCGATCAGCTCGATCCGAAAAAGCTGCCGGTGGCTACGATCTTTCGCGCCAAGGAGATCATTACCCTTGACCCGGTTCGGCCGGCGGCAACCGCCGTCGCAGTGCTAGGCGACCGTATTCTCGCGGTCGGCTCGCTCGAGGAACTGAAAGCCGCGGCCGGTGGCCAGCCCTACATCATCGACGACACATTCGCCGACAAAGTGATTGCGCCCGGCTTCCTCGCTCAGCACGACCATCCGCTTTTGACCGGCCTGACGATGATGTCGGAGATCATCGCCATCGAAGACTGGGTGCTGCCTTCCGGAACCATACCGGCAGCGAAGAACCGCGAGGACTATCGCAAGAGGCTTGCGGAAGCGAATGCAAAGCTGAAGGACCCGAACGAGCTGCTGGTCACCTGGGGCTATGATCCCAGCTTCCACGGTGATCTGACCCGCTCGGATCTCGACAAGCTCAGCGGCACGCGGCCCATCATCGTCTGGCACCGGTCCGCCCACGAGTTCATCGTGAACACCAAGGCGCTGGAAACCTATGGCATCGATGCGGCGTTCGTCGGAGCCATGTCAACGGAAGCCCAGAAACAATCCAATCTGGACGAAGGTCACTTCTGGGAAGGCGGCATGTTCGGGGTCGTCCCCAAGCTGCTTCCGGCCATTGCGACTCCCGAACGGGTTCAGCACGGACTCGAATTCGTCATGCGGTATTACCACGCCAACGGCGTCACTCTCGCCTGCGAACCCGGCGGCCTGTACTCGAAGCGGATGCAGGATGCCCAGAATGCGGTCCTATCCCGACCGGAAAGTCCCTTCCGCTTCTACTTCATCCCTGATGGGAAGTCGATCATTGCGGCCTTCCCGGACACCGCCATCAGCGAGACAGAGAAGGTGCTCGGCTGGGGCCAGGGCATGACTGTCATGATACCCAGGGCGATCAAGCTGTTCGCCGACGGCGCTGTCTATTCCCTGGCCATGCAGGTCCGCGAACCCTATCTCGATCGGCATCCCGGCCAATGGATCATGGATCCCAAGCTCTTCGCCAGGGCGTTCCAGGTCTACTGGGAGGCCGGCTATCAGATCCACATCCATGCGACGGGCGACGCAGGCCTGGACTTGGTCCTCGACAATCTCGAGGCCAACATGCGCCGTCATCCGCGTTATGACCACCGTACCGTCGCAGTCCACTTCGCGATTTCACAGCAGGATCAGATCGAGCGGATCAAGCGGCTCGGCGCCATCGTCAGCGGCAACCCCTATTACGTGACCGCACTGGCGGATGTGTACGCCAAGGAAGGGCTCGGTCCCGAGCGGGCCGACAACATGGTCCGCCTCGGCGACGTCGAACGGGCCGGCATCTCCTATTCCCTCCACTCGGACATGCCCATGGCCCCCGGCCAGCCACTGTTCCTGATGCACTGCGCCGTCAACCGGACCACCGTATCCGGCCGCGTGGCAGGGCCCGATCAGCGCATTAGCCGCCTGTCCGCGCTCAAGGCGGTCACGCTCGAAGCCGCCTACGCGCTGCGACTGGAAAATGAAGTTGGAAGCATCGTCCCGGGCAAGCTCGCCAATTTCACGATCCTCGGCGAAAGCCCGCTGACCGTTGATCCAGCGAAGATCAAGGACATTCCGGTCTGGGGCACCGTCCAGGAAGGACGGGTCCTGCCGGTCAAATAACGGCAAACCCGACGGGCACTTCCAGCCTGCGCCCTGGTGCCTGAGGCGGATGTCGTCAGTCCTGATCCTGTCCCGGCGTCTGCCGCAGCATGAAATGGCCGAATGCGGTTGCGATCGGCTTGGCCGGATCGTCCTGCCAGGACCGGGCCTCGAAGGCGACCACGCGGCGGCCTTGCTTGACGATCGACGCTGACGCAACGCTGTCGAGCGCCCGCCCCGAGCGAAGATAGTTGATGGTCAGGTCGATCGGCTTTGGTAGCGCGGCGGTATCGAGCTCGCGCATCACCGTGACGATCGCAGCTGTCTCGAGGAACGCGCCGGTCATGCCGCCATGGATCGCAGGCAGCACGGGATTGCCTATGATCTGCTGCGAGAACGGCATGATGAGCGTCTCGTTCTCGGCGAGACGGATGCCGAGGCAGCGCGCGAACGGGCTGGTGGCGAACGGCCCTGTCGCATCCTCGGGCGCCTCGAGCGGCGGCGGCGCGCCGGTGAAGGCCGGCCGGTCGGTAAGCATGTTGGTGCGGTTGGCGCCGATCATGAAACAGGCGGTCGCGGTGGCAACCGGCGCGCTCTCCTCCCCCTGATAGGCCGTTGCACGTACGAAGGCGATCGAGCGCGTGACGCGAAAGCAAACGGCATGCGCCTTGATGTCGAGCCCCGGCGTTGCCGGCTTTTGATAATCGATGCGCAGATCCAGCGTGGCGATCGCGCGCGTGCCGTCCAGCGCGAGCTGAACCGCCATGCCGCAGCTCTCGTCGAGCATCGCGGTGACGACGCCGCCATGGATCACGCCGGTGTCGCTGTCACCGACGAACACCGGACGATAAGGCAGGGTCGACCAGGCTTCGCCGGGCGCGAAGCGGTCCATCCTGAGGCCGCTGATATGGCCGTAGACCGAGCGGCGATGCCTGATCGCCTCGGCGAGCTCGTCGAAAGCCGACGGTACGGCAGGAGTCGGGGTGTCGGTCATGGTCGGATTTTAGAACATGATCCGGAGGAGGTGCGAGTTTTTTCCGGAGCCCGGAATGGGCACACCAGCATCAGCTCGCCGCGCCCGCCTTCAACGAGCCGTCGGCTATTCGAACAGAAAACTCAACCTCTGGCAGTGATTTACCCCCGCAATATCCGCCGAGCTACGTCTCTGTAGCTGCGCTGCAAAGCACGTGCTCTTCCGCAAATCTATGTGGAGAAAATGCTCCGCTGGCCGGGCACGCTTAGAACATTGGCAACCTTAATTTGATCATAATGCTCTCAATCGAATCCCGGAGACCTGTCGATGCGCAAACCCGCCAAGACGCCGCAGCTTCCGCCGAGCCGCGGTGCGGCCTCATCACGAATCGTCATGAGTCTGGCACTCGCCGTGAGCGCTGGAGCAGTGTGGTGGAGCACCGGCGGAGCCAAGGATTTCTCCTTCGCACGCGACGAGGCGCCCACCCTCGAGACGCGCGTTGCCGCCCTGACGTCGGAACTCAGCGAACTCAAGGCCGAGACGGCCAAGCTGCGCGAGCGTCAAGACGACACCTCCGGAGAGCTCCTCCAGCTCCGCGCCAGCCTCAGCGGTGCCGAGACCGGCCTCGCCACGCTGCGCACGGCCGCCGACGAGAGCGAGGTGCGCCGCCGCGACACCGCCGATAAGATCGAATCCAATATCGCGATGCTGAAGCGCCTGACGATCCGCCTGCGCACGGCACAGGAAGACACTGCGGGCCAGCTGGGCAGCCTCCAGGCGACTGCGGCGAACAATCAGATCGGCATCGACGAACTGCGCGCGAGCACCGGCGACATGCGCCAGCAGATCGCGCGTATCGAAATAGCCCGCGACGCGACCAGCTCGATCGGCCGGCCTCACAGGACTCATCGTGTCAGACGGGCAATGCGCGCTCCCGAAACCGGGCCGCAACTCTCGCAGCCATTCCTGGCGCAGTGGCCCGGCCTGGTGCCCGCGGGCCGCAATTGACCATTGAGTCTTGGTCCGGACTCATTGCCCCCCTGCCGCGCACCTCCGCGCGGTCTAGCTAGCACGAGCCTTGGTTGGTTCGGCTGGCCCATCAGAAAAAGAGGCGACCCAAGCATCGACCAAAGCCGAAGCGAGGGCCGCCAGTTTTCCCCGGGAGGAACCAAAGCGTTTTCAAGCGAAGTGGTTACCGGTTCGCCCAAAGAAAACGCGTTAGAACAATATTCAGTGTAAGAGCTGCGCGACGTTGTCCTTGGTCACGAGGTCGAGGCCGGTGTAGATGATCTCCGGCACCTTCTGGCCTTTCTTGATCGCGAGCAGCGTGTCCATCGCCTTCTCGCCCATCTCGAACGGCCGCTGTCCCGTGAGCGCGTTGGAATAGCCGTCGCGCAGCAATTCGAGCTGCATCTTCAGCGTATCCGCGACCACGAGCGTCAGCTTGCCGGCATTGATGTCCTTGCGGTTCTGGTTGACGAAGGCCTTGTAACCCTCCGGCGCGAACATCGGCCAGCCGCCGACCGGAATGATCGCCGCAAGATCAGGCGTGGCCGTGCGAAGATCGGTCATCTGCTGGACCGCGAGCGCCGGATCGTCGTTGCAGAAGGTCGGAGAACCCGCGACCTCGCCCCACTTGGAGCCCTTCAAGGCTTCGCGCACGCCGTCGACACGCTCCGCAAGGTTCTTGGCGCCGGGACCGCCGGAGACCATGGCGTATTTGCCGCCTTCCGGCTTCAGCTGCAGCAGCTGCTTGCCGAGCGCGACACCGAAATCCTTGTTGTTGGTGCCGATATAGGCGATGCGCTTGGACCCCGGCGCATCGGAATCGAAGGTGATGACGGGAATGCCCGCCGCGGTCGCTTCGTCGATCGACTTGGTCATCGCGGCGACATCGGCCACCGAGATCGCGAGACCATCCACCTTCTGGGTGATGAAGTCTTGGATGATCTGGGCCTGGGTCGCGGGCTCGTGCTCGACCGGCCCCTTGTAAATACACTCGACATTGCCAAGCTCCTTGGCGCGCTTCTCGCAACCGTCGCGGGCGACGTCGAAGAACGGATTGTTCATGGCCTTCGGCACGATCACGAAGCGGTATTTTGTTTCCGCATGCGCCGGGGCCAGCATGACTGCGAGCGCTGCAGCCGCATAGAGCAGTTTCCTCATAGCCTTCCCTCCATGTCTATCCCTGTGATTGTCTGGCCGGGCGCGGATAGACTGACATTCACATCCCGGCCAGTATTGGGGTCACAGCAGCCGCGAGCGCAGGCGATCGACCAGCACCGCAGCGATGATGATCACGCCGACCAAGGCCTGCTGCCAGTACGAGCTGACCTGCGCGAGCACGAGCCCGTTGCGGATCACTTCGAGCAGTACGCAGCCGACGATAGCGCCGAGCGGCCCGCCGATGCCGCCGGCGAGATTGGCGCCGCCGATGACGGCGGCGGCGATCACGTTGAGCTCGTAGGAGGTTGCCATGTTCGCCGGCGCCGAGCCCAGCCAGCCGGAGATGATGATGCCCTGCAGCCCGGCCGCCAGCGCGCCGATCACATAGACTTCGATCTTGACCAGCCGCACCGCGACGCCGGTGAGCTCAGCCGCCTTCTCATTGCCGCCGATCGCAAATACGTGGCGACCGAAGCTCGTGTGGTGCAGCACCAGCCCCATCAGCGCTGCGAGCACCATGAGATAGATGAAGGGGATCGGCAGGCCGTACACGTCGCCTTGGGTGAGCGCGTAGAAATAGTCCGCGTCCGGGCCGCCCGGGAAGCTGCCCTTGCCGTTCGAGATCACGTATCCCAGTCCGCGCACGATCGAGAGCATGCCGAGCGTGGTGACGAACGGCGACAGGCCGAGGATCGCGATGCAGACGCCGTTGACGAGGCCGACGATCAGAGACACCGCAAGCCCGCACAACACCGAGATCAGCAGGATCAGCCCCGGCACATTGGCGACCACCGTCTTGCCATCGGCGGCGAGATGCACGAACCACGACGCGAGCGGCTCGCCCGGAGTGGACAGCGCCGTCATCACCATCGAGGTGATCATCGCGGCAAAGCACATCATCGAACCGACCGAGAGGTCGATGCCGCCGGTAATGATGACGAAGGTGATGCCGAGGGTCGCGATCGCGATGAACGAGAAGTTCTTAGCGACGTTCTGCAGATTGCCCTCGGTGAAGAAATACGGGCTGGCGAAATTCATCACCACGATGAGGATCAGCAGCGCCAGGGTGACATAGGCGGTCTGCGAGGCGAACAGGCCGCGGTGCCACCACTTGACGGGACCGATATTGGTGAAGGAGATCTGGGCATCTGATGGCACGGACATCACGCAGCCTCCTTGGCGCCGGTGATCAGCGCGGTGATTTCTTCGGGACTGGTGTCGGTGATCGGCTTGTCGGCCCGCTTCTCGCCGCGGCGCATCACAATGACGCGGTCGCACACCGCGAAGATGTCGGGCATGCGATGCGAGATCAGCATCACGGCGATGCCCTGCTCCTTCAGCCGGTGGATCAGGCTCAGCACCTGCTCGACCTGCCGTACCGAGATCGCCGCGGTCGGCTCGTCCATCATGACGAGCTTGGCATTCGACAGGCGCGTGCGCGCGATCGCCACCGCCTGGCGCTGGCCGCCCGACATGTCCTTGACGAGATCATGCGGCCGCGTCTCCGAGCGCAGTTCGCGAAACAGCTCCAGCGCGCGCGCCTCCATCGCCTTGTGGTCGAGCAGCGCGAGCGGGCCGAACCTGCGCTTCAGCTCGCGGCCGAGAAAGACGTTCGCGGCGGCGGTGAGATTGTCGGCGAGTGCGAGGTCCTGATAGACGACCTCGATGCCGACGCTGCGCGAATCCACCGGCCGGTAGAAATGCACGCGCTTGCCGTCGAAATGGATATCGCCGTGGCTCGGTGGAAAATTGCCGGCGATAATCCGCACCAGGGTCGACTTGCCGGCGCCGTTATCGCCCATCAGTCCGACGACTTCGCCGGGACGGACGTCGAGATCGACGCCCTGCAGCGCGCGGATCGCGCCGAACTGCTTGCCGATTCCCTTCAGCTCCAGAACCGGTTGTCCGGTCGCCGCCGTGTTCATGGCGGTCCTCCCATGGATTATTTGTTGTTTTGTTTGTCTATTGCAGACGTTCGGCTGTCGTTCTGGTCGTCAGACGTAACGGTTCACCACACCTTCCAGATATTCCTGCCGGCCCGAGCGCGGCTTCGGATCAAGGCCGGAGCCAACAGCGCGATCGGCCAGATCGGCGAGCGAGCGCTGGCCGGTGAGAATGGCGCACCCCTCCTCGCTCTGCCAACCGGCGTAACGCTCAGCGAGCGGGGCGGTCAGCGCGCCGGCATCGAGCATATCGGCAGCCGCCAGGAACGCGCGCGCGCAGGCATCCATCGAGCCGACATGGGCGTGGATCAGGTCATCGGGGTCGATCGATTGCCGCCTGATCTTGGCGTCGAAATTGAGCCCGCCGGTGGTGAAGCCGCCGCCTTTGATGATCTCGTGGAACGCAAGCGCAAGTTCGGGAACGTTCATCGCGAACTGGTCCGTGTCCCAGCCCAACAGGTCGTCGCCGCGGTTGATGTCGATCGAGCCGAACACGCCCAGCGCCTGCGCCAGCGCGATCTCGTGCTGGAACGAGTGGCCGGCGAGGATGGCGTGGTTCTGCTCGATGTTGAGCTTGACGTCGTCGAGCAGATCGTAACGTTCCAGGAAGCCGTAGCAGGTCGCGACGTCGAAATCATACTGATGCTTGGTCGGCTCCTTCGGCTTCGGCTCGATCAGGATCGGACCCTTGAAGCCGACCTTGTGCTTGTGCTCGACCACCAACGAGACGAAGCGGCCGAGCTGGTCGAGCTCGCGCCTGATGTCGGTGTTGAGCAGCGTCTCATAGCCCTCGCGGCCGCCCCACAACACGTAGTTCTGTCCGCCGAGCCGATGCGTGACCTCGAGGGCGGCACGCACCTGGCCGGCGGCATAGGTGAACACCTCCGGATCCGGATTGGTCGCGGCGCCCGCCATGTAGCGGCGATGCGAGAACAGGTTGGCGGTGCCCCACAGCAGCCGCACCTTGGCGGACGCCATCTTCTGCTCGAACAGATCGGCGACCGCGTTCAGGTTTGCCACGGACTCCTTGAGCGTCGCCCCTTCCGGCGCCGCATCGACATCGTGGAATGTGAAGAACGGCACGTCGAGCAGGCGGAAGAGCTCGAAGGCGACATCGGCCTTGGCGCGCGCCATCGCCATCGCGTCATCGCCATGCTGCCAGGGTCGCAGGAATGTTTCGCCGCCGAACGGATCGCTGCCCGGCCAGCAGAACGAGTGCCAGTAGCAGACGGCAAAGCGCAGCTGGTCTTCCAGGCGCTTGCCGCCGACCAGACGGTCCTTGTCGTACCAGCGGAACGCCAGCGGACTGCGCGCATCCGCGCCGCCATAGGAGACCGTCGTGCCGGTCTGAAAGAATGGAGCAGAGATGTTCACGAGGCACACTCCTTCAAGGCAGGATAAAGCTTGCGCCATTGCGCATAGGCGTCGTCATAGGCGGCAACGAGCGGCGCGCGCGGGACGTAGCTTGCCAGCCGCAGGGGTCGTCGGCAGACCTCGGCGGGATCAGCGCCGGTTGCAGCGAGGCGGCCGAGCCGCGCAGCGCCCACCGCGGCGCCGACCTCGCCCTCCTCGACCCGGTGCACGACCACGCCGAGCACGTCGGCGGCGATCTGCGCCCACAGCGGCGAGCGCGAGCCGCCGCCGACGAAATCCAGCTCCGTGATCGGCCGTCCGCCGTCGCCGAGCGCCACCAGCATGTCGCGCGCCGCAAAGGCAACGCCTTCGAGCACCGCCTGCACCAGCTCGTTTCGTCCGGCCGCGCTACGCAGGCCGACGAAGGCACCTGCGGCAGTCGCGTCATTGTGCGGGGTCCGCTCGCCATCGAGATAGGGCAGGAACTGTACTTGGCTCGGCCGCGTGACGGCGTCGCCGAGCGGCGCCAGAAGATCGGCCTCGGAGCTATCCAGAATACGCGCGAGCCAGCCCAGCGACGCCGCGGCCGACAGCATCACGCCCATCTGGTGCCAGAGCCCGGCGAGCGCGTGGCAGAAAGCATGTACCGCCAAAGCCGGTGCCGGAGCGAAGCGATCGGTGACACGGAACAGCACGCCCGAAGTCCCGAGCGAGAGGAACGCATCACCGGGCGCGATCGCGCCGAGGCCGATCGCGCTCGCCGCGTTGTCCCCGGCGCCGCCGGCGATGACCACGCCAGAGCTCATGCCCCAGCGCCGCGCCAGATCAGGAGAAAGCACCGCGCAGGGCTCGTTGCCTTCGACCAGCCGCGGCATATGACTGAGATCGAGGCCGGTCGCGGCGAGAAGCGTTTCCGACCAGCGGCGATGACCGACATCGAGCCACAGCGTGCCGGCCGCGTCCGACATGTCCTCGACCATTTCACCGCTCAAGCGATAGCGCACATAGGCCTTCGGCAGCAGCACCTTCGCTACTCTTGCAAAGACCTCCGGCTCGTGATGCGCGACCCACAACAGCTTGGGCGCGGTGAAGCCGGGCATTGCGAGATTGCCGGCGATGGCGTGCAGCTCGGGACAGCGCCGCTCGAGCTCGGCGCATTCGGCGTGTGAGCGGCCATCATTCCAGAGAATGGCCGGCCGCAGCGGATGACCATCGGCGCCAAGCAACGTCGCCCCGTGCATCTGTCCGGACAATCCGATGCCGCGCACCGCTGCCGTCTCGCGCGGATGCGCGCGCACGAGATCGTCGACAGCACCGATTGCGGCATCGACCCAGCTTTCCGGATTCTGCTCGGACCACAGCGGCTTCGGATGTGACAGCGCAAGCGGCCGCGAGGCGGTGGCGACCAGCGCGCCCGTCTCGTCCTCCAGCACGGCTTTCACGCCGGATGTGCCGACGTCCAATCCGAGATACACGCAACTCCTCCCACGCCATCCGTTCGTCACCGGCGATCTCTGTCGCCTTGCCTCGACTTTCTCGCCTGCCTTTTTCTCGCCTGCCCTGCCCCGCTTGGCGCGACCGAAGCGGCCGCAGGCCTCAACGGCTCACGGCAGATTGTCCCGCATCACGATGTCGATGCGGATCTTCTCCTGTTCGCTCAAGATCGGTTCGCCGCGCGCCAGCGCGAGCAGCACGCGCAACGCCGACCGCGCCTCATGGCCGGGGTTTTGCGAGATCGCGGCGTCCATCACGCCGTTCAACAGCAGCCGCCGCGTCACGATGGTGACGTCATGGCCGACGAACACCACCTCGCCGGCTCGCCCGGAATCGGCCAGCGCCTTTGCCACGCCCGGCGTGCCGGCCCCGACATTGTACAGGCCGATCATATCGGGATACTCCTTCAGCAGCCTCGTCGTGATGCGTTCTGAGCGATCATCGTCATCATGCCCCTCAACGACCGGCAATACTTCGAGTTGCAAAAATTCCGATGCCATGACTTGGCTGAAGCCGAAGATGCGCTCGGCATGGTCGCGCAGCCCCTGCGATCCCGCGACGATGGCGACGCGGCCCTTGCGTCCGCCGATGAAGCGGCCGACCAGCGCACCGGCGGTGCGGCCCGCGGCGATATTGTCGATCCCGACATAGTGATGTCGCCGCGACGACGGCACGTCCGACACCAGCGTCACCACCTTGACGCCGGAATCGACCAGATCGTTGACCGCCGCGCGCACACTCGGATGGTCGAGCGCGACCAGGGCGACGCCGTCGACCTGCCCGATCAGGCTCTCGAGCTTTGCGGCCAGCACCGCGGGATCGAACACGTCGGTCAGGACGGTATCGATGGTCAAGCGCCGCGCCGCCACCCAGCCGGTCATCTCGCCGAGATGCGACAAAATCTGCTGCATGAAGAGGTTGGCGCCGGACGGCATCACGAGGGCAAAGCGCCGGGCGCGGGCCCGTGCGAGTTCGGAAGCCGCAGCATGGGGGTGGAACGCGCTGCGTTCCATGGCGTCGCGCACCCGTCGCACCGTGTCGGGCCGGACCCCCGGTCGGTTGTGCAGCACGCGATCGACGGTGGCCAAGCTGACCCCTGCCTGCCGCGCAATGTCCCGCAATGTCAGCGGCGCGTTCATGCCTCTCCCTCTGGTTGATGACCTTATCCAGAAATTTGAGGTACGCAACTCATTTTTGAGGTTCGCGCGAACGCAGCCGCCGAGCAGCGACCAAAGGAAAAGGCGCGGTGGGAGCCCCACCGCGCCTTTCAATCGATCGCTCTTGATTGCTTTGGTTGCGGCCCGTTTAGGGCGCGCAGCTAAAGCTGCTCGCCGCTTCGGTCGGACCGGACGTGTAGTGCGGCCACGCCGGCCAGCGGCATAGCGGCAGGCCGCGCGTGGTGGCAAAGGCCGGCGCCTCGATCTTCTGTTCGACCACTTCGAGGTTATCCGGCGCCTTGCCGTTCTCGACCCAATCGACCAGCACGCTCAGCATGTCGACATTGGCCGGCGCACCGCTGCCAACATGATCGACGCCCGGCGCGGTATAGAGTCGGGCGAACTCCGCGGTCTCGGCCTTTCCCAGCTTTCGTTCCACGCTCTCGAAATAGCGGATGCCGGCGTAAGGGCTCTGCGCATAATCCGCCATGTGCTCGAGCATGATGAGCTTGCCGCCATGCGCGCGGAAGGCACTGATATCTGGATTGGTGGAGTCCATCAGGCTGGAGACTTCGAGCAGCCGCGCCTTGTGATCCTCCGGTCTGTAGGTGGTCACATCCAGCTTAGGATCGCGGGCGAAGACATATTGCATGCCGCCGGCGCCGAAGATCCAGGCGATGCCGTTCGCCGGGGTCGGTGGCTGCGTCGGTGCCGCCGTCCCGAGCCACCACGCCATCCAACCGCCGGCCGAGGCCGCAGGCGGTGTGCCCTCGCCCGAAACGCCCCAGCCGGGATAGTCGTCGAGACCATTGGCGAGCGCGAACGGAAACTGGTAGACGTCATGCAGCGTGTCGATGGCCTTGATCTGCGCGTCGTTGAGGCATTGGTCTCCGCTCTGCCCCACGGCGCAGCGCAGGGTCTCGGGCTTGAAGCTTGCCTTGCAGGCCACCGCGTTCGCGACCAGTCCGTCTTCCGCGCCGTCCGCCTTGTCGCAGGCCTTCAGCACGGCTGCGGCAACGAGCTTCACCTGAGCCGGGTTGATCCAGCCCTCCCCCATGGTCACCAGGCCGCTGCGCGTTCCCGCATGTTGCAGGCCGACCCAGTTGATCACGGGCACGCGCGCGAAGATGCCGTCGAAATCGTCGGGATAACGCTGCGCCATGGTCAGCGCCTCGCGGCCGCCTTCCGAGGAGCCCATGAAGTACATCTTGGTAGGCCGCTTGCCGTAGGCCCGCTGCATTAGATCGACGGCAGCGTCCCGCACCTTCTTGTAGGCGGCGTGCGCGAAATTCTCGAAGGCTTCGTCGTTGAGCGCAAAGGTCTGCGGCGGCTCACCCGGCTTGGCCTCGTGACCGGAATCGGTGCCGTAGGTGACAAAGCCTCGCGCCAGTGGGGAGGACTTGTCAAACGGATAGGCAGGCGGCAGGCCAAGGCCCGAGATCAGCACCCCGTTGAAGCCGCCGCCGCCATATTGCAGCGAGCGCCCGTTCCAATCGGCAGGCAGATTGACCTCGAACTTGATTGGCGGCGCATTGGCGTCGCGCGGGGCAATGTGACCGAGCACCTTGCAGAAGGCGGGATTGGCTGGAGAGATGCGCGCCGCAGGCGAGCCGGCCTTCTCTGCCACCGACAACGTCGACGGCGCTTGCATGGACGCGGAGTCGATATGCACAGATCCCTGTGCCGGAGCAGCAAGCCCGCTGCAGGTCGCAGCCGCATCGCCGACGAAACCATCGGCCTTCACCGGTGAGACCGCCACAGACAGCATCAATGCTGCGCCGCATGCGCGCGGCGCGCTCATCCGTATCATCTCGTTTCCTTCCCCTGTTTGTCCGATCGATCGTCGGGCATTTGTCACTGGCTCGCAGTGGCAGTGATATCTTGTCCATCCTTGGGACGACCCACGTTCGGCGGGCTTCTCAGGATGGGACTTCGTCGACATGCCAAACCTCATGGCGAGGGGCGTCGCATTCGCGACGCCTCTCGAACCATGAGGCCAGCATCAGCAATTTAGAGATTTAGCGTTCGAAGCACAAACTCAGAACGGCAGACCGACATAATTCTCCGCCAGCGATCGTTGCGCCGCTTCCGAGGAGAAGAGATAGGCGACGTCGGTGTCCTGCAGCTTGTCGTCGTAGGGCAGACGGTCGGGGAAGCGATGCAACAGCATCGTCATCCACCAGGAGAAGCGTTGCGCCTTCCAGATCCGCGCCAGGGCCCGCTGAGAATAGCCGTCGATGCCCTTGTCGTCGCCCTTTTTGTAGTGATCGACCAGCGCGTGATAGAGGTAGTAGATGTCGGAGGCGGCCGAGTTCAAACCGCGCGCACCGGTGGGCGGCACGATATGGGCGGCATCGCCGGCCAGGAAGAGGCGGCCATAGCGCATCGGCTCGGCGACGAAGCTGCGCAACGGCGCGATGCTCTTCTCGATCGACGGCCCGGTGATCAGCTTTGCGGCCACTTCCGGCGGCAGGCGGCGCTTCAGCTCCTCCCAGAACGCATCGTCGCTCCAGCCTTCGACCGTGTCGGAGAGCGGCACCTGAATGTAGTAGCGGCTCAGCACCTGGGAGCGCAGCGAGCACAGCGCGAAGCCGCGCTCATGCTTGGCATAGATCAACTCCGGCGACACCGGCTTGGTGCGGGACAGCACGCCGAGCCACCCGAACGGATAGACCCGCTCATATTCGGTCAGCTTGTCCTTCGGGATCGACTTGCGGCTGACGCCATGGAACCCGTCGGCGCCGATGATGTAATCGCAGTCGACCCGAATGGTCTCGTCGCCGACGCGATAGGTCACGTAGGGGTGGTCGGAGGCGATGTCATGCGGCGTCACGTCGGCGGCATTGTGCACAACCTTGCCGCCGAGCCGGTCGCGCGCCTCATAGAGATCGCGGGTCAGCTCGGTCTGGCCATACACCATCACCGAATTGCCGCCCGAATATTTGTGCAGGTCGACGCGGTCGAGCATCCCGTCGTGAGCGATGAAGAAGCCGTGATGGATCTCGCCCTCCCGGTCCATCCGCTCGCCGCATTGCGCCTCGCGCATCAGCTTGGCAAAGCCGTGCTCGAGCACGCCGGCGCGAATGCGCGACAGCACGTGCTCGCGGCTGGATTTCTCGAGGACGATGGTGTCGATGCCCTGCAGATGCAGAAGCTGCGACAGCATGAGGCCGGACGGCCCGCCGCCGATGATGCACACCTGGACCTTCATTGTCTCCTCCTGCTGCTGTTGTTTGCTCTTGGACAAATTGATCCAGTTTTTCGCTGGATTGAATGGATCAAACTCGCTTTGTCTTGTACAAATCGAACATGACCCGTCGGCTGCCCCATCCGGCCTCGATCCGCACCTATAACCTGTTCGGCGAAGCCGGCGACCTGCCGGACGTTGTGCATTGCGAAACCATTGCCGCACGTTCGCAGCTGCATGAATGGGAGTTCGCCCCCCACCGGCATGCGCGGCTGCATCAAATCCTCTTGGTCGAGAAAGGCAATGGGCAGGCCACGTTGGACGGCCGCGCCCATCCATTGAAGGCGATGCGGGCCGTCAATGTTCCGAGCGGCCACGTCCACGGCTTCTCCTTCACGCCGGGCATGCAGGGCTTTGTGCTGACCATTGCGGTGGAGATGCTCGACGAGGCGCTGACCCCGGCGGAAGGCCTGCGACGTGCGCTTGCGGACTCCACCGTGATCCGGGCCTCAACGCAGATGCGCGACCTGATGCGCCAGATCTACAAAGAATATAGCGCGCGGCATTTCGCACGCGCGCACATGTTGCGCGCGCTGTCGGCAGCGCTCCTCGGGCTCGTTGCACGTGAGCTGGCCGATGAGAGCACCACGCACAGCGCGGGAAGCACGGACCTGTTCAGGCGCTTCGAGACTCTCTTGGAGCGGCACTTTCTCGATCACTGGTCGGTGGCAGATTACGCCAAAGCGCTTTCGATCACGGCCACCCATCTCAGCCGGCTGACGAAGGCGGCAACCGGACATGCCGCCTCCGAGCTGATCCAGGAGCGCATCGTGCGCGAGGCGCGGCGCAATCTGGTCTACACCAACCTCTCGGTGTCGACGATCGCGTATGAACTCGGCTTCAACGACCCCGCCTATTTCAGCCGGGTGTTTGCCGGCGCGACGGGACTTTCACCGCGGAGCTTTCGCGAGAAGGTGGTGAAAGGCGGGTGAGCCCCAGCGAACTCCATCTCCGCGGTCCGCTTGCACCCCCGAGCGTTGGCCGCAGCGCGACCAATCGCGATTGAACGAAGGGGGCGGGCCGAACTGGCCCACCACCCAGACTTGCCGTTCAGGCCAGCTCCCTCAGATCCGCCGCATCGAACCCCTTGAGGTCCGCCTTGTCGCCGGACTTGATCTTGGCGACCCATCCGGCATCGCTGATCAGGGCGCGGCCGACCGCGATGAGATCGAACTCGTTGCGCGCCATCCGCTCGAGCAGATTGTCGAGATCGGCGGTCGTGGACGGCTTACCCGCGAAGGCGCCGAAGAAGTCGCCGGAGAGGCCGACCGAGCCGACGCTGATGGTGGCGGCCCCCGTGATCTTCTTGGCCCAGCCGGCGAAGTTCAGGCCCTTCTCGCCATCGATCTCCGGAAACTCCGGCTCCCAGAAGCGGCGCTGCGAGCAGTGCAGGATATCGACGCCCGCATCGACCAACGGCTGCAGCCAGTCCGCCATACGCTCCGGCGTCTCAGCGAGGCGCGCGGCATAGTCCTGCTGCTTCCACTGACTGACGCGCAGGATGATCGGAAAATCGGGGCCGACGGCGGCACGAATGGCGGCCACGACCTCACCGGCAAAGCGCGACCGCTCCTTGATCGTCGCGCCACCATAGCGGTCCTCGCGCTTGTTGGTGCCGGACCAGAAGAACTCGTCGATCAGATAGCCGTGCGCGCCGTGAATCTCGACCGTATCGAACCCGACGCGCTTGGCATCAGCGGCGGCCTTCGCGAAGGCCGCAACGGTGTCGGCGATGTCCTGTTCGGTCATCGCCTGGCCGCGCGGCTTGTCCGGCGCGAACAGTCCGGATGGGCTTTCCACCGGCGCGTCCGGCTGCCAGCCGCTCATGCCCTTGGTCGAGCCGGTGTGCCAGATCTGCGGACCCATGCGGCCGCCCGCAGCATGAACGGCGGCAGCGACGCGCTGCCAGCCCGCGAGAGCCGCCTCGCCATGGAAGAAGGGGATGCCCGGCTCATTCCTGGAGGCCGGACGATCGACCACGGTGCCTTCGGAGAGGATCAGCCCGACTTCGCCCTCGGCGCGACGGCGGTAATAGGCGACATTGGCGTCGCCGGGGACACCATTCGGCGCCGCGTTGCGCGTCATGGGGGCCATGACGATGCGGTTCTTCAGCTCCAGCGTTTTCAGACGAAAGGGCCGAAACAGAACGCTGGTATCGAGGTCGGACATTCGAAAGAGCTCCATTGAAAACGGAGCGAACCAAGTATACTTCGTAAACCTTCTGTCAATAAGGCACTCCAAGTCGCTCAGGTATACGCGAGGACACCGCGCATGATGCTGAACTGCAAACCGCAGCACTTCTCATCGGAATGTCCGAGCCGCGTGCTGATCGACCAGATCGCCGACAAATGGTCGATGATGGTGCTGGCGGTGCTCGATGCGGGACCGTTGCGGTTCAACGCCATCAAGAAGCAACTCGAGGGCGTCACCCAGAAGGCGCTCACGCAATGCCTGCGGCGGCTGGAGCGCAACGGCTTGTTATCGCGCCAAGTGATCGCGGATTCGCCGGTCGCGGTTCAATACGAGATCACGCCGCTCGGGCGCACGCTGCAGCCACCGTTTCGCGCGCTCTATGCCTGGACCATCGCCAAGCTGCCGGAGGTCGAGACGGCACGGCAGGCGTTCGATCGGCGCCTAGCACGAAGCCGCAGTTGAGTGTGTGACCGGCCTCCCGCCGGCGGCTATCGGGAGAAGGTGCCGAAGGGAAATAGCGGACCAATACAGAATTAGAATCATCACGGCCGCAGCGGGCCTGCTGGGCTCCCCTCCCCCTTGCGGGGAGGGGTTGGGGGGTAGCCACAACCAGCGATGCCTGCGGTCCGCCCTCCCCAACCCTCCCTCACAAGGGGAGAGGGAGCGCACTTCCCACGCTGCAACAGACGTAGGGTGGGCAAAGCACCGCCGTCAGGCGGCGCGTGCCCACCGTCTCGCCTCATCGCAAAATAGCGGTGGGCACGCTTCGCTTTGCCCACCCTACGAACGCCATTGACAGCTCAGCCCTGCGCGAGCTGCTCGTCGAGATCGTGCAGCACCTGATAGCACGGCAGCACTTGCGCGACTGAGGCATTCGGCTCGCGGCCTTCGCGGATGGCGGCGAAGAACTCACGGTCCTGCAGCTCGATGCCGTTCATGGAGACATCGACCTTGGAGACGTCGATCTTCTCCTCCTTGCCGTTCACGAGATCGTCGTAGCGGGCAATGTAGGTGCCAGTGTCGCCGATGTAGCGGAAGAAGGTGCCGAGCGGGCCGTCATTGTTGAAGGACAGCGACAGCGTGCAGATCGCACCGTTGGCCGCCTTGAGCTGGATCGACATGTCCATCGCGATCCCGAGCGCGGGGTTGATCGGCCCCTGCACCGCATTGGCCTTCACGATCGGCGACCCCGCCTGATAGGCGAACAGATCGACCGTGTGCGCGGCATGATGCCAGAGCAGATGATCGGTCCAGCTGCGGGGCTGGCCGAGCGCGTTCATGTTGGTGCGGCGGAAGAAGTAGGTCTGCACGTCCATCTGTTGGATGTGGAATTCGTCGGCCTTGATCTTCTTGTGCACCCATTGATGGCTCGGGTTGAAGCGGCGGGTGTGGCCGCACATCGCGACCAGCCCGGACTTCTTCTGCAGCTCGACCACCGCCTGGGCATCCTTGAGGGAGTCCGCCAGCGGAATCTCGACCTGCACGTGCTTGCCGGCCTTCATGCATTCGATCGACTGCGCCGCATGCATCTGGGTCGGCGTGCAGAGGATCACGGCGTCGACCTCCGGCAGCTTCAGGCTGTCGGCGAGCTCGGTGGCGACATGCTTGATGCCGTATTTGTCGGCGACTTCCTTGGTCGGCTCCAGCCTCCGGCCGACCAGCGAGACCACCTCGACGTCAGCGATGTTCTTGATGCCGTCGAGGTGCTTGATACCGAACGCACCGGCGCCGGCCAGTGCGACCTTGATCGTCTTGGCCATATCAGTTGTTCTCCAGAATCAGATGGCCGACCGCGGTGTTGCTCGCCGGCACATGATAGAAACGGTGGCGCACGGTCGGCGCCTTGCCCTTGTTGGTGTCGCTGACATCGCTCATGGCGCCGCGCGCGATCAGCCACATCACGAGCTCGATGCCCTCGCTCCCGGCCTCGCGGACATATTCGATGTGCGGCACCTTCGAGAGCCCCTCGGGATCGCTGATCAGCCGGTCCAGGAACTTGTTGTCCCACTCGCGATTGATCAGGCCGGCGCGCGGACCCTGCAGCTGATGGCTCATGCCGCCAGTGCCCCAGATCTGCACGTTGAGCGGCTCGTCATAGGTCTCGATCGCCTTGCGGATCGCCTTGCCGAGCATGAAGCAGCGGCGCCCCGACGGCACCGGATATTGCACGACATTGACGGCGAACGGGATCACCGGGCACGGCCAGGCATCGACCTGGCCGAACACGAGGCTGAGCGGCACGGTGAGGCCGTGATCGACATCCATCTTGTTGACGATGGTGAGATCGAAATCGTCCTGGATCACCGACTGCGCGATGTGCGCCGCGAGCTTCGGATGGCCCATCACCTTCGGCACCGGACGCGGACCCCAGCCCTCGTCGGCCGGCTGATATTCGGCGGCGGTGCCGATCGCGAAGGTCGGGATCATCTCCAGGCTGAAGGCGGTGGCGTGATCGTTGAAGACCAGGAACACGACGTCCGGCTTCTGCTCCTTCTCCCATTGCTTGGTGAAGTCGTAGCCCTGGAACACCGGCTTCCAATAATCCTCGCCGGTCTTGCCGAGGTCGAGCGCGGCGCCGATCGCCGGCACATGCGAGGTGTAGACGCTAGCCGAGATATGGGCCATCACTTCTTCTCCTTGGTGTAACGGTTGCCCTCGACCGAGCGGCCACCCTTCACCATCATGTCGCGGTATTGGTCTTCGGTCATACCGGTCATGCTGCCGGCCATCTGCTGGAAGCTCTTGCCGTCGGTGGCGCCGATCTTGGCCAGGAAGTAGATATTGCCGCCGAGCGCAATGCAGCGATTGAGATCGCGATCCAGCACCGCCTGCTTCTGCTCTTCCGTCATCGGCCATTCGTCGAGATAGGCGCGCTCATTGGCCTTGAAGCGGGCGCGGTTTTCCGCCTTCATCAAGGACATGCAGAACTGATTGAGGTGATAGCCCATCCGCGACATGTCGGCGTCGAAGATGGTCGTGCCGGGAACGTCGGTATAGGGTTTGTCGAGCGACATCGATCGTCTCCTCGTTAGGATTCTTCGCGCTAGGATTCTTCGGGCCAATAGAGCCGCATCGGGTTCTCGACCAGGAGCTTCTTCTGCAGCTCCGGCGTCACCGCGATATGCGGAATGAAATCGACCAGCAGGCCATCGTCGGGCATGTGACCCTTCAAATTCGGATGCGGCCAGTCGGTGCCCCACAGCACACGATCCGGGAAGGTCTCGACGATGCGCTTCGCGAACGGCACCACGTCGCGATAGGCGTTCTGTTCGCCGTCCAGCGCCGTCGGTCCCTTCACCGACAGCCGCTCCGGGCAGCTCACCTTGGACCAGACATTCTGGTGCTCGCGCATGAATTTCACGAACAGCTCGAACTCCGGACCATCGACCGGCTTGGTGACGTCAGGGCGGCCCATGTGGTCGACCACGACGGTGGTCGGCAGCGCGGTGAAGAAGTCCCACAGCTCCGGCAGATCGACCGCCTCGAAATAGATCACGACATGCCAGCCGAGCTTACTGATGCGCCCGGCGATCTCGTTGAGCTCGTCCTTGGGCGTGAAATCGACCAGCCGCTTGACGAAGTTGAAGCGGACGCCGCGCACGCCGGCCTCGTGCATCGCCTTCAGCTCGTCGTCGGTGACGCTGCGCTTGACCGTGGCGACGCCGCGCGCCTTACCGTTGGCATGCACGAGCGCATCGACCATGGCGCGGTTGTCGGCGCCGTGGCAGGTCGCCTGCACCACGACATTGCGCGCGAAGCCGAGATGATCGCGCAACGCGTAGAGCTGATGCTTGGACGCATCGCACGGGGTATATTTGCGCTCGGGCGCGTACGGAAATTCGGCGCCGGGTCCGAACACGTGGCAATGCGCGTCGACGCTGCCCGCCGGCACCTTGAAGCGCGGCTTCGACGGACCTTGATACCAGTCCAGCCAACCCGGCGTTTTCTGAAACTCCATAACGTCCGTTACTCCTTGGACTTGATGTTCTTGAGAATGCGGTCGGCCTCGGTGCGCCAGTCGGGGCTGCGGGCGAACTCTTTCGTGCCGCGTTCGCCGAACAGGCCCTCATCGGCGAGATCGGCGACCCAGGCCTGACGCTCGGCGGTGCCCTGCGCCGACCACGGCGTCAGCCCGGCCTCGCGCACGGTCTCCGCGACCTCCCTCACCTCTTCGGCGCGACGACGGCCGTGCTCGATCACGCGCTGGAAGAAATAGGCGCCCTGCTTCTCCCAGTCGATGCCGGGAAACGTCTCCTGGAGCGAGGCCAGCACCGCGTCCTCGACGCCATAGGCGCGTGCGGTGGTGAAGCTTTCGATGACCATGGCCTCGAGGCCCTTGATCATGATGCTGCGGCACATCTTGGTCGCCGAGGCGACGCCGAGCTTATCGCTGGCGGGCTTGGCGGCGAAGCCGAGATCATTGAGCAGCGGCGCCAGCTCGCGCGCACCGGGGCCGCCGAGCAGCAGCGGCACCTTGATCCGATAGGGCGGCACCGAGGTCATGACCGCGCCCTCGACATAGCGTCCGCCGGCACCGTCGATCAGCGCAGCCGCGCGCTGCTTGGCGCCGGGCGAGGCCGAGTTGAAGTCGAGGAACCAGGCCCCCTGCTTCACTGTGTCGGCGCAAGCCTGCGCCACCGGCACCGCCTGGCTCGCGGTCACCGCCGAGACGATGAAGTCGGCTTGCGCCGACAGCGCGGCATGCGAGGCCGCGAGCGTCACGCCGATGCGCGCGGCGTGCTCGCGCATGGCATTCCCGCGCTCGTCGCGCAGCTTGACGTCATAGGCCGACACGCGCACGCCGTCCCTGCGCAGGTCCTCGGCGAGGATCTTGCCGACCTCGCCGTAACCGACGATCCCGACATGCCACTGGTTCGAAGGATTCGGGTTGGAGGCGCTGGTCATGGTGCTCAATCGATATATTTGAGTCCCGCCTTCGCCAGCGGCTCGCGCATCTTGTACATGTCGAGCCCGAGCACGCCGGAGGCGAGCTTCTCGCGCTTGTCCGCCTCGTTGGCCTCGCGCGCAGCGGCGGCATCCGCGGCCTGATGCGCCACCGCGGCCGGCACCACCACGATGCCGTCGACATCAGCGACGATCACGTCGCCGGGATTGACCGAAACGCCGGCGCAGACCACCGGGATGTTGACCGAGCCGAGCGTCGCCTTGACGGTGCCGCGCGCCGAGATCGCCCTCGAGAACACCGGGAACTGCATCTCGGTGAGATCTGCCACGTCACGCACGCCGCCATCGATCACGAGGCCCTTGGCGCCGCGGGCGCGAAAACTGGTCGCGAGCAGATCGCCGAAGAACCCGTCGGTGTTCTCGACCGTGCAGGCCGCGACCACGACGTCGCCGGGCTGGATCTGCTCGGCCGCCACATGCAGCATCCAATTGTCGCCGGGCTGCAGCAGCACGGTCACCGCCGTGCCGCACATCTTGGCGGTGGGATAGATCGGCCGCATGTAGCATTGCATCAGGCCGACGCGGCCCATCGCCTCGTGGATGGTGGCGACGCCGAACTGCGACAGCTTCTCCACCGCCGCCTTGTCGGCGCGGGTGATGGTCTTCTTGACGATGCCGAGATTGTTCATGGGAGTGCTCATATCCGCGGTCCCTAACTTACTTGCCTTTGGCCTTCAACGCGGCGTCGAGCCGCGGGAACACCCGCCGCGCATTGCCTTCGTAGATCTGGTGGCGCTGCTCGGCCGTGAGCTTCGCGCCCTCGATATAGCGCTTGGTGTCGTCGTAATAGAAGCCGGTCTCGGGATCGATGCCCCTGACCGCCCCGATCATCTCCGAGGCGAACAGGATGTTGTCGACCGGGATCACGCCCGTGAGCAGGTCGATGCCGGGCTGATGATAGACGCAGGTGTCGAAGAAGATGTTGTTGAGCAGGTGATCCTTCAGCAGCGGCTTCTTCAGCTCCTGGGCGAGGCCGCGGAAGCGGCCCCAGTGATACGGCACCGCGCCGCCACCATGCGGAATCAGGAACTTCAAGGTCGGGAAGTCCTTGAACAGGTCCGACGTCAGGCACTGCATGAACGCGGTGGTGTCGGCGTTCAGGTAATGCGCGCCGGTGGTGTGGAAGCAGGCGTTGCAGCTGGTCGAGACATGGATCATCGCGGGGATGTCCAATTCGACCATCTTCTCATAGATCGGATACCAGTGCCGGTCCGACAGCGGCGGCGAGGTCCAATGCCCGCCCGAGGGATCGGGGTTCAGGTTGATGCCGACGAAGCCGTACTCCTTGATGCACTTCTCCAGCTCGGGAATGCAGGTCTTGGGATCCACGCCCGGCGATTGCGGCAGCATCGCCGCGCCGATGAAATTGTCCGGGAACAGCTTGCTGACGCGATAGCACAGCTCGTTGCAGATCGCGGCCCAGGTCGAGGACACCTGGAAGTCGCCGATATGATGCGCCATGAAGCTCGCCCGCGGCGAGAAGATGGTGAGATCGCTGCCGCGCTCCTTCATCTTCTTCAGCTGGTTGGCCTCGATGCTCTCGCGCAGCTCGTCGTCGCTGATCTTGAGCTCGCTGACCTTAGGCGCAACGGACGGGTCCTTGATGCCCGCGATCTGCCGGTTGCGCCACTCCTCCAGCGCCTTCGGAGCCGTGGTGTAATGGCCGTGCACGTCGATGATCACGTCAGTCTCTCCCTAACCTTTTAACGCGTGGCAGGCGCGCCGTTTCAATGGGCTGCGACCGCAGCGCCGATCCCCTTGTCGCTCGACCGTCCCGGTCCCACGAACTGCTTTACCACAAGCGCGACCGCCGCGATGGCGCCGGGAATGGCCATCACCGCGAAAATCTGGCTGAAGGAGAGCTGCCGCGCCGTCATCTCGGCGACCAGGAAGGAACCGGCGATGCCGCCGAACCGGCCGATGCCGAGCATCCAGGACACGCCGGTGGCGCGCCCTTGCGTCGGATAGAACGCCGCCGCCAGCGCCGGCATCGAGGACTGCGCCGTATTCATCAGCACGCCGGCCAGGAACACCGCGGCCATCAGCAGGCCAACCTGGCCCGCTGCCTGGCCGATGAAGAAGATCGAGACCGCGGTCAGGGCATAGCCCACGGCGATGATGAGATTGGCGTTGAAGCGGTCCATCAGCCAGCCGAAGAACACCGCGCCGACCCCGCCGAGCGGGAACAGCGCCGAGATCAGGGTCGCGGTCTGCGGATTGAGGCCGGCATCCTTGAACAGGATCGGCATCCAGTTGATCAGCGCGTAGAAGATCACGAGCCCCATGAAATAGGCGATCCACAGCATCAGCGAGCCCGCGCGCAGCACCGGCGACAACACCATGCCGATGCCGCTGGCATTGACCCGCTTGGTCACCTCGGCATGCTCCGGCTCCAGCATCACGAACTGGCTGACCTTTGATGCCGCCTCCGAGATCTTCCGCATCACGTTGCGGACGCGCTCGACGGAGGCGCCGCGCGACAACAGATAGTGGACCGATTCCGGCAGGATCACGACCAGCCCCACGGTCAGGATCAGCGGCGTGACGCCGCCGAGCAGCAGCACGCTGCGCCAGCCCCATTGCGGGATCATCCAGGCCGCGAGGAAGCCGCCGAAGGCGGCGCCGAGCGGAAAGCCGCAGAACATCAGGTTGGTCATGGTGGCGCGCAGCCGCTGCGGACAATATTCGCTCAGCAGCGTCACCGCGTTGGGCATCGCGGCGCCAAGGCCGATGCCGGTGACGCAACGCAGGACGGTGAGCTCGGTCAGGTTGGTCGCAAAGGCGGAGGCGAGGCAGGCGATGCTGAACACGAGCACCGAGCCGACCAGGACGACCTTGCGGCCGAGACGGTCGGCGAGCGGCCCCGAGAACAGCGCGCCGGCGGCGAGTCCGAACAGCGCGGCGCTGAGCACCGGGCCGAGCGCCGACTTCTCGACGCCCCACTCCTTGAGCAGCGACGGGGCGATGAAGCCGATCGCCGCGGTGTCGAAACCGTCCAGCAGCACGATCACGAAGCACAGGCCGAAGATCAGCCACTGGAACGGCGAGAACGGGTGCTCGTCGAGAAAGGTTTGAACATCGACTCGGCTGGTCGCAGGCATCGTCGTGCGCTTCCTTGGGATTGATTTCGAAAAATTTCTTCGATCCGGCGAGCGCAGGTCGCGGCGGCTCCGCCCGGATGTGTGATTACCGGGGTATGTGACGCAGCGCGGAAGCCGGCGCCAGCGCCGGGCGCCTATATCAGATATTCCAAAATGGTATAATATTTCCACAAGCCATACTGGAATTGGAATGGCTCCAATCCAAGGCAAGGCCGGCAAAGCCACGCGTCTCGAACCATGAGGCCCCGCCTCTGCTTGACGCCATATGCAACCGCCCTGCCCTCCAGGGGCGGGTGGCGCCTTCCAAGCCGAGCCAGATCCGTCGGCTACCGCGGCAGCTTGCGGATCAGCGCCGAGGCGAGCTTCATGGTGCTTTGGGCGAGCGGCGTCGGGCGCTTGTGCGCGGAGGTGACCAGGCAGAGCACGCTGGTCGGCGTCGGATCTGTCAGCGGCCGGATCGCGAGCTCGCCGGCCCGGCCGGAGGCGGCGACCCCGCTCGGCGTCAGCACCGCATGGCCGTAGCCGGCGCAGACGAGATCGATGATCGAAGGCACGCTCGACACCTCCCAGGCGATGTCGAGCTTGACGCCGGCGAGTGCGGCCTGCGTCTCCAGCAGCCGGCGCATCGCATGCACCCGCTCCGGCACGATCAGCGGATGGCGCGACAGCTCCTTCATCGGCAGCGGCGCGCTGACGCGGCGCTTGCCCTTCGGCGCGTGGCTGACCAGCGCGAGCGCCTCCTGCAGCACCGGCGTGATCTCGATGCCCGGCTGCGCCTCCGGATTATAGACCATGCCGACATCGATCCGGCCGGTCGTCACCCACTCGACGATGTGGGTCGACAGCCCCTCGACCACCGCAAGGCGCGCAGCCGGAAATTCGCGCTTGAAGCGATCGATCAAGGGCAGCGTCAGTTGCCGGGCGATGCTCGGCGGCAGCCCGATCGTCACCCGCCCGACTGGCGCATCGCGGCTGGCGCCGAGATCCTCACGGGCATGCGAGACCAGTTGCAGCACCGCGACACTGTGATCGAACAGCCGCTTGCCCGCCTCGGTCAGCGCGACGCCGCGGCCGTTGCGCGCGAACAGCTGCTGCTTCAATTCGGACTCCAACGCGCGCACCTGCCGCGACAGCGCCGGCTGCGCCACCTCGAGCACGGAAGCCGCCTTGCTGAACGAGCCGAGCTCGGCAACCTGCACGAAATATTCGAGCTGCCTGAGGTTCATGGGAGTGAGGCCCGGACATCAGGCGTGATCTCGCACAGCTGCGGGCGACGCCCCGAACTGTCGTCCCCGCGAACGCCGGGACCCATAGCCCCCGGCGCCCGTTGTCGACTAAGAAGGACGACCCCGAGCCTTTTCCAGCCATTGACTATCAGCAGTATGGGTCCCGGCGTTCGCGGGGACGACAGCGGGTTATGAGTTCGTAGGGTGGGCAAAGCGAAGCGTGCCCACCTTCGTTCTGCATTCCGAAAGCCGGTGGGCACGGCGCTGCGCGCCTTTGCCCACCCTACGCATCGCGGCTGCAGATTGTCCCTCATCTCAAATTCATCACGTTCAGCGACGCATTCAGCACCGACGCAAATGCCACCCACAGGGCGTAGGGCACGAACAACAGCGCCGCGATCCGATCCTCCCGCCACGACATCACGATGAACGCGACGATCAGCGCGAACATCGCCACGATCACGCCGAGCGCCACCCACATCAGATGCGCGGTGAAGAAGATCGGCGACCAGGCGAAGTTGAGGAGCAGTTGCGCCCACCAGACCTGCATGACGACGCCGCTGCCGACCCGCTCGTAGGTCCGCCAGCCTGCGATCGCGATCAGCACATAGAGCACGGTCCAGGCGACCGGAAACAACCGGTTCGGCGGCGTGAACGGCGGCTTGTCCAACGAGCCGTACCAGGGGCCCGGCAGGTTGGACGCGCCGATGATCCACCCTCCCCCGACCACGAGGACCAACAGGACGATGAGAGGCAGGATGGATCGTTTCATATTCCACTCGACGTGATGTTCCACTCGGCGTGATGCGACATCCGGCACCCGCGCCCCGCGTGCGCTGGACATTCCAGCCCGAGGCGCGTAGCCAGGAGATAACACAAAGACCGGTCATGCCAGGGCATTAATACCACGGCTTGCTGTCGGCAATTCCATGGGCCGGAAACGCAGAGATCGCCGCTTCGCCCGTAAGATCGGAGCGCATTCCTTGGTTAATTCCCTGGCTGATCCCCGGCCCGCCTCCCACGCCGTCGCCTCGATCGAAGCCGTCGAATCCGGCCTCGCCGCCCAGGGCTATATCGCCAGCCGCCAGATCGCGACCGCCGTCTACCTCAGCCAGGCCATCGAGAAGCCGATCCTGGTCGAGGGCCCCGCCGGCGTCGGCAAGACCGAGCTGGCCAAGGCGATCGCCGCCTGGCGTGGCCTGAAGATGATCCGGCTGCAATGCTATGAGGGCCTGGACGAGGCCAAGGCGCTCTACGAGTGGAAATACGCCAAGCAGCTGCTCTACACCCAGATCCTGAAGGACAAGCTCGGCGAGGTGCTGGGCGGCGCGCAAACCCTGCCTGCTGCGCTCGAGCAGCTGCATAGCTTCGGCGATGTGTTCTTTTCCAAGGAATTCGTCGAGCCGCGGCCGCTGTTGCAGGCCCTGCTGCAGCCTGAAGGCTGCGTGCTGCTGATCGACGAGATCGACAAGTCCGACGCCGAGTTCGAATCGCTGCTGCTCGAAATCCTCTCCGACTTCCAGGTCACCATCCCCGAGCTCGGCACCGTCGCCGCGGCCGCGCCGCCGACCGTGATCCTGACCTCGAACAGCGAACGCAATCTCGGCGACGCCTTGAAGCGGCGCTGCCTGCATCTGCATATCGGTTTCCCCGAACAGAGGCTCGAGGAACGCATCGTCGAGAGCCGCGTGCCGGGCATTTCGCAGACATTGCGCCGCCAGCTCGTCGCCTTCATCCACGACATCCGGACGCTGGACCTGAAGAAGCAGCCGTCGGTCAGCGAGGCCATCGACTGGGCGCGGGTGCTGGTGCTGCTGCAGGCCGCCGAACTCGGCCACGAGATGGTGAAGGACACGCTCAACGTGCTGCTGAAATACGAGTCCGACATCGAGGTGGCGCTGCCGCAGGTGACGAACTTCGTCGCCAAGGCCCAGCGCCAGCACGCGTTCTAAAATCCGATGCAGGAGAACCTGCATCGCTTCTTTCGCGCCGCGCGCGGCGCCGGCGTGCACGTCTCGCCCGCCGAGAGCATCGATGCGATGCGGGCTGTCGCGAGCGTCGGCCTTGCCGATCGCGCGGTGCTACGCGACTGCCTGCTGCTGACGCTCGCCAAGAGCGAGGACGAGAAGAAGGCGCTCGGCGCCTGTTTCGATCTGTTCTTTGCCGAGCCTCAGCCATCGCAGCCGGAGAGCCAGGGTCAAGCGAACGACAAGAGCCTAGATGCAATCCCGCAGCCTTCAGCAGGCGCTGACGAGGCAACAAGCCAGGCCCTGGGATCGTTGGCCCAGATGCTGCTGTCGCAAGACCGCACCGAAATGTCGGCGGCGTTCGCCAACGCCTCGGCCGCGGCCGGCCTGTCCGGGATTCGCTACTTCACCCAGCGCGGCCTGTTCTCCAGCCGCATGCTCGACCTGATGGGGATCCAGCGGCTGCGCGATGATCTGGACGCCCTCGCTGAGCAGAATCCGGCGCTAGCCGAGCGGCTGCAGGACGCGACCGAAGCCCTGCGCGAGACCGTGCGAGAGACGGTGGCGCAGGCGCTCGCGCTTTACGGCCGTGAGGAAGCGGAGAACCTGCGGCATGACGTGCTGCGCAATGCGCCGCTGTCCCGGATCGAACCGCGCCAGATCGCGGAGATGCGGGCCCTGATCCGGCAGATCGCGCGTCGCCTGCGCGAGCGCTATTCGAAGCCGCGCAAGCGGCAACGCCGCGGCCATCTCGACGTGCGCCGAACGCTCCGCCGTAATGCGGCCTGGGGCGGCGTTCCGTTCCTCACCGCCTGGAAACGCCGCCATCGCGACAAGCCCAAGATCGTCGCGCTCTGCGACGTGTCGGGTTCAGTGGCCCGCGTCTCCGACTTCTTCCTGCTGCTGATCCACAGCCTCCATGAGGTGGTGAGCGACGTGCGCTCTTTCGCCTTCTCCGGCCACCTGATCGAGGTCAGCGAAATCCTCAATGGCAAGCCGGCCGAGGAAGCGATGGCCGAGATCATGAGCAAGGTCGGCTTCGGCTCTTCCGACTATGGCACCTCGCTCGCCGATTTCGAGAAGGCGTTCATGGCCTCGGTGACGCCGCAGACCACGGTGATCGTGCTTGGTGACGCCCGCAGCAACAATCTCGATCCGCGCGCCGACATCTTGAAGCGCATCGCCGAACGCGCCAAGCGCGTGGTCTGGCTCAATCCGGAAGGGCGCATGACCTGGGGCTGGGGCGATTCCGAGATGCCGCGCTACCAAACCTTCTGCAACGTCGTGCGCCAATGTGCCACGGCCCAACAGCTCGAGCGCGCCGTCAGCGACATCGTCGCGACGTACCGTTAGGTCGCCTTGCGCAAATTTGTTCGCTTGCAGCATCCGTCATTGCGAGCGAAGCGAAGCAATCCAGCCCTGCAGGCAAGATTCTGGATTGCTTCGTCGCTCCGCTCCTCGCAATGACGGCGATGAGGCACCGTGCTATGTGATCAACCCCCGTCCTAGTCAAACGAACTTCCCGCAACGCGAGGCATCGTCCGGCACGAGCGCGAGTCGGGCGTGAAGTGAACAGAAGCCGATAATATCTCCGCTGTCGTGCCGGCCTTGAGCCGAGACCCATACTCACCGTGCGATGTTGCAGCGCTTCATCTCAGCCACGCGGGCCTAAAAGAGATTCCGCGGTATGGGTCCCGGCGTTCGCCGGGACGACATCTGTTGTTTGTTTGGCTTCGGCTAGCAGCCCACCCCAAGTGCCCCCCGACGTACTGTGATCCCTTGTGTGACTGCCCGTCGCGTTAACGTGTCGCAGCGCGCCGGGCTTGCCGCGTCGGGCAAATCACGACGATGATCTCGCGCATCCCGCCTCATCGAAGAGGGGCGTACGCGTCGTCACGATACGTGGAGTGCGGGATGCGGTGGACGTGTGAGTGACAGCCGACGACTGGCACAAACGCGGACGGCGAAATCGTGTGGTCCTGATACCCCGACGCTGGTATCCAGCGCGACGCGCTTTGCGCGTCGTCGCGACACGGTGGCCAAACAGCCCGGCGCGCCGAGGAGATCACGTATAAGCCGTAAGCCATCGCGCAGGGAAGGCCGGAGCACTCCGGCTGAACCTGTGGTTCCTGCCCCGTGCTTTTCTCACGCACGGGGGCCACGGGCATCAGCCGATGCCCGGCCTTCCCTGCGCCCTCTCGATTTTCGGAGGGTCGCGATCACACAAAACTCGGGCAGGCCATGCCGCGAGGACGCAGATGTATGCCTTCGGATCAGCTTGCAGCCCGACCGTGGACGCCGGGCGGTCGCGATCTTGCCGGACGTCGCCTGGGCCGATCAGGACCGGCCGCTCCAGTGCATGCAGCTTCAGCCGAAGCGCCGCTCATATTCGGAAATCGCCTTGTTGGCCATCCGGAGCTTGTTGGTCTGGCCATGGTCGATCATCTGCGAGATCTGACAGGCCAGAAACCGGTAGGTCTCGAACTCGTTGCGCACGACGCCGGTGCGCCAGAGATAGTCCAGCGCGATCTCATAGGCCTCAGCGGCGGCGGGGTCGCGGAAATCGTTGCAGATCAAACGTGCCATATCGGAGAAGGCACGAACCACGCAGTCGTTCCTAATTGGTGGCGCGCCCCGAAAGGGCTCCCACCATCAGTGCGGGACAACGGCAGTGGCTTCGATCTCCAGCCGCGCGGCCGGCTCCACCAGCCGCACCACCTGGACCAGTGCCATCGCCGGATAATGGCTGCCGAAGATCTCGCGATAGGCAGCCCCGAGCTCCCTCAGGTTCGCGAGATATTCGTCCATGTCGACGACGTACCAGGTCAGCCGTACCAGGTGTTCCGGCCGTGCATCGCCCTCGGCCAGAATGGCTGCGATGTTCGACAGCGTCTGCCGCGCCTGCGCCAGGAAGCCGTCCGGCAGCCGTTCGTGTTGATCCCAGCCGATCACGCCGCCGGTGACGACGAGGCGCCCCTCGGCGGTCATTCCGTTGGCGTAACCCTTCGGCATCGGCCAGCCGCTCGGCTGCAGCACCCGCGGACCATTGGCCCCTTGCGGCTTCGTAAGCGCAAGTGTGGGTGCTTTCGGCGTGCTCACGAACGTCTCTCCCTGTTATGCGGCCGCGCCGGGCGAGGCCTGGTTCTCGGCTTGAGTTTGCGCAATCTGTCTCAGCGCAAAGCGCTTCAGTTTGCCGGTCTCGGTCTTCGGCAGATGGGGCACGAACTCGATTGCGCGCGGATATTTGTAAGGCGCGATCTCGCGTTTGACATGCTCCTGAAGCTCGGCGACCAGCGCATCATTGCCGACGCCGCCCGGTGCCAGCACGACATAGGCTTTCACGACCATCCCGCGGGCTTCGTCCGGCGCGCCGACCACGCCGCACTCGGCAACCGCCGGATGACTGAGCAGTGCCGCCTCGACGTCGGGGCCCGCGATGTTGTAGCCAGCCGACACGATCATGTCATCGGAGCGCGACTGGTACCAGAAGTAGCCGTCCTCATCCATCAGGTAGGTATCGCCGGTGATGTTCCAGCCGTTCTGGACATATTTGCGCTGGCGCTCGTCGGCGAGATAGCGGCAGCCGGTCGGGCCACGCACGGCGAGCCGTCCCATGGTGCCCGGCGGCACGTCGCGCCCCTCGTCGTCGACGATCTTCGCCTCATAGCCCGGCACCGGCTTGCCGGTCGCGCCGGGGCGAATCTCGTCCTCGACCGCACTGATGAAGATGTGCAGCATCTCGGTGGATCCGATGCCATCCATCAGCTTCAATCCGGTTGTCTTGAACCAGGCGTCGAACGTCGCCTTCGGCAAGGTCTCTCCGGCCGAGACGCATTTGCGCAGAGACGCGACGTCGCGGCCGGCGAGCTTGCCCAGCATGGCGCGATAGGCGGTCGGCGCGGTGAAGCAGACGGTCGCCTTGTAACGCTCGATCGCGGCGAGCAGATCGTCGGGCGAGGTCTTTTCCAGCACCACGTAGGACGCACCGATATGCATCGGAAACAGCACGCCGCCGAAGCCGAAGGTGAAGGCGAGCGGCGCCGAGCCGATGAAGCGGTCCTCCTGGCGCGCCCGCAGCACGTTGCGCGCATAGCCGTCGCAGACCGCGAGCATGTCGCGGTGAAAATGCATCGTGCCCTTCGGATCGCCGGTCGTGCCCGACGTGAAGGCGATCAGGCAGAGATCATCCGAGGCGGTATCGACGGCGGCGAACTCCGCGCTCTGATCGGCGATCAGCGCCTCCAGCGAATCCGCCCGCCCGGTGCCCCAATAGACCACGCGCTGCAGCGCCGGCGCGCTCTCTTTGGCTTTTTCCATTTCATCGGCCAGCTTGCCGTCGCACAGCGCCAGCGCAATCTGCGCCTTCTGAATCGGATAAGCGAGCTCCTTGGCGCGGAGCAGCGGCATGGTGGCGACCACGATGCCGCCGGCCTTGATGACCGCAAGATAAGTCGCCACCATCATCGGGTTGTTCGCGGAGCGCAGCAGCACGCGACCGCCGGTGACCAGCCCGAGCTTGTTCACCAGCGCGTTCGCGATCCTGTTCACCAGCGCCTGCAGATCGCCATAGCTGTAACTGATTTCAGGGCTGATGATGCAGGGCGCATCCCCCCGCCCCTCCTCGACCCAGCGGTCGAGGAAATGCGTCACGCAGTTCAGTCGCGGCGGATACTGCAACTCGGGGCGCGCGAATACGAACTCGGGCCACAGCTCGCGCGGTGGCAGATTGTCCCGCGCGAACGTATCCGTATGGGCCGTCGCGGCCTTGGAGTTCAAGCTTTCCGGCATCTGGGCTTTGGCGGCACTGGCCATCGCACGCTCCTCTCGTTCAAGGGACGCCCGGCACGTTTCAGTCCTAAACATTTTAGGCTTAAAACATTTGGACGCAAGAGCCGAACATTGTGCAGTGCGCGCACGTTCTTTAGGCGGTCAGCGCCCGGCCAACGTCTTCAGCCGCAACACCATGGCGGAGGCGGGATCGGCGAGCGGTGCGATCGCGGTGAAATGATTAGCGCTGGGTACGGTGCCGAAACGCGTCGCAGCGCCGGCCGCCCCCCAGCGCTCGACGATGGTCCGGCTCTGGCGCAGATATTCCGCGCTCTCCTCGGCACCGACCACGGCATCGAGGCTGCCAGTTGTCGGCGGCATCCAGAACAAGGGGCTCGCCGCGCGCGCAGCCGCAGCGTCGAGCCCGAGCGCCTTGTTGATAGAGGTCCCGACCAGCGGCTCGAGCTCGAACAGGCCGGAAATGCTGTAGGCGGCGATCACCAGATCCTTCGGCAGCGCAGCGTCGCGTGCGGGCCAGTCGGTTGCGAGCATGCAGGCAGCCAAATGCCCGCCGGCAGAATGCCCGCTGACGACGAGCGGGCGTCCGAGCCCGCCGAGCGCGCGCATCGCCTCGCGCATCTCGTCGATGATCGCAGCGACCGAAACCTGCGGACACAAATCGTAGGTCGGCACCGCCAACGTGACGCCGTGCGCATTCAGGCCGCGCGCACAGTGACTGAAGGAGGAGCCGTCGAGCGCCTGCCAGTAGCCGCCGTGAATGAACACGACGATCGGACCGTCGCCCCCAGCTTCGAACAGATCGACGATATGGCGCGGCCCGGGACCGTAAGTCATCCGGCGCGGCGCGTTCTGCTCGCGGTAGGCGGCAGCATCCCTCGCCCACCCCGCCATCAGCTGCGGGTTTTCCGGCACCCGCGCGCGATTGTTGTACTCGGCTTCGTAGTCGATTGCGCCTGCACTGCTCACGTCATGCTTCCCGCCGCTGCACGGCTTTCTGCGCCGACCCCTTGGTCTTCGCCAGCAGCCGCATCAGGTCGCGCACGTCCTTTTCGGTCAGTTCGCCGAAGATATCGGCGATCCAGGTTTCGTGCTCGGCTGCCATCTTGCGGAATTCGGCCCGGCCGAGCTTGGTCAGCCGGATCACCTGAACCCGGCGGTCGGTATCCGAGGTCCGGCGGTCGAGATGGCCGGAGTCCACCAGGCGCTCGACCAGCCCGGTCACGTTGCCGTTCGATACCATCATGCGCTTCGACACGTCCGACAGCGTCATGCCGTCGGGCGCCTTGTCGAGCTGCGCCATCAGGTCAAAGCGCGGCAGGGTCACGTCGAAGCGCTCGCGCAGCCGGCTGCGGATCTCGCCCTCGATCAGGTTGGTGCACGTCAGGAGTCGCAGCCACAGCCGCAGCTCCTCGGCGTGGTCCTCGGGCATTTCGACAGCCTTGGTTTCGGCATCAAGGGTCATGTCAGCATCATCGGCGTGAAATCGAAAGTTGTAAGCGGAGAATCATTCTGGCCTTCCGCGCATCGATGGCGCAAGGGAAAACGTGCGTTCGACATCGAATACCATATCTCGTCTGCAATTCCTTTAGGCTTCAAGTAATTGGCGCGTTGCTTGCATGTCTGCGTCGCCCGCCTCCAGGCGCTGCGTCTTGCTTGCGGCGAAGGGCTGCATCGGACTAGGCTTGAGGTGGAAGCATTTGCCTGGCCGAGTGCAACAGCACCGTGTCGAATGTCTGAATCCGGGGGAGTTGTCATGAAAGCGTTTCTGAAGCTGGCCAGTTTTGGCGTTGCCACCGCGCTGATTGCGCAGCCGGCCATCGCGGCCGACAAGATCAAGATCGGCGTCATCGTGACGCTGTCGGGACCTGCCGCCGCACTGGGCCAGCAGGTCCGTGATGGGTTCAACCTCGCGGTCAAGGATCTCGGCGGCAAGATGGGCGGCAAGGACGTCGAGGTCATCGTCGCCGACGACGAACTGAAGCCGGATGCGGCCATTACCAAGGCGAAGGGCCTGCTCGAGCGCGACAAGGTCGACTTCGTGGTCGGCCCGATCTTCTCCAACATGCTGCAGGCGATCCACCGTCCGGTCATCGAGAACAAGACCTTCCTGATCAGCCCGAACGCAGGACCATCGAGCTACGCTGGCAAGGAGTGCAGCCCGTTCTTCTATGTCACCTCCTACCAGAACGATCAGGTGCATGAGGTCCTGGGCAAGGTCGCGCAGGACCGCGGTTACAAGCGGGTCTATCTCCTGGTGCCGAACTATCAGGCCGGCCGCGACTCGGTTGCCGGCTTCAAGCTCGACTATAAGGGCGAGATCGTCGAAGAGTCCTACGTGCCGCTGAACACGCTCGACTTCCAGCCGGAGCTGTCCAAGATCTCCTCGCAGAAGCCCGATGCCGTGTTCACCTTCATGCCAGGCGGCATGGGCGTCAATCTCGTCAAGCAGTACAAGCAGGCCGGCCTCGCAGAGAGCATCCCGGTGCTGTCGGCGTTCACAGTGGATGAATCGACTCTGCCGGCGCAGCAGGACGCCGCGGTCGGCATGTTCGGCGGCGCCGATTGGGCGCCCAATCTCGACAATCCCCAGAACAAGAAGTTCGTGGCAGGTTACGAGGCAGCCTATCACAGCGTGCCCGGCACCTACGCGATGCAGGCCTATGACACAGCGCTTCTGATCGACAGCGCGGTGAAGGCCGTCGGCGGCGATCTCGGCAACAAGGACGCCGTGTCCGCAGCCTTGAAGAAGGCCGACTTCACCTCGCTGCGCGGCAACTTCAAGTTCAACAGCAACGGCTATCCGATCCAGGACTTCTACCTGACCAAGGTCGCCAAGCGTCCGGACGGAAAATTCCAGACCGAGATCGTGCAGAAGGTATTCGAGAATTACGGCGATCGTTACGCCAAAGACTGCCCAGCCAAGTAACAAAGGGAGCGAAACATATGAGCCATCCGGAAATCGCCGGCATCACCCGCGCCAATGAAGGCATCCAGGGCATTTCCTGGAGCATCCTGGGCCAGACCTATGTGCCGAAGAACCGCACCGAGCACAGCTTCTCCTGGCACGCGACGTTTCCGAACGGCACCTTCGTGCCGCCGCACATCCATCCGGACCAGGACGAATATCTCTACATCCTGGAAGGTCGGCTCGACTTCATGCTCGACGGCGCCGACGAATATGCGACGGCCGGCGATACAGTGCGGCTGCCGATGGGCAAACCACATGGCATCTTCAACAAGTCAGGTCAGACCGCGAAGACCCTGTTCTGGGTGTCGCCGACGCGGCGGCTGTACGACCTGTTCTGGGCCATCCACAACATGCGCGAGCAGAACCCGGATGATGTCGTCAAGCTTGCGGCCGAATACAACATCCACTTCCTGCCGCCCCCTCCGCAATAAGCGGAGGGATCAAGAGGCTTGCCGCGTCAGCATGCGCGCGGCAAAGCCGGCCCGGGCGGCATAGCCGCGCACGATCGCCTCGCGGGCCTCAAAGTTGAGAATGGTGTCGACGTCGCTGAAGCCTTGCGGTGCGAGCTGCTCGACCGCATCGATCACCCCCTCCGGGCCGCCGCGGCGATTCGAGGCGACGATATCGGCGGTCATCGGCAGCCGTTTCTGCTGATAGGCCATCAGCGCCTGGCGCGGATGCTCGGCCTGCGCCAGCGCATCGGCCAAGGCGCGTGCATCGAGGATGGCCTGCGAGGCGCCATTCGATCCGACCGGATACATCGGATGGGCGGCGTCACCGAGCAGCGTCACCCGGCCACTGCTCCAATAGGGCAAGGGATCGCGGTCGCAGCAGGGATATTCCCAGAACTCCGGCGTCGCGCGCACCAGCGCGCCGAAATCGAGCTGGGGAATATGGAAGCCCGCGACATGCGGCATCAGTTCGTCGGCCCGGCCGAGCCGCGACCAGTCCTCGCGGCGCGGCGGCGCGGTGTTGGCATCGCCGATGCGCACCAAGACCGCCCAGTTGGTGAGCCGCGTGGCCGGGCTCGAGCCTTCCGCGATCGGATAGATCACGGCCTTGGCGTTGAGCCCGCCGGCGATAATCATCGACTGCCCGGTCAGGAACACCGGCCAGTCGGTCGCGCCGCGCCACAGCATCAGCCCGTTCCAGCACGGCGGGCCTTCGTTCGGGAACAAGGTCTGCCGCACCTTGGAATGGATGCCGTCGGCGCCAATCAGAATATCGCCCCGCGCGGTATGAACATGAGCACCGGAGCGGTCGAAGAAATAGGCGGCCACCCCGCCCTCATCCTCGGTGAAGGATCCAAGTCGGCAGCCGGTGTGAACCTTCTCCGGTCCGAGCCGCTCCAGCACCGCCTGATGGATGACACCCTGCAGCCGGCCGCGGTGGATCGAGAATTGCGGCACGTCATGGCCGGCGTCGAGCCCGCGCTTTTCGTGCCAGACCTGCTGGCCGTGACGGGTCAAGTAGAACAGCTCGTAAGTGCGGATGGCGGCCTGGTCGAGCCGATCGAGCAACCCGAGCTGTGCCAGCTCGCGGATCGCATGCGGCAAGGTGTTGATGCCGACGCCAAGCTCGCGGATCGCATCGGCCTGTTCGAACAGCTCGCAATCGATGCCGCGCGCCCGCAACATCAACGCGGTGGTCAGTCCGCCGATACCGCCGCCCACGATGATCGCCTTCATCGCCTCTACTCCACTCGCACAAGACCTCGCCGGCACCAGCGTGGCACGGCGGCTTACTCCGCCGCAAGCGGCTTCGTCGCCGCCAATTTCAGCTCGGCCCGGGTCTTCGGCTTAGCCTTAATTTTCAGGTCCTCGAAATCCTGCCGATCGCGCACGCTGTTGCGGAAGATCTGCTCTTTGCCCGGCAGATATTGCGGCGGGCAGTACACCTCCGCGCCGTACCAGGCAGCAGCCTTGATGGTGAAGGACGGATCGACCAGATGCGGCCGTCCGAGCGCGACGAGGTCAGCGCGGCCGGCGGCGAGGATCGTATTGACCTGGTCGGCCGTGGTGATGTTGCCGACGCACATGGTGGCGACGCGCGCCTCGTTGCGGACCTGATCGGAGAACGGAGTCTGGAACATGCGGCCATAGACTGGCTGAGCGTCGCGCACGGTCTGCCCCGTGGAGACGTCGACGAGATCGACGCCCGCCTCGGCAAAGGCCCGCGCGATCAGCACCGCATCATCGCCTGTGATGCCGCCCTCGGCCCAGTCGGTGGCGGAGAGGCGCACCGACATCGGCTTATGCGCCGGCCAGGCGGCGCGCATCGCGCTGAAGACTTCGAGCGGAAAGCGCAGCCGGTTCTCCAGCGAGCCGCCATACGCGTCGGTCCGCTTGTTCGTCAGCGGCGAGATGAAACTCGCGAGCAGGTAGCCATGGGCGCAATGCAGCTCCAGCATGTCGAAGCCGCAGGCCACGCCGCGCTCGGTCGCCGCGACGAACTCGGCCTTGATTCGATCCATCGCCGCGCGGTCGAGTTCGCGCGGCACCTGGCTGTCCGGGAAATAGGGCAATGGCGATGCCGACACCACTTCCCAGCCGCCCTCTTCCAGCGGCCGATCGATGCCGTCCCACATCAGCTTGGTCGCGCCCTTGCGGCCAGCATGGCCAAGCTGCAGCGCAAATTTCGCGTGCGAATTGGCGTGGACGAAATCGACGATCCGCTTCCACGCCGCTTCCTGCTCATCGTTCCACAAGCCGGCGCAGCCGGGCGTGATCCGCGCGTCGCGGCCGACGCAGGTCATCTCTGTGAAGATCAATCCGGCGCCACCGATTGCGCGCGAGCCGTAATGCACAAGATGAAAGTCGCCCGGCACACCCTCAGCCGCCGAATACATGCACATCGGCGAGACCACCGCACGGTTCGCCAGCGTCATCTCGCGCAGACGCAGCGGCTGAAACATCGGCGCCGCCGGCTTTCCGACATCGACGTCAAAACCCTTGGCGCGAACCTGGCGAGCGAACGCCTTGTCGACCTCGGCGACGAAATCAGGCGCACGTAGTGTCAGATTGTCATAGGTGATCGCCTTGGAGCGCGTCATCACGCCGAAGGCGAACTGCACCGGATCGAAATCCCAGAACCGGTCGACGTGCTCGAACCAGACCAGCGAAACGTCGGCGGCATGCTGGGTCTTCTCGACCTCCTCGCGCCGTCCGTGCTCATAGACATCGAGCGCAGCCATGACATCAGGCGCATGTTGCATGGCATCCGCCAGCGCGATCGCGTCCTCCATCGCGAGCTTGGTACCCGAACCGATCGAGAAATGCGCGCTGGCCTTGGCATCGCCGAGCAGCACCATGTTGCCCTTGACCCAGCGCTTGTTGCGGATCATCGGGAAATTGCGCCACATCGAACGGTTGGTCAGGAGCGGGTGATCGCCCAGGAACCAGCCGAAGATCTCCTTCATCCGATCGGCAGACTGCCGCTCATCAAGGCCGGTGAGCCCGGCGCGCACGAACGTCTCAGGATCGGTCTCGAAAATCCAGGTCGAACGGCCCGCTTCGTACTGATAAGCGTGCGCGATGAACGGGCCCCATTCGGTCTCCTGGAAAATGAAGGTGAAGGCATCGAGCGGCTTGGTCGACCCCATCCAGGCGAACTTGTTGCTGCGGAGATCGACCTCGGGCTGGAAGTGGTCGAAATATTTCTCGCGGAAACGGCTGTTGATGCCGTCGGCGAGGATGATGAGATCCGCATCGGCAAACCGCGCCTCATCATCGATCTCAACCTCGAAATGGATGACAACGCCGAGTTCGCGTGCGCGCTCCTGCAGGATCGTCAGCAAAGTCCGGCGCGAGCAGCCGCAAAAGCCATTGCCGCCGACGCGATGCACGGTGCCGCGGAAGTGGACAGCGATATCGTCCCAATAGGCGAATTCCTCGGTGATGCGACGGTAGCTCGGCAGATCGTATTTCTCGAAATTGTCGAGCGTCGCGTCGGAAAACACCACGCCGAAACCGAAGGTGTCATCGGCGCGGTTGCGTTCGTAGACCGCGATGTCGGCACTCGGGCGCTGCTTCTTGAGCAGGATCGCCGCATAGAGACCAGCCGGTCCACCGCCGATGATCGCGATCTTCATTCATGCCTCCCGACCGATGCCGAGCCAACCTCGAATTATTTTAAACCTAAAATATATTCTGACAAGTCCCCCGCCCACTCGGCACCGTCAATTGCCTTGAAATACCGGCTTGGTCTTGGCGGCGAACGCTTCGAAGGCGCGCTTGAAATCCTCTGTGGTCATGCACAACGCCTGGGCAACTGCCTCCGCTTCGATCGCCTCCTCCACCGACATCGCCCATTCCATCGCCAGCATGCGCTTCGTCATGGTATTGGCAAAGGTCGGCCCATGCGCGATCTCGCGCGCCATCGCCTCAGCCTGGGACAGCACCTCGCTCGGCGCGACGAGGCGGCTGAAAAAGCCCCAGCGTTCGCCCTCTTCCGCGCTCATGAAGCGCCCGGTGTAGAGCAGCTCGGCGGCGCGCGACTGGCCGATGATGCGCGGCAGGATCGCGCAAGCGCCCATGTCGCAGCCGGCGAGCCCGACCTTGTTGAACAGGAAAGCCACCTTGGCGCTCGCGGCGGCAAGCCTGATGTCCGACGCCATCGCGACGATCGCGCCGGCGCCGGCGCAGATTCCCTCGACGGCAGCTAAGATCGGCTGCGGACAGGCTCGCATCGCCTTGACCAGATCGCCGGTCATGCGGGTAAAAGCGGTCAACCCCTTGGTATCCATCTGCACCAGCGGGCCGATGATCTCGAACACGTCGCCGCCGGAGGAGAAATTGCCGCCGGCGCCGGTCACCACGATCGCCTTCACTTCATCGTCGAACGCGCAGGCACGAAAGAAGTCGGTCAGTTCGCGATAGCTCTCGAAGGTCAGCGGGTTCTTCCGCTCGGGACGGTTCAGCGTCACGGTCGCGACCCGGTCCGTCACCGTCAGCAGGAAATGGCTCGGCTTGTAGTCCGCCAACGGCACGGTGACGGGATTGGCCGGTCTCATCATGAATACTCCCTCTGCTTCCTATCCCTCGACCCGCTTCAAATCTCGCCGCCGGCCACCGCAATCGCCTGGCCGGTGATCGCGCTGGCGTGCTCGCCACAGAGCCACAACACGGTGTCGGCGACCTCCTGCGGCGTGACGAGGCGTCCTTGCGGATTGTGCCTGGCGAGCTCGGCGGCGGCCTGCTCGCGGCTGCGGCCGGTCTTTTTCATGATGGTCTCGATGCTGCCGGCCACGAGATCGGTGTCGGTGAAGCCCGGGCAGACCGCGTTGACGGTGACGCCTGTCGCTGCGAGCTCAAGTGCCAGCGACCGGGTCAGGCCGATCACCGCGTGCTTGGCCGCCGCGTACGCGGTGACGTAAGCGTAGCCTTTCAGTCCGGCGGTCGAAGCCACCGTGACGATGCGGCCGTAAGGCCTCTCCTTCATCGCGGGCAGCACCGCCTGCACGGCATGCACAACGCCCATGAGATTGACGTCGATCATGCGACGAAACAGCGCCGCATCCGACTTCACGAACGGCGCGGATTCCGCGCTGCCCGCATTCGCGATCAAAATATCGATCGGCTGCCGTGCCGCGGCGCCCGCCACCGCGGCGTTCAGCGCCGCCTGGTCGGCGACATCAGCCACCGCGGCATGATCGGCGCAGCCACCCGCGACCGCCTCTTCTAAAGTTGCGGCATTGCGACCGACGATCGTGACGGTGGCGCCGGCCTGTTTCAGGACACGCGCGATCTCGCGACCGATGCCGCGGCCACCGCCGGTGACCAGCGCATGGGCCGAAACAGGCAAACCCGACATGCGCGTCCTCCTCGCATCTGCCGACCATTCGATGCGGGACGATATTTTAACCTTCAAATATTTGCAACACGGCCGCTGCGCGAGGGCAAACGCGGTTCGCCGCGCCGCTAAAACCACCCGCCGATCGATCCGCCTTGGCCGCAGCGCGCCTAATCCGTTGCGCGCCGGCCGGTGCGTCGATTGAGCGGATCGCGCCGTTCGCGGAGCAACCCTTCCGGCAACACCGGCTCGGTGCCCGGCAGCGGCTCGGCGCGCACATCGGCGCCCCATTGCTCGCGCTGGCGCGGCGTGGTCGCGTCCTTCACCTGGTGGCCTTGCGGCAAGCCATCCTTGTTGATGGGGTCGTAGGCGCCGGAGCGGATGTCGCGGGTGTCCTTGGAGATGCTCGTCATCATGAAGGATTAACGAGCAGCGACGGCCGATCGTTCCCGAGATCGGCGAACTGGCTGGGGCGGGAGGGATCGAACCTCCGAATGGCGGAATCAAAAGCTGCGGGTGTCCGCTGTAAAATCAACGCCAATTCTGAATATGACGCAGATTTCATCCCCAGTAGTTTCAATACGTTAGCGGGTGATTCAGAAGGCCAATCTCCTGCCGCGCCGAAATATTCACCGCACTGGCGAGGTGGTAGGACCTAACCAACTGACGCGAACTGTGGCGCAAAGTCTTCATGCGGAGCAACGAGAGGCCTCCGCTACCACCCTCGCGCTGGTGGTTTCCGCTATCATCTGGCGGTTCGACTGAGCCCTCCCCGCTCCGAATTGCGTTGTGTCTTGGTCCCGCCATTTCGATAGCCCGATCACCCTGCCCGACGGCCGGAAGCTAGTCACCCTGCGCGATGCCGGCGAGTACATCCGCGGCTTGTCCGAAAGCGAGCAGGCTAAGGACTATTGGCAGGCGGCTGCACAGGCCCTGCTCTTGGTGGTCGAGAGCAAAACGGGGCCAACCATGCTTGCCCATATCGGGATGATGCAGGCCTTGAACCATGAGAAACCCAGGCCGAAGAAAGCCCGGCTCAAGAAGGCTAAGCCCGCCAGGATCATCCGCTAGGCGTTTATTCCTGCGACGTCTCGCCGCTATCCGGCTCGGAACCTGTGCCGATATCGTCGCCAGCCTTTTCGAGCGCGTCCCGTGCCTTTTTCACATCAACATCAACAGCCGGCATGCCGGGAAATCCCCCGGGGAGGCTCTTCTTGAACTCGTCCACCTCAAGCATGTCGTCTATAGCCTTGCTAAAGCGCTCCGCCTCATCATCACCGGCCATCGCGTCGCCCTCTCCATTGCGGTTACAACCAAGCTACCTCGCGGCGGAGCCGGGTTTCAACTCGGTTCCGGCAACAGCACGAGTCGCGGTTGGCGATTGCAGCGCGGTCGACAACCAATAGGCCGCGAGAAGCCCGGCGCATAGGAAGGCCTGCAATAGCTGCCGGCGCACGAACGGCGACACTAGGCCTCGCCCTCAAGGTCGTCATCCGAGCCCGGCTCGCTGCGGCGAACATCGCGCTCAAGGTCGAGCAATTCCGGCAAGCGCGAAATTGCGAGCGCAACCCAGCGAGCCTCCTTATGCGTCAGGGACAAGCCGGCGCGCTTGGACTCCTCATCCGCATAGATGACGGACACGACCAAGGCGTTAGCCGTCCGGATCACGAAGGAGCTTGGAAACTCCTCAATGAACCACGGACTTTCGAGGCGGCGCATCACCACTTGCGACCACCGAGCACGCGGGGCCTTGTTACCGGGCGCATCACCAGAGCCTGCAGCCTATTGCGCTCGCCAATGAGGGCATCGACGCGCTTCAAAACCAGGTTCAAGTCCGCCTCGGTCACAGCCGTGGCCCTGTTGGCCCTCTTGAGAGCCGCGATGTCCCGGCGCAGACGGGCGACAGCCTTGCGGGCGCGCTCGATCTCGCCATTGATGCGGTCCAATTCCGCCATGGCCTAATCCCGCTAAATTCTGGATTGGCGAATTAGAACAAAAAAGGAACACAGAGTCCAGTCTGCAAGTTGGATGGAACCGATACCGTACAGTGTGTATTTATACACTTGACGAGCACCGTATAAGTGTGTACATGTACACACATGAAATCAGCGGACATTATTTCAGCCTTGAAGGCAGACGGTTGGACCCAGGTTGCTCAAGAGGGGAGCCACGTTCAATTCAAGCACCCAGAGAAGAAAGGCCGAGTAACTGTTCCGCACCCAAAAAAGGACATCCCGATAGGAACGCTCAAGAGCATCGAAAAGCAATCGGGCTTGAAGTTGAAGTGACAGCAGCCGGCGCCTCGCCGGCTCTGACCAGTCCGGCGGAGGCCGGAGACCACCCCGGCGGAGGCCGGGCACTGCCGAGCCATCGCGGCTCGCCCTGACATAGGAAAAAGTCCAATGAGGCACTATATCGCTCTCATCCATAAGGACGCCGATAGCGACTACGGCGTTTCCTTTCCCGATCTTCCCGGCGTGATCTCCGCCGGCAGCACTGTAGACGAAGCCCGGGCCATGGCGGTTGAAGCCCTTGCCCTTCATCTCCGGGGTATGGCCGAAGACGGAGAGGCCGTTCCAGATCCGTCGAGCCTTGAGGAGATCATGGCCGACGCCCAGAACAAGGACGCCGTGGCCGTCTTGATCGAGGCCCCGGCGGCGGAGGTCAAGAGCGTGCGGGTAAACATCACCCTGCCCGCCGATGTCCTTAGCGCGATCGACGCCCACGCCGAGCACGAAGGCTATACGCGATCGGGCTTCCTCGCGCTTGCTGCAAAGAAAGCAATGGCGGCCTGATAGGCCGTCGCCTGAGACAAAGACCCGCCCACAAGGCGGGTTTTTTTATTGCCGGCGACACCGAATTTTTCCGAGCACCTTGCGGTCTCCCCGGCCATCGTTGCGTGGTGGCGTCGGCCGCGAAGGAGAAGAACCGGAACAAAGCTTCAGTGAAGCCGCTACGCTGCGGACAATCCCAAGCCCGAACGCCCCTGCCACGCCGTCGATACCCGATAGTAGGCGACGCACTCAACGCCCTGCACCGTTCGACCTCCGATTCCGTTACGATGACTCGCCCGCTATCGAACGTTTGAGGTGGAGTCCACGAACGGTCTCGGCTTCCGACCTCAACTAATCGGCATTCATCATCAGCGACCGCTTGACTGCGCAGCGTATATCACGACGCGCGATATCCGCCGCAAGCAATAGCGGTGCGCGTCCCGCCATCGCCTACACCCCTGATCCGCCGCGGCTGGTGACGGACCAGGGGAAGCGTTTTGTATCGTCCGATGCAATCTGTACTTGACGTATAGCGAATATTTCGCTATCTCTCATTTCACGGTCAGCGTGACTAGAGCGCGGCTGAGATGCAAGGCAGACAATGTTCCTCGAAACCTCCCCCGCCATGAACCCGACCGGGCACACCTACGGCGGCTTTGACAAGGCCTATGATTTCTTCAATGAGCGGCTGTTCGGCAACGAGCTTCCCCGCTGCCTGATCACCCTGCAGCGTCACAAGGGTGCGCTCGGCTTCTTTGCTCCGGAGCGGTTTGGCACCCTGGATGGCGAAAACGTCGTGCACGAAATCGCGCTCAACCCGACCACCTTCGCCCGCCGCACGGTCAAGCAAATCCTTTCAACGCTCGCCCATGAGATGGCGCACCTGTGGCAACAGAACTTCGGTTCGCCCTCGCGCAACGGCTACCACAACAAGGAATGGGGCACGAAGATGAAAGCCATCGGCCTTTATCCGTCCAACACTGGCGCGCCGGGCGGGAAAGAAACCGGGCAGCAGATGACCCACTACATTGTTGAGGGCGGCTCGTTTGATCTTGCCTTCGCTGAGCTGGAGGCACAGGGCATCGGCGCCCTGTTCGCCGATCTTTGGGAGGAGTCGGAGGAGACGAAGAAGAAGCGGGCGAAGAAGGCAGCGAGCAAAGCCGCGTTCGTGTGCCCCGATTGCAGCGCGAAGGCATGGGCCAAGGCGTCGGCAAGCCTCATATGTGGAGACTGCGAAGTCTCCATGGAGTGCACCGCGATGGGCGGAGACGACGAAGGCACAGAGGACTGATACCCATCAACGTTTACACCCCCCGTTGTCGGCCCCCCTTGGGGCCGCCATTGGCTTCATCATCGACCACAACATCTTTCTTCAACTGAGACCCGACGCCATGAGTACCTTGGACCTTGAAAAGCGCATTGCCGACCGCGTCATCAGCGACGCACTCGCCGCCGGCTACACTATCGACGTCTATGACGGCGGAGAAACCACCTTGAAGCGCTGCTACAGCAAGCGGCAGGTGCTGGAGGCGATGTTTTCGACCGATTGCGACGTCTTGACCTTCCGAACCGGGCCGGGAGGCCGCATCGGCTCCGTCACCTTCATTTGGGGCAACGGCTGCGACGTCATCCACGATTGGAGCGACCGGGCGGAGATAGCCGCCATTTTGAGCGGCGCCAACGAATACGCCGACCAGCATTGATAGGAGGGGGAAACTATGCGCATCACGATTGCCATACCTAACGAATTCGCCGAGAAATGCGGGGATGAAGGCCTCAAGCCAGATCAGGCTCTGCAACGGTTCATGGCCGATGTCTGCGCCTTGGACAACAGCGGCGGATCGAACGAGCGGGACGCGGCGCAGGGATGGTTCTGGCAACGCTGCGGCCGTAGGGATCGGTAAGGAACGATGGCGTCGGGATCGAAGGAAAAGCCGCTTGACGTGTCGCGCATGGGGCCGGAGGAGGCTCGGTGGCATCTAGACGAACGGCTTGAGGTGTCTCAAACTTCATTCGCTCGCGCGATCGGAGTTAACGCCAGCACCCTCCGCAAATGGCTCAAGGTAACTGAGGGTGGATATTCGACAGATATCCCAATGCCCATCGCAATCCTGTTGCGCCTTTTGACGCCGGATCAGGTACGCCGCCTGATCGAGGCCCACGCCAAACAGCAGAGAAAAGAGGACAGTGCCTGATTGTATCGAACGATACAACCGAAGGACACGATAAACGGAGTTATTTGAGCGTGCCAAAAATTGGTCAAACCGCATCTCGCGGTCAAGCTCAAGGTCCCTACCGAGACCTAGCCCTCCACACGATCGGTTGGAAAGCATTTCAAGACCTATGCGCACATGTCATGGAGGATGTTCTCCGTACACCGGTAGAGGTTTTCCGCGAAGCGCATGACGACGGCCAGGATGCCGTTCTAAACTCGAAAAACGCGCGGGGTGTAGAACAACCCACAACGGTCCAATGCAAATTTAGCGCGGTTGCCAGCCGCACCTTGAAGCCGAGTGATTTGGCAATCGAGGAAGAACACATTGAAGAGCTAACGCGAGCGGGGCTTTCTGACCGATACATACTAATGACGAACATGTCCGTTTCCGCGCCGGCGGCCGTCAAAGTACGGAAACGGTTAAGAGAACTTGGCGTAAAGCGCCCTCACGTTTTTGGGAAGGAATTTTTGACGAGAGTGATCCGCGGCAGCAGCAAGCTCCGCGCGCTCGTGCCGCTTGTCTACGGCCTTGGCGATCTTTCAATCATCCTGGATGATCGGCGCGCAAAACAGGCCAAAGCTGTTCTTGGTCACCTCCAAAGCTCGCTGCGCACCTATGTAACCACCGCACCACACGTTAAAGCCGTGCGTTCGCTCGCAAAGCACAAGATCGTCTTGCTCCTCGGAGACCCTGCGACTGGTAAGTCAACTATAGCGGCGGTTTTAGCAACAGTCGCAGCTGACAACCCACGCCATCGTTGCTTCAAGGCAGATGGCCCTATTGAACTGATGGCAAACTGGAATCCTGACGAAGGCGGGGCACTGTATTGGATTGATGACGCGTTTGGGCCAAACCAGCTAAGGCAGGATTTCGTCGATGCATGGATAACAATGATGCCCAAAGTTCAAGCAGCAATTGTGGGAGGCAATTCGTTCGTTCTTACATCGCGGCGGCACATCTACGAGGCTGCAAAGCCCAAGCTAGGCTCGCGCAACCATCCACTTTTTCGAAACGAGGACGCAATCGTCCAGGTTGGCGATCTGACACAGGGCGAGCGCAGTCAGATTCTCTACAATCACATTAAAGCTGGCAATCAGCCAAAGCATTGGAAAACGCATCTTAAAAACAATCACGTGGAGGAACTTGCTAGGGAAGCACTATTAATCCCAGAGATCGCCCGGCAGCTCGGCGACCGAGCCTATACCCAGAGGGTTCAACTTACTCGAGACTCTCTCCTTCATTTTATCCGCGACAATCGCACTTTCTTAAACGAAACAATCAAAGAGCTCTCGAAGGACAGTCGCGCTGCGCTCACGATGGTTTTTTTACATGGCGGCAAGATGGCCATTGGAAATCCGTCTCCGAATATGCAGGAACTTGTCATCCGCCATTACGATATAGATCGCGAAGCACTCGGAGAGGCCCTTGGCCATCTGAAAGGCTCGTTTCTCGTGGAGAAAACGGATGGCGGCCAACTGTTTTGGACGTTCAAGCACCCAACGCTTGCCGACGCTCTCGCCTCTACACTCGGTGAGACCGAAGGAATGCGTGAATTGTATTTGCGCGGCGTAAAGGTCGAAACCGTTCTGTCTAATACCGCATGCGTGTCTGAACCCGTGATTGGCAATTTCGTTCTAATACCGGAAACTCTCGATGGTCTCTTGGTGGAACGCCTGCTCGAAACACCGGATGAACCCGGCCTGAATCGTCAGCTATTCAGTTTTCTAGCTGATAAAGCATCAGATTCCGTCCTCCGAGCTTTATTCGCCAAAGCTCCAGGACTATTCGATCGTAAAGCAATCGCTAGTCATCGCGCTGGTTATGATCCAAAACTTCGCGCATGCGCACGCGCCCACAGCCTCAATATTCTTCCGCCACAAGCGCGACTAACGATGGCCGCTGTCCTCGAAGACGATCTATTTGACGAAATGGATGTCTCGTTCTTGGATGATGATCGCATCTTGGAGCTTTTTTCAACATCAACGCTTTTAGGCTTAGTCTCTCGAATAAAGAACGAGCTTATTCCCAAATACGAGGAAGCCATCGAAACGTGCGTCGAAGATGCCGATCTCGATCTTGAGCCAAGTGACAACTTCGAGGATCTATCCTCGGCAGTGACTGATCTACAGCATTTCCTCGATGATAAAGATTCTGACGCGCTGCTAAGCGCACAAATGCTCAGTAACTCAATTGAAAATGGGATCGAGAGAGTCGCTGAAAATAAGGAAAAGCGCCAGCGAGAGCGCGAGCGCGACGATTGGATGTGGGAAGAACTGGACGAAAGCACTCGTTCACGGTCCCAATCCCAAGTAACCGTGCCGCCCGCGGAGGATACGAGAAGCAACGCGTCTCCTCATCCCCGTTCAATCTTTAGCGACGTCGACCAGTAGCTTTCGCGAGCGCGCCTCTGTGGCGGCGGCTCTCGCCGCCGCGCGCACGTTCTTTGTAAACATCGCCAGCTGCAATGCTTGCGACGTGCGGGGCGATAGCAGCTTTATGGTTTGCCGGGCAGCGGATTAAACTGCCCTTGCATGGTCGCTACCGCGCGCGCTGTGGCATTCTCCGCGTCCCAAAGCTTGATGATGCGGGCCTCATTCTCCCGGCGCAGCTCCGCCAAGGCGTTCTCATTCTTGTTGAGGGCTTCCTTGATCGAGGAAATGAACACGCCACCAATAAACAGCAGCACGGTCACAGCGATGGTGATTGGCTGCCATTGCGGCGTTGTCTTCGCGTCCAGCTTCTGCCCGAGCATGGCGAACCCGCTGTCAACCTTGCCCTCCAAAGAGCGCATGTCGGATTTCAGCTCTCGGACCTCGCCGCGCACCGCGGCGTGCCCTTCCTCCAATCGGGCAACGTCCGCCGCGAGCGCGGCATTATCGTGCGTCGTCATCACCATACGCCTTTCGCCAGCCGCTCGCGTTGCCGCGCCTGACATTCCCGCGTGTCGCCGATGCTATCTGCCGCCTCAACCAGCGCCTTGCGCGTTCGCATCAACAGCACCTTGCGGCTCTGCCCCTTGACCGGCTGTGGAATGGTCGGGTCCCTCGCCAAGTCCTCGCAATCGCGAGGCAGGTTAATGGCCGGCTTTGATGGAGCCTGCAGCGCGGCGAGGTTGCATGTCGCGCAACCACCGCACATCGTCGTCAGACAGGTCATCGCAACCAGCCGGAGAGGCAGGCTGCGTCTTAAGCCATTGCTCATAGGTCTTTGCTTTCAGGTCATCGGCTGCAGCAGCCGCTTTTGACGCCTCATTAAGGCGCGCCTTGTCCGCTGCCGCAGCGCTCGAGTTGTTCAATTGGAGTTGCGAAAACGCGAGGTCTTTTTGCAGCGTCGCTATCTGCTCGCGGCTATCGGCCGAGCGCCGATCAATCAGGGCGCAGAGGAGACCGAACAGGAGAAACGCAACGAGCTTGGAGACCGGGACATAAGGCCCGATCACCGGAAAGTAGGACAGCAACGGCATGAAGCCGATGACCAGCGCCACCGCCAACACACAGCCGATGATGCCGAGCGCCAGATTCGAGGTTGCGAGCGACCAAAGCATATCAGTCATCGCGCAAGCACCACGGCCGCTCACCCCACATGGCATCCGTGCGGCGGTTGTAGAGACCTTGCAGGAACTTGCCGTTCGCGTTGACGTATTTCACCATCGCGTCACAGGCTTGCTTGATCCGGCCAGCGTTGAGGTCGCTAGCAATCGACGTGCCGCAAACCTTGCTCGGCCCGAGGTTCACCGCGAACGACGCAATAGCAGCCTGCCGATGCGGCGGCATGGTCGGAAGCGACGGCACGCATACGACGACCTTATCAGCGTAGCGCTCTGCCGCTTCTTGCAACGCGCTTTGGCACTGCTCTTTGGTGAACTTGTCGCCGACCTTCAGCCAAGGCCAGTCATAGTTCGTGATGCCGCCGCACACCGTGACGACGCCCGGCGGATCAAAGCTCAGATGCACCGCTGTCAGGTTCATGCCCTCCCAATGCGACACCAGCGCGCCTGCAAGCACGGCGCCGGCGGCGGACAAGCCCGCTACCTTCCTAGTTTTCGCCATTTCTGAATTCCTTTTGCGAGATGAAGCGGAACGCGCCGGCTGCAACGGTCGTGAAGAACGACAGCAGGGCGAAGGTCCCGCGAGGTAACGGCGGGTTGTCGGCAAGCACCGAGAACGCCGCCTCAAGGCCGTCGAATAGGAACGACAGCGCGAGCAATCGGACTGACCACGCGTGACGCAGCACGCGCTCCCAATCCTCAACCAATCGGATTTTCATGGTCCCCCTTAATGAAGGTCGCGGAGAACAGCGCGACCCAGCGGCCGCACGCGATCGCGCACGGCGTGTCCGTCATTTCCCGAAATCATCCGGATCGATCCATTACCCAGGCAGGCCGTGACCTCGCCGACGTGATGCGGCCACACGGCAATGAGCCCCGGCCGACAGGTGCTTGCCGGGCTTCCCAGCCTCGCCCATCGCGCCGCGAGATTGAGCCGCACGTCATTGAGGCCGTGACGGAGCCGCAACCAGCAGCCACACCAGGGGATGCCGGCGCAGGCCATCGGACGTCCGCCGATGGCCTCCCTATGCGCCGGGACCGCCGAGGGCGTCGCCTTGTGATGCCGCTTGTGGTGATGATGGTGGTGCGTGTGATCGTGCCGCGCGTGATGCACGCGCGGCCGAGCGCTGGCGTTGCTTGCGATCAGGCAAAGCACCACCATTGCGAAAAGCATTCGCATGGTCAGTCCTGTGATTTGAACGTGTGTTGAGTTAGCCGACGTTGCCCGCGCCGGCGGCTTGACCAGCTTCCGGGGTGCCGCCTGATGATCCGCCGCCGCCATCGGTTGGCGTCCGGCCATCGGTGCCCGCGTCGCCGTCCGGCTCCTTGACCGTTAGCGACGTGACGTAACCGCCTCTGCGGCTGTACTGATGTTTTGCGCTGTCAATGCGGTAGGTGCCGTCAATACCGGGACGAGCTCCGATGACGTTGCAATTGGCTTCAGCCTTGGCATTGGGCTCGCCGTCAATCACGACAGTGCCCCCGCCCTTTTCGCGGTCTCCGCCCTTTTTCGAAGATCCTGCGCGGTTGCCTGCCGTGTCTTCGTCATACTCGGAATATCGGTCGGTTGAGGCGCTTTGCGCCGCCTGTTGCCCGTCTACCGATTTCCTATTCCATTTGGCTTTCGTGTAGTCATACCAGCGCGTCACGAAGCTGGAGAACTGCGGCCGGCCGCGCGCCGGGGTCAGGTCCCATTCAATGAGGTTCCTGCCCCATTGTGCCGTGATGGTCGTCAGCGCGGCGCCGCCGGCGCCAATGCCTTCATTGCGAGGCACCAAGATGGCTTGGTTGTTCCTGATCTTGAACATTCCGCCGACCTCGCGGGCGATCTTGTCGCCGAACGCGATGAAGCTTTGCCCATTCATGCCCCACCAATCGCGCTTGATCGAGGCCAGCGACGGATGCACCTGCACCGAGACGCCGGCATAGCTGCCGGCATCCTGCATGACGTCGCCGAGCGTGCTATCGTCCCAATGCTTTTCCCGGTGTTCCTTGATCTTGCTGTCCGTGTCGGCAGACTTGGCGCTGATCGAGAGCATTCGGCCTTGCGACCGCCCGCCCGTCGAGCGCACCTCCTCAATCTTGCCATCGAACACGACACCGAGCGTTCCGCCCTCCCAACCGAGCGCAATTTGCAGCGGGTCATTTTTTGACGGCAGCAGGATCACGCCGCCCTTGTCCGACAGCAAGATTGCTGCCGTGTCCGCCGTCTGCCCCGCCGAGTCGGTGACTTGAATTTCGGTCAGCAGCCTATTGAAGGCAGAGCTAACCGGTCGGCCGCCAACCGTCACCATGAAGGCGGCCTTGCGTCTTACAGCCATGTCGTCAATCCCAAAGCGAGATGACCTTCGTTGCCGTCGCCTCCGGAGGCCGCGGCACCACGACAACCACTTTCGTGCCCACGGCCATCACCACTCCTTGACGCGGCAGCGTCGGGTTTCGGTCAAGCGTTTGCTCAACGAGGCCCGGGACCTCGCGCCGGTAGTGCTGCCAGAGGAGAAGGTCCAGCGTCATGCCCTCACGGGTCACAACCAATGTTTCGGTTGCTGCGGCCATGCGTCACCCGAACAGCGTGAAGAGCGAGGCGACGTAATCAGCCGGGTCCGGCGGATCATCCTTCACAAGCTCAATTTCAACGTCGATCATGCGCCCGACGCCCTGCCCGTCCAGATGGGTCGACGTCTCGCTTACGTGCGTGATCAAATACCAGCCGAGCGGGACGCCATCGCCGCGCAGAAGAAATTGAGGCGCACCGCTTTCCCGGAGTGCCCCGAGCATATCGAGCGAGTCCAGCCCGCCGAGCTTGTGCGGAAACAGCTTGCCCACCATCTTGATGATTTCCTCGCCATCGCCGACGAACTCATGACCGCGGCGCGAGCCGAGCAAGTCCTTTGGCGCGAAGTCGGCTGCGTGGTCGCGGCCGAACTGATGCGTATTGAAGGGCGCCACCTCGAAATCGAGCGGCCCGAGTGCGTACAGCATTATGCGAACTCATGGTCATGGAGGCTGCCGAGCATGTGATCATCCGTAAGCGCGCCGAGATGCATCGACGCGTCATAGGCGCTCTGTTTCTTGCTCTTGCGGCCTGATGCTGCCGTTGCCGGCGCGGGGCCGGAGGTTGGCGGTACGCCGCCAATCTGCGGCGTCACCGTTGGCGATGCGCTGAAGCTCAAACTACTCAGGGCCTTCGCCACAAAGGCGTTGATGTCGTCCTCCGCGCCCTTGAGCTGGCCTTGCAGGTTCTCGCGGAAGCTGGAGCCGGTCTTCTCGCCGGCCGCTGCCGCCTCGCTGCCCTTCTGATCGCCGAACATGCCGAAATTGAAGGTGTTCGGGTTCTCCGATCGCCGCTTGTCACGCTCCGCAGCCTCCGCGTCTCTGCGCGCCTTCTCCGCTTTGTCCGCATCATCGGGGCTAAATGTCAGACCCTCGCCCGGGTAGCCGGTCGATGCCTTGTCTTCATAGGCCTTCTTGTCTTCCGGCTTGACCTTCTGCCACCAATCGCCCTTGAAGTAGTCCGCGAGCGTCGCCAGGGCGGAAGCCAAACCGTTGAGGCCGTTGGTGATGATGGTGACGTTTTCGAAGATGTTCGTTGCAAGGTTCTTCGATTGCTCAACCACGGACGCCCAAGCCTGATAAGGGTCATTCTGCGTCGTCTGTTGCGCCGCTTCCATGCCCTTCGCCTTCTGCAGGTTCAGCTTATCCTTTTCGATGACGCCCTGATTGGCGAGCAGCGAGGCAAAATATTCGCCCGCGTTCCGGTTGCTGAAATGCGTTGCCAGGAAGTCAACCGCCTTGTTGCGCTCCGCCGAACCGGCATCGGTTTCCAGCTTCATGCCCGCCGCTTCCATCTTGGGCTTGAGAAACTTTGTCGCCCATTCGTAGGGATTGCGGATAAACAGCTCCTTTTCCTTCAGCTGATCGCCCTTGCCGAGCACGCCGAAATCGCGAAGCCGTTTCTTTGCCGCATCCGTTTGGCGCTTGCCGATCAGCGAGCTAAACGTAGTCGCCTGCGCCGTACCGAATTGGTCCGCGCCCTCATGCTGGATCATCGTCGGCGCAACCAGCGCAAGATATTCCTCATCAAGACCGAGCTTTGATGACTTCGACCGCTGCAGATAGGTACGGAAGTCCTCGCCGCTCAACGTCTCGCCGTAGAGGTTTTTGGCCTTCACGAAGGCGTTGAGCATGCGCCCGAACTTGTCAGGCGAACCGGCATAACCCGCGCCCTCCAAGCCTTTCGTCAGCTGCTCAAGGTCGTGTTGCCCGCCTTCAGCGCCGCCGGGACCGGACGACAGCACGCTTTGCGCCTGGACGATCTGCTCGGCAAATTCCAAGGCATGATGCTGGTCGCCGAGCGTGCCGCGCAGCTTGCGGATATGCTCCATTGCGGTTTGCTGTCCGACGTTCTTGTATTTCATGGACAGCTCATGCGCCTTCGCAGAAGCCTCCGCGATTTCCTCGGGCGTCATGCCCGAGAGCGCGCCGCGCCATTTCTCCCGCTGCCAATCCGCCTCGTTGTGGACCGTGAATTTGCCGAGCCTATAGGCGGCATAGCCTGCCCCGATGGTCGGCAGCGCGCCGCGAGCCAGGCCAAGCAGGCCCGCGATATTGCCCTGTCCGCCCCCGGCCGACGCGCCGGAACCGTTTCCGCCTCCGCCGGAGCCGCCCCCGCCGCCGAGCTTCCTTGCCTCTCTCTCAACCCGGCGCAGGTGCGCGAGGGTGTCCTTTTCCCAAACATCAAGCTTGGGCAGGTTGTCTAGGAGCGTCTTGCCCTTGCCGAGCGTCGAATAGAATTCCTTGAAGGTGCGCTCCAGCTCCTTCACCTTGTCCGCCGACAGCCCGAGCTTGCCGATGTCGGCCGCAAACCCCTTTGACCAACCGATGGCCGCGTTGTTGGACGCGGCCTTGTTGATGTCCTGGATTGACTTGGCGACCTTTTCGGCGCCGCCCGCAGATTTGCCCACCTGCGCGACGGTTTGCTCAACCTGCTTGAGTGATGCGGCCGCGCCCTTTGCCGGGCCGCTGATGCCGTCTACAAGCTTGATGATCAAGCTCGATACGAGATTTGCCATTGGCTATCCCATCTTTCGTATTTCAACCGCCTGCTGAAACCAGCCGATCAATTCGAGCCAATCCATCGCGAGCAGCCGGTCAATGGGCGTGTGAAGCCAATGGGCCGTGAAGCTCACATAGAAGCGAACGGCGAGCGGGTTTATCCGCCCGCCGGTCGCATCGAGCGGGGCAAAAAATCCATCACCGCCTTGCTCACCGCTGCCGCGTCGTCAGCGTCCAGCGCGTCAATCACCTCCGCCGGGCAATTGAACATCGGCAGCCGCCGCGTCTCCTCCGGCTGTGCGAAGAACGCCGACACCTCCGCGCCGGTCATGCGCCTCACGGTGACGTCGGTATAAATCTCGCCGTCGTATTCGAGCGGCCATTCAAGCGGGATGGTCTTGGTGCGGCCGTCAACAAAGCTCGGCGACGCCGGAGCGGCCTTGGTCTCAACTTCGTCAGTCATGGGGTGATGGTCCGTGAATGTTCGGATGGGACAGCGCGTGCGGTAGACGGCCTGTTAGGCCGTCCCGATGCGGAGAATGGTGTTTTCGTCGGCATTCTGGTCAATGCCGTCGATCCGCCAGACGTTCGTGAAGAAATCCCAGGCGATCTTTTCCTTGTTATCGAACCAAAGCTGATAGCTCACGATTTCGTTGAGCGCATAGTCGCAGCCGGCCAACTGACCGCGCTGGAACGCGTCCTGACTGATCCGGCCGAGCCGGGCTTCAATGATTGCCTTGCTCTCGATCGCCCGGCCGGTGCGCTTGTCAACGATCACGCCATAGGACGTGTAGACGTTGCGCTGCTTGCCCCCGAGGCCGAATTGCGACAACAGGTCGGGGTCGAAGCCCTTCAGTTTGAAGCCGGCCTCCAGCTTCTTGATGCCGAGCGAGAATTCAACGCCGATCAGCGCGCCGCCGGGCGTGTGCTCGCCGTAATTCTCCTCCAGCGACGGCAGGCGCATTTCCTCAAGCGTGAGGTGCTTGGACTTGGTCGGGTCATCGTCGCCGCAAAACAGGTTGGCCGCGGTCTGGACGTAAACGGTATTCGCCATGTGGCGTGATCCTTATTGGTGTTCCGGAATGAGGAAGCGCCCCGCCGTGATCGGCGAGGCGCAGGCCGATCAGCCCGTCAGGTCGTTGGTGTCGGCCGCAAGATCGGCGATCAGGATTTCCAACGCGTGCTCGTAGCGGCGTGAGTCGATGTCGATCCGACGCAGGACGGGCGGCTCCTCCGCCTGGAAGTAGAAACGCAGCTTTCCGAGGCGCAGGTTCTCCGGCGAATTCTTGTTCGGCTCGAAACCGACCTTGAAGCCGAGAATGTCATCGGTCGCGACAAGATCGCGCAGGAAGCGCGAGGCCGTATTGAGCAGCGCCTGCACGGTCTGGCGTGTGATGTTGTTCCCGCCGAGATACAGCCGCAGCGTTTTCAGCAAACCGAGGTGGATGTAATCCCGCATACGGGTGACGCTGTAGAATTGCCATAGCGGGTCCGTCCCGGCGTTATCCGTCCCCACGAACACGAAACCGCTGTCCGCGATCGCGGTTTCCACGCCCAATTCGCCGCGCAGGAGGACGCCGACATTGGCGCTCAAGATGTCCTGCCCCTCGGTCGCGCCATCCGTGAGCGAGAACGCCACGAAACGGTTGGGACCGAGGATTCCCTGCACCGCCTGATTGGCAAAGGACTTCCCCGGAACGCCGCGGTTCTCATAGTCCCGGCGCACGCCGATGCCGAGCACCGCGCCGACGCCCGGGGCAGAAACGGCCTCGGTGCCCGCCTGAATGCGTACCCACGCATCGATTGGAATGAGCCGGCTGGAATTCATCGTCTCGCGCCAAGCCTTGATTGCCGTGGCGTTGGTGCCAGGGCCTTCCACGACCGCGTGACCGATGAGCTTGTCCAATATGCCCGGCAGAGCAACACAGATGGGGTTTGCGTCGGCGCCGTTGCGCTGATGGGTATAGCCCGGGACGCCAATGAGGCGCGGGATGACGCCCAGCTCGGGGCCACCGAGCAGAAAGGCGTAAAGGCCGCTCCGATCGGCCTCAACGCCGAGAATGTTGGCGATGGTCTCCGCCTCGGTCTTGCCTTCCTCGGTGCGAACGATGACGGTCTTGGCGGCAACCTCGTAATCGGCCAACTGGTCGTTGAGCAGCGAAAGCTGTTCCTGAAGATCCCCGGCGCCCAGCGCCGTCAGCATGGCGGGGTCGGAGGACGCCATATAGACCGGCGTATCAAGCGGGAAGATGTTCGGGTCCGCCGCGGGCGCGGGACCGATTAGCCCCACCACGGAAAGGTCAGATGCGACTACCGGCCTCGGGTCGGTATTGTCGCGGGTAATGGTAATGCCAAAAACCGGATCGGTCATTTCGTCTCCAAAGAAAAAGGCCGCCCGAAACGGACGGCCTTCGAAGGGTTGATTTGTCTGGTGTTGGTGGTTGGCTACGTCGTGAGAGCGCGTGCCCGAATGATGAGTTGGTCCACCTGATCGCTTGTCAGATTGAGCGCCGCGATGACACCTTGCACCAATGGGTCAGTGCGCTTGATTTCCGTCACCAAATCCCATTCCTCTTGCGTCTTGGCATCGGCCGCGATGATCGCCTTGACGGCGTTCCATTGGGCGAGTTCGTCAAAGGCACGCTTCAGGCCGAGCTTGGTGGCGCTATCGGGCACCACGACAAGGGCCGGCGCGTCAATGAGCGCGTTGGTGGCAGCGTCGTACATCTTGCCGCCGAAAGCCGTTTCTGGATCAGGCGCAGCCGGGTCCGTCATGTCCATTGCGTCGTACATTTCGAGCAGCAGAGACCCTGCCGGGAATAGCCGGCTCCCCTCGATCGTCGCCACCTGCACGATCATGCGGCCATTGGCATCGGCTCGGCACACCAGCTTAACGCTTTCGTCCGACAGCCCGCGCGCCGCCTGGAATGCATACCAATCGGTTCCGTCCGCGTCGCTCTTGCAAAAGGCGATGTTGTTCGGCAGGCCGGTCGGCCACGGGTCCGGAACATAACTCGACCACGTGCCATAAGATACGATAGTCGTCATGACGCCCACCCCGCTGTGACCCATTGTCCGTTGATCAGATACTGAATGTAACGGGCTTGAAAGTTCCACCCGCCGTCATTGGACATCGCGCCGGTGAAGAACGCGTGGGCAATCTGCCCTTGGCTCCAGTCGTTCCATGCCGGCGCAGATTGGCCGGCATATACGCCGCGAACGCTGCTCACAGTGTTGGGCGCCTGGTCCGAAAGGTCCATGTATCGCTGGCCGCGCGGACCAATGAGCCAGTTGGTCGAAACGAAGTTGCTCCCGTCAAACCCGAGGTAACTTCCACCGTTGCCGAACAACAAATAACCGGTGTTCGTGCCGGCGCGCTCGATCCGGCTATCATTGTTGGCCTGGAAACCCTGATTGAGCGTCGCCATGACGCCGTTGACCGTGAGGCCATTGGCCGCGAGCGCGCCGCTTATCGTCAGTGCTCCATTGGCGGCCAGCTTCAGCGCCACCGCCCCGGCATGCGACAGCGTGTAATTGCCGGCGCCGTCGTCAAGGTACGTCGTCCACCCGGCCGCGCCAGCATGCTCGGAACTGATCACGATGGGCGTGCCGGCCGGCGTGTTGAAGTTGAGCGCGCCGGTCATTGTGTCGCCGGCCTTGTTGAAGGCCTTGGACTTCACATCATCCACGTTCGCATGAACAAACGCCGTCGTCGCGATCGTGTCGTCCGTCGTGTCAGTGTCTGGCGTCGGTGCCTTCGGAGCGCCCGCAAAGCTCGGTGAATTCAGGAACGCCCGCAGCGCCGCCATATTGGCGACTTGGGCATCGCTCGCGTCAGCCGCCGGCGTCGGCGCGACCGGAACATCGCCAGCGAACATTGCGGCCAATTTGGCCTTGAGCACGGCATCCACGAACACGCGCGCCGCGGTCTCGACCACAAGATTGGCCGTGACGCCACCGTGTTCGATGGTCGAAAGATAGCCGCTGATTTGGTCAAGCTGTTGCTGCGACGTCTTCGTGAAGGTGTTGACCACCTCGGTCCCGGCATTGATCAGCGCATCGATCGCCGAAACGCGGGTCTGTGCGTCCAGCGCGACCGGAGAAACCAAATCCTCGATCACCTGCAGGCCGCGCGCGAGCAGCGAATTCGCCAATTGCGTCTGCACGTCCTCCTTTTCGAAGAGCGCGGCGAGGTCGGCCGCAATCTGCCTGATCAGCCGGTCCCAGGCCGCACCGCCCAAGACCTTCATTTGGCTGCTCAGGAAGGGTGTGTAATCGCTCATCTGTCCCCCTTGAACGAAATCGGCCGGAGCACCAGGCCCCGGCCGATCGTGTCAGGCCCTCGCGTAGCCGGTGACGATGGTGGCGTCAGAGGCGAGCACCGATGACAGGATGTCACCGCGCAGCAGGACGCGAGGCCCGGGATGCACCTTCGCGCGCCCGACGCGAATTGAGGTCCGGAGGTTCACTCGATATTGCGTCTCCGGATCGATAGCCGCAGGCGCTGACGCGTTCTCCGTCACCGGAGCAGCGTTCGGAGCCGGCGCGACGGATGACGCCTGTGTGGCCGTCTCTGCCGTGTTGATCGCGTTTGTAACGTACGACACAACGGGAACGATGGTCGCCGTGGAAACCGGGGCCTGCGCCCCGGTTGTGGTGGTGTCTGCCATGTCATCCGCTCCTTACGGGATAGCAACGTCAGTGAGGCAAGCGACATGGAAGGTCCGCAACGGCGAGTCGGTGCCGATGCTGATCATGCGCTTGAACTTGGTCAGGCTCGGGAGACCCGAATAGGTGAAGGTCCGCCGAACGGAGCCGTCCGGCTGGAGCACGTCAGCCACGGTGCTCGCCGTGATCTGGTTGGCGAAGGTTCCGCCCGTGAGGAGCTTCACATCCACCTTGTTGTATTCGGTCTGGAAATCCTCCAGCGTCGCAATCACCTGCACCTCGGTCACCGGTCCCGGGACGTCGCGCTCGGTCGAAACGTGCACGCCATCCGTGCGCGGCCGCGAGCGCGTCACCTTGGACAGGTTGAGATAGATGCCCGGCATCACTTCCGTGGTGCCGTTAAGCGTCATGCGCGCGCCTACCGAGGCCGGCTGCCCGGTCAGCGGATGCGGCGTCGTAGCGGTCGGAGGTGCCGCAATCGGATACCAGACATTGTTGACCTTCACCTCAAAGACGATGTTGGTCGGGTCCGGCGCAATCTGCGTCAGCATCATGTCGATATCCGTCATGCCGCCGTTGCAGGACCACGGATCGAGATCGATAACCACGCGCGGCGCGGAGAACGCCGCAGCCTGGATTTCAAAGCAGGCATCGCGCGAGATATCGCCCTGGAACCACGCGCCATCGGTCGAGGTGAAGAACGTCCCCTGCGCGTACTTGTTGTTTTCGCACATCGCGAGCCAGTGATTGCCCGGCGTGATCATGATCACCGCGACCCGCTGCCCCGCCTCCACATAGACCGGCGGAATGGGGATGTCCGTGATGGTCGGGTAAAGCTTCAACTGCGAAGCCGGGACCGTGACCGTTTGCAGGACGTTGACCGGATCAGGCGAGGACGACGGGGTCACCTTCGCAATGAGGATGCGGAGGTCACCTTGCGTGTCCAACCGGCTGAAGCCTAGCCGCACCTTGGTCAACCACGCGGCGCGCGGAGCCATGAAGGTTTGCGAGCAGACGTTGCCGACAAAAGCCGCCGTGGTGACGATCGTATCCCAATAGATTTCCTGATACGTGTCAGTCCAGAACTGTTCGATCCGGATCATCTGATGATTGATCAGCGCGAGCTGCGGGTCCAGCACCTGATAGGTATTGCCGGCCGCGTCCGTGAAGATGCCCGACACCGGGTCATAACGGCCGCTCTGCCACATCGCCGAGTTGGTGCAAATCAGATAGGTGGTGCCCCAACGAATGCGGGTCTGCGAAACCGTGCGCTGCACCGAGGTGATGTTCTGCGCACCGGCATTCGAAAGCGCGACCTCGCTATCCTTGCCGATGTTCGAGACCAGCGGCACCGACGTGAAGGCCGGCAACAGCAGGCCATCCGAGCCAACCACGAACTTGGTATCGGCCGGATTGGACAGGACAGGCGAGGACGTTTCCGCGTTGGCATCGGCGAAGCGTAGCCCCTCCTCCACCTTCGCCACATAGCGCGGGTCCGTGATGTCCGAGTCCCGCTGATCGAGGAACCAATCGGTCTTACTGTAGCTCGCCGCGTCATCGACGCCGACCATGTCAGAGAGGCGCGCCACCTGCTCAAGCAGGTAGACGGTCATTCCCTTGGACTGGTTGCCCTGCGCCTGCTGCTGCAGCTTGGCAATGTCCGAGCGCATGCCGTCAATGATCGGCTGCGTGATGTCCTTCCACTGCTCGACCACAATGAGCCGACCATCCACGTCCACCAGCGACGCGAGCCGGTTGGCGGTCACCTGCGTCACCACCTGCACCGCGCTCGGGGTCAGCGTCACATAGGCCATCACCAGGGCTTCGATCGGCACCGCGGGCGCAGCCGGGTCAACAGCCGCTGCGCCAGCAACCACCTGCACCGAGGCCGTGCGAATGTCGCGGGTCGCCGTGGGCTGCGCCTGCGTCTCGCGCGTCGTGGCATTGACGAGGAAGTCCCGCTCCTCAACCTTGTCCGCCTGATCAAGGCCGACGAGGCAGATAGCACAGATGCGCTTGAAACCCGTGGTAGGAAGCTGGCCGATCAGGTCAATGGTGACGCCGTTGTCAGTCTCGTTGCCGTAAACGCGGCCTTGGCTCCAGAGGCGGAATGGCGTTGCAACCTTGATGGTGGTGGTGCCGCTGATCGAGACGTCCCCGCCGGCGTACTTCGCGGTCGGGACAAGCGCGTCACTGACGACATGGTCCATGCTGTCACGTGCGTAGAGGCCGAGATTGTTGATGTCATCGACGGTCACCTTTTGGCGCGCGCCGAACTTTACGATTTGTTCCATTTCACCTCTGTCAGTCGTAGAGCGGAATTTCAGCGTCAAACGCGATCGAACCGTCCAGCGGGACAGCGTCGTCAAATTCAACGGGGCGTGAGATTTGTGTCGTGAACCAAATCTGATCACGATGGGATTTAGCGGCGCGCAGGGCTGCGGCGACGCGGTCTAACTGGCCTTGAACCGGGACCGTGCAGGCCTCATCAACAAAGCCGTCATCAAGCATGAACGACGGCACCGGAGCCGAGCCCCCGAAGTGTACCCGCATCTCTGCATAGAACGGCGGGATTTCCAGCCGCGTGCTATCGAGGAAGAACCCGCCATCGCTTCCCGGCGTCCCTACGAGCCGCGTGGCGTCATAGAGGTAATAGCGGTCATAGATGCGGAGCGAACTATCCTTGTCGCCGAGATAATCCCCCACATAGCCGACCTCAATATGGAGCACGTCGAGGCCGATGATGCCCGTTGTCGCGATCCTTTCCGGAATGACGTTCATGAGCGTCAATGGCGGGGTGTCGCCCGGCAAGATGACAGGCTGCGGCGTGATCGGCACATAGGAGCGATCAGCCGCGATGGTCAGCAGCTTTGACGTGATCTTGGCCGCCGTGACGAAGGAGGCATCCGCTGCCGCATCCGCGATGAAGAACCCGCCATCATCCTCGCCCGGGATCACCACCCCGACCAAGCCCTCGTTGATCGCGTTGGCCCCTGCCCACGTCACCGGAAGCATCGGCACCGGAGTGCTTACGCCCTTGTCAACGAGGTACGCCCGGTTGCCGTAGCGATCAGCGGCGGTTGAGACCGTGACGAACTCATCGTCCGAAAAGCCGTCATTCGTGTAGAGGTCGGCATCCGCAGTGCCGTAGTCGCTTTCCAGATAAATCCGCAGCTCGGGGAACTGCGCTGCAAAGGCCGCCTTCTCCTCCGGAGTTGCGCTCGGCGCGGCATAGGCGCCCACGGGCGGAATGACATAGCTTTGCAGCTCGGCGCCGATCAGCTCCAGCCATCCGATGAGGGCTGGCAGCGTGCCCTTGATCCTGTGCAGATGGATCGAATTGGCGATGGCCCTACGCTTCTGCCATTCGGGCCAATCTTCCTCCCAAACGTCTAGCGACACCTCCCATGCCAGATGCGGGAGAAAGTTGAGCGGCGCATCGAACGGCCGCTTGATCGTTTCAATGGGCGTCGGGATGCCATCGAACCGCCTCTGAGCGCTCGCCGACATGAGCCGTTCAAGCGGAGAGGCATTCGAGGGCAACAGATGGATGTCGGGGTCGTCAATCTCCGCGAGGTCAGTCATCGATCACCTCGACGTCAACCGTTATCGAGGTGACATGCACGTGGCTGTAGCCGTCCGGGATCACGTCCGCCGCCGGGCTTTCCACGATGACTTTCTCAATACCCGTCGCCCCGGATCGAGCCGCACCAATCAGCCCGTCAGTCCGAAGGGCCATCCCGATGCGCCGACGCAAGAGCCGGTAGTTGTCCAAGGCCTTGGTTGCGTTCGCTCGCACCGTTTCAGGCGCGGGGCCGCCCCCGATCTGGATCAAGACGCGTACCGCGGCATCAATGGGCTTTGACGACATGGTGTGCACGTCATCAGTCAGGGGCCGCGTGGTCTTGGGCGACAACGCGTTATAGGCCGCCGTCACCGCCTCCGATGTCGCAACGCCGTTTCCGTCACGCGCCAGCACCACAACATCAACCCGGTTGGAGTGCGGATTGATCGCGATCGCGTCGCTAAGCGACGGATGCGAGCGCCGGGCGAAGTAGACGTAGGAGCCTTCCGGGCCTGCAACGGAGAACGCCTCCGGAGCCATCTGGATTTCTTCGCGGTACTCGGCATCCGATTGATAGATTTTGTTCACCGGATCAATCAACCGGCGCGGCGTGTCAAAGAGCGCGCCCACTTGATCGAGGTCCGTTCCGACCGAATAGGCCAGGAGCAGCGCGCGGGCCTTGTCATTCACCAGCGCCCGCAACAGCGTCTCGCGATAGGCGATGGCCTCAAGAATGATCACGATCGGCTCGGTCTCGAGCATCAGCGTGTCAAGGGTCGGAAGATCAGGACGCCCTACGCGGTAGGCGTCCCAGGTTGATTGTACCCACGCCTTTTGATCGGCAAGGATGGCCTCGTAATCGACCGTCTCAATGAGAGCCGGCGGGGCCAGTTGGGATAGATCGAGCTTGGTAAAGCGGGTCATGCTGCTTGCACCGTTATGCTTCCATCTCCGGCGCCGATCGCGAGGACGTAGTCACCGCGCGCAGGTGTCGGGTCGCCGAGATGGCCGCGCGGCAGGTACTGCCCATGAATTGCCATGGAGAGCTTGCCGGAGCGCAGTTGGTCGGTTTTGTTGCCGGCTGGATTGAAGTAGACCCGCGTCACTCGGAAGCGCGGCTCCCAAAGCTCGATCGCCACGACGACCGCGTAACAAAAGCGCGTCACCGTCCGTGCAGTCAGGTTCTCGCCGAGCAGCGGCGGCACCTCAGAGCCGAAATATCGGCGCATCAAGCGCGCGCCGATATGGGTCGTAAACAGCACGTGCAGCGACTGCACCACATGGCCCCAACCGTCCAACGCCTTACCGGTGTCGCGGTTGATGCCTGCCATCAGGTCGCCGGGATCTCAACCGGAGCGACGGGCACGGACGGCACCGAGGCGACCGGCGCCGAGACAGAGGGCACCGGGTCCGCCGCATTTGTATCGTCCGAAACATCCGCGGGCTCGGTCGCGGGATCCCCGACGACCGTTCTAGCGTCCTCCGCCGGCAGCGCCGCGCGGGCGATCAGATAGCCGATGAAGCAAATGAGGGCGAACAAGCCCAGGATGACGGCAACTTTCATATCAAGTCCTTTCTTACGGTTGGTCAGGCGATGGCCTGAGAGGCCACGGAAGCGGCCTCCGGAGCCGCCGGAGCGGCTTCCGTGGTCGGGGCGGAGGACGGAGCCGGCGTGACGGCGGCCGCCTGCACGGTCGCCGTAAGCGCCGCCTCGGCGCCCGGGAGCTCGATCGTTCCGCGGCGCAGCTCGAAGCGCGCCGCGCGGTCGCTCAACGTGATGGTGCCCGCCCTGCCCCTGCGCTTCAGCTCGCGCGGGGCATTGCCGGTCAGATTGTAATTTTTGTTTGTCATGTTCTCTCACTGCTTGGAGAAGGTTTGCTTCGCCGGGATGTCGCCGATCAGCAGCACCTGCATTTCCGGAGACTCGCCCTTACCATCGACACCGAGATACGTCCGTCCGACCGTGCGGACGGCGGAGGCCGTCACGTTCACGACCGAACCCGTTTGCTCGATCTCGGAGCCTGAGACGGTTGAGGTAATCGCGTCGCTCTTCTGTTCGATGTCGCTGCCGTCGCCGACCTTCGAACTGATGACTTCCTTGGCAATGTTCTTGATCGAGTCTTTCGTGACCTCGATCGAGGCATCACCAACCGTGAGCTTCACGCTGTCCTTTTTGATTGTGATGTTGACGTTTTCAAACGTCAGAATGTGTTGGTCCGGCGCGTCCGATGGCGACGGGTTGTCGTCGGACCATGTCAGCGGCAGGCACAGGCCTTGCCGAAAGTCGCCCGTGGGCGAGAACAGCGTCATTTGCTGCCCGACGCTCGGAGGCGTGTGCACCTTCAGCGCGCCGGCAATCTGCGCGTAAGGCACCCACGGGCTTTCCTGCGGCTCCTCATCCGTGCCGCCGATCTGGAGTTTGACCAGGTGCTTTTTGGCATCGACCTTAACGACCTTGCCATGGCGAACCATCGTGTCAGCGCGTCGCTTCAGGTCCGCCACGTCCCGCATCAGCGAGACGATTTGCTCATGTAGCGCTGCCATCCGCCGCATCCTGATAGATCGCGAAATCATCCGGATCGAGCGTCACCGAGGCCAGCACCGCGGGCTCCGCGGCGCCGGTTGCCTGATGATCGAGCGCCGGGGCCAAGCCCATGCTCCGTAGCTCGCGATAGGTCAGGCCGAGCGTCGCGGCGGCCAAGCGCCATGCGGGCAACGTCGGGGTTGTGATCAGCGACCGCCAATCGAGCGAGAGCGGCTTCAAGTCCGGAACAGTCGCCATCAGGTCGAGAAGGTCGGACCACAATTCGGAGAGCGGCGCGCCGCGCACCGGGTCGGCCACCGGCTCAACCGAATAGATTTCGCGGATGAAGTTGAACTTGCGCCCGCCGTCGCTATCGGCACCACGGCCCCATCCCGCCTCCGGCAGAAAACGCACGACAAGGCGGCGGAACATCTCGGCCCAAGGCCCGGGGTCGCCGGTCAGGACGGCGTCGATTTCATAGGCGATCCGGCGCAGGCGATTTTCATAGGCCGCATCGGTCGCCGCGTATTCGATGATATCGGCCGGCTCATCCTCGCCGCTGTCTGTGTGCGCCGCCGGGATTGTGATGGTAGTCGCCTTCGCGACGAACATCTCAAAGGCCAAGTCAACCGAGTGTTCCGCGGCGAGCAGGTCCCGACCCATGATGATTTTCTTGCCCTGCTCGGCGAGCACAACGATGGTCGGCGACGCATCCTTGCCGAGCAACGCGCGGGGATCGACCACGCTATCAAAGACGCGATCGGCAACAGAGGTGGCGTTCTTCAACGCCATGTAGGCGCAGATGCGAACGGCGCAGACTGCAAGGCTCATGCGGCGGGCTCCAGTGTCTGGACGCTGATGGCCAGCCGCCCATCATCAAGCGGCTCGATCAGCGAAATGGTGAATTCGGGCAGGCCCGGCAGCTCCAGCCGGGTGATGCGGTCGCCTTGGCGATATTCAACGCCCTTCAGCTCAGAGGCCTGCACGGAGAACCAAATCTTGGGCGTGACGAAGCGGCGCTCGAAATCGCGACCTTCCGGCGCCGAATTGGTGATGCGCTTTTGCTTGTCCGTCTCTCGATAGGCGCCCGTGACATTGGCAACCGGCCGCGTCGTGTCCACGCCGCCGGCCGAGTAAACCGCCTCTGTCCATGGCGTGATGCGGATGCGCTCGCCCATGACAGCATCGACAGTGTTTGACGAAATCTGCACCAAGGCCATGAACAGAGACATGCTGCGCCCTCTTACGCGGGCGGCAGGATCAGCGCCGGCCCCGACGTCGCCACGGCGGCAACGGCAGCGGCTGCGGCTGCAACGCGCGGCAACACGCCCTCGGTCACCGTGAGCACGCCGTTTGCGGTGTCCCAATACAGGGCCGCGCCCTCGGTCCAGGCCTCGCCGGTCTTCTTGGGCAGCGTGTAGGCGCCTTCACGGTCCAGCTCAAAGGGCTGGCCTTCGTCGGCGGAGAAAGCGGCGACGCCGAAGATGATGCCAATGAGGTAGCCGTTGCCCGAGACGGCACCGCCGGCCGGCGCCGTGAACGTCAGCACCTTGCCGTGTTGAATTTTGTTCTTCACTTCCGTTGTTTCCTTGATCGAGAACGCAAAGGGGCGACCCGAAGGCCGCCCCCGATGGTTTCCGCTTGCGCGAGCCGATTATTTCGCGACGTTCGGCGAGCGATAGGCACCGCGGTAATCGATTGCGCCGCAGCCGAAATCATGCTCCAGCGAGATGCCGACGCCCTGCACACCGAACGGGTTCTCAATGCGCATGCGCGGAGCCTCGTAGCCGTCCAGCATGCCCCACACGAACACCGGGGCAGCGGAGGGCTCCGCGTAAAGCTCCCACTGATCACCGTCCAGCGGCGCAACCACGGTCCGCAGCTTGCCGCCGAACGGGTTGACATCGCCCTCCTTGGTCGGGGTGATGATCGCGAGCGCCTTGTCCGCGTTCGTTTCCTGATCAGCACCAACGAGCAGGATAGCCGGCTTCAGATTGAGCTTGGCGCCGCTCTGATTGGTCTGCTTGCGGATCACGGCGCGGCCGATCGAGAGGCCATCCGCCGAGATGTCACCGCCGGCCGCAGCGAGGTTTTCGCGGGAGGCATCAAAGACCGGCTTCTTGCCTTCCTGCAGCATCGGGCCGGCGCCGCCGTTGAGGGCTTTCATCTTGTAGAAGATGCCTTCCTCGAAACGCGACACGCTATCGCCGTAGCTGCCGAGCATCTGGTCAATCGCGCCGATGTTGTCGTCAATCAGCATGCGCCGGGAGATGGCGAACTGAATGGCGTAAGGCGCGACCGAAATGCTTTCCTTGCTCTCGCCCCACGTGCCGAACTTGATCTCGCCCGACTCATTGACCGGCTGCAACTGCGGGAAGTCGCCGACGCGCACCTGAGTGTGCGGCCGGAAATCCACGAAGTTCCGGCGCACCGAAATCTCCCGGTAGGTCGCCGACGCCTGCTGATAGCGGGAGGCCAGCACGCGGTTGATGGTCGACTCGAAAATGACCGGGAAATCCGAGGTCGTATGCATCGCGCGGCGGAGGACGTCTTCGCGATCGGCGGAGGTGCGCAGCATGGAGCGCGAGCCGATCACCACCGCCGCCATTTCGGCGAACGAATAATTCAGATAGGCACGTGCCCCGGCGTCCAGGGCGCGGACGTTGCCCTCTTCGTCGCGCAGCGCGGAAGCGCCACCCATGCGAACGGTCAGCGCATCCGTGAACTGGCGTACGCGGGTCTCGGTCTCGTCCTGCGTCACCTGCACCGAAAGGCCAGGGCTGGAGCGCGTTGCGTCGGCCGCAGCGGCGAGCGCTTCGAAGGCACGGGCGCGGAAGGCGTCGGCGGTAACGCCGCCGGAGATGGCTGCACGGATGTCGTCATTCGACATGTTGGCGCGGGTGCCGATGGTCATGATGTCGGCGACGCGGCTGCGTTCGGCAGTCAGGTCGAAGGTCGGCGCAGGCGCGGCCACCGAGGGCGCAGGCTGCGGAGCCGGCGCGGAGCGGGTCTCCGGCGCGGGCACGGTCGTGGTCGTTGCCGAAGGCTCGGCGGTCGGGGCAGCATTACGCCGCATGTCGTCATTCTCCGTAGGATTTGGGTCATCGACCCGTTGCGTTTCAACCGGCGTCGATCGAATTGACGCCTGTGGGTCGGCAGGTACGGCCACAAGGGAGACTTCAAGCAGCTCCCATTTGACCGCGCGCCAAACCTCAACCTCGTTTTCAAGTGACGCGAGCGTCCACGTCGTCACCCGATAGCCGACCGAAATGCCCGTCAGCTCGCCGCGGACAACCATGCCCTCAGCGCGTCGGCCGGCGTCCGTATCAGCGAACCGAATGCGGCCAACGAGCAAGCCGCCCTCGATCCGTGCGGACTCGACGATGCCAAGAATGCTATCGACCGAGTCCTGTTTGTGCGTGTCGAGGAGCCTGCATTGTCCGAGCGCCACGCGGTTGAGGTCGATGGCAAGAGCGGAGATTTCCAGCTCTTCGTAAGCGCCCCATCGCGCGACCCGCGAGCCGGCCGAGAACACCGCCTCAACCGTATGCGTCTCCGCGTCGTAGCTTGATGCCGTGAAGCGCGCGGAAAGATCATCGGTCGCGGCGCGCGCGATCACCAATCCCGGCTCAAAGCCATCAGGCGTCATTCGCGGACGCGCCATTGAGCGCATCCGCGTCTTGTGTTTCTTCATCAGGCCTCGCTATCTGCCGGCTGCTTCTCTTTGCCGTCAGCCGGCGTGTCGTCATCCGACGCGGCATCTTCCTTTGCGTCAGGGTCCTTTTGCGCCGCGCCCAACTGGTCAACGCGGCGAGGATCGATATCGAGCACCAAGCCGTCTTTGTCGGCATCCGCCCAAAACTGCTTGGTCTCTTCCAAGACCTTGCGCCAATCGCGGCCCCACTCGTTGATGAATTCCTGGGGCGAGATGCGCCCGGCGCGCACGGCGAGAATATCGGCCTTCAGGTCTTTCAAAGGATCGATTGGCACCACCGCCGGCATGACGTATTCGCGGAGGTACGGGGCCTTGCGCTCCTTCACCTTGCCGGCGGCAATGGCGATATCAAGCCACCGCTCTGTCACCCGGTGCATCAGCATCGGCACGAGCGTCAGCCACTGTTGCTGCTCAACGAGGCGCTTGAAGATCCTTTCGCCCGCCTTCATTGACGAATAGCTCGCCTGCCGGAGGTCCCCGGTCAGTTGGTCGTAAGTGATCATGCCGCCTGAGGCGATGCCCATGAGCGCCGTCATCCCGACCGGTTCGAACTGCCCTGCCCCCGATGGCGAAAAGGCTGTCACGGTCTCGCCAAGAGCCGCCCGGTAAATCATCCCCGGCGCCATGCCCTCGATATTGCGCCCGTCCCGATCCTTCCGAGCCGCCGCAGCCGCCACGCCCGCAACAGGATCATTCGAATTGATGATCATGCCGTAGCAAGCTTCCATCCGGAGCTTGACCACCATGGCGTCAAGAGCGTCGTAATAATCGCGCGTGCTCTGCATCACCGGCGCGAGCAGCGGGACGCCGCGGACCTGCCCGGCGCGCAGCGGCCGGTATATGTGGCAGAAGTCCCGGCGCTCAACAAAGTCCGGTATCAGTTGCGGCGTTTTCCAGAGCGTCGGTTCGGAAGGATGATCCTTGTAGAGCCAATATCCAAGGCGCTCATTCCAATCGCCGAGCACGACACCGAGCCGCGACCGCCTTCCATCAAACACGCCATCGCGTTCCGTTGCGATGATGTCGCCCTCAACGCATTGCAGTGCCAGCGGCACCGCGCGGCCCGAGCCGATCTTGCGAGGCACCATCCGGACGCCCGAGTCTCCGCGCTCCAGCGCCGACCGATAGGCAACGTTCTGGATACCGGGGAAACTCTTCTCGCCCTCGATATCCGCAACGAGGCACCATTCATCCCATAGGTCCTGAAGGCGCTTATCCTTCCAAGCCACGGTAATGCCCGTGCCGATGGTGTGAGCCGTGAGAACGTCAACGGCGCGAGAGCCGATCCACGTGTTGCGCACGAGGTCGGAGGAGCGTTCGCGAAGCTTTGCGAGGGCTGGACCCAACGCACCGTTGGCGCTATCAGCCTTCGCACCCTTGAAGCTGGCACCGCGTCTGCCCATGGTCGCGCCGTCATACGAGCGCTTGACGTCAATCGCGGACAGGACCGCCATGCGCGACGCAGCCGCGTGCGGCGACACCCACGCGAGCGCCTTCAGAAACATCGACATGCATCAGTCCCGGGTGTGAGAGACGTAGGTGACGGGCGATGTCGTGCCGTAGACGTCCGCGATGATCAGCCGGCGGATGGTCAGCATCTGTTCGAGGCTGCGAAACTCGGTCCTATGGGCGTTGTCGCCGGAGCCGAATTGCACGCTGCTCGCGCCGGTCGCGATGGCCGCGTCCAGCTTGTCGAGGTCGGATTTCGTCCACATTCGCGAAGGCCTTTCCCAAAGAGAAAGGCCGCCCGGACAGCGCGCCCACCATGCGCTTGTCCGAGCGGCCTTGACCCACACCACCGAGCGCCAGGCGCCGCGCCCGTCGCGCGCCCGGCTGCCGTCAGGTGATGCGGTTACCGCGCTGCGACCGGGTCGCCAGCGCGAACAGCGAGCGATCAGCGATGCCAATTGCTCGTATCGCGACCTAACCAAGTCTCGTAGACCTCGCCGCCATGCGGCTGATCGGTCTCCGGCTCGGGGCCGTGGGTGTTTGCCGGTTGCTGCGTCCCGTCACTGTCATTTGTGCGAGGTGCGTTCGACGTATCAGCAACCGGCGCGATCGAACCTCCGAAAAGGCTCGGCTCGCTTAGTTCGTCGGGCAGACCGCGGCGCAAGGCGAGGTCGCGCCATTGCTCATCCGTGGTGGAGGACATGCCGAGATATTCCGCCATGGCCGCGTTGTAGATGCGGCAATCGTGGAAATGGTTGTCCTTGATCTGCGCCCACTTCTTGCCGGCGACGCGGCCCTTGACCTTCACGTCCTCTAGGCGGTCGCCGGTTAGCTGTTTGAAATAGACCTCATCCACCCACATGCCGAAATGGCAGTAGCCGTCAGGGTCCTTTTCTGCGCCGGCTTTCATGCCCTCTTGGCGCAGGAACGAATAGAAGTCCGCCTTTAGGGGCCAGATGCCGACGCCCCAAAGCTTCGCGCCCTGCTTGATCTTGCGCCCGCCAAGGTCGATGTCTTGCAGCGTGGGCGTTCCAATCGCCGGCTTGCCCCATCCGGGTATGCCTTTGGTCGCAAGGATCAACTCGTAACCCGTGTCAGGGTGCAGCCGCTGATTTTCCCTGACCCATCCATAGACCGTGTTCGCCCGGTAGCCGGTATCGATCGCAAGCGCGTCTATCGTCCGCTCCCGCCCGAAAGCGTCAGGGAATTTCCGGTCAAGCGTCAGCTCGCGGAGACGCTTGAACACCTCGCCGCGATGGTTCGCGGTGTCGCCGTCGATGTAAAGCGCATCAACAAGCCATGTTTCGCGGTTCGAACCGTGGGCGACGATCTCCAGCCAAATGCCGCGCATCTGGACGTCAGCCGCTGCGGTCAAGAGGATGCCTTTGGGCGGGATATGCCCGCGCTTCATCCACTCAACCCGGCGCATCATCAGCTTTTCGACTTCCGGCGCGTCGCTTCGAAGCCTGAAAGCGAGCCCGAGCACAAGGTTTGAGTAGTCCTTCCGGCCGGTTTCGGTCTTGGCCTTGCGCTTTTCCTCCGCGATGGCCTCATACGACATCATCTTGCTGATGAAAGCGTCGATATGAAATCCCGGATGGTCGCCAAGAGCGTGGGTCGGTATCCACTCGCCGTTGTCGATAGCGAAGATGCGCTCCGCGTCGCTGATATGGTGCCCGCAACTGCACTGATAGCGGCTCTTGTGCAGATGCTGCTCATCAACGATCAGGAATTCATCCCGATGAATGAACAACTGCCCGCATTCGGGGCAGAGGCAGTGCCAGAAGCGCCGATCCGACAGCTTGAAGCGTCGGTCAATGCGGCAATGGCCCTCGGTCTCGCCCGTTTCGTCTCCCGTGTCGATTTCCGGCGTCGAGATGTCCAGAATTTTGAACGTCTTCTTGCGCCGGAACGCCGTGAAGCGGCCAAAGAACAGGTTTTCAGGATCTCCGTAGCCAGGAATATCCGTCCACTTCGATAGTTCGTCGCGAACGCCCTTCTTGATGGTCACCGACGACAGGTCCAAGACGCTGTTGGCGTTCGCAAGGATCAGCCGCCCGCCAGCGAATTCCTTTTCGTCCTGTTTCGACTCCAGGACCTTGCGGCCGATCTTCTTTTGCCACGCGGTAATCAGCGGCTGGAGCTTGCCGTTGTTCACCTCCTTGAGCGCGTCGATACCGGGCACCGCATAGAGCAGGTTTGCCGGCTCGCGATCGGCCACGTAGAGGCACCATCCCAGCGCCAAGATAGACGCACCGGTCTGTTGCGATTTCCGCACCGTGACGAAATTGCACGGATGGTCCTCCGAAAGGCAGTTGGCGATTTCCGTAAGGTACGGCGCGCCTTTCGCGTTCCAGAGATTGCCCTGCTCAGGGCCGTCAACGAGAACGATGTTTTCGCTCATCCATTGAGCGACGGGAACGGGCGTCGGGGGCCTGATCACGTTCGCCATCCGCTCGGCGACCAGGGCGAGCGCGGACGGATGCGAACGCATGGTGTGTTAGTCCTCTGCGGACGCTCTCGCCTTCTGCGCGGCGAGCTTGGCGAGCGCGGAGAGCGCGTCGGCCACCTCGGTCAGCATCCGATATCGTGTTTGCTTCAGCAGGACGCGGAGGCCGTGCGCGCCGTCGCGATCGAGCGCCATGGCGAAGGCCTCCGCCTCGTTGTCCAGCGAGCCGATGACTTGCGCGACCTTCGCGCCGATCTCATCACCGACCTTGACCAGCTCATCCACTCGGACAAGCTTTCCAATGTGCTCATCAAGCTCCAATCCCCGGCGCACGGCCTCATAGTGGGTCTTGAGCCGTAGGGCTTCCTCGTAGCTATCGGCGGCAGGCGCCGCCGGCTCCGGCGTCTCCGGCCGCTGGTCTTTCGACGGGTCACCGTGACGGTCGCGCAGGTGGTCATATTGGGCAACGTTGATGCGAGCGACGCGGCCTTGCCCGTCAAGCTCAACCTCAAGCCCGTGCATCTCGACCATGGCTCTGACGCGCTTCGAAACGGCCTGTTTCGACACGCCATCGCGCTCCGCGATTTCGGAAACGGTCATGAACGGCGCGAACGGCGCGGGGTCCGCCGGCAGGCCCGACCCGTCAACTTTTGGGGGGTGCTCTGTCAACGTCGTCAACCCTGATTTTCAAAACCGAAATTGGGAAAAGTCCCGGACTGCGCGCGCCGCGCGGCACCCCCGGGGTCGGGAAGGACCCGCGCCCGGACGGCGAAACACCCGCCGCCGACGCCGGAACGCCTGCCCTCACCCCTTGGCGAGCAGCCGCGCTAGTCGCCGCTCGATCGCGGGCAGCACATCAGTGCTCACCCCGACCTCAAACGCTGCCAGCGATTGCCCTTTGACGACTTCCTTCGCCATGTTCGGCCCGTAGAGCTTGCGGACAGGGAAGCGCTTGGAAGTCGTTCGCGCCGAGAGCGCGCCAGTGTCAGGCCGAACGAATGACCGCTTGAATGTGCGGGAGACACCCCACGGCGCTGCAGTCACTGCCCCCGCCACCGAGTGCGGGAACAGCGCGATTGGCGTTTTCTTGCCATCGCCCTTGATGATGTAGGCGAGACCGAACCGCTTGCCGTCTACACGAGACGTGATGGTTTCGTATTTGAGCGGGTTGGTTTGCGCCCGCATCGCCTTGCGGACCTTGGTGCGCACCTTGTCGCCGCCGTCGCTCAATCCCTCTTGCAGGGCCTGCCTGCCGCCGCCGGCTGCTAGGCTCGATATCGGTCCAAGGATGGTGCCGATGTTGCCCGAAACTTTGACGTCGAAACCGCTCATGATGCAGCCGCCGTTTCCAGCGAATAGCGGCCATCATCGCGCGGATAGAGATGCACCGCGCCAGCGAGCGGCAGCATGCCGGGATACCACGACACGCATTCCCGAGGGTCTACGTGGTAGAGGCCAGCGAGCGCCAGGCCGTCGATAAAGTGGGTATCACCATCGTAGGCGCTGCGGACGTGACCGGGATGGAGAACATAGCGCTTGCTTGGCTTGCTGCTCATGTCTGCACCTCGAATGGAATGGTCACGCGCGTGCTCTCTTGCGCTGCGTTGTTTGTTGTCGGTCGCCCGCCGCGCCGTGACGATGTTGGATTGCCCACGGATGGATACGGCCATCACGCGCCGTGTTTGGCTGCTCTCGATTGAGCTACATGGGCGAAAGGGTGCCCGGCGTGCGCCCCGGGCTGGTCGGCAGGATCAAAGCGCCCTGCATACTCGCGATGTTTTACGAACCGTGCGATTGGTCGCCCGTCAGGGATGATTGCGCTGCTCAATGGCGAGCGCGTTGCGTCGTCAGTAGGATGCAACAGAGCCTTGCGGCTAGGGTTGCTATGTTTCACCGCCATGTGCGGCGGTGCCGTCTCCCGGCCGAGCACCAGCGCTCGACCTACAGCCATGAACCAATAACCCGGCTGCTACTTCATTGGTCCGTCCTCGCTTTGTATCGCACGAAACACAAAACCCGCCGGGGCACCGACGGGCTTGTTTCTTCTCTGAGACCTTTTGAGGCGTCCGGAGCTATGTCAAGCAATCACCCCCCTGTCAAAGGGGGGCTGGCCCATGTGTCCCGTAAGCCATTACGCTGCTTTCGCATTTTTCATTTTCAGACGGGACGCTTTTGCGTACGAGGCGGCCGTTTGCGCCTCTATCGGGGACGAAACAGGTTCGGGCGTCACGATATTCCGCACCGGGGCTAGGCGAGGATCGAAGGCCGACACTGCCGATAGATCGCGGCCCTGCAGGATGCGCGGCTCATCCATGCCCGTGATCCACGGCATCAGGGGCAAAGTGGTAGGCGTGGGCTCATAGGCCCGCAGCTTGCCGGAGAGCGCGGCGGCCAACGTGTTGAGCGCACCGTGCCAGCAGACCCACTCAGCGCGACACTCGCCGACGTGAAGCGGCGCCGGATCATGCCAGAGCAGCGGCGAGCGCGGGCGCATGGTCACCGGATATTTGCCGGTTTTCCTGATTGGCCTGATTTCGATCACTTCGCCGCTGCGATCTATCCCATGAACGATCGGACGCGGCTTGGTGGCTGTCTGCGCGAATTGCTGACGAGGCGTCGGGTTTTCGAACGCCCATTTCGGACGCGTGCCCTGTGTCGCGCATGAGATCACCAGCGCGGCCGGATCGAACGTGCTCATCAGCAGAAGGCCCGGAGCATCGCCAGCGATGGCCGCCCATTCGCCAAACAACGATTGGACGTCCGCGAGATGATCAAATCTCGCCTCGCGCTCCAGCGCCTTCACAGCGCCGGCAATCACCAACGCATCTTCGTCGGGCTCGCCCGGGACCATGCCGAACGTGTCCGCATTGAAGCCGCCGGTTTGGACCTTGGTGCCGAGCATCCCAAACTGCTCGATCACGTCCCATGAGGACGCTGCAACGCGTTGACCCTTGGGCAGCTCATCCCTGATCGCCCACTGCAAGAGCTTTTCGATATCGATCGGCTTTTTCATGCTGTTCTCAATGTTGCTATTATGCAACCGATAGTGTGAGAGGGTTTTGCGAGGGTCTTTGAAAAACTATCGCAAACAATATTTGCTATAAATTACATACACATAATGTATGTAACTACATCATGATGCGAGGGTGCGAGGGTTTGTACGAGTGTCATATGGGGCCGCTTACAGATTTCATGGGCTGACGAATTTTCAGCTCGCCTACATGCGTGTGCGCGAAAACCCTCGCGACCCTCGCTCAGTTCGGAAAGTAGTTGGCGCGACTCGGTTTTTCAGCTGCGAGGGTTGGACCGAAACCCTCGCAAAACCCTCGCAACCCTCGGCGGCCATTCGGCAACACCTGACGCAAATGCGCTATGGCACCACGTCGCTATTGATTTCAGCGGCCTTGTTGGCCCGCAATTCGCTTTCGGTCGGCCTCGGTCGGTCCTCGCGAAGCTTCACGTCAAGGTATTTGCGGACGCGGGACTTATCGTCCTTCTGACAATGCCGCTTCATATCTCGGCCGAAACGGGTCTCGAATACCACATTCTTGCTGTTGACAATACACCAATCTTTAAACGCCAAGTACATGTCACGGGCCTGCACGGTCTCCCCCTCCGCCTTCTCAACGCAGTCCTCAACGAACTGCAACACGATATCCATTTCCTTTCGGTACGCCTGCACGTCCGCCCTCACTTTCGGAGCGATGTAGATTTGGCCGCCCGAGAGGAAGTCGCGCGCCCCCTCGCAGAGCCAGTTGAACACGCCCGGTGCCTCGGAAAGGAATTCCCGCACCATCACCTCAGGGTCGCGGCGATCCTCCTCAGCGATCATGATCGGCCACTTCACGAACAGCATTCGGCGCCAAATGCCGTTTGAGGTGTCGAGGATCTTGGGCAGGCCGTTTCCGCTCATATGAGGCTTGGCCCGAGGCATAAAGTCGATATAGCCCTTGTACAGCGTCCTCACCGGGATTTCCTCGCCTCCTGTCAGTTTCTTGATTAGTTCGCTTTGCAGCGGCTTGCCCTCCGGAAGCTCGAGAACACGGACCATGCGCTTGCCAAAGAGCCTGATCAGGTCGGGCGATGCACCGCCTCCGGCGCGCTCGCCGCTGCCGATGATGCTTTCCGTGGGCAGGCCAACCGCAAAGCTCTTGCCGAGCAGCCGCACCAGCATCTCAAGGAACACCGATTTTCCATTCGCGCCCTCGCCGTAGTGAAACATGAAGAACTGCAGCGGAATGCCGAGGATCGAGCAGCCGCAGAATTGTTGCAGTGTTCGCCGTGTCTCCGCGTCCGGCATCATCTGCTCAATCCAGGCTTCGAATAACGGGGCCTTGGCCTTCTTGTCGTAATTCACAGGCACGAGCGCTGTGATGTAGTCCTCCTGACGATGGCCTTTCCGGGCTTCGATCCAGGACTTGTAGCGCGTCGCCTTTGGGTCCGGACACTCCGGGTCAATCTCCTGATGGAACACGAGCGTATGGGTCCGCGTTGCTACCGACAGCGCGGAGGCGTTCAGCTCCTCAATGTTCTTGCGGAGGCGTGGCGAAACGTTTTCCAACATTTTCTCGATGCGACCTTGATCTTTGGACTGCACCCCGAAATTTTGGCGACGCTCCTGACGACGCCTGACAGCAGCAGCCGCGCTGTGACCAGCCTTCGCAATAGCATCGACCTCCCGGAGCCGCCTGCGCTGCTCCGACGTGCGCTCCTTGGCCGAGATGGCTTTCAGCGCGTCCAACTCGTCTAGGACAGCCTCGGTTACGGCCGCCATAGCGCGTGTTTCGTCCTCCGTTGCGACCAGATAGGTCGCCTCTTTTTGGATGTAGTCGCCCACCTTCTGCGCGATCAGAGCCGCGCCCGCCTCGCCTTCGTCAATGTCCCAATGCGTCCCCGACCAAATCAGCTTGTCACCTCCTGCGACGCTGGACACTTTCATGACCAGAAGCTGATCCGGGAAGTAGCTCATCAGGCGAACGCCGTTTGACGTGTCGCTCTCATCCAAGAGGGCGCATTCCGCGATGGTTTTATCGCTTGGCTCTGCTCTTGAGGGGGGCGCGGGGGTGTGCGAGGGCTCCCCCGGAGGCGCGGGAGGTGCGGAGGGGAAATCCCCATCGCCCTCAACGGCGCGCACGATATCGTCATATCCATGGTAGTCCATCAGGCTGTCCGCCGTGTCTTGATCAAATCGTTGAAGTCCGTTCCGTCAGGGGCGAAGGCGGCCCGAATTGTTCGACCTTCCTTTGCGTGACGGTGTGAAGCTCGCTCCAGCGCGAGGCGCGTGAGGATTGGTTCGCTGTCCCCGTCGCCGAGCAACACCAGCTCGGAGACGCCATCGGGCACCGGCATTGCCCGCGAGGCCATATCGGGTTCGGGTCCGGGGACCTTTCGAGGCTTGCCGCTTCCGTCTTTAAGCGTTGGGTGCGGGAGGGACACGGAAGCCTTGCCGGCGAGATTGCCGAGGTCACCGGCCGCGCGGAAGGCCGTAGAGGAGAGATCGCGGCCGGCGCGGTACAAAGCCGTGCAGACAGCCGCTACCGTCTCTATGCCCTCCCCCGCGATGATGCGCCGAGGCGCTACGGCGCCGCCCAGGTCGATGTAGCAACCCGCTTTCGTGCCGCGCATCTTCTTTGCCGGCATCAGCTCGCCCGTTTCGGGGTTTATGATCGCGGCCTTGCCCTTCGGGCCGCTCGGGTCCAGCCAGGTGATGTGCAACCCGCGAAACACCTGCCCGGCGTCAAAGAACGCCGCGAGTTGCGCGGGGCCGCGATGCAAGAGCGTCGGCCGGTCCTCCCGGCCATCCGCAAACATCGGCATGCTCGGGTGATAGCGCACCTGCGCATTGCGCGGCAGGATCACGCTCCGGCCTCTCAGATAGGCCTCAACCGGCGTGCCGAGCCAATGCTTGGCAGGAAGCCAAAAGGCATCATGGAGCCTCTTGCGCTCGCGCTCGCGATAGATCGCGTTCGTTTCGTCCGCCTTGCGGCCATCAGTCCACCCGGCGCACCAAGCCACGCGGAGGGCCGCATCGGCGTCATAGGGCGCGGGAACGTCCGGCATCGACCGACCATCAGCCGAGTTGAAAGCCCTCTTGCCGGCCATACGGGCGAGCTTGGGCGTGGGCGCCTCTTCTTTCGCGCCACCGAGCCGCTCGATCGCGTCACGAAAGCCGATGGCCTCGCGCTTCATCATCAGCTTGATTACGTCGCCTGCGTCCGGGCAGACGGCGCAAATCCATTTGTCTCCGGTGCATTCGAACCGCATAGCGGTTTTCGAGTGCGGGTCATCCGAGCATATGGGGCACGGCCCCACGTATCCCTTGCCTTTTCGGCGCAGAGTCACCCATTCGCTCGCAACCGCATCAACCGAGATGCGGTCTTTGAGCGCGTTCAGCGCGTCATCTGTGATCATTGGTTATTCGTACTGAACGTGATCAGGCTGGTTATCGTCGGAAACCTGCTCAGCGCGGCGCACCTCGTGGAGACGCTTCAACAGGCGCTCATCGCTGCGGACGCTCCAGAGGACACGCCAAGCCGCTGCGAACACCTCCGCGTGCCGCTCCTGTTGCTCAATGACCCGTTGCACTGTGTCGCGCTCGCGATCAGTCAAGGAGGGGTCCGATAGTTCCTGCCTCAAGGAGATCAGGCGGGCATCGAACCGCGCAGTTTCGCTCTTCACGGCGGCCAACATCTCAGTCCAGCCCACGGCAACGACCTTGCGCTTTGAGGCCGGCGTTGCAGGCGCTTCAGGCATTGCGAGCCTCCCGGCGCTTCAATTCGGCGAACATCGCGTCACACTTGGCCTTGCCGTGCGACGACCCGAACTTGCTGGTATGCAGACGGCCCATGATGCGGGTCACCTGATCCGTGGAGGACATCTCCCGCGTGAGCCGGTCGAACTCAGCCAGCTCCTCCGGCGTGTAGGAAGCGCCACTCATTGCCGCCCCCGCCACTCGGTCACCAAGGATGCTGCCTCGCACCACTCGCGGACCTTCCGTTGCAGTGCGCGGCGAGCCGTTTCTACATCGCGCGCCGGGACAGGAGCCGGAGAGAAGCCCGGCAGGTTCACAGCGTAGAAGTAACCGTTGCTCGCCGGGTTCGGAGTGATCAGCCCGACCGTGATAACGCCGAGGCGTAGCTCGATCTTGGAGCCGCTTTCCTGCTCGGTGATGCGAACTGGCAGGGGCGCGGCGCGAAGGCGACAGGGGCGAGCCTCCCTTGGCGCGAAGGTGACAGAAGGCGCGCTCATCGGGCATAGTCCGCAAAAAGGCCAACGATCAGCCGCTCGGCTTCATCGAACGTCGAAAGCATGTAGTCGGCCTGTACCGACATGAACGGGTGATCCTCAATGAACGGGTCATCCGTGACGATGGCGCAGGGCTTCCCGAGAGGCTTGGTCCAAGAAACCTCACCCGTGGTGCCGAGCGTCCGCAGAAGGCCCCGGCGAGCAATACGCTTCAGAGCAGCGACGTCCGAGACAACCGCGTCTTGCGCCTCACTATCAAGCGGCCCGAACCGCTCTTCAATCTGCCCAACCAGATCGCCCATGCGATCGAGGATGCCATCAAGCTCCGCGACCTCCGGCGGCTCCGGGAAATAAGCGAGCACGAAATCACAGCGCTTCACGTCCAAGTAGTTCTTGGAAACAATGGTCTTGGGCATGCCAAAGCATGGGTCCGGGAAATGCAGGTCGTAGCGCTCGCCCTGCACGGGTTGAGCGCGCAGAGGAGAGATGCCGACGATGCCGTGACGTGCAAGGCGCTCGGTCATGTCCCCTCGCCAATCGTTGGCGCTGGCGACGGTTTCGCCTGTGATCGGACCCGCGAGATAAACGGTCGGTTTCACTTCACATTCCCCCAAGCACATAGTTGAAAATCGCAATCGAGCCTTCGATTTGCGGGATGACGTAGCGGGCGACGGCAACAGCAGCGCCGCCGAGAGCGAGCCCGCCGAACAGGCCCGGGATGTCGAGATTGATCAGCGCCTGAAGCCGCTCACGCTTGCGCTCGATGGCGCCGCAAAGAGCGCGAATGGCGTTGCAGCGGGACAGCCACGCCGTGACAGTGGCGTCAATCGCGCGGATGCGGAGAACAAGACGGATCATCACGCGCCCCGACCACTGGACGGCACGCGCGGGTTGGCAAATACCTTCCCAACCTTGTCGATGACGTCACGGCGTCCGTTCTGAAAGCCGTTGTCGCTCCCGAGGGCATAAGCCTCGCCGATCGCGCGCATGATCCACCAGAAGCGACCGGAGCCCTCGCTACCGCTGATGTCGATTTGCAGCCCTGCCGGGAGGCCGTCCATATCGATCCGGGCGACGTTGGCATCCGCCAGATGCGCGACCGGGAAAACACCCGTGGAGTCCACCCGGAAGCCGCGCACGGTGACGCACGCCGGGATTTGGCGCTCATTCTTCATGGTAATGGCCTGTTAGTTACTGGAGTTGAGGTCGTGGATGCGGCACAAGGCCATGATGTCAGCCGGCGTCGGGACGGCCTCGCCCTTCAGCTCGCAACGCAAGGCGTAGTCGGAGGGCCGATCATGCGCAGCGGGGTCCCCGCTGTGGTGCCTATGGAGCGCAGCGAGCAGGCCGCCGGAACATCGGACGTTGGCCTCATGCATCTCTGCCGCCTCAAACACGATCTCCGCATCGGTGAGGTCCGCGGCGGGCTCTGCGCCAAGGTGGACGGGCGATGACGGCACCGGCTCGAAATGCGGGCGGCTTGCCATAGGCAACAGGCCGGCCTTTCGAGCGCGCTTCCAAATGGTGCGGACGGCCTTCTCGGAGAGCCCGTATTCCTGCGCCACCCGAGCGCGGGTCATTGTCCCATGCCATGCCTGTTGAACTTCAGCGGTCTTTTCGGCCGACAATCGAATTGCGCGCATGCTGTTGCCCCGGTTCAGTGATGCGGATGGGAGGAGCGGCAGCGGCCGCGACCGGCACCGCGAGGATTGCGAAGGCCATCAACCGCGCAGAGGCAGGACGGCAGGCGCGCCGAGCAGCAGCAGCCCAAGATGATCAGAGGCCCCGGCGCATCCGGGATAACGTCCGGCGACCCTTGTAGGAGGTCGAGGACATCCACCGGCCGCCGACTCGCCCAAACACCCGCGACAAACGCGAGCAGGAGCAAGCCGGCGACCACGAAAGACAAAGCGATAGCGTCTCCGGAAACGGCGATGCCGCCCGGCGTCAGGCCAACCATCTGAAAACCCTTCCGCGCCGATATCAAAACGTGCCGGCGCGCCCAGCGATCTACAGGTCAAGACGGGAGTTCCGTCTTGGCAGTGGCAATTCCTAACCTGATTCGCTAGATTTTAGTCAACATTTATATCTTGCGAGTTGCGTGTATTTTCCAATCATAACGAGTATCGTCTTGAAATGAGTGATGAAATTTCTTTCGCAGAGAGCCCCGCCCCCGTGCGCAAAGCCAGGAAGCCGAAGGCCTACCCAAACCGAATTGCCGAGCTGACCAAAGAGAGAAAGTGGACCTACGCCGAGGTTGCAGCGCGCATCAGAAAGCTCGCAGCAGAGCGTGGAGATACCGGGCGGACTAGCGTTCACGAGGTGTCGGTCAACCGACTCGCGATAGGCAGCACCACGCTCTCGCAAGAGTGGATGAACGTGCTCGGCGAAGTCTTCGGAGTGCCGCCGGCCGAAATCATCTCTCCGCCAGCTGCCAAGAACCACATTCGAGTGCGCGTCACCCATGCGTTCGAAGGAGGGAATTGGCATCAGACAAGCACCTTGCCCGAGGAGAAGCAGTACGACCTCATGGTACAGGAAGATGAAAAATTAAGAGGGGCAACGCTTTATGCGGGTGAGATCAGGGGGCCATCGAACAACCTGCGCTATCCACCCCGTTCCATTGTCATCTTGTCCAAGGTCGAGCAGAAGCCCGGCGAAATCGCAGCCGGCAAGCGGTACCACGTCAGGATGACTCGCAAGGATGGCATGGTGGAAGACTCCATCAAGCTGCTGAGCCAAGCCGCTGATGGGTCCTACTGGCTCAAGCCCGAGTCCGATCATCCCAACCATCAACAGTGGGCGCGACTGGATGACACGGAGAACGCCCACATCGAACTTGTGGGCCGAGTTCGCAGGGTGTTTTCCCGCGAAGATGATTGAAACATCGGCAGCGCCGATAACGCGAGCAGCAGAGCCGGCGCAGTCATCCTCGCCGGCTTTTGTGTGCACAGCAGAGCACGCCGCGATGGTGTCGTGCGGCGCGATTTTTGTGCAAATCTAGCGAAGGTAGTTGAGTACGCGACCGACTCAATCTAACTTATTATGTTAGTATTGATTGGTGAGAACATGAACGGCGCTATATCCGCAGAACCTTCGGCCCGCACCCAGCTTTTCTTGGCGATTCCCCTGCAGGCGGGCCGATGATCGCAATCGAGCCGCGCCCCTTCCAGCCGCATTTTGAATTCCGAGAGCCCATCGTGATGTCCCGGCAGGTTTTCGAGACCCTTCCCGTTGTTCGCCGCGACGGCATCGAGGTGAACCTTACCGGCGCTCAGATGCGGGTCGAGATCGAGCGCTGCGGCAAGCCGTGTTGGCATCTGGTCGAAGTGGAGCTGACGCCGCTCGGCTTCCGTTACCCCGCCCGCAAAATCGAGATCGTAACCGCCCATCACGTCGAGGACTGAGCATCCATGCCCGACAGCTGGCTGCCCAAATGACCCGCCCGAAACGCCCTTCAGAAATTCCGCACGGCTCATGGCCGCGCCGAATGCCAGCGGCACTCGCCGCCGGCTATTGCGGGGAAACGACGGTTGAGGGATTCTTGACCCGGGTCGGGAAAGAGTATCCATGGCCCCGAGTTAAAGAGGGCCGCCGGCAGCTATGGCTAAGAGAGGACCTGGACCGCGCAATTGCACCGGTGTCGATCGAATACGACGCCGCAGAGGATCTGTGATTGTGGCACTGAAGCTGCCGCGCTACGTCCTGCCCAAGACGCTCGCCGGAGGCCGGCAGGCGTTCTACTACACCGTGCCAACCAAATATCGAAAACTCGGCTGCACCATCCCGAACGAACCCCTTGGCGACTACATCACCGCATGCGGCGCTGACGGTGAAGGCGGCCGAGCCGCCGTCTTGAACGCGCTGTTTGACGAGTGGTTTAACAAGATGATTGGCAAGCCGAGCGAGGAGAACCTTGCCGGCGCCCGCGTCGGAACGATTGATTGGCTCTTCCGCGAATACAAGCGCTCAAAGGCCTATCTGGAAAAGGTCTCGCCTCGATCGCGCGGCGGTTATGAAAATAGCATGCTGCAGATTTGCGACGTGCGCAACAAGAAGGGCGAGCGCATTGGCTCGCTGCCGATCAAGAGCATTTCGCCGCGCGCGGCCGATAAGCTCTATGAGCGGTTCATCAAGAACGATAAGGGCGAGGACGAGTTTTTCCGCAAGGGCGAGAAATTCGTGGGCCTGTGCCGCAAAGCGTGGCGCGTGGTGCATCGGCTGTACCCGCAGGAATTCGCCAAGGACGTGCCTAACCCGTGGCCGGGCGTCACCGTGAAGACGCGCGTCAAGGCAACCAAGCACGCAGTCACCCGCGATCAGGTCTACACGTTCGCCGACGGAGCCGTGGAGCGCGGCGAAGTCGGCGCGGCTGCTACGGCGGTCGTTTGCTTCGAATGGCTCCAGCGCCCGGAGAACGTCTTGGCTGGCCATATCACATGGACCGGATACCGGGCGAAGCCTGAAAAGCCGACCATCAGCATTTTTCACCACAAGACCGGCGCGCGGATCGACCACCCCTTGGAAGACGTGCTCGATGACGGCGAGGTGATCCAGCTCTATCCCGAAGCCGAAGCCATCTTGGCGCATTTGAAGCGGCTAGGTACTGCCATGATCCTCCGCGAGGTGCTTCCCGCCACCGATAAGCGCTTCGTCAAGCCCGGCGCCAAGGCCTATGCCAAGCCCTACAGCTTTTCGGGTATGCAGAAAATCGTCCAAAGGCTCCGCAAGGAAATCGGGCTCCCGATCTACTTCACGCTTGATGCCTGCAGGCACGGAGGCATGACCGAATTGGAGGAAGCCGAGCTGACCGAAGGCCAGGGCCGGGCGCTGTCTGCCCACCGGACCAAGGAGAGCTATGCCGGGTATGCCAAGCGCACCGAGAAGCGCGTTTTGGCCGCGACCAGGAAGCGTCGGGCGCACGTCTTGGCTAAGGCACCGGAAGCGGGCTTTCAGAATACGCGGGGGACTGAGTTTCAGAGGGAAAAATTGGCGATCAATGATTCCTAGACCGCGGCAGCCGCAACTGCCGTGGCTCACGCACGCCGAACCGTGTAACCTTTCGCTTTGAACTCCTCATTTACGAACGTGCCTTTGGACGTCGAGTCTCGGAAGCGGTCCCACACCTCCTGCGTCACGCCACTGTAAATGTAGTGTGCTCCACGCTGAAAAATTACGTGTGCTTCTCCCTGTTCTTCATCGTAAGCGATTTGATCGACGCTTTTCGAATCCACATAGATAAAATCCATATACTATCCCTTCAATTGATTCCTCCAATTTCGGAGGGCTTGTTCGTATTGCTTCGGATCGGGCCTTGGATCTTTGGACCAAGCTGTCGTGACGTTTGGCTCGGCGCCCCCTTCCGGCGCCTGCGTAAGCCACACTCGAACTCGAGACGGGACGAACATGGCTTCGCCAACAAAGAGTCCCTCACCGGTCCGCAGCGAGGGGAGGAGATCGACAAGCCCACCGAGATCGTCAGGGAAGGCGGCCGCCACGCGACTCCTGTCGCTCGGATTAGTCGTTCGAAGAGCAATCATCGTGCCGCACTGACTGATTATCGTTGCGTCAATCTCGCTGGGCCGCTGCGTGACCACAGTGAGGCCAACGCCATACTTGCGGCCTTCTTTCGCTACTCGGGTCAAAATGCGCTGGCAGCTGTTGGAGCCGCCATCGGGAAGGAAGCGATGCGCTTCATCAACAACAATCAGCAACGGTTGAGACTTCCCAGAGACGGCAAGCGCGCTGGCCCAAAAAAGGGTATCGTAGACAATTCGCAAGAGTAGGCCAACAACATCGGTTGCTACGTCGGAGGGCAGCTCTGAGACATCAACAATCGTGAGTGGCTTGTCGTGACCAACCCACGAAGCTACAAGGCCATCGATGTCTGCTTCGATTCTACCTGCCAAATCGGGCGCGTATCCACCCTTTGGGTCAAACAGAAACGCGTAGCGAACATCTGTTAATCGGCTGCGAGCGAGCTCAAGCTGTCGCCCAATGCCACGTGGCGCTGGGTTCTTAAACGGCTCCTTCCCGCCGGGACCGTGGATGGGATAGACATTTGAAATAAGCTTTTGTGGATCGCCTTTCTGTTCTACGTCAGTGGGAACCCGCTGCCCTGCTACGTTTTTAAACGTTTGCCTCTCGTAATCATCCAGCTCGAACCACAGTCTGCGGATACTGAACGGAATAGGAGTATCAGCCGTGATCGCTTCAGCGGGCGGCGGGCTGGCTAGTAGCTTGGCCGCGGCGCGCTTCATCTCCTGAACCATGTCGCGGACGAGCGCTTCATTGGTGGGAGACATTGCTCCAAACGTAATGGTCAGCAATTCGTCGAAGGGAAGTGCCCAATATGGGACTACCAAGTCGTGCTCGCCCTCGTCCGGCGAGATGCGAAACACTCTTGAGCGTGCAGGAGCGATCTTTGCGTACTCTCCGTGTGGATCGATCACTAAAACCCGAGCAGACGGAAACGCTGCTGAACCTACAGTCTCTAGAATCACTGAGACCAGATTGGACTTTCCGGCGCCGGTCGATCCGACGATAACGCAGTGTCGGCTAACAAACCGATCCAGATCGAGTGTTGCGGGAATGCCGCTTGCTGACGAGACGGTGCCGATGGTGAGGCCCGTGGCCGAGTGAGATCGTCCATAGATGATTGCGAGGTCAGATGCAGTGACAAAATGCACCTCGTCTCCGACAGTCGGATACTGGCCAACGCCGCGTTCAAAGAGACCGCCCGTCGACTCTCCGAAGAGAACAATTGTCATCCATCGGTAACCGGCAAGGCCTTCGTCCTTAGCAACATCTCGCTCCAGAGCAATAGCGTCTCCGGAAACCGCCGGCGGCACCGCATCTGCGCCGACCTGGGAACAGACAGCGTAAAGTTGGGTATATCCTACCGGTATCCGGAGAAATCCGCCTATCTGCCCAACTCGATAAGACTCTCCCTCGACGAGCACGAGGGTCGTTGGGAGGTCGCGTCGCAGCCTAACCCGCAAAATCCCGCCTGTGACCGAGGCAACCTGACCTACATAAGTTGGATCGGTACTGGCCACGCTAGTCGGCCCTCGTAAGCGAACTTAAGAAGCCTGCAAAGCGCGCAAAGTCGCCTAATAGAAACATGCCAGCACCATTTGGTTGCTCACCGTCTGGCACGGCATCCAGCTGAAACGCCTGAGCAATATGTGGCGCGCCGCGGACTTCTCCTAAACGCCACTCATTATGGCGGCCACCAATGTGGGCGGTACGCGGGCCAAGGGCCATCAGATTCAAATATCGGGCAGCGCGGTCGGCTAAGACAGTTCCGGCTTCGACCTCGGCCTCGGCATATTGCAGGGCAATCACGTGCGGTCGTCGCTTAGCTTCCAATGCATCAAAAATGATTGCGTTTATATGATCGTCGGAGAAACTATAGCCGCACACGAACAAGATCGCATCATCCCTTTCGAGAACTCGCGTGAGACGGTCCAAGAGCGCAGTATAGGGCTGCTTTCGCGACTCGTCGTATTTGTGGTGGGAAGGTAAGATCATTTCCCCTTCGCTATGCGGCGCGGTTCGAATAACCCGCTGCCGGCCGCCGATTATATCTAGCCTCCAATTTATTGATCCGTGAACCTTCCAAAGCCGCGTCCAGGCCGGACCAGGGGCGCTCTCGGGACGGGTCAAGCTCTCGTGAGAAAAAAACGGGTGATTGCAGCCCACGAACCCGTCGAAGGCAGCGACCCTTTCTGCCTCTAGTGCAGTTTCAATCAGTATGTCGTAATTGGTTGTGAAAATCTCGACCGGTTGAGAGCGCGGCATGCGAGCGATCCAGCGGACAAAGTCTTCGTGCGGCAGCTTCGTTGGGAAGCTTGTCGGATCAGGGTTGACCTGCGCAGCGATCGTCGCACGGATTGTTTTTTCCAGCAGTTTGAGGTCCTCAGCGGATAATCCGGAAAGCGTGTCGGCAGCTCCGATCGCGTGAAGCTTCCGGCGAACGCAGGATAAGATGTCTTCAATGTTTGTTGCGCGATGAGGAGGCTTGATTTCCTTTTCTATCGCATCATAAGCGGGACCGAACCGCTCCTTTTCTCCCTCCGGATCGAGCTTCCGGATTTCCTTGACGCAAATATCGGTCAATCCCGCAACGTTCGGGATAAGCGACCTCGTCTTTGGCGGCTCGTCTGGCGCAGCAGCCTCGGCTGTTATGATGGGAACTCGCACGGCGCAGGACGTTCCTGCTCCAAACAGGAATGCAATATTCGCTTCCGGCTGCGTCAAATGATTCCGAAGACTTTCGAGAACTTTGCGTGGATCGTGCGTCGCCAACCCGTGCCCCTCAATTCAGCATATAGCTTTAACGGCTACCCCGCATTGAAATGTAGCAAGCACTCGCGTTCGTTGCCAAGCTCCCGCTAGCCAAGAATGCCGCCTTTGGATCATTGGAGGCCTTCGGAGTGACCGGCCCGGTAGGTCGCCTTAAGCGGACGTCGTGGCGGATCAGCCCCGATGAAAATTGGCAAAGAGTTAGGCGGCAGACGGAGCGGCTCCGATATGCGAGCGCGTGCCTTGGCGAACGCACCAGAAACATCCATTCAGAATATGCGAGGGAATGCCGTTCAGAATGACAAAGTCGCGAACGAATAACCTGCTGATTTTTCAAGACTAAACTGGCTGGGGCGGGAGGGATCGAACCTCCGAATGGCGGAATCAAAATCCGCTGCCTTACCGCTTGGCTACGCCCCACCAGACAAACCGGGACAAAGGCGGCCTCGCCGCCTTGCCGATTCCGGCTTCCGCCCGGTGGTCTACAGAGCCGGGTCCGGGTTTTCAACCGGCTGCCGGCGGGAATTTTGGGGGCCTCCGCCCCGATCCGCGGCGGATGCGGATTCATCAAGCTTCTGAATGCCTTGCGCCGATCTCCCAAACCGCGATCCCAGCGCCTTCGCAAAGCGCGCGAAAAAGTTGAGGCTTGGGCGGTTTCATGGGAAGACGGCGCCAAATCCCAATCTCCATTCGAGGAAGCGTCATGACCTACCGCGCGCCGATCAACGACATCCTGCTCGCCCTCAACCACGGCGCCGGGCTCAAAGCTGCCGTCGAAGCCGGCCATTACGGCGATTTCGACCTCGACATCACCACCGCCGTGCTGGAGGAAGCCGGCAAGTTCGCCTCCGACGTGCTGGCGCCGCTGAACAAGATCGGCGACCGCAACGGCGTCAAGCTGGCCGATGGCAAGGTGACGACCGCGCCGGGCTGGCCGGACGCCTATCGGCGCTGGACCGAGGCCGGCTGGAACGCCGTCTCCGGCCCCGAAGCGTTCGGCGGCCAGGGCCTGCCGCTCGCCATCAACGCCGCCTGCACGGAAATCTGGAGCGCCTCCAACGTCGCCTTCGGCCTCTGCCCGCTGCTGACGCTCTCCGCGATCGAGGCGCTCGATGCCCATGGCAGCGACGAGCTGAAGCGCATCTATCTCGCCAAGCTGATCTCCGGCGAGTGGACCGGGACCATGCAGCTCACCGAGCCGCAGGCCGGCTCCGATGTCGGCGCGCTCCGAACCCGCGCCGAGCGCGCTGGTGACGGCACCTACCGGATCACCGGCAGCAAGATCTTCATCACCTATGGCGACCACGACATGACCGACAACATCGTGCATTTCGTGCTCGCACGGCTGCCCGATGCGCCGGCCGGCACCAAGGGCATTTCCTTGTTCTTGATCCCCAAATTCCTGGTCAATGCCGACGGCTCGCTGGGCGCCCGCAACGACATCTATCCCTCCGGCATCGAGCACAAGCTCGGCATGCATGCCTCCCCCACCTGCACCATGACCATGGGCGATCACGGCGGCGCCATCGGCTATCTGATCGGCGAAGAGAATGCCGGCATGCGCTGCATGTTCACGATGATGAACCAGGCCCGGCTCGGCGTCGGCCTCGAAGGCGTCGGCGTCGCCGATCGCGCCTATCAGCAGGCGCTCGCCTACGCACAGGAGCGCAAACAAGGCCGCGCGATCGGCAGCAAGGGCACCGGCTCCGACCCCATCATCGTGCACCCCGACGTCAAGCGCATGCTGCTGCAGATGCGCGCGCTGACCGCCGCCTCGCGCTCGATCTGCTACGCCACCGCTGTTGCCCTTGATGTCGCCGTGCGCGCCAAGGACCCGGCGGTGCGCACGGAGGCCGCCGCGCGCGGCGCGCTGCTGACGCCGATCGCGAAAGCCTTCTCCACCGACATCGGCAACGAGGTCGCCTATCTCGGCGTGCAGGTGCATGGCGGCATGGGCTTCATCGAGGAGACCGGCGCCGCGCAGCACTATCGCGACGCCCGTATCACCGCGATCTACGAGGGCACCAACGGCATCCAGTCGATCGACCTCGTCACCCGCAAGCTGGGCGCTAATGGCGGCGCCTCGGTGTTCAAGCTGATGGACGAGCTCACCGACGTCGTCCGCCGCGTCGAGGCCTCCAACGATCCGGCCTTCGGCACCACCGGCGCCAAGCTGCGCGACGCGCTCGCTTCGCTCGATCGCGCCAGCCGCTGGCTGCTGGAGAAGCTGGCCTCCAACCCGAACGACGCGCTCGCCGGCGCGACGCCTTATCTGCGGCTGTTCGGCTCGGCGCTCGGCGGCTGCATGCTGGCCAACGAGGCGCTGACCGCGCGCAGCGAGGGTGAAGCAGATGGCGCCCGTCACGTCGCCCTCGCCCGCTTCTTCGCCGAGACCTTCGCGGTGCAGGCGCCGTCCTTGGAAAAGACCGTCACCGACGCCGCCGACAGCGTGATGGCGGCGGATGCCGTGCTGGTGGGGTGAAGACGGACGCGCTCGCGCCGCTGACGCGCCCCCACTAAGGAACGTCATGGCCGGGCTTCGTCCCGGCCATCCACGTCTTTGGTCCTGTCCTGCCGGACACGACGTTGATGTCGGGGCTCCCGCCCTCCCCTGGAGGGGGGAGGGTGAGCAGCGTGCCCGTGGCATCTCTGATCCACAATCTCAAACAGCATCTGAAGATGAGCGCCCGCATCCTCGCGGCGCGTTCACGCGTCCGAGCTTTGCGTCTCGCATCGCCCTCATCATGTGGAGGGCGCAGGGAAGGCCGGGCGCTGGCCGCGCCCGTGGCCCGCCTGCAGCAAAAAAAGCAGGCGGCAGTCACCACAGGTCTGGCCGAAAACGCCCGGCCCTCCCTGCGCGAATGGTTTTAACGGCTTATACGTGATCTCCCCGGGGACCGGCTGTCTTGCCCCCGTCGTCCGCGCGCTCGTCGCGACCTACAGACTTGGCGCCAGCACCGGGACGCCAGGACCACACGATTTCGCCGTCCGCATCGGCGCGTTCGTCGGCGAAGTGATAACTCCGCTGCGCGCCAGCGCGTCCATCGCATTCCGTAGCCAACGTCCGTGACGATCGCGATACGCCCCTCCGGCGGAACGGAACGAGCACACGATAAAACTGATTTGGGGCAAACGCGAAACGATTTATGTTTTTCCGAAGGGCTTGACAGAGATCTTCGGGAGGCGGGGTGGTTTGCTCGACGGGCGGCGAAGGGGCATTTGCAGCATCATTCCGGCGTGGGCTGATCATCGGTCAGCACGGCCGATCCTTCAGGATCTGGCGGGCCGCCAGCGCGATGCGCTTCGCCAGATTCAAGGCGGTCTCCTCGTCCCTGACGTAGAAGATGTCGTCGCTCATCAGGCGGTCGTCGAGCCAGGCGCGAAACGCCTGCTCGCTGTCCGCGGTGAACGTGCCCTCGTCATAGATGAAGCCGCTCAAGGGACCTTCGATCACATAATCCGTGTCGGCCGGATTCGGAGATGGCTTGGCGCATTGCGCCCAGATGCGGCCATCCTCATCGACGAACGCCAGCACGCCATGTTCGCGCTCTTCGAGTTTCATCCGACCTCCGGGCGCGACAACGACCATGGAGCCGCGCAGCTAGCCCTGCCCCGGGCAGCTGATCTCCTTGTAGACGGCGTCGGCGAACGCCTTGATGCCGGTATTGATGCGCAAGGGAGAGGTCAGCGTGTGATAGGTGACGATGCCGCGCGTGATCGAAATCACCCTGTAGCTCTCCGCGATCTTCGTCTTGTAGCATTTGCCGACCTGGATGGCGTCCTCATTCAATGGCATGTTCGTCCCACAGCGTTCGAGCGGTCGCGTCCCGGACATCAATCAAGAATCACGCCAGCGGCGCCACGCGCCGGACCGCCGAGGGGGCCGGCGGATCACGATCGACGGCCTTGAACGCATCGAGGCAGGCTATCAACGCCTGCTGACCGTCCGCGACGGCCTCTTGCCGGTTCTCGCCGATGCCGATCACGCCCGGTATGTCGGGAAAGGTGACGAGAAAGCCGCCGCCATCCTCGGCCGCCAGCGTCGTCACATCGTAGACATAGGCACTCGGGTCGATCATCGCTCGGCCTCATCCATATGGTCGATCATCGCGACGAAAGCCCGGATATGCGGAGCCCTGAGCCGTCTCGTGAGCGGAACGGTGACGCAATCGGGGACCGAGGGATGCAGGAAGACCTCGTGCGTGCCGGTGGTCTTGCGAAACTTGATTGCGTGCTGGGACGCGATGATTTCGAGGTCCACCGGCCTCCAGTCGCCACCCGGATTGGCTCTCAGCGCCTCGAGGCGCTGATTGTGCATTTTGCGCTGTCCGGTTTCCGACATTTGGCCGGATGCCGACGCGCCAGGGATCCCAGGGATCTGAGGGGAAGCGGCCTCGCCAGGCGCCACGATCAGAACGAACGCGCCGATGAAGTCGCCGACGGTGTCGCGCCGATGCGCCAGCCGCCAGTTCTGCGAGAGGACCAAATGAGCGCCGTTCAGCTCATTATGAAGTGCAACGAGCTCATCCATCATGGTCAAGACCCTGACGACGCTCAAATTGTACGGCTCCTGGGTGAACTTCCGCGTCAGGTCGATGCGTTCTTTCCTGAGACCTGCATTGCTGGCGAGCCAATCGGTGATGGTGCCGACCCAGAACTCCCTGGTGTTTGGCTCAGACATGTTTGGCTCAGACATGTTCGGCCCGGACATGGCCGTGCTCCCATGGCGATGCTCCAGGCGCGCATCCTCAAACGGCCGCCAACGACGAAGGGAGCGATCCGCGACGCGCCGTCCTCGTCCGGGCATACAAGCCTCGTGCCACGGCGGCTCCCCGCGGGCGGACCTGTCGGATAGTCCATCCACAACCGGAGCGGAACCATCGTCCGCCCCCAGGATCAAGGCGTCCGTCGCGAAAGCCTCCTAGGTTAACGCGCGTCACTGTTTGTAAATAGGTATTAGTGGTAGGAATAACTGCTGTTTCGTCGCTTGCGCGAGTCTCTCAGAGGCAGACAAACCGCTGGGACTATTTCTGGAGTTGAGCTATGCGCGAATGGATGCCGAACGGTGTCGAACCACAACGTGGCGCGTATCGATTTAAGGTGCAGGACAAAGAAGGCGACGACTTCTGGATCGTCGCCGAACCTGCCGGCACCCCCCTTACGATTGTCAGCACCACGGGCGCAGATTTGCAAATCGGCATCGACCTAGCTGTCGGTATATCGCGGAGCGATGCCGAGGCTCTCGTAAAAGCCATGAACATCGCCATAGCTCGCATAGTACTGTTCTAGCCTGAGGAGGGCGAGCAACCTCGCTGCTCACTAAACTCAAAGCGGGGTATAACCTTCTCCTCAACGCCCAGGAACGGATTGTTCTCTTTCAATTTCGCATCCATCGCAGCGTCAAATTCCCAGGGCTGGGTTATGACGCACCAGTATATCAGGATATCCGTCTTATCCTTGGCCATCACAACGCCAACGCAGCAATTCAGCCTTTGATCGTACTTGTGCGCAGCGGTAAGATTGAGAAGACCCCGTTTCATCAATTCAACGAAGTTCTTCTCCTCCATCACCTTCGGATCGACTGCAGCAAACATAAAGCCGACTGACAAACTCGGCCAAGCAAAGCGCGTTGGCCTCCGGAATTCCTGCTTTCGTACCGCCTCAATACAGTACGAAAAGCGCGTCTTAGCTTCCTTCCAGCCCGAGCGTGGAAGCCTAGAAAACTGACGCAATATCTCGTAATAGTCGTATGGATTCGCTTGATGCTCAATATGACGGTGGATATCCGCCAAGAGCGGCCCAATGTCGAACTCGCTGTAGTTCTGCTTCAGGTTCGAGAGATATTTCAAGGAGTCGTCCGTGGGGAGAACTGCTGTATCTCCAGACAGGTACTGCCCCATTATCTGAGGCTCCGAAGCCTGCATACCTTCATTTCGTTCGAAAAGTATTTGCCTGTAAGCAAAATAGTCTCGGATATCCGCCGGTACCCGCAGCGCACGACAGATATCCAGGTAATCGCGAGCATGTAAAACATGGATGAATCCGCCCGTCCTGCTGACATGGTGCCTTGTTGTCTTCGCACGATCGGGAACGATACCACCGGGAAGAAAAGCAACAATCTTTGTTTTCGTACGAATTTCTTCTCCTCTGATTTCAAAACGATGTCCATGGCCGTTCGTCACAGTGATCGAAGGATGCGCTTCTAGATACTTCAGCGTGTCGCGAACCTGCTTCGTGGCCTTGCCCAGAACCTTATCTTCAAACCAGCGGGTTTCCGAGGCGTCGTCTTTAACGTCTGCCGCCGATCGTTCTTTCAGCTGAAGAATTGTAAGGTCGTCCGCCATCCAAACGATATTGTCGGCAAGCTCTAACTCGGATCCTCCGGCCGGAGTAAACGTATTCTCGGAGAATGTGAATTCCTTAAAAAAAACGGACGAGTTTAGATCGTCTACGAACTCTTCCAGATTCATGACGTCGCTCCCGCAAAAATTGAACTAGCTTCCACTAGCAGCGTAGCCCAACCCGCTGCTTTCGTCCCCGATCTAAGCCGAACAGCGGCCGAACTACAGGTTGCGTAATACGCTCCATTCATTCCCACTTGGCGCCGAGCAACCATATTATTTTCCTGCGATTGCGACGCTGCGCTCGGTTTGCCCGTGGAGCGAGTTTGCTGACTAACTAACTAATCCACCCTACGCACCTCACACCCCAGCCATTCCAACCCACCCGGCAGTTCATCCGCCGCAAAATCGACCTGCAGCACGCGGCGATGGCCGGGACGCGTTGCAGCCTCGGAGGCGTGGAGGATCGGCGTGGAATAGAGCCAGATGTCGCCGGGCTCGGCATCGCACACGGCCGTGCCGCAGCGCGCGACCACCGCCGGCACATCGGCTTCCGCGATGCGCCCGAGGCGATGCGAGCCGGGCGCGATCAGGAGCGGCGCATTGCCTTCCGGCACCGGATCGAGATGCACGCGGAGTGTCACCATGCGCGCGAGCACCTCATAGGGCGGCGCGACATGTTGCAGGCCGCCCTTGATGGTCCAGGGACCGAAGCCCGCGACCTCGGTGCGTTCTCGGATGACGATGGTGCGGTCCTGATGCCACGGCACCGCCCAGTTCGACTCCGAGGTCTTGTCGAAATAGACCGCGCGGACCGGCCGTGCGCCTTCACCGAGAACCACGGCAGCAGCGCTGCCGACCGGCCCGGACGCAGCCAGGAATGGCGCGAGCGCGGCAACGCCCTGCAGCCGCGTGCCCGCCTGCTCCGGCGCGTATCCGGCCAGCACCTCTTCAAGCTCGCGCAGCGTGGCCATATCGAGCGCCGCGGCCAAGCGGAGCGCGCCGTGACGTGCAAGGCTCTCCAAATCCTGTTGCAGCAGATTGATCGTCATGGCCACCAACATTAGCAGTTCAGCCGTAGGCGACCAGGCTTTCATTCTGCAATATGACAGCGAGCCGCTAGCTCCTTCGCCTCGCCCTTGCATGGCGCAGCTAACGATCACACCGCGCGCCAGAGGTCCGGCCGCTTCTTGTCGTTCAGATGCCGGACCCGGGCGACGTGGGGCGAGTGGCCGTTGGCCTTGGCCCATGCGATGGCCTCGTGCTGGGTGCTGTAGGTCGCGAGCACGTGGTCGGCGTGGTCTTCGACGACATAGTCAGCGATCGGACTTCCCTCGGACCGGCCTTTGGGACGGGCCTCGACGAACACGGTTGCCATGCGACAGCTCTCCGACTCGTTATCGGAGGTTGAGTATTTCATATTTGCGTCGTTTGGGCGAGCGCCCATCCACGATGCAATGGCCGAGGATCGCGACTACCCCGGCCGCTACGCCAGCATCTTCGCAGCGACGGCCGTGTCAGCAAATTCTATCAGCTCGATGATCTTTCCATCGCGCAGCCTGAACAGGTCCAGGATCTCGGTCTCCTGTTCGATATTCTTGGGAGCGCACCGCACGGTCACACGAGAATGCACGGCCACTCGGTCTCCCTCGACAAGTTCGGTCAAGACACGACGCTCCCTGAACTGGAACGTGTCGATGAGTTGAGCCATGCGCTCCTTCAGGTGCGGGACGCCGCACGCGCTTCCCGCGACGCCCTCGCATCCCTCGTCCCCGGCCAGAGTGAAAACCGCCTCCGAATGGAATTCAGCCATCAAGTCGTCCAACGCTCCCCGGTCGCGCGCGGCATATGCGCGCCTGACCTGCTCAAGGACGATCTCACGATTTCCCATTGACCCCTCCCAAGGTTCAGCACGACAACCTTATCGACCTAAGGATGTATTTGCAATCGAACTCCCGATGGACTCGCAGTTTAACTACGTAAGCCTATCGGACCTAACAGGATGCGATGCGACGAGACTGCTCCAGGACCCGCGAAGACAGCCGAACTAATCAGTACGTGTGCAAGGAGGCAAAGATGCCACACGAAAATACCAGCATCGTTGTTCATCCGGGCATCCCGTATCGCCGGCTTCAATCGTGAAGCCTGCAGCCCTCTCGAATGAACACCGCCCCTGCCCCGACCACGGACGTTTGGTCTTGGGCGCGCGCCGTGTGCTAAGCAGGCGGGCAACCGGCGAATCTCTCGCCGGGCAACAGCTGCGACCACGCAATCCGCGCAGCTCCCCGCAGAGCAGCGCCATCGAAACCGACGAGAGACGCCCGTGATTCCCTGGAAGCTGATCGACACCGCGGACGTGCCCGGCGGCGGTGAACAGCTGCGCCTGATGCAGCGCGGCAAGGAGTTCAGCATCAAGCTCGGCCAGAACGAATTGATGAGCAGCCGGCTGTTCGGGTCCGAGGAGGCGCTGGCGACGCTGAGCTGCTTCCGCATCAAGGAGCGGCCGGCGCCGCACCTCTTGATCGGCGGGCTGGGCATGGGCTTCACGCTGCGGGCGGCGCTGAGAGTGCTCGGGCCGCAGGCGCGCGTCACCGTCGCCGAACTGGTGCCGGCGGTGATCGCCTGGGCGCGCGGGCCGATGGCCGAGCTGTCCGGTGGCAGCCTGGACGATCCGCGCGTCACCATCCGCGAGGCCGACGTCCGTTCGATGATCGCCGCCGGGCGCGGCGCGTATGACGCGATCCTGCTCGACGTCGACAATGGTCCGGAAGGCCTGACCCGGACCTCCAACGACGCGCTCTACGACATGGCGGGCCTGCGGGCCGCATTCGGCGCCTTGCGCCCGGGCGGCGTGCTGGCGGTGTGGTCGTCGGACCCGAACGACAAGTTCACCGTGCGTTTGCGCAAGGCCGGCTTCGTCGCCGAGGAGGTCAAGATCCGCGCCACCGGCACCGGCGGCGGTGCGCGTCACGTGATCTGGATCGCAACCCGGCCGGCAAAATAGCGCGGCGGCGATGTTCCCGTTCAACGCGGCCGTCAGGTCCCAGTCCGCCACTGCCACGCAACTCATGTCCGCGATGCTCGGATCGTGCCCTATGTCCGGCCAAGCCCCTCGATCAGGACGTCGACGATCGCCGTCGCGCGCGATTTTCCTGAACGTTCGTCGCGAGCATCGACGATCGTGCCCTCCAGTCTGAGACTCACATAGCCATGAATGAGGGACCAGGCGGCAATTACCTGTGAATCGATGCTCGCCTTGGCCGTCGCGGCATCGGCACTCAGGATCGATTTGACGAGATCGTAGAGTACCGTGCCGGCAGCTTCCGCAGCCGATCTGTCGGATGCGAAATTGTCGCTGCGCCACAGCAGCCGGTAACGGTTCGGATGCTGGAGCGCATAGCCGACGATCACTTTGGCGACGGCATGCAGCCCCTCCCGCGACGAAGACGGCGCGCCGGCGAGCGCCTTTTTTACTTGCCTGACCAGCTCCTCGAAGATCCGGGCGGCTAGCGTCCCAAGTAATGCGTCCCGGTCCTTGAAATGGTTGGCCGGCGCCGAATGCGCGACACCGGCCTCCCGCGCCACCGCACGCACCGTGACCGCGTCGATGCCGCCCTCGTCCAACAGCTTCTGCGAGGCGTCCAGCAACACCTGCGCAAGGTTGCCGTGATGATAGGCCTTTTGAACCGTTTTGGCATTCCGCATATTGACAGCGTCCATATTCGAAGGGTATTCAATATGGACAATGTCTATATTGAGGTGAGTTGTGTCAACAGCAAACGCATTGTGCATCGCGGCCGCACTATCAATCGCGATCTCACAACCGGCGCCGGCAGGCGAACGCCTGACCGGCACCTGGTTGACCGAAGACGGATCTACTCATGTGACGTTCAAATCCTGCGGCGACATGGATTGCGGGCAGATCGTCTGGCTGCGAGAGCCCATCGATCCCGAGACAGGCAAGGCATGGCAGGACAAGCTGAACCCTGATGCCTCGCTGAGGCAGCAGCCGCTCGTCGGTCTCACGATGATTACGGGCCTGATGGAGAACAGCCCGAACACCTGGACCGGCACACTTTACAATCCGCTGGATGGCAAGAGCTACACGGGACACTTTCTGATGCTCAGTGCCGCCAAGCTCGAGCTGAAGGGCTGCACGTTGGCCGGCTTGATCTGCCAGACGGAAACCTGGGTCCGGGTGAAGTGACGCGATGAGCCGTCTTCTGAAAGCCTCCCTCTGCTTCACAGCCGCCGGCATCTGCGCCTACTGGGGAGCGGTTTTCTCCGGTGCCGTTCCTGTCATCGAGCTCGTGCCGGGCTACCGCAGTTGGTTCATGTCGTTTCCGATTCCGGACTTCTGGATAGCAATCACCTCCCTCCTCGCCGTGGTGCTGGCAAGGTTCGATAAGCGCCTGAGCGCGATCGCGATGGCGGCTGCCGGTTCCGGCTTGGTTTTCCTCGGACTCTATGCGTTCGCCTACGGCTTCAACTCGGGCCTCGTCTACGAGCTTACCGTCGACGAGCTCATCGAGATCGCGATCAAGATCTACTGTCTCACGATGGGCGCGTGGCTGCTCGTGTCCGCCTATCGGCAGATACCCGGCCCGCGGAAGGCTGCACCCTACCCGCCTCTCACCGCGGCTCGGTGAAACTTCGGTGGCGGGTCACGGGCTCGCTGTCGGCGCGACGACGGCGTCGGAGGCCGACCTCGCCGTCTTGCGCGCCGAAATGACGGAGGACGGCACAGCCAATCTTGCGGCCTTAAGGCTTCGTTAAGGACGCTCCCAGCGACACGATCAGACACAACTCGTGACGCCAGCTCTGAGGAACATCCGCGTTGAAGGAGCGGGTCAATCGCCATCCGGCATGACCCACACCGATCCTTCTTCACGCGAGAGTCCCATGTCGATCAGCTCCGTCAATTCACTCACCGCGGCCGCCACGACCCAGGCCGCCACCTCCACGCAATCCACGTCCGCGACGTCTCAGACTTCCGCGACATCGCAGGCCGCATCGTCCTCCGACGCCGACGCGACCAGCAGCGCGTCCAGCAGTTCCTCCAGCAGCTCCTCGGGCAGCGGCGGCTCGTCGTCGAGCAAAACGGTGGTCAGCGAGGTCTCGATCACCATCGACGGCGTCACCACCACGACCATCACCTATTCCGACGGTTCGTCCGAAGTGACCAAGAGCGCGGCCGCCAGCTCTGGCGGCAACAGCAGCAAGGGCGCCCAGACCTACAATGCGCAAGGAACCACCAACGGCGGCACGGCCAGCGGCGCCAGCAGCGGCGCAAGCGCGACGTCGAGCCAGAGCGTCACCGCCTGAGTGGCCTTCCGGTAGCGGCCAACGGCGCCGTAGTCGAAGTCCCGGGTCGGCGCTTCGACGACGCCGAGGCGTTTGCCCGGGCCGACAGCGGAGGAGTGGCGTGCCTGTGCGCGGCCCGCCGCCACTCCTCATCGTCGCGCTCCTCACCGGTCGTCGCCGCGATCGCTGCAGAAAGCTGCGAACGCGGAGCTGAGAGCATCAGCCCCGCTTGCGGAACGCCGCTTCGCCGGCGTCGGACACCTCGACCCACCGCTTGTCCGGTGCGGCGCCTTCGACATAGCTGTCGTGCCAATTCCACCATTTGTAGGTCGGCGTCTGCGGATAGCCTTCCGGCGAATCCTCCCAGACCTCCTGGCGGCCGAGCGGCGTGATGTCGAGATAGTTCCAGGTGCCGCCCATCTGCTCGTCGCCGCGATTGTTGATGAAATAGGTGCGGAAGACGCGGTCACCGTCGCGGAAGAACACGTTGGTGCCGTGCCACTGGTCGACGCCGAAATCGACATCGAAGCTGTCGGTGATGGTGACCCACGGCATGGTCCAGCCCATCTTCGCCTTCAGCCTGGCAATGTCGGCCTGTGGCGCCCGCGAGGCGAAGACGAGCGTGGTGTCGCGGGCATTCAGATGAGCGAGATGGGCGACCTGGTCGGCCACCATGGAGCAGCCGCGGCAGGCATGGTCGGGCCAGCCGAACACGCCCGGCTCGAAGAAGGCGCGGTAGACGATGAGCTGATGCCGGCCGGCGAACAACTCGCGCAGGCTGACCCTGCCCGCCGGCCCCTCGAACACATAATCCTTCTCCACCGCCATCCACGGCATGCGCCGCCGCTCGGCGGCCAGCGCGTCACGCGCCCGCGTCTGGGCCTTCTCCTTCGCGAGCAGCTCAAGGCGCGCCGCCTCCCAGGCTTGCGCCGATACGATCGCCGGCCGCTTCATCGTGGGCTCTGCGCCTATCCGTCCGGTCTCGGCTGTTGCAGTCATGGCTCGATCCTCCTGGTGTAAGCGCGGTGCCGCTGACGCGGCTGACATGCAATTCATTTGCGTCTTCGCGCGGTTCGTCGTGAGATGGTTCTGACACCGGACGATCGAACGGCGGGAGTAACAAGTGTGGCGCCATTTCTTGCCGACATCGCTGCCCGGCGGCTGTGATGCGCCGCGCACGGCACCGCGAAGGCTTCGCCATTGCCGGAACTGGCGGTGGTCTCGCGCGTTGATCAGCTTGCCCTTTTTGAAAGCCCCGCCTCGATGACCCGCCCGCCCGCGGCCTCCGCGTTCCGAACCGTCCTGCATCGCGCGTCGCTGGCCGGCCTTGCGGCGTCATTCCTGCTCTGCGGCCCCGCGCACGCCCAGGACTCCGGGACCAGCGGGATTCCGCTCGGACCGGCCAACATCAACGGGCTCAACGGCTCGGTGCGTGATCCCTCGGGCATCGGCAATGCGGCGCGGATTCCGCCGCTCCCGCAGCCCAACCTGGCGCCGGTCCCGGTGCCGAGCGTGGCGCCTTTGAACTCGACGCAGCCGGTCTATTCGCCGCGCCTTGGCTATGCTCGCCAATGGCGGCATCTGTCGAAACGGCAGCGCGCGAAGCTGGAGCGCCAGACCGTCAAGGAGAACGACCGGTTGCTGAGATACGGCGTGCCCAGCATCTGCCGGGGATGTTGAGCGACCCTGCGCTGCAGCTGCAAGCGGCTCTTAACCACGCACAGCCATTTGCCGCTCCGATTGAAGTCCCGCCCCGCGGCAAAGGCCCGCACGCCGCTTGGCCTGTCGCACGAATGATGTAGGCTGGAGATCGGAAAGACTCAGGCGCAGGCGGCGGCGCACGCCGCCGGCGCAAGGCAGGACTGGCATGACCGACCATCTGATCGTCACCGACGAGGGCGAGGCGCGGGTGATCAAGCTCCGCCGCCCGGAGAAGAAGAACGCGATCACGCAAGCCATGTATCGCGGCATGACGGATGCGATCGACACCGCGCAGAACAATCCGAACATCCGCTGCCTGATGATCACCGGCGGCTCCGGCGTCTTCACCTCCGGCAACGATCTGGAGGAATTCCTGCATGCCGGCACCGTCAATAGCGAGGCGGTGCGCACTTCCAACATGGTGAAGTTCCTGTATTCGCTGGCGCATAACGTGAAGCCGATCATCGCCGCCGTCGACGGGGTCGCGATCGGCATCGGCACGACGATGCTGTTTCACTGCGACTATGTGCTGGCCTCGACGGCGGCGACCTTCTCGACGCCGTTCCTGCGGCTCGGTCTCGTGCCGGAAGGCGCCTCCAGCCTGTTGATGCCGCAGACCATGGGCTATCAGCGCGCTTTCGCCATGCTGGTGATGGGACGAAACATGACGGCGGCGGAAGCCCACATTGCCGGCTTCGTCAATACGGTGGTGGCGCCGGGTCACACCGAGGTCGAGGCGCACAAGGTCGCGCGCGAGATCTGCCGGCTGCCGGCGGAAGCGGTGGCGATCTCGCGCAAGCTCATCCGCACCCCGCCGGACGAGCTGACCCGCCGCATCGACCAGGAGGCGCATATTTTCGGCGAGCGGATGAGCTCGCAGGAAGCCGTGGCCGCCTTCAAGGCGTTCCTGGAGCGGAAGAAGCTTTGAGGCCGGGCCGCCCGGAGCCTGACGCCAAGAACGCCATCAGCATCGACGACCGACCTACTTCGCCGCCCCCGCCGCGGCCGTCTGCTTGGCGAGGCCGTCGGCGAACTGCGTCTCCAGCTTGTCGAGATAGGCGTTGAACTCGCCCGGCTTGACGAACGGGTTCGGCGCGCCCGCGGCGATCTTCGCGCGCTTGCCGGCCATGTCGTACATCTCGGGATGCGGCGCCAGCAGGATATCGGGATGCACGGTCTTCGACCACGCAAAGGTCTTCTTGTAGTCGTCGATGATGCCGGGATAGGTCGGTCGTCCGACCAGGCGGTTCAGCGCCACCGTCGCGCTGCAGAAGAAGATCACGCTGCGTGTCGCCTCGCCGTCCTTCACGGTCGTGGTCCAGCTGGTGCAGCCGGGCGAGTGTCCGGGAGTTTCGTGCGCCGTCAGCGTGACGCCGCCGAGCTGTATGGTATCGCCCTCGTGCACGGCGCGATCGACCTTCACCGGCGGAAACATCAGATGCTTCTCTTCCTCGCGGCCGGGATAATAGCCGCCTTCGAGCAGCGGCTGGTCCTTTGCGCCGGCCACCATCTGCGCGCCGGATTCCTGCTTGATCTGCGCAAGGCCGCCGGTGTGATCGATATGAGCGTGGGTGTTGATGATGTATTTGATATCGGCGACCTTGAAGCCGAGCTTGGCGATGCTGCCCTCGATCTGCCCGGTGGCCTCCGGCATCGCGGTGTCGATCAGGATGTGCCCCTGCGGCGTGGTCACGAGATAGGAGGCCAGCCCGTCGGTGCCGACGTAATAGATGTTATCGATGACCTTGAACGGCTCGGTCGGAGTGTTCCAGTGCTTGATCATGTCGCGCATGAAGTCCGGCAGCGACTGCGCTGCGGCCTGGGTGGCAAGCAGCATGCCCGCGACCACGACCATCAACCTTTTCATCGAAACCTCCCGATTTCTTGCTTTGATTGACTCTCGTTATGTCATCACGGCGAACGCCACGCAATCGCAGCCGCCTTCGTGACAGTGTCGCCTCCCCGCTTTATGAGTCCGCCATGACATTTCGCTGCTGCGCGATCCTCGCCTGTCTCCTGATCAGCTTCGCACCCGCCCGCGCCGAGCGCGGTCTGCCGGTCGACCTGCGCATTCTTGCGATCAACGATTTTCACGGCAATCTGAAGCCGCCCGCATCGGGCATCCGGATCAGCGATCCCACCGACCCGACCAAGACCACGCTCGTCCCCGCCGGCGGGGCCGAGCAGATGGCGAGCCTGGTGAAGCAGCTGCGCGGCAACCACGCCAACAGCATCTTCGTCGCCGCGGGCGATCTGATCGGCGCGAGCCCGTTCCTGTCGGCCATGTTTCACGACGAGCCGACGATCGAATCGCTGTCGCTGATGGGGCTCGCGATCGCCTCGGTCGGTAACCACGAATTCGACGAGGGCAAGGACGAGTTGCTCAGGATGCAGAACGGCGGCTGTCATCCGAAAGACGGCTGCCAGGGCCCGCATCCGTTCCGCGGCGCGGACTTCCATTATCTCGCCGCTTCGACGGTCGTGACGGAGACCGGCAAGACCGTATTTCCGCCCTACGAGATCAGGACGTTCGAGGGCATTCCGGTCGCCTTCATCGGCCTGACCTTGAAGGGGACGTCCGAGATCATCTCGCCGGCCGCGGCGGCCGGATTGGATTTTCGCGACGAGGCGGAGACCGTGAATGCGCTGGTTCCTGAATTGAAGGCCAAGGGCGTGGAAGCGATCGTGGTGCTGATCCACGAGGGCGGCTGGCCCAGCGGCGGCTATAATGAATGCCCGGGCATCTCGGGCCCGATCGTCGCGATCGTCAAGAAGCTCGACCGGGCGGTCGACCTCGTCATCTCCGGCCATACCCACCAGGCCTATGTCTGCGAGATCGACGGCCGGCTGGTGACCTCGGGCGACAAGTTCGGCACGCTGGTGACCGCGATCGACGTCAAGCTCGACCCGGCGACGCGCGACGTGATCAGCGCCAAGGCCGACAATGTGATCGTGCGGAACACCCTGCCCAAGGATGCCGACCAGACCGCGCTGATCGAGACTTACGACAAGGTCGCGAGCCCGATCGCCAACCGGCCCGCAGGCATCATCACCGAGAGCTTGTCGCGGCTGCCGAATGCATCGGGCGAAAGCGTGCTCGGCGACGTCGTGGCCGACGCGCAGCTCGCTGCCACGGCGGCGGCCGACAAGGGCGGCGCCGTGCTCGCGATGACCAATCCCGGCGGCATCCGCACCGACCTTGTCAGACGCGCGGACGGTGGCCCGGCGACCTATGCCGAGGTGTTCGCCAGCCAGCCCTTCCGCAACCAGCTGGTGACGGTGACGCTGACGGGCGCCGACATCAAGGCGGCCTTGGAGCAGCAATGGCACGATCCGAAGCGGCCGCGCATCCTGCAGGTGTCGAGGGGATTTTCCTACGCCTTCGATCCGGCCAAGCCCGATGGCGAACGGATCGATGCGGCCTCGATGAGGCTGGGCGGCACGCCGATCGATCCCGCGGCATCGTATCGCGTGACCATCAACACCTATCTCGCGCTCGGCGGCGACAATTTTACCGCGTTCAAACGCGGGCGCGAGGCGCTGACCGGCCGGTATGACGACGAGGCGCTGTTCGCCTATCTGAAGGACAACAGCCCGCTGGCGCCGCCCGCGCGGGACCGGATCAGCAACCGGGCGCCATGAGGGAAACCCGTCCCTCAGCGCTCCCGGCTCTTCCCGAGCCTGCCGCCAGCGCCTAGATTAGGGGTTTCAACCGCAACGCGCGAGGGCCTGGGTCCCGTATGTCCACGCTGTATCTCTCCCATCCCGCCTGCCTCGATCACGCCACGCCATCGGGACATCCGGAGCGCGCCGACCGGCTGCGCGCCGTCGAGGAGGCGCTGACCGAGGAGCGCTTCGCGCTGCTCGACCGCGACGAAGCGCCGGAGGGCGATCTCGACCTGGTGCTGCTGTGCCACCAGGAGCACTATGTCACCGAGCTGAGGCACGTCGCGCCGACCTCGGGTGTGATCTATCTCGACGGCGACACGTCGATGTCACCCGGCACCTGGGAAGCGGTGATGCGCGGGGTCGGCGGCGCGGTCGCCGCGACCAGCGCCGTGATGTCCGGCAGCCACCGCAACGCGTTTGTCGCGGTGCGTCCGCCCGGCCACCACGCCGAGATCGGCAAGCCGATGGGCTTCTGTTTCTTCGACAATGTCGCGATTGCCGCGCGCTATGCGCAGCGCCAGTTCGGCATCGAGCGCGCGGCCATCGTCGATTTCGACGTCCACCACGGCAACGGCACCCAGGACATCTTCTGGGCCGACAAGAGCGTGATGTACTGCTCGACGCATCAGATGCCGCTGTTTCCCGGCACCGGGGCGCGCAGCGAGCGCGGCGACCACGATACCATCGTGAATGCGCCGCTGGCCTCGGAGGACGGCAGCCTCGAATTCCGCTCGGCCTTCGAGAACCTGATCCTGCCGCAGCTCACCAAGTTCAGCCCCGAACTAATCCTCATCTCCGCAGGTTTCGACGCGCATTACCGCGATCCGCTGGCCTCGCTCAATCTGCGCGCCGAGGATTTCGGCTGGGTCACCCGCAAGCTGATGGACCTTGCCGACAAGACCGCAGGCGGCCGCGTGGTCTCGGTGCTGGAGGGCGGCTACGATCTGCAGGGCCTGAAGGAATCGGTCGCCGCCCATGTCGCGGCGCTGACCGGGGCATGATCCCCAGCTTCCTTCGATCCGCAGGTTCCACGGCCCGCCGGGGGCCTGACATGACCGGCGGCGGGGTGTAAAAGCCGGCCCCGGTCGAATCCCGGCCGCGGAGCGCTAATCGCAGGAACCCGGTATGGCAGACAACACCCTCCCCGACGTCAAGACACTGTCGTTCGAGCGTGCGATCGAAGAGTTGGAATCGATCGTCAAGCGACTCGAGGAGGGCAAGGTGCCGCTGGAGGAGTCGGTGGCCATCTATGAACGGGGTGAGGCCTTGAAGCGGCGCTGCGAGGAGCTGCTGCGGCAGGCCGAAGCGCGGGTCGAGAAGATCACCACCGACGCCAACGGCCAACCGGTCGGCGTCGAGCCGCTCGACGTTCAGTGAGTTCCAGCCCCTCTCGTTAGGGCGAGATGGGCACTCCGGGCCGGCCGCATCGGCCGTGCCGCATTTCAACTGCGAATGATTGACCACTTCGGGCTGCGCGCATTCACCGCGGGACAGCCGCCTCTCGATCGTGCATAGCAGCCCAAAACTTTCGCAAATCTGTCCTGGAGGGCGGACCGGGCTGCTATAGTCCACGGCGAGGAGGAGACCGCCAGGCCGTTTGCCCGGGGCAGCCGCGCGAAGTTGGAACGCCGGCCAATACCAGCGACGCTTTCGACCCCGTCCTCATCCAGTTCATTCAAGGGATTGCCAACCCGCGTGCGCGTGCAGAACCGCCATATCATCTATGTGCAGGGCTACGACCCGCGCGGGCTTGCGCAATATTACCGCATGTTCCGGACCGAGCTGCGCAAGTTCGGCCGCCTCTACGGGGTCAACGCGACGATCAGCCGGCCGCATTCCAGCTCCGATGGCGACATTGCCTCCTGGTCGATCGAGACCAAGGGCGAGACCTGGCAGACCCGCACCGCCTATGACTTCCTGCGCTTCGAGGATTTCATTCAGAACGACCTCACCGCGCCGATTTGGCGCATCGTGCTGGAGGCGGTGTGGATCTATTGGCGGCTGATGTTCCGCGGCACCATCGCCCGGTTCTGGCGGGCGAACTGGCGGTTTGCGACCTTCATCACCTGGCCGCACATCATCCTGCTGCTGGAAGCGCTGGGCGCGGCGGCGGTCGGCTTCGTCTTCGGCAAGGGGTTGGGCGCGCTCGGCGTGCCCTCTCCCCTCAGTTTCACCGCAGGCGCAGCCGTTTTCTTCGCCCTGCTGTGGGGCGCGCTGCGCTACTTCGAAAACCAGACCTACGTGCTCTACCTGCTCTGCGACACGATCTGGACTTGGCAATACGCCCATCGCGGCCGTCCCGAATGGGATCGGCGCATCGACCGTTTCGCGCAATACCTGACCGAGGTGGCGCGTAACAGCGATGCCGACGAGATCGTCATCGTCGGCCACAGCTCCGGCTCGTTCCTGGCCGCCGAGATCCTGGCCCGCGCATTGAAGCTCGATCCCGCCCTCGGCCGCGGCAGAGCCCGGCTGATGCTGCTGACGCTCGGCGGTAATTTCCCGATCGTCGGCTTCCATAAGGCCGCCGCCGACTTCCGCGCCCATCTTGCCGAACTTGCGGTCACGCCGCAGGTCGACTGGATCGACTGCCAGGCGCGCAAGGACGTGATGAACTTCTTCCTGTTCGATCCGATCGCCGCCCACGGCATCAAGCTGAGCGCCGAACGACGCAATCCGACCATCGTGTCGGTGCGCTTCCGGGAGATCATCAAGCCGGACCACTACAAGCTGTTCCGCTGGCAGTTCTTCCGGGTGCACTTCCAGTTCGTGATGGCCAACGAACGGCCCCACGCCTACGATTTCTTCATGATCGTCTGCGGCCCGGTCCCGCTCCGCGAGCGCATGGCTCATCCTGAGGCAGCCCTTGCGGTCGTCACGACAAACGACGCCAAGACCCGCGACAGCAGCTGGGTGGTGTTGGACCCGCCCGGCGCGTCCGAACCGCCTGCTGCCGCCGATTTGGGCAGCTACGTGGAACCCACCGCACGCCGCCGGGGTTAGGTGTTGCCGGAAGGACCCGATGAGGGGCTTGCCATATTCCGCTGGCTTGGCTTTAAGACGCACTTTGGTGTAAAGGGGTTCGGAACTGTGGGCTTTTGGAGGCCCCGTCCACGCTGGGATGGCGGAAGTAACTGCCTGAAAAACCACGAGAAAATGAGCTGAACGCGACTTGGCGAAATGACGAGGACAATGACGCCGCCAAGAGTGATTTGCATCACATAGAGGGATCCGAAGCGCGGTTAGGCTTGTTCCGCGGCTTCGGCCCGCGCGGATGAGACCTGGATTCGACGTCCTGGATCCGACTTGGTGTCGCCGCCTGCTACGATGAACCCGTCTCACGTCGGCCCTTGAACCCGACCTGCAAAATTGGAATATCGCCGTGACCACATTTAGTAAAACGCCGCTTCTCGATACCATCAAGACACCGGACGATCTGCGTCGGCTCAAGGTGGAGCAGCTCCGGCAGGTGGCGGACGAGTTGCGTCAGGAGACGATCGACGCGGTTTCGGTGACGGGCGGCCATTTCGGTGCCGGCCTCGGCGTGGTCGAGCTGACCACGGCCATCCATTATGTTTTCGATACCCCGCGCGATCGCCTAATCTGGGACGTCGGCCATCAGGCCTATCCGCACAAGATCCTGACCGGCCGCCGCGACCGCATCCGCACCCTGCGCACGGGCGGCGGCCTCTCCGGCTTCACCAAGCGCGCCGAGAGCGACTACGATCCGTTCGGTGCGGCGCACTCCTCCACCTCGATTTCGGCGGGCCTCGGCATGGCGGTCGCCCGCGACCTCTCCGGCGGCAAGAACAACGTGATTGCCGTGATCGGCGACGGCGCGATGTCCGCCGGCATGGCCTACGAGGCCATGAACAATGCCGGCGCCATGAACTCGCGCCTGATCGTGATCCTCAACGACAACGACATGTCGATTGCGCCGCCCGTCGGCGCCATGTCCGCCTATCTGTCGCGGCTCTATTCTGGCAAGACCTACCGCACGCTGCGCGAGGCGGCGAAGCAGATCAACAAGCACCTGCCGAAGGTGCTGGCCAACCGCGCCAACCGCGTCGAGGAATATTCCCGCGGCTTCATGATGGACGGCGGCACACTGTTCGAGGAGCTCGGCTTCTATTACGTCGGCCCGATCGACGGCCATAATCTCGATCACCTGCTGCCGGTGCTGAAGAACGTCCGCGACATGGAGACCGGGCCGATCCTGGTCCACGTCGTTACCCAGAAGGGCAAGGGCTATCCGCCGGCGGAGGCCTCCGCCGACAAATATCACGCCGTGGTCAAGTTCGACGTCGCCACCGGCACCCAGGCGAAGGCCAAGCCGAACGCGCCGGCCTATCAGAACGTGTTTGGCCAGAGCCTGGTGAAAGAAGCAGAGAAGGACGACAAGGTCGTCGGCATCACCGCCGCGATGCCCTCCGGCACCGGCATCGACATCTTCGCCAAGGCGTTCCCGAAGCGCACATTCGACGTCGGTATCGCCGAGCAGCATGCGGTGACCTTCGCCGCAGGTCTTGCGGCTGAAGGCTACAAACCGTTCTGCGCGATCTACTCGACCTTCCTGCAGCGCGGCTACGACCAGATCGTGCACGACGTCGCGATCCAGAGCCTGCCGGTCCGCTTTGCCATCGACCGCGCCGGCCTGGTCGGCGCCGACGGTGCCACCCATGCCGGCTCGTTCGACAACGCCTATCTCGGCTGCCTGCCGAACATGGTGATCATGGCCGCCAGCGACGAAGCCGAACTCGTGCACATGGTGGCGACCCAGGTCGCGATCAACGATCGCCCGAGCGCGGTGCGCTATCCGCGCGGCGAAGGCCGCGGCGTCGAGATGCCGGAGTTCGGCGTTCCCCTGGAGATCGGCAAGGGCCGCATGATCCGACAGGGCAAGCAGATTGCGCTGCTCTCGTTCGGCACCCGTCTGGCCGAATGTGAGAAGGCGGCCGACGAACTCGCCGCCCTCGGACTATCGGCATCGATCGCGGATGCGCGCTTCATGAAGCCGCTCGACGAGGAGCTGGTCCTCAAGCTCGCCCGCGACCATGAGATCCTGATCACGATCGAGGAAGGCTCGATCGGCGGTTTCGGCTCGCATGTGATGCAGTTCCTGTCCGATCAAGGCATGCTCGACGGCGGGCTGAAGATGCGCTCCATGGTGCTGCCGGACGAATTCCTTGATCACGATACGCCGGCGGCGATGTATGCCCACGCCGGGCTCGACGCCAAGGGCATCGTGCGCAAGGTGTTCGAGGCGCTCGGCAAGGACTACAAGGCCGAGGTCGTCAAGCTCGCCTGAGCGCTGTCGCAGCGCGGCTTTGGGTGATCCATGAAGATCTATCTGGCAGGTCCCGACGTGTTCCTGCCGGATGCAGTCGAGGTCGGGCGCCAGAAGGTCGGAATTTGCGCCCGCCACGGCCTCTTCGGCCTCTATCCGCTCGACAACACAGTCGATCTGGCATCGGCCACGATCTCGCTCGATATCTTCCACGGCAACGCGGCGATGATGCATCAGGCCGACGCCATCATCGCCAATCTCACTCCGTTTCGCGGCCCTGGCGCCGATGCCGGCACCGTCTATGAGCTCGGCTACATGGCAGGCCGTGGCAAGCTCTGCCTCGGCTATTCCAACGATCCCTCCGTCTACGCCGAGCGCGCGCAGCGCTTCACGACCGTGATGACGCAAGGCAGCTTGCTGACGGATATCGAAGGCTTGGCGGTTGAAGATTTCGGGCTCAGCGACAATCTGATGATGATCCACGCGCTCGACCTGCATGGCTTTCCGCTGGTGACGCCGCGCGAACCGCCGGAGGATGTCTGGCACGATCTCGCGGCGTTCGAGATTTGCGTCAAGCTGGCAGCCGAGCGGCTGCTGGGCACGGATCCGTAGGGTGGGCGCGAGGCGTCAATTGCGATACGACCTAGGGAACGCCGGAAGCCACGCGCCTTTGCCCACCAACGCATCTCACTGTAGGGCATCATGCTCTTCACGATTCCTGCTGTCGTCCCTGCGAACGCAGGGACCCATAACCACAGGACGTTGTTTGTGGCAGACGAGTGGTTAGATCCCTTCCCGTCAACTGCGTCCTGTGGTTATGGGTCCCGGGTCGGCGCATCGACGCGCGATGCGCGTCGGTGCTTGCCCGGGACGACAGCGAATTTGGTGCGCGAGCTTCACAACTCATAAAAGCCGACCGATCAACTCATGCCCCCTCCTCGCAAACGCGCTGATCTCCTCTTGGTCGAACGCGGCCTGTTCGAGAGCCGCGCACGGGCGCAGGCCGCGATCGAGGCCGGCCTCGTCTTCGCCAACGCCAAGCAGGTCGCGAAGGCCTCCGAAACCATTCCGCTCGATGCTGATCTGCAGGCCGAGCCGGCGCATCCTTACGTCTCGCGTGGCGGCGTGAAGCTCGCCGGCGCGCTGGAGCGTTACCCGATCGAAATCGAGGATCACGTCTGCCTCGACGTCGGCGCCTCGACCGGCGGCTTCACCGAGGTCTTGCTCGCGAACGGCGCGGCGCTGGTGTTCGCCATCGACGTCGGCCGCGATCAGCTACATCCGTCGCTGCGGGAGCATCCGCGGATCGTCTCGATGGAGACGACCGACATCCGCTCTTTCGAAGGCAAGCGGCTGCCGCAGCGGCCCGACGTGGTCGTGATCGACGTCAGCTTCATCTCGCTGAAGCTGGTCTTGCCGGTCGCGCTGTCGCTTGCGGCCTCGCCGATGAGCCTGCTCGCGCTGATCAAGCCGCAATTCGAGGCCAAGGGCGCCCATGGCAAGGGCGGCATCATCCGCGATCCGGCCGTACACCAAGAGGTCTGCGACGATATCGCCGCCTTCGCCGCCTCGCTCGGCTGCACCGGGATCGAGGTGTTTCCTTCGCCGATCACCGGCGGCGACGGCAATGCCGAATTCTTCCTTGGAGCGCGGCGCCATGGTTGAGCGGCTCCTGATCGATCATGTCGGCCATCGCGGCGATGGCGTCTCGCTCACCGACGGTGAAGCGCTTTACGTGCCCTATACGTTGGGAGGCGAAACGGTCGAAGCCGCCGATATCCCCGGCCATCCCGACCGGCGCAAGCTGCTCGCCGTGGAGACCCCGAGCCCCGAGCGGATCACCCCCTTCTGCCCACATTTCGGCGTCTGTGGCGGCTGCGCCATCCAGCATTGGCAGGTGGATGCGTATCAGGCTTGGAAGCGCAATCTCGTGGTCGAGACGTTGAGGGCCGCCAAGGTCGATTGCGACGTCGGAGCTTTGGTCGACGCGCACGGCGCCGGCCGCCGCCGCGCCACCTTCCATGCGCGGATGGGCACGCACGAGGTGCTGAGGGTCGGCTTCTCGGCCGCCAACAGCCACGACATCATCCCGATCGATCGCTGCCCCATCCTTGATCCTGGCCTCGATGGCGCGTTGGAAGCCGCATGGGCCTTGACCGAAGCGCTCAAGCCGACCGGCAAGCCGCTCGACATCCAGGCCACCGCCACCAATAACGGCCTCGACGTCGACATCCGCGGCTCCGGTCCACTGCCGTCGCCGCGGATCACGGCGCTGTCTGTCGTCGCCGAGCAGCACCGGCTGGCGCGGCTGACGCGTCATGGCGAACTGGTGCTGATGCGCAATGCACCGGTCATCAGCATCGGCGCGGCGCAGGTGACGCTGCCGCCGGGCTCGTTCCTGCAGGCGACCGTGGCCGGCGAAGAGACCCTGGCGAAGCTGGTGGGCGAGCGGATCGGCCGCGCCAAACACGTCGCTGACCTGTTTTGCGGCGTCGGACCGTTCGCGCTGCGGCTGGCGTCGACCGCGCGGGTCACCGCACTCGACAGCGATGCCGCTGCGGTGATGTCGCTGCAGAAAGCGTCGGCGAATACGCCCGGCTTGAAGCCGATCAAAGCCGAGACACGGGACCTGTTCCGCCGCCCCCTGATGCCGCAGGAGCTGCGCGATTTCGACGCCGTCGTGTTCGATCCGCCGCGCCAGGGCGCGCAGGCCCAGGCGAAGCAGCTAGCGGCAAGCAAGGTCCCTGTGGTGGTTGCCGTGTCCTGCAACGTCACCACGTTCGCGCGCGACGTCAGGCTATTGATCGACGGCGGCTACAGGCTCGAGACCGTGATGCCGGTCGATCAGTTCCGCCATACGCCGCACGTCGAGCTGGTGGCGCGACTGGTGCGTTGAGCGCGCGGGCTCCTCGCCCCAGGCGCTTCACCGCACCACGTCGAGCTTCACATTGGCGACGCCGGAATGGGTCATGCCGAGCGCTTCGGCCGCCGAGTAGGACACGTCGACCACCCGTCCCTTCACGAACGGGCCGCGATCATTGACGCGCACGACCACCGACTTTCCGGTGGTGACGTTGGTGACCTGCAGGCGCGTGCCGAACGGCAGGCTGGGATGCGCCGCCGTCAGCTCATGCGGATCGAATCTCTCGCCGCTCGCGGTCTGCTGTTCCTCCGTATAGAAGCTCGCAACGCCGCGTAAGCCGCCGGGCGCGGCGACGACGGTGCGCTTCTCCGGCTCGCGGAGGCGCACGATCGAAGCCCGGGCAACGTGGCGAACCTCCCGGTGCGGCGGCTCGAGCATGGCCTGCCTGGGGGGAGCAGCAAGCCCCGCCTGCCTGCTGACGACCGATGATTGCGCGCACGCTGCAAGGGAGACTGCAAGCAGACCGACGGCTGCCGCCTGCGTCAGCTTGCGGCCGACCTGGCCGCGAGCGAGATCCGGCGCCCGGCCGGCTGGAGCGCGATCGGATCGGGTCGAACCGCTATCGCGCTCGAGATGGTCGACTGAACATGATCTCTTTCGGAAAGCCGCATCGCGCCCTTCCAGATCATGCACTGGGCCACAGTTGACCCCAAAGTTCCTGTCGTCACGGTCGATAGTACGCATGTTCTATGCGCCTCCGCCCCAGCGAGGCCAAGGTCGCCAACAGATCAGGGCAGCATCGTGGCACGAGAACAGAACCGCCGCACAACCTACGGTTTTTAGCCTTGGGTGTGTCTTTGATGTGACATGTTCCGGGCCAAAGGCTGAGCCAGCGCTCGCGCGCAGCTTCCGCACGTCCGGATCGCGCGATGGCCGCGGCGCTCACCCGCGAGTTCGTGGCAGAAGCGGCCTTGACATGAGCTCCGCCGGGGACCCCCTACCGCCCCCACCTGTCCTGCCAGATCTTCTCGCCGATGGTGCAGGACACCCGTGGCTCCCTCGGCTCGTCGGCGACCGGCACGATGTGGCGCTCGGGTATACGACCGGCGACTTCCATCAACAGCTTGGTGCGGATCGCCTCTTTGAATTCTTCCCGGCTCTTGATCGGTATCACGAAGGAGCCCGTGCCGCCGGTGACACAGTCCTTGTAGTACAGATCGAGATTCTCGATATCCATCGTCGAGAAGGACGGCTCCTTCACCATGACGGGCAAGCCGTTGATCACGATGCCTTTGGAAACAGCTTCATCGCGCGCGATCGTGACCGGCCCGCCGCTGTTGTTGGGCCCGTCGCCGGAAATGTCGATGACCCGCCGCAATCCCCGATAGGGATCTTCATCGAACAGCGGCATCGCGAAATTGATCGCCCCCGAGATCGACGTGCGCGAGGCGCGGCGGATCGGCGTCTTCATGATCTCCGCTGATACGGCATCCGCGCTCTCCGGCCCCTCGATCAAGCGCCAGGGAATGATGATCTTCTGGTCGCCGGAGGCCGCCCATTCGAAATAGGTGATGGCAATGCGTCCGTTCGGACCGTTCTTCAGCGCCTGCAGGAATTCCTTCGAGGCGATCGCCTGGGCGTAGCCTTCGCGCTGGATCGCGAGCTCATCGAGGTCCATCGAATAGGAGACATCGACCGCAAGAATGAGTTCAACGTCGACGCTGCCCGCTTCTTTCTCATTCAGTTGCTGCGGTTGCTGGGTCGGCTGCGCCCTGGGGGCCGCGCTGACCTGTACGACGTCCCCCCAGTCCAGCACGCCCATGACGCACAGGGTTCCGATCGAAATCCACCAGCGCATGCCGCCCTCCAATCGTATGGAGGGATGGTGACATGCAATCCGCCGACGGCAAGGTGGGAACGAGCGGCCCCATTCACATTCGAGTTAGCTCTGTCATACCGGATGCCGGCAATAAAGCAGGCATGCCGGGCTGACCTGCAACCCCGTAGTTCCCCGGCCGAGTCGGAAACTGTATGGTCGACCGGTCCTTTCACCAGGATGGGTGCCGCTGGAATGAATGACGCTGTCACCAAGCCGGAGACGAAGGTCAGGACCAGGGTTCGGACCAAGGTCGAGCGCCCGCGTCTCTACAAGGTGATCCTGGTCAATGACGACTTCACGCCCCGTGAGTTCGTCGTCTCGGTGCTGAAGGCGGAATTCCGCATGACCGAGGACGAGGCCTACAAGGTGATGATCACGGCGCACCAGCGCGGCGTCTGCGTGGTCGCCGTCTTCACCAAGGACGTGGCCGAGACCAAGGCGACGCGCGCCACCGACGCCGGCCGTGCGAAAGGCTATCCGCTGCTGTTCACCACCGAGCCGGAGGAATAACAGCTAAGCTGCGGCCTCCTCGCGCAATCCGAACACTTTTTGCTCGGTCGAGAAGCCAGCGATCGGAAATGCGCCGAGCTCGATCCAGTCTTCACCGGACACCCCGGCGAACGTCTCCGAGGCCACGATGGTGCGCTTCAGCCGCGAGGTGAGCTTTTCCAGGCGTGCAGCGAGGTTCACCGCCGGACCGATGCAAGTAAAATCGAGACGGTTGCCGCCGCCGATATTGCCGTAGAGCAATTTGCCGACGTGCAGCGCCACGCCGAAGCGGAAGCGCTCGATCGTATCTCCGACTGAGTATTCGAGCGCGGCGACGCTTGCGCGCGAGGCACGCGCGGCGGCAAGCACGCGAGCGCAGACCTCCGCAGGATCGCCGTCCCGCTCGGCGATCGGAAACACCGCGAGCAGACCATCGCCCATGAACTTCAGCACCTCGCCGCCCTGCTCTCCGATCGCGGCGACCTGGCAATCGAAATAATGATTGAGGATCTCGACGACGGTCTCGGCCGGCAGCCGGTCGGACAGCGACGTGAAGCCACGCAGGTCCGACAGCCAGATCGCCGCATGCATCGTATCGGCGTGGCCACGACGGATCTGGCCGCCGAGAATGCGCTCGCCGGCGCGGTTACCGACATAGGTGTCGAGCAGCATCGCGGCGGTCCGCTGCAGTGTCACAATCTCGATGTTGCGCGCGAGCGCCGGAAGTACCGCGCGGATCGCCTGCATGTGCACGTCGGTGAAACCGCCCGGGCATCTGGTGGTCCAGCTCGACGCGTTCACCGAGCCATCGTGGAACGCCAGAGGCAGGGCGATATAGTCGGTCCCGCCTTCGGCGCGCAGGTCCAGCAGAAGAGGAAATCGCTCCGCATCGGGAGAGGTCGGATCCATCCTGAATTCGCCGCTGCGCTCGAACACCGCCGAGAGCGGGCTCGTCCTGAACATCGGCGATTCCAGGAAGCTGAAGTCGACGCTGCCGACTTGGACCTCCGCACCCGGGCGCCAGATCAGATTGCGGCCGAGAATCTCTGGGTGCAGGGTGCGGACGAAGATGCCGGTCCGCCATAGCGGCACGCCCAGAGCCACCATGCGTTCGCAGAAGGCAGACATCATCTGCTCGGGCGTCACGGAAGTGTGCGCGCCATCGATCAGCCAGTCCTTGATGTCCTGTAGTTTGGATACGTCCATGCGCCGAACATTAAGCGAGCGACAAGCTGCCGGCAAACGGCCGTCGCTGCGCGAGCAGCTATCCGACCTGGCCACGATGACGCAGCAGATGGTCGGCGAGCACGCAGGCCATCATCGCTTCGCCCACCGGCACCGCGCGGATGCCGACGCAGGGGTCGTGCCGGCCCTTGGTCAAGATCTCGGTCTCGTTGCCCTGGCGATCGACGGTGCGGCGGGGGTTGAGGATCGACGAGGTCGGCTTCACCGCAAAGCGCACCACGATCGGCTGCCCCGTGGCGATGCCGCCGAGGACGCCGCCGGCATGGTTGGACAGAAAGCGCGTGCCGTCATTGCCGGAGCGCATCTCGTCGGCATTCTCCTCGCCCGTGAGTTCGGCCGCGGCAAAGCCGGCGCCGATCTCGACGCCCTTGACGGCATTGATGCTCATCATCGCCGCCGCGAGGTCGGCATCGAGCTTGCCGTAGAGTGGCGCGCCCAGGCCGGCCGGCACGCCTTCGGCAACGATTTCCAGAACTGCGCCGATCGAGGAGCCGCTCTTCCTGATGCCGTCGAGATAATCTTCGAAGAACGCCGCCTTGTCCTTGTCGGGGCAGAAGAACGGATTGCGCGCGACCTCGTCCCAATCCCATTTGGCACGGTCGATCTTGTGCGGGCCCATCTGCACCAGCGCGCCGCGCACCTTCACATCGGGCAGGATCTTGCGGGCGATCGCACCGGCCGCGACGCGCGTCGCCGTCTCGCGCGCCGAGGAGCGGCCGCCGCCCCGATAATCGCGCAGGCCGTATTTGGCTTCGTAGGTGAAGTCGGCGTGGCCCGGTCGAAACTTGTCCTTGATCTCGGAATAGTCCTTCGAGCGCTGGTCGGTGTTCTCGATCAGCAGCGCAATCGGCGTGCCGGTGGTCACCTGCACACCGGTTTCGGGATGAACCATCACGCCGGACAGGATCTTCACCTGGTCCGGCTCCTGGCGCTGGGTCGTGAAACGCGACTGGCCCGGACGGCGGCGGTCGAGATCGTGCTGGATCTCCTCAGCGGTCAGCGGAATGCGCGGCGGGCAGCCGTCGACGACGCAGCCGATCGCCACCCCATGGCTCTCGCCGAAGGTGGTGACGCGGAACATGTGGCCGAAGGTGTTGAAGGACATGAGCGGATCTACCAATCAGCAAACCGTCGTTCCGGGATGGTCCGAAGGACCAGACCCGGAACCTCGAGATTCCGGGTTCGATGCTGCGCATCGCTCCGGATGACATGAACTAACTAAACTTCTCGAACCCGTCCGGGCCGAACACATAGACCGCACCCTGCTGGATCGGCAGATCGACCGCGCGCTGCGGCGTCGCGAAGCCGAGCGCCACCATCAGCGCCCGCGCCGTGCCGCCGTGCGCAACCGCGACGGTATCGGCGTCAAGCGTATCGTACCATTGCCGCACCCGCTGCTCGACATCAGCATAGGTCTCGCCGCCCTCCGGCGCCAGGGTCCATTTCTCGGTCAGCCGCTGGGCGTAGAAGACGGGATCCGCAGCCTCCATCTCCGGCAGCGTGAAGCCTTCCCATTTGCCGTAGCCGATCTCGCGCAGCCGCGGATCGAGCGCATAGTCTTCCGGGGGAAGCTGCAGCGTCCGGCGCACCAGCTCCATGGTCGCCCTGGCCCGGCCCAGCGGGCTCGCCACGAAGGGCAGCCTCGCGAGTTCGTGGCCATTCCGCCCGGCGAGCTCGCTGAGGATATTGCCGGCCTGAACCGCCTGCACCCGGCCGAGATCGTTCAGCGGAATGTCCTGCGTGCCCTGCAGCCGGCCCAGCGCATTCCATTCCGTCTCGCCGTGGCGGATGTAGTAGATCGTCGGCGCAGGCATTGCGGCTTGACGTCAGTCCTTTGCGAGCGACATGTCCGGCGCGTCCGGACGCTTCATGCCCAGCACGTTGTAGCCGGCATCGACATAATGCACCTCGCCGGTGACGCCGCGGGCGAGATCCGAGAGGAAATAGAGCGCGCTGTCACCCACCTCCTCGATCGTCACGTTGCGACGGAGCGGCGCGTTGACCTCGTTCCACTTCAGCAGGTAGCGGGAATCCGCGATGCCCGCGAAGGCCAGCGTCTTGATCGGGCCGGCCGAGATCGCGTTGACGCGTATGTTCTTCTCGCCGAGATCCACGGCAAGATAGCGCACGCTCGCCTCCAGCGCCGCCTTGGCGACGCCCATCACGTTGTAATGCGGCATCCACTTCTCGGCGCCGTAATAGGTCAGCGTGATGATCGAGCCGCCGTCGGTCATCAGCTTCTCGGCGCGCTGGGCGATCGCAGTCAGCGAGTAGCAGCTGATCAGCATGGTCTTGGAGAAATTGTCGGCCGTGGTCTCGATGTAGCGGCCGTCGAGCTGGTCCTTGTCGGAGAAGGCGATCGCGTGCACGACGAAATCGATCTTGCCCCATTTCTCCTTCACCACGTCGAACACCGCATCGATCGTGGCCGCATCGGTGACGTCGCAATGGCCGAGCATGAGAGCGCCGAGCTCCTGCGCCAAGGGCTCGACCCGCTTCTTCAAGGCGTCCCCCTGGTAGGTCAGCGCGATCTCCGCGCCCGCCGCGCGCGCCGCTTTGGCGATTCCCCAGGCGATCGAGCGGTTATTGGCGACGCCGAGAACAACCCCGCGCTTGCCCTGCATCAGACCTGAATTTTGCGGCATCCGGCTTCTCATCGAATTGGTTAAGCAGTGGACGTACACCACCGGTTTGGCCCGGTATAGCCCCTTTCGAAGGCTCGGCGGCATAGTCCTGCCCCGATCTGCCGGTCGGAATAGGCCCGTCATGCCGGGGTTATGCTGGCTGGGGCGCGGCACGATCGAAGGCTGTGCCGCAGGAACGACAGCCGAGAGATCTTTGCGATGAGCCCGTTTCGCCAGAGTGTGGAAGCGATGATACCGGCGCTGCGCCGTTACGCCCGCGCGCTGGCCCGCGACGCAGATGCCGCCGACGACCTGGTGCAGGATACGCTGGTGCGCGCGCTGCGCGCTGAACGGCTGTTTCTCGGCGGCGACATCAGAAGCTGGCTCTACACCATCCTGACCAACCTCAACAAGAACCGGCGCCGCTCGCTAGCGCGGCGGCCGTATTTCCTGCCCTTGCAAGACGATAATCCGGACGCCAGCGGCACCGAGGCGGAAGGCCGCGACATCGAACGCGCGCTGTCGACCCTGGTCGAGGAACAGCGCGCCGCGCTCGTGCTCGTGGTGTTGGAGGGACTGAGCTATCGCGAGGTCGCCGAAATCCAGGGGGTTCCGATCGGCACAGTGATGTCGCGGCTGGCCCGCGCCCGGGGCCATGTGCGCGCGGTGCTGGACGGCGAACGCCCGGCGCTGCGGAGGATCAAATGACGGCCGCGCTGCTGACTGCCGACGCCATCGCTGTGGCCAGCCTGGAGCCGATCGCCCCGGGCTGCAAGATCGCCACGCCTTCGACTGAAGTGAGACGACGACAATGACCGATCCGAAGATTCCCATCACGGAAGACGAGCTGCATGCCTATGTCGATGGCGAGCTGCCGACGGAACGCCGTGGCGACGTCGAAGCCTGGCTCGCGACACATCCGGAGGACGCCGAGCGGGTGCAGTCGTGGCGCGCGGTCGCGGATGCGCTGCATGCGCGCTACGATGCGGTGGCCAACGAGCCGGTGCCGCCGCGGCTCGAACTGGAGCGGCTGCAGCGGCCGCCACGCAAATGGCTGTATGGTGCAATCGCCGCAAGCTTTGCCGCTTTTGCCATGGGTGGCGCGACTGGCTGGATCGCGCATGACGTCACGGCGTCGCCCTCCGCGTTCCAGGCGTTCACCGGCGATGCACTCGAAGCGCACCGGCTGTATGTGGTCGAGGTCCGCCATCCGGTCGAAGTACCCGGCGACGAGAAGGCGCATCTGCAGCAATGGCTGACCCGCCGCTGCGGGCGGACGGTGCATGCGCCGGAGCTCGAATCCAGCGGGTTGAAGCTGGTCGGCGGACGGCTGCTGCCGGGGCCATCGGGACCTGCGTCGTTCCTGATGTATGAAAGCACCTCCGGCGAACGTTTCACCATCTATGCAACCAGGACGACAACCGACGCGACGCAGATGCGCTACACCCGCGAGGGCACTAACGGCGCACTGTCCTGGGCTGACCGCGGCGTCGGCTATGTCGTAATCGGCGGCAATGACCGTGGACGTCTAACAGAGGTTGCGCGCGCGGTTTACGATCAAGCCGAACGCAGTGGCGGATAGCGCGCATGAGCTATCATCCACACGCGATAAGCGAGATCGCGATTCGCGATTCCGACGCTTCCGAGAAGCAGTTGCCCCGCATCGTACTTGCGATCGCTGAAGTGGAGGGATCGGCGTACTAAGACAGCAGGATGACACGCGAAGGTCGCGTCCAAATTCGGTCATCGAAAATCTGGAATGAGGCCACCGACGCGTCTCAATATCGTACCGAATACTCACGAAAAAATGAGGAGCGTTCGATCCGCCGATCGACGCGTCAGCGGCCTCGATTGGGGTTTTGCACCGCGCTGGTCCCCCTCTCGAGGCCGCACTTTTTTTTGCCCCTCGCAATATCGCCTTGTCACCGTTCCGCGTGCGCTGGCACGCGCGCGGAACGCCGCAGCAAAGCGGCACCCGCAGGTGATCTCATTTGATTGACGAAGACGTCGCGGCCGCGGCGTCTGCATCCAGGCACCGCGACCAGTGTTACGAAAGATTGCTACGCGGGTTGTAGGGGTGGCGATCGCGCCACTTGGTCATCAGGGCCTCGAGATCCGCATCGTTGCCGTCGGGGAGCATGATGCGGGTCGTGACGAACAGGTCGCCGCTTCCGCCGCTCTTCGGCAGGCCCTTGCCCTTGAGGCGGAAGGTCCGTCCGCTCGACGTATTCTTCGGGATCGACAATTCGACCGCGCTGCCCAGCGTCGGCACCCGCACCTTGGCCCCGAGCACCGCTTCGTACAGCGTGATCGGCAGATCGAGCCGGATGTCGCTGCCTTCGACCTTGAAATACGGATGCGGCGCGATCTGGATCGAGATCAGAAGGTCGCCCGGCTTATGGCCCGGCACTGTCTCGCCCTGCCCCTTGAGCCGGATCTGCTGGCCGGCGGCAACACCGGCCGGAATCTTGACGTTCAGTTCGCGCCCCGAGGGCAGCCGCACCCGCTTCTCGCCGCCATTGACCGCTTCCTCCAGCGTCACGGTCATCGCGACGTTGAGGTCAAGGTCGAGGCCTACGCCACCGGGTTCGAACTCAAACGGACTGCCGCCGGCGCGCGCACCGCGCGGGGCGCCGCCGAACATGCTGTTGAGAATGTCCTCGAAGCCGCCCGCACCGCCGCCAGGCCCACCGCCGCCGCGGAAGCTGTAGCTCTCGAAGCCGCCCGGTCCGGCCCGCCCGGCTCCACCGCCCGGAAAGCCCTGGAAGCGCGGCTTGCCTTCGGCATCGATCTCGCCCCGGTCGAACTGCTTGCGCTTCTCCTCATCCCCGAGGATCTCGTTCGCGGTATTGATCTCGGAAAATTTGGCCGACGCCTTCGGATCGTTCTTGTTGCTGTCGGGATGGTGCTTCTTGGCGAGCTTACGATAAGCGCTCTTGATGGCCGCAGCGCTAGCGCTCCGCGGCACCCCCAAGACCTCATAGGGGTCGCGCATCCGTCACGTCTCCTTACAGAAAATCAGATACTAACCTATGGGCTCCCCGCCCGCTTTGCATTTCATCTGGGGTTTCCGTTGTATTTTTGCAACGGGTTCCCGTAGATGAGCTAACTTTGCTGCCAGAGCTTCAGGCTTTGGATGCGCCAGCGGCCGCGTTCGATCCGGCAGGCGGACCCCTGCAGCCAGCGCTCCGTCCTGCCGTTGACATAGCTTGCCAGGAAATCGCGGCAAGTCCGGCCGTCATCACTGGTGTAGACCTTCGCAATCGGCGTCACCGAGCCACGGGCCCCGGTCTGCGGATTATGCCAGGGCTGGCTGGAATCCTTGTCCCCCTTGGTCAGCACGTCGGAGGCGGCATTGCGGGCAAACGCCAGATCGCCGTCGGTCGGCTCGACCGCCGCCGGCGCGCTGATCGATCCCGTGACAGGAGCCTCCTCCATCCTGGCGAATGCGGTCTCGGGGCGAGACATGGCGCAGCCGCCGGCGGAGAGCCCGATCAGAATCAGTGTAAGCGCGGTGCCGGCGGAGCCGATCGTCGATAGGCCAAACCGAGCCGATGCCCTATATAGGGCCGGAACAGACCGGCACTGCGCGCTCTTGGCCGCGAGTGAACGCAAAACTCGGACTCCCCTCCATGACCGACCCCACGACCATCAAACACCAGACAACCTTAACATCGGGTCACTCCGCCGATTTCACGCAGGCGGGCGAGCCATTTGCGCTGTTTGCCGGGTGGTTTGCCGAGGCAGCCAAAAGCGAGCCGAACGATCCCAACGCGATGGCGCTCGCCACCGTCGACGACACCGGCCTGCCGGATGTCCGCATGGTGCTGATGAAGGGCTATGACGAAGCCGGCTTCGTGTTCTACAGCCACAAGGCCAGCCAGAAAGGCCGCGAACTCGCCGCAAACCCTAAGGCGGCTTTACTGTTTCACTGGAAGTCGCTGCGCCGGCAGGTGCGGATCCGGGGCCCCGTCGTACCGGTGACGGACCAGGAAGCGGATGCCTATTTCGCCACCCGCCCGAAGCAGGCGCAGCTCGGCGCGTGGGCCAGCAAGCAGTCGGAACCGCTGGAGAGCCGCTTCGCCTTCGAGCAGGCCATCGCCAAGGTCGCCACGCAATACATCATCGGCGACGTGCCGCGCCCACCCGGCTGGAGCGGCTGGCGCATCACGCCGCTGCGGATGGAATTCTGGCACGACCGTCCATTTCGCCTGCACGACCGGATCGAATTCCGCCGCGATGCGCCGGATCAGGGATGGACGAAGGTAAGGATGTATCCGTAGCCGCAACGTCATGGCCGGACCGATCATCAAGCCCGGCCATCCACGTCTTAGACACGAACACCAAGGCGCAGATGACTGCGCCTCCGCCACGCCGAAGGGACTGCGGTCCCGCAGGCGTGCTCAAGCCCGGGCATGACGACGCGGAAAGACGAAAGAAAGTACCATGGCTCCCTCATCCAACCAGCCGCGGCGCACGATGCTCCTGACGGGCGCAAGCCGCGGCATCGGCCACGCCACCGTGATTCGATTCTCCTCGGCCGGCTGGCGGGTCATCACCTGCTCGCGGCACCCCTTTCCGGAGGAATGTCCATGGGGGGCAGGACCCGAGGATCACATCCAGGTCGACCTTGCCGATCCCGACGACACCTTGCGCGCGATCGCCGAGATCAAACACCGGCTCGATACCGGCGAGTTGCATGCGCTGGTCAACAATGCCGCGATCTCGCCGAAGGGGCCCGGCGGCGCGCGGCTCGGCACCGTCGACACCGATCTCGACACCTGGAATCACGTTTTCCGCGTCAACTTCTTCGCGCCGATCATGATGGCGCGCGGACTGATCGAGGAGTTGAAGGCGGTCAAAGGCTCGGTCGTCAATGTCACCTCGATCGCCGGCTCGCGGGTGCATCCATTCGCCGGCGCTGCCTACGCGACCTCGAAGGCCGCGCTCGCCGCACTGACGCGCGAGATGGCATCCGACTTCGGCCGCGTCGGCGTGCGCGTCAACTCGATCGCCCCGGGCGAGATCGACACCTCGATCCTGTCGCCGGGCACCGAGAAGATCGTCGCCGAGCAGATCCCGATGCATCGGCTCGGCACCCCCGACGAGGTAGCGAAGATCGTTTACGTCCTCTGCACCGAGACGAGCTCCTACGTGAACGGCGCCGAGATCCACATCAATGGCGGACAGCATGTGTGAGGGCTGACCGCCCTCGAACCGGAGACGGGCGATCGCCTCGCGCGCTTGCACCCTCGCCCGGCCAACCAGACCGAAACCTGCGCGCAAGCGAACGGCGCCGGAGCGTATGCTCCGGCGCCGCTGCACGACCTCGTCCGTATCAGTACCGACGGAAATGGTGGTGATGGTGATGATGGTGGTGGTGGCGGTAGCGCGGCGGCCTCACCACGATCACCGGGCGACGCCAGTGATGATGGTGGTGATGATAATAGCGGCCATACTGCACCTCCATCACCTGTGCTTCGTCCGATGCAGCCCCCTGCTCGCGGTCCATCGCCTGGAGGATGGCGCCGGCATTCGGGATCGGCTCCAGCAGTTCGGCATAGGAGTTTGCGCGCAGCGCGTCGGCCGGGACCTGCAGCGGTGCAGCCTGGGATGACGCAAATGTGCCGAGTGCAGCCGCGGCACCCAAAAGTCCGGCGATCTTCTTGTCCAAAGTCTTCTCCGATGTGGTATTCGCCCCGCGACCAAAACCGCGATCGCGGATAATAGTTCCTCTATTCCCGATTTGGGCTGGGGACGTGGCGCCGAAGCGTGATCGGCGACGACTCGCTCCATGCTCCGTCGTATCCTATCCTTCAGCGGATTGAACGGCGGATGAACATCCGCGATGGGACGCTTTGCCACATGAGGTCGCCGCGATGCTGGACGACGTGGAGGCACGGCTGGCGACGGCAACGTGACTGATTTGGACGGTCACATTTGGGCCGTCATACCTTGGCTGTCATACTGGACCGTTACAGCCGTGGTCCCGAACTTCGCGTCATATGGCCGCAGGTCGGGTTTGCGAGTTCGGCGTCAGCGATGCAGCAGTAAACTTGTTGATCGCGTACGGCCTTGAATTTGAAGTGCCGATAAGTGCGTGGGAGAATCTACCCCTCGCACACCAAGCCGCGCAAAATCTGGGCGGCGCGCCAGCGCAGGCGTGCGGTCTCGACGTTGAGCGCGGAGGAACATTCCTCCTCGCGCTCGCCATCTTCCAGTTCGGCGCCGCAAAAGCGGCATGATCGGGGCGACAACGCGTAGCTGGCAAACGCGCCGGTACGGCCACGCTGATAGGCCGCAAGCTCGACCACGTTGTTCGATGCCGTTACGCGTTTCTCAATCATTGCCTGCCTCTTGGCTAAGGCGCGGTGACCGCGCCTTCGTGCTCGTGAGCGGGGCTCCAGAGGAGACGCGCATGCGTCATCACGGCCGTGCTCATGCATGGCTTATCGCAGAGAAGTTTCTTTCAAAGGTTCAGCGTACCGCTCAAATTTTACCTGAGGAATTGAGGCGGCTTTGCAGCTGCATGCATTTGGATCAGCGATTGCAGGCATGCCTGCGCAGGCGAATTTGCATGGGCTCATGCGACCTGTGTGAAGCGATCGTGAATCCTAGTTGCGAAAAACCGGCGTGAATAAGGCGCATTGGGCACCAATCAATTTGGCGCTTAGCTTTGATGCCAACTCTTCGCGGCAATTTCTGCCGGGCTCATAGCCATTTCTTCAATTTGAAGATGTAGTACGGGACGACCGCCGCGATCAACATCATGATCAGCGCCATCGGATAGCCGTGCACCCAATCGAGTTCCGGCATCACCTTGAAGTTCATGCCGTAGATCGATGCAATCAAGGTCGGCGGCATCAACACCACCGCCATCACCGAGAACAACTTGATGATGTTGTTCTGCTCGAGATTGACGACGCCGAGCATGGCGTCGAGCACGAATGTGATCTTGCTGGCGAGATAGGATGCATGGTCGGTCAGCGAGGCGACGTCGCGCTGCATGGTCTTGAGTTGCTCGCGCATGTCCTTCGACCATTTGACGCCCTCGACCGCGGCGGACAGGAAGGTGACGAGGCGGCCGATCGAGACCAGGCTCTCGCGCACCTTCGAAGTCAGGTCGCCCTTGCGGCCGATGGCGATGAGGATCTGCGAATATTGCTTGGCATGGCCGTGCCGCTCGGCATGCGGCTCGAAGATGTCGTGCGAGACTTGGTCGATATCGGCTCCGATCCGCTCAAGGATATCGGCGCAGCGGTCGATCACCGCGTCGAGCAGCTCCATCATGATCATTTCACCCGTGATCGTCGACGGGCAGCCGCGGGCAAGCTTGGCCTCCACCACCGCGAACGGCTTGGGCTGATCGTAACGGACCGTGACCAGGCGATGGGCCGACAGGATGAACGTCACTGCCGTGGTCCGCGGCATGTCGCTGTCCGAATGACACATCAACGTGGCGGTCATGTAGCGCGCGCCGCTCTCGATATAGAGCCGGCTGGAGATTTCGATCTCCTGCATGTCCTCGCGGGTCGGCACCGCGATCCCCGCGAGCTTTTCCACCGCCCTGTCCTCGGCCCCGGTCGGGTTGACCAGATCGATCCAGACCGCGTTCTCCGGCAGCGCCGCGAGATCCCCAATCGCCGCCTTCTTCAGCGCGGATTCGCCAGGAACAAACACCGAGAACATCCGGGTCTCCAGAAAAACAAGGCCTTTGAAGGGCTTCTAACGTGATTCGAGCTGCTGCCTTGTGACGCAGCCTTGCCGACCGGTCCATCGGCTTTTTCGCAACGTGATTGCGGTCGGTTTGGAGCAAAATCGTTCAGACTGTGAACGGTCGTGCCCAGGACGGCACAGCTGGCACCGCCATCCCTGAAAATGTTGCGGCAAAAAGGCAACAACAGCGGCGCTGCAACGTCCGATCGGCATGCCAGCGCTGGAATTGTGATGCGATTTGTCGATAATGATGAGCAACGGAATCGTCGCGTTGGGGCTGCGTCGACCTGGGCTTGCGCAACCCAAACTTTAACTGGAAATTTACCATGTCGCTGAAGGTGAAATTCGGACTTCTGGCCGTGGGCCTGATGCTGTCGGGTTGCATGCAGGCCACCACCTACGAGGCGACCAACGCACAGGCCTTCAAGCCGAAGGACAAGGAACTCTTGTCCAAGATCCGCTACACCAACACACCGGTCGCCGAGCCGTTCCGGCGCGCCATCGTGGAATATCACCGCAAGGAAGCGCCGGGCTCGATCGTCGTCGATTCGGACAATCATTACCTCTATTACGTACTCGATAACGGCAAGGCGATCCGCTACGGCATCACCGTCGGCGAAGAGGCCATGGCTTGGTCGGGCATCGCCAAGGTCGGCGCCATGACCGAGTGGCCGGCTTGGCATCCCACCAAGGGCGAGATCGAGCGGCTCGGCGTGCCGACCTTTGTGCCGCCCGGACCGGACAATCCGATGGGCTCGCGCGCTATGTATCTTTATTCCAACGGCAAGGACACGCTGTTCCGCATCCACGGCACCAACCAGCCGGAATATATCGGCGCCTCGATCTCCTCGGGCTGCATCCGCCTCACCAACGAGGACGCGATCGACCTTTACAACCGCGTCAAGGTCGGCACCATCGTGGTGGTGCTGGAGCCGCACAAGGGCGACTCGCCGTTCAACTCGCAAATGGCTCTGCAGGGCGGCGGCAACACGGTCGCGATGCAGTAAGCGGCCTGACGGCAGAAACAAGCTTCCAATCAAAGCACAGAAACGCGTACACCATCCTTGCGAAAGCGCCGGTCGTTCCGGCGCTTTTTGTTTTTCAGCCTCCGGCTGCGTGTGGAGCATCGGGGCGAACCCGGTTTGCAGCCGGTTGCTGCAAAGCGGGCGACCGCCTTCCGCGGGTGACATCAAAAGAACGACGCGAACGGATTCCAGATACGCGCCCGGCGGCGGTGTTTGCTCGGTACGGCCCGGTCGGCAGCCAGTTTTCTGCGCCCTGCCTTCTCGATGGCAACCTTGTTCGTCGAGACCTTTTCGGCTGACGCTTTATCGGGCGCCGGCGGCTTGGCCTGGCGGCCCATATCGGCAATGGCCTCACTGCGCGGCTCCGAATCAACCGAAGGCTTGTTCATCGATTTCTCGCTCCCGCCCGTGCTGCCGGTCGTCTGCTCGGCACCGCGTGCGGGCGAGGTCAGCTTCGGCGCCGCCGACTTGTCGGCGTTGGCTTCGGGAGAGGCTTGTTGTCGTTGAACTCCGTTACCGGCCGTCTGTTGGTCGCGGGGTTTGTCCGGGCTGGTCTTCCCGCTTGCAGTCTTGGCCTCTCCGACGGCCTCTCCCACGCTGGCGCCGGACCTAGCCTTGGCGCCGTTACCGCCCTGCCCGGCGTCTGCAACCGCGCGCGGCGGCGCCTCTTGCGGCCGTTCTTCCGGCAGCAGCGGTGCGACCTTGGGCATGGGATCGAGCACATCCCATTGGCAGATCCGATAGTCGTTGTGCCGCTGCATCAGATCTAGGTGGATGTGGTTCTCGTGATACCAATCGGAGTCCGGACCGAGGACCGTGGTGAAGCGCGTGCAGGCCGAATGCTGCAGGCTCTCGCGCAGTTCGCGCGGCTCGGTGCGATCGGTGAGCTCGATCATGCGGCCGTCGGCCAGCTTGAACCCATGGACGTCGATGGCATTGGCACGGCCGTGCTCGGAGAGCGGCGCGCCGGATTTGCCGTTGCGGCCGCGGCATTGATAGGCGTCGAAATTGTCGAGCGCGGAGACCTCGCTGCCAAGCTTCACCACTTCAGGCGCCACATCGTTGCGCACCCAGTTTGCGAGCTCGGTCGCCATCGTGCAGCGCATCGTCGCGGCCGGCGTCAGCGCGACGCGTTTCTTGTCCGGCAGCACGATCGCCTCCAGCCGCACCAGATCGTCGCCGCCGCACTCGCCAGGCCCGTGGATCGCCGGAACCGACGGCGCAATCGCGATGTCCTCGGTCAGGGCAACCCGACAGGCCGAAGGTGGCGGGGGAACGGACGCCTTCGCCTCCTCGTTGGCCGGTTCAGCCTTGGCTGATCCGGATCTGGCGGGCTCAGACGCCGGGGTAGCTTTGGCCTGATCCCGTTGCGGGGCATCGGCCGGACGCGGCTGCGGCAGCGGCACCTTGGCCAGATGAACCGGCGGCGTGACATGGCGCGCTTTGTCCGCATGACGGGATTTGGCGGCGGCGGATGGCAGCGCCGCGAGCCCGATCAGAGACGCAAACGCCACTGCGATAACCATGGACGAGCCTGCGGCATTGCTGCGTCCACAAGCCCATTTGCGCTGCGCCCGGCGCGCGCTAAACTCCGGGGAACCTTTCAAAATATCTCGCTGCAACAAGCGAATACCGCCTGGAGGAACGACCTGATGCTTGGTTTGATGCAAGACTGGCCCCTGCTCTGTCACCGGATCATCGAGCATGCCGCCACGATTCACGGCGCGCAGGAGGTGGTGACGCGGTCGGTCGAAGGCCCCATCGTTCGCACGACTTACCGACAAATCCACGACCGGGCCCTCAAGGTCTCACAGATGCTGACGCGCGACGGCATCAAGCTCGGCGACCGCATCGCCACCATCGCCTGGAACACCGCGCGCCATCTCGAAGCCTGGTACGGCATCATGGGCATCGGCGCGATTTGCCACACCGTCAATCCGCGCCTGTTCCCGGAGCAGATCGCCTGGATCATCAACCATGCGCAGGACCGCATCGTGATGACCGATCTGACCTTCGTGCCGATCCTGGAAAAGATCGGCGACAAGCTTACGAGCGTGGAGCGTTACGTCGTACTGACGGACGCGGCACACATGCCGCAGACCTCGCTGAAGAACGCGGTCGCCTATGAAGACTGGATCGCGCAAGGCGACGGCGACTTCGCCTGGAAAACCTTCGACGAGAACACCGCGGCCGCGATGTGCTACACATCCGGCACCACCGGCGATCCCAAGGGCGTGTTGTATTCGCATCGTTCCAACGTGCTGCATGCCTTGATGGCCAATTCGAGAGATTCGCTCGGCACCTCGGCTGCAGATACAATGCTGCCGGTGGTTCCCTTGTTCCATGCCAACAGCTGGGGCATCGCCTTCTCGGCGCCCTCGATGGGCACTAAGCTGGTGATGCCAGGCCCGAAGCTAGACGGCGCCTCGGTCTATGAGCTGCTCGACACCGAGAAGGTGACCTACACCGCGGGCGTGCCGACCGTGTGGCTGATGCTGCTGCAGCACATGCAGGCGAACAATTTGAAGCTGCCGCATCTGAAGATGGTGGTGTGCGGCGGCTCGGCCATGCCGCGCTCGATGATCGAGACCTTCCTCGGCATGGGCATCGGGGTGCGCCATGCCTGGGGCATGACCGAGATGAGCCCGATCGGCACGCTCGCCACGCTGAAGCCGCCGCTCCTCGCCGCCGAGGGCGATGCCAGGCTCGACGTGCTGCAGACGCAGGGCTTTCCTCCGTTCGGCGTCGAAATGAAGATCACCGACGATGCGGGCCAGGAGCTGCCCTGGGATGGCAAAACCTTCGGCCGCCTCAAAGTATCGGGTCCCGCGGTCGCCAAGGCCTATTACCACGTCGACAGCAATATCCTGGACGACGAGGGCTTCTTCGACACCGGCGACGTCGCCACCGTCGATCCACACGGCTACATGCGCATCACCGACCGCTCCAAGGACGTGATCAAGTCCGGCGGCGAATGGATCTCGTCGATCGAATTGGAGAACCTCGCGGTCGGCCATCCCGCCGTGGCCGAGGCCGCGGTGATCGGCGTGTGGCACCCGAAATGGGACGAGCGGCCGCTCCTGATCATCCAGCTCAAGCAGGGCCAGCAGGCCACGCGCGAGGACATCCTGAAATATATGGACGGCAAGATCGCCAAATGGTGGATGCCGGATGACGTCGCCTTCGTCGACGGCATTCCGCATACGGCGACCGGTAAGATCCTGAAGACGGCGCTGCGCGATCAGTTCAAGAGCTACCGCTTCCCGAACGCGGCGGCGTAGCGTTCCGACGTGCTGAGTATCAGGCACGGCCTCTCCCGGAAGAGGCCGTGCCTCCGAGATGCGCCGACGCGTTCACCGGTATAACCGTATCAGCGTCGGTTCCATATCGTCCGGATGCACGACGAAAGACGAATAGGAGTGGCCGGCGGGGCTTTCTAAGTTCCCGGCCATTCAACGATAAAAATCGGGAAGGAAACGCCAATATGACCAAATTCGTCCGTCTCTTGCCCTGGCTCGTGAGCGCCTCGCTCGCGGCAACCGCGGCTCATGCCGCCGGCAACAAGGTCGTCATCGGCGACATCGACGACATGTCGGGACTCTATGCCGACGTCATCGGCCCCGGCGGAGTCGAGGCCGCCAAGATGGCGATCGAAGATTTCGGCGGCAGCGTGCTCGGCAACAAGATCGAGTTCATGGAGACCGACCATCAGAACAAGCCCGACATCGGCGCGCAGAAATTCCGCGAATGGGCCGACCGCGATGGCGTGACCATGATCCTTGGCGGCTCCAATACCGGCGTCAGCCTCGCCATGAACAACGTCGCCAAGGAGAAGAAGATTCCGTTCATCGCGATCGGCGCGGCCGGCGCCTCGCTGACCGGCAAGGACTGCACGCCCTACACCGTCCACTACGCCTATGACACGACTGCGCTGGCCAATGGCACGGCCAAGACCATGGTGAAACAGGGCGGCAAGAGCTGGTTCTTCCTGACCGCGGACTATGCGTTCGGCTATCAGTTGAAGGAAGCTGCCTCGAAGGTGGTCGAGGCAGCCGGCGGCAAGGTGGTGGGCGAGGTGCGCGTGCCGCTGTCGACCTCGGACTTCTCGAGCTATCTGCTGCAGGCGCAGAACTCGGGCGCGCAGGTGCTCGGCCTCGCCAATGCCGGCAACGACTTCACCAATTCGATCAAGGCGGCCGACGAATTCGGCATCGCGAGCACCATGAAACCGGCCGCACTGCTCGCCTTCATCAGCGACATCCACAGCCTGGGACTGAAGACCGCACAGGGTCTCTATCTCACCACCGGCTGGTATTGGGACCTCAACGACAAGACCCGGGCATTCGCCAAGCGCTATTACGAGAAGACCAAGCGCGAGCCCACCATGAACCAGGCGGCCTATTACTCGGCCACCCTGACCTATCTCAACGCCGTCAAGGCCGCCGGCACCACCGATTCCGACAAGGTGATGGACCAGCTGCGCAAGATCAAGATCGACGACATGTTCACGGACAACGGCAAGATCCGCGCCGATGGCCTGATGGAGCACGATATGTACGTCATGCAGGTCAAGAAGCCGGAGGAATCCAAATATCCGTGGGACTACTACAAGATCGTGCAGACCATGTCGGGCGAAGAAGCGTTCGGCAAGCTTTCCGACAGTGCCTGCCCGCTGGTCAAGCACTGAGCTGATACGCGCTCAATTTCGTCGAGCCAATTCTATCGAGTCATGGCGGCCTCCCTTCGCGACGAGCGATCGGAGGCCGCAATGATTTGCGGAACACCGCGTTGACGTGGCGCAACGTCCTGGGCTGTCGTTGCGATAGAAGGCCGTGATGACGAACGCAAAGCAGCCTGCCCCCGCGACCTGGCGCGACGTCCCCACCACTGTGCTGATGCTCGGGCTGGTGTCGTTGCTGATGGACATCTCCTCCGAGCTGATCCACGCGCTGTTGCCGGCGTTTCTGGTCACGACGATGGGCGCCAGCACGGTCATCGTCGGACTGATCGAGGGCGTCGCGGAGGCGACCGCCGCCATCACCAAAGTCTTCTCGGGCGCGCTGTCGGACTGGATCGGCAAGCGCAAGCTGCTGGTTGGGCTCGGCTACGGACTTGCCGCCGCGACCAAACCCGTGTTCCCGCTGGCCAGCACGGCCTGGCAGGTGCTGGCGGCACGAATCGTCGACCGCATCGGCAAGGGCATCCGCGAGGCTCCCCGCGACGCGCTGATCGCCGACGTCACTCCCGCAACGATCCGGGGAGCGAGCTATGGACTACGCCAGGCGCTGGATACGACCGGTGCCGTTGCCGGTCCCCTGATCGCGGTCGCCCTGATGGCGCTTTATACCGACGACTTCCGCGCCGTGTTCTGGTGGTCGGCGGTGCCGGCTGCACTCGCGGTGCTGTTGATCGTCGCCGGCGTTCGGGAGCCCAGCATGAGCGTCGAACAGCCGCATCGCCGGTCGCCGATCCGCCGCGAGGAGCTGCGACGGCTGTCGCACCTCTACTGGATCGTGGTCGCCACCGGCGCCGTATTCGCGCTGGCCCGCTTCAGCGAGGCATTCCTGGTGCTGAAGGCGCAGGCCGACGGCCTGCCCCTCGCGATGATCCCGCTCGTCTATGTGCTGATGAACCTGATCTACGCCGCGGTCGCGATGCCGGTCGGCGTGCTCTCCGACCGGATCGGGCGGAGCAACCTGCTGATCTGCGGACTGGTCGTACTCACCGGGGCGGACCTCACATTGGCGTTCGCGCCCGGCCTGACCGGCACTGCCGCAGGCGTCGCACTTTGGGGCCTCTATCTCGGATTGACACAAGGCTTGCTCTCGGCGCTGGTCGCCGACACTGCGCCGCTCGATCTGCGGGGCACCGCCTTCGGGATCTTCAATCTGGTTACGGGCGGCGCGCTGCTGGTTGCAAGCCTGCTGGCGGGATGGCTCTGGCACGCCTTCGGTCCACAGGCGACGTTTGCCGCAGGTGCGGCATTCTCGGCGGCAACGATCGTGATCATGCTCACCGCGCTGAAACCCGGCATCGGCCGGCACGCCTGAGCGCGGTACGGATCAACCGCAGCCCGCCAGGAGTTCCTGCCGGATTGATGCCCCCTTGAATTTACCCGATCCACGTGGTCTCACACCAGTCGAAGCGCCTTCGTCACGACGCAACAGCCCAGAGCCCAGATGGCCCGCAGATTTCACGCTCCCTATCTGTCGGAGCCCGTCTCCAGCCTGGCGACCTGGACCCGCAATCTCGCGGTGTTCTCGGTGGTGGCTGTGTTCGTCTCGATCCTCATTGTCCGCTTCGACTTCCTCGAGATGAAGCCGGCGCTCGCGACCTTCTTCGGTGCACTGGGGCTTGCGGTGCTCTCGATCCTGGTCGGGCTCGCCGCGTTCGTGGCCATCTGGCAGAACGGCAGCCGCGGCATGGGACGCATCCTGCTCGCCTTCCTGATCGACGCGGCCGTGCTCGCCTATCCCGCCTACCTCACTCTGCAATACCGCAAGCTGCCGAAGATCTACGACATCACCACCGACCCGATCGATCCCCCGCGCTTCGAGGCGCTCGCGCCTCTGCGCAGTGGTGACGGCACCAACACCGCGGTCTATGCCGGGCTCTATGCGGCCGAGCAGCAGCAGAAGGCCTATCCCGATATCGAGCCGGTGCAGCTCGAACTGTCGCCTGAGCGCGCCTACGCGATCGTGCTGAAGCTGGTCACCCGCCGCAAATGGTTCATCGTCGACGAGCGGGCGCCGCAGCCGCCGCGCCGAATCGGGCGGATCGAGGCGATCGCGCGCACCCCGATCATGGGCTTCCGTGAAGACATCTCCATTCGCGTGCAACCCGACGGCGAAGATGCCCGGATCGATATCCGCTCGGCCTCACGCTATTTCGATTCCGACCTCGGCAGCAACGCAGCGCGGGTGACGAAATTCATCGAGGATCTCAACACGGCCGGCGACGCCGAGGCGCAGAAGCCGGTCAAGAAGGTGATCCCGCCGCCGCCTGCCAAGCTGCCGGCGAAGACGGTGAAGAAGTGACGAGCTAATCGTTCGCCAACCGATACGTCCCGCCAATCACCGGATCGCCTTCCGTGGCAACCACGCCGCGAGCGACGAGGTCCTCCAGATGCGCGAGCACTGAATAGCCGGCCGCGGTCGTCAGCCGCGGATCGATGCCGATATAGCTGGCGCGCACGATGCTCGGAATGTCGGCCTCGCTCTTGCCGAGTCGATGCAGGATCGAGGCCTCACGGGCCTGGCGATGCCGGATCAGGAACCGGACGTAGCGCGGAGCCTCGGGAATTTCGGGGCCATGACCTGAGAAATAAAGTTCCTCCGGCCGCGCCGCGAGCCGCTCCAGCGAGGCCATGTAGTCGACCATGGAACCATCCGGCGGCGCGACGATCGAGGTCGACCAGCCCATCACGTGATCGCCGACGAAGCTCGCACCTCGCTCAGGCCAGGCAAAAGCGAGATGATTGGCAGTGTGGCCGGGCGTGGCAACGGCCTCCAGCCGCCAGCCGTCACCTTCGATGACGTCGCCCTGGGCAACCCGCACATCCGGATCGAAGTCGCGGTCGGCGCCGGATTCCGGGCTGTGCTTCTCGCTCTCATAGCGCGGCCGCGAGGCCCGGTGCGGCCCTTCGGCATAAACCGTTGCACCGGTCGCAGCCTTCAGCCGGCCGGTGTTCGGCGAGTGGTCGCGATGGGTGTGGGTGACGAGGATGTGCGTGACGGTCTCGCCGCGCACGGCATTCAGCAGCGCCGCCGCATGGGCCTCGTTGTCGGGACCGGGATCGATGATCGCGACCTTGCCCTTGCCCACGATGTAACTGACCGTGCCGGTGAAGGTGAACGGGCTCGGATTGTTGCAGAGGACGCGGCGGATGCCGGGACGAACCTCTTCCACCACCCCTGGCTGGAGCGGGAAATTACGGTTGAATGGGACGTCGTCCTCGGCCATTGCAGCACCTTCTTACGCGAGGGGCAAACGGGCGCTCCGCTCTCGGCTCGTCATATCCCGCGAAAGCGGGATATCCCGTACGCCGCGGCGTGCATGAGACTCGATATGCCGGTGTTTACTGGATCGCCCGATCAAGCCGGGCGATGACAGCAAGAGCAACGGAGCGATAGCGACAACCTACCCGAATGCCTGGATGCCGGTGATGGCGCGGCCCAGGATCAGCGCGTGCACGTCATGCGTGCCCTCGTAGGTGTTCACCGTCTCGAGGTTCGCGGTGTGGCGCATCACGTGATATTCGATCTGGATGCCGTTGCCGCCGTGCATGTCGCGCGACATGCGCGCGATGTCCAGCGCCTTGCCGCAATTGTTGCGCTTGACGATCGAGATCATCTCCGGGGCCATCTTGCCCTCGTCCATCAGCCGGCCCACGCGGAGCGAGGCCTGCAGGCCGAGCGCGATCTCGGTCTCCATGTCCGCGAGCTTCTTCTGCACGAGCTGGGTGGCGGCGAGCGGCCGGCCGAACTGCTTGCGATCGAGCGTGTATTGCCGGGCGCGGTGCATGCAGTCCTCGGCCGCACCGAGCACGCCCCAGGAGATGCCGTAGCGGGCGCGGTTCAAACAGCCGAACGGCCCCTTCAGTCCGGAGACGTTCGGCAGCAGCGCGCTCTCCGGCACCACCACGCCGTCCATCACGATCTCGCCGGTGATCGAGGCTCGCAAGCTGAGCTTGCCGCCGATCTTCGGCGCCGACAGCCCCTTCATGCCCTTCTCGAGAATGAAGCCGCGGATCTGGTTGTCATGGGCGGCCGACTTGGCCCAGACCACGAAGACGTCGGCGATCGGCGCGTTCGAGATCCACATCTTGCTGCCGGTCAGCCGGTAGCCGTCCGAAACCTTCTCGGCGCGGGTCTTCATGCCACCGGGATCGGAGCCCGCATCCGGCTCCGTCAGGCCGAAACAGCCGACCCATTCGCCGCTCGCGAGCTTCGGCAGATATGTCTTGCGCTGGTTTTCGTCGCCATAGGCGTAGATCGGGTACATCACCAGCGAGGACTGCACCGAGTTCATCGAGCGGTAGCCGGAATCGACCCGTTCAATCTCGCGCGCGACCAGGCCGTAAGCGACGTAGCTCGCATTGGCGCAGCCATATTCCTCCGGGAGCGTAATGCCGATCAGCCCCAGTTCTCCCATCTCGTTGAAGATCTCGCGATCGGTCTTCTCCTCGAGATAGGCCTTGGTCACGCGCGGCAACAGCTTGTCCTGCGCATAAGCGCGCGCGGTGTCGCGCACCATGCGCTCGTCTTCGGTGAGCTGATCGTCCAGCATGAACGGATCATCCCATTGGAAGCCGGCCTGGGACGGCTTGTCCTTCGCCTGGGGGCGCACGCTCATGAAAAATCCTTTCGCGTCATGACTGCGTATCTTGGCAGTTAATCTTGGCAGTTATGGAGGTTAAATCGTCGGGTTTCAGCCTTCAAGGCGTTCGTTGGCGACGATCTCGATGCCAAATCCGGACAAGCCTTTGTAGTCGTGCACCGACGAGGTGAGGTTCCGGATCGAGGTGATGCCGAGATCGCGCAGGATCTGTGCACCGACGCCGACCTCGCGCCACTGGCGATGACGATCCGCCTCCGCCGTTTGCATCTCGCCGACCGGCTCGACGGGCACGCCGGCCGCTCCGTCGCGCAAATACACCAGCACGCCGCGCCCGGCCTTCTTGAAGTGCTGCAGCACCTCCTGGACCCGCTGCGGACCGGTGATGAGATCCTTGACGATGTTCGGCTTGTGCAGCCGGGTCAGCACGTTCCTGCCGTCGCCGATCCCGTTATACACGAAGGCTGCGTGCATGATCGGGTCGAATGGCGAGCGATAGGCATAGCCCTGCAAGGGCCCGATCGGGCTGTCGGTGGTGAAGGTCGAGACCCGCTCGATCAGCTTCTCGCGCGCCTGCCGATAGGCAATCAGATCGGCGATGGTGACGTGCTTGAGCTTGTGGGCGGCGGCAAAGCGGACGACCTGCTCGCCCTTCATCACGGTGCCGTCGTCATTCATCAACTCGGAGATGACGCCGACCGGCGGCAGCCCTGCGAGCTTGCAGAGATCGACGGCCGCCTCGGTATGGCCCGAGCGCAGCAGCACGCCGCCATCACGCGCGATCAAGGGAAAGATGTGCCCGGGACGCGCGAAGTCATTGGCGCCCGCGTTCGGATTGGCCAACGCGCGGCAGCAGGAGGCGCGCTCTTCGGCCGAGATGCCGGTACCGCCGTCCGGCTTGTAGTCGATCGAGACGGTAAAGGCGGTTGTGTGCGCGGAATCATTGTACGCCACCATCGGGTCGAGCCGCAGCCGCCGCGCCTCTTCGGTGGTGATCGGGGCGCAGACGATGCCGGAGGTGTGGCGGATGATGAACGCCATCTTCTCCGACGTGCAGAACGACGCCGCGACGATCAGATCCCCCTCGCCCTCGCGATCATCGTCGTCAGTCACGACCACGAGCTCGCCCCTGGCGAACGCCTGCAAAACTTCCTGGATTGAATCGGCCATCACAGATCTCACTTGGTTCCCGGTGCTTTAGCCGGGTTCGCCGGGGGGCGCCAGAGGCCTGTTGGCAGGGCTTCCGCCATGCGAAACGCGCGCATCGACGTCCATGTCGGGACAATCTTCGCGGAGTTGTTTAGGATCGGCGGCAAACAAGAACAAGGGAGGCGCCGCACATGGCCTTATTCGATTTTTCTCCCCTGCTGCCCGCCGGCCTGCCGGCACCTGCGGCACGCTGGAACGGCCTTGCAAAATACAGCTTTGTCGGCGGCAACAACGATCCGGATGGCGTCCCGGTCGAGGATTTCCGCGCAGCGGCGGACGCCGTTCTCGTACGCGAGGGCCGCGGGCTTGCCACCTACGGGCTCGGGCACGGCCCCCAGGGATATCGGCCCCTGCGCGCCTTCCTTGCCGAGAAGCTCCGGCGGGACGCTGCGATCTCCTGCAGCGCCGACGACATCATGATGGTTTCGGGCTCACTGCAGGCGCTCGATCTCATCAACCAGGCGCTGCTTGCACGCGGAGATACCGTGATCGTCGAGCGGGACAATTATCAAGGCACATTGACCCGGCTCGCCAGGCTCGGCGTCGAGGCGGTGGGGATCCCGCTCGATCAGCACGGCATGCGGATGGACGCGCTGGCAGCGGCGCTCGCCGGGCTCAAGGCCCGCAGTATCCGGCCGAAATATATCTATACCATTCCGACCGTTCAGAACCCGACCGGCACCGTCATGCCGGAGAGCCGGCGGCTCGAGCTGCTGCGCCTGTCAGAACAACATGGTGTCCCGATCTTCGAGGACGACTGCTACGCCGATCTCACCTGGGACGGCCAGCGGCCGCGCGCGATCCACGCGCTCGCCGAGCATGGTGGCGTCATTCATATCGGCTCGTTCTCGAAATCCGTCGCTCCGGCGCTGCGGGTCGGCTTCGTGGTCGCACCCTGGCAGCTCATGTCGATCATGCTGGCCTTGAAGACCGACGCCGGCTCGGGCGCGCTGGAGCAGATGCTGCTCGCGGAATACTGCACGGCGCATTTCGACAGCCACGTGCCAGGGCTCGTCCGTGGCCTGCGCGCCAAGCTGGAAACCCTGATGGACGCGCTGAACGCAGAATTCGGCACGGCGGCCGAATTCGCAGCGCCGCACGGCGGCATCTTCCTCTGGGTCAAGCTGCCGGACCAGGTCGATGCCATGAGGCTCGCCCAAGCGGCCCTGAAGGCAGGCGTCGCGATCAATCCGGGACCGGAATGGTCGACCGATCCGGTTCATGCCGGAAGCCGGCTGCGGCTGTGCTTTGCCAGCCCCTCGCACCAGGAGATCCGCGACGGCGTGGCCATTCTTGCCGAGGTCTGCCGCCAGGAGTTCGGCGTGCCAATCCGATCAGCAAATATGGATAAGACGCGCCTCTAGAGGCGATCAACAGCGCTTGCAGCAATGCGTCCGACCGAAGTCGGATCCGGGAACGGAGGCGGAGGCATTGCACTGTTGGCGTGGCACGTTACGTTGGCTCTCGTCGCTCACCTCACTACGAAGCAGATTGCCCGTGTTGCATCCCCGACCGCTCTCCGCCGCAGTGTTGCTGATCTGTTTCGCGCCGCCCGTCGCGGCGGAAACTGCGGTCGAGGTCGCGCGCGATTGGGGGCTGCTCGGGACCTGGGCGGTCGATTGCGCAAAGCCGCCCAGACAAGGTCAAGGCAGTACGATTTCTTACGAAGCCACATCGGAGGGACACCTGATCTACCGGCGGGATCTCGACTCCTCCGACAACAACGAGGTTACGGGCGCCCGGATCGAACCCGATCACACGCTGGTGCTGTCGATCACGATGCCGCGCTATCGGCAGACGCGCGAGAACGGCGTCACGAAGGAGGCCGACGGCAGCATCCGCTCCATCTTCAATCGCAGTACTGACGGCAGCTACACGATCCGCGACGGCCGCTTCGTTGCCAATGGCAAGCCCACGCCGTCCTTGCGCAAGTGCGAGTAGGCGCCGCACCAAGTCGCGCCGGCTTCCGTCAGCTAAAGCAATACCGCACTCGGCCTGAACAAGCGTTCAGGAATTTGCTGTTAGTTCCAGCGGAACGTTTCCTCCACACGCGAAGTTTATCGTCCACCAAAGCTTGAGGAGGAGGACGACATGAAAAAGCTTGGCTTGGCTCTTGCCGCTCTGGGCGCGATGGTGATCGCGCTGCCGTCACTTGCCAGCGCGGAGACCGTGGTCATCAAGCGCGGTCATCGTCATCACTGGGACGGCGCGCGTGCCGAATACCGCGTGCACCGCGAGTGGCATCGGCCGTTCTACCACCACCACGACCGCACCGTGGTCATCAGGCACCGCCACGGCTACTGATCGCGAGCGCCGAAACCAGAATGGCCCCTTGCAGGGGCCATTCTCTTGCGCGCAAACCCTCGGACTTATTCTATTCAGTCCCACTCCGGCGCGAAGCCAGGATTCACGAAGCGCTGATCCTTGGGCAGCGCGGCGATGGTCTTGCGATCCTCATCGTCCAGTTGAAGCTTGAGGGCGTCGAGATTGGCTGTTTGGCTCTCCTTGCGCGCAGCCTTCGGAATCGCGGCTACCCCCTTCTGATCCAACAGCCATTTCAGCGCAACCTGAGCCGCACCTGCATTGTGTTTCCTGCCGATCGCGATCAAGGTCTCGTTCGACGCGGCGCGGCCCTGCGCCAGCGGGCAATAGGCGACCAAGGGGATCGAGCGCTCGGCCATGTAGCGCATGACCTTACTCTGATCGAGCATCACGTGATACTCGATCTGATTGCAGGCGATCGGAGCCTTGACCTGCTCGACCGCCTGCTTGAGCAGCGCGACGGTAAAATTGGCGACGCCGATGGCGCGGGTGCGTCCCTGCTCCTTCAGTGACATCAGCGTCTCGAGCGCGGCCGGAAGATCCATGCCGGGGGCCGGCCAGTGGATGAGATAGAGGTCGACGAAATCGAGGCGCAGCTTCTTCAGGCTGGTGTCGAACGCACGGCGGATCGAATCCGGTGCGAGATTCTCCGGCCAGACCTTGGTGGTGACGTGCAATTCCTGGCGGGGCACCCCCGCCGCAGCCAGCGCAGCCCCGACCGCATCCTCATTGGCGTACATCTCGGCGGTGTCGATATGGCGGTAGCCGAGCGCGAGCGCGCTCTCGACCGCCTCGCGGCACACGGTGCCCTGCATGCGGTAGGTGCCGAGCCCAAGCCGCGGCAGGCGGATGCCCTGAGTTTCAATGCTGTCCATGGAGGCCCTCGGGAAGCGCAGCGCCGAACGTGCAAAGCGCAAGCGATGACGACTGGCTGGATAATCAACGTGTTGGCGGGTGCAGATCAATCTGCCTGCGAGCGGATTGAGAGATCAAGCGCTCGTGCAGCAGATAGCAATCAAGATGATGCGAGGGGGTTCCAATCGGCATCACGGAGCCACTTCCAGGGGATGCGCCCTCACCTCCAGTTGCAGATGGCGCCGTTGCCGGGCCTGCACGGCCAAGTCTGGATCCGGGTGTCCATCGCTTCTGCATCAAATGGGTTGCCGCGACGGTGGGCAAGCCGGGCGCGAGCCGCACCGCGCGGCCGCGTTACCGCCGGCTCGGCCGAGGCACGGCGTGAGGCGGCAAGCGACTTGTCATGGGACTTGTCGTGGGATTTGGCTACGTGAATCCGCCGCGTGGCAATCGCGCGCGGCACATCGGCCTTGGTGTCGGGCTGTGCCGCGACTACCGTGTGATCACCCTTGGCCTCGATCGGAACCGGCTCGAAATGCGCCTCGGGGCCGAGCGGCGTCGGCGACAGCACCGCCTTCGAGAGTTCGAGCTGCAAGAAATCGTCCGGGCGGTACTCGCCCGCCAACGCCGCCGTCCCGGCGAACAGCGCGACGCCTGCAACAACCGCAAACATTTTCAGGACCATCGCTTCCTCCTGAATACGCGTACCGCAATACGCGCCCCGCCCCGCGAAATCAGATCACCGCAGCAGCCACTCATACGTGCTGATGGGGTCCTGCCGAGCCTGTTGTTCAAGTAACAGCTCAGTCCCCCCGGATGGCCGGCCCCTCTGGACGCCCTCGATCAGTACGGCCCCGCTGCGCAACTCATCTAAGTTGCGCCCCGGCCATTTCCAGACGGCGATTAAAAATCAGGGTTAACCCACGGTCGTCGCGATGCTCACAGGACGTCAGATCGCGCTGCAGAGCGCGATGCGAAGCCGCAAGCTCTCCGCCGCACCAGGCGCGATATGCATGAGACCGGGCTTATCGACGAATTCGCCGTCGAAATCGACCGGGCTGGCACAGCCCCGCCACGGCTCGACACAGAGGAACGGTGCGCCGGATGGTTTCGACCAGATGCCGAGCTCGCGGAAGCCCTCCCAGGCGATGCCGATTGCCGGTTCGCGGTCTCCGGCATAGCGGAGCGAGCGGCTACCGACCCGATCCAGGATGACGGCATCCTCGGCGAACAGGGCTTCCCGCAGCGGCAGCACCCGGCCTTGGACCGGTGAGGGTTCGGGCGCGACACGCGTCAGCCCGCCGGCCAGGCGGCGGATCGGGGCCAACTCATCCTGCGCGAAGATCAGCCGGTAGCTGTCTTTCGGCGCCTCCGAGGAAAGCGGCCAATTGAACGCGGGATGGGCGCCGAACGAGGCCGGCAACACCTCGGCGCCGGGATTTTCGATTGTGACGGCGATGTCGAGGCTAGCGGCCTCGATCCGGTAGCTCACGGCCAGGCGGAAGGCGAATGGATAGCGCGCTCGCGTCGTCTCGCTGTCGGTCAGCAGCAGCGAGCAGGAACTGGCCTCGCGCTCCCGCCAGGCGAAACGAAGATCGCGGGCAAAGCCGTGCTGGGTCATCGGATAGGTCCGGCCCCGGTGATGCAGCTCGTCACCCTTCAGCCGGCCCACGATGGGAAACAGCCAGGGGGCATGACGCGGCCAGGCCGGCCCGGCCTGCCAGAGCAGTTCCAGCCCTTCCGGTGTCTTCAGCGAGCACAGCTCGGCGCCATCGGCCTTGATGCTGGCCGTGAGGCCGCCCGCACTGATGGTCTGAATGTCGTCCGTCATGTCCCTACCCGCACCATGATGACCAGTCTCGGCTGTTGATGCCGGATCGCGCAAATGCCGTCCAGCGGCACCATACGAATTGCCGCGCCGACAGGCGGGCTGCGCCGATTCTTCATGCAGCACGGCCGCTTGCCGGTCACGTTCATTCGTGTACGAATGAACAATCCGGCTTGATGCTGCGCCGCGCCCCGGCGCAGAGTCCGAGACAACCGCTTTCGTGAGGAAAGGAACGTTCGATGGCCCATGACGCGCCGCAAGCCACCGGCCCCAGCAAGCTGGTGATCCGCAATATCGGCTTGATGCTGTCGGGCGCGCTGGAGCGGCCCATTCTGGACGCCGACACCATCGTTGCCGAGAGCGGCAAGATCACCGCGGTCGGCCGCTTCAAGGACGTGGACACCGAAGGCGCCACGACGATCGTCGATGCGCACGGCACCACGGTGGCGCCGGGCCTGATCGACAGCCATGTGCACCCGGTGGCCGGCGATTGGACGCCGCGGCAGAACCAGATCAACTGGATCGATTCCTATCTCCATGGCGGCGTCACGACGATGATCTCGGCGGGCGAAGTGCATATGCCGGGACGGCCGCGCGACGTGGTCGGGCTGAAGGCGATGGCGATCTTTGCGCAGCGCGCGTTCTGGACGCTGCGTCCGGGCGGCGTGAAGGTGCATGCCGGTGCGCCGGTGATCGAATGCGAGATGGTCGAGGACGATTTCAAGGAGCTTGCGGCGGCCGGCGTCAAGCTGCTCGGCGAGGTCGGCCTCGGCGGCGTCAAGGACGGCCCGACCGCGCGCAAGATGGTCGGCTGGGCCCGCAAATACGGCATCCAGAGCACGATCCATACTGGCGGGCCCTCGATCCCGGGCTCGGGCCTGATCGACAAGGACGTCGTGCTGGAGGCCGATACCGACGTGGTCGGCCACATCAACGGCGGACACACTGCCCTCCCCGACGATCAGATCCGCTGCATCTGCGAGGGCTGCAAGCGCGGGCTCGAACTCGTGCATAACGGCAACGAGCGCTCGGCGCTGTACACCCTGCGTACCGCGCGCGAAATGGGCGACCTCGCCCGGATCATCCTCGGCACCGATGCGCCGGCCGGCTCCGGCGTGCAGCCGCTCGGCATCTTGCGCATGATTTCGATGCTGTCCTCGCTGGGCGAGGTGCCGGCGGAGATCGCGTTCTGCTTCGCCACCGGCAACACGGCGCGGATGCGCGCGCTGGATTGCGGGCTGATCGAGGTCGGCCGCTCCGCCGACTTCGTCCTGCTCGATAAGGCACAGCACTCGCCGGCCAAGACGCTGCTCGACAGCGTGCAGCTCGGCGACCTGCCGGGCGTCGGGATGACCATCATCGACGGCATCGTCCGCACCCAGCGCAGCCGCAACACCCCGCCGGCGGAAAAGGTGCCGGAGATCGTGGCGAAGTAGTTCTTCGGCGCCGCGCACCGTCATTCCGGGGCGCGCGCGAACCCGGAAATCCCGATGTGAGCAACGTCATTGCGAGGAGCGTAAGCGACGAAGCAATCCGGATTTCTAACCGGACTCTAGATTGCTTCGCTCGCAATGACGGCGCAACGGACTCAGCGCAACTTGTTCAGCAGCGAAAGCAGCGTCTCGCGCTCCTTGGGGTCGAGCGGCGCCAGTGTTTCCCTGGAGATTGCCAGCGCGAGCGGCGCGGTCTTGTCCGCGAGCTGCTGGCCGGCACGGGTGAGGCTCACCAAAAGTCGCCGGCCGTCCTGCGGATCGCGCGTGGTCTCGGTGAGGCCGCGCGCGGTCAGGCGGTCGATCACGCCCTTGATGGTAGCAACGTCCATCGCGGTCAGCCGCCCGAGCTGGTTCTGCGAGCATGGTCCGGTCTCGGCGAGCTTCGACAGCGCCGCCCATTGCGTAGGCGTCAAATTGGTGCCGATGTCGCGCGCGAAGATCATGGTGTGGCGCTGCCAGACTTGGCGCAGGATGAAGCCGATCTGCTCGTCCAGGACGTACGGCGTGCGGGATGACTTTGCCACAGTCTTAGGTAGAACCTTCGTCGAAGCCTTACCTGGTCGTTTCGGCGCGGCGCTCTTTGCCATTTGATTTCTTACCTCAGATCGACAGATGCGCGTCGCGGATGTCGGGCCGCGCGTCAAGCTCGGCCATGGTGCCGGAGAAGCAGATGCGGCCGCGCTCGATGATATAGGCGCGATCGGAGATCAGCCGCGCAAAATGCAGGTTCTGCTCGGACACGATCATCGAGACCCCGGCCTTCTTCATGGTGAGGATCGCGTCCACCATCTGCTCGACGATCTTGGGCGACAGGCCCTCGGACGGCTCGTCCAGCAGCACCAGCGAAGGATTGCCCATCAACGTGCGGGCGATCGTCAGCATTTGCTGCTCGCCGCCGCTCATGCGCCCGCCCGGACGGTTTTTCATTTCGCCGAGATTGGGAAACAATTGATAGAGCTTCTCGCGGGTCCAATATGGCGCATTCGGCCGCTGCTTCTGGCGGCCGACTTCGAGATTTTCCTCGACCGAGAGGTCGGTGAAGATGCGCCGCTCCTCTGGAACGTAGCCGAGACCTGCGCGCACGATCTCGTGCGTCGGTGCCTTCGAGATATCATTGCCCTCGAAGATGATCTGCCCCTCGCGCAGCTCGACCAGGCCGACGATCGAGCGGAAGGTCGTCGACTTGCCGGCGCCGTTGCGACCGAGCAGCGCCACCACCTCGCCCTCTCCGACCTCAAGCCCGATGTCGAACAGGATATGCGCCGGACCGTAGTGGCTATTCAGATTGGAGACGCCGAGCTTCATGCCGAGGCCCCCTCGCGGTGGCGCGCATCGTAAAGCAGGCCTTCGCCGAGATAGATCGCCTGTACCTCGCGGTTGCCGCGCACCTCCGCCGGCGAGCCTTGCGCAATCAAGGTGCCGCGGTTGAGCACCAGGATGCGATCGGCGTGCTCGAATACGACGTCCATGTCATGCTCGGTAAACAGCACGCCGATCGACTGCTCGCGCGCGATCTTCGCGGTCAGCCGCATCAGCTCGACCCGCTCGCGCGGCGCCATGCCGGCAGTCGGCTCGTCCATCAACAGCAGCTTCGGGTGGTTGGCAAGCGCGATCGCAAGCTCGAGCCGCTTGAGGTCGCCATAGGCGAGTTCGCCGCAGGGCCGTTCCGCATAGCCGGCCATGCCGACGAGATCGAGCAGCCGGTCGGCCTCGCCGCGATCGATCGAAGCCATCGGGCTCCAGAAGTCGAACAAACGATGATGATACGACACCAGCGCGACCTGGATGTTCTCACGCACCGTCATGGTCGGATAGGTCGCGGTGATCTGGAAGGTGCGGCCGACCCCGAGCCGCCACACCTCGCGTGGCTTGCGGCCGGTGGTGTCCTCACCCATCACGCAAATGCGTCCGGAGTCCGGCACGTTCTGCCCATTCAGCATGTCGAAGCAGGTGCTCTTGCCCGCCCCATTCGGGCCGATCAGCGCCAGGATCTCGCCGGCCTGCAGCATGAAGGAGACGCCGCGGACGGCGTGAATGCCGCCATAGGATTTGGTCAGGCCCTCGACCGAGAGCAACGCAACGCCGAGGCTCATTGCGCGCTCTCCATCTTGGCCGCGAGCACCGGCGGTTTCGCCGCCGTCCTGCGGCGCCGATACGCAAGGCTTTCGAACATGCCGACGATGCCCTTCGGGAAGACGACGACGATCAGCACGATGAAGATGCCGAGCACGAGCTTGGACAAGTCGGTCTGGCTGACCAGCCAGATGTTGAGCGCCTTGTAGACGATGGCACCGAAGATCGGGCCGGCCACAGTCTCGACGCCGCCGAGCAGCACCATCACCAGCGCATCGACCGACAATGAGATGCCCATGTTGTCGGGGAAGACGCTGCCCTTGAGATAGGCGAACAGCGCACCGCCAACGCCGGCCGTGGTGCCCGCGACGACGAACGCGGTCCATTGGATCAGCTTGCCGTTGATCCCGATCGCCTCGCTACGCAGCGGCGAGTCGCGCATCGCGCGCAGCGCGTAGCCGAACGGCGAGAAGGTGATCAGCCTGAGCACGCTCACCACCAGCGCAGCGACGCCGAGCGCCAGCCAATAGAAGTGCGACGGCGAGGCAGCCCATTTCTCCGGCCAGAGGCCCAAAATGCCGTTGTCGCCGCCGGTCACGGCCACCCACTGAAATGCGATCGACCAGACGATCTGGGCGAATGCGAGCGTCAGCATCGCGAAATAGACACCCGAGAGCTGCACCGCGAACGCGCCGAACACGATCGCGCCCATCGCTCCGAGCAACGGCCCCAGCAGCAGACACGCGACCATCGGCAATCCCGCCATCTTGGCCAGAAAGGCGACGCCATAGGCGCCGAGCCCGAAATAGGCGGCATGGCCGAACGAAGCGAGCCCGCCGACCGCCATCAGGAAATGCAGGCTGGCGGCAAAGATCACGAAGATCGCGACCTCGGCACCGACCGTCAGCAGGTAGTTGCCGCCGACGAAGGGGAGCAGTGCGAGAAGCGCGAGCGCAGCCAGCGCAACCAGCCGCTCGACCGGGGTCAACGGATGCCAGGGAATGACGGTGAGCCCCGGTGTGCGGCGCGCGGGGGCTTCCTTCTTGCCGAACAGGCCCCAGGGCCGCACCACCAGCACCACCGCCATGACCAGGAACACCAGGATCAGCGAGATGGTCGGGAAAATCAGGATGCCGAAGGCATTGAGCTCGGAGACCAGCACGGCGGCCACGAACGCGCCAATGATGCTGCCGAGCCCGCCGATCACGACGACGACGAACACCTCGACGATGATACGCAGATCCATCGCGTGATGCACCGCGTCGCGCGGGATCTGCAGCGCGCCGCCAAGCGCCGCGAGAAAGACGCCGACCGCGAACACGCTGGTGAACAGCCATTTCTGATTGACGCCGAGCGCTGCCACCATGTCGCGATCCTGCGTGGCCGCGCGCACCAGGATGCCCCAGCGGGTGCGCTGGAACAAAAGCCAGAGCGCGCCAAGGACGACCGGCCCCAGCACGATCAGGAACAGATCATAGCTCGGGATATTCTGACCGAAGAAATCGACCGCGCCTTTCAGGCCGGGCGCGCGACGCCCCAACAGATCGTCCGGTCCCCAGATCAGAACCACGAGGTCCTCGACCATCAAAGTAAGTCCGAACGTCGCCAGCAGCTGGAACAATTCCGGCGCGTGATAAATGCGGCGGAGCAGGATGATCTCGACGACGACGCCGACGGCCGCGACCACCAGCGCTGCCGCGACGATAGCGCCCCAGAAGCCGAGCGCGCCGGACCAATGCTCGGTCAGCGTGAAGGCGACGTAGGCGCCGAGCATATAGAAGGCGCCATGCGCGAAGTTCACGATGCGCGTGACACCGAAGATGATCGACAGTCCCGACGCCACCAGGAACAGCGAGGCCGCGCTGGCAAGGCCGGTCAGGAACTGGACGATGTAGAAGGCCATGAGCGGTCCGCGTCAGGAAATCTTGAAGTCCGGGCCTCATCCTTCGAGACGGCGCTTCGCGCCTCCTCAGGATGAGGATCAACGAAATAGGCTCTCAAACCCTCATGGTGAGGAGCGCGGCGACGCCGCGCGTCTCGAACCATGAGGCCCCCGCTTTGCCCGAACGACCGAGCTTGCTGCGCTCACTCTTTCGGCCGGAGCTTCGCGACTTCCGCATCGGGCGGCAGATAGTCCGAGCCCTTGCGATAGGCGGTGTCGACCATAATCCCCTTGCCGTCCTTCACCGCCGTCTTACCGACGAAGGCGCCCAAGGTGGACTGGTGATCGATCTTGCGGAAGGTGATCTCGCCGAAGGGCGATGGCACCGAGAGCCCTTCGGCCGCAGCCACCAGCTTGTCCGCATCGGTCGAGCCGGCCTTCTTCAGGATCGCCGCCGCCGACTTGATGGTCTCGTAGCCGACGATCGAGCCGAGCCGCGGGTAATCGTTGTACTTGGCCTGATAGGCCTTCAGGAACGCATCATGTTCCGGCGTCTTGATGCTGTACCAGGGATAGCCGGTGACGATCCAGCCCTCCGGCGTCTCGTCCTTCAGCGGATCGAGATATTCCGGTTCGCCGGTCAGGAAGCTCACCACCTTGCGATCCTTGAACAGGCCGCGGGTGTTGCCCTCGCGGACCAGCTTGACGAGGTCGGCACCGAAGGTGACGTTGAGGATGGCTTCCGGATTGGCCGCAGCCACCGCCTGCACCACCGGACCCGCGTCGATCTTGCCCTGCGGCGGCCACTGCTCGTCCACCCACTGGATGTCAGGGCGCTTCTCCGAGAGCAGCTTCTTGAACACGGCAACCGCCGACTGGCCATATTCGTAGTTCGGCGCAATCGTTGCCCAGCGCTTGGCCGGAAGCTTGGCAGCCTCCTCCACCAGCATGGCCGCCTGCATGTAGTTCGACGGCCGCAGGCGGAACGTGTAGCGGTTGCCCTTCGACCAGGTGATGGCGTCGGTCAAAGGTTCGGCCGCCAGGAAGAACACCTTCTTCTGGTTGGCGAAGTCGCTGACGGCGAGACCGATATTGGAGAGGAAGGTGCCCGCCAGCATCGCGACATTCTCGCTCGACACCAACTCGTTGGCCGCCGTTTGCGCGTCCGCCGGCTTGCCGCTGTCGTCCTTCGAGACGACGACGAGCTTCTTGCCGTTGATGCCGCCGCTAGCATTGATTTCCTCGACGGCGAGCTGCCAGCCCTTGCGATAGGGTTCGGTGAAGGCCGGCAGCAGCGAATAGCTGTTGATCTCGCCGATCTTGATCACGTCCTCGGCAAGGGCCGTCCTGGCCGTGCCGGCCGCGGCGATGGCCAGGCCCGCCGCAAGCAGAAATCTCCGTCGCATCCTTCAGCCTCCAACTGTTAACTTGGAAATTAACGCAACCCGTCGTCACCCTTGATCTCGGCGACCGTGAGACCGCCGACCCGCGGCAACGGACGGCCGCTGTCGGTCACTGCCAATGCGACCATGATCTCGTTGGCACGCGGCGCGTCGTTGATCTGCACTTCCATGCCATCGAAATGACTGCGCACGAAGGCGGCGTCCTTGTGCCCGAGCGGAATATCGAGCGTGCAGCCGACCCCGCCGCGCTTCTTGGACGACGGAATCAGGGCCGCGCCCTTGCCGAGCACCTTGCGCACCGGCGCGCCCATCTTCGGATGCAAGATCGCGGCCGCATGCTCCAACTCGCCGTCGGCACCGACCGCAGCGGCTTTGCCATAGCTATGAGCCGAGGCCCCCTCGATGCCGAGCGCGGCAACCGCCTTTTTCGCCAGCAGTTCGCCGAGTTCCTCACCGATCGCGATCAAGGGCGAAAGATCCTCGACATAACGCCCGGCAAACGGGTTCTCGATGACGGCCACGGCGGCCGCGCGACGGGTCGGCGGCGAAACCGTCTTCCCCATCTCAAGATGGACCTCCTCGACTACGGTGACGATCTTGCGGATGACGGCACTCATCGTTCGCTACCCTGCCTCTGAACCCACATGTATCAAACCTTACGCCGCGGCCGCCTGCAACCGGTCCGGACGGCCGATGTCGATCGGCCGCGCACCGACCTGGCGCATCTCGCCGCCGAGTTGCAGCACCGCGCCTTCGATCAACCCGGCTGCCAGCAATTGTCGCGCCATGGCCTCGCCGTGCGCAAGCGCAGCGGCAATCTCATCATTACAGAGCGCGCCGACCTCGCATGTGACGAGACGGTGATCGAGATCGGACTCCGGCTGCAGCTCATTGGCGGGCCGACGGACGACCGCGGGATGACCGGGCAGATCGACCGCATTCGCAACGATGGTGGCCGCGGCATCGGCCTGCGCGGCGGTGCGCGCCAGCACGGTGACCGCATCGGCAATGCCGAGCGAGAAGCTGCGGCCGTGGCGGCCGGACGTCGCGACGCCACGGCTGGCATCGTCGGCACGAATGGTCATCGTCCGCAGGACGCCATGACTATCCGGGCGGTCCATCAGACCGACTCTGAAGCACGCGGGGTCCAGAAGATGCAGCGCGATGTCACCGCCATTGTTGACATAGGCACGCGAAACTTTCGCAGCGCCAAGCATCGCACCGAGGATCTCCTCGGCCACAGAGCCTGCCACCGCCGCCATCGGCGTGATGAAATGGTTCGCAGCGTAAGGCGCAACGGCATGGTACATACGGCGGGCGACGACACCGCGCAGCCTGCAGCAGGCAGGATCGGCAGCCTGGCGCAGCTCCGGCAATTCCGTGCAGAGCTCGTCGAGCAGGCCAGTGAAGCGCAGCACGGCGGCCTGATAAGCGCGGCCGATCTCGGCCTGGTCACCGTCGGCCCCGATGATCAGATCGATCGGCCCATCCTGCAGATGCAGCCGGCAACCGTCGGGCAGCAATGCGATCTGTGGCCGTCTCATCATGCGCTCCGTACCGGCCAGGGCAAGTGACGGATATCCTTCGAGACATCTTTCATTGAGGCCAGCGACTGCACATAGTCCATGTGGCCGCCAAGCGCCGCATAATCGGACAGCTTCAACGTGAATTCGATGGGCGCCACGATCGCCGGGGTCGGTACGTAGCCGAACGCGCCAGCCGGCATCTGCGTGACATCGACCATGAAGGTGATGCCGCCGCCCGGCCAGACATAGACCGGCGCGCCGCCCGAGGTCACGCGCGTCAGGGCGTCCTTGACCGAGCGCGTCAGCCGGACCGGATTGTCAGTCACGCCAGCCCGCAGCGAACCGCCGGCGCCGGCCATGAACAGGACGGTGCAGAGCGCCGGCTCGCAATTCTCCTGAATGCGCTCGACAGAGAATTTAAGGTCTGGCGGCATCTCCTGTTCGACCGGCCTCAGCGCGTCATCCAACACGTAATAACCCGCATGCTCGCCGGTCGTGGAGACCATCAGCATGGTCGTGCCTGGGCGCGCGGTCTTCGGATCGAACGGCCCGAGGATCGACAGCGGATCGGAAATATCGGTGCCGCCCCAGCCGGTGCCGGGATGGGCCACCTGGAAATAGCGGCCCGGCGTCGAGCGCCGACCCTTCATCTTGATTCCCGTTCCGGGAATATCGAGCAGCTTGCCGGCTTGATGCTCGGACAAGACGCCGGTGATGTGGTCATCGACCACGACAACCTCGTCGACCTTGCCCTGCCACTGCTTGGCGAACATCCCAATCGTGGCCGAGCCGCAGCCGACCCGCATGCGCTCTTCCTTGACGCCGTTGACGACCGGCGGAGCGCCCGCCTGCACCACGACCGCGGCACCGCCGTCGATGACCAGTTCGACCGGCTTGCGGTTGCTGAGGTCCATCAGCGCGTCACAGGTGACACGCCCCTCTTTCTTCGAACCGCCGGTCAGATGATGCACACCGCCAAGCGAGAGCATCTGCGAGCCATATTCGCTGGTCGTGACATGGCCGATCGCCTCGCCATCGACACGCACCGTCGCGGCCTCAGGCCCGAGATAGCGGTCGGTGTCGATCTTCACCTTCACGCCGCAATAGCTGAAAATGCCCTCGGTCACCACGGTGACCATGTCGACACCATCGACTTCCGAGGAAACGATGAACGGCGCCGGCTTGTAGTCGGGATAGGTGGTTCCGGCGCCGATCGCGGTCACGAACAGTTCCGGCTGATGCACGATCTTGCCGTCCCAGTCGCCGCTCGCCTGAAACGGCACTAGCCGTCCCCCATGCGACATCGTGCGTTCCAAGAGGATATGCGGATCGACGCGCACCAGCACGCCATCCTGATTGGCGTAGCGGTCGCAGGCGCCCGCCGCGCCCGGCTTGATGTAACACATCACCGGGCAGGCATCGCAGCGAATCTTGTCGCCAGCACTCTCGCTCGCCGTCTCAATCGTCATGCGAAAAGCCCAATCGAAGCCATGGTCGTCACGCGATATCGTCACGTGACCGAACGAAGCTGCCGCGGCAAATTCGTTCGTATACGAATGATGATGTTCGCAGCGACCGACTGTCAAGCGCCGCCGCAACGCAAAAACCGCTTTGCCGGATAAACGATCAGTTTGCCTCGCCCAATGACGAGAAATCGTGCACACGCTGCAGTGCGAAACGCGCCCCTTGCATGTTAGTATACAAACGATACGCTCGGCAGATGAGCCGCGCCGCAACCTTTGTTAACGATAGCAGATGTTGAGACCGAAGGGATGACGCCAGTCACGCTCCGCCTGACCGTCAACGGCCAAGCGCATGATGTCGCGGCCGCGCCCGATACGCCCTTGCTCTACGTGCTGCGCAACGACCTTACGCTGAACGGCCCGAAATATGGCTGTGGTCTCGGCGAATGCGGCGCCTGCACCGTATTGATCGACGGCCGGGCGGCACGTTCCTGCGTGATTCCCGTCGAAGGCTGCGTCGGCCGCACCGTCACGACGCTGGAAGGACTCGGCTCGCGTGAGCACCCCGACGTCGTGCAGCAGGCGTTCATCGCCGAGCAGGCTGCGCAATGCGGCTATTGCCTCAACGGCATGATCATGACAGCGAAGGCGCTGCTCGCCGTCAACCCGCAGCCCTCGGAAGACGAGATCCGCGAGGCGCTCCGCTATAATCTCTGCCGCTGCGGTGCCCATGTCGAGATCATGCGCGCTGCGATGCGCGCCGCCGGTTATGCGCTCGAGGCGCTGGATCGATGACGAAGAGCGGATCAGACGTGAAAGGCGCGCTCGCCGGCTTCCTGTCGGTGGTGCGCTCGGCCGCTGGTGGCGATGGGTCCGAAACCTTCATCCGGATCACGGCCGCCGGTGAGGTCACGGCCTATAATGGTCACGTGGATCTCGGCACCGGGATCCGCACCGCGCTCGGACAGATCGTCGCCGAGGAGCTCGATGTCTCCTTTGCGCGCGTGGTCGTGGTGCTCGGCGATACCACTCGGGTGCCCAATCAAGGCGCGACGATCGCCAGCGAAACCATCCAGATCACGGCCGTACCGCTGCGCAAGGCGGCGGCGCAGGCGCGCCATTTCCTGCTGGCGCGCGCCGCCGAACGGCTCGGCATCGCTGTCGATCATCTCGCGGTCGAGGATGGCCTGATCCGCGGCCCCAACAACCGCACGCTCAGCTATGGCGAATTGATCGGCGACGAGACGATCCGGCTCGAACTCACCGATGACACGCCGGTGAAACTCGCCGGCGCTTACAATATCGTCGGCAAATCGATGCCGCGCGTCGATCTGCCGGCAAAAGCGACCGGCGAACTGACCTATGTGCACGATGTGCGCGTCCCCGGCATGCTGCATGGCCGTGTAATCCGGCCGCCCTACGCCGGCGTCGATGCGGGGCCATTCGTCGGCACCAGCCTGCAGGCCGTGGACCGAGACTCGGTCCGCGACGTCCCGGGACTGATCGATGTCGTTGTGATCGGTGACTTCGTCGGCGTCGTCGCCGAGCGCGAGGAGAATGCGGCTCTCGCCGCTGAAAAGCTGAAGGTCAGCTGGAAGCCAACACCCGCTTTGCGCGATCTCTGCGACGTCGAAACCGCGCTGCGCGCCAATCCCTCGCGGCCGCGCAAGCTGCTCGACAAGGGCGACGTCGAGAGCGCGATCGACGCTGCGGCGAAGCCGATCCGGCGGACCTATCTCTGGCCCTATCAGATGCATGGCTCGATCGGGCCATCCTGCGCGGTCGCCGACTATCGCAAGGATCACGTCCAGGTCTACTCCGGCACCCAGAACCCGCACATTTTGCGCAGCGATCTCGCGCGGCTGATCGAGCGGCCGGAGCACGACATCGAGGTGATCAGGCTCGAGGCGGCCGGTTGCTACGGACGCAACTGCGCCGATGACGTCAGCGCCGATGCGCTCCTGCTCTCTCGCGCGGTGGGTCGGCCGGTGCGCGTGCAGCTCACGCGCGAGCAGGAGCATCTCTGGGAGCCCAAAGGTACGGCGCAGCTGATGGACGTCAGCGGCGGCCTCACCGCCGACGGTTCGGTCGCGGCCTACGACTTCGCCACGCGCTATCCCTCGAACGGCGCCCCGACGCTGGCGCTGCTGCTGACCGGCCGTGTCTCTCCCGACGCCATCGTGTCGGAGATGGGCGACCGCACCGCGATCCCACCCTATGATTATGACCATATGCGCGTCACCGCGCATGACATGCCGCCGATCGTGCGCGCCTCCTGGTTTCGCGGCGTCTCGGCATTGCCGAACACCTTCGCGCATGAATCCTATATCGACGAGCTCGCGGCGGAAGCCGGCGCCGACCCCATCGAATACCGGCTGCGCTATCTGAAGGACGAGCGCGCCAGAGAGCTGGTCAACGCGGTGGCCGAGCGCGCCGGCTGGGTGCCGCGGCCGGCACGGGAAGAGAAGACGCCTGAAAACGATGTCGTGCGCGGACGCGGCTTTGCCTATGCGCTCTACGTGCACAGCAAATTTCCGGGCTACGGCGCAGCCTGGTCGGCATGGATCGCGGACGTCGCCGTCAATACCGCGACCGGCGATGTCAGCGTCACCCGCGTCGTCGCCGGACAGGACTCCGGGTTGATGATCAATCCGGATGGCGTACGCCATCAGATCGAAGGCAACGTCATCCAGTCGACCAGCCGAGCACTGATGGAACAAGTGCCGTTCGCGCGCGGCCATGTAGCGGCGCGGGAATGGGGCGCTTACCCTATCATTACTTTCCCCGACGTGCCTGAGATCGACGTGTTGATGCTGCCGCGGCCGGATCAGCCGCCACTCGGCGTCGGCGAATCCGCCTCGGTGCCGAGCGCAGCTGCGATCGCCAACGCGATCTTTGATGCGACCGGCGTGCGGTTCCGCGAACCGCCGTTCACGCCGGAGCGCATCCTGCAAGGGCTGCGCGGTGCGCCGGCGGAGACGCCGGCAAGTCAATCGTTGGCCGGCCCCACTGCAGACAAATCACGTCCCATCTGGACCAAGCCGTTCGCCAAACGCACTGGGCTCGTTGCAAGCATAGCCGCGACCTGTGCGGCGGCGGTGAGCATCGTCGCCGCGGCCATGCCCTGGCGCGCCATCGCTCCGATCGCACCGCCCGATCCGTCGGTTTATTCGGCCGCGACGATCGCGCGCGGCGAGCAGCTCGCCGCGCTCGGCAATTGCGCGGTCTGCCACACCGCAGACGGCGGAATCGTCAATGCGGGCGGCCGCGGTTTGGAGACGCCGTTCGGCACCATCTTCACCACCAACATCACGCCCGATACCGAGACTGGCATCGGTGCCTGGTCCTATCCGGCTTTCGAGCGCGCGATGCGCGAAGGTGTGCACCGGGACGGCCGGCAGCTCTATCCCGCCTTCCCCTACACCCATTACGCCCGGACCAGCGAGGCCGATCTGCAGGCGCTCTACGCCTATCTCATGGCACAGGCGCCGATACATCAGCAGGCACGCGAGAACGAACTGCGCTTTCCCTTCAATCTGCGCCCCTTGGTCGCCGGCTGGAACGCGCTGTTCCACGACACGGCCACGTTCAAGCCCGATCCGACCAAATCCGAACAGTGGAATCGCGGCTTCTATCTGGTCGAGAGCCTCGGCCATTGCAGCGCCTGCCATTCGCCGCGCAACGCGCTCGGCGCCGAGCAGCGCAACGCCTATCTTGCCGGCGGCTTTGCCGAGGGTTGGGAGGCGCCGGCGCTCACCTCGCTGTCCGCAGCGCCGATCCCGTGGACCGAGGACGAGCTTTACGCGTATTTGCGCACCGGTCAGTCGCGCTTCCATGGTGTGGCGGCCGGACCGATGGCCCCGATCGTCAAGGATTTGACCGGCGTTCCCGACGCTGACATCCGCGCCATGGCGATCTATCTCGCCTCATTCCAGGAGGCGCAACCCGGGACCGCCACACTCCAGCAGCGCGCCGAGAAGCTCGAGGCCGAAACCAAGGTCACCTCCGCTTCCTCCCCTGCGGCACGGCTCTATCTCGGCGCCTGCGCGGTCTGTCACGAGGTCGGTGGCCTGGCGCTATTCGGCAGCCGTCCGTCGCTGTCACTGAACAGCAATCTGCACGGTGCAACGCCCGACAATCTGATCCAGGTGATCCTGCACGGCATCACCAAGCCCGCTTCATCCGATCTCGGCTACATGCCCGCATTCGGCGCGCATCTCAGCGACGCACAGTTGGCCGATCTTGTCTCCTATCTCCGCCGCCAATTCGCGCCCGACAAGCCGGCCTGGCAGGACATCGCTGCGACGATCAGCCGGATCCGGTCCACCCGACCGCCCTGACCGGCCCCTCGCACGCCACACGCGGACGTTGTTCAGCGGCTTGCGCAATCGTGCATCACCCGTTGCTGGATATTTCGTCTTGCGGATCGCATTACCTCAATCCTAGAATTCGGCACCACGTTCCGGAATTTGGAACTGAATGGATCCAACCATGAGCGCCCTCACCTCCGCTATCGACATCCTGCGCTGCTTCTCCACCAAGCGGCCGAACCTCTCCTTCGCCGACGTCCAGGCGCTGACCGGTAAGCCCAAGAGCTCGACCTCGCGGCTGCTCCGGTCGTTGCGGGACTGCGGATTGCTGGAGCAGGACCCGATTAGCCGCCGCTACCGACCGGGCTTGCTGACCTTCGAGCTGGGACGGTTGCACCGCGCCCATGACGATCTGATCGCCACGGCGGAGAACGAGCTCCGCGAGGTCTGCGCGCGCACCGGCCACACCGGCTACATCGCGGTGCTTGACGGCTACCAGCAGGTGGTCCTGCGCATCGTGCCGGGATCGAATCCGCTGCGTGTCGTCAATCCGCCGGGGCAGCGAACACCCGCGATCATCACCTCGAACGGCCGCGCGATGCTGGCGCGGTTGTCGGACCCCGAGATCCGCGCCCGGGTGCCGCTCGATTATCCGAAAGTGCCGGCGAACTCGCCGCAGAATTTCGAACAGCTAATGGCTCGCCTGAACGAAATCCGCCGCACCGGCGTCTCCGATGCCGCCGACGAGGCGATCGAGGGCGTGGGCTCGCAGGGCTTCGCGCTGGCGAGCGGCGATACCCGCGAGCTGATCGGTATCGCGATCTCCTACTCGGTCCAGGCAACGACGGAAATCGAGCGCGCCATCGTCCGCCGCGAGCTTGCCGCCATGGCCGAGAAGTTGCGGCGCCTGACCGGCGATCCGCTCGGACAGCCCCTGGAGCGCCGCGCCGGATTGGCATCCTGATGCGCCGCACCGCCGGGCCCCGCATCAACGGCCTCGCGCTATTGATCCTGCCGAGTGCGCTTCTGTTCGCGCTGTTCTTCTTTCTGCCGATCGGGCTGATGGCCGTGATGAGCCTGCTCACCGGCAATCCGGTGGTGATGCCGCACGTCGCCTGGACGACCAAGCATTACGCGCGGATCGCCGAAGACAGTTATTATCTCGACGTGGTCTGGACCACGATCCGGATCGGACTCTGGACCACCTTGATCGCGCTCGTGATCGGTTATCCGCTGGCGCATTGGATGGCGCGGATCAAGAGCCGGACCGGGCATGCCCTGCTGTTGATGGCGGTGCTGGCGCCGATGCTGACGGGCATCGTGGTGCGCACCTTCGCCTGGATGACGCTGCTGTCCGACAAGGGCGTGATCAACCAGATTCTGCTCTCACTCGGCCTCATCGGAAAGCCGCTGCAACTGATGTATAACGAGACCGGCATCATCATCGGACTGGTCCACATCTATGTGCCGTTCATGGTGCTGACCCTGACCGGCGTGATCGGCCGCATCGACGAGCGGCTCGAACAGGCGGCGGAAAATCTCGGTGCCAGCCCCTTGCGCGCGTTCCTCGAGGTGACCTTGCCATTGAGCCTGCCCGGCGTTCTCGCAGGCTCGCTCTTGGTGTTCGCGCTCGCGATCAGCGCCTATGTGACGCCGATCCTGCTCGGCGGCTTCCAGATCATGACCTTGCCGATCCTGATCTATCAGCAGATTTCGGCGAACTTCAACATCGGCTTTGCCGCGGCCCTCGGCATGATGCTGCTCGCGATCTCGTTCATGCTCGTCATCGCCTACAACCATATGCTCGGACTGGTCTCCGGCCAGCGCGAGCTGCAGTAGGAGGGTGATGGATGACCACATCAGTGACGCCCTCGCGGACCATGGCGCAACAGGGACTCGCGAGCGCGAGCCCCGCGGTTCGGGCATCAAGCCGTCGGCCTGTCCCCCGGCGCACCGGCCGCACCATCTATCTTGCGGCCAACATCGCGGTCCTGGTGTTCCTGCTGGCGCCGATCGCAATCGTCTTCGTGTTCGCGCTCAATCCCACGCCGTTCATCCAGTTTCCGCCCGTCGGCATCTCGCTGCGCTGGTTCGAGAAGTTCTTCTCGGCACGCGACTTCATGCACGCGCTGATCTTCAGCCTGGAAGTTGCGGTCTTGACGACCGTGGCGGCCACCGTGCTCGGCGCCTCTGCCGCGCTCGCGATCGCGCGCGGCAACATTCCGGGGGCGCGGGTCATCATCGCCACCATGCTGTCTCCCTTGATGCTGCCGGCGATCCTTACCGGACTCGCCCTCTTCCAGGCCTATGTGCTGCTCGATGTCGGCCGGCCGCTCTGGGGCCTCGTCGCCGGCCACACGCTGGTCACCATCCCTTACGTCGTCCGCACCACGCTCGCCGTGCTGCATAATTTCGATATCAGGCTGGAGGAAGCCGCGCAGAATCTCGGCGCGAGCCCAGCGCGCACGTTCTTTGAAGTGACGTTGCCGCTGGTCAAGCCGGGCGTGCTCGCGGGCGCGATCTTCGCCTTCATCGTCTCGTTCGATCAGTTTCCGGTCTCGCTGTTCCTGGTGTCGCCAGGCAACGAGACGCTGCCGATCACGCTGTTCAACTATCTGAAGTTCGACCTTGACGGCACCATCGGCGCCGCCTCAGTTGTCTCCATCCTGCTCGCCTTCTTCGTCGTTATCGCGCTCGACCGTACCGTCGGCCTGCGCTCCACCGTCAAACTGTAACGGAGATCTTGGACATGACGCCCTCATCGCGCCCGCATCTCAGCCGTCGCCATCTGCTCGCCGCCGGCGCTTCGCTCGGCGCAGGCCTCCTCGCCGCGCCCTACGTCGCGCGCGCCGAGGAGCCGGTGCTCAACATCACCGGATGGGGCGGCAAATGGGGCGACGTGATGAGCGCCGAGATCGGACCGGCGTTCGAGAAGGAATTCAAATGCAAGCTGAGGACCGACACGGCGCTGCCGTTCCTGCCGAAGCTGCAGGCGAGCTCGCGCTCTGCGCCGATCTATGACGTCCTGCATACCAACTCCAACGAGCAGTGGGCCGCGGTCGAGATGGGCCTGGTCGAACCCAAGATCGATCCGAAGCTGGTGCCGAACATTGCCGATGTCTACCCCTATGCCGTGAGCGACAAGATCGCCGGAATCTGCATCTTCACCAGCGCCATCGGGCTCGGAATGCGCACCGATAAGGGCTACGGTCCCATCACCTCCTGGAAGGAATTGTGGGACGCGAAGTATAACGGCGTCCGCGGCGGGTATGTGATCCCGGTCAACAGCCTCGGGCAGGCCTTCCTGATGATGTGCGGCACGCTCTATGGCAAGGGGCAGACCGATCTCGATGCCGCCTATACGGCACTGGAAAAGCTGAAGCCGATCAAGCTGGTCGACTTCACCGGCGCGATGGAGAAGCTCTTCCTGTCGGGCGAAGTCGGTCTCGGCGTCATCCACGATTCCGGCATCTACCGCTACGACGGGCAGAACCAGCCGATTGATTTCATCACGCCGAACGAAGGCGTGCTATCGCTGGAGCAGGTGCTGACGATCACGCCCGGCAGCAAGATGAAGGAGCTCGCCAACGCCTACGTCAACTACATGCTGCGGCCCGAGGTACAGAAGCGGCTTGCCGAGACCGTCTGGTATTCGCCCGCGAACAAGAAGGTGAAGCTGGAGGCCAAATACGACGCCAAGCTCCTGACCACGCCGGAGAAGGTTTCCAAGCTGATCCAGGTCGACTGGAAATGGTACAACGCCCAGAAGGATGCGATCGACAGCCGCGTCAACCGGATCTTCCGGGCATGAGCGCGGCCATCGAGATCGCCGAGGTCAGCAAGGTCTACGACGGCGGCGTCCGCGCCGTCGATGCGGTCGCGATGGATATCAGGGCGGGCGAATTCTTCTCGCTGCTCGGCCCGTCCGGCTGCGGCAAAACCACCACCTTGCGCATGATCGCCGGTTTCGACACCCCGAGCTCGGGCGAAATTCGCGTCGACGGCACGGACATCACCTACATGCCTGCGCACAAGCGCGACATGGCGATGGTGTTCCAGAATTATGCGCTGTTCCCGCACCGGACCGTCGCCGAGAACGTCGCCTTCGGCCTGCGCATGCGCAAGGTCGACAAAGCGACGATCGCGACCAAGGTGAAGGCCGCATTGGCCATGGTTGAACTCTCCGGCATGGAGGATCGCCGGCCGGCGCAGCTGTCCGGCGGCCAGCAGCAGCGCGTGGCATTGGCCCGCGCCATCGTGATTGAGCCGCGCGTGCTCCTTTGCGACGAGCCGCTCGGCGCGCTCGACAAGAAGCTGCGCCAGCAGATGCAGTTCGAGCTCAAGCAGCTGCAGAAGAGCCTGGGACTGACGCTCGTCTTCGTGACCCACGACCAGGAAGAGGCGCTGGCCATGTCCGATCGCATCGCCGTGATGAATGCGGGCCGGGTCGAACAGGTCGGCACGCCGGTCGAGATCTATGATCGCCCGCAGACGCGCTTCGTCGCCGACTTCATCGGGGACACCAATATCTTTCGCGGCCCGTGCGTCTCGATCGGCGATAAAGCCGGGATTGCGGCCGGCAACGGCCTGCTGCTGACGCTGCCCGACGCCCCCGCCGCTGATGGCGGCGTGCTGTCGGTGGCGCTGCGGCCGGAGAAGATCCGCATCGCTCCGCAAAACGATGCGACGGGATCAGTCAAAGGCGCAGCGGCGAACGGCACGGTCGAGAGCACCAATTTCCTCGGCGGCGCCGTGCTCTATCGCATTGCGCTCGAGAGCGGCCATCGCGTCCTGGCGCAGCAGCCCAATGCGGGCGCAGCGCAGCTTTATGCACCCGGCGCTCCGGTCACGCTGGGTTGGACGCCTGCCGATCTCGTCATCCTCAAGGATTAGTTCTGAACATGAACATGCCACTTCAACACCGGCGCATGGGCGTCGTGGTGATCGGACAGAGCCCCCGGCCCTCGGTGCAGGCGGAGATCGCCGCCGTGTTGTCGCCAGGGATTGCGATCGAATTGCGCGGTGCGCTCGATGGCATGAGCCGCGAGGAGATCGATGCGATCCCGCCGGTTGATGGCGCCGACTCGCTGTTCACGCTGCTGCCCAATGGCGACAATGTCCGTATCAGCAAAAAGGCGGTCGAAGGTCGCGCCAACGCGCAGCTCGCACGCTTCAAACAGGAGGGCATCGATGTGACGATGCTGGCCTGCACCGGCAAATTCCCCAACCTTGCGCCGGATGGCCTGGTGATCCTGCCCTCCGCGGTGCTGCATCGGATGGTCGAAGCCGTGCTGCCGAAGGGCCGGCTTGGCGTGTTCTCGCCACTGCCGGAGCAGACCGCGCTGATCGCCGGCAAATGGCAGCGCGAAGGCGTCGAGGTGGTCGGCGTTACGCTGCAGCCCGGCTCGGACGATGCGGCGGTCGACGCGGCCGCGCAAGAGATGGCGAGCAGACAGCCCGATCTCGTGGTGCTCGACTGCATGAGCTACAGCAGCGCCAACAAGGCGCGGGTGCGTCAGCACTATCCGGGACCGGTGATCCTGTCGATCGCGGCGGCCGCACGAGTTATCGAGGAGCTGATCTCGTGAGCGCGGCCGAACGGAAGACGATCAGCCTCGAAGAGATCGAGGCGCTGGCGGTCGGCGCGTGGATTCTCGGCACCGGCGGCGGCGGCAGTCCTTACCTTGGCTTGCTCAATCTGCGCCGGCTCTATGCCGAAGGCCATCGCGTGCAGCTGATGTCGCCGCTCGATCTCGATGATGATGACTGGGTCGCGGTGGTCTCCAACATGGGCGCGCCGCTGGTCGGCCAGGAGCGGCTCGCCGACAGCCGCAGCATCGCGCGCGCGGTGCGGATGCAGGAGGAGATCAACAATATCAAGTTCCGTGCGGTGATGTCGGTCGAGATCGGCGGCGGCAACGGCGTGCAGGCGCTGATGGCCGCGGCTCATCTCGGCATTCCTGTGGTCGACGCCGACTGCATGGGCCGCGCCTTCCCAGAGGCGCAGATGACGTCGGTTGCAATCGGCGACCTGCGCCCCTACCCCTGCACGCTCTACGATCCCCGCGGCATCGAGGCCGTCGTCACCAAGGTCCCGAGCTGGAAGTGGATGGAGCGTGCGAGCCGCAAGATCTGCGTCGAAATGGGCTCGATCGCCTCCACCAGCAAGGCGCCGCGCACCGGGCGCGAGGTCAAGGATTGGGGCATTCATTTCACCACCACGAAGGCGATCCGCATCGGCCAAGCGGTGCAACAGGCCAATCATCGTCACGAAGATCCCATCGCGGCGGTCCTTGCCTGCGAGGGCGGCCAGAGGCTGTTCACCGGCAAGATCGTCGACGTGGCGCGCCGTACCACCGAAGGTTTTTTGCGTGGCAGCGCGGTCGTGGAGGGCAGTGATGCCGATCGCGGCACCAAGCTGAAGCTGTCGTTCCAGAACGAATGGATCGTCGCCTGGCGCGATGGCGAGGCGATCGCGATGTCGCCGGACCTGATCTGCGTGCTCGACAGCGTCAATGGCCACGGCATCGGCACTGAGACGGTCCGCTACGGCCAGCGCGTCACCGTGGTGGCGCTGCCCGCGCCCGCGGTGCTGACCAGCCCTCGCGGGCTCGAATTCGTCGGCCCGCGCGCCTTTGGTTATGATCTCGATTTTAGGTCGCTGTTTGCGCCCCCCGGAGTTTGATTGATGAAGCGTATTGGTATCGATGTCGGTGGCACCAACACCGACGCCGTCCTGATTGCGGACGACAAGGTGGTTCATTCCGTCAAATGCCCAACCACCGCCGACGTCACCTCGGGCATTCTCGCCGCGCTGAAGCTGCTGCGCACGAAGCCCGCGGCAGCGGTGCCGGTCGATGCGGTGGTGATCGGCACCACGCATTTCATCAATGCGGTCGTGCAGCGTCGGCACGTGCAGAAGATCGGCGCGGTCCGCATCGGCATGCCCGCCTCCGCCTCTCTGCCTCCCTTCTGCGACTGGCCGGCCGATCTCGCCGCGCTGGTGAGTGGCGAAGTGTTCATGCTCGAAGGCGGCCACGACTATGACGGCCGCCCCTTCATGCCGCTCGATGTCGCCGGATTGAAGGCTGCTGCACGGAAGGTCAAGGACCGGGGGCTGCGCTCGGTCGCGGTGAGTTCGTCCTTCTCGCCGCTCGATCCGAGCTGCGAGACCACCGCACGCGAGATATTTTCTGAGATATGTCCGGACGTCGCCGTCACCCTGTCGCATGATCTCGGCCGCATCGGTCTGCTCGAGCGCGAGAACGCCGCGCTCTTGAATGCCGCGCTTCACGATCTCGCGGTGACGACCGTGGCCGCCTTTCGCAAGGCGATCGCCGATTCCGGCATCGATGCGCCGCTGTTCCTGACCCAGAACGACGGCACCGTGATGCAGGCGGAGATCGCAACGGCTTTTCCGGTGATGAGCTTCGCCTCAGGCGCCACGAATTCGATGCGCGGCGCGGCCTATCTCTCGGGCCTCGACGATGCAATGGTGGTCGATGTCGGCGGTACGACCAGCGACATCGGCCAGTTGCGCCACGGCTTTCCCCGCGAAGCCAATGCGGTGGTCGAGGTCGGCGGCGTCCGAACGCTGTTCCGCATGCCCGACCTGCTCTCGATCGGCCTTGGTGGCGGCAGCCATGTGGATGAGGATCCGGTCCGCGTCGGCCCGCTCAGTGTCGGCTACCGGCTGACGGAGGACGCGCTGGTGTTTGGCGGCGGCAGGCTCACTGCCACCGATATCGCGGTTGCAGCAGGCCTCGTCGACATCGGTGACCGCACGCGCCTCGCGCAGCTGGGCAGGGGTCTGATCGAGGCCGCGCTCGCCGATGCCCATCGCAAGCTCGCCGACGACATCGACCGCATGAAAACCGAGGCCGGCGATGTGCCGCTGCTCGCGGTCGGCGGCGGCGCTTTCCTGGTCCCCGATCGGCTGCCCGGCATTTCCGAGATTGTGCGGGTGCCGCACGGCGACTGCGCCAATGCGGTGGGCGCGGCGATTGCGCAAGTCAGCGGCGAGGCCGACCAGGTATTCCGCGATCTCTCCCGCGAGGAGGCGATTGCGGCGGCGCGCGGCATCGCCGAGGATCGCGCGGTGCAGGCCGGCGCCGCGCGCGAGAGCCTGAAGACGGTCGATGTCGAGGACATGCCGATCGCCTATCTCCCTGGCAATGCGCTGCGCGTGCGTGTGCGCGTTGCCGGCGCGATCGCCGATCCGAATGTCGATGCGGCGGCGTAAGCCGTCGCTTCTCGATCAGGCAAGATCGGCAATCCGCAGCACCCCGGCCTCGCCCATCTCGGCATAGGCGCGCGCCAACGAGCCACCGAGATCGATTGCCCGGCAGCCGGCGTCGATCACCACGGCCTCGAAGCCGAGCCGCCGTGCATCCATCGCCGAATAGTGCACACAGAAATCGGTGGCGAGCCCGGCCAGAAACACGCGCGCGAGTCCGCGCTCGCGCAAGTAGCCGGCGAGGCCCGTCGGGGTGATCTTGTCGTTCTCGAAAAACGCCGAATAGGAATCGATCGCGCGACGAAAGCCCTTGCGGATGATCAGCTGCGCTCTATCGGTGTCGAGCCTGGCGTGGAACGCGGCGCCCGGCGTGCCCTGCACACAGTGATCCGGCCACAACGTCTGCGGACCATAAGGCATGGCGGTCGTCTCGAATGGCGCGGCACCGGGATGGCTCGAGGCAAACGAGCCGTGGCCTGCCGGGTGCCAATCCTGGGTCAGCGCCACGTGATCGAATTGCTGAGCGATGCGATTGACGATGGGCACCACGGCATCGCCATCGCCGACGGCCAAAGCCCCTCCCGGACAGAAATCATTCTGGATGTCGATGACGAGCAGCAAATCCTCGCTCGGGCGTATCTGCATGATCTCCGCAACCTGCACTGATTATTGTCGATATCCAAGCATGGCGAGCGGAGGAGCCAACCGCAAGCGGCCGTTTAATATTTCTGTCAAATGGCGCGCCCATAAGACACGGACGCACGGGATACGCAGCGGGTTGCAGCGTGCCGCTGTGAGGTTCCCAAGCACGCCCATGACGACCGTCTCATCTGATACCGATCGCAATTCGGCAGCTTCGCAAGCTTTCAAAGCAACCGGCCTTAATCTTGCGGCATCTGAGAGGCGCGGAGCCCCGGCAAGCTGGGCCCTACTCCCGATCGTCGCTGCTTCGGGCTTTGCCGGGCTCGGTTACGAGATCGTGTGGACGCGGCAGCTCAGCCTCGCCCTCGGCACGGAGATGATGGCCGTGCTCGGCGCGATCGCTGGCTTTTTTGCTGGCCTCGCGCTCGGCGCCTTCGTGCTGGATGGCCTGATCCGGCGCACGCGCTCGCCGGCCCTGGCCTATGCCGCACTCGAAATCGTCATCGGGCTGTGGGGCGTCGTCGCAATCTGGCTGTTGCCCGCTGCGGGCCGCGCGCTGGCCCCCCTGCTCGGCACGGAGCCGGCGCCAGCCCTGTTGTGGGCTGCAAGCTTCGCCCTTCCAACCCTCGCGCTGTTGCCTGCAACGGTCGCGATGGGCGGCACGCTCGCCGCCCTGGAACGGATCACGCGCGAGTTGCGGGGCAATCCGCGCGTCAGCGCCGGCGTCTACGGTGCCAACACCGCTGGCGCCGTTGCGGGCACGTTGGCCGCCACCTTCCTGCTGATCCCTACGGTCGGCTTCTCCGGCACGCTTCTATCTCTCGCCGGCATCAATCTGCTCTGTGCATTCGGCGTGCTTGCGCTGACTCGAGTCGCACAGCCGGTCGAGCCCAAAGACGCACAAACACAGCCCCGGAACATCGGCGATCTGCGGCTCATGCTGACGCTGTTTGCGACCGGCTTTCTCGGCATCGCATTCGAGGTGCTGGTGGTGCGCCTCGCGGCCCAGGTACTCGAGGATACGGTCTATACATTTGCCGGCCTGCTTGCGGCCTATCTGCTGGGCGCCGCGGGAGGCGGACTGATCTGGCAGCGCATGGCCGGCGGCGCGCGCGACGGCGGTGACGGCCGGCTGCTGGGATTAACGTCGTTGACCTGTCTGGTCACGGCGTTCCTCATTCCGGCAATCCCGTACATCGCGGAATTAGCGCGTGAGTTGGGGATCATCGGTGAGCTTGCCGTGGCGATGGCGCTATTCCTGCTGCCTGCAGCCGCGATGGGCGCGCTGTTCGGGCAGTTGGCCCAGCATGCGCGCGATCAGCGCGGGTCGCTCGGATGGGCGGTCGGCATCAACAGCATTGGGGCGGCGTTGGCGCCACTGGTTACCGCACAAATCCTGATTCCCGGGCTCGGCGCATGGACGGCGCTGCTCCCCGTCGCGCTCGGCTATCTCCTGCTCCTGCCGCCGCGTCGGATGGCACTGGCGTGGTCGGCAGCACCCGTCCTCGCCGCGCTGGTGCTGGGGCTCCATCCGACACCGCTGCTCACACGCGTTCCCGCGGGCGGTTCGCTGCTCGCGATGCGCGAAGGACCGATGGCCACCGCAAGCGTGGTCGATGATGCCTCCGGCACGCGCTATCTCGAGATCAACGGCCACTTCCGGATGGGCGGTACCAGTTCGAGCCGTTCCGATTATCGCCAGGCGACGTTGCCGCTGCTGCTGCATCCGGCGCCGCAGAGCGCGTTGTTCCTAGGCATCGGGACCGGCGCCACGGTGATCGGGGCTGCGCATATGCCGGGCGTCAACGTCCACGGCGTCGAGCTGTCGCGCGAAGTGGTGGAGCTGTTGCCCTACTTTGCCAATCTGGCGGCGGACGATCGCATGCCGCCGATCACGGTCGCGGATGCACGCCGCTATGTTGTTGCGGACAACCGCAGTTATGACGTCATCGTCGCCGACCTGTTTCACCCGGCGCTCGATGGCAGCGGCGCGCTCTACACGACCGAGCATTTTGCAGCTGTCAAACGACGGCTCGCGCAGGGCGGCATCTTCTGCCAATGGCTGCCGCTCTATCAGCTCGACCTGCCGTCCTTGCGCGCGATCATCAGAAGCTTCCTGGCGATCTATCCGAACGGATCGGCCTGGCTCAATCATTACAGCGTTCGCACACCGATGCTGGCCTTGATCGGTCCCGCCGGTGCGGGTGATCTCGATCTCGCCGCGGTAGCTGCGCGACTGCGCGATCCCGGCCATCGCACCGTGCTGACGCCGCTCGGCTTCGAGACGCCGATCGATCTGCTCGGACAGTATGTCGGCGGACCGCGCGCGCTTACCGCCTTCGCGGGCGAAGGTCCGCGCAATACCGACGACTATCCCTTCGTGACCTTTGATGCGCGCCGGAATGTCGTCGCATTGACGGCGCCGCCCTGGTCGCTGCTGCTCTCGGTAATCAGAACCATCCAGCCCGATCCGGCCGAGTTGCTCGCGGAGTCGCAGCGCGATGACCTTGGCGAGAGGCTGCGCGCCTATTGGCGCGCCCGCGATCGTTTCCTGGAGGCCGGGGCCGCCCTGCCCGGAGACCCGCGTGGCAAGGCATTGATCGAGGCCGCGTCGCCGGGTCTCCTGGCGGCGCTCCGCCTCAGCCCTGAATTCGATCCGGCCTATGGACCGCTGATCGGCATGGCCAGGTCATTGCTGGGCTCCGACCGAGTTGCAGCACAGCACCTGCTGCAGGCGATCGCCGCGGCTGCGCCGGCGCGCAGCGATGCGCGCGAGCTGCTGGCACGTGAGTTCGGCCGCTAAGCGCTCATTGGTTTATGGCGCAAAGGTGACCCGATAGCCCCAGCAATCGAGATGATCGGGAATGGCGTTGAAGGCGATCGTGATCCGCTGGTCGCCCTGGTTTCGCGGCACCTCGTGATAGAGATAGCTCGGAAACAGCACGAGGTCGCCCGCCTCGACCTCCGGTACCATGTATTTGCCGGCGTTGTACGGACCGACTGCCGCACTCCGCGTATGATGCCGGAAGGAGAAGTCATAGCCGCCGGGCGGCCGCACGAACACTGTATTGCTGGCTGGATGCGACGGCGTCAGATAGAAGATGCCGGAGATGAAGCTGTTGGCATGGGCGTGCAAAGTCTGGTTGCCGCCCGTCTCCAGCATGTTGGTCCACATCTCCTTGACGGTCCATTTCAGCTTCTCGCCGAACAACAGCTCGCCAAAGTCGACCAGCTTCGGAACCGCCAGCTCCGCGATGGTCTGAAACAGGTTGTTGTTACTGGGATCGGCGACTTGCGTGTGGAACAGCTGCCCGGACCGCAGATTGGTCTCGATCTTGGCGCCGCGGATGGCCGCCACGGCAGCGTCCTTCAGCTCCGCACTCAACAGACCAGGCGAGCGCATCAAGGGAATCGGAAAAAGCGGCTCGATCTGATCCATGATTCAAGGCGTCCGGCGGATTGAACTCGGGCGGACAATGTGCGCAGGAGCATGACACCCGAATGACAGTGCAGCCCGGCCGCACATCGATGCCTTGCTCTCAGCGCGGCGGTATTTCGTTCGCCTGCAGCACGTTGAGGCGCTCGCCGGGCTTCAGGCTGTGGCGGCGTTCGCGCAGCTCCACGGTGGCCCGTTCGGCCGCCTCCAGGCAATCGTCGAACTCGCCATTGCCGGCCTCGACCAGCGCCTGATGCAGGTGCCGCTCGGCGAAATAGCGCGACACATCCTCGGCAGGGAACGTCTCGGCCAGCACGCGGGCTTCCGATACGGCCGCGTCGCAGGCCTCTCGCGTCGGCTCTTCCTCTGCCGAGGCTGTTGCGCCGACGGCCATAAAGACGATACCGGCAAGTATTCTCCAAACAATATCGGGACGCTCTCGCAAGACACGCTCTCCAAAGAGAAGCGCCGGACGCAAATCCGGCGCAGGAAGTGAAACCATCTATCCGGCGAGGCACCGGCAACGATGCCCCGCCGGATCCGACGCTCTAGAACTCAGTCGCGGTCGTTGTCGTCCCGGTCGTTCGAGGCCCAGTCACCCCATTGACCCGAATGACCCCAATGATCCCAGTCGTTATGGTGGTGGTGATCTCCGGCCAACTTACGCGCGAGCTCGGCATTCTTCTCGACCAGAAGCTTCGGCGAGCCGAAGGGCCGGACGAAGATCGGGTTCGCGTAGAACCAGAGATTGGAGTAGGCCTGGACGTCGTAGGTCACCTTCTTGACGCCGTTGACGACGTCGAGATGCGCCGGACAGGCCGCATCCGTGCAGCTGACGTTGGTATTGTTGACGTCGAGCAGCGGGTTGCCGGCGCTGTCCGTGACGTTCGGCGTCGCAACCGGGATGTTGGTGCCGCGTGCACGGATGTAGAACGGCGTCTTGGTCGCGGTGAAGGTCGTCGTGAAGCTCAGCCGGGTGGACCCGTCCTTCAGCTTCTGACTCTTCATCGTGGTGGCGTTGATCTGCTTGGCGATCTTGGCCGACGCATTGTAGACGATCGCCGCACCGGCGGTGCCGCCGGCGTTCGCCACCGCGTAGCCCGGAGCACCCGGCTGGATCACACCGGTGATGTCGCTGGTGATCAGGTCGACGTGATCGAGCGACGGCTGATTCAGCGGCTGGTTGATGCCGACCTGCGCCAACAGCGGGTTGTTGAAGCTGTAGGGGCTGTTGTTCTTGGCCGGGATCGTCAGCTGCATCTCGACGACGATCTTTTCGCCGGGATACACTTGGAGCGTTTCACCCATCGTCTTCCAGTTGAAATCCCACTCGCCCTTGGCGCGGAACTTCAGGTCAGGTCCGATGATGTCGCCATTGACCGAGTAGGAATTGCCCGAGCGCATGCCGTCGATGATCGACTGTGCACGGAAGTTCTCCGTGTTCGGCACGTAGAGCTTGGTGTACTCGCCCGGAATGAAGTCCGACGTCGTCGCAGCGTCGCGCGCACCGAAGGCGCCGCGATTGTGCCAGTCGGAGCTCACATAGACGAACGTGTTGCGGCCTTCGCCGAGCATGCCATCCCAGAGACCGCCGACCTTGGCCGTGTAGACGCCGGCCATGCCGTAGGTGCCGCCGCCGACTGCGCCGGTGCCGTAGGATCCCGAGCCGCCCTTCAGACCGCCTTGCGCCATATGGCCAGGCGATTCGATGCCGAACGCCACCGTCGGGCCCGCATTGTTGAAGTCGCGGAAGTGCTCGATGTTGTAGCCGGCCGAGCTGTTCGGATTGAACGGCCCCTGGCGCTCGGTATGCGTCGGAACCGCATAGGAGGTCAGCGGGTAGTTCGCCTGCAACCACTGAATGCCGGCGATGGCCTTGCCGTGTCCGGCAGTACCGGAATTGTTGACGTTGTCCTTGCCGCTCCAGATCGATTTATTGCTGGCGTCGACAGGGCCGATTGCGTCGGTGTCCGCACGATCATAGCGGTATTCGAACTCGGCCATCTTGTCGGCATTGCCGTAGCCGCGCGGATTCTGGCCCGCGATCACCGCGACGTCGGTGTGCTCATGACCGGGAACGATCCACTCCAGGCCTTCGACCAGCACCTTGTCGTACATCGAGGTGCGGTTGACGATGATCGGATACTCGACCTCCTTGATCGACTGCCAGCGCCACATCGTTTGACCGGTGCCGCTGCCGTTCGGCGTGCCCTTCAGACTGGTGATGGTGATACCGTCGATGGTCTGGCCGAGCGTCTGGCTCCAGGTGGTCGTGGTTTCGCCCGGGATGTTCGCGCTGGTATCGCTGAAGCGACAGTCGCGGTTGCCCGAACCGCCGTGGTTGCCGAGCGTGAACCAGTCGAGGTTGAAGTTGTTGCCGCCCGCGGCGGCCGTGCCGGTGCCGACTGAACGATCGATCGAGTAGCCGGCCGCCACCGAACCGTCGGTGCAGGTATTGTGGTTGTGCATATCGCCGGCAACATAGGGATTGCCCCTGTGCCCTTCATGCTTTTCGCCCCAGCGCTCATCGGCGCTGGCACCCTGCGTCAAGGCCAGCGAGACCGAGGCCGCTGTCAGCAGGATCTTCCTGGAAGATGGAACCATGTAGTCGCCCCTACAGTATTTTCACGAGTGCAAAACGAAAGCGCCCACGCAGACGCGGCGCGCCAATTCTTCGCGGGCCGGACCAAATCAAATCTCCGAGACAGTTTGTTGAAGGTTTTATTAGGAAGACCGCCTTCGTGGAGAAATGCACCGCCGAACGGGCTTGCGAAATTTTTATGACAGCGCCGATTGTCGGGTGACAACAGCGACTTGCCCGTTGCATATACGCGCCGCACTTGCTCCCTCGCGGAATTGTAAGAAGTATGGCCTCGCCAGCGATGTCGAACGCGACACACACTTTTGATATCACCTCTGCCGTTCCCTCCGATCACAGCAGCAGCAAGCAAGATGAGCGAATCGCGCGCAGCACACGCTCGACGTTCTACGCAGCAATGCAGAAACTCGCTCGCGAGCCGCTGCTGCATTTCGCAGTGCTGGGCGGCCTGATCTTCGCGGGGGATAGGGTTCTTCACCCGCCTGCGAAGGACGATAAGGTCATCGTCGTCACCAAGGCGATGCGCCAGTCCTTCATCGACAATTTCGACGAGGACAAGGAGCGCAAGCCCAGCGACGCCGACATTCAGAAGATGGTCGACGCCTGGGTCGCCAGTGAAATCCTTTATCGCGAGGGCAAGGCTCTCGGCGTCGATCGCGGTGACGAGATGATCCGTGATCGCGTCGCGTTCAAGCTGCAACTTCTGATCTTCGACCAGGTCCGCGTGCCGCAGCCGACCGAAGGGCAGTTGCAGGCCTGGTTCGCCGAGAACCACGCCCGCTTCGACGCGCCCGAGCGCGTCGGCTTCTACCTGACGCCCGCGACCGATCAGGCTATTGCGCAACGACAGCTCGAGGACATCCGCGCACAGCGCGAATCCGAAGAGCTGCGCGATCAGACCCGCGCGATCCTCGGCCGCCCGGTCGCCAGCCTTGCCGGCGCGTTCGGCCAGAGCTTCAGCGACGGGCTCCAGAAACTGTCGCTCGGCGAGTGGAGCCTCTTGCAGTCGAAGGACGGCTGGCATGTCGTGCGGCTGGATTCGCGCGAGCCCGGCACGCCGGCGAAACTCGACGATGTCCGCGACGATGCTGCGAAGATGTGGCAAACCGAAGAGACGCGCAAGCAGGCGTGGGAGGCGGTGACCCGGCTCAGGGCCAACTACAAAGTGCGGTACGAGCCGTGATCAGCCTTCGGTATCTGCGGATCGCGCTGCTGCTTCTCACGGCCCTGACCGTTCCTCGCGCGCTCTTCGCCCATGAAGCGTCGCTGGGCGTGCTCGAATTCCGCGAAGTCCGGCCCGGCGCCTTCATCGGGCTCTGGACGATGGAGCCGACCGCCGGCGCCGACCATGTCGACCTCAAGGTCCCCTCCCACTGTTTCTTGCGCCTGCCCGAATTGAACTGCGGTGAGAAGGGGCTGGTCGGCCAGATCACGATCGGCAATCTCGGCGCCGACATGTCGGCGGCGCTGATCAAGATCATTCCGCTCAAAGGCGAGCCGCGCAGCTACACGATCTCGACGGCGAACCCGGTGGTCACGGTGCTCGGCACCGACGCGCCGACGCTCGACACCTGGCTCGAGCTGGCCAAGACCTATATCAATTACGGCATCGATCACATCCTGCTCGGCGCCGACCATCTGCTGTTCGTGCTCGGCCTGATCTGGATCGTGAAGGGCGGCTGGCGCCTGGTGAAGACGATCACGGCCTTCACCGTCGGCCACTCTGCCTCGCTCGCCGCCGCTGCCTTTGGCGTGATCGGCGTGCCGGAACGCCCGCTCAACGCCTGCATTGCATTGAGCATCGTCTTTGTCGGCGTCGAGATCATCAAGCAGCAGCGGGGCGAGATCGGCCTGACCGCGCGCTACCCATGGGCGGTCGCCTTCACCTTCGGCCTCGTGCACGGCATCGGCTTTGCGAGCGCGCTCGCCGGCCTCGGGCTCGAGCGCCGCCTGTTGCCACCGGCGCTTCTCTTCTTCAACATCGGCGTCGAGATCGGCCAGCTCGCCTTCGTGCTCCTGGTGCTTGCGCTGATCTGGGCGCACCGCCGGCTGAATGCGGTGCTGCCGAACTGGGGCGAGGCGCTGCCCGCCTATGCCATCGGATCGGTCGCGATGTTCTGGTTCATCGGCCGCCTCCTCATCGTCCTTTCCACATGACCCGCGATCGAATCATGTCACTGCGACATCTCCGCACGCTGCCGCTCGCCGCGGCTGCCGCTCTCCTCACCCAACCCGCGCTGGCGCATGAGCAGGCCGATGTCGGCGGCGGCCTTGCCGCCGGACTGCTGCACCCGCTGACCGGCGCCGATCACCTGATCGCCATGGTCGCAGTCGGCATCTGGGGCGCGCAGCTCGGCGCGCCCGCCATCTGGGTGCTGCCGATCACCTTCCCGCTGGTGATGGCCCTCGGCGGCGTGCTCGGCATCATGCATGTAGCGCTGCCGATGCCCGAGGTCGTGATCGCGCTCTCGGCGCTGGTGCTTGGCGGTGTCGTCGCGCTGCGGCTGAAGCTGCCATTTGCTGCTGCGGCGGCCGTCGTCGCAGTGTTCGCGGTGTTTCACGGGCACGCCCATGGCGCCGAGCTGCCCGGCTCCGCCAACCCGCTTGCCTATGGCATCGGCTTCGTTGTCGCCACCGGCCTGTTGCATCTCTGCGGCATCGTGATCGGCACGTTGACGCGCTGGCCGGCCGGCGAGCGCGTAGTGCAGGGCCTTGGCGCCGTCATCGCGTTGCTCGGCGGCTATTTTCTCGTTCATAGCCTCGGAGCCTTCGCATGAGGCGCGCTCTCAAGCCCGGCCTGATCGCACCCGCCTTGTTGCTCGCGCAGGCGCAGGCGGCGGACGCCCATATCGTCGCGATTCGGCTGGGCGATTTCTATGCCGGCGCGCTGCACCCTCTTACCGACCTGCAGGACGTCTTGCTTTGGCTCGCCATAGGCCTGCTCGCGGGATCGCTAGGTGCACTGCGCGGGCGCTGGCTCGTGCTGGTGTTTCCGATCGGGCTGCTGGCAGGCCTCGCGCTCGGCGAAAGAATCGGAGCGATCGCTGCCAATCCCGCGGTTGACGCCGTTATTGCGGTCGTGCTCGGCCTGCTGCTGGCCGCTGCTGCACGCGTGCCGACCATCCTGCTGTGCGTGATGGCCTTCGCGATGGCCGTGCTGCGCGGTGCGGCCAATGCCAGCGACCTCGCCCCCAAGACGGATCGGCTGCTGTTTGCGTCCGGCCTGGCCTGCGCCGGCTATGCCGCGATCACCCTGATCATGGCGCTGACGCTCGCCTTCCGTGGACCGCTCGCCGACAGTTCGAAAGCCTGGCGCGGTATCGCGCTCCGGGCGCTGGGCGGCTGGATCGCTGCAATCGGACTGATGATGGCGGGCCTCGCCTTCGCCTCGTAAGACCGGTCGCTCCGTCCCGCGCTGAGCGGAGCCTGCAATTGGGAATCCCTGCCCTGTGCGGAGGAGGAACAGCAGAGGGGCACGGCAGATTCTCTTCGGAGCGAGGTGCAGATGCCTATCGTAAGCGCTCTGCGATGAAGAGTTTGGAGCGTTGGGCGATCACGGTGTTGCTGGAGGCCGGCGCCATCCGTGAATGCGAGACGCATGGCTGGATGCAGGATCGCGCCGATCCGCACACCCGTGCGCGCGCACGCATCATGGCCTGCGACGAGATGCCACCGGGAATCTCTAAAGAAGTGGCGATCGCTGCTGTCGAAGACGTACTGGCTTCCATCGGAGACACATGCCCGGACTGCGATAAAGACGTGACATGATCGCGGTTCGGACTCAGAGGACCCGAACGGCAGTCCAATACTACCGAGCCGGCAGCTGTGGCGGCTGCAAGGACCGGCACCGCGGATACTCACATAAGTGATTCCACAACGGAGCCGCTCTCGCCTACGCTCGATACCCGATGGGGAGATCGCGCCTTGGCCAAGCCACCGGAGCCGCCACAACGCAAGCCGTGTCCGACCTGCGGCAGGCCGCTCGCCACGCGCGAGCAGAACGACGGAGAGCCGGAGCTGATCTGTCCGACCTGCGACGGTCCCGATCCGCTGTACTCACCGAAGGCGATCGGCTGGACCAAAGGATCGCTGCAGCCGCCAAAGCGGCCGCACTGAGTTCACCGCGAACGCCGCCGCTCGACCTTGCTGCGGCTATTACCGACCTCCTTGACGCCTTCGTCAGAGCGCAACGCACGAATCTCCAAAGCAGTTCCAGCATCATTGCTGCCGGAAGAAGGCGTAATCCATCGGGTTCACCTCGCCCGGCTCCGGTGAGCGCGCCGCGCGGAGCTCTTGTCGCCCGCCGGAATCGCCGTAAGCTGCGCGTCCCAGCGGACCGAGGATATTGGTTCTGATGAGATCGAACGACGCCCGCGAGCGCACCGACGATGCGGCCACGACGCCCCTTGTCCGATCCGACGCGACCATCGTTCGGCGCTATATCGTGGTGATCACCGTCCTGTTCCTCATCCTCGTTCTGCCGCTCTCGGTGGCGCTGATCTGGGTGGCGCATCCATTCCATGCGCTCGCGACACCGGCCCAACTCGCAGCGATCCAGACCCGCAATCCGGATGCCGTTATCCTGCCGGTCGACCTGCGCTACAATGCCGCCTTCAAGCTCGCCCGGGTCGCAGAGCAGCAGCCCGAGATCATGTGTTTCGGCAGCTCGCGCGCCGGGGGCTTCCGCGCCGAGATGTTCCGGCCCGCGCGCTTCTACAACCTGTCGTTCACCGCCTGGACCACCGATCAGCTCCTGGACGTCTTCGACCGGGCAACCCGCGAGTCCCGGCCACGCGTTGCGATCCTGGAGCTCGACTACTTCCTGTTCACCGAGCGATGGGAGCGCTGGTTCGCGACGACGCGGACGATGATCCACGACCGTCCGTTCCGTTATGCAATGGCGAGTCTCGGCACATTCCTCCGCAACGCCGCAGCCAATCGTGTCCCGTTCGAGGCTTATCGCAGCGCTCCGACGAATTTCATCGGCCCCGAAAGCGTCCGCGCCGAGGAGGGATTTCGCAGCGACGGTTCCTATGTCTATTCGGCAGGACATATCGACTCCGCCCATCAGCACTATCGCTCGGCCGATTTCTTCGCGAGCTCGGTCCCGGCCGGCGCCGCAATGTCCGCGCGCCTGCAGACGCCGATCGCGCAGCTTGCCGAAATCGCACGCGAGCGCGGGATCAAGCTCATTGCCGTGCAACTGCCCCTGATCCGTGCCGGGGTCGACCTGCTGGACCACGACGAGTCCTACCATTCGCAAGCGGGCACCTGGCGAGACTTCGAAAGCGAGAAGACCAGGGCGTGGCTCGCTCGCCTCGGCGTCCCGCTGTTCGATCTCGCTCACTCGCCGATCGACGACGATCCGGACAATTTCGTCGATGCCATCCATTTGTCCGAGGGTGGCATGCGCAAGGCGATGCGCGAGTTGTGGGCCGATCCCGGATTTCGTGCCGCGTTCGCTGGAATCGATCTATCTCCCCAGAACTGATGGCCCGGCGGCGCAAGCGACCGGGGCGCCCGTCCTTCCGTCTATGCGCCGAACTCACCCGATATCGAACCTCACGCCCTGTGCGAGCGGCAAGGTGCGGCCGTAGTTCACGGTGTTGGTGGCGCGGCGCATATAGGCCTTCCACGCATCCGAGCCGGATTCGCGGCCGCCGCCGGTCTCCTTCTCGCCGCCGAAGGCGCCACCGATCTCCGCTCCGGACGGGCCGATATTCACATTGGCGATGCCGCAATCGGAGCCGGATGCGGACAGAAACAGCTCGGCCTCGCGCAGATCGTTGGTGAAGATCGAGGAAGACAGGCCCTGTGGCGCCGCGTTGTGCATCTCGATCGCCGCGCCGAGATCGCGATACGGGATCGCATAGAGAATCGGCGCAAAGGTCTCCTGCATCACCGGCTCGGCCTGCGCCGCCATCTCCACCAAGGCGGGCCGCACGTAATAGGCCTGTTCGCAGCCGCCAACCATGACGCGCTCGCCGCCGACCACGGCACCGCCGTGGTCTTGCGCGGCAGCAAGCGCCGTCTGCATCGCCTGATAGGCCCTGGCATCGATCAGCGGCCCGACCAGCGTGTCCACCTCCAAGGGATTGCCGATCATCACCGATGTATAGGCCTGCTTCAGCCGCGGCAAAAGCCGCTCGTAAACGTCCGCATGCACGAACAGCCGGCGCAGCGTCGTGCAGCGCTGTCCGGCTGTGCCCATCGCGGCGAACGCGACCGCGCGCAAGGTCAGGTCGAGGTCGGCGGACGGCGTCACGATCGCGGCATTGTTGCCGCCGAGCTCCAGAATGGCCCGGGCGAAACGGCCGGCCAGGCGCGCGCCGACCACGCGCCCCATCGCCGTGGACCCCGTGGCGGAGACCAGCGGCACGCGGGCATGATCGACCAGCATCTCACCGACCTCACGGCCGCCGAGCAGCACGGCGCTGAGCCCGTCCGGTGCCTGGCCGCCCGCGCGCCGATATCGGGCGATCGCGCGCGTCAGCAAGGCGTCGGTCGCAAGCGCCGTGAGAGGCGTCTTCTCCGAAGGCTTCCAGACGACACTGTTGCCGCAGACCAGAGCCAGCGCCGCATTCCAAGCCCAGACCGCCACCGGAAAATTGAATGCCGAGATGATGCCGGTCACCCCGAGCGGATGCCAGGTTTCCATCATCCGGTGCTCGGCGCGCTCGGTCGCGATGGTGAGACCATAGAGCTGGCGCGATAGGCCAACGGCGAAGTCGCAGATGTCGATCATCTCCTGGACCTCGCCAAGGCCTTCGGACACGATCTTGCCGGCCTCGATCGAGACCAGCCGGCCGAGTTCAGCCTTGTGGGCACGCAACTCCTCGCCAAACAGGCGCACGAGTTCGCCTCGCTGCGGTGCCGGCACCAGGCGCCAGCGCAGGAAGGCCGCATGCGCCTTCTCGATCCCGAGCCCGACCTCGGCAGCGCTGCTCTCGCGCACATGGCCAAGGATCTCGCCAGTGATCGGTGAATGCGCGGCAAGCGTACCGCTTGTGATGCTGTCGGCTGCGATACCGAGGGCCGTCAGCAGGGCGGCGGCTTCGGATGCAAGGTTCGGATGCATGTCAGGAATGGGGGACATCGCGAGAACTCCTGGTCGCTTCACCTGGCCGTTGAGGCGCGGCGGAAGGCTTTATCGACCAGGTTGATAGATCAGATCGCGCCTTGGCGCGACCACCTTGCACGCGCGGCATCGATCTCGGGCGCGTCCGAGTTCTACATCTAGGCACCCTCCGCGACGAGCGAGGCGCAACCCGGATATCGCCTCGATCTGGCGGGCGCTGCTCGCCAAGGCAGCGACCGATGGCCGACGCGGCGTCTTCCTACCGCTGGCGCCGCGGCCCGAGACTCTGCGGACGCTCGGTCTGACCACCGCACTCCAGGCTCCTGAGTTTTCTGGTCAGACGACTTCCATGCGAAGACGAGCTCGGCCGGATCAGCTCGCAGCTCCGATCGTATCGGCCACGGCGCCGCGCGTGCCGATCGGCTTGGCCGCACCGGTGGTGGTGTCGCGCGCGGTCTGACGCTCCAGCTCCGCATCCAGTTCGGCCCCGACCAGGATCACGGTGGCGGAGATCCAGAGCCATGTCATGAAGCCGACCACGGCGCCCAGCGAGCCGTAGGTGGCATTGTAGCTGCCGAAACTCGCCGTGTACCAGGAGAACAGCACCGAGGCCACGAGCCACAGCGCCGCCGCGAGCGAGCTGCCCCAGCTGATCCAGCGCCATTTCGGCCGTTCCCGGTCCGGGCCATAGCGGTAGATCAGCGCCAGTGCCAGCGCGACGCAGACGAAGATCGCGGGCCAGCGTCCGATGCGAAGCAGACTATCAGCGGCGCTCGACTGCCCGACGTAATTCAAGACAATCGGGACCACCACGATCGTACCGAGCGCGATGATCGCGAACAGGATGGCACCCGCCGTAAACAGAAGCGAGATCGCATTCAGCTTGATGAAGCCACGCCGCTCGCGCTCGCCATAAACGACATTGAGAGCGTCGAACAGCGACTTCATCGCCGCGTTGGCGCTCCACAGGGAAATCGCAAGACTCACGACGAACGTAATGCTGAGCGCCTGCGATCCCTTCGATGCGACCCGTGTCAGCTGGTCGCGCGCGATCTCGATCGCCCCGCCCGGCAATATGCCGTTCATCTGCCCCAGATGCGCAGCGATGCTCGCGGGATCGGCAAACAGCCCATAGATCGCGACCAGCGCAGCCAGGCCGGGAAAGATGGCGAGCAGGCTGTAAAACGTCATGCCCGCGGCGAAGGCGAGGACGCGGTGCTCGCTGACGTCCTCGTAGAGCCGGACAAGAATGTCTTTCCATCCGCGCGGCGGGATCTCCGACGGCGAATTGGCCAACCGGCCATGGCCGAGTTCTTGGTTGGATTCTTGGCCGGATCCTTGGCCATATCCCTGGCCGAGCTCCTGTCCCCGGCCGGAGCGTCCGCGATCGGTCTGGCGCTGACCGAGATACTGGACCAGGACCGCAAGACCCAGCAACGCCAGCACGCTGCCGGTACCCGGAAAGCGAATGGGTTGCGCGGCGACTTCACTCGCGCCGGAAGATTTGGACCGTCGGAACATGTGATTGTCCGTGCTTATGCGTGAAGCAACCGGACCCATCCTGGATTGTTCCCGCACGCCACGTAGAGCGGCGCACGGATGAACTGAACCAGGCGTAAGCGACACTAAACCGTTGTCGGCACCACCCGCCTGTCATGGCGGAGTCAGTGCCGCCGACCGACCACCGCCAAATGAGATCGGCAAATTGGATCGCAGTGCAATCGCCAAGTGATCACCGCCCAATCACAACAGATCCCAAGCTATCGCGGCGGGAGGAACGGCGACGAGGCACACCGCGTTGAAAGGCCATCATATTCACCCTCTGTGGAGACACTCCATGCGCCGTCTGTTGCTTGCCACCCTCTCCACGCTCGCGCTGGTCGCGGGCTTCGCCTCGCTGTCGCCAGCCGACGCCGGACAGGCCCGCTATTGCCTGCAGGGCCGCATCTGGGGCTATCCCGGCAACTGCCAATTCTCCACCTACCAGCAGTGTCAGGCGTCCGCATCCGGAACCGATGCCTATTGCGGCATCAATCCTGCACATGCCTACGCCCGCCAGCGCGGCCCGTATCGTGGCTATTATCGCTGATGAGCCACGGCTCCTCGCGCGGCGTCAGTCGGGGACCGGCACGTCGAACGTGTTCAACGTGACGGAGACCATGCAATAGACTCCGACGAGATAAGACAGTTCGGCCGCACCATGCGTTCCGAACTGTTCGACCGCCGCGCGGTAGGTCAGTTCAGGCAGCACGCCGCCATTGACCAGGGCCGAGGCGACATCATAGGCAACGGCTTCCTGCTTGGTCAGGTCGACCGGCCGCTGGCCCGCAACGATCGTTGACAGCTTCTCGTCCGTCAATCCGCGCTGCTCGGCGACGAGAACGTGGGCATAAAGCTCATACGCCGAGCGGAAGTGTGCCCCTGTCACGAGTATCGCGACTTCCCGCACGGCCGCCGGCAACGATGGCGCTGCGACCATCGCCTTCACCAGCTCCCAGACCGGCTTGCCGAACTTCGGCTCGCGGAGCCACGGATTCCACGGCCCGAGCAATGCGCCATCGGCGCGGAGGTTGACGAACCCTTTGAAGTGATCCCGCATGCCCTTCTTCATATCCTCGTAGAGGGGCTTCTGTTCGTCGCTCAGTTCATCCGGGCTAACAATCGGCAAACGCATGTCGCTCTCCTGTTGATGTCGTAACGCTGACTGCAATTGCGCACGCAATCAAGTGAAGTTCCCGTGACGCGTGTGATCGCAGCGCGCGAGGCCGGCGAGCCGAAGTCCGGCACGGCGGCGCCTGCTCAACATCGATGCAACGACCTTCACGTCTCTCTTAGAGCAATTCAAGTCCACGCGACATTCTCATGAGCCGCGGTGACTGATAGAGGCACCTGGTAGCCTTGGTGGACGTGGAAGTGAATTGAAGTGACGAGACGAACTGATTGCCGGCTTGGCGCCCCATGCGATCGAGTCGGCAAGCGACTGAATGCCGTGGCCGGCACCGTCGCATTGTTGGCCGATATCCTCTCTCCAACCTCAAGCGCCAACGCGCAATCGACACTGCCGGCGGTGACGGTGGATGCCCCGGCGCCAAAGCGGAAGATGATACGAACAACTGCAGATTCTCCGCGCCAGGTCGGAGCGGCTGCGACGCCGGGGCACACCGTGCCACCGGCTCGCGCCGAGCCAACGCGCTCCGAGCGCGCTGCCGCTGCAGCCGCAGCGCTCACCGAAGCCAAACTCGGCTATCGCGCGATGCCCAGCGCGACGACCTTGCGCAGCGGCGCCTCACCACTCGACACCTCGCAAGCAGTCAATGTCGTTCCCGAGCAGGTGCTCAAGGACCAGCTGCCGCGCAACCTCGATGACGCGCTCATCAACGTCAGTGGCATTACCCAGACGAACACGCTGGCCGGCACCCAGGACGCGGTGATACGCCGCGGCTTCGGCGACAACCGCGACGGCTCGATCATGCGCAACGGCATGCCGCTGGTGCAGGGCCGCAGCCTGAATGCCGCAGTCGAAAGCGTCGAGGTGCTGAAAGGACCGGCTTCGCTGCTCTACGGCATCATGGATCCCGGGGGCATCGTGAACACGATCAGCAAGCGCCCGGAGCTTTACCAGCACGGCTCGATCACCCTGCTCGGATCAGCCTACGCCAACAGCCGCACCGGCGCGGACGGCACCATGGACATCACCGGCCCGATCGGCAATGGTGGCCTCGCCTACCGCTTCATCGGCTATGGCGTCAGCGAGGATTATTGGCGCAATTTCGGACGCCACCGCGAGATGCTGGTGGCACCTTCGCTGGCCTGGTACGGCGACAGCACCACGGTGCAGCTCAACTATGAGCATCGCGAATTCATCTACCCGTTCGACCGCGGCACAGCGTTCGATTCGACGACGAAGGCGCCGCTCGCCATTCCGGCAACCCGCCGCCTCGACGAGCCCTTCAACAACATGTGGGGCCGCTCCGAGCTGATCCAGGCCTCGGTCGAGCAGAAACTCAGCGAAGACTGGAAGGTCACAGCGGCGTACAGCTACAACACCGAGACCTACAACGCGAACCAGCTCCGGATCACCTCGGTTGACGCCAGGACCGGAGTCGAGAAGCGCAGCGATGACGGCACCTCTGGCGCGCTCTCCAGGGTGAGCTACGGGACGTCCTACCTGCAGGGCGGCTTTTGGCTCGGCGGCCTGCGCAACGACCTCCTGGTTGGAGGTGATGCGCAGTATCGCACGATCTATCGGCAAGATATGATCCGGCAGGCGACAGCGAGTTTCAACTTCTACAATCCGACTTACGGCCTGGTTCAGCCTGGCACGACGGTTTCCGCCAGCGACAGCGACCAAACCGACAAGCTCGGCCAATACTCGCTATTCCTGCAGGACACGCTGCATCTGACCGAGCGGCTCGCCTTGGTCGCAGGCGTCAGGTACATGGACTACGAACAACTGGCCGGCAAAGGCCGGCCATTCGTGACCAATACCAATCTGGCCGGCGACAAGGCCCTGCCGCTCGGCGGCGCGATCCTCAAGCTCAACGAGCAACTTTCGCTCTACGCAAGCTATACTCAATCGCTCAAGCCCAGCTCGACGATCGCTCCGCTGACGGGGGGCGTCGTGATCGGCTCCAACGTCGCTCCTGAAGAGGGCACATCGTGGGAGACCGGACTCAAATTCGATATCGACCAACGCCTCTCCGGCACAGTGGCCATCTATGACATCGACAAGAGAAACGTGCTGGTTTCCCAGCTCAACACGGCGACCGGTCTCACCGAGTACAGCGCCGCGGGCAAGGTCCGCTCACGCGGGGTCGAGGTGGACGCCACCGGCAAGCTATCCGACCATTGGAGCATGATCGGCAGCTACGGCTATACCGATGCGCGCGTGATCGACGATCCGACCTATGCGGGCAACAAGCTGCAGAACGTCGCCCTCAACACGGCTTCGCTGTATCTGGTCTACGATTTCGGAACCGCCCTGCCCGGCCGGCTGCGGCTCGGCGCCGGCGCGCGCTACGTCGGCGATCGACCGGGCGATGCCGCCAACAGCTTTGTGCTGCCGTCCTATGTGGTCGCCGACATCTTCGCGACCTACGAGACCAGATATCAAAACCTGCCGCTGATCTATCAGCTCAACGTCAAGAACCTGTTCGACACCGTCTACTATCCGTCGGCCAACAGCATCCTGACCGTCGCGATGGGCGATGCACGACGCGTGTCGCTCTCGGCGACAGTGAAATTCTGAGGCATCGCGGAACATGCGCACGAGCCGTCAAGCTAGAGCTATTACAAACTGGATGGTACCGGATTGGGTGGCGGGTCGAAGGACGCGTCGCTATGGTTCGACCGCTGGCGACCATCTGCGCCTGCAGAACATTTCCTGATCTCGACATCGCCACGCCCGCAGATTCCGACGTACATGGTCAAGTCTTTCGTCAAGGCCGCGCTGCTGGAGTTGCATTCGGTCATTGGTCTGGTGTTCTCGCTGGTGCTGACGGTGATCGGGATCACCGGCGCGATCATGAGCTTCGAGGATGAGATTCAGGCGAGCCTCAACCGCCCGCTGATGAAGGTCGAAGCGCGCGCCGCAGCGAAGCTCGCACCGGACGAGTTGTTAGCGCGGCTGCAGGCGGAGCATGGCTTCGGCAGGGTGTCGGGCCTGACGATCCCGAACAACCCGGCGGCCGCAGTGCTCGTCCGATTTCCACGCAGCGAAAGCAGAGCGCGGCCCTCCTCGGTCTATGTCGATCCATATGATGCCCATGTGCTCGGCGTGCCCAGGGGGGCAGATTTCTTTGCCACCGTGCGCCGACTGCACCGCTGGCTACTGATCCCCGGCGACGGCAACGGCTATGGCCGGCAGATCACCGGCGTTACCGTGCTCGGCCTGATCGCCCTTATGATCTCGGGGCTGGTGCTGCGCTGGCCGCATCGCGTCACGAGCGTCAAGATGTGGCTCAAGCCCAACCTGGCCTTGAGCGGACGCGGCCTGCATTGGTCGCTGCACGCGGTGATCGGCACCTGGCTCCTGCCGATCTATCTGGTGATCGCGTTGACAGGCCTGTGGTACTCGTTCGAATGGTACAAAGCCGGCGCAACCTGGCTGCTGTCGCGACCTGAGACGGCTTCTGCGGCCATCGCCTCCAAACCGTCCCGCACATCGCGCGCGACCGATGCGAACGCCAGTGCCGCTAAGCCGGAGGCGCCACTGAACCTCGATCGCGCGTGGGAGGCCTTGCTGCGCGCGCAGCCGAACGGCTTCGTCACGGCGCAACTGATCCTGCCATCGGGCGCGGGCACGGTCATCCGCGTCCGATCATGGCACCACGACGGACTCGACGGTGCACGCGACGAATTCCGCATCGATGCAACAACCGGCCAAATCGTCGCCTCCGAACGCTATGCCGACAAGACGACCGGCGAGCGGATTCTGGCCCGCGTGCTCGATATTCACCGCGGCAGCATCCTCGGCTGGCCGGGTAAACTGCTGTTCATGTTTGCCGCGGCCCTGATGCCATTGTTCCTCGTCACCGGCGTCCTGCTCTACCTGTCGCGCCGGCGTCACCGGCACCTGAGACGACGCACGCCCACCCCGAGCCTCGTTACGGGTGAATGAACAGCGCGAGCAGGCTGCCAGCACCTTCTCGCGTTCCAGCGAACGTGCTCACTGGCACGCAGCCGCAACTGATCGAACGCGGTCGAGAATACTTGCCCGCTCCTCGCAGGTTGACTTCCTACGGCGCTCCTCGTATTAAACGATACGGTATATTTCACTCCACGCTCCTCGACTTGCCAAGACCGAGTTCGCCATGCCGCGGTTCAAAGGTTGCGATTCCCACGACATAGCCGCGAACCTGGTTTTGGCAGGTCGGCGGTCCCCAGCGAAACGAGGAAAGGACGAGCTGCGCCTGCTGAAATTCAGCGTCGCCGCGACCATCCTGGTCGCCTGGGTCTGCGGACCGGCTGCAATGGCTCAAGACGATCGTGCGGACAATCGAGGCACGCCCGAGCAACGGGCGGCATGCACCTCGGACGCGTTCCGGTACTGCAGCGGCGAGATCCCTGATGCTGGCAGGGTCGAAGACTGCCTGCGACAGCGCAAGGCATATCTGAGCGACGCTTGCAGATCGGCGTTCGAGCCGCGCTCGGCGGGAAGCCGAGCACGATAAGATTAGCGGAGGTTGTGCTGCGTCGCGCGCCCCAGTGACGGCTCAGAATCCTTCGGTTTCACTTCGATAGAACGTGTTCAGGATCGACATCCGCGGCCGGGCGGTGGCGATGGGGGGCCGCCCGTGCCAACTCATCCCGAGCAGCGAATGATAGGCTTTCAAGACGACGAAGGCGTAGCCGATGTTCGGCAGGAATGGAATCGTCTTGACCGGCTCGAGACAATACGAGCCGACGTGCAGGAGCCCCTTCAGCGAGGATCGATAAAGCGTGGTGCCGAGCGCTTCCTGACTGGCGTCCGCCGGACAATAGAGTTGCATCGTCACCACCTTCTTGCGCGTATCCGGATGCGGCTTGATGCGATATCCGTCGTTGTCGCGGTAGATGACCGGCTTCGCGATCAAATCGAGCTCCTCAAGACGGACCTTGTCGCCTTTGGCGCGGACCTCGAGTCCATCCTTGAGCATGAGAGTGATCGCCCGCGCGACCGCTTCGGAGGTCAGCATCTGCGAGACGGCGGTCCACATGGCCCGTAGCTCGGGCGATATCTTCTCCAGATGATTGCCATAGAGCCGGAGCGCCACCCTTGTGCCGGTCGCGGTGATGGGCTCGTAGCCGACGGTGGGAAAAGAACGAACCATCTCGCGGTAGAACGCAGCGGGGAAAAAATCGCGAAAGACGATGTGCGGAAACGGATCCGCGAAATAGTCCGCAGAGCCAATGCTTGCGACTGCGTGATCTGTAAGCTCGTCTGCGAGGCAGCGCTCGACGGTTCCTAGAGCTCCATCCATAAAACCCCCCGTGTTACACGAGCCGATTCTTATGCAACCACAATGATACATGCCCAACAAGGATAAACCGGCAAGCCGGCATGGAACCCATGGATTCCCGTCTTCGTCACCGACGTGTGGCGGCGATCGGACATATGGAACACGCCACTAGCAGCTGCGGACGATCCTTTGCGCCGGCAATTACCACCGGCACAATCGCGGTGCTTTTTCGCGACAGGCATGTGCCGACAGGAACATCGCGCCATCACGGACATTCACCACCTCAGACGCAAACAGGCGGAGGATCTCCCAGGGCCGAAGTCACCACCGATCACAAAACGATCCGCCAATGGGCCGAACGACAAGGCGGCAAGCCGGCAGCCGTCGATCGCACGCACAAGGGCGACGATGTCGGCATCATCCGCATCATGTTCCCGAACGCACCGAACTCCGAACACGGCAATCTGGTCGAGATCTCGTGGGACGAGTTCTTCACCGAGTTCGAGGAGCGAAATCTGGCGCTGGTCTATGATCCCAGCGGCTTGTTCAGCAAGATTGTCGGACGCGACACAGCGGAACGCCGCGAGCATGGCGATCATCGTGCAGCCCGGCATTCCGGTGATGGAAACGGCGGCGGCCGGAGCGAAGATCGCGCGCAGGGATCGGACGACGACAGCTCGCTGAAGCAACGGGAATACCGCGACAGCGATGGCACGGTGCATCACCATACCAAGGCCTACATGGAGCAGCACAGCAAGAAGGGATGACCTTCCACCATCGAGGTCGGTGCAGCCCCCGTCTATCAGTTTTGTCCTTGTCGATCTTGGCGCGGGAGCGCCGCGCCGCTCTGCGCAATTGTGCATTGTAGCAATCCGCGCGAGCGCCCCAGCGGCACGTCCATCGCAGACGACGTGCACAGCGCTTCAGGGCGCTATCAAATCCGGAACCTTGTGGTCCGACCTTACTGATAGGAACCGAACCCGTCTTGAGGAGGAGGACAACATGGACGGACTGATCTATCTGATAGGCCTCATCGTGGTCATCATAGCGATCCTGTCTTTCTTCGGTCTTCGCTGAGGCGCGGCGGCCATGACTATCGAAGCAATCTCGCCGGAGACGGCGCCGCCCGCTCGCCCAGCTCTGGACAGCTGGACCCTGCAATGGACGCCGATCGTGGCGGGAGCTCTGACTGCTGCCGCGGTCTCGTCCATTCTCATCACCTTTGCCGCAACCGTCGGTCTCGGCGTCAGCTCGGCGGCGCCCACCTGGCGCGACGCATCGGTCGCGCTCTGGCTGCTGTCGGGCATCTATCTGGTTCTGCAATCCCTGATCAGCTTCGGCTGCGGCGGCTACATGGCGGGCCGGGTTCGCACACCCTACGAAGCGCCCCGGGGTGACGATACCGAGCGGCGTGACGGCCTTCACGGTGTCGCCTCATGGGCCCTCGCGGTCGTGCTCGGCGCGGCGCTTGCCGCAGCTCTTACCTCCGCGGTGAACCGTCCGAACGCGTGGCGACAACCGTCTACGACCACCGAACCGTCGGTTCTCAGCTCCGAGCTGGACCATTTGTTCCGCTCGCCACGGCGACCGCCGACGGCTGAACTTGCACCCGCGCGTGCCGAAGCCGGGCGCATCCTGCTGACCTCGTCGAGCCATTCTGGCGTCAGTTCGGACGATCGCACCTATCTCGTCCAGCTCGTGACCGCCACCACGGGGCTCGCGGGACCGGACGCGGAGCGCCGCGTCGATAGCATCATCGCGGAGTCCAAAACCGCGATCGGCCGGGCACGTGCTGGCACCGTCATCCTCGCCTTCTCGGTTGCGACGGCGCTGCTGCTCGGTGCGGTGGCCGCCTGGGCGGGCGCCGAAAGCGGCGGACGCCACCGTGACGGCTTGCCGATCTCCGGCTGGATGCTCCATGCCAACCATCGCTTCGGCCGCCGGCGCGACATGTTGGGAGGGATTGCCTCGTAGCCGATACGGCCATAAAGCCCCAAAGCAAGCTCGGCTGACATGCCGGGCTTCAGCGGCAACGATCCGAGCTCCGCCCAAAGCAGCCCTGCGTTCGGCGGAGCTTGGCTGTTTCATCTGACCAGGCTTACCCAGCGTTCGGTCGCCGCCAGCGCATGGTCCCAAAGCGGGCTCGTGGGCAGGCCGCGATGCAGCGCCTTGCCGACCTCACAGATCGACATGAACGCGCTGGAGCGCGCTTCATCGATCTCGAATTCCTGGTCGCCGCCGGCGCTTTTGGCCATGCCGATCAGGCCGTTCAGAAGCTGTAGCGCCGGCTGCGGTGCAGCCGCTTGCGCCGACTTCAGCACCTCGAGGAAATGCTCGGCCTTTTCCAGCTCAGTCACCTCGATCTCCTGTCCCAACAATGGCCCGCGCCGTCTCCAACCCGCTCGCCAGCGCCGCCTCGACGGTCCCCATGTCCCGCCCCTGATAGAGCGCTTCGCCGGAAAAGAACACCGGCCGGCCATCGAGGTGCGAGAGCCGCGCCTGCGCCGCGCGCGTTGCCGGCGTCGCATAGGAATAGGCGCCGCCGGCGTACGGATCACGGCCCCAGTCGATCGCCCGCGCGGCCACCAATATCCGCTTCAGCTGCTTTGGGTCGCGGCCGAAGATCGCGGCGAGCGAGGCAAGCCCGGCATCGATCAAGCCATCCTCATCGAGATGAGCCATCGCTGCGGTCTTCGGGCCGGCGAGCCACCCCGTGAGCACAGGCGCATCTGCAGGGTGCTGCGTCCACCACACCGGGATCTCCGCTTCTGAAATCAGAAAGGTGAGATCCGCAAGATCCTCGTGCTGATCGAGCCACCAGCGTCTGTCGAAGCGCAGCAGGAGCTTGATGACGTTGCCGAAGCCGATGTCGGCCGCCGCGAGCACCTTCTCTCGCTCCGGCAGCGGCAGCGCGATCCGGTTCAAGAGAGGCGGAGGCACGGTCAGGACGATGGCATCAGCTTGGTGGGCGTCGCCGTTGGCGCAGCGGACCGAAACACCTCCATCACCCGCTTCGATCGCGACCACGGCGGAGCCAAGATGCAGTGCGACCTGGTGTTTGCGGCATTCCGCGGCCAAGAAGTCGATCAGCGCACCATAACCGCCGCCGATGCGCCGCGCCTGCCGGCTTTGCTCGCCGCCCATCCACTCCTCACGCAAAGCGAGCGTGCTCGCCCGTTCCGGATCGGCCGCGTCGTAGCCCTCGACCATGCGCCGGATCGCGTGCCGAAGCTGCTCATGTTGCGCGCCGGCAAAATATCGCCGCAGGAATTCGGCGATCGGCATATCGTCCGTCACATCGCGTAATGCCTGCTGAAGCGCGGCATCGTCGGTATCGTCAAATGACTCCAGATGGAGTTGTCCGGCTTGAGCTGTCCAGCGCTGTCCCTGAACCGGCGCCAGGGAAAGCCCAGCCTCGCGCAACAGAGCGCGCGTCACCGGCGCTTCGCCGTGGACGAATTCGGCACCGCCGTCAGCTCTGTATCCGAAGCTTGCGGCAGCAAGCGGATTAATGCGCCCACCGCAGCGGTCGCGCGCTTCCAGGATCGTCACCCGCCTGCCGGCACGCGCAAGCTCGCGGGCAGCCATCAACCCGGCAGCGCCGGCGCCGATGACGATGATATTCCCAGACTGCGGTCGCGCCATGAAGGTTACCGTGAGGCCTCGTTCTGGATCTCATATCGCAGCAAGATGGCACCGCCGTCCAGCAGCTGGCTGCTCTCCAGCGTCATCTCGGTAACGGGCGCGCGTTGATCGGCCTCCGCTTCGGTCGAATCGAACACACTCGGTGCGCCCTTGGCGCCGTCGACCGCCGGACAGATGATCAGGTTCAGCTCATCGACCAGCCCGGCGCGCAGGAAAGCGCCATTGGCTCCGCCGCCACCTTCCAGCAGCAGCCGCTTCACGCCGAGGTCGCGATTGAGACATTCAAGCGCGAGTGCGAGATCGATCTGCGTGCGTCCGGCGAAGATGTAGGACACGCCCTCGCTGCGCAGGCCGGCCAGATGCGCATCCGATACCGCCTCGGTGAGCACCACCACGATGGGATCGCCGCCAATGTCAGAGCGGCCCCAGGCAATCTTGCCGCTGGCATCGAGCACGACGCCATAGGCGTCGGCGTCGCGCCGGGGCAGCCAGGCGGTCCGCGGAAAGACTTGATCCGTTGTGGCCGGATAGGGCTTGCCCTTGGCGAACTCCTGTCCGGTGACGCGGCCGATCAGCCATGCGTCGCCATCGAGCTGATCATGCACGCGCTCGAACAGATCGCCGGCCGCCCCCTTTGGACGCCAGCGGCTCGGAAGCGTGCGTCCATCGACGCTTGCAGCCATCAGGCAGATCACATGCGGCTTCATGCCATCCTCGTTCAATGCGGTTCAATTCTCGTGAGGCCGACCTTGGCGGGTGCGGTCTCGGGGATCAGGCTCATTGCGACCAGCCCTGCGGCTGCAGCCAACAACAGATACCAGGACGGCGCCAGCGGATCGCCGGAGACATGGAGCAGCCAGGTCACCACGAGCTGCGCGGTGCCGCCGAAAGTCGCGATTGCGACGGCATAGATGGTGGCGAACACGCCGCCGCGGATTTCCTGCGGCAAAGCTTCGGTGAAACTCGCATAGAACGCAGTGTAGGGCAGCGACCCGATCAGCGACAGCACGCCGAAGCCGAACAACAAGGAGGCGACGCCGGGGGCACGCACGATCCAAAGAAAGATCGGATAGGTCAGCACCAGCACGACCAGCTGCGGCCAGATCATCACGGGCTTGCGACCATGGCGATCGGCCAGCCACCCGCCCAGGATCGCGCCCAGGATCTGCAGGCCGTTGCTGACGACCGAGACGGCAAAGGCGAGGTTCGCGGCGACGTTCAGCGTGGTCTTGGCGTAGGTCGTCATGTACTGGGTGACGTAGGTCGAGATCGTCCCGCTCGCCAGGATCATCAGCGCCAGCACGATCAGGCGGAGATGCCGGCGCGACAGCGCAAGGTGACCCGACTTCGTGATCTCCTTCGATCCATCCTCGCCGCGACGGATGGTTTCCGGCAGGCTCCGCCGCATCCACAGTCCAAAGGGCAGGCACGCAGCGCCGATCAGGAACGCGATCCGCCAGCCATAGGCGTCCAACGCCTCCGGCGACATCACGCCGCTCAGGATGACGCCGACCAGGGCGCCCGCAGTCGCGGCGATCTCCTGGCTCGTCGGCTGCCACGCCACCACCAGGGCGCGGCGCTCAGGCGCGGCAATCTCCAGCAGATAGGCGGTGGTCGGCCCGACCTCGCCGCCGAGCGCAAAGCCCTGCACCATGCGCGCGAGGATGACGATGACCGGCGCCGCGAGGCCGATCGTGGCATAGGACGGCGTGAGCGCGATCGTGAGGATCGCGATCCCCATCAGCGCGAAGCTGAGCAGCATCGCCGGCCGCCGGCCGACCCGATCCGAATAGATGCCGAGCACGATGCCGCCGATCGGCCGGGTGATGAAGCCGGCGCCGAAGGTCGCGAGCGACAGCATCAGGCTGCCATAGGCGGTATGCGCGGGAAAGAAGGCGTGGCCGATCTCGACCGCGAAGAAGCTGTAGGTAATGAAATCGTAGAACTCGAGCATGTTGCCGACGGTGGCGGCAAATGCGGCACGCTGGACGCTCAATGGCTTTTCCCCTGCGATGTCCAACGCCAATTCCGGCTCTCCGCTGGCCTGCTCCAGGCAGCAATTGTTCAGACCTGAACGACTTGAAACCCATGTGGCACGGCGGGGTTCCAGCGGGCAGCGTCGCGGCACGATCCCCATCGCCTGCCGGGTCGGCGCGCGCAAACGTTGACACTCTCGAAGCATTATATTCAGTATGCCGCAAGGCCGGCTACGGCTGTGGCCGCATGGGGTGATGCTCGTGCCGCAATCATCGATAGCTCCAGTCGGTCTTTGTGTGGTCGGCTTGGCGGCTTCTCTCTCCCGACAGAGCACGCCGGGAGGCCCCCGGAGAGACCAACAGGCCGTCCTCGACAAGATCATCAGGTTTGCCGATGAGACCCGCCCCCTGTCGTGGCGAGCCGCGACCGTTGCCGCCGCTTGTGTATTATCGGCCACGGTGCTTCGCCTGCTGGTCCCCTGGCTCGGGACCGAAGTTCCTTTCGCGACCTATTTCCCGGCAATCCTGCTGACGGGTCTCTTGGCCGGCGCGCCCGCTGCCTTCGGCGCCGCGATCGCATCGACACTCATCGCATGCTGGGCGTTCATGACGCCCAGGTTCGCATTCACTGCGGACAAGCTGTCCTGGCCGCTCCTCGCGTGGGCGGTCTCGGTTTCCCTTCTGCTCGTGTTCACCCATTACAGCCGCCTCATCATGCTGCGAATGAGGGCGAGCCAGCAGGAGCACGAGCTGGTCGCGCGTGAGCTCGAACACCGGGGCCGCAACACCTTTGCGGTGATCCAGACCGTGGTGCAGCAAGCGCTGATCGATCAACCGGAAGCGGCAGACGCGATCCTTGGCCGGATCAGGGCGATCAAATACGCCAATGACCTCGTGCTCAACCAGCAGGCGCACGCGGCCTTTATCGATGCGATCCTCAAATACGAATTCGCGCCTTACGGGTCCGACCGATACCTGCTCAAAGGTCCCGAGGTCAGCGTTTCGCCGGACGTCGCTCGCTATCTGGTGTTGATCGTGCACGAACTCGTCACCAATGCCGTGAAGCATGGCGCGCTGGCGACGCCGGAAGGAACGGTCCATGTCAGCTGGCAGGCCCAGGACGGGAAGGCCGTGCTTCGCTGGAGCGAAACGGCAACGGCCGTTTCGAGCGCGGCTCCCGATCCCCGGAGAAAAGGATTCGGCACCAAGCTGATCGTCCAATGCCTCAAGCCCTTATCCGGACGGATCGAGACATCGTTCGATGAGCGCGGCATACGCCATGTCATCGAATTCGCATTGCAGACGGTTCAACAACGCTGAGCGACCATTAGACACCACGATCCACGCGCCGACGCGGCCTCGCAGCGCAGATGCGCCCGAGCTTTGCGGCAGGTCCGCCCTCTTGCAATGAGGGCACAGGGAAGGCCGGACCTCGGCTGAGGCCCGTGGCCCGCCTGCAGAAAAAAAGCAGGCGGCAGTCACCACAGGTCAGCCGGATGATCCGGCCTTCCCTGCGCGGTGGCTTTACGGATGCTCCGTGATCTCCCTGGTGCACCGGGCTTTCTGGCCACCATCACCAGCGCGACGCGTCAGCGTCGTCGCAAGCTTAACACCAGCGTCGGGGTGTCAGGACCACACGGCTTGGCCGTCCGCGACAAGCTGCGCTCGTCATCGCGCAGCTCACCACGGCCACCGCATCCCGCCTCCACGTTCGTGACGACGCGTACGCCCCTTCGATGAGGCGGGACGGATGAGATATAGCACGCCTTCCGAAAAAACGAAATAGAAAAATTTCCGAGCTCCACGGCAGGACGGCTCGCCTGTAATCGCTTTACGAAATCGGTTTTTGGCGCAGATGCTTGCCTATTCATTCCGAAGACGACCCGTGCGATCCAGTCAAACTCGCTCCCTTCCGAGCTACCCGACGGGCCGCGCGCTCGAATCGAGACGTCGATTCACTGCCAAGCAGAGGTTCTACATGGCATTAAGCAAATGCTCGCGAGTTCGCGAGGCTCTACGAGCACGACAGCCTGAAGCAGAGGTCAAAACGCGTGGGTTGCCCGAGACCTTCGCGTGCTTCCTGCGTTGAGATCGAGAAGGTTCTAATCGGGGCTCTGCCCAACTCAAGCCGCCGCTCTGAAGAGAGGCCGATGGACGAAGACGCGATCGTGAGCAAAATCCCCGAAGTGACGCTCGGCTTCTGGGTTATCAAGATCCTTGCCACGACACTCGGCGAAACCGGCGGCGACGCCGTGACGATGAGCTGGCTGCACGCCGACCAAGACGCTCACAATGGGGGCTATTTGATCGGCACCGGCATCTTTCTTGTGGTGTTCGTAGCGGCGGTGATCGCCCAGCTCACGGCAAGACGCTTCAATGCCTGGATCTACTGGCTGGCCATCGTGGCCTCCACGACAGCGGGCACGGCAATGGCCGATCTTTTCGACCGATCACTGGGCATCGGCTACACGGGAGGGTCAGCTATCCTGTTCGCATGCGTCTTGTGCTCGCTCGCGGCGTGGTACGTCATGATCGGCTCGATCAATGTCCGGACGGTCGCGACGCCGAAGGTGGAAATCTTCTATTGGGTGACGATCACGTTCTCGCAGACGCTCGGGACCGCACTCGGGGATTGGACGGCCGACGGCACCGGATTGGGATATCACGGAGGCGTTCTCGTGTTCGAACGCAGGAGAAAAACAACAAGGAAATCTGGTCGGAGCGGCAGGATTCGAACCTGCGCCCCCTGCGTCCCGAACTATTTCGCTCCCTCCTAAATCGTTGATTTATTTGACTTCGACCCTCAGATCGACGCGAATAAGCGCGGATATTTCGGGGGGGGGGTAGAAGTACCGCAGGAGTACCAGATCCATTTCGATCTTCCGCGCAAGCTGTCGTTCAGCGGTTTAAACAAAAAAGTAAGGGCAGCTGTTTAGCCGCCCTTACATCGTTTGCTGCGTAGGTAGTCGTCGACGTTATGCGGCCTCAAGACCGTACCAAGTGCGGCCACCCGCCTCGGTGACGAAGATTGCGAACCGCGTCTTCACTTGCGAAGCAGCGGCTTTGGCCTTGGCCAAGACCTCAGCCCGCGTTGCGCCAGCCTCATAGTTGTACTCGGCCGGAGGCAACCAGTAACGCCTGCCGTCGTCTGCGGTGATGATGCGCGAGAAACCTTGCGCGGCCATCTGCTTGTGAAGCCTTTCATAGTCAGACCAGTCCGCGTCGTGAAGCTCAATGCGGGTCGTAAAGCTCGCCATATTGCGAACCCTTGGGGGCAGGGTTGAACTTTAACAGCTTTCCGGATATTCCTCGTGTGCTGACCACGAGGTCCGTTGTCGTCGCGGGTCTTACGGCCCCGGCGTAGTGGATCGCTAAGACAAAAGCCCTCTACGGATGATTTCCGCAGAGGGCTTTTTATCTACAAGAACGAGCGTTATGGTCAATACCACACACTCCCCCGCGCGTTATTATCCAGAGTTTGCGACGAAGAGCAACAGCACCTCGAACTGAAACGCATTCAAATGTATTAGTGACTGCGATCAAGTGATCGCAGTCACTAATACATTTTAGGGTCGATGTAAAGCCTTCAACCAGCCATTGAAATCTCTTGCTTTTTTAGAGTTCTACTTGGCACGAGGCGTTTCAATATATAGAAGTGAAACATGACCGATTTCCGAGACCAACAAGTCGCCGCTGAAGTGGATAAGAAGATTCTGCAAGAGATTGCGGATCGGAGGCGGCAGATCGCCACCCTCCTGAGCGAAATAGATGCTTACGAAAAGATGCTGATCAAGTCGCGGGAACAGCAGGCGCTCATTAGCCGGACTGACGTCACGCGAAAAAACAGCATCAAGCGCATTCTTATAGAGAACTCGGTTATCAACACGCTCAAAGCGTCCGGTCGACCACGTGGGACGCACACCTTGTATATGGACGCCACTCTGATCGTTGGGTCGCTTAAGCAGGGTACTTTTCGTACAATCCTACATCGAATGAAGGGGCGAGAACTGATCATTTCGGTCGGCGAGGGAAAATGGCAAATTGGACCCGCCGCTCACGTGACGCCGAAAGAGAGTGCACCCTAACTACGCACCTCAACAAGGAGTAGGAGCACCATGCGGTCCTGCAAAGTCTAGATTACTTGAGCTTTCGCGCTCAATTTAAGGCCCATCACTGCGCCTGACGTAGGAGTACCGCAGGAGTACCCATAGTTGAACGCAGTGCGCTGTAAGCCAACGGCAAGCTACTGAACAACTCGTAATTTTGGTCGGAGCGGCAGGATTCGAACCTGCGACCCCTGCGTCCCGAACGCAGTGCTCTACCGGGCTGAGCCACGCTCCGACTTGGGAAGCCGGCTTATAGCGTCGGGTTTCGCCCTCCGCAAGGCACTGGCGCAACGAAATCTGAAGGAAATCATCTCCCGCCAGCGGCGAGTTAAGCCCTTGCCGCAACGAGGCTTTGCCGCAAGGCCATTGGAGGCGACGCGGCGAGAGAGTACGGTCCGGCCGGAAACCGAGCCCACCCACCCCGATTGGCTCCCGCGAACCACGCCGGAGGCCGATCGAGCTCTCCCGATCAGGGAGTTGAACCGAAACCGCAAAAATCACGCTGATCGCTGCTATTCATGTCCGTACCCGAGACTATCGCCTCCAGAACCGAAGTCCTGCCAGCCGATTCGGCCGGGATTGATGCGGCCGCGGCGACGCTGGCCCGCGGCGGGCTGGTCGCGTTCCCGACCGAGACCGTCTATGGGCTCGGCGCCGATGCGGCCAATGCCGGCGCGATCGCAAGGCTCTATGCGGCCAAGGGCCGGCCGGCCTTCAACCCGCTGATCGCCCATGTCGCCGACCTTGCGGCTGCACGGCGGATCGGGCGATTCGATGCGACCGCGGAAAAGCTGGCTGCGGCGTTCTGGCCGGGGCCGCTGACCCTGGTCCTGCCGAAGACCGCGGACTGTGCGGTCGCGGAGCTCGCGACGGCCGGCCTCGACACGGTCGCGATCCGGGTGCCGGCGCACCCCATCGCCCACGCCCTGCTCGCCGCTTTCGGCGGACCGGTGGTGGCGCCATCCGCCAACATCTCCGGCCACGTGTCGCCGACCACGGCCGCCCATGTGCAGGCCGACCTAACCGGCCGGATCGACCTGATTCTGGATGGCGGCCCGGTGCATGTCGGGGTCGAATCCACCATCGTCGGCTGCTTCGACCGGCCGACGCTGCTGCGCCCGGGCGGCGTGCCAAGCGAGGCGATCGAGGCCGTGCTCGGCGAAAGGCTCGCCCGGCCATCGGCCGAGGCGGCCGCGCCATCCGCACCGGGCATGCTGGCCTCGCATTACGCGCCGCGCGCCGCGGTGCGGCTCGAAGCGACCTCGCTTGCCCCGGGCGAGGCGCTGCTCGCGTTCGGCTCCCAGACCCTGCATGGCGCCGACCGCGCGGCGGCCGTGCTGAACCTGTCCCCCACCGGCGATCTGGCGGAGGCAGCGACGCATCTTTTCGGCTATCTTCGCGCGCTCGACGCCAAGGATGCGCGCGCCATCGCCGTGATGGCGATCCCGCATGAGGGACTCGGCGAGGCCATCAACGACCGGCTGCGCCGCGCCGCCGCACCGAGATAACACTGGAAGCAAGACACGATGAACATCAGCCAGCCCGCCGTGCCGCCATTGCCGCCCGACCTGATCGCGAAATTCGCCGCCATCGTCGGCGAGCGCCAGGCGCTGACCGAGGCGAGCGACATCGCGCCCTACGTCACCGAGGAGCGCAATCTGTTCCACGGCCGCTCGCCGCTGGTGCTGCGGCCGGGATCCACGGCTGAGGTCGCGGCGATCTGCAAACTTGCCAGCGAGCATCGGATCGCGTTGGTGCCGCAGGGCGGCAACACCGGGCTCGTCGGCGGCCAGACACCGCATCACGGCGAGGTGGTGGTGTCCTTGAAGCGCCTGGACAAGATCCGCGAGATCGACACCGCCTCCAACACCATGACCTGCGAGGCCGGCGTGGTGCTGCAGGTGGCGCAGCAGAAGGCGGCCGAGGTCGACCGGCTGTTTCCGCTCTCGCTCGGCGCCGAAGGCAGCTGCACCATCGGCGGCAATCTCTCCACCAATGCCGGCGGCACCGCTGCGCTCGCCTATGGCGTGGCGCGCGAAATGGCGCTCGGGCTCGAAGTGGTGCTGGCGGACGGCCGCGTGCTCAATGCGCTGTCGAAGTTGAAGAAGGACAATACGGGCTACGATTTGCGCAACCTCTTCATTGGCGCCGAAGGCACGCTCGGCATCATCACCGCGGCCAGCCTGAAACTGTTTCCGAAGCCGCGCGCGATCGAGACCGCCTTTGTCGGGCTGAAATCGCCGGCCGATGCGCTCAAGCTGCTGTCCATCGCGCAGAGCGAGGCGGCCGGCGCGCTGACGAGCTTCGAGCTGATCGCGGCGATCGCGCTCGATTTCTCGATCCGGCATGCCGCCGGCAATCGCGATCCGCTGTCGTCGAAGCATTCCTGGTATGTGCTGATGGAGCTGTCGTCGGCACGCAACGACGCCCGCGCCACGCTGGAGACGATCCTCGAAAAGGGCCTCGAGGACGGCATCGTCGACGACGCCGCGATCGCCGACAGCCTGGCGCAGCGCATGGCGTTCTGGAAGCTGCGCGAGGACATCTCGGCGGCACAGAAGCCCGAGGGCGGCTCGATCAAGCACGACATCTCGGTGCCGGTCGCGGCGGTGCCCGCGTTCATTGCCGAGGCCAACGAGGCGGTGGTGAGGCTGATCCCGGGCGCGCGCCCGGTGCCGTTCGGCCATCTCGGCGACGGCAACATCCACTACAATGTCAGCCAACCGGTCGGTGCCGATACGAGCCAATATCTGGCGCGCTGGCACGAGGTGAATGCGGTTGTATTCGAGATCGTGCTGCGCATGGGCGGCTCGATCTCGGCCGAACACGGCATCGGCGTACTCAAGCGCGACGAATTGCCCGACGTGAAGGACAAGACCGCGATCGCGCTGATGCGCTCGCTGAAGGCGATGCTCGATCCACTCGGCATCATGAATCCGGGGAAGGTGCTGTAGCCGAAGCGACGCGGCCGTGACCTGACAGAAATCTGTCAGACACGCGCGCTAAACACGCGGCTTCGATTCCGAAGAGATCAAGAGTAGCGAAATGGATATCGTCCAAAGCCTTGCCATCGCTCCCATCGGCGACGATGACGTGCCGACCGTGATCGCCTTGTGGGAGCGCTGCGGGCTAACAAGGCCGTGGAACGATCCGGCCTCCGACATCGCGCTGGCGCGCAACGGCGACAACGCCACCATCCTGCTCGGCCGCGACGGCAACACGATTGTCGCCTCGGTCATGGTCGGCCATGACGGCCATCGCGGCTGGGTCTATTACGTCAGCGTCGATCCCGATCACCGCGGCCGCGACCACGGCCGTAGCATCATGAACGCGGCGGAGGACTGGCTGCGCCAGCGCGGCGTCGCCAAGCTGATGCTGATGGTGCGCTCGGACAACAGCAAGGTGCAGGCGTTCTACGAAAAGCTGGATTATTCTGAGCAGGATCGCGTCATCTATGCCAAATGGCTCGACGGTCGCGAGGCGACACCGTAACCTTCCGGAATCCCGATGAGCATTTCCGATCGCATCCGCGTCGAAGACGTCCGCGTGCTCTCGCAGAGCTACGGTAAGCTGACCAACACCAAGCTGGCGTGGCGACGCGACGACGGCAGCTGGCAGACCCAGCAGCGCGAGGTCTACGATCGCGGCAATGCGGCGGCGATCCTGCCTTATAATCTGCAAAAGCGCAGCGTCATCCTGGTCAAGCAGTTCCGCTATCCGGCCTTTGTCAACGGCCACGACGATCTCCTGATCGAGGCCGCCGCCGGACTGCTCGACGACGCCACGCCGGAAGAGCGCATCCGCCTGGAGACGGAAGAAGAGACCGGCTACCGCCTGCATGACGTCAAGTTCGTGTTCGAGGCCTTCATGAGCCCGGGCGCGGTGACCGAGAAGATCCATTTCTTCGTCGCCGAATATGAGCCGCAAATGCGCGTCAGCGCCGGGGGCGGCCTCGCGCATGAAGGCGAGGAGATCGAAGTTTTACAACTATTGATTGAAGATGCCCTGGCAATGATCTCCGATGGGCGCATCGTCGATGCCAAGACCATCATGCTGCTGCAACATGCGGCGCTGAAGATTTTCGTCTAGAGCGGATCGCGCGATTCGATCGGGCATCCCGGCCAACACTGGCGCGCAACGATTGACGCCAGTGATCATGGGCCTGCGCTTTCGCCGGGCGAGGAGCGAATTCAAAACAAACTGCCCTGCCCGTCGTCCTGAGGCGGCGCTGGCGCCTTTCGCGCAACCGCCTTCTTCGGGGCTTTTTTCGGCGCCTCCTGCGCCGCGCGCTCTTCGTCCGTGATCGGCAGGATCAATTGCGCGTCGTCATTGGCGACGGAGTTGACGCGTGTCGAGACCTCGTACCAGCTGAACACGCCGTCCTCCGGCGGCCCGAGCAGCTGCATCGCCTCGTCGACATCATGAGCATTGCAGTCCAGCCATAATGTAAAATCGGCCGGACTGATGGTGACGGGTACGCGATGGTGCAAACCGGCGAGTTCGGCGCTTGCAGCTGCAGTGACGATCGCCACCGTGTCGACCTCCTCGCCATTGGGCCCGGCCCAGGTCTCGGCGAGAGCCGCAAACCCCATCGGCGCACCGTCGCGACGATGGATGAAGAACGGCCGCTTGCGGCCATCCGCGCTCTGCCATTCATAATAGCCGTCGGCGGGAACCAAGCACCGCCGCCGCTTCAGCGCGTTCTTGAACGCGGGCTTCTCGCGCACGGTCTCGCCGCGTGCGTTGATCAGCAACGTGAAATTACGGGGATCCTTGACCCAGGCCGGAACCAAGCCCCAGCGCATCAAGCGAAAATGTCGCGCGCCGTTATCGAGGATGATAACGGGAATGGGTTGCGTCGGTGCGATGTTGTGGCGCGGCGGGAAGTTCGGCAGCTCCTCGTAACCGAACATCTGCCGCAATGCTGCGGGTGGTGAAGTAATGACGAAACGTCCGCACATAATCCCACTCAAATTATTTGACCGTTCAGGACCTTTTAACTCCAAACGCCAACACTGCAGCGGATGAGCACAGCGGCCCTACCACCCGTGCAGACCGATCGCACGAACGAGCAAGTGACGGGCACCGTTGATCGTGCCGCAATGCTGCGCGCCGCCAACATCAACCCACGCACCGGGCTCGCAACCGACTACCTCAATCATTTCAACGAAGCGGTGATGCTGCTGGAAATGATCCCGGACATGCCGGAATGCGCCGAAGATTTTCTGGCATGGAAGCCGCTCAGTTATGCAGAGCATTTCACCGCGACCAATTTCAAGGCCCGCGATCTCGTCATCGAGGCCTATGAAACGGCCGATCCTTCGATTCGCGAACGATTCGATCACATCACCAAAACCATGACCGACATCCTGCTCGCTGTCGGAACGGCGATGCGCGACGCCAAGCAGGATGCGACCCGCGCCAGGCTGGCCACCCAGGCCACAGGCTGGGTCAAACCCTTGATCGCAGAGGCCGGCGGCTTGATCAATGGCGACCTCGAACCGGATCCTGTTCCCGACGAGGGCGAGATCGACGAGGTCGATGCCGTCGACGCCATCATGGCGAGCTTCTGATCGAAGCGGATTTGGACCGCTGCAAGCCTGACGTAAGATGACGGTACCGTCACTCCGGAGCCTCGCCGCGATGTCCCCGACCGCCACGCCGAACCATCCCCAGCTCGCGGTCAGTGCCGCCATCTTTCGCGCGGACAAGCTGCTGCTGGTCCGGCGCGCCCGCGCCCCTGCCAAGGGCGTCTACACCCTGCCCGGCGGCCGCGTCGAGTTCGGCGAGCCGCTCCATGCGGCCTTGTGCCGCGAGGTCGAGGAGGAAACCGCTCTGTCGATCGACATCGTCGCCCTCGCCGGCTGGCGCGAGGTGCTGCCCGAGACCGCCGGCGGCGGCCATTTCGTGATCCTGCCCTTTGCGGCGCGCTGGCGCGCCGGCGAGGTCCGGCTCAACGCCGAGCTGGATGATTTCCAATGGCTGGCACCGGATGCGCTCGGCGGCCTGGCCCTGACCGCGGGCCTGCCCGAGATCGTCGCGGCGTCTCAACGGCTACTGTAAGGTCAGCGCGACCTGTTCCGCCTTGCCTCCGCACCTTGCGAAGGCCTATCACGGACCCCTGATGTCGAAACGTCTCCTGGCCGTCCTTCTCGTCATTGCGGCGTGCGCCGCGGCGCCTGCGCGCGCACAGCAGGCAGCTGCGCCGTTCGACGGCGACCTGCAGCGGCTCGCCGAAATCCTCGGCGCCCTGCATTACCTCCGCGGCATCTGCGGCGCCAATGAGGGCGCCAAATGGCGCAACCAGATGCAGGCGCTGATCGATGCCGAAACGCCCTCAGGCGACCGCCGCACCCGCATGATCGCGGGCTTCAACCGCGGCTATAACGGCTTCCAGCAGACCTATCGCACCTGCACGCCGGCAGCGATGGTGGCGATCCGCCGCTATATCGACGAGGGCGCGAAGATCTCGCGCGACCTCACGGCGCGCTACGCCAACTGATCCGGTCGAACACTCTGTTCGCCGCGCCCGTGGCAGCGCATCGTGGTCAGACCATCCACGCGATTATGCGATCCCGTTAACCTTTCCTAAAGAACTGCCTAGGCGAGCGCCCTGGCCGTGGTAAACAGCTCGGGTCCGGCGCGCCCGCCCGGAGAATCGCGCCAACAGTCCGACCGACAGTCTTCATGAGCCATTCCGTACCCTTCAGCACCGTCCACGCCGTCCTGCCCGATCACGAGCAGAAGCAGGCCGCGCTCAGCTATCTCAACGAGGCCTGGGCGGAAGCGCGCCATGATGGCGTCGACGGCGATTGCCTGGCCCAGGCGAGCCTGTTCGCCGCCTTGGCCGAGCTGGTCGGCACCTATGGGGAGGACGCCGTCGCGACCTTCGTGGAAGCGCTGTCGACCCGGGTGCGCCACGGCGAGTTCTCGCTGTCGCGCGCGACGCAGTAGCCGCAGCACTCCGCTATCGTCGTCCGGCATGACCGGACACGCCGGTATTCCAGAGACGCCAGTCTTGTAGGGTGGGCAAAGCGAAGCGTGCCCACCACCTTCCGGCACGGCAGGTGCACGGCGCTTTCCGTCACCGCGAACGCGAAAACATCGTCGCGCGCGCCTTTGCCCACTGCACGATTCTTGATCAGGGCTTCAGCGTCTCCAGGAACCGCACCGGCTCGCCGGTCGCAGGCGTCAACAGCTCGCCCTGCCACATCACCCGCCTGCCGCGGACGACGGTGCCGACCGGCCAGCCGGTCACGCGCAGGCCGTCGTAAGGGGTCCAGCCGGCGCGCGAAGCGACCCATTTGTTGGTGATGGTCTCGCTGCGCTTCAAATCGACGATGGTGAGATCGGCGTCGTAGCCCGCGGCGATCCGGCCCTTGCAGGCGATGTCGTAGAGCCGCGCGGGGCCGGCGCTGGTGAGATCGACGAAACGCTGCAGCGAGAGCCGCCCGGCATTGACGTGGTCGAGCATGATCGGCACCAGCGTCTGCACGCCGGTCATGCCGGACGGCGAGGCGGGATAGGTCTTCGCCTTCTCCTCCAGCGTATGCGGCGCGTGGTCGGAGCCCAGAATGTCCACGATGCCCTGCTCGACGCCCCACCAGATCGCGTCGCGATGATCGGCCGAACGGACCGGTGGGTTCATTTGAGCGTGGGTGCCGAGCCGCTCGTAACATTCGGGCGCGGCGAGCGTCAGATGATGCGGCGTCGCCTCCACCGAAGCGACATCCTTATGGTCGCGCAAAAACGCGATCTCCTGCTTGGTCGAGACGTGCAGCACATGGATGCGCTTTCCCGTCTCGTGCGCGAGGGTGACCAGCCGCTGCGTCGCCAGCAGCGCCGCCTCTTCGTCGCGCCACACCGGATGTGAACGCGGATCGTCCTCGACGCGCAGGCTCTTGCGATCGTTCAGGCGGTATTCGTCCTCGGCGTGGAAGGCCGCGCGGCGGCGGATCACCTGGAAGATGCGGCGCAGGCTGTCGTCGTCCTCGACCAGCAGCGAGCCGGTGGACGAGCCGACGAACACCTTCACCCCGGCGCAGCCTTCGGCGCGCTCCAGCACCGGAAGCTGCTCGACATTCTCGCGGGTGCCGCCGATGAAGAAGGCGAAATCGCAATGCATGCGATGCCGGCCGGCGCTCACCTTCTCCGTGAAGGCCCGCTCGGTCACCGTCAGCGGATTGGTGTTCGGCATCTCAAACACTGCGGTGACGCCGCCCATCACGGCGCTGCGCGAGCCCGTCTCGAGATCTTCCTTATGCGTGAGCCCAGGCTCACGGAAATGCACCTGGGTGTCGATGACGCCGGGCAGGATATGCAGACCCTTGCAGTCGATCACCTCGGCAGCCGAGGCCCCGCCGAGCGCGCCGATCTCGGCGATCCGGCCGCCGGTGATACCGACGTCGCGCACGCCCTCGCCGTCCTGATTGACGACGGTGCCGGATTTCAGAATGAGGTCGAAGCGCTGGCTCATGATCCCTCGTAGGATTTCATTCTCCACACGGCTTGGCGCAGCAAGCGATCATGCTACACGCCTGCCCATTTGCTAGTCTGCTGCAGGCAGTTCAACTTCATCTTGAGAATGAAGCCACCCTGCGACACCGTTTCCGCCTTGTGGTTTGTGCCAGGGCGGCTTACGTTTCGGTGCGGCGTGTCGCAAGAGGTTTTTGCAGAATGAAAGCGACCTTTCTCCCCGACCGGGGCGTGGTCCAGGTCAGCGGCGCCGACGCACGCAAGTTCCTGAACGGCCTTGTCACCACCGATGTCACCAAGCTCCATCCTGGCGAGGCGCGGTTCGGCGCCCTGCTGACGCCGCAGGGCAAGATCATCGTCGATTTCCTGATCGCCGAGATGCCCTCCGAGGCTGGCGAGCGCTTCCTGCTCGACTGCCCGCGGGCACTGGCCCAGGCGCTGACCGACAAGCTCAACTTGTACAAGCTGCGCGCCAAGATCAGCATCGAAAACCTGTCCGATCGGCTCGGCGTCGTCGCGGCCTGGGGCGGCACGCCCGCAGCTCGGCCGGAGTTGAGCTTTGCCGACCCGCGACGGCCCGAACTCGGCTGGCGCGCGATCGCGCCGCAGGACGAGCTGCCGCACGTGGCCGCCGAGCTAGGCGCCGAGATCGCCGATGTCGGCGCCTATGATGCCCAACGGATCGCTCACAGCGTCCCTCAGGGCGGCCTCGACTTCGCCTATGGCGATGCCTTCCCGCATGAGACCAACATGGACCGCCTGAACGGCGTCGATATCGGCAAGGGCTGCTATGTCGGCCAGGAGGTCGTCAGCCGCATGCATCATCGCGGCACCACGCGCACCCGCGCGGCTCAGGTGACGCTAGAGGGACCCGCGCCGGAACCGGGCACGCCAGTGGTCGCGGGCGACAAGACGGTCGGCACGATGGGCTCGGCGGCGGCGCAGGCGGGTATCGCGCTGCTGCGCATCGACCGCACGACCGAGGCGATCGAGACCGGCACGCCGCTGACCGCGGGCGGTCTCGCCCTGCGGGTGGTCGATCTCGAGGCGCTACAGGGCGCACCGAAGCAAACCGTGGCATGAGCAGATCTGCGCGCCTTCATCCTGATGGTCTGAGGCGATGTCCTTGGCCGGGCGACGATCCGTTTTACGTCGCCTATCACGACTCCGAATGGGGCGTGCCGGAATATGACGATCGCGCGCTCTATGAAAAGCTGATCCTGGACGGCTTCCAGGCCGGGCTGTCCTGGATCACGATCCTGCGCAAGCGCGACAATTTCCGTCGCGCCTTCGACGATTTCCAACCGGAGAAGATCGCCCGCTACACCGACAAGAAGATCCACGCGCTGATGAACGATGCCGGCATCGTCCGCAACCGCGCCAAGGTCGAGGGCACGATTCTGAGCGCCAAGGCTTGGCTCAAGATCCAGGAGCAAGGCGAGGGCTTCTCGAAATTCCTGTGGGACTTCGTCGACGGCCGGCCCAAGGTGAACGAGTTCAAGACCACCGCGAGCGTGCCGGCCTCGACCCCGCTCTCGATCAAGATCTCCAAGGAACTATCGACCCGCGGCTTCAAATTCGTCGGGCCCACGATCGTCTACGCGTTCATGCAGGCGACCGGCATGGTCAACGATCATCTCGTCACCTGCTTCTGCCACGAGACCTGCAGCGGCAAACGCCGCACCCCGCGCCTCAAAGCCCCGCGCCCCAAAGCCCTATGAGCGTCAAGAAGGCTTCACCCGGCCAGACCCGCGTCTGGCAGCGCATGCTGTCGGGCCGCAGGCTCGATCTGATCGACCCCTCCCCGCTCGACATCGAGATCGCCGACATCGCCCATGGGCTCGCGCGCGTGGCGCGCTGGAACGGCCAGACGCGCGGGGCGCACATCTTCTCGGTGGCGCAACACACGCTGCTGGTGGAGGCCGTGATGCGCACGCGCAATCCGAACATCGACGACCGGCTGCGGCTCGCCGCCCTCCTGCATGACGCACCGGAATATGTCATCGGCGACATGATCTCGCCGTTCAAGGCGGTGCTGGGAGCGGACTACAAGACGGTCGAGAAACGCTTGCTGGGCGCGATCCACATCCGCTTCGGCCTGCCGGCGGAGCTCGCGCCTGACATCGAGAGGCAGATCAAGGCCGCCGACCGCGGCGCCGCCTATCTCGAGGCCACGGAGCTTGCGGGCTTCTCCGAGAGCGAGGCCAAGCGGCTGTTCGGCCGCGATCCCGGCCTGCCCGAAGCGACACGCGTCGACTACCTGACGCCGTGGAGCGCCTCGAAGGCCGAGAAACGCTTCCTGACGCGCTTCAATGCCGTTCTAGGGACCTGATGCGATGCCGCTGACGCCGGACGAACGCCGCAATGAGCGGCTGAAGCTGCTTGCGAACTGGGCCAATACCTTGGCGACCGCGATCATCTCCGTCGGAGTCTTCGTCCCGATCGGCCAGGAGATCTATGGGTTCCTGCCCCAGAGCACCGACCCCACCCTGGTCTACGTTTCGGCCCCGGTTTGCTTTGCGGCGGGTTTGCTCCTACATTTAGGTGCACAGTGGCTTCTGGGAGGCCTCCGATGACGGTCGGTCAGATCTATGCTTTGAGCATGCCGTTGGCAGTCGCGGCCATGGTGTGGATCCTTGCCCTGTTCATCCGCCGCCCCTGGGCCGAGAAGCCCGTCGAGGCCCCGTCCCAGCCCACGCCGGCCCGGCGCGAACGTCTCTTCGATCGTCTTGAGCGGCTGAATGCCGAGATCGAGGGCAACGCCTCCCTCGCCCGCCAGCAGCTGCGCCAGCTCAAGCGACATCGACAACCCTGAACGCGACATCTTTTCGGGATGATCCACGTCTGCTCTCTCGCCGCCTTGCCCGATACGGTCCGTCGCACCCGCGCCAGCCACGTGCTGACGGTCATGGCCAATGTCGACCAGGTGCTGACGCCCGAGGCCATCCTGCCGCACAATCACCTCAAGGTGTCGGTGGACGACATCACCGAGGAGATCGAGGGCTTCGTCGCGCCCTGCGAGCACCACGTGGCGCAGGTTCTCGACTTCGTCCGCGGCTGGGACCGCAAGGCGCCGCTGGTGGTGCATTGCTATGCCGGCATCAGCCGCTCGACCGCCAGCGCCTTCGCGGCCGCCTGCGCGCTCAATCCGCACCGCGATGAGTTCGCGATCGCAAGGGCCATCCGCGCGGCTTCGCCCATCGCCGCACCGAACCGCCTGATCGTCAGCCTTGCCGACGCGGCGCTGGGGCGGGATGGACGCATGATCCGCGCCATCGACGCGATCGGCCCGGGCGCGATGTCGACCGAAGGCCGGCCGTTCCGGATCGAGCTCGACTGAGCAGATCGCTGCGGGCGGTTTGAACTTTTGCCCGCGGGATCGAGACTTACGGGAACCTGCCATCTGCTCCATTGGCCGCGGTCCAGCCAGCTGGGGAATGACGCGGTGCGGTTGACCTTTGCGGCAACCGCCGGACCCCGGCACCGAGTTCGAGACGCAGCATGTTCGACTGGCCGCTAGACTGGATTGCGCTCCTGATCGCGATCGGCGCGCTGGTCTTTGCCCGCAAGGCAGCAGGAGAAGCCGCACGCTTGCGCGCACGGCTGGATCGCCTGGAGGCAGGAGCGGGAGCCGAAGCCACGACATTGGTGGCGGTGCCGCCGCCGCTCACGCCCGCGCAGGAGCCAGAGGCCTCGCTGGAAGCGGAAGAGTCCGCCGCGCTCCCGCCCGACCAGCCCGAGATCGCCAGCACGAGCGCCGCTGCTGGCCCAGGGGAGACCAGCGACGAAGCGCGGCACCTGCCCCCGCCGCTTCCCTCAGCCGCGCCACAGCCGGCTGCCCAGGGCTTCGAGGAACGGATCGGCACGCGCTGGGTGGTGTGGATCGGCGGGCTTGCGCTCGCGCTCGGCGGCTTCTTCCTGGTGCGCTATTCGATCGAGGCCGGCCTGGTCGGCCCTGCCGTGCGCGTAACCCTGGGCGGGCTGTTCGCGCTGGCGCTGCTCGGTTCCGGCGAATGGGCGCGGCGCAAGGAGAGCCTGTCGCAGATCGCGCCGCTACCCATCGCCAACATCCCGGCGATCCTGACCGCGGCGGGGACGGCGGTGGCATTCGCCACGGTCTATGCGGCCTACGCGCTCTACGATTTTCTCGCTCCCGCAACCGCCTTCATGCTGCTCGGGATCGTTGCGCTGGGCACCTTGGCAACGGCCCTGCTGCACGGGCCGGCGCTCGCCGGACTCGGCATTGCCGGCGCCTTCGTCACCCCCGTGCTGGTCTCGTCGGACGAGCCGAACTACTGGGCCCTCTACATCTATCTGGCGGTCGTCACCGCTGCCGCCTTCGCGCTGGCGCGCATCCGGCTGTGGCGCTGGCTCGCGATCACCACGATCGTGCTCGCCTTCCTGTGGACCTTGCCCTGCCTGGATTGCGGGCTGTCGATGGTGGCACCGCACGTCTTCCACGTCGTCGTGGGCTTCGCATTGGCAGCCCTGATCGTCGTCTGTGGCTTCATGTTCGGCCCCGACGCCGCCGGCGACGAGTTCGAGCCGATCTCCTCGGCATCCCTGGCGATCTATTTGTTGGGCGCGATGCTGATCGTGCTAGCCAGCCTGCATGACGGCGTGGCGCTGATCGCCTTCGCGGCGCTGGTCGCGGGCACCCTGACGGTCGCCTGGCGGGCGCCTGCCGCAAGCGGTGCCATCGGCGCGGCGGCGGCGATGGTCTTCATCGTGTTTGCGGAATGGGCGGTGCGCGACAATCCCGACATGCTGGTGTTGCCGGGCGGCGCCCTGCCCGGCATGGGATCGAGCCCGACCGGCGAATCCGTCGCCTTGCATCTCACGATTGCGGCCATCTTTGCCGCCGGTTTCGGCGCAACCGGCTTCCTCGCGCAGGGCCGAAGCCGTCATGCCATCGTACCCATCATCTGGTCGGGCGCCGGCGTCTTCACGCCCGTGGCGCTCCTCGTTGCGCTTTACGCGCGCATCGCCCATCTCGACCGCTCGATCCCGTTCGCGATCCTTGCGGTGCTGCTGGCCGCAGCCTTTGCTGCCGCAACCGAAGCCCTGTCGCGCCGCGAGCCCAGGCCAGGGCTGAACGTCTCGGTCGCGCTGTTTGCGACCGGCGCACTCGGCGCGCTGGCGCTCGCACTGACCTTCGCCCTGGAGAAGGGCTGGTTGACGATCGCGCTCGCCTTGATGTCGCTGGGCACCGCCTGGATCGCCACGCAGCGGCCGATCCCGTTCCTGCGCACCCTCTCCGCTGTCTTCGCCGGCCTCGTGCTGCTGCGGATCGGCTATGAGCCGCGGATCGTCGGTGACGATGTCGGCAGCACGCCGATCTTCAACTGGCTGTTGTGGGGCTATGGCCTGCCGGCGGCGTCATTCTGGGCGGCGAGCTCCCTGATGCGGCCGCGCGGCGACGATGCGCCGCTGCGTGCGGTCGAGGCAGCCGCGATCCTGTTCACGGTGCTGCTCGCCTTCCTGGAGATCCGACACGCCGTCAATGGCGGCGACATGCTGGCGGTGCCCTCGCTCGCGGAAGCCGGCCTCGACGTCTGCGTCGCGCTCGCGCTCGCCATCGGCCTCGAACGGCTGCGCCTGCGCAGCGGGAGCGTCATCCATGATGCGGGCGCGGTGCTGTTGACCGTCTTCGCCGTGCTCGGCAGTGTGTTCGGGCTGTTGCTGCTGGAAAACCCGATGATCTCGGATGTCGAGATCAAAGGCCGCATCCTCAATCTGCTGCTGCTCGCCTATGCGTTTCCGGCAATCCTGATGCTGCTGTTGTCCTACGCCGTCGCAGGCCGACGCCCAGTCGTCTACGCCAACAGCCTGGCCGCCGGCGCGCTGATCCTTGCGTTGAGTTACGTCAGTCTGGAAATCCGCAGGCTCTATCACGGCCCCGACCTGGCCGAGGGCGCGACCAGCGGAGCCGAGCAATACACCTATTCGATCGCATGGCTCGGCTTCGGCGTGGTTCTGCTCGGGGTCGGCATCCTGATTCAGTCGCAGCGCGCGCGGCTCGCCTCGGCCGTGGTGATCGCGCTGACGATCGCCAAGGCCTTCCTGATCGACATGTCCACGCTGACGGGCGTCTACCGCGCGCTGTCGTTCATCTGCCTCGGCCTCGTCCTCGTCGCGATCGGCTGGCTGTATCAGAAGATCCTGTTTCGCAAGCGGCTGCCGGAAGCAGCCGCGCCGAGCCAATAAATCTCACGCCGCGCGGACGGACTGCAGGAACTGCGCCACCTCGCGCTTGAGGCGGTCGCTGTCCTGCGCGAGCGACTTCGCCGCGCCCAGCACCTGCGAGGAGGCGCTGCCGGTCTCCGTCGCGCCGCGCTGCACGTCGACAACATTCGACGACACCAGCTCCGTGCCCTGCGCCGCCTGCTGAACGTTGCGCGAGATCTCCTGCGTTGCGGCCCCCTGCTCTTCGACGGCGGCGGCGATCGCGGACGAGATCTCCGAGAGCTTCTCGATCGTGCCTGAGATCGCCTTGATGGCGCCGACCGATTCCTGTGTCGCCGCCTGGATGCCAGAGACCTGCTGGCCGATCTCGTCGGTCGCCCTGGCGGTCTGCTCGGCAAGGGCCTTCACTTCGGTGGCAACCACCGCAAAGCCCTTGCCGGCTTCGCCGGCCCGCGCCGCCTCGATCGTCGCATTCAGCGCCAGCAGGTTGGTTTGCCCTGCGATCGTGTTGATCAGTTCGACCACATCGCCGATGCGAGCGGCGGCCTTGGTCAACTCGCCGACCCGGTCGTTGGTCATCCGCGCCTGCTCGACAGCCTCGAGGGCCATGCGCGCGGAGTCCTGCACCTGACGGCTGATCTCGGTGATCGACGAGGAGAGCTCTTCGGTGGCCGATGCGACGGACTGAACGTTGGTGGAGGCTTCCTCCGAGGCCGCAGCGACCATCGTCGAGATCTGCTGCGAGCGGTTTGCGGTCGACGACAGCGAGGCTGCGGAGTGCTCGAGCTCGGTCGAGGCCGATGACACCGTGTTGACGATGTCGCCGATCGTGGCCTCGAACTGGCGCGTGATGTTGTCGACCCGGCGGCCACGCTCGATCTTGGCTTCGGAATCATGCGCAGCAGCCTCGTCCGCGGCTTTCTTCGCGATCAGCGCCTCCTTGAAGACCTGCAACGTGTCGGCCATCGCGCCGATTTCGGTCGTTTCGCCACGATGCGGAACCTCGGCGCTCAAGTCGCCAGCCCCCAGCGCCTGCATCGGCGTGATGATCGAGGCGATGCCCTGCGACACGCTGCGCACCAGCGAGATTCCGACCGCGATGCCGGCAATCATGGCGGCGCCGATGATCATCAGCACCAGCCAGAAAGCTCTGGCATAGCCCTCGGCAGCCGCCTGCGTCGCCTGTTCCGCCCCCTTGTCGTTGAGCTGGATATCTTGCACGAAGTAATTGTCGGCCGCACGCGCGATCACGGCGACCTGCTTGTCCAGAAGCTCGGTCGCCTCATGCGGGATTCTGCCAACGCTCTTGTGCGACTCGTCCATGACCTGCCGTACACCGACGACATACTTGTCCCAGGCCTGCGACCAATTGTCGTAGATCGCTCGCTCTTCCGGCGACGTGATCAAAGGCTCGTATTTCTTGCGATCGTTTGCGATCGCCTCGAAGATGCCCGCGAGCCGCTTGTCAGCTGCCTGCTTGGCTTCTTCCGTTTCCGACATCACCTGGGCGCGGAGCGCAATGCGCAACAGGTTAATATCGGCGCGCAGCTGGCCGATGGTGCGTACGCTCGGCAGCCAGTTCTCCGCGATGTCGACGGTGTGCGCATTGATCGCGCGCATGCTGTACACGGCAAGAAGGCCGAGGCCCGACGTCGTTGCGAGCATGAAGACGATGACGGCAATGATCTTGGCACGAATGGACAGAGTGGCCATGTGATGTCCCCACCAGGGAGTGCAATCAGCCTGCGAGCTGCGACAACGGCGCATGCGCGTAGGCGGCGCGAACTGCACTCGAATGCGAAATGATCCGATCGGAAATTCCGATCGCCACATTGATGCAGTTCCGCAAAGGGTTCCTTAACCGGAAACTCCGCTCTACTACGGACAACACTCCGATACTGATGAGATCGCCGGTATCGGGGGGAGTGGTCATGGCTGACGCGGCACAGCGGGACTAAATCAGACTCCGGATCATGCTCTATCCGATGGACTCCGCGACCAAGCGAATTCGAAACACCGGCTGCTTGGCTTCGTCGAGCAATTCCATCCGCCACTCCGCATCTTCCCGAAGGGTACGCGAGATGCCGCCGATCAGGTCGGCGCAGACCGCCGTCAACTCGTTCCACGCCGACTCGCGATTGGCGAATTCGTAAGGCTGATCAGCCGCGCCCGCAAAACGACCGTGACTGATGCGGAAGAAATAAAGCGACATCAACGCCCCTTTTCACATGGCCCCCTCGACCCAAACTAACCGAGAGTTGCTATCGGGACATGAATCTAGGGGGCCGTGGGACTACGGCGCAATCATTCAAACCGCTTTGCGAGCAGGAGATTTGTTGCGAAACATTGCTGCCCGCAGCCATCGGCTGAGGCGCGCATTGCAGATGTCGGGAGTTGCCGCGAGACGAAGCTATTACTCTGTCGACCGGCGCAGTTCCGGAGCGCCCTCCGACTTGCTGTCGGACGGTGCCGCGCTGTTGGCCCTGACCGGCTCCGGCTTCATCGCCTCGGACCTGATCGGCTCGATCTTGCTGCTTTCGACGCGCGGCGTCTCGACCCGTGCGGTCACCTGCGAGCTATCGGCCGCGCCGACAGTACGCGTGCTACGCGCATGCGGGCGCGCCACCGCGCGCGCCATCAACATGGTGGCGCCGCCTTGGTGCTGAAAGTCGCAGTAAGCAAAGCCGAGTCCGGACACGGAGCCGCGGAAACTGCGATCGTCTTTTTTGTCGAGGTTGAAGCAGGGCTCGAACGGCAGGCCCTTGAGCGAGGCGCAGACGTTCTGGCCGCGGATCTGCAACGTGTTGCCGGGCAGGCGGATATGGCGGACCGGGCCGGAGCCGGCAAACTGCACCGCACCCGCAGCCCCCATGTCGTCTAGGATACGGCCCGCGCCGCGCGTGCCATCGACACAGGTGAAGGCGAACACCTTGCCGGCCACAAATTTGCGGGCCTCATCGGCGGTCATCGATCCCCCGATTGCGGGCGCGATCATGGCACCGGCGGTAACGGTCCCCAGGATAAGACGCGCAAGCATGCTGAAACTCCGACCCTAACCATGCAGCGAGCAGGCGATAATACTTTTACCCGATGCTTACCATACCAACCGTGGCAACATTGGAGCAGCTTGGTTGGCAAAGTCTGAACGTCCTCAGGATATTTTTACCACTAGACGGCCCCGAATTTGGCCCGCCAGAATCTGTGCGCCCGCTTCGATGACTTGGTCGAAGCCGATTTCGTGAGTGATTTCAGTGAGTTTTCCCCGGTCCAGATCGCTGGCCAACCGCTTCCAGGCAGCCTGTCTGGCGAGCTGAGGGCACATCACCGAATCGATGCCAACAAGGGAGACCCCGCGCAGGATGAAGGGCGCCACCGAGGTCGGGAGGTCCATGCCGGCCGCCAGCCCGCACGCCGCGATCACCCCACCATACTTCGTCATCGAAAGCAGGTTGGCCAGCGTGTTCGAGCCGACGCTGTCGATGCCGCCCGCCCAGCGCTCCTTGCCTAGCGGCTTGGCCGGGGCGGACAGCTCGTTGCGGTCGATTACCTCGGCGGCCCCGAGGCTCTTGAGATAATCCGCTTCCGCCGATCGGCCGGTCGAGGCGATGACATGATAGCCGAGCTTGGCCAGGACGGCGATCGCGACCGAGCCGACCCCACCGGCCGCTCCGGTGACCACCACCGGGCCACGATCCGGAGTCAAATCGTGCTTTTCCAACGCGATCACGGCCAGCATGGCCGTGAAACCCGCGGTCCCGATCGCCATGGCCTCGCGCGCCGAAAGGCCGTCAGGAAGCGCCACCAGCCAATCGCCTTTGACGCGGGCCTTTTCTGCATAGGCGCCGAGATGGGTCTCACCCATGCCCCAGCCGGTGCAGATCACCCGATCTCCGGGCTTCCATTGCGGATGCGACGACTGCTCGACTGTGCCGGCAAAATCGATGCCGGCGATCATCGGAAAACGCCGGACCACCGGAGCCTTGCCGGTCAGCGCCAGTCCATCCTTATAGTTCAGGGTCGACCATTCGACCCGAACCGTGACGTCGCCGTCCATCAGTTCGGCTTCGTCGAACTGGGTCAAGGCAGCCGTCGTGCCTTTATCCGCTTTGTCGATCCTGATCGCCTTGAACATCGCCACGGTCCGCGCTCCCGATCCCTGTAAGATTTGCGGTATCTTTAGCGGATCGGACAGCCGGCGCAATCAGGTCGCCGGCACCGGCCGGGCGACCGGTTTTTCCACGATCGGCAGGTTGATCAGGGCGGAGAGCACGCCGAACAGGATCGAGAGCCACCAGATCGGGGTGTAGGAGCCGAAACGTTCGAACACGATGCCGCCGAGCCAGACGCCGAGGAAGCCGCCCACCTGGTGGCTGACGAAGGCAAAGCCATACAGCGTTGCCAACCAGCGGGTGCCGAACATGATCGCGACCAGCGTCGAGGTCGGCGGCACCGTCGACAGCCAGGCGAGCCCGGAGACGGCGCCGAAGGCGATCGCCGTGAATGCGGTGACCGGAAACGAGATGAAGGCCAGCGTCGCAAGCGCGCGGGTGAAATAGATGAAGGACAGAATGTAGCGCTTGGGCAGCCGGTTCTGCAGCCAGCCGACGCTGAGCGAACCGATGATGTTGAACAGGCCGATCGCTGCGATCACCCAGCCGCCGACCTGCGCCGACAGCCCGCGATCGACCAGAAACGCCGGCAGATGCACCGTGATGAAGGCGAGCTGGAAACCGCAGGTAAAAAAGCCGAGCACCAGGAGCACGTAGGAACGGTGTCCGAAGGCTTCCATCAGCGCCGTCGTGAAAGATTGCTGCTCGGCGTCCGTCGGCTTCGGCTCCGCCGCCGGCGGCGTCGAGATCGCAAGCGATAGCGGCACGATCAGGAGCATCAGCGCGGCAAACACCATCAGCGCGGTCTGCCAGCCGAACTGGCCGATCATCGCGACACCGAACGGCGCGAACAGGAATTGCCCGAGCGACCCCGCCGCCGTGCCGGCCCCGAGCGCGAGGCTGCGACGTTCCGGCGGAAGCAGCTTGCTGAAGGCCGAAAGCACCAGGTTGAACGAGCAGCCCGACAAACCGAAGCCGACCAGCACGCCGGCGCCGATGTCCAGCGACAGCGGCGTCGCCGCATAGCGCATCAGCACCAGCCCGCCGGCATAGAGCAGCGCGCCGACGCACATCACGCGCAGCACGCCGAACCGGTCCGCGATAGCGCCGGCAAGCGGCTGGCCGAGCCCCCACAGCAGGTTCTGCACGGCGATTGCCAGGCCAAACACGTCCCTGCCCCAGGAGAAATCGCGGCTCATCGGCTGCACGAAGAAGCCGAAGCTGGAGCGGGGACCGAAGCTCAACAGTGCGATGGCGCAGCCACAGACGATGATGACCAGCGGCGTGCGCCAATTGGAGGCGGTTGAGGGCGAACCCAGCTCTGTTGCCTGGACCGACATGATGCGTTTCCTCTGCTGCTGGTCGCAAGTCACGGCCGCGACGCCGCCGAGTTAATGCATTTGCATGGAAAGCCTGGCAAGGGCCAATTAATATTTTCGATGCCGCACCGTGAGGTCAGTCCGGTCGGATCGGAGCGGTTTGGCGCGCTTGATGCACCATAATACCTCAAAACTGTCCGCCTACGCGAACCTCCGAGGCGATCCTCGCCGGTAGCGCGAGCGACCTTCAGGAAAGCCGCGTTTTGTCGCCAAACACGCTTAAACAGCGACGCTTGTTTCTGAAGAAAGCGTAACCCGCGCTGCCTAATCATGGCGAGCCTGGCGCAAGCTGCGCAGGTGGCGATAGGCGAAGCGGTTTCCCATGGATGGTCGGGCTCATCATCGGATCGAGAGCAATGGTGACGTCGTCATCGTTGGCGCGGGCATAGCCGGCCTGCTCTGCGCGCTGAAGCTGGCGCCGCGGCCGGTGACCCTGGTTTCAGCCCAGCGCTTTGCCGAGCAAGCCTCCTCTTTGTGGGTGACAGGCGGCCCCGTGGCCCCCGGCAGAGTCGACAGTCCGGAGGCCTTCACGGCCGATGTGATCGCTGCCGGCGGCGGCCTGGCCGACACAGAGACGACGCTCGGGTTTGCGCGCGAAGCGGAGCTGCGGATCGACGAGTTGCGCCATTTCGGCATCAGCTTCGATCGCAACCGCGATGACCGACAGGGGCACGTCCGCGTGGCCTCCGCGCCGGTCCGGCGCCTTGTCCCGATCGATGGCGACAGGACCGGACACACGATGCTGACCACGCTGATGCAGGCGGTCCGCAACACGCCGTCGATCCGCGTCGTTGACGGCTATGCGGCAGAAGCGCTGGTGATGGATGGCGATGCCGTCGCCGGCTTGCAGTTGCGCAGATGCGATGACGCCGCAGCCCCGCCCGCTATCCTGGCCGCGCGCAAGGTCGTGCTGGCGACCGGCGGCATCGGCCGTCTCTACGCGGCGACGACGAACGCGCCGCTCGCCAATGGCGCAGGCCTTGCGATCGCCGCGCGCGCGGGCGCCGTGATTGCCGATCCGGAGTTCGTGCAGTTTCATCCCACGGCGATGATGGTCGGCCGCGATCCGGTGCCTGCGATCACGGAGGCCTTGCGCGGCGCGGGCGCCATCCTGGTCAACCGCCGCGGACAGCGGTTCATGCTACCGCGCCATCCGCTCGCCGACCTCGCGCCGCGCGACATCGTCGCGCGTGGCGTTCTGGCCGAAATCGCCGCCGGCCGCGGCGCCTTTCTCGACGCGCGGGAGGTGCTCGACGACGATGTCGGGAGCGCCTATCCGATGCTTGATGCGAGCTGCCGTGCAGCGGGCATCGACCCGACCCGCCAACCGATTCCGGTGTCTCCGGCGGCACATTTCCATATCGGCGGCATCGCGGTCGATGCACGCGGTCGCAGCTCGCTCGACGGCCTGTGGGCAGCCGGCGAAGTCGCCGCGACCGGCATTCACGGCGCCAACTGTCTTGCCGGTCACGCGCTGCTCGAAACCGTAGTGCTGACCTCGCGGGTTGCCGAAGACATTGGAGGCCAGATGACGGCGCCCCCACCTGCTCTCGGCAACGTCGCAATCACGGAGTCGAACGGACCATTGCCGCCCTTTGCAGAGAAGGCGCTCCGCGAGACCATGACCGCGCAGGTCGGAGTCGTCCGCGACGAGGAGCGACTTGCGGAAGCCGTGCTGACGACCGCCAAGCTCGAACAAGAAACGCCAAACCTGGCACTGCGCAACATGGCAACGGCGGCGCTCCTGATTGCCGCGAGCGCGTGGAGCCGACGCGAGAGCCGCGGCGCGCATTATCGCGCCGACCATCCGGCCGACAACCCGGCTGCGGCCCAGCGCACGATGACCACCCTCGCAGCGGCGCGACAGGTGGCGGCGGAGATTGCCGCCAATCCGCCGACCCGCAACCCGCGAACGCTGAGCGCGTAGCAGTCGATCGATAAGCTATCGCCGCGTCCAGTTCGGATTGATCTCGGCTTCGCTCTTGGCCTCTTCCGCAAGCTCCTCGGAAATCGCCGCGGTCTGCGCCGGCGTGCCCCAGCTCGGGGCATCGCTGCCGTCACCCCAGGCCTTCGGCCGGTAGAAGGTGTGGACGCCGAACCTGTACATCCGCTTCATTTCGGAGACCCAGGACGGACGCACCCAATACGCGTGGTAGTGCGTCGACTTGCCGACCTCGGGCAGCCAGATCAGGCCGTTGAGCATGGCTTTGGCGATCTTCCTGGCGCGCTCCCACATGTCGGGTTCACGAATGACATCAGGCGTGCCGTCGCAGGCAAAGGTGAACTGACAGGCGTAGTGCCGATACTTATTCTGGTACACCACGCCGCAGACCGTGGTCGGATAGTAGCCGGAGAAGGCACGGTTCAGCACGACCTGTGCCACCGCGATCTGGCCGCGCACCGCTTCACGGCATGATTCGAAATAGACCGCTTCGGCAAGGCATTTCTCGGACTTCGCGCGCGCCTTCTCATCGAACAGGCCGAGCCGCTCGGCCGGCGTCTTGGCGTGCTGATTGTCGGCGTTGATCTCGCCCATATGCGCGATGCTCTCGCCGCTTTCGGAACGCGCTGCCGCATCGTTCGAGGCTGGCGGCAACGCCGCCATCGGCTTCAAGTCGGGGCGACGCGGCTGCGCGTTGGCAGTTGAACCGGAATCTCGAGATGTTGAGACCGAACGCAAGACAGGTTCGAGATTCCAGGTTCAAGGCTTGCGGCCTTGCCCCGGAATGACGGTGATCGTGGCGAAGCGGCCCTCGCCGGTCGATATAGACATTCGACTCGTTGTTTTTTGCCGCCTTGCTGGCATTTGGGGACAAGGCGCGACCTAATTAGTGCGCCCTGTCTCCGTCGTGAACATCCAATTGATCCGCGTTCGCTCGTCGAACAAATTGGCCGTGCCGTTGCGCCGGTCCTCGTCATCATGACGCGCGCGATCCAGGCGGACCTCGCTAGATGAGGTGGACGGGGCCATTTCGTCGAACAGATCAGCAGCTGACGCGGATGGTGCGGCCGGCCCGCCGCACGGATCGAGCACACCCTTCACGCGCGCAACTACTTTCAAGCGACCTTTGGGAGATGCACCGTGCCGGCGACATTTACCAGCAGTAGCGGAATAGCTGTACAGGCTCGCCATGATTTCGGCAAAAGAACCGCAGAACCTGTACAAATAAGAAAAAGAGATGGTCGGAATTTAGCGGTGCCCAAGTAGTAGCACGTGTTTCTGTCCGTCCTGATGACGAAGGGAATAGAACGTCACGGCAGCAGGAGATCGCGATTCATCGCTTGGCATAGCCATAGAAGCGATCGTCGGTGTCGCGGTCGGCCTGCAAGGCGAGTCGCCGAGCGAAATGGCGGCAAAGGGTCCAAGGAAGGACGCGGGCGGCGTGATGGCGCAGGTCCGCAGGAGTAGTTGGGATGAGTTCTGCATTGCGGAGTGGCGGATCGCGGATCGCCGCGGCTGATGCGCTGAGCGAACGTTGGCCCCCGGCAAAGCCTGCCGCTTTGTTCGACAGCCTCGCGCACGCGACTTCTGCGCCGGATGAGGATGCGACCACCGATCTGCCCCCGCCGTGGTGGCAAACCGCTTCAGCGGTCGACGATGCGGAGATACCGTTGACGCCCGTAGAGGCGGACCGATCCCGGCGGATCCGCGCACTCGATCCGGTCGTGATGCCTCCGCCTCCGCCCGAACGACTCGAATTCAGTTCTGTTTTCCGGTTCGGTGTCGCTGCGACTGTACTTTCGTGCCTCACGTTCCTTGCTGTAAGCATCATGCAGGTTCCGAAGATTGAAGCAGTTGCGAATTCCGACGCCACCGCTTCACCGTCTCCCCAAAGCTTCGGGCTGGTGGGGAAATCGAAGTCCTATGCCGGCCAAGCATCTGACGGACAAGCATCGGCGGAGGCCGCGACGCACGCGATCGGACGGGCCGATTCGGTCGTAGCGACGGTCCAGATCGTCAAGCCGGCTCCGGACGGGCCCCCACAGTCAATTCCGCCGAAAGCATCTCGCACGATCGCGACCGGGAGCCCTGCACCGTCGGCCGCGTCTACGCTGACCAAGGACGAGATCAGAGAAATGCTGAAGCGCGGACGCGATCTCATCGGCGCAGGCGACATTGCGAGTGCCCGTCTGATCCTGGCGCATGTCGCGGAAGGCGACGCCGAAGCATCACTGATGCTGGCCAATACCTATGACGCCGCGGTCTTGTCCAAGCTGAAAACCGTTGGCGTCGCGCCCGATCCGGCCCAGGCCCGCGCTTGGTACGCGAGAGCCGCCGAACTCCGGTCACTCGAGGCCCGGCGGCACCTCGAGTGACCCGAGCTTCGAGACCGAGTGATCCAGCGCGGTCTGATGCCGGTCGTTGCGCCGCATCTGCGACGGCCCGCGGACCGCTGAACAATGGTCGATTGAGTCGTGCGGGCGATGCGCGTCCCTGCAAAGTGTTTTATTGCGTGATGAGGTCGTGATGGGAATGTTTGATCGATTGTTGCGGCGGGCCCGGTCGTCGGCGTCCTGGGATCCGCGATTGCTTTGCGCGGCGTGTTCTCCGACCGTGGCGTTGCTCCTCGTGCTTGTCGCCGTGCCAGGCCTGGCGCGTGCTGCCGAGGGCGAGATCCGGATCGGCAATACGACGCCTTACACCGGGCCGGCGGCCGCCTACGGTATCGTGGGTAAGGTCATCTCGGCCTATTTCGAGAAGGTGAATGCCGAGGGCGGGATCAGGGGCCGCAAGATCACCTTCATCTCCTATGACGACGGCTATAATCCGCAGAAGACGGTGGAACTAACACGACGGCTCGTGGAGGAAGATAAGGTCGACGTCATCTTTGCGAGCGTAGGAACAGCGACCAGCGCGGCCGTGCGGCCTTATCTCAACGCGAACAAAATACCGCAATTGTTCGTCGGCTCCGGCGCTTCGATCTGGGATCAGCCTCGCGACTATCCTTGGACCATGGGAGCGCAGCCCAGCTACCAGATCGAAGCTCATATCCACGCGCAATATCTGCTCGAACAACATACCGGTGACGCGCGCATCGGTGTGCTGTATCAGGATGACGAGTTCGGCAAGGACTATCTCAAGGGCTTGAAGGACGGGCTCGGCGGCAAGCTGCCGATCGTCGCTGAAGCGGCTTACACGGTCACCGATACCGACATCAATCTGCAGATCGCGAAGCTGAAGGCCGCCGGCGCCAACATCCTGATCGACGTCAGCACCCCGAAATTCACGGTGCTCGCGATCCGCCGCCTCGCCGAGCTCGGCTGGAAACCCGAGCACATCATCCCGACGATTTCGGATTCGATCGCCACCGTGCTGCAGCCTGCAGGCCTGCAGAACGCGGAAGGACTACTTTCCGCCACTATCCTGTACGAGGGCGGTGTGCAGGGCGGCGATCCCGGCTACGCCGAGTGGTCCGCGTTCATGGACCGCTATGCGCCTTCAGTCAGCAAGATCAACAGCCTCGGAATCGTGGGCTACGCGCTCGCCAACCTGATGGTTGCCGTCCTGCATAATTGCGGCGACGACTTCTCCCGCGACAATATCATGAAGCAGGCGCGTTCCTTGAAAGGGACGCAGCTTCCGATGCTGATTCCCGGGATCGTCGCCAATACCAGCGCCAGCGACCACGCGCCGATCGAGCAGATGCAGATGAAGCGTTTCGTCGGCGGTCACTGGGAACGGTTCGGACCGGTGCGCAGCGGAATCGACCCGGGCGCCGTCAGCGATTCGTTCAAGGCGATCTTCCGCTATGCGTCGGCCAAGCGGGACCTTGCAGGTCAGCTCAACATAAATACGGTGAGCCTGATGACCGGCTCTTATGGCAGCACCTATTCCCAGATGGGCGCCGACGTCGCCTCGGTGCTCAACGACGGGATCAACCTGCGGGTCATGCCGATCCTCGGCAGCGGTTCGGTTCAGGCGGTGGCCGATATCCTGATGCTCAAGGGAGTCGACGCGGGAATTGTGCGCAAGGACACTTTATATTATCTCGAACGCAAGGGCTTCGCGAGCAACATCCGCAATCAGCTGGTCTATGTCACCAAGATGTTCAACGAGGAAATGCATGTTCTGGCGCCGCGATCGATCCGCACCATGAAGGACCTCGACGGCAAGACCGTTGCCGTCGACCTCCCGGATGGCAGCACTTTCGTGACCGCGATCAACGTGTTCGAGCGGCTCCAGATCAAGCCACACCTGCTCTATATCGAGCCGCGCATCGCGCTCGAGATGTTGCGCAAGGGCGAGATCGACGCGATCATTGCGGTCGACGGCAAGCCGGTTCCCTGGCTCAGCCAGATCACGGATACCAATCTGCATTTCGTTCCGGTCGGCTACGACAAGCCTTTGCGCGAGGAGTATCTTCCTTCTCGGCTCGACGCGGACGACTACCCCAACCTGATCTCCAGATCCGAGCCGGTCGAAACGATCGCGGCTGAAGCGATCCTGGCGTCGTATAATTGGCAGCCGGGAAGCGACCGCTATCGCCGGCTGTCGCTGCTGGTCAAGTCGCTGTTCTCGCGGATGTCGGAGCTGCAGCGGCCTCCCTTCCATCCAAAATGGCGGGAGATGGCGCCGCGTGCGCCGGTGGCCGGATGGACCAGGTTGCGGGTCGCGCAGGAATGGCTCGATGGGACGATTTCCGGACCCGCGGCGACCGCTCCGACCACCATCAGATCGTCGAAGCCGGTCACGGCCGCCGCACCGTCCCCGCGCATTCCCGTCGCCGCGAAGCCGCCGGCCGCAACGCCGCCTGACCAGTCGCGTCAGCCCGAGTTGTACCGCCGCTTTCTCGAGTGGAACGCGACGCATCACTAATTCGGCTCCGCCCGGCATCGACGTCCGCATCGCACCCGAATGCAGGGGACGTTGCAGGACTTAGATCAACCGTCAGAAGCCTGTGCCGAGATCAGCGCCGCGTCCAGTTCGGATTGATCTCGGCTTCGCTCTTGGCCTCTTCCGCAAGCTCCTCGGAAATCGCCGCGGTTTGCGCCGGCGATCCCCAGCTTGGGGCATCGCTACCGTCGCCCCAGGCCTTCGGCCGGTAGAAGGTGTGGACGCCGAACTTGTACATCCGCTTCATTTCGGACACCCAGGACGGGCGCACCCAATACGCGTGGTAGTGCGTCGACTTGCCGACCTCGGGCAGCCAGATCAGGCCGTCGAGCATGGCTTTGGCGATCTTCCTGGCGCGCTCCCACATGTCGGGTTCACGAATGACATCAGGCGTGCCGTCGCAGGCAAAGGTGAACTGACAGGCATAGTGCCGGTACTTGTTCTGATACACCACGCCGCAGACCGTGGTCGGATAATAGCCGGAGAAGGCACGGTTCAGCACGACTTGCGCCACCGCGATCTGGCCGCGCACCGCTTCGCCGCGTGATTCGAAATAGACCGCTTCGGCGAGGCATTTCTCGGATTTCGCGCGCGCCTTCCCATCGAACAGGCCGAGGCGCTCGGCCGGCGTCTTGGCGCGCTGATTGTCGGCGTTGACCTCGCCCTTATGCGCGATGCTCTCGCCACTTTCGGAAGGCGCTGTCGCATCGTTCGACGAAGGCGACAGTGCCGCCATCGGCTTCAAATCGGGATCCGGCAGCACGATCAGCGGCGCCTCACCGGGCTCCCAGCTTTCGATGCTGCCCGCCGTGCCGCCGAGCGAACTCGTGCCGAAATAGAGACTGGTCGTTTTGATATCGAGGCCGTCGTAGGACACCGCGCTATCTTCGGGCGAACCAGTCGACAGCTTCGCTTCGTTCGTCGATTGCGACGAAGACGGCGCGCTATATTGCTCGAGCGGCGGCGCGCGCAACGCCTCCTGCAGTTCCGGATCGAGCGGCGCGCGCGAGGCGGCCGGCATGTCCGTCGGCGCCTCGGCCGTCCTTGCGCCGAACACCGAGGAATTGGAGTTAGCGGGCTGCCCGGGCGGCGACGCGGACTCCGCTGGGGTGGGCTGTTCAATCTTGTCAGCCGGCACAGTCGGCGGCGTGACCACCAGACGGTCGCCCTTCAAGGTGCGATCGACGGTCGGGAAATCCGACGCTTGATACCGCGGCGGTACCTGCAGCACAGGATTGCGCGGCACCGCACCGGTGACGTCCGCGTCGCGGTTGACGAAACTTGCGAGCCGGACCATCGCGCTCTGCGGCACGGACGTGCCGATCGGCCGGCTGAAGCTGTAGGTCGCGAGCTGAATGGAAGCGGCTGCGGAGAACACGCGCTTCTGCCAGCGCTCGGCAACGCCGGGCTGCCGGGCAAGCAGTGATGCGATGTCTTGGTAACCGGTCTCTGTCGGCATCAATGCGAAGACGCAGAGACCGAGTCCGAAGGACGCAAATCGCGCGCCCTTCGGACCGGGACGCAAAACTAACATCGATACGCTCAACGCAACGCTTACTGGTTTCGATCGAACACGGTGCGTCCGTGCAATTCGATCGTTTCCCTTCGTAATCGGTTTAGGTTGCTGAGGCGTTAAAGCGCGTTGCAGTCATGAGACACGCAAGTCGGCATGTCATGCCGACCGGAGCAATCGAATAGCTTGGTAAACAGGGCGGCGACGAAAACAGTAAATTCGAGGTCAACGCGCGTGGTGAATAAATTGCTGCGGGAATCGCGCGCAGCACAGCGCGCTTGCTTGAATTGCGGCGTCATTTTCGGGGCGATGCGCGAACACAGTGATGGAACCATTCGCGCAGACCCGTGACGAACGGCAGCGCGCATTGCGCCCATGAGAACTGCGGGACTCCGCCTCGGACACATCTCGCGCCGAATCGCTGCGCGAATTTGTCGCATGGCACTGCGCCGGAACGACGCGGCTATCAGGAACATCTCGCAAGTTCCACACGCCCTCACGAAAAAGGCCGGCAAGTTATGCCGGCCTTTTCCAAACTCCCTGCAACGATCCTTACGCCTGGCTCGCGATCTCCTTGCCGAGCGCGGCCTGCGCGGCAGCCAGACGCGCGATAGGCACGCGATAGGGCGAGCACGACACATAGTTCATGCCGATCTGATGGCAGAACTCGACGGAGGCGGGATCGCCGCCATGCTCGCCGCAGATGCCGACCTTCAACGCCGGGCGAGTCGCTCGGCCGCGCTCGACGCCGATCTTGACCAGTTCGCCGACGCCGGTGCGATCGATCGAGATGAACGGATCGATTTCGAGAATGCCCTTGGCGATGTAGGTGCCGAGGAAGCTCGCAGCGTCGTCGCGGCTGATGCCGAAGGTGGTCTGGGTGAGGTCGTTGGTGCCGAACGAGAAGAACTCGGCGGCCTTGGCGACCTCGCCGGCCATCAGCGCCGCGCGCGGCAGCTCGATCATGGTGCCGACCTGGTATTCGAGCTCGGCACCGGTCTCGCGCATGACTTCCTTGGCCATGGCATCGATGCGCGCCTTGACCAAGTCGAACTCGGCCTTGGTCGCGATCAGCGGGACCATGACTTCAAGGCCGACGGCCTCGCCCGTGCGCTTCTCGGCCTCGACCGCCGCCTCGAAGATGGCGCGCGCCTGCATTTCCGCGATCTCCGGATAGGCGATCGCCAGACGACAGCCGCGGAAGCCGAGCATCGGGTTGAACTCCGCGAGCTCGCGGGCGCGGTCGGCGAGCCGGCGCGGATCGGTGTTCATCGCGCGCGCGACTTCCTCGACCTCGGCTTGCGTGTGCGGCAGGAACTCGTGCAGCGGCGGATCGAGCAGGCGCACCGTGACCGGCAAGCCCTTCATGATCTCGAACAGCTCGACGAAGTCGGCGCGCTGCATCGGCAGGAGCTTGGCCAGCGCGGCGCGGCGCTCCTGCTCGTCTTCGGCGAGGATCATCTCGCGCACGGTGCGGATGCGGGTCTCTTCGAAGAACATGTGCTCGGTGCGGCAAAGCCCGATGCCCTCGGCACCGAACTTGATCGCAGTGCGGGCATCGTCCGGCGTATCGGCGTTGACCCGCACGCCGAGCTTGCGGACTGCATCAGCCCAGCCCATCAGCGTGCCGAACTCGCCCGACAGCTCCGGCTCGATCATCGGCATCCGGCCGGCAAGCACCTGCCCGAGCGAGCCGTCGATGGTGATGATGTCGCCGGTCTTGAAGGTGCGCGAACCGATGCTCATGGTGCCGCGGCCGTAATCGACGCGGATGTTGCCGCAGCCGGAGACGCAGGGCTTGCCCATGCCGCGCGCGACCACCGCCGCATGCGACGTCATGCCGCCGCGCGTGGTCAAGATGCCCTCGGCCGCGTGCATGCCGTGGATGTCCTCAGGTGAGGTCTCGATGCGGACCAGGATCACCTTGTGGCCGTCGGCCTGCAGCTTGGCCGCTTCTTCCGACGAGAACACGATCTCGCCCGAAGCCGCGCCGGGCGAGGCCGGCAGGCCGGTCGCGATCACGTCGCGCTTGGCCGTGGGATCGATGGTCGGGTGCAGCAGCTGGTCCAGCGAAGCCGGCTCGACGCGCAGCACCGCATCGCTCTTGGAGATCAGCCCCTCATTGGCGAGCTCGACGGCGATGCGCAGCGCGGCGCGCGCCGTGCGCTTGCCGCCACGGGTCTGCAGCATCCAAAGCTTGCCGCGCTCGACCGTGAACTCCATGTCCTGCATGTCGCGGTAATGCTGCTCCAGCAGCGTGTAGATCCGCGTCAGCTCCGCGAAGGCATCCGGCATCGCCGTTTCCATCGACGGCTTGTCGGAGCCGGCCTCACGACGCGCTTCCTCGGTGATTTCCTGCGGCGTGCGAATGCCCGCCACCACGTCCTCGCCCTGCGCGTTGATCAGGAATTCGCCGTAGAGCTTGGCCTCCCCGGTCGACGGATTACGGGTGAAGGCGACGCCGGTCGCTGAAGTATCGCCCATGTTGCCGAACACCATGGCCTGCACATTGACCGCTGTGCCCCAGGATTCCGGAATGTCATGCAGCTTGCGATAGGTCACTGCGCGCGCATTCATCCAGGATGAGAACACCGCGCCGATGGCGCCCCAGAGCTGGTCGTGCGGATCCTGCGGGAAATCCTTGCCGGTCTCGTGCGCGACCGCTTCCTTGTACTTGCCGACCAAGTGCTCCCAGTCTTCCGAGGTCAGGTCGGTATCGAGCGTGTAGCCCTTGCTGTCCTTGTAGGTGTCGAGGATGTCCTCGAAATGATGATGCTCGAACCCGAGCACCACGTCGGAATACATCGTGATGAAACGACGATAGCTGTCGTAAGCGAAGCGGCGATCGCCGGACAGCGAAGCCAGGGCCTCGACGGTCTCGTCGTTGAGGCCGAGGTTGAGCACGGTGTCCATCATGCCCGGCATCGAGGCGCGTGCACCGGAGCGCACCGAGACCAGCAGCGGATTCGCGGCATCACCGAATTTCTTGCCGGTCAGCTTGCCGACATAATCGAGCGCCTTCTCGACCTGCGACACGAGCTCCTTCGGGTAGCTCTTGTCGTTGGCGTAGAAGTAGGTGCAGACCGAGGTCGGAATGGTAAAGCCGGGGGGCACCGGAAGGCCGAGATTGGCCATCTCGGCGAGATTGGCGCCCTTGCCGCCCAACAGATCGCGCAGGCTCGCTTTGCCCTCGGCCTTGCCGTCGCCGAAGGTATAGACCCACTTGTTCGGCTTGATCGCGCTCGCAGCGCTCTTGGCCGCGGGCTTCGCGGCCGGCTTCGACGCTGCCTTTGGTGCAGTCTTGGACGCGGGCTTGGATGCAGTTTTGGGCGCCGTCTTCGGAGCGACCTTTGCAGCAGGCTTCGGAGCCCCCTTCGGTGCAGACTTCAGCGCAGACTTGGGAGCAGCCTTAGCTGCAGCCTTGGCGGGCGCCTTCGCGACCGGCTTGGCAGCAGACGACTTGAGCGCCTTGCGTGGCGGTGCGAGCGCGGCGGCCTTCGCCTTGGGCTGCTTAGAAGCCCTTGATTTCGCTGCGACTTTCTTCGACTTCGCTACCGCTTTAGCCATGAGGTGCTTCGATCCGCAAGTAAGGAGGAGAAATCGCGCGCCTTACACCACTTTGGGGGCGCAGGCGCAAGCGAAAGGGTTCCGGAATCCGGCGTTTAGGCGATTTAGAGGTGAATCCACTTCAACAGGCCAAGCCCGATCAGGCCATTGAGGATGAGGAAGATCGCGACGATGAAGTTGAGAAGGCGTGGCATGATCAGGATCAACACTCCGGCAACGAGAGACATGATCGGCGACACGTGGGCGACGGTGAGGGTCATCGAAAGACTCTGGCTTTTGCAGATTTGACGGGCGGGACGATTCGAGCGGCTCGGACTTTATCCTCGCTCATCGTGGCGGAATAGAAGACTCCTCCGGGAACATTGGTTCCCGCGCCCGCTGAAATTGCTCAAAAATCCGATCGAAGCGCGCGTCGGCGGAACGATGCGCGGAGAGCTGCATTGGGAAGCGTGTGCCGGCCGCGTGCCGGCTTCACGAAATGCAAGGAGTTCGGTCCAATGCGAAACCATCTCATCGTCGCGGCCCTGACGGCTGCGGTCGTGACGCCGGTGGCGGCGCAGGCGCAATCCTACGGCGTGGTCGTCGACGACGATGCGCCGGCGATTGCCGTGGAACAGCGCCCGGCGTTCCGCGAATATGTGGTGCGCGAACGCGTTCCCAACTATGTGATTCCGGATCGCGTGGTTGTTGGCGGCGTCCTGCCGGACACCGGCGTAACTTATTATGACGTGCCGCCGAGCTTCGGTGCAGCGCGGTACCGCTACACGGTGGTGAACGGTGAAACCGTACTGGTCGAGCCGCGCACACGGCGGATCATTCAAGTCGTCGAATAGGCTTGAACCGAGCATGATCTGCGCAAGGGCTTGAACGGCCTTGTCAGGACGGGAAGCAATCCCCACTTTCCTGGTCATGCTCATGAGCTGCATTCGGTCGCCAACGCCCCCGCAAGTGGCCGGATGTGAAGGCCCTGCCCGGTTCCCCCCGCCGGGCGGGGCTCTTTCGTTGGATGACCTGTCGGAAGGCCTGCGCGGTTCAGTCGGGCTTTCTTGCAACCAGCCGATGGATGGTCTTGCCTGACGACGAACTGACCACCTCCTCATCGAGCAGCAGGACGGCGGCCGACAGCTCGGCGCGCACCGAGGCAACGTCGACCGCAGCGTAGAGGCGTCCCTGCCCGTCGCGGACATCATCGCCCTTGGTGACACGCCAGCTCAGATACAGGGTGCCGCCGGGCCTTGCGATCGCCAACATGCGCCGCACCGAAGGCGCCACCAAGGCGCGGTCGAGATGCATGATCACGGTCTCGCACAGCACGTTCTCGAAGCTGGCGTCCGCAATGCCTGGCAACTCCGGCAGTTCGCTGCGATCGAAGACCAGCTGCGGATAGCGCGCGCGAGCTTCGGCTAGCAGGCCCTCCGAAGCGTCGAAGCCCTGTGCCGGATAGCCATTGGCCTCGAGCCAGGCGACCTCGCGGCCGCTGCCGCAGCCGATGTCCACGGTGCGGCCGCCCTTGATGAAGAAGCGCCTGACGATGTCCTGCAGATCCTCGGGCGCCGGCTGCGTATGCCAATCGGCGGCAAACGCCGCCGCAGCCTGGTCATACGCTGCGAGCGTCTGCGGATCAGCCATCGTTAGCCCTCGATCTTGGAGAAATCCGCCACGGCGCGCGTCGCGCTGCGGATCTCGTTCAAGAGCTTCAGGCGGTTCTCGCGGATTTTTGGATCGTCGTCATTGACCTTGACCTTGTCGAAGAACGCATCGACCGCAGGCCGCAGCTTGGCCATGGCGGTCATGGCCGCGGCGAAGTCTTCCCTGGCCACCGCTGCATTCGCGTCCACGGTCACTTCGCCGATCGCCTTCGCCAGCGCCTTCTCCTCGTCGAGCTTGTACAGCGACGCATCAGGCGCGCCCTCGAACTTGCGCTTGTCCTTCTTCTCCTCGATGGCGAGGATGTTGGACGCACGCTTGGTGCCGGCGAGCAGGTTCTTGCCGTCATCGGTATCGAGGAACTTGCCGAGCGCCTCGACGCGGCGGACCACCATCAGAAGATCGTCCTGGCCACCGAGCGCAAAGACGGCATCGACGAGATCATGCCGCGCGCCCTGCTCGCGCAGCTGCACCTTGAGGCGGTCGGCGAAGAAGGAGAGCAGGTCGGCTGCGAGCTTTTCCGGATCGCCGGTGCCTTTGCCCTGCAGCCCCGACAGTGCAGACTTCGCGACCTGCAGCAGTGACAATCGTAGCGTGTTATCAGTAATCAGCCTGATCACACCCAACGCCGCGCGACGCAATGCATACGGGTCCTTCGAGCCGGTCGGCTTCTCGTCGATCGCCCAGAAGCCCACCAGCGTGTCCAGCTTGTCGGCGAGCGCAACCGCGACCGAGACCGGATCGGTCGGCACGCGATCGTTCGGGCCCTGAGGCTTGTAGTGCTCCTCGCAGGCGGCGGCGACCGATGCGTCTTCGCCCTGCGCCAGCGCGTAGTACTTGCCCATCAGGCCCTGCACTTCCGGGAATTCGCCGACGACCTCGGTCAGGAGATCGGCCTTGGCGAGCTTGGCGGCACGTTTGGTTGTCTCGACGTCAGCGCCAACGAGCGGCGCGATCTCGGCGGCGAGGCGCTCGATCCGCTTGATCCGCTCGGCCTGGGTGCCGAGCTTCTCGTGGAACACGATCTGCTCGAATTTCGGCAGGCGATCTTCCAGCCGCGTCTTCAGGTCGGTCTCGTAGAAGAACTTGGCATCGCTCAGCCGCGCGCGGATCACGCGCTCGTTGCCGGCGATGATGGTCTTGCCGCCGTCGCTGGCCTCGATATTGGCGGTGAGGATGAATTTCGGCGCGAGGCCCCCTGTCTTGGGATCACGCACCACGAAGCATTTCTGGTTGTTGCGGATGGTGGCGCGGATCACCTCGCCGGGGACCGACAGGAAGTCCGGATCGAACGAGCCCATCAGCACCACCGGCCATTCGACCAGGCCCGACACCTCGTCGAGCAGCGCCGGATCTTCAACCAGCTCGTAGCCTTGCGCAAAGGCAAGCTGCTTGGCGTCGGTGACGATGGTGTCCTTGCGCCTGTCAGGATCGAGCACGACCTTGGCATCGAGCAGCTTGGCCTCATAATCCTCGAAGCGGCGCACGGAGATCGGCGCAGGCGCCATGAAGCGATGGCCGAACGTCGTCTGCCCGGCTTCGATGCCGTCCACCGCGAAAGTGACGACATCGGGCTCCTCGGTCTCGAGGCCGAACGTGGCGGCGATCGCGTGCAGCGGCCGCACCCAGTTCAGCGCGCCGGGCCGTTCCGAGCGCTTGCCCCAGCGCATCGATTTCGGCCAGGGGAAGGTGCGCACGATCACCGGCAGCATCTCGGCGAGCACATCGAGCGTGGCGCGGCCCGGCTTCTCGATCAGCGCGACGTAGAAATCGCCCTTCTTCGGATCGCGCTGGACGGTGGCTTCCTCGATCGAGGACAGACCGGTGGCTTTCAGAAAGCCCTGGATCGCGGCCTCAGGTCCGCCGACGCGCGGGCCCTTGCGCTCGTCCTTCAGATCGGCCTGCCGCGCGGGGATGCCGTGCACGGTCAGCGCCAGCCGCCGCGGCGTCGCAAACGCCTTGGCGCCCTCATAGACGAGCCCCTCGGCGACGAGCTTGTCCGTCACCATGCGGCGCAGATCCTCGGCCGCCTTCGCCTGCATGCGCGCGGGGATTTCTTCGGAGAACAGTTCAAGAAGGAGATCGGGCATTAGTGATGCTCTTTGCGAGGACGCCGCGGCTTGCGCTGCTGCGCCTCCCCTCCCCCTTGCGGGGAGGGGGCGGGGGTGGGGGTCAGCGCGCGCTGAATTTCGTGGAGGACGCCGTTAATATTTCCGAGGACGTCGTTGTTCCAAAAGCGAAGAATGCGGTAGCCCGCAGCTTCGATGCGGCGCGCACGTGACGCGTCTGCCTCCTGCTGCCAGTCATGCTGGCCACCGTCGAGTTCGATCACCAGTCTGGCCTTGCGGCTGGCGAAATCAACGATGAAGGGGCCGATCGCCGCCTGACGGCGGAAGTGCGAACCGGCCACATTGATGTCATGACGGAGCCGCAGCCAGAGCATGCGCTCGGCTTCGGTCGGCTCCGCCCGCATGTGCCGAGCGAATGTTCGTTGGCGATCATCCATCACGAACGATTCAATCAGATAGACCATCATTTGTGGACCCCCACCCCCGACCCCTCCCCGCAAGGGGGAGGGGAGCAGCGGCACCGAGCAATACTTGAATGAGCCGGAATTAGCCGGTGTGCGATGCCCCCACCCCGCCAGCCTCCGTGTGCAGCCAGGCTTCGCCGCAGGCCTTGGCGAGTTCGCGGACGCGTAGGATGTAGCTCTGGCGCTCGGTGACGGAGATGACGCCGCGCGCATCCAGGAGGTTGAATACGTGGCTGGCCTTGATGCACTGGTCATAGGCCGGCAGCGCCATCAGGTGTTCCTTGCGATTGCCCAGCTTTGAATTGTCTTGCCAGCCGGCGGCGAGATATTTCTTGCAGGCGTCCTCGGCCATCCGAAACTGCTCGAACAGCATCGCGGTGTCGGCATATTCGAAATTGTGCCGCGAATATTCCTGCTCGGCCTGCAGGAAGACGTCGCCATAGGTGACCTTTGCGTCGCCGTCGCGGCCGTTGAAGTTGAGATCGTAGACGCGGTCGACGCCCTGCACATACATCGCCAGACGCTCGAGCCCGTAGGTGAGTTCGCCCGCGACCGGCGCGCATTCGAAGCCGGCGACCTGCTGGAAATAGGTGAACTGCGACACTTCCATGCCGTCGCACCAGCACTCCCAGCCGAGGCCCCAGGCGCCGAGCGTCGGGCTTTCCCAATCGTCCTCGACGAAGCGGATGTCGTGCACGGCGGCGTCGATGCCGATCGCTCCGAGCGACTTCAGGTACAGCTCCTGAAGGTTTGGCGGCGACGGCTTCATGATCACCTGGAACTGGTAATAATGCTGCATCCGGTTCGGGTTTTCGCCGTACCGGCCGTCCTTCGGCCGCCGTGACGGCTGCACATAGGCCGCATTCCACGGCTTCGGCCCGAGCGCGCGAAGAGTGGTGGCGGGATGGAAGGTGCCGGCCCCCATCTCCATGTCGTAGGGCTGCAGGATGACGCAGCCCTGCTCGGCCCAGAACCGTTGCAGGGCCAGGATGAAGCCCTGGAACGAGCGTTCCGGGCGCATGTGCAGGGGCAGCGAATCCATCGTCGGTATCAGTCTTTGCGCAAAGCGGGGAAAAGCGCGCGGACCGTATCGGCGGGTGGGCCAGGAATCAAGGCAATGGCGGCGACTAGCGCCGCCATTTGCAAGGGTTACTGCAAGGCTTACGGCGAGCCTCAGCCCGGCCGGTAGGCGCCGGTGACGGGGTCGCGGCGCAGCGTCTTGATTTCGCCGGCATGCGCGGTTTCCGCCATGCGCGACAGCCGGACCTCTTCCAGCTCCCGATTGATCCTTTGTGCGGTCTTATAGGCCCAGCGGACCATGGCAAGCCCGCCCAGCACACCAGCAACGGCGACAAACGGCGGCATCGGTCGTTCCTTCATCCTCGTGAGGAGAGCCACCCCCACTGATATATTCGCCGATCCGGGTTCCCCAGGCAATTGGGATCGCTGGGACCAAATGGCGCGGATGGCGCGTGTTTACAGCCCGAATCTGGCCCAAATCGCGCGTGTTTCGACCGCTGAGATCACTTCCTCGGCAAGGCCGCTCCAGCCGCCGAGCGCTCCCGCCAGACTGCCGGCTCCCGGCGAACGGCGGCCGAGCAGCCCGCTCAGCATACCTCCCGGCGGCACCACGACGGGCGTTACGACCTCTTCGCCGAACCGGGTTCGCAAGGTCGCGCGCAGATCGCCGACCGCATCGGCGAGCCCGAGCTGAATGGCGCTGTCGCCGGCCCAATATTCGCCGGTGAACAGCACGTCGTCCGGACCTTTCAGACGGATGCCACGGCTTTCCTTCACCAGCGAGATGAACAGCGCGTGGATCTCGCGCTGGATCTTCTTCAGCCGCGCCACGTCATCCGGGTTTTCAGGCAGGAACGGATCGAGCATCGCCTTGTGCTCGCCGGCCGTATAGAGCCGGCGCTCGATCCCGATCTTCTTGATCAACTCATGAACACCGAACGAACCGCCGACCACCCCGATCGAACCCAGGATCGACGACGGATCGCAGAAGATCTCATCGCCGGCGCAGGCGATCATGTAGCCGCCGGAGGCGGCGACATCCTCGACGAACACCAGCACAGGCAGCTTCTTCTCCGCCGCGAGTTGGCGGATGCGCAAGTAGATCTGGCGGGACTGCACCGGCGAGCCGCCGGGAGAATTGATCACGAGCGCCACCGCCTTGGCGTTGCGCATCGAGAATGCCCGCTCCAGCATCTTGGCGACGCCGGCAAGCGTCAGTCCCGGCCGCAGCGGGGTCACCGCGCCGATCACACCCGACAGGCGGACGACAGGGACGACAGGCGCCCCCCGGAGCCTCGCCGGCAGCATCGCCTTCCAACGCTCGAACAGGGTGGGCGTGCTGTCGGCTTGGGTCAAATTGTCCACCATCGACTTACCTCGAATTAACCATTTTTTATCGCGCCGCTGCCATCCAAACGGCTGGAACGCGCGATGTAATCGCGTGGTTAGCAGATGCAGGGGCGGCGGAGGAACATATGAAGATTTATTTGCTGGTGCTGCTGCTCGGGACGCTCCTCACCGCCATCCGCTTCACCGCGGTCCCCGAGCGCCGCTCGGAAACGCTGCCGCAATAACGCCGAGCCTACCTCAAGCGTTCGCCTTGCGATTCATGGGGGCAAGCGGCAACGTGCCCTGCCCCGCCATCGCGGCCTCGATCACAGCGTTTGGCTGGCCCGGGGATGGGTTCAGCGCAATACCAGCCAGGATCTGAAGCGGCGCGCGTCCACCCTTGATGGCGCGCACCAGGATCCGGATCGCAGGCTTCCCCACATCGCCATGAACTGGCAACAGCACCAGGCTGCCGAAGCCGCGTGACAGTGCCGCCAACACCTCGCCCGCCCCATCGGCCCGCCAGATCAGGGTGAGCGCGCCGCCGGATTTCAACATCCGCCGGGCCGCGTGAATCCACGCATCTAAAGTTGTTGAATCTGACATGTGCGCCATAGCGCGTGTAGAATCGGGCGACCGCCGGTGCCGGGCGGGGTCATTGAACGGCGGATTCATCAGCACGACATCGACGCTGTCCGGCGCCAGCCCTGCGCCGGTAAGGGCGCTCGCCTCGCCCGACACATCGCACACGACGACATCAGCCGGAATCGCATTGGCCGCGGCATTGTGGCGCGCAAGAGCTGCGAGACCGGGATCGATCTCGACCAGCGTCAACGCGAGCCCGCCGACCCGCGCCGCTACGGCAAGACCCGCCGCGCCGACGCCTGCGCCGAGATCGACCACACGGTCGTCCGGGCGCACGGCCGTGGCCGCCGCGAGCAGGATCGCATCATGCCCGGCGCGATGACCTGAAATCGGCTGGCGCAGCCGCAACCGCCCGCCGAGAAAGGCATCCTCGGAAAAGGCGGCGGCCTCATTCATCAGGGCGCAACTCATGTGCAAGACCAGCCTCGGTCAGCAGCCGGCGGGCCTGAACATTGTCGTCCTCATGCACCAGGATTCGCCGCGGCAGGATGCCGAGCGAGCCCTCGATGACGCTCATGTTCTGGTCCAGCACCAGGTGATCGATATTGGCGCCCTGCAGCAGCGCCTCGATCGCCGAAACCAGCACGATGTCGTTGGTTCGAACCAATTCCCGCAAGCGTCCTGCCTCCCTGTCCGGCCCGGTCAAGGTTCCGTGTCAAGCCTTGCCGCGCCGCGCCGCAGTTTCTATTGTGCAGCTCATGTCCCGGCTCCGGCATTCGTATAAGCATTCGCCGCAACATGATACGAATGTCAGAGCCGGGACACTAGATTGGCAAGAGCGGAGACCAGCGTGGCGGTGATTGTACCTTTCGAGAGCCCATCGAGCGCTTCGATCGACGGGCTTGTCGCGCTGGTTGCCGCCGACATGGAACGGGTCAACGCCACGATTCTTTCGCGGACCGGATCGGACGTGACGATGATCCCGGAGGTCGCCAACCATCTGATCTCCTCCGGCGGCAAGCGACTGCGGCCGATGCTGACGCTCGCCATGGCCAACCTCGCCGGATACACCGGCGACGGCCACATCAAGCTCGCCGCCGCCGTCGAATTCATGCACACCGCGACGTTGCTGCACGACGACGTCGTCGATGAGAGCGAAATGCGCCGCGGCAAATTGTCCGCGCGCATGCTGTGGGGCAACGAGGCGAGCGTGCTGGTCGGCGACTTCCTGCTCGGCCAGGCCTTCCGCATGATGGTCGAGGTCGGCTCGCTGCGCGCGCTCGACATTCTCTCCGCTGCGGCCGCCACCATCGCCGAGGGCGAGGTGATGCAGCTCGCGGCCGCCAAGAACACCGCGACCACCGAGGACGAATATCTCGCCGTGATCCGCGGCAAGACCGCGGAACTGTTCGCAGCCGCCTGCGAAGTCGGTCCGGTGCTGGCCAACCGGCCCAAGGCCGAGCAGACCGCCTGCCGGTCGGTCGGCATGAATCTCGGCATCGCCTTCCAGCTCGTTGATGACGTGCTCGACTATGGCGGCAAGTCGGCAAAGCTCGGCAAGAACATCGGCGACGATTTCCGCGAGGGCAAGATCACGCTGCCCGTGGTGCTGGCGTTCCGCCGTGGCAGCGACAGCGAGCGCGCCTTCTGGATCCGCGCGCTGGAGCGCGGCGAGATCGGCGATGCCGATCTCGATCACGCGATCGGGCTGATGAACAAGCATCGCGCCCTGGAGGACACCATCAGCCGCGCCCAGCACTACGGCGCCATGGCGGTCGATGCGCTGGCGCTATTCCCGGCCTCGCCCATGAAGACCGCGCTGGAACAAGTAGTCGCGTTCTGCCTGGCGAGGTCGCATTAGCAGTTTCCGTCATTGCGAGCGAAGCGACGCAATCCAGAGCCGACCTGAAGATTCTGGATTGCTTCGTCGCTAGCGCTCTCGCAATGACGAGCGTTACTTAACTCAGCGTCCCCGCATGCACCCACCACTCCGGGTGGTCGGTGCCGATCCGCCGGCCGGCGGTTTGCGCTTCGGCAGCATCGCCGAAGATGGCAAAGCAGGTCGCACCCGAGCCCGACATCCGCACCAGCAGCGCGCCTGCGCAGGTCCCGAGGGTCGCCAGCACGTCGGCGATGACGGGCTGCACTTTGAGCGCTGGCTGCTCGAGATCATTCGGCACCCGCTCGAGGGCATGGACCCAATCAGTTATCGAGGCCCCCGCTTCCGGCCATGCCGGCGCGGTCACCACATCGGTGACACCGACCCGCAGATCTCCCGGCCTCAGCCCCAGCACCTGGAACACGTCCTTGGTCGCCACCGGCACGCGCGGATTGACCATCACGCACGGCAGGACCGGAATATCGAGCGGCAGCAGCTTCTCACCGACACCGGTCATGTCGCAGGCCTGCGATGCCAGGCACACCGGCACGTCGGCTCCGGTCTTCAGGGCCACCGCCACGAGCCTGGGATCGTCGAGCGCAAGACCGTTCAACCGCGCCAGCAGCCGCAGCGCCGCCGCCGCGTCAGCTGAGCCGCCGCCGATCCCGGCCGCGACCGGCAACACCTTCTCCAGCGTGAACGCACCGAACTTCAGATCAGGAACCGCATCCGACAACAGCCGCGCGGCCTTCAGCACCAGGTTGTCCGAGGTCTCACCGCAGGCTGCGGCCAGCGGCCCGGCCGCGGTCAGGGCCAATTCCGGGCCCGGCGCCAGACCCAGCTGATCGGCGCAATCTGCAAACGCCACGATGCTTTCGAGGTCATGATAGCCGTCGGCACGACGACCGACCACGCGCAAGGTCAGATTGACCTTGGCGCGCGCCTGATCGCTGAGCCAGTCTGCGCTGCACTCTGTCCCGGACGCCGGCATCGGCGGAAAGCCCCCAAGCTGCGGCTCTCAGCCGCCCTTGCCGTCTTCCTTGCCGTCGTCCTTCTTCTTGTCAACAGCGGCGTCCTTATTGTCGGCGGAAGCCGCCGCCGGCGTAGGCTCGTCCGGCAGGCCGTTCTGGATCTTGGCCTCGATCTTCGGCAGGTCGTCCGGCTCGGGCTTGAGGTCGCGCGCATGTGCCCACTGGAACTTGGCTTCCAGCTTGCGACCGATACGCCAATAGGCATCGCCGAGGTGATCGTTGATGGTCGGATCTTCCGGCTTCAGATCGATCGCACGCTCGAGGTTCTTCACCGCCTCCTCGTAATTGCCGAGGCGGTAATAGGCCCAGCCGAGCGAGTCGACGATGTAGCCGTCGTCGGGCCGCTGCTCGACGGCATGCTTGATCATCTTCATGCCTTCGTCGAGGTTGGTGCCCTGGTCGATCCAGGAATAGCCGAGATAGTTGAGGACATGCGGCTGATCGGGCTGCAGCTCCAGCGCCTTGCGCATATCGGCCTCAGCCTTGGGCCACTGCTTGGAACGCTCCTCGCAGATGCCGCGATAGTAGTAATAGATGCTGTTGGCCTTGTCGTTGTTCGGCGGCAGCGAGTCGATGCCGAGCGAATAGGTCTGGGCGCAGTCGGCGAACTTCTTGCGGCCACGCTCGATATTGCCGAGCGCCATGATGGCTTCGAGGTCCTTCGAATCCTGCGCGATCACGTCCTTCAGGATCTTGATCGCCTCGTCGCTGCGGTCGGCCTGGTCGAGATCGGTCGCAAGCTGGATCTGCGCATTGCGCTTCAAGGGCGACGACGCCGGCACCCGCTCATAGACCTTGATCGCCATCTGCGGCTTCTTCACGGTCTCGTAGAGATCCGCGAGCGACAGCAGCGCCAGCGGGTGGTTCGGCTGCAGATGCAGCGCGAGCTGCAGATAGACCAGCGCGAGATCCTCGCCGCCGCGGCGGGTCAGCGTCGCGCCGATTCCATAGAGCGCCTCGGCCGCACCGGCCTGCGCCGAATCCACCAGCGGTGGCAGCTTCTTGCCGGCCTTGGTCTCGCGCAGACCTTCCATCACCAGCGGATGCCGCGCGAGCTTCTTGTCAAACGCCTCATAGATGGCGGTCGCAGAAGCGGCGTCCTTGTTGCGCGAGAGCCAATGCGCATAGGCCTCGGTGATCCGCAGCATCGAATCGTCGAGCTTATAGGCGCGCTCGAAGCGCGCACCGGCGTCCTTCTCCTTGCCGGCGAGCTCATAGATCATGCCCGCATGCAGGTCCTTGAAGATCGGATACCATTCGGGACCGGCGAGCTTGTCGATATTCGCGACCGCCGTCTTGGTATCGCCCGCGCCATAGGCCGCCCAGGCGGACAGCAGCGTGGCGACGAGATCGGTGATCGGACCGCGCACCGACTGGTTGATGTTGGCCTGCGCGGCCGCGTATTTCTTCTGCTTGATGTCCTGCACGCCGACGACGAGGCGCGCGATCTTGTTGGACTTGTCGACGGTCAGGATGCGCTCGGCGAGCTTGACCGCTTCATCGATGTCGCCATCGGCGACCGATGAGATGAACGCGCGGTCGAGCAGTTCGTTGTTCTTCGGATCGCTGCGCAGCGCGGAGCGATAGAAGGCCGCCGCGGAGGCCGCATCGCGCTCGACGCTGGCATGGCGCGCGGCGAGATAGCTGCCGGAGGTGGTGAGCGATTTCAGGTCGTGGCTGGTCGGAAACTGCGCGGCGCTGTCGCTCGGACGATCCGGCGTCTGCGCCGCGGCTGCAACCGGAAGCAGCAATGCGGCAAGGGCGACGGCAGTCCAGCGGTTGCGACGAGTTGATGACATCACGGTTCGCTCTGGTTGGTGGAAATCACGAGAGATCGTTGCGGACACGACCCAAATAGGCAGCTCTCCGAAGCGCCGACAATGCCGCGTTTGGCGGCCAACCGCAAGGACGGCCGGGCGTTTCGATCGAACAGCCCTCCGTGGGACGGGCAAAGTGGCTGCCTGAAACGCGTTTACTATGGCCGTATCGTGACCGGCGGTCGGGGATTCGACAGCCGGCTCACGCAATCGTGCATTACATCGCCTCGTAGTTCGGGCCGCCGCCGCCCTCCGGCGGAACCCAGGTGATGTTGCCGTTCGGATCCTTGATGTCGCAGGTCTTACAGTGGACGCAGTTCTGGGCGTTGATGACGAAGCGCGAGCTCGCGCCCTCCTCGACCCATTCGTAAACCCCGGCCGGGCAATAGCGGCCCGACGGCCCGGCATAGACGTCGCGTTCCGAACTCTTCTGGAGCGCCATGTCGGCCACCTTCAGGTGCACCGGCTGGTCTTCCTCATGATTGGTGTTGGAGAGGAACACCGATGACAGGCGGTCAAAGGTCAGCTTGCCGTCGGGCTTGGCCGCCGGAATCGGCTTGTGCGCCCTGGCGGGATCGAGCGTGGCGCGATCGGGCTTGCCATGCGACTGGGTGCCGAATAGCGAGAAGCCGAGCGTGTTGCACCACATGTCGAGGCCGCCGAGCACGACGCCGATCACGGTGCCGAACTTCGACCACAGCGGCTTGACGTTGCGAACCTTGTAGAGATCCTGGCCGACCGGAGAGCCGCGCCAGGCGTTCTCGTATTCGCCCAACTCGTCATTGGCACGCCCCGCCGCGATCGCGGCGCTGACATGCTCGGCCGCGAGCATGGCGCTGCCCATCGCATTGTGCACGCCCTTGATGCGCGGCACGTTGACGAAGCCGGCCGCGCAGCCGATCAGCACGCCGCCGGCAAAGGACAGCCGCGGCACCGACTGATAGCCGCCTTCGGTGATCGCGCGGGCACCATAGGCCAGCCGCTTGCCGCCTTCGAACACCGCACGAATGGCAGGGTGCGTCTTGAAGCGCTGGAACTCTTCGAACGGCGAGAGGTAGGGATCGCTGTAGTTCAAGTGCACGACGAAGCCGACCGCGACCAGATTGTCGTCGTAGTGATAAAGGAACGAGCCGCCGCCGGTCCTGGTGTCGAGCGGCCAGCCGAAGGAATGCTGGATCAGGCCTTTCTGATGCTTGGCCGGATCGATCTGCCAGACCTCCTTCAGACCGATACCGAATTTCGCAGGCTCGCTGTTGGCGTCGAGCGCAAACTTCGCGATCAGCTGCTTGGACAGGCTGCCGCGCGCGCCTTCGGCAAACAGGGTGTACTTGCCGAGCAGTTCCATGCCGCGGGTGAAGGACGCCTTCAACGAGCCGTCCTTGGCGATGCCCATGTCGCCGGTGGCGATGCCGCGCACGGCACCGTGTTCATCATAGAGCACTTCGGTGGCGGCAAAGCCCGGATAGATCTCGACCCCAAGCGCTTCGGCCTTGCGCGAAAGCCAGCGGCAGACATTGCCGAGCGAGCCGATGTAGCAATGATGATTGTCCATCAGCGGCGGCATCATGAAGGCCGGCAGCGAGATCGCACTGCTCTCGGTCATCCAGAAGAACTTGTCGACCTTGACCTGGGTCTTCAGCGGACAGTCATCGTCCGTGCGCCAATCCGGAATGAGCTTGTCGAGCGCGGTCGGATCGATGACGGCACCGGACAGGATGTGCGCGCCGACCTCGGAGCCTTTCTCAACGACGACGATGTTGAGGTCGGCATTGATCTGCTTGAGCCGGATCGCGGCCGAGAGCCCCGAGGGGCCTGCGCCGACGATGACGACGTCGAACTCCATGGATTCGCGCGGAGGTAATTCTTCGATGCTCATGTTTTTTCGGTCTCAGCCCTTTTGCGAGCGTTTCTTCCCTGGGTTTAAGGGGTATTCGCCCTCTTGTTTCCGATTTTTCCGGGAAGGACAACCACGGAAATGCATTCCGTCAGGGGCGGATGCGGCGTATGCTGGCCTCGACTGACCATTCCCATGACACCCGAGCCCCTCCCCAACATCAGGCAACTGCTCGCCTTCTATTCGGAGGCCGGCGTCGACTGCGCGCTGGACGACGCGCCGGTCAACCGGCTGGCCGAGCCCGAGCCTGCGCCCGTGGCCAGCGCTCCTGTAGCCCGCGACGCGCCGCCGCCGCAACCCTTCCGCGCAGCGCCCGCGGTTATTCCGCCGCGCGGCGAACCGCCACCTCCGCCGGATGCCGCGATCGCCTCGGCGCGGGAAGCGGCGCGCACCGCCCCGACCCTGGAGGCACTCCGCGCCCTGCTCGAAACCTTCGACGGCTGTGCGCTGAAGAACACCGCGACGCGTTTGGTCTTCGCCGACGGCAACCCGCAGGCCCGCATCATGTTCGTCGGCGAGGCGCCGGGCCGCGACGAGGACATCGAGGGGCTGCCCTTTGTCGGGCGTTCCGGCAAGCTCCTGGACCGCATGATCGGCGCCATCGGGCTCGACCGCACCAAGGTCTACATCGCCAATGTCATCCCCTGGCGGCCACCGGGCAACCGGACGCCGACGCCGCAGGAGACGCAGATCTGCCTGCCCTTCATCAAGCGCCAGATCGAACTGGTCGACCCTGACGTGCTGGTCACGCTCGGCAATCCCTCGACGCAGGCCATTCTCGGCACCCGCGAGGGCATCATGCGCACGCGCGGGCGTTGGATCGAATATGACACCGGCAAGCGGGTAATCCGCGCGATCGCGACCTTCCACCCCGCCTATCTGTTGCGCTCGCCGTCCTATAAGCGATTGTCCTGGCAGGATCTGCGCGCCATCGAGAAGGTGCTGGCGATTTAAGGCCGCGCCCCCCCGCGTTCCTCGTCTACTTCCCCTTCGGGCGCACGATCGCCCAGCCGATCCGCAATAACGGCTGACGGCCGTTGATCAGCCAATCGAAAGAGCGCGGCACCTCCGGCACGATGCCGGGGAAACGTTGCGCGATCTCGGGGGGCGGCGTGCCGACCGTGTCTGCAGCGCGCCAGACGACGATGCCCCCGGTCTCATTGAACTTGGCGAAGCTCTCCCACGGCGTCCGCTGCGGCGTCGCATCCAGGAACAGATGCGGCCGGCCGTGGCCGAGCGCGATCAGGCCCGCAAGTTCGGGATCGCCGGCGACCACGCGCAAAGGCTGATTGGTACGGCGAGTGAAACTCTCGACGAAGAACTGCGCGATCTGCCGTCTCGGCATCGCCGTCCGAAGCTCGCTGCCGCCGGTCCAGGGCAGCACCAGGGTCGTACCGACCACGAGCACCGCCGGTGCGGCGATTGCGGCGGCCCATACCGCGCGCAACAGCCGCTGTCGGTGCAGGCGGATCACCTCGCCAGACGCAACCACGACGGCCAGTCCCGACATCAACAGGGCGACGCCGGGACCGGTGATCACCGTGTCACGGCCGAACAGGCCCGACAGCAGGCTGAAGGTGAGCGGAGGCGCGAGCGCAAAGCAATAGACGAAGTCCCGTGCAAGCGGCACGAGCGCAGGCCGATAGATGATCGGCGCATCGGTCTCATCGCCGCTGACCCAGCTCGCATTGAGAACAACCAGCAGCCAGATCGCCGCCATGGCGAGCAGGAGGCCGCCAAGCAGCCAAAGCCACAGCACTGCGCGTTCGCCGAGTTCGGCCAGCACAGGCAATGCGGGCCAGGTGACGGTATCGGCGCGAACGACGAAGATCAGGTAAGGCAGCGCCAGGACCAGCACGACCAGCAGAGCAAACAGGGGATCGAACGATCTCAGGATGCGCCGCCCTCGCGCGCTGGACACGACAAAGCCGACGATCAACAACAGCAAGCCGAAGGCCGCCGAGGTCGTCAGCAGCAACAATCCGGCCTCGATCGACCAGGCGAACCAGGCATTGCGCCGGTTCTGTCCCAGGATCTGCCAAGTATGCAGCAGCAGCAGCGCCCAGAGCGGGCGGGTGAGAACGTCTGGGCCGAAATCCAGTGTCGGCGCACCGAACGCGGTCACCGTCATCGTCAGAAGGACTGCGAGCACGGCGTGCTGGCTTCCAACGATCGCGCGTCCGAGCGCAAAGACGGCCCACAAGGTCACCGCCGACGAGAGCGCCGCCAACAGGTACACGCCGATCATGTGATTACCCACCAGCCGATAGGCGATATCGGCCAGCCAGAACGACAGCGGCGGCCCGAGATCGGTGCCGACCTGATATTCCCGGCCGAAGGCGAGGACCGTCGCGAGATTGCCGGGAGGGCTGCGGTAGAACAAGACCGCGACCGCCAGCCACAACAGCGCCTGGCACAACAGCACGATCACCACGACCAGCCGCGGCCGGGCGCGAATCAGTTCGACGACCAGGGATGTGAAACGCATGGGAGGCTGGATCGCTGGCGATCGTCTCTCATTCACTTGGAGCCGTCTAGGTCGATCTGGCGGTCGAAACCGCGAGGCCGAGGTGGGCGGCGGCCCGTAGCGAGGAGTGACGCTTGGTGCTGGTTGGACGCCAAAATTATTAAGACCGCGGCCCCGCTGAGGCAATCGGCATTACAAGCCAACTGCAACTTCCGCCGATGTGACCACTGCCGTCTCGGCAAACAGGTCAGGCTCGGGCATCACCGTCCAAGGCTGGTGTTTCCGGCGCGCGGCCACTACCGGCGCGAACAGGCTGCGATGATGGACCGAGGGTCCGAGGCGGTCGAGCGCGGCCAAATGCTCCGGGACGGCGTAGCCCTTGTGCTGCTCGAAGCCATAACCCGGACAATCCTGCGCCAGCGCGCACATCAGCCGGTCGCGGGTCACCTTGGCGACGATGGACGCGGCCGCGATCGACATCACCAGGCCATCGCCGCCGATCACAGCCTCGCAATTGCAGTCGACCTCGATCTTGTCACGACCGTCCACGAAAACATGCTTCGGCGGCTCCGGCAGCGCACCGACGGCGCGCGAGAGCGCCCACAGCGAGGCCCGCAGGATGTTGTCGCGATCGATCCGCTGAGGTGAGGCGAAGGCCACCGCAAAGGCTGAGGTCTTGCAGATCTTCTCGAACAGCACCTCGCGCTGCTCGGCCGTGAGCCGCTTCGAATCGTCCAGGCCCTTGGGGATCCGCTTGGGGTCGAGCACCACGGCCGCAGCAACGACCGGACCTGCGAGCGGCCCCCGTCCGGCCTCGTCGCAGCCGGCGACCGGCCAGATCCCCTGCTTCAGCAACGCGCGCTCGCGACGAAAGCTCGGCAGCGCCACCGCAATGACGCCTTTGGCGGGCTTCGCCAACGCGACGTCGCCCGCCTTGGATGCGGTCTTAGCGGCGGTCCTGGCGGCGCCCTTCCCGGCTTTCGCAGGCTTGGCAGGCTTTTTGGCTGGATCCCGAATCATGACCGGGATCGTGCTTAAGCCGGCCGAATCACGCAACCGGGAACTCGGCCGAAATTCCCGCTATCCTCCGCCTCTAATCTGGAAGATGGACCCGTTGGTCCGGACCGACCTCGATTCCGGGCGCGACGACCACCTCCCAAACATGCCCGTCGGGATCGGCAAAATACCCGGCGTAACCGCCATAATCGGTGCTCTGCGCTGGCTTCAGCAGCGTGGCTCCGATTGACAACGCGAGCTGCAAGGCTCGATCGACCTCCTCGATCGACCTGCAATTCCACGCCAATGTCAGGCCACGAAACGTCTCCGGACGGGATTTCCCCGACAGACCCGCCTCCCGCGCGAGATCGTCCCAGGGATAGAGTCCGAGCACGCTGCTGCCTGTGTCGAAGAACGCCACCGCCTCGCCGGTTGCCCGAAATTTTCGGGCAAAACCCAGCGCCTCGTAAAACGAAATGCTGGCGCGCATGTCAGCGACGCCCAGCGTGATGACGGTGAGCCGCGGCGTCGATGGCAACAGGCCTGCGCTCATTGTACTCTCCCTGCAACTGACGTTTCCTAGAACAGGCTGAGCTGCTGTCCGCCCCCCTTCGGGCGAACGAAATGGTCGGTGGTGAGCTTCGACCGGCGCTTGTTCAGCCCCAATCTTTCACAGGCAATCTCGAAGCGGCGCCCGATCATCCAGGCCATCGGTCCGGTACCCTTCATCCGGGTGCCCCATTGCGAGTCGTAATCGCGGCCACCGCGCATATCCCGGATCAGAGTGAAGACGTGGCGATAGCGGTCCGGGTAATGCTCGAGCAGCCATTCCCGGAACAGGTCGCGCACCTCAAGCGGCAGCCGAAGCAAAACATAGGCGGCTTCCTTGACGCCGGCATGGGCGGCCGCATCGAGAATGCGCTCGATCTCACTGTCGTTGAGCGCAGGGATCACCGGTGCGACCATCGCCGTGGTGGGGATGCCGGCCTTGGACAAGGCCTGCAGCGCCTCCAGCCGTTTCGACGGCGTCGAAGCGCGCGGCTCCATGGTTCGCGCCAGCTTCGGGTCGAGCGTCGTCACTGAAATCGCCACCTTGGCGAGGTTCTTCTTGGCCATCCGCGCCAGGATGTCGGCGTCACGCACAACTAGCGCCGACTTGGTCACGATCCCGACGGGATGGCCAACCCGCTCCAGCACCTCGAGGATGCCGCGCATGATCTTCCGCTCGCGCTCGATCGGCTGATATGGATCGGTATTGGTGCCGATCGCGATCATCCGAGGTTCGTAGCCCGGCGCGGAAAGCTCCTTCTCCAACAGCGCCGGCGCGTCCGGCTTGGCGAACAGCTTGGACTCGAAATCGAGCCCCGGCGACAGGCCGAGAAAGGCATGGGTCGGCCGGGCAAAACAATAGACGCAGCCATGCTCGCAGCCCCGATAGGGATTGATCGAGCGATCGAACCCGATATCGGGCGAATCGTTGCGGGTGATAACCTTGCGTGAGGTGTCGGTCGCGACCGTAGTCTTGAAGGGCGGTAACTCCTCCAGACTCTGCCAGCCGTCGTCGAAGGCGACCCGCGCCTCAGCCTCATAGCGGCCGCTGGCGTTGGATTGTGCACCCCGGCCGCGTCGCCGGCCCTGGTCGATGGCGACAGCGAGCTCGGGAAAATCAGCAGAACTTGGAGGTGCACCCGCCGGCTCGGAGGGCGCCTTGACCGGCGGGTGCTTGAGGGCATGTGAAGATGCTCGGCTCATGGCCAAGAGATAGCAGACATTACGAACAAAGCAAGAACAAAAGCACAAACAAAGAACAAGAATGCCAATGGTCGAGGTCTGCGCCAGCGCAAGCTCGCCATCACAATCCCGTTCTATCCTACCGACCGGATGGAACGAGCCGGGTTCGCCGTCACTCTTTCCGTGCGCCTACCTTGAACGGAACGGGTCAGCGAGGTCCCATGCAAATCACCCCCACAGAGCAGAACAAGCTGGCCAGCGATCTGGAGCTGCTCGATCGCTACTGGCGTGCGGCCAACTATCTTTCGGTGGGGCAGATCTACCTGCTCGACAATCCGCTGCTGCGCGAACCTCTGCGTCCTGACCACATCAAGCCGCGGCTGCTCGGTCATTGGGGCACCACGCCGGGACTGAACTTCATCTATGCGCATCTGAACCGGGCGATCCGCGCGCAGGACGTCGACGTGATCTATATCTGCGGCCCAGGCCATGGCGGCCCGGGCATGGTGGCGAACACCTATCTGGAAGGCACCTACAGCGAGATCTACCCGGACATCACGCGCGACGTGGACGGCATGCGCAAGCTGTTCCGGCAGTTCTCCTTCCCCGGCGGCATCCCGAGCCACGCGGCGCCGGAGACGCCGGGGTCGATCCACGAGGGCGGCGAGCTCGGCTACGCGCTGGTGCATGCCTATGGCGCAGCCTTCGACAATCCCGACCTGATCGTCGCCTGCGTGGTCGGCGATGGCGAGGCCGAGACCGGGCCGTTGGCCACCTCCTGGCACTCCAACAAATTCCTGAACCCCGCACATGACGGCGCGGTGCTGCCGATCCTGCATCTCAACGGCTACAAGATCGCCAATCCGACCGTGCTCGGCCGCATGAGCGATACCGAGGTCCGGCAGCTATTCGAGGGTTATGGCTACGAGCCATTATTCGTCGAGGGCGATGAACCGGAAGCCATGCACCGCGCGATGGCCGACGCGCTCGATGTCGCACTCGCGAGCATTCGCTCGATCCAGCAGAGCGCTCGCCAGCAGGATGCGAATGTGCGCCGGCCCAAATGGCCCATGATCGTGCTGCGTAGCCCCAAGGGCTGGACCGGGCCAAAGGAGGTCGATGGCCTGAAGGTCGAGGGCTTCTGGCGCGCGCATCAGGTGCCGATCGCCAATCCCCGCGGCAAACCCGAGCACCTCGCTTTGCTCGAATCCTGGATGAAGAGCTATGAGCCGGAGAAGCTGTTCGACGGCGACGGCCGACTGATGCCGGAGCTGCAGGCGTTGGCACCGCATGGTCCGCGCCGGATGGGCGCCAATCCGCACGCCAATGGCGGACTCCTCAAGCGCGAGCTGAAACTGCCGGACTATCACGCCTTCGCGGTGGAGGTGTCCTCACCCGGCGCCGTCATCGCCGAGGCCACTCGCGAGCTCGGCAAGTTCCTGCGTGAGGTCGTCAAGCTGAATGCGGACAACAGAAACTTCCGCATCATGGGTCCCGACGAGACCGCGTCCAACCGGCTCGATGCGGTGTTCGACGCCACCGACCGGGTCTGGATGGAAGGGATCGAGCCTTACGACGTGCACCTCGCCCATGATGGCCGCGTCATGGAAGTGTTGAGCGAGCATCTCTGCCAGGGCTGGCTCGAAGGCTATCTGCTCACCGGCCGCCACGGCTTGTTCTCCTGCTACGAGGCCTTCATCCACATCGTGGATTCCATGTTCAACCAGCATGCCAAGTGGCTGAAGGTCTCGCGCGCCCTGCCCTGGCGGCGGCCGATCGCATCGCTGAACTACCTCCTGACCTCGCATGTCTGGCGCCAGGACCATAACGGCTTCAGCCATCAGGACCCCGGTTTCATCGATCTCGTCTCCAACAAGAAGGCCGACATCGTCCGCACCTACTTCCCGCCGGATGCGAATACGCTGCTATGGATCGCCGACCACTGCTTGCGCACCTATGACCGCATCAACGTGATCGTCGCCGGCAAGCAGCCATCGCCGCAATGGCTGACCATGAAGGAAGCCGCCACGCATTGCGAAGCCGGCATCGGCATCTGGCCGTGGGCCGGCACCGGGCCCGCCGACCAGGAGCCCGACGTCGTGATGGCCTGCGCCGGCGACATCCCTACGTTGGAGACGCTCGCCGCTGTCGACCTCTTGCGCAAGGCGCTGCCGAATTTGAACATCCGCGTCGTCAATGTCGTCGATCTGATGACGCTGCAGCCGAAGGACCAGCATCCGCATGGCCTCAGCGACCGCGATTTCGACAGCATGTTCACGATCGATAGGCCGGTGATCTTCGCCTATCATGGCTATCCGCATCTCATTCACCGGCTGACCTACAACCGCACCAACCATGACGGCATGCACGTGCGCGGCTTCATCGAAGAGGGCACCACGACCACGCCGTTCGACATGGTGGTGCTGAACGAGCTCGACCGCTTTCATCTTGCGATCGAAGCGATCGAGCGCGTGCCGGGGCTCTGCATCTCGGCCGCCCATGTGAAGCAAAAGTTCCGGGACGCCCTGATCGAGCACGCCCGCTACATCCGCCAGCACGGCGAGGACATGCCGGAGATCCGCGACTGGGTGTGGCCGAACAGTGCCGGCGGTCTCACGCCGCAGGAAGCAGGAGATTGATCGGCGGGGCGCGCCAATGTGACGGCTGGATGAATGATCTAGCGCAACAGCCGGCCGGCCCGGTCAGGCAGACTGGCACCATCAGTCTCTGACCAGACGCCGCCATGAAATCGCAGATCATCAAAGAGCTCGGCCAGGCCGACATTCTGCTGCCGCAACTGATTGCGGATGGTCTTGCCGCCAACGACCGCATCAAGGTGCGCCTGAGCGCGCTGCAGGCTGCGAGCCAGCATGCGCGAGCGCCCGAGCGGCGGCTGACGGATCTGTCGGCCGAAAGCCGGGCCGCAGGGATCACATCGGCCGATCTCTCCACCTTGATCGGCGGCGCCCATCGGACTGCGGAGGGACGCTTGGCGGCGCCAGGGCTACCGCAATTGATCAGGCATATCGAAGACGACGCGCGCGCGATGATCCGCGCCGTGGCCGGCGGCCGTCCCACCGAGGGTGACGCCGCCGAGAAGCGGCTCGCCGCCATCCGTGGCGCAGGCCTGCTCGAGGGCGGCAACGACGTCGAATTCGCGCGCGTGGCACGGCTCACCAAGGCGCAGGAAAGCGCCGACAGCCTACACCTCCTGGTGATGGATCTGCACAAGACGCTGAACCGGATGGCTGCCGACTGTGCAGAGGAACTGCTTGACGGCGCCCATGTCTATGGCCTCACCGAAGCGGATCGCCCGGCGGTCGCGGCCTTCATGCGCGGGCTCAACGCCACGCGCGCCCTGAAATTCGATCACCCGGGCCTGGACACGATGGCCACCCGCTCCGGCGATCGCCTCCTGATTCAGAACGATATCGGCACCACCGACGCCCATGTCATGGTGATCTCGGTCCGGAATAACGCGGTCACCGTGACCTACACCGACGTGCATCTGGTGCGGGCGAAATTCTTCATCCAGCTGTTCGATGCCTTTGCCGCGCATTGGAGCGGACTCGATCGCCACGACGCCGCAGGTCTTGGTGAAGAGAACGCTTTCTTTCTCGTGACCGGCCAGTTCGACGGCGACAGCGCCAAAGCGCGCGACGATTTCCTCGCCGCACTCGGCGCTGCGCTGGTGTTCCTGATCGATTGGAACAAGGCCCGCAAGCTGCTGCGCAGCTGGGTCACCAAGGACGATGCCGCGCGCATCCTCGATTGGGCTGCGCGCAATCGGGTCGGCCATCGCGCCTTTCTCCAGCTCGGCGGCAATGACCTGCTGGCAGCTGCCGTGCGCAATGCCGCCCCCAATCGGATCGGCTTCGGCGAGCGGCTGGACCAAGCGCTCGGCCGCAACGCTGCGATCGATTTTCTGAAAGCGGCGCTACGCGCCTCGACCGAGGGGCTCTTGGCAGGACGCTCGGTACGGCTGGTCCGCGATCAGATCGAGGCCAATCTGGTGCGCCATCTCGACCGCGCCGATAGCGCCCTGCTGACCATCGTCATGCGGCAGCTTGGGCTCGCCCACGACATCGCCGGCGGCCTCGCCCGTCACCTCTCCGCACTGCAAGCCGGACGCCCCGCAGACGGCAAATTGCTCTCGGCCCGCGCTGGCCGGATCGAACAGAAGGCCGATCGCATCGCGATCGAAGCCCGGCACGAGGTCGCACGGCTCAACGCCAAGCCGCTGGTCGGCCAGTTGGTCGACCGCGTCGAGGAGGCGATCGACGAATTGGAGCAGGCGGCCTTCATCGCCTCGCTGGCGCCGGCCTGCATCGGCGGCAAACCGCTCGGGGCGCTGTGCGATCTCTGCGGCGTTGCCATTGCCGCGATCGAGGCTGCGGCCAGCGGCCTCGTCGCAGCAGTCGAAGTGCCCGAGGGCCGCCAGGCCGATGCCGAAGATGCGCTCGCCGCGGTGGTCCACCTGATGGATACCGAACATGCGGCAGATGCGCAGGAGCGCACGATCACCGCCCTGGTCTTCACCGGCGGCTTCGACGTGGCGACCTCGCTCTCGCTCCTGGAACTGGCGCGCGCGATCGAGCGCTCGACCGATCGCCTCGCCGGTTTCGGCCATCTTCTGCGTCAGCACATCATGACCGATCTCTCTGCGTAAGGATGAGCCCATGTCTATCGTCCGCATCGGCGGCACCGCGACCGAACAGCGCTCGGCCGACATCGTCGGCGCCAAAGCCGCCAATCTGGCGCGGATGGCCGCGCTTGGCCTGCCGGTGCCACCCGCCTTCGTGCTTCCCGTGGAGCTCTGTGCCGACATCATCGCCGGGAAGACACAGGCCGAACATGATCTACGTGACGGTTTGAAGGACGGCGTAGCCTATCTCGAACACTCGACCGGCAAGATCTTCGGCGACCATCGCCGTCCCCTGCTCGTTTCGGTGCGCTCCGGCGCAGCCCGCTCGATGCCGGGCATGCTCGACACCGTGCTCAATGTCGGCTGCACGTCGGCTGCGGTGCGTGGCTTGATCCGCACCACCGGGCGGCCGCGGCTTGCATGGGATTGCCGCCGCCGCTTCATTGAGAGCTATGCGGAGGCGGTGCTCGGTCTCGATCCGGCACCGCTCGCGGCTCAGCTTGCCGAACTCATCGCGCGCGAAGACGTCGCCAGCGATCGCGAGCTCGACAGTGCCGCAATGGAGCGGCTCGCGACCGACGAACAGGCGCTGGTCGAGGTCGGCAGCGACGGCTGGCTGGAAGACGCCGCCGCGCAACTCGAGGCAGCCGCACGCGCCGTCTATCAGTCCTGGATGAGCGAGCGCGCGCGGACCTATCGCAAGCTGCAGAAACTCGACCATCTGCCCGGCACGGCCGTCACCGTTCAGGCGATGGTGTTCGGGAATGGCGGCTTCGCCTCCGGTGCCGGTGTCGCGTTCTCGCGCGATCCCTCGACCGGTGCGCGCAAGCCGATGATCGATCTGGTGCTGGACGCCCAGGGCGAGGACGTCGTCTCCGGCCGCCGCACGCCCGACACCGAGGAAACTATCGCACGCGCACTACCGAACCTGACGACCGAACTCGGCGCGATACTGGAGCGGCTCGAGCAGGCGTTCTGCGACGTGCAGGACGTCGAGTTCACGGTCGAGGACGGCGAGCTCTGGATCCTGCAAACGCGCGCCGCCAAGCGCACGCCGCGTGCAGCGCTGCGGATCGCGATCGATCTCGTATCGGAGGGCCTGATCACGCCGCGTGAGGCGCTCGCGCGGCTCGCCGACGTCGATCTCGCTGCACTGGTCGAGACCCGGCTCGCCGCCGCGGGCGAACCGGTCCTGACCGGCATCGGCGCCTCCGGTGGGATCGCGGCGGGGCGAGCCGCGTTCGATGCCGAGAATGCAGAGCGGCTCGCCGCCGGCGGCGAACCCGTCATCCTGATGCGGCCGGATACATCGACCGCCGATGTCGCGGGCTTTGCGGTGGCCGCCGGCATCGTCACGTCGGTCGGCGCGCGCACCTCGCACGCTGCACTGGTGGCCCGCCAGCTCGGAAAGCCGTGCATCGTCGGCTGCGGCGCCCTGACGACCGAGCCCGAGGCTGACCGCGCGCGCCTTGGCGCAGCGCAGATCGTCGGCGGGGACTGGATCACCATCGATGGTGATCGGGGCGATATCTATCTCGGCCGGCGCGAGGTCGTCGCCACCCGTCCGGAAGCCGAACTCGCAGAGATTGCGCGCTGGCGCAGTGATGATCAAGACGAGCTGAAACGTCATTCGGCGTGAGCGCGATCCGACGCGACGCGCCTGAGCATCTGCCGCAAAATTCTGCAGCGAAAGGGCTGTTTTGATTGTGACAAGATGCTAACAACGTTCGCAGTGGCCGCTTAGATAACAAATGCCTGCGACATGTTGAGTGTGATCATTCCCACTGACGGTGCGGAGCAGCCCGCGGTGGCGACGTTGTCCGCGCTGGTCCCCGGCGCAGCAGCCGGTGTCATCACCGACGTACTCCTGGTCGATCGCTCATCCGACACCAGCGTGATCGAGCGGGTCGCCGACGTTGCCGGCTGCAACTTCATGAAATTCGAAGGCTCGCATGCGGCCGCGCTGGCCGCTGGCGCCGCCCAGGCCAAGGCGCCATGGCTGATGTTTCTCCCGGTCGGCGCCGTGCTCGATCCCGGCTGGATCGACGAGACCGTGCAGTTCGTCCAGAGCGTGGCGGCGTCTGGACGTCCCCGCGCCGGCGTGTTCCGTTACGCCCGCTCGCCCTATGCGGAGATCAGCTTTCGCGACCGGCTTCGCGCGATCGCACGCACCCTGGTCGGCCCGCTCGGCGACCAGGGGCTGCTGATCGCACGCGACCATTACCGGCAGCTCGGCGGCCACGCCCCGAATGCCCGTCGGGCGGAAACCCGCCTTTTGCGTCAGATCGGCCGTTCGCGCACCCTGTTGCGTAGCCGAATGGTCATGATCTAGCGCGGCCTTCAAGATACTTGCCAAAGTCAATCAATCGATTGACAATGGCAAATATTGAGGTGCGCCATGCTCAATCCATCACCCCACGGTCAGCAGTCCGACAGCCATGTCTCCGCCGTTCGGGCCTTCAACCGCTTCTATACAAAAAAGCTCGGGGTGCTCGACCAGCACCTGCTGAAGAGTCCCTTCTCGCTCTCCGAGGCGCGGGTGCTCTACGAACTCGCTCAAGGCGAGGGTCTCTCCGCCAAGGAGATCGCCGCCACTCTCGACCTCGATCCCGGCTATCTCAGTCGCATCGTCCAGAGCTTCGACGAGAAGGGATTGATCATCCGTACGCCATTGCCATCGGACCGACGACAGCAGGCGCTCGGCCTGACCGCAAAGGGACGTCAGAGCTTCGCCAAGCTCGACCGTAGTTCGCAGAGCGAGATCGCGGCGATGCTGGACGAACTCACCGGGCGGGACCGCGACCGCCTGGTGCAGGCGATGGCGACAATCGAAGATGTCCTTGAACCGAGGGCGATGCCCCGGTCGGCCTTTCTCCTCCGCAGCCATCGTCCTGGCGATATCGGCTGGGTGGTCTCACGCCATGGCGCCGTCTATGCCGACGAATATGGCTGGGACATCTCATTCGAAGCCTTGGTCGCGGAGATCACCGCGCAATTCCTGCGCGCCTTCGACGCTGAACGGGAGCATTGCTGGATCGCGGAGATCGACGGCGAGCCGGTGGGTTCGATCTTTCTGGTCAAGGGCACGGATGATGTCGCAAAGCTGCGCTTGCTGCTGGTCGAGAAAAAGGCCCGCGGGCTCGGTGTCGGCCGCGCCCTGGTCGAGCAGTGCATCCGCTTCGCACGCGAGAAGAACTACCGGACCATCGTGCTGTGGACGCAGAGCATCCTCACTGCCGCACGCGACATCTACCGGCGCGCGGGCTTCCAGCTCGTCGCCGAAGAGCCGCATCGTTCATTCGGCGTAGATCTCATGGGCGAGACCTGGGAGCTGAAGCTATAGTCGACGAGGCGCGCTCTACACCGTGGCGCCCTGCGCCTTCGGCCGGCGCAGATGCTCATCGAGCCGCGGCATGATCTCGACGAAGTTGCAGGGGCGCGTACGATAATCGAGCTGCGCGGCCAGGATGCCGTCCCAGGCATCGCGGCACGCGCCGGGCGACCCAGGCAGGCAGAAGATGTAGGTCGCGCCGGCAACGCCCGCCGTTGCGCGGCTCTGGATCGTCGAGGTGCCGATCTTGGCATGGCTCAGCATGTGAAAGGCGATCGAGAAGCCGTCCATCCGTTTCTCGAACAACGGCTCGATGGCCTCCGGCGTCACGTCGCGACCGGTGAAGCCGGTGCCGCCGGTGGTAATGACGACGTCGACGCCGGGATCGGCGATCCACCGCCTCACCACGGCACGGATCGCCTCGACATCGTCGGTGACGATCTCACGCGCCGCGAGCTTATGGCCGGCCGTGGTCAATCGATCGCTCAGCGTCGTGCCGGATTTGTCGTCGGCAAGCGAGCGCGTATCGGAAACGGTCAGCACCGCGATGTTGAGCGGAATGAACTGCTTGGCTTCACCGACCGATGACATCGTCACCTCCTTCATCAACTCCAGGCGCCGACCCGCATCACAGCGAATTTGCGCCGAAAGTATCGCAGGCTTTCACCGTGCCCTGCTGGAAGCCGGTCATGAACCAACGCTTGCGCTGTGCCGCCGAACCGTGGGTGAACGAGTCCGGCACCACGCGGCCCGTCGCCTGCCGCTGCAGCGTATCGTCGCCGATAGCCGAAGCGGTCGTCAGCGCCGCGTCGATATCGCCCTCTTCGAGATAGCCGGGACGCTTCTTCTGCTCGCGATTGGCCCAGACGCCCGACAGGCAGTCCGCTTGCAGTTCGACCTTCACCTGCAGCGCATTGGCGTCGGCCTTGCTGCCCGACTGCTGCTGCAGCCGAGTCACCCGCGGCAGGATGCCGAGCAGGTTCTGGATGTGATGGCCGGCCTCATGCGCGATGATATAGGCCGCGGTGAACTTGCAGGCATTGCCTGAACAACCGTGGAAGCGTGTCTCGACCTGGCGGAAGAAATTGGTATCGAGGAAAATCTGGCGATCCGGCGGACAATAGAACGGCCCCATTGCCGACTGCGCCATGCCGCAGCGCCCGCCATTGGTGGCGTTGCGAAACAGCACGACCTTCGGTCCGGTGTAGCTCTGGCCACTGGCCTGGAAAATCTCGCTCCAGCGGTCGTCGATCTCGCCGAGAATCGCGGAGACCATGTCACCCATCTCGTCCTTCGGCGCGCCGGTCTTGCCGGGCGAGCGACGGTCGGCCTGATAGCTCTGCCCGCTGTGGCTGACCATCTCGGCGCCACCGATCAGGATTCGCGGATCGATGCCGAAGGCATAACCGATCAGGCCGAGTACGATGATGGTGCCGATGCCGAGCCCGCCACCGCCCATCGGCAGACCCATACCGCCACCCATTCCGCCTTCGTCGCGACGATCCTCAACGTCGTCGCTGCGGCGAAAATCATCGTAACGCATGGCGGCCTTTCCTCGATTGATCCAACGCGGGCAAACGCAATACCTAACGCCGCAGACAGGTAGAATTTCCACTCCGTTAATCAATAACCCGGCCGGCAAGTTTTTCCTAGCGCCGGCCCGACAAATCACGCCGCGATTGCCCATGCACGCGACGGCAACGCGGCACGCCGTCGGGATAAACCGTCGACAGATCGTCAGCTTAGCGAGCTTGGACCGATGCCACCTGCACGCGGCACATCGGACGGCGCGTGATGAATCAACGCGCAATGATGCGAAAAATTTTCCCGGTTAAGCCGATTTTTACTTTGCGCGATCAAGGTAGCGCCAGTCGGTTGTTAGGTCCCGCGTCGCCGACAGCGTCGCCTGAGTCAGAGTTCTTGAGTCATGGTTGTGTCGCGTCGCGGGGCGTCTGCAAGGGCGCCCCGCACCAAATTTGAGACTCTCGAGAGCTCGAGCATCATCGTCGGCGACTGCGTCGCCGAGATGTCGAAATTGCCGGCCTCATCGGTCGACCTGGTGTTCGCCGATCCGCCCTACAATCTGCAGCTCAAGGGCGAGCTCAAGCGTCCTGACGAATCGCATGTCGATGCGGTCAACGACGATTGGGACAAGTTCTCGTCCTTTGCCGCCTACGACGATTTCACCCGCGCCTGGCTGCTCGCCGCCCGGCGGCTGATGAAGCCGAGCGCGACCTTGTGGGTGATCGGCTCCTATCACAATATCTTCCGCGTCGGCGCCATCATGCAGGATCTCGGCTTCTGGATCCTGAACGACATCGTCTGGCGCAAATCCAATCCGATGCCGAACTTCCGTGGCCGTCGCTTCACCAATGCGCATGAAACCATGATCTGGGCGGCGCGCGACGAGAAGGCCAAAGGTTACACGTTCAACTACGAGGCGCTGAAGGCGGCCAATGAAGACGTGCAGGCGCGCTCCGACTGGCTGATTCCGCTGTGCACCGGCGATGAGCGGCTGAAGGACGAAGACGGCAAGAAGATCCATCCCACCCAGAAGCCGGAAGGCTTGCTGGCGCGGGTGCTGCTCTCGTCCTCAAGACCCGGCGATCTCGTGATCGACCCGTTCAACGGCACCGGCACCACCGGGGCTGTGGCAAAACGCCTCGGCCGCCGCTACGTCGGCTTCGAACGCGACCGCACCTACGCCAAAGCCGCCGAGGCGCGCATCGCGGCGATCGAACCGCTGCCCGAGGCGACGCTGGCCCCGTTCATGACTGCGCGCGAGGCACCGCGCGTCGCGTTCTCCGAGTTGATCGAACGCGGGATGATCCCGCCGGGGACGAAGCTCGTCGATGCCAAGCGTCGGTACGGTGCGCTGGTGCGCGCCGATGGCGCCATCATGCTCGGCGATAAAGTCGGCTCGATCCATCGCATCGGCGCGGTGGCGCAAGGCCTGCCCGCGTGCAACGGCTGGACCTTCTGGCATGTCGAGACCAAGAGCGGGTTGAAACTGATCGACGAATTACGCGCCGAAATTCGCTCCGAACTGGCCGCGAGCTGAACAGGCTAAGATCTCCGGCGGTTCTGTCCTGAGTACCGCGCTAGCAGATCTTCGACCTGATATTGCTCCTCGTAGTGGACGTCGTCCTGCGGGACCACCGACAATCGGGATCGACGCGGCTGTTCGAGATCGCGCGGCTGCGGCAGCGAGGGGTAATCATCCATCGGCGCCAGCTGCATCCGATCGAGCTCCGGTTCAACCGGCCAATGCGCGCTGCGCCGCATCTGCGCTGGCGCAAGCTGGATGCGGCGCCGGGCGCGCGCCCGCGCAAACAGCACACTGGTGGCAAAGCCGGTCAGCGCGATCGCGCTGAGGAAAGCAAACAACTGGGTCCGAGAGGCGTCGTCCGTGCTCAGCGCGGCGGAGAAAGAAGAGGTCGTGTCGCTCACGCGCACCGGCTCAGGCGTCGCCGGAGATGCGCTCGCGTCAGCAGGAATGGCAGGTGCAGAAGCTGCGGCGAGCTTGTAGGACGGCGCAGTCTGCACCGGATCGGCGGGGGCCTGCAGCGTGGTGGAGGTCTGCTCGGGCCACCGGGTCGCGATCGTCGACGTTTCGGCCGGCGCGGCGCTGCCGTCTGCGGCGCCCTGTGTCGGTCCGGCATCCGCGACCGGAGCCGCACCTGATGGGACCATTCCGGAAGGTTTCGCCGACTCAGGCGAGGGCGCAAGCTTCACATCATCGTTACCGGAGCTGGCCTGCGTCTCATATTCAGCATGCGCATTCGCCGTCGCGGAGGAGAGCTTCGCGCGTTCATCTTGCGCAGCAGTTTTTCGCGCTGCGAGAGACGCGCCCTGCCCGCGGTCATCATCGCGCAAATACCAACACTGACGCTTCGTCGCACGGTCGATCCGGTAATACCAATGCTTTCCTGCAACGCCTTCCTTCGGCTTCGCCAGGCAGTCATCAGCACTCCACGCCGGTTGGAACTGGAGCGTCACCAGTGCCGCGCTGGCCAACATGGTCGCCGCGAGACACGGCACCAGACTCGTCGCTCGATTCGTCATCAGACCTCCGACGATTCAGTGCAACCCCCAGCGCCGTTTCGTCGAGGACTTCGTTCGCAATAAGGCTGCGCAGGTTCCATTTGTCGAAAGAATGTTGGGATCACGGTCTCGTTTTGATGGTTTCTAATTTTGTCGCGCTGTTTTGTCGCGGCAACACTTGGCATACGCACCAAAACGGAGCCGATTTGCACCATTCGTCGAACCGCGGCATGCCGGGGCACGTGATGGAGCTCGTTCCGGCCATCCGCGTCGCGAATAGCAGCAATGCGATAAATGCTGTGCACCGAGACAAGACAACTCATTCGGACCCGCCCGGACCAACAAAAATCCATTCCGACTTGGTCGGCGATCCCACGCCGTTAATGTCTACGTGAGATGTCTATCTGCAGCGCGCCGTGCACAACGCCGCAAGTAACACTCCAGGGGAAACACCAATGCTCAAATTCTACTTCAACGGTTCGCCCAATCCGACCAAGGTCGCGCTGTTCCTCGAAGAGTCCGGCTTGGCTTACGAGCCCATCGCCATCGACACCCGCAAAGGCGACCAGTTCAAGCCGGAGTTCCTGCAAATCAATCCGAATGGAAAGGTGCCTGCGATCGATGATGACGGGGTCGTCGTGTTCGACAGCAACGCGATCCTGCTCTATCTCGCCGAGAAGACCGGCAAGTTCCTGCCTGCCGATACGCCGGCGAATCGGGCTGAGCTGCTCTCATGGCTGATGTTCGTCGCGACCGGCGTCGGCCCCTACTCTGGTCAAGCGGTCCATTTCAAGCACTTCGCGCCCAAGGATCAGGACCACGACTACGCCCATAATCGCTATCAATATGAAGGGCACCGCCACTACAAGATCATCGACGATCGCCTGGCGACGCGCCGCTACATGGTCGGGGACACCTATACGATCGTCGACATGGCGCTGTGGGGTTGGGCCCGCATGGCGCCGTTCGCGTTCGGCGACGACGCGCTGACGAAATATCCCAACCTCAAGCGTCTGGTCGACGAAGTCACGAGCCGTCCGGCCGCACAGCGTGCGCTCGCCTTGAAGGACAAGTTCATCTTCAAAGCCGAACTGGACGAGGATGCCCGCAACATCATGTTCGGCCATCTCAAGACCAAGGTGGCGTGAGGACGGGCGCGCATCACCCGCACTTCGCGGCCGGATGCGACGGGGCCATCGGGGGAGGCCCCAGCACGTTTTCGACCAACAGGGTGTCGCAATATTCGATCCATTCCTTGAACTGCCCTGCCTCGAGCCTGATGACATTGCAGTAAGTATTGTCATAGGCCCTGCCCTCCGTTGTCGTGTTGCGGCCGCGCGCCTCGACGACAACGAGATCGCCTTCCGCGATCAGCCGGACCGGGATCGTGGCGATCCGGCCCGCAATCCTCTCCCGCAGCGGAGCAAACAGCTCGGTGAGCACGACGGCCTTGCCGTCGAAGCTGCGCGACCATGATCCGGTCCCCATGATCACGAAGCGGAAATCGTCAGCAAGACGATCCAGCAAGGGCTTCGAATTGCCCTTGGCCAGTTCATCGAACACGCCCTGAACGATCTTCTTGTTCTCGGTGCGATCGTTTTCAATCGTCGTCATCGGCGTCCTCCTGCCATTTATCAGCCGCGCTGTTTCATCGATGCCGGAAACGGGCCGAGCACGGCTTCGGTCAGCGCGGAGTCGCAGTACTCCCTGATTTCGATGATCCGCCCGCTCTGCAGCCGGTAGATCAGGCAATAATCGTTGTTGTAGGGAATACCGGCCTTGGTGCGCATCTCGCCCCTGGCTTCGACGATGACGTAATCGCCGTCTGCGTAGAAGCGCAGCGGGATGGTTCGCCGGTGAGCCAGAATGGTCGCGAGATAGTCGTAGAGATCCCGCACGAGCGCTTCCTTGCCCCTGAACGTCTGCGACCAGGAATAGTGTCCCGTGATCTGCATCGTCACGTCGTCGGCGATATGGTCCACAAACCGTTGGCGGTTGCCGGCAGTGATGTCGGCAAAGAGATCTTGCAGCAACTGCTTGTTGGCGGCGACGGTCATGACGAGTCCTCCTGATGGATGGAGCCGGATGCTGCCGCAGCGCTTCTCATTCTTCCAATCGATAGGCGATATGATATCTATTCGCCTGATGAATTTGACTGCGCTCGATCTCAACCTGCTGATCGCGCTGGATGCGCTGCTGCGCGAGGCCAGCGTGAGCCGCGCCGCTCTCCGGATCGGCTTGTCGCAACCGGCCACCAGCCACGCGCTGCAGCGGCTGCGTGATCTGTTCGGCGATCCGCTGCTGGTGCGCACCGGTGCGCGAATGGAATTGACGCCGCGGGCGCTTGCCTTGCGCGCACCTCTGGCACAGACGCTGGATCAGGTGCGCGGCCTGTTCAAGTCGGATGCGTTCGACGCGGCGAGCAGCGAACGCCAGTTCCGGCTGATGATGCCGGATCTCGCGGTCGAACTGCTGATGCCGATGCTGATGGCGAAGGTGACGCAAGCCGCACCCAACATCCGCATCGACGTGGTGCCATGGCGGGGACCTGCGATCTTCCACGCTGAATTCGCCCGCACCATCGACATGGTGATCTCGATCGGCAACGCCTTCAAAGGCTTTCACCGCCAGCTGCTTTATACCGACAGCGACGCGCTGGCGGTCCGTCGCGGCCATCCGGTGGGCGCAAAACTGAAGCAATGCGACGCCTTCCTGAAGGCCCGCCACGTCGCCGTCGTGCTGCGCGGCCGGAATGAGGACCTGATCGATATCTGGCTGCAGGAGAAAGGCATCGAGCGGCGGATTGCGCTGGTCGTGCCGAGCTATTTCGAGGCGCTCCATGTCGTGGCCCGCACCGATCTGGTCGCCTTCGTGCCACGACGCCTGATCGCCGCACTGACGAGATCATTGTCGCTATTGACGATCTCACCGCCGCTCGATCCCGGCATCGATGAGCAATACATGTTCTATCCGACCCGGGCGCAGGTCGACCCGGGCTCGATCTGGCTGCGCAAGCTGATGCTGGAGACCGCGCGCGAGCTCGATCACGGCAAGCGCGGTTCCGTCTAGCGCTGTTCGGCCAGCGCCTTCTTCACGGCCGGCCGCTCCGACATGCGAGTGAAATGATCAGCGATGCCTGGGAACGCTTTGATGTCGACGCCGTCCCCTTCGAGCCATTGCGCGATCGTAAACAGATAGGGGTCGCAGATCGTATACTGCTCGCCCATCACCCACGGCCCCCTGAACATGGCGCGCTCGATCATCGCGAAGCAGCCACCGACGGTTTCAGGGACTTTGCGCTTCATGTCGGCGAAGGAGGTTTCCTCGCTGGCCCAGCGCGAGCCGCGTACCCGATGCGCATGCGCGACATGAACGGTCGAGCACAGGTAGGAGTTGAACGACTGCACCTCGGCGAACGCAAAGGCATCGTCCACCGGCGCGAGCTTGGCCCGCGGGAAGCTCTGCGCGATGTAGGCGAGCAGCGCCGGCGTCTCGGTCAGGACACCGCGGTCGGTGACCAGCACGGGCACCCGCCCCTTCGGGTTGATCTTAAGATAGTCCGGGCTGTTCTGCTGGTTGGCCTTGAAATCGACCTTCTGCAGCGCGTAGTCCGCGCCGGCTTCAGCCAGCGCGATATGCGAGGCGAGCGCGCAAGTGCCGGGTGTGTAATAGAGCTTGAGCATGGCGATCCTGATCGGTGGACCGCCAGCCTAGCGGGGCTGTGCTCTCACGTCCATCCTGAATGGGCGGGAGCGGCAGCTCCATGACCTTAATCGTTGTCAGCGCAACGCTCGCGCGCTCGCGATCAGTCGCGCGCTGGCGGTTGCGGTCGCAATCAGCGTACCATCGGCCCGCGCGAGCCGGCCCTCCATGAAGGCAATCGTCTTGCCGAGCTGCGTCACCCGCGCTTCGCCGGTGATCGGCCCGGGTTCGGCGGGAGTCATGAAATTGACCGTCATGGTGACGGTTGCCGTATAGAGGCGGCCATCCGTCATCGCGAATACGGCCGGGCCCATGGTGTCGTCGAGCATCGCCGACAGGATGCCGCCCTGGATGAATCCGGCCGGATTGCAGAACTCGTGCTTGCCGTCGAAGCCGACCCGGATCCAGCCTGCGGCGGGCTGCGCATCCAACAGACGCCAGCCTAACAGCTTCGCGGATGGCGGAGCTGGGATGTCATCGAGTGCGGTCTGGATCATGAGCGCGTCTCCCTTTCACGCGCCCTCACTAAGTTGGAGCTGCTGCCACCGCGCTGTCAGCAGCCCGACCAGATGCAAGCTTCAATCGCCGAGCCCGTGGGCGACCACCTTGCGCATCACGTTCGGCAACGCCTCGTCCGCGAGGGTCGCGATCGGCACCCAGCGCATGCCGGATGGCGCACGCGTGCGGGCACGCGCCGTCGCCGTGTAGACCACCAGTTCCAACGGAAAATGCGTGAAGACATGGGTGACGACGCCGGCTTTGCGATGCCAGCGCGACAAGCCGGCAAGCTGCGGCGCCTGCGCCAGCGCGGATTTATCATCCTGACCGGTCAGCCACTCCGAGCCGGGCACCTCGGTCATGCCGCCAAGCAGACCTTTCTCTGGCCGCGAGCGCACCAGAAGCTCGTCGCCCCGGGTCACGACGAAGGCCGCGCCGCGCCGCAGCGCGCCGCTCTTCTTCGGCGCCTTGCGCGGAAACGTCTCCTGATCGCCGCGCAAGCGAGCCGCGCAATCCTCGCTGAACGGGCACAGGGCGCAAGCCGGCTTTTTCGGCGTGCAGATCGAGGCCCCCAGATCCATCAGCGCCTGGGCGCTATCCCCGGCGCGCGTCTTCGCGTCGCCCGCGCGCGTCTCCGCGTCGCCGGCCAGGGACGGGCTCAGCAGGCCCGCGGCCAATTGCTGAATCCGCGGCTTGGCCTGCGGAAGTGTCTCTTCGACCGCAAACAGGCGGGACACCACGCGCTCGATATTGCCGTCGACGGGCATGGTGCGGCGATCGAACGCGATCGCCGCAATGGCCGCCGCGGTATAGGGCCCGATCCCCGGCAGCGCGCGCAGGCCCTCCTCGGTGTCCGGAAACACGCCGCCATGGTCGCGCACCACGGCCACCGCGCAGGCATGCAGGTTGCGCGCGCGCGAGTAATAGCCAAGCCCGGCCCACATTCTCAGGACATCATCGAGCGCTGCGCTGCCGAGCGCCGTCACATCCGGCCATCGGATCAGAAACTTCTCGAAATACGGCCCGACCGCCTTGACCGTGGTCTGCTGCAGCATGATCTCCGACAGCCAGACCCGGTAGGGATCGGCGCGCTCCCCAGCAGGCGCCCGCCAGGGCAGCCGGCGGCGATGGCGGTCGTACCAGGCGAGCAGCCGCACCGGGCGGCCATCCCGAGGATCAGCCTCGGGCGATTTCCGTTGGGAGCGAAGGGCGGATGACATCGTGCCTGCAATCTAGTACGTCAGACGAAACAGTCTCCCGTCATGATCCGTGCTTGTTGCACGCATCCACGGTTTTCTTCTTACGCGCGGCAGGTTCCGAGGCTGCGACGATGCAAAAGTAGACGATGTCCAGGCCCGGACGACTCAGCGCCAAGCCTCTGTCCGTCATGCTGGGGGACCTATTTTCGGCCGCCTATGCCAAGCAGGGCTTTGCCGCCCGCGAGCTTGTCACCCGCTGGGCCGAGATCGCGGGACCCGAGATCGCGCTGCACGCCGAGCCCCTGAAAATGCAATGGCCGCGACCCGTGGAAGGACAGCCGCAGGAGCCGGCGACCCTCGTGCTCAAGGTCGAGGGGCCGATGGCGCTCGAGATCCAGCATTCGTCCGATGTGATCCTGGAGCGGGTCAACCGCTTCTTCGGCTGGCATGCGGTCGGCAAGCTGGCGTTGCGCCAGGGACCGTTGTCGCGGCGCCCGCGGCGGCGCCGGCCGCCCCCGCCGGATCCGACGACGGTCGCAAAAGTGGCGGAGAGCCTGTCGGCAATCGAGGACGATGCGCTCCGTGACGCGCTCGCCCGGCTCGGCGCCGCCATCAAGCGAAATTGACGCCGGCCGACTGATCGGTCCTCACCCGCCGGCATTGCCAGTCGAGCGGTTTCAAGCTAGCGACATGCCGCGTCTTTAGAGTATCTCGTGCGCAAAGATGCGCCAGTCCGGAGCAGAGCCTTGATCATCACCCGCCGCGCCTTCACTGCCGCTTTGTCCCTGACCGGTCTCGCCGCACTTGCGGGATTCTCGCCGCTGCGGCTGATTTCGGGGGCGATGGCGCAGAGCGCCGCTGACGTCGCCAAGCCGGTGTCGCTGCCGGACATGGTGCTCGGCCCGGCCGACGCCGCCGTGACCATCACCGAATATGCCTCGATGACCTGCCCGCACTGCGCCGCCTTCAATAAGGAGGTGTTCCCGAAGCTGAAGGCGGAATACATCGATACCGGCAAGATCCGCTACATCTTCCGCGAATTCCCGCTCGACATCAAAGCCGCGGCGGGCTCGATGCTGACCCGCTGCATCGCCAATGGCGACGCGCAGAAATATTTCGCCGTGACCGATATGCTGTTCCGCTCCCAGAACGACTGGGTCGTGAAGAACACCACGGAGACGCTGACCCGGATCGGCAAGCAGGCCGGCCTGAGCCAGCAGCAGGTCGAGGCTTGTCTGAAGGACCAGACTTTGCTCGACAAGATCGCGGCCGACCAGAAATACGCCAGCGAAGTTCTCAAAGTCGATTCGACGCCGACCTTCTTCATCAATGGCGAGAAGATCAAGGGCGAGACCTCGATCGAGGAGTTCGAGAAGAAGATCAACCCGCTCCTCAAGAGCTGATCTTTCTCTCCAGGGATTCCCGCCAATGGTTCTCGCGGCCGCATCGATTGCGGCGGCAAGGCTCTGAAGAGCCGAGACATTCCGGCTCGCGGCGATTTCGCCCGGGCCAAGCTTGCGTCCAGAAAGCCTTGGAAAAGCAGGGCCTGCGGGTTGCCCTTGTGCCCGGCCATCGCCATTGTCCCGCCCTCAAGAGGCGCATGAAGCGACTCGGGCCACATTGACATTGCCTTCTATGGTATTGTCACGGCAGGGAGATTCGTCTCCCGCCAACAGAGAATCTGTGCATGAAACTCACGCGTCTTCGTCTCCACGGGTTCAAGACGTTCGTCGAACCCACGGACTTCGTGATCGAGCCGGGCCTTACCGGCGTGGTCGGACCGAACGGCTGCGGCAAGTCGAATCTGGTCGAAGCGCTGCGCTGGGCAATGGGCGAGACCTCGCACAAATCGCTGCGCGCGGCCGACATGGACGCGGTGATTTTCTCCGGCTCGAACACACGGCCCGCGCGTAACCACGCCGAAGTGGTGATGACGATCGACAATGCCGATCGCACCGCACCCGCCGCCGTGAACGACCGGGACATTCTGGAAATCTCGCGCCGGATCGAGCGCGAGGCCGGCTCGGTCTATCGCATCAACGGCCGCGACGTGCGCGCCCGCGACGTGCAGATCCTGTTTGCAGATGCCGCGACCGGCGCCCGCTCGCCGGCCCTCGTCCACCAAGGCAAGATCGGCGAGATCATCCAGGCCAAGCCCGAACAGCGCCGCCGCGTGCTGGAAGATGCTGCCGGTGTCGCCGGCCTCCATGCGCGCCGGCACGAGGCCGAGCTGCGCCTGAAGGCGGCCGAGAGCAACCTCACCCGCGTCGAGGACGTCATCGGCCAGCTCTCCGGTCAGATGGAAGGCCTCAAGAAGCAGGCCCGCCAAGCCATCCGTTTTCGCGAGGTGGCCGCCAAGGTCCGCAAGGCCGAAGCCACGCTCTATCACCTGCGCTGGATGGGGGCCCATGCCGACCTCAATGATGCCGCGCAGGTGCATGACGTTAGCGTGCGCGAAATGGCCGAACGCACCCGCGAGCAGGCCGAATCCGCCCGCGTCCAGGCAATCCGTGCCTCGCAGCTTCCTGCGCTCCGCGATGCCGAGGCCCGCGCCGCTGCGACGTTGCAGCGGCTGAAGAGCGCCCGCGACATCCTCGACCGTGAGGAGCAGCGCGCCAAGGAGCGCGCAAGCGAGCTCGATCGCCGCCTGATGCAGTTGACCGCAGACGTCGCCCGCGAGCAGCAGCAGACCCAGGATGCCCGGGTGGCGCTGCAGCGCCTGGAGACCGAAGACGCCGAGCTGAAGGAAGAGATCAAAGCGCGCGTCGAGATGCGCAGCGGCGTCGACGAACGGGTTGCCGAGGCCGAAGCCAGCCTGACCGAGACCGAGCGGCAGTTCACCGAGCTGACCACGCAGCTGGCCGATCTCACCGCCAAGCGCAATCAGCTTGAGGCCAATGTGCGCAGCCATCGCGACCGGCTGGCGCGGCTCGACCAGGAGATCGCCTCGGTCCAGGCCGACGAACAGCGGTTGGTGCAGGAGACCGCCCATCTCGGCGACCTCGATACTCTCGCCGCCACGCTCGAAGCCGCCGAAGAAGCCGTCGCCGTATCGGAAGGGGCAGCCCAAGCCAGCGAAGCCGCGCAGGCAGCCGCCCGCCAGAAGCTCGAGGCGTCGCGCGCGCCACTCGCAGAAGCCGACAAGCGCGTTCAGCGGCTCGAAACCGAGGCTCGCACCATCTCGAAGATGGTCAACAGCGAGACCAAGAATTTGTGGCCCCCGATCATCGACGGCGTGACCGTCGCCAAGGGGTACGAGAAGGCCTTCGGCGCCGTGCTTGGCGACGATCTCGACGCGCCGGTCGATCCGTCTGCGCCGATGCGCTGGACCATCGCCGGCGCGGAAGGCAGCGATCCCGCGCTTCCCGACGGCGTCGAGCCGCTCGCAGCCCACGTCCAGGCGCCGCCGGAATTGGCGCGGCGCTTGGCGCAGATCGGCGTGGTGCCGCGCGAGCGCGGCGGCCAGCTCGTCTCGCAACTCAAGACCGGCCAGCGGCTGGTGTCGCCGGAGGGCGACGTCTGGCGCTGGGACGGCTTCATCGCGGCTGCGCATGCTCCGACCGGCGCTGCCCGCCGGCTTGCCGAGCGCGCGCGCCTGATCGACATCGAGGCGGATCTCGAGCAGGCCCGCGTTGACGCAGCGAACAGGCGCCAGGAGCTGGAGGCCGCCGAGCGCGAGGTGCAAGCTGCCGGCGCCGCCGAAAGCGCTGCGCGCGAGGCCTGGCGCGCGGCCCAGCGCGAAGTCAACGCAGCGCGGGAGCGCCATGCCAATGCCGAGCGCGAGATCAATCGTCACGCGGCGCGCAAGTCCGCACTGACCGAGGCGCAGAGCCGTCTCGCGTTGGACCGCGAGGAGGTCGCTGCTGCGCATCAGAGCGCGATCGAAGCCATCGAGGAATTGCCGCCGAACACGGATGCCGAAGGCAGGCTGTCGGCCGTGCGCGCCGAGATCGAGGCCAAGCGACGCGCTGCCGCCCAGGTGCGCGCGGAGGCGCAGGCGCTGGCCCGCGAGGCCGAGCTCGCCGATCGCCGCGTGCAGGCGATCATCAAGGAGCGCAACGACTGGCTGGGCCGCATTCACGGCGCCGGCTCGCAGATGGCGACCATCGAGGAGCGCATCGCCGAGGTGCGGGAGGAGCGCGCCGAGCTCGAGAACGCGCCGACGGTTTTTGCCGAGAAGCGCAGCGCGCTGATCGACGAGATCGGCATCGCGGAAGGAGAGCGCCAGGTCGCGGCCGATGCACTCGCCGCAGCCGAGACCGAGATGGGCGACACCGACCGTGCCGCCAAGGCTTCGCTGGAATCGCTGTCGCGTGCCCGCGAGGCCACGGCCCGGGCCGAGGAGCGGCTCGAAAGCGCCAAACGACGCGTGGCCGATGTCGAGCGCGAAATCCACGACATGCTCGAAGTCGAGCCGCAGGCGGTGGCCGCGCTGGCCGAGATCGGGCCGGACACGCAATTGCCGCCGCTCCATGAGATCGAGGACAGCCTCGACAAGCTGCGCCGGGACCGTGAGCGGCTCGGCGCCGTCAACCTGCGCGCCGAGGAAGAGCTGACCGAGGTCGAGGGCCAGCACACCGCGCTCACCACTGAGCGCGACGATCTGGTCGAAGCGATCAAGCGGCTGCGCCAAGGCATCCAGAGCCTGAATAAGGAGGCGCGCGAGCGCCTGCAGGCCTCGTTCGAGAGCGTCAACACCCACTTCAAGCGGCTGTTCACCGAGCTGTTCGGCGGCGGCGAAGCCGCCTTGCACCTGGTCGAGAGCGACGATCCGCTGGAGGCCGGGCTCGAGATCATCGCCAAGCCGCCGGGCAAGAAGCCGCAATCGCTCTCGCTGCTCTCGGGCGGCGAGCAGGCGCTGACGGCGATGGCGCTGATCTTCGCGGTGTTCTTGACCAACCCTTCGCCGATCTGCGTGCTGGACGAGGTCGACGCGCCGCTCGACGACCACAACGTCGAACGCTTCTGCAACCTGCTGCACGAGATGAAGAACTCGACCGAGACCCGCTTCATCATCATCACGCATAACCCGATCACGATGGCGCGCATGAACCGGCTGTTCGGCGTCACTATGGCCGAGCGCGGCGTGTCGCAACTGGTGTCGGTCGCCCTCGATGAGGCCGTGAAGATCCTCGACCAGCAGGTGGCGTGATCCCGCCGGATCTCCCCGCCGCGCTGAGAGCCGCGCTGGAAGCGAAGCTGCACGGCCTGTCGCGTCAGGATGCCGCGGCGCGTGCTGCCCGGATTTCGCAAACCTACCGCAGCGGCGGCACCTCCGGCGCCATCGCCAGCGAAGCCGATGCGGTAGCCTATGCCGTGGTGCGGATGCCCGCGACCTACGCCGCCATTGCAGCCTGTTTGAATGCGCTCATGCGGGCAAGGCCGGACTTTGCACCGACATCGCTGCTCGATGCCGGCGCCGGACCGGGCACGGCGAGCTTTGCCGCAGCCGAGGCGATTGCATCGCTGGCATCGTTCTACGCATTCGACGCCAACCCGGCATTGCGGGCGCTTGCGCTGGAGCTTGCCGACAGTAGCGACGGCCTGAACCGCCTCGAATACGCGCTCGGGCCCGCGCGCACGCAGCTCGGAGCTGCGACGCCTGCCGATCTCGTGGTCGCGAGCTACATGATCGGCGAGGTGCCCGAAGCGGAGCGAGGCGCACTGATCGCAGCGCTGTGGAAGAAGACACGCGATACGCTGTTGCTCGTCGAGCCCGGCACGCCCGCCGGTTACCAGCGGATCGTCGCGGCGCGCGCGCAGTTGATCGCCGCGGGGGCCCACGTGGTCGCGCCCTGTCCGCATGACCATGCCTGTCCGCTCATATCGCCGGACTGGTGTCATTTCGTCCAGCGCCTGTCGCGCTCGCGCGCCCACAAGCAGGTCAAGGATGTCGAGCTTCCCTATGAGGATGAGAAGTTCAGCTACGTGGCGCTGACGCGAGGGCCTGTCCCGCATTCGCCGTCCGCGCGCGTGCTGGCGGAGCCGACTCTGAGCAAGGTGGCAGTCACGGCCAAGCTCTGCTGCGCCGACGGCGCAGCGCGGATCGTCACCATTCCGCGCCGGGACAAGAGCGCCTTCGCCGCCGCGCGCCGCTGGGATTGGGGCGACGCTGTCGAGCCTGGAAGCCTGCCGCAACTCCCGTCGTAAGCGCGGCAGTTGGTTAACGACAGGTGCTGTTCGACGATCAATTCTCCGGGTTTCCGAAACCTGCAACTAATTCGCGCATGCTAGTGTCGCCCTGCAACCGGCGTTTTCTTTTGCCGCTCAAACGGGGACCCTTGGAATGCTTCGGACGATGATGATAGCTGCGGCTCTGTTGGCCACGGCGGACACGGCCTTTGCTGGTAGCCACGAGGCCTCGGCTCCGCCCCCGGCCCCGAAACAGGAGGGTCCGCCGGCCAAGGCCATCATCGGCAAGAACGGTCCGATCCTCGTCGACCTCAAGGGCATGACGCTCTACACGTTTGCGCACGACACCACCGGGACCGCCTCGACCTGCGACGCGAAGTGCGCCGAAAAACGGCCGCCGTTGGTCGCGCCGGACAACGCGGTCGCCACCGGCGATTTCACCGTGATCACCCGCAGCGACGGCAAGAAGATGTGGGCCTATCGCTATCGCCCGCTGTACACCTCGCAACTGGATGGCGCGCCGGGCGAGGTCAACGGCAACGATCCGTCGCAGGCCTGGCACATCGCGCGCCCGTATTGAACTCCGCCCATCTCGGACCTGGCGGTTTCGGCGACGGGAACCCCCGGTCCGGATTTGAGATCGGCCAAAGCAGTCGACGCTGAGGCATTGAACGTCCGGATCGACTTTGACGACCAATGCACGCCGGATCTGGCGGACCTCCCGTCGCCTGGCGGCATCGGCTAGTCTGTGCCGAGCGCCCTCTTCCCTTCTTCCTCGGAGCCTTTCATGTCCGGCTGGATCGTCCTCGGCATCATCGTCATTCTCGTGCTGTTCGTCCTCGGTGCCTACAATCGGCTGGTGGCGCTCAGCCAGCGCGTCAACCAGGCCTTCGCCGACATCGACGTCCAGCTGAAGCAGCGCCACGACCTGATCCCAAATCTGGTCGAGACTGTAAAGGGCTATGCCGCCCATGAGCGCGGCACGCTCGACGAGGTGATCAAGGCCCGCAATGCCGCGATGTCCGCGCAGGGCCCTGCGCAGGTCTCTGCGGCGGAAAACCAGCTCAGCGGCGCGCTGGGCCGGCTGATCGCATTGTCCGAGGCCTATCCCGATCTCAAGGCCAACGCCAATTTCCAGCAGCTCGCGAGCGAGTTGTCCGACATCGAGAACAAGATCGCCGCCAGCCGCCGCTTCTTCAACAACGCGGTACAGGAATACAACACCAGCATCCAGCAGATGCCGGCCGTATTGTTCGCCGCTACGTTCGGCTTCACCCGCAAGGAGTTCTTCGACCTGGGCGCCAGCCGCACCGAGGTCGAGACTGCGCCCAGCGTGAAGTTTTAAGCTCACGCCATCCACGATGACAGGCCGCGTCGCATGGCCGCCTACGGTCTTTACACCCATATCGCATCGAACAAGTTCCGTTCGGCGTTGCTGCTCGGCGGCCTGTTTCTCCTGATCTACGTGCTGGTCTATGCCGGCGCGCTGGTCGCGGAGGTCATGATCAGCAGCGACGGCAGCCTCGCCGATTACCTGCGGGCCGCACTGTTCGACCTGATCAAGGCCCTGCCCTGGGCCACGCTCGGCGCGGCGGCGTGGATCGTGATCGCCTATTTCTTCCACCAGTCGATCATCGATGCCGTCACCGGCGGGGAAGCGGTGACCCGGCAGGAGCAGCCGCGGCTCTACAATCTTTTGGAAAATCTCTGTATCTCGCGCGGCATTCCGATGCCGAAGCTGAAGATCATGGACAGCGAGGCGCTGAACGCCTTCGCAACCGGCCTCAACCAGAAGCAATATGCGGTGACCGTGACCACGGGGCTTTTGAACGCCCTGAACGATCAGGAGATCGAGGCCGTGCTCGGTCACGAGCTCACCCATATCCGCAACGGCGATGTGCAGATGATGGTCGTCGCGGTCATCATCGCCGGCGTGGTCGGCTTCCTGGGTGAACTGTTCTTCCGCCTCTTCACCAATCTGAGCTGGAGCGGAGGCGGCGGCTCCTGGAGTTCCTCGTCCTCCTCCTCATCATCCTCGTCCTCCTCGTCGGATCGCAAAGGGTCGGGCGGTGCCGCGGTCGTCGTCATCATCATCGCGGTGATTCTGATCCTGCTTGCCTGGCTGTTGTCACAAGTGGTCAAGCTCGCGCTGTCGCGCACGCGCGAATATCTGGCGGACGCCGGTTCGGTCGAACTGACCAAGAATCCGGACGCGATGATCTCCGCGCTGCGCAAGATCGAGGGCCGCGGCGAACTGCCGGGTGCGACTTCGGCGGTGATGGAGCTGTGCGTCGACAATCCCCGCGAAGGCTTCGCCGACCTGTTCGCCACCCACCCCTCGGTCGAATCGCGCATCCAGGCGCTGGTGAAGTTCGCCGGCGGCCACGACCCCGGTCCGCTCGCGCTGCCCTCCGAAGCGGAGCAGCCGTCGGCGACCGAGCCGCCCGATGCCGATGCGCCACCTGCGCCGCCCCGCTCCGGCCCATGGGGCACGGCCGACGGTACAACCAACTCGCCCGCGTCCGAACAACCAGCACAGGATGCGCCGCGAGGTCCGTGGGACGAGCCGGCGAGCGGACCCTGGGGCCGCCGCTGACATCTCACTGTCACATCGATTCGCCTGCCGATACCCTTGATCGTACACGCATTTTCGCCAACCGCTCGCAGCCGTCATCGCCGCGTGGCCATAAGACGGGCAGACTTCCCGCTTCATCCTCCACCTTCACCTGCAGATGGGGAAATTTCACGGACGCCTCGCTTCAATGAATTTGAATTCTCCGTTGTTTCTGCCATGGTCGCGCGCAACGCAGAATGCAAAGCGCCGGCCTCCGCCGGCCCAGATTTCAGGGACATTCCATGGCGAAACCGGCAGTTGTTGTGGTGGGTGCGGACAAAGGCGGGGTCGGCAAGACCACGGTTTCGCGCACCTTGCTCGATTATTTCAGTGCCAATAACGTCCCCACCCGGGCGTTCGACACCGAGCATCCCCGCGGAACGCTGAAGCGCTTTCACCCGGAGATCACCGAGATCGTCGACATGAACGCGACCTCGGACCAGATGAAGATCTTCGACACCTTGAGCGCGGTGGCGCCATCGGTGACCGTGATCGACGTCCGCGCCGGCCTGATGTCCCCAACCCTGGCGGCACTGCGCGACATCGGCTTCCTCGACGCGGCCCGCTCCGGCCAGATCACCTTCGCGGTGTTCCACATCCTGGGCTCGTCGATCGCCTCGCTCGACGAAATCGCCGAAACCGCAAGCTACATGGTCGGCGCAAAGTACTTCCTGGTGAAGAACTTCATCAACAACACGAGCTTCTTCGAGTGGGACCAGTCGACCTACGCGTCCTATTTCAACCGCATCAAGGATGCGACCGAACTCACGATTCCGAAGCTCAACGAAATGGCCTACGAGCAGGTCGAGGTGGCCTCGGTCCCGTTCCTGAAATTCGTCGCCAACAAGGGCCCGCATGACGAGGCGGCCAACTACTCCTTCGTGCTGCGCGGCTATGTCCGGCATTGGCTCGCCAACGTCTGGAGCGAGTACGACCGGATCAAGCTGACCGACATCGTCGGGTCGACCAAGCCGGTCGCGGCGGTGCGGCCCGCAGGGGAAAAATGACAGCTCCGCAAACGAGGGGGCTTTATCGGAGGCGCGTTTGACCTGATATAGGTCAAATGCCCGCGACGCCCGTCTACATCGTCTGCTCGCCCCGACCCCAGATCGGCAAGACGCTGCTTGCGCGCCTTTTGAGCGAATTCCTGCTGCTCAAGAACGGGCAGGTGCTTGCCTTCGACATCTCGGTTCGCGAGCCCTCGCTGGTCGATTTTCTGCCTGCGGTCACCGAGACCGCGGAGATCGAGGACACCTACGGCAAGATCCAGCTGATGGACCAGGTGATCCTGAACGACGGGATCGCCAAGGTCATCGACCTCGGCTACTATTCCTACGGCGAGTTCTTCAAGATGTCCGAGGAGATCGGCTTTTTGAAGGAAGCGGCACGGCGAAATGTCGTCCCGATCGTTCTGTTCTGCGCCGAAGGCGACCGGGTCTCGATGCGCGCCTATGACGAGTTGCGACGCCAAATTCCCAGCTCCCAGCTGATCGTCGTCGAGAACGCGCACGTCCTGCGTGAAGAGTTGCCCCAGCAATTCAGCCATAGCCGCATGCTGCGCATTCCCGCCCTGCCGCTGTTCCTCAAGACCTATATCGACCGGTACTCCTTCTCCTTTACCGGCTATCTGCGCCAGGAACGGGATTCCTCGACCGAGCTCTATCAGTGGATCCGGCGCAACTACTACGCGCTGCGGGAGATCGAAATGGGGCTGCTGATGCAGCGGTCGTGAGCGGATCCTGGTCCGCCCAAGTCCCCCACCAAGTCCCCCAAGCTCCGTCCGACGAGCCCCATTCCGCGGCGCTCAATGCCCCTCGAACGAGATCAGGGTGCGAACCGGCACGTCCATCGCGCGCAACTTGGCGGCGCCGCCGAGATCCGGCAGGTCGATGATGAAACAGGCCGCCACCACCGTGGCGCCGATCTGCTTGAGCAGTTTCACCGCGCCCTCTGCCGTGCCGCCGGTCGCGATCAGATCGTCGACCAGGATCACCCGCTCGCCCGGCTGCACCGCATCGACATGCATCTCCATCTCGTCGGTGCCGTATTCCAGCGCGTAGGACATGCTGACGGTCTTGTGCGGCAGCTTGCCCTTCTTCCGGATCGGCACGAAGCCGGCCGAAAGCTGGTGCGCCACCGCGCCGCCCAGAATGAAGCCGCGCGCCTCGATGCCGGCGACCTTGTCGATCTTGGAGCCGGCCCAAGGGTGTACCAGCTCGTCCACCGCGCGGCGGAACGCGCGCGCATCCGCCAGCAGCGTGGTGATGTCGCGGAACAGGATTCCGGGCTTCGGATAGTCCGGAATGGTGCGGACCGTGTTCTTGATGTCCAGATCGAACGTCATCGTGCTCTCATCCACTCTGTGTGTTTGCCGTCATTGCGAGCGAAGCGAAGCAATCCAGGGCCGCGAGAGAAGAACTGGATTGCTTCGTCGCTTCGCTCCTCGCAATGACGGCATTGATCAATTCCCCGGCCGATTGAGCCGGAACGCATTCTCCACGATCTTCAAGCCGACCTCGTCGCCGAGCGACATCAGCGATTCCGGGTGGAATTGCACGCCACCGACGGGCAGGCTCTTATGCTCGATCGCCATCGCCACCCCGTCCTCGGTCGAGGCGGTGACGGTGAGGACATCGGGCATGCCCTCGCGCTCGACGAAGAGCGAGTGGTAGCGGCCGATCACGATCTCATTCGGCAGACCCTGCATCAGCCGCCCGCCGCGCACCTGCACCCGCGAGGGCCGGCCGTGCGCGGGCTGGCTGAGCTGACCAAGACGCCCGCCGAAATACTCGCCCATCGCTTGAAGCCCCAGGCAGACGCCGAAGATCGGCAGCTTCCTGTCCAGCGCGGCATCGATGGTCTTGGATATCTTGAAGTCCTCGGGCCGGCCCGGGCCGGGCGACAGCACCACCAGATCCCAGCTCCGCTCCTTCAACATCTTCAGCGCGTGCACATGGCGGACCACGGTGACGCTGGCGCCGACCTGGCGGAAATAGTCGGCCAGCATATGCACGAAGCTGTCGTCATGATCGATCAGCAGCACCTGCTTGCCCGAGCCGGTGGCGTCCGGCGCCGTCGACGACAGCGGCTTGGGCGGGTCGCCGCGCAGCGCCTGGAACAGCGCGGCGGCCTTGACCTGGCATTCGCGATCCTCCGCTGCCGGATCGGAGTCGAACAGGCAGGTAGCGCCGACCCGCACTTCGGCGAGCCCATCCTTCATCCGGATGGTGCGGATGGTCAGCCCGGTGTTGATCGAGCCGTCGAAATTGACCACGCCGATCGCGCCGGCATACCAGCGGCGCGGCGAGCGCTCATGGTCCTCGACGAACTGCATCGCCCACAGCTTCGGCGCACCGGTCACGGTCACCGCCCAGGCATGGGTCAAAAAGGCATCCAGCGCATCGAAGCCCGGCCGCAGCATGCCCTCGACGTGGTCGACGGTGTGGAACAGCTTCGAATAGGTTTCGATCTGCCGCCGCGCCAGCACCTTGATGGTGCCGGGCACGCAGATGCGCGCCTTGTCGTTGCGGTCGACGTCGGTGCACATGTTGAGCTCGAACTCGTCCTTCTCCGAGTTCAGGAGCTGGCGGATCTGCTCGGCATCGCCGATGGCATCGCGGCCGCGGGCGATGGTGCCGGAAATCGGGCAGGTCTCGACCCGGCGGCCGTCGGAGCGCACGAACATTTCCGGCGAGGCCGAGACCAGGAATTCGCCCTGCCCGAGATTCATCAGCGCGCCATAGGGCGACGGGTTGATGCGGCAGAGGCGTTGGAAAACTTCGGCCGGCGAGCGTTCGCAGGGCTCGCCGAACAGCTGGCCCGGCACCGCCTCGAACAGGTCGCCGCGGGCGAACGCTGCGCGGGCCAATTCCACAGTCGCCTGGTATTCGCCGGGCGCGTGGTCGGCAAAGCCCTGGCGCGGCTCCTTCAGGTAGACGCTGGCATCGGTCTCGCGCGGCAGGCCGGCTGTCGACTGGCCGTTCCAGGCGAAGTCGTAAGTGAGGATCACGCCGCGACCGGTGGCGCGGTCGTAGGCCAGGAGGCGATCCGGCACGTAAAGCACGATGTCGCGCTGATCCTGCGCGCGCGGCCGCTTCTGGACGAGGTCCTCGATCTGGAACACGAGATCGTAGGCGAAGGCGCCGAACAGCCCGAGCAGCGGGTCGTCACTGGCGGAGAACGCCGCGATCAGCGCCCGCACCAGCGACATCACGCTGGCGCGGCGGGTGCGCTGGTCTTCCTCGACCGGTGCTGGGCCGCGAACGATATGTCCCGCCAGCCGTGCCGGGGTGTGCTCGGTGATGACGACCGCGGAGTCGCGCAGGGTCGCGCCGAGAAAGGCGATCAGCACCTCGCCGCGGCGGTTCAACGCCTGCAGGGCGAAATTCGTCCCCGTCGTCTCCAGTGCCAGCGGCGGATCGGCAAAGCCGAGGTCGAAACTGTCATACCGCCCGGGGACGGTGGTCCCGGACGACAGCACCACCCCGCGGCGCCGATCCAGCAGGTCGATGAGGTCGTCAAGACGGCTGGCGCCGCCGGAAAACTGTTCGGTGGCGCGCGTGATCGCAAGCCCGCCGCGGGTGCGGTACTCGCTCAAGGCCGGCAGGGAAAAAACGGTCCTGTTCATGGGGGTCCTCTTGGCGTCCTCTTACGAAACTTGCCGAGGGAACGCCACACAGGACAAACGGAAGAGCCGCCGCCGGGTGGCGGCCTCAAGCGATTGAATGTCAGGAAATCGCACCGGCCACCTTGTTACAAGGTGCGCCACCAGAGACGGGCTGGGCGGAGGACGGTGCTCATGGGCGGGACCAGACCATGACAGGGGACGGAGGTCAAGGGCGATCAACCTTAGCAAGCTGCTGCAAGCGCCTGCGCGATACAGCACCCTCTCCCCTTGTGGGAGAGGGCATCTCCGGCCCATCCAGGCACTCGGTTGGGTGAGGGGTCTCTCTCCGCAAACAGCGCTCGCGGAGGCATACCCCTCACCCGACCGAGTTTTCCGATCGGTCCGACATGCCCTCCCCCACAAGGAGAGAGGGCGCATCCGCGGCGATACCGCTGTCTCGAAGGTCGCAAACCATCGTTGGATTCCGCTCCACCATTCGGCCACCGAGATTGCGAGCTGAACTGCTCCCGCAGCCCCTCCTCTGGAAGGTGCTGGCGCTCCACTCCGAGTGGCGCGGCGTAGTGGATCCTCGCTGGAGCCTATCCTCGGCCGAGCTGAAAGCGAGACCCGGGATGATGATGAGCATGGGACATGCAGCAGCATTCTCGCGACACCTGATGCCCGAGTGATGATCATCGACATCGCCCTCTCAAAGGCGAGGGCGCAGGGAAGGCCGGGAGCTCGCCGCCCCCATGGCCCGCCTGCGAAAAAAATGCAGGCGGCAGGTACCACAGGTTCGGCCGAGACATCCCGGCCTTCCCTGCACGATGGTCTGACGGGTTATACGTACTCTCCCCGGGGACCGGGCTTTCTTGCCCCCGTTTGCGACAACGCGCCTTCAGCGCGTTGCGCAGACCTCAGCGTCGGGAGGCCAGGACCGTACGACTTCGCCGTGCGCCTCGGGCTGTTCGTCCGCATGATGAGATCATGCTGCGGCCCAGAGCGCCCACCGCATCCCACCCCGCGTGTCGTGACGATCGCGATACGCCCCTCGTGCCGAGGCGGGACGCGCCGACATAAGCACAATTTCGGAAAACAAGAAACAAGAATATTTTCGCGGCGAAGACTGGACAGCCCAAATCAGCTTGATGCGGCTGATGAATTTGGCGTTTCAGGACATCCAGCCAACACAGATCGCGACTCCTCTTGCCGGCAAGACTTCAGAATTGTGGCTCAGGCCGCGCCCATTGTATTGTTCCGTTGCTGCGGACCTGTGGAGCGCCGGTGAAGTTGCAACAGTTTTCGTTCGCCCTGTTGGGAGCCGCGATCGTTGCAGGAGCGCAAACCGCCCCTGCCGGTGCGCAGACCGAACGACAAATCGCCTGGTGCCTAGCCTCCGCCTTCTCGCCAGATTTGCGGATCGAGGGCTGCACATGGGCGATCCAATCCGGCCGATGGTCCGGAAAGGATCAGACCCAGGGCTATTTCAACCGCGGCAATGCCTACTTCGAGAAGAAGGACTACGATCGGGCCATCGCTGACCTCAGCGAGGCGATCCGGCTCGATCCGGATTTCGCGCCGAGTTTCAACAACCGGGGATTCGCGTATTCTGCTATAGCTGATTACGATCGAGCGATTTCCGACTATGACGAGGCAATCAGGCTAAACCCAAAATATGCCCTTGCTTACTATCACCGTGGCCTCATTTACAATTTCAAGAATGATTACGACCGAGCTATCAGTAACTTCAATCGCACACTTGAGTTAAACCCGCGGCATGCCCAAGCATATCACAGTCGCGGCCTCTCGCACCTCGCCAAAAAAGACTATGATCGCGCAATTGAAGACTTCGGAAAAGCGATCGAGCTTGCCCCTCAGTACGTCAGATCTTACTACGATCGCGCCCTCGCCTATGAAGGCAAGGGAGATGACGATCATGCTCTCGCAGACTTTAGTGAAAGTATCAAACGTGATCCGAGCGACGCGCTGGCCTATCAGCATCGTGGTCTCATCTATCGGCACCAGAACGAGCACGACCGCGCCATAGACGATTTCACAACGGCAATCGGCCTTGATTCCAAATCCACGAAAATCCACTATTATAATCGTAGCCTCGAGTTCTACGAAAAGAAGGATTACGAACGCGCCATCGCGGACCTGAGCGAAGCGATCAAGATCGATCCAAGCTACGTCCGCGCCTACAATGTCCGGGGCGTCGCCTACGACGACAAGGGCGATCATGACCGCGCGATTGCCGACTTCGACGCGGCAATCAGGCTCGATCCAAAATATGTGCAGGCCTACAACAACCGTGGCCTTGCCTTTGAGCATAAGGGAAATCTCGATCGCGCCATCGCTGACTTCGATGAGGCAATCAGACTCGATCCCAATTATGCCGAAGCTCGCGCCAATCGAGAAAAGGCGTCCGAGCACAAGCTGGGAAGCGCCCCGGAAGTCTCAGATCCGACGAGGCGATAGGTCTTGCTCCTGCTGCTGCATCAGGCAAGACCGCAGCCGGATCTGAGGCGCCGTTTGGTCACGTCCCCGGCTTCGTCAGCCCATGCTCCTTGAACTTCAGCTCCGTCGCCTGCACCGCGTTCTCGTAGACTTCGCCGCGCTCGACGAAGTAGTTGAAATAGCCGGCCGGCGTTGCCGGCTGGATCTCGATCAGCTCGACCGGCTTATATTTCGGATCGGTGAGAGCGCCTGAAGCGATCAGGTCGTTGATGCGCTTGAGCGTGTCGACCTCGGCCTTGTAGCCGACCGAGAACCACATCTCGTACGTCCAGTCCTGCACCTCGAACCAGTTGGCCGGCGCCTGTCCCTGCCAGCCATTCGCCAGCGGCCGGACCGCGAAGATGCGCTCGAAGCCGTGCAACTCGGAGACGATGCAGGCGCGATGATAGGCGCCGTCCATCTGTCCGCCTGGCAGGTTCTTGAAGCCGTAAAGCGAAAGCCACAGCGCCGATTTGATCGCCCCAACCGTGATCGGGAGGATCTTGCGTTCCTGCACGACGTCGGACGCATAACGCAGGTCGCGCTTGGCCGCCGAATGCAGCGCCGCGGCGGCGCGCGTGTTGGGAATCGATTTCTGCTCGGGCAACAGCCTGCGCGCGACGTCGTTGCCGTAAAGCAGGCCGACGCCCGACCGCGGATCGTAGGTGTTGAACACCACGCCGGTCGCGCTCTCGTTCAGCACCGTCGCGACATGGGCAAGCTCGTCATCCGAGCGCACCGGCACATATTGCTGCGCCGGAACCAGGCGATCGGCGACCACGTTCAGCAGGCCTTCGCTCCAATCCGGCACCGCCGCCAAGCGGAACAAGGCCTCGGCATAGGCCGGCCTGAAGACGCCGGGATAACCGAACAGAACGGTGCGGGCCTGAGCGACCGGATTGTTCTCGGCCTCGGGCGAGACGAGCAGCGCGCGTAAGTCGTGCCCCTGCAGCCATTCCGCCAGCACCAGGATCTGGCCGGAGGTCGCCGTCACCAGATCCGGCGTCACACCCCAGGCGCGGGCGGTGTCGAGAAAGCCGGCGCCATGTGCATTCAGCCCGCCCAGGCCCGCCAGCGCGAATGCGACGCTCATTCCGCCCCTCCGTTGCCGCGCCAAAAATACTATCTTAGATTGTATTCGCCGTACAAACGAGGCGATTTGGAGCTTCGAGCATAGGATTGGCAGTGCCCACATCCGGCAGGCGCTGAGCGCCCTCCGCCCGAATCAGTCAGGCCGCAGGCTCCGAATCGAATGCAGCACGGCATGCGTCCGATACAGCCATCGGCTGTAGAGAGCGTACGACAACCTCATGTTGCGCGCATGCAACTATGGCCGAGCACACACTGCTAGTTGCTCACGAGATGGCAAACACCGGAAATAGGGAGATATCTGCGCAACACTGTTGCCAATTTGCGATAGGAGCGCAAAGAATAATTAACCATCTTCCGCTACCAAGAATTCATCATGGCCCGCGGCAAACAGCCTCCTGTGTCGCATGCGCTTCAGAAGCAGCAGACGCTGCTCGATTGCTTCCTCGAGGCGCAGGCCAAGCGGCTCGGTCGCCGCCCCGCAGGATCGCGAGCGGGTAAAGGCCAGCCTGGGGACAACGCCTCTACCGGGAATGAACTCCGCAAGATCGCTGGCGAGGAGCCCGCGGAGTGACGTAACGGGCCGCTGACCATTCGCCACGCCCGCGTCGATTCCCGGACTTCCGCACAACGGCGCCAAGAGGGATGCGCACATCGCCATCCTGCGTGGTGCCGGGAGAGGGTCTTATTCCTCTTTCCCGCCGAGCCCCTGTGGGACCTGCCTGTCGCGCATATCTGGCGCCCCCTCCCGGGTCTCCCCCTACCGGGGTAGGTCGCCTACTATTGCAATGCAATATCAACATCGACGCGTCGGTGCTGCTTCACCGCCGGGTGACTGGGAGGATACCCGGCTGTTTCGCGCCGCGACGCCCGCCTTTCTCCGCCCCTGCCTACCTCGACTGCCTTCCACCCAGATCGACACGCTCGGACATGAACCAGATCGCCGATCCCTCGTCCTTTGATCACGCCCCATCGAGTACTGCGGCCGGCTCGAAACATCATCATCCGGGCCTGGTGCTGCTGGCACTCGCGATCGGCGGCTTCGCCATCGGCACCACCGAGTTCGCCGCCATGAGCCTGGTGCCGTATTTCGCGCCCGATCTCGGCATCGGGGCCACCACCGCAGGCCATGTCATCAGCGCCTATGCCCTGGGCGTGGTCGTCGGCGCGCCTGTGATCGCGGTGCTCGCGGCACGGTTGGCACGGCGAACATTGCTCGTGCTGCTGATGCTGCTGTTCGCAATCGGCAACGGGCTCTCCGCGCTTGCACCGACCTATGGTTTCCTGGTGGCTTTCCGCTTTCTGGCCGGTCTGCCGCATGGAGCGTATTTCGGCGTCGCCGCGCTGGTAGCGGCATCGCTGGTCCCGCGCGAACGCCGCAGCCAAGCGGTCTCGCGCGTTCTTGCCGGACTGACGGTCGCGACGATGGTCGGCGTGCCGCTCGCCAATCTGATCGGCCAATTCATCGGCTGGCGCTGGAGCTTCGGCTTCGCCGCGCTCCTCGCCCTGTTGACGGCGACTTTGGTGCGGCTCTACGCGCCCTATGGCGCGCCGCTGAAAGGCGCGAGCCCGCTGCGCGAGCTTGGCGCGCTCAGGCGCGGCCAGGTGTGGCTGACGCTGGCCACCGGCGCGATCGGCTTCGGCGGCATGTTCGCGGTGTACACCTATCTCGCATCGACCTTGCTCGAGGTCACGCACGCGCCGCCGTCCATGATCCCGGTGATGCTGACGGTGTTCGGCTTCGGCATGACGATCGGCAATCTCGCCTGCGCCTGGGCCGCGGATCGCGGCGTCATGCGGGCGGCGGGCGCGACCCTGGTCTGGAGCGCGGCGGCGCTCGCCCTCTATCCGTTCGCGACCGGCAACGTCTGGACGTTGGCGCTCGTCGTGTTCCTGATCGGCTGCGGCGGGGGCCTCGGAACCATCCTGCAGACCCGCTTGATGGATGTCGCGGAGGATGCGCAGACCTTGGCGGCCGCACTCAATCACTCCGCGTTCAACACGGCCAATGCGCTCGGTCCGTGGCTCGCCGGTCTCGCACTCTCAGCAGGCTTCGGCTTCCCCGCGACGGGATGGGTCGGCGCCGCGCTGGCGCTCGCGGGGCTCGTGATCTGGGGCGTGTCGGTCGTGACGGATCGGCCGAGGCGCGCGGAGCAGAGGATGTCGCAATCTCGCGCGGCGTGAAGTAGCTCGCGTCCTTGTGGAGCCAAGAGCTCCCGTCCTCACGAAAGCCGGTGGTTATGGGTCCTCGCTTTCGCGAGGACGACGGCAGAGCATTGGGCTGCGCCATTCGCCACACAATTGGTGTCGTCTCGGCTCAAGGCCGGGACGACAGTTGAAATTGCCACGCCAACTACACAAACCGTGACTGCCTCACCCCAGATGCTTATGGAAGAACGCGGTCGCGCGGCCCCAGGCGAGCTCGGCGGCCTCGCGGTCGTGCACCGAGGCGCGCTGCTCGTTCACGAAGGCATGCTCGGCATCGTAGCGATAGAGCTCGAGAGATTTGCCGGCATCCTTCATCGCCTTCTCGAAGCCGTCGACCAGCGCCGGCGTGCACCAATCGTCCTTGTTGGCGAAATGCGCCTGCAGCGGAATCTTCACGTCGGCGGGCTTGGCCGCCTGCTCCGGCGGGATGCCGTAGAACACGACGCCGGCAGCAAGTTCCGGGATCTTGGTGGCGCCGATGATGGTGACGGCGCCGCCGAGGCAGAAGCCGGTCAATCCCACCTTGGCGCCGGTGCGCGACAGATATTGTGCGGCGCCGCGCACCGTCTGCGTGGTGGCATCCATGAAGTCGAGCGAGTTCATCTCGCGGCCTGCGGCGTCCGTGTCGTGATAGGGCACCACCTTGCCCTTGTAGAGATCGGGAGCCAGCGCATCGAAGCCGGCCAGCGCAAAGCGGTCGCACATGCCCTTGATCTGCTCCTGCAGGCCCCACCATTCCTGGATCACGACCACGCCGGGCGCGTTGCCGCCGGCTGCGTTGGCCAGATAGCCGCTCGCGTCCTTGCCGTCGGGGCGCTTGAAGGTGATGAGGGTGCCCATGGATGTCCTCCGTCGTGAGGTTTGTTGTTCAAGTGGGATTGATGGCCATTGTGGCCGCTGCGCGAAGGTCAGGCAACTGGCCTTCGCCGGATCGTGACCGGCCGCAATAGGTGGCGGGTAGCGGACACATGTGACGGGCCGACAACGGCCGATCATCACGCAGCTGCGATCCTTGCCTTGCGGGCTCTGAGTTCGCCGAGCGCCGTGCGCACCCGCGCGATCACGTCGTCCCAGTCGCGGCTGTCGCTCTGCCGGAACAGGCGCGCGGTCCGATACCAGGGACTGTCGTCCCGGTCGAGCAGCCAGCGCCAATCCGGCGCGTGGGTCAGCATGATCCAGACCGGCTTGCCGAGGGCGCCTGCGAGATGCGCAACGCCGGTGTCGACCGAGATGACCAGGTCGAGCTGGGAGATCAGCGCCGCCGTATCGGCGAAATCCCCCAGCCTGTCGCTGACATCGAGAATTCCGCTCTGCGCCAGCAGCTCCGCCTCGCCGTCGCGCAACTGCTTCTGCAGGCTCACGAAGCTCGCATCGATTCCTGAGAGCGGCAGCAGGTGGCGGAGCTCCATCGATCGTTCGCGATCGCGGACATGGTTGGGATTGCCGGCCCAGGCGAGCCCGATCTTCAGAGGGCGCCCGTTGCCAAGCAGCGTCGCCCACTCCGCCGCGGCATTGTCGGGCGCGCACAGATAAGCTCCGTCGGCCGGGATCGTCTCCAGCCCGGTCCCGAATGCCAGCGGCAGGCTCGGCAGCGGGCAGCGGAGATCGACATCGGGAATCGGATCGCCCTTGGCGATGACCTGGCTGCTGCCCGCAAGCGTCTGCATCAAGCGAGAGAGCGGCCGTTCGACCTCCAGCACGACGTGCGCGCCGCGCGCTGCGACCAGCGGCACGTAGCGGCAGAACTGGACGGAGTCGCCGAACCCCTGCTCGCTGTGCAGCAGGATCGTCTTGCCCGCGAGGTCTTCGCCACGCCATGACGGCTGCGGCAGCGCCCGCGGCGTGAGCCGCGCGACCGGCGCCCGATGGCGCCACTCATAGCCGGCCCATCCGTTGGCGAGGTCGCCGGTGACGAGACTGGCGAGACCCTTCAGGAAGTGCGCGTCGGCGTAATCCGGCCGCAGCGCCAGCGCGCGATCGTAGCTCGCCAGCGCCTCGTCGAAGCGTTTGAGATCGGACAGAATGATGCCGCGATTGGCGTGAGCCTCGGCGTAGTCCGGCCGCGCCGAGATCGCCTGGTCCTGGCTGGCCAGCGCCTCCTCCAGCCGCCGCAGCCTTTGCAGAGTCACGCCGCGGTTGTTGAGAGCGGCCGCATCGTCCGGCTGCATGATGACCGCCTGATCGTGGTCCGCCAGCGCCTCGCCATAGCGCGCGAGATCGTGGAGGACGACGCCGCGATTGGTCAGCGCCTGGACATTGTTCGGTTGCAAGACGAGCGCGCGCTCGAAGCTTTGCAGGGCCTCATCCAGACGCCCCAGCTCGTGCAGCAAGGCGCCGCGATTCACGTAGGCCTCGGCATGGCGGGAATCGAGCGCGATCGCCCGATCGTAGCTCGCCAACGCCTCGTCCGGGCGCTTGAGGTCATGCAGCGTGAGCCCGCGCTCGACCAGCGCGTTCGGATCGTTCGCGCGCAAGGCCAGCGCGGCCTGATGGCTTGCGAGCGCCTCCTCGAGCCGGCCGAGCCGGCGCAGCGCGATCGCGCGGTTGTTGAGTGCATCGACGTGCCTGGGCTGCAGCGCAAGCACGCCATCGTAATCCACCACGGCCTCCTCGAACCGCGCCAGCGCGCTGTGGGCCATGCCGCGATTGACCAGCGCCTCGACAAAAGCGGGGCGAAGCGCAAGCGCTTGGCCATAGCTCTCCAGCGCCTCGGCCTGGCGGCCCAGGGCCTGCAGCACGACGCCACGATTGTTCAGTGCCTCGGGATAGTCGCCCTGCAGCGCCAGCGCGCGGTCGTAATCGGCCAGCGCCTCATCGAGCCGCCCGAGCTCCTGGAGGACGGCGGCGCGGTTGTTGAGCACGCTGACATGATCGGCGCGCAGGGCGAGCGCGCGATCAAAGCTCTCCAGGGCATCCTTAAGCCGCCCCGTCGCCTTCAACAGCGCGCCGCGATTGCTCCAGGCTTCGACGAAGTCGGGCCGCAGCGCCAAAGCACGGTCGTAATGCACAAGCGCCAGCTGGTTGCGGCCGCGCGCCATGTGGATCACGCCCAGCAGGTTGAGGGTGATCGCGGAAGCAGGATCGGCCGACAGGATCTTGAGGCAGGTCTTCTCCGCCTGGCCGAGCTTGCCCGCGGCATAGGCCTTCAGGGCGATATCGAAAACCTGCGAGACGGTAAGGGAGACGGTCTTCATTTCCGATGCGCCGGGCGAGCTGGATCACCCCGCTCTATCTGACTCGCGCGGATTCTGGCTAGCTCCCAAGCCCGCCTGTCGCGGGAGAGGAAATGACGCGACAACAAAAAAGCCCCCGAAGGGGCTTTTTCAGATCGCATCAAGCTCGTCCGATCGCATCAATGCGCGGCGGCCCAGACCCTCTTCTTGGTGAAGTACATCAGGCCGGCGAAGATGATCAGGAACACGAAGACCTGATAGCCGAGCTTCTTGCGCGCTTCCATGTGCGGCTCCGCCGCCCACATCAGGAAGGTCGCGACGTCGTGGGCATATTGCTGCACGGTGGCCGGCGAGCCGTCGTCGAACGTCACCTGGCCGTCGGACAGCGGCGGCGGCATCTTGATCGCGTGCCCCGGGAAGTACTTGTTGTAGTACGAGCCATCGGGAAGCGAGAAGCCGGCCGGCGGATTAGCCTCGAAGCCCTGCAGCAGCGCGTCGATGTAGTTCGGCCCCTGCTCCTGGAACTGGGTGAAGAAGTCGAAGATGAACCAGGGGAAGCCGCGCTCGTAGGAGCGGGCCTTGGCGATCAGCGACAGGTCCGGCGGGGCCGCGCCGCCATTGGCCGCACGCGCCGCCTGCTCGTTCGGGAACGGCGAGGGGAAATAGTCGGCGACCCGGCCCGGACGCTCGAACATGTCGCCGGCGTCGTTGGGGCCGTCCTTGATCTTGTACTCGGCGGCGAAGGCCGCGGCCTGCGCCGCCGTGTAGCCAGGTCCACCGTCCTCAGCCAGATTGCGGAACGCCACATAGGACAGCGAGTGGCAGTTCGAGCAGACTTCCTTGTAGACCTTCAATCCGCGCTGCAGCGCGCCGCGGTCATAGGTCCCGAAAGGACCGGCGAACGACCATTTCAGCGACGGCGGGGTGCCCTCCTCCGCGGCGCGGGCCTGGCCAATCGAGCCCGCGAACAGCGTGGCGGCGACGAACAGCGCGATCACCGTCGAGACCATCGGCACGCGGCCGGACTTGGCCAGCACGTCGTCGGCGATCGAGTTCGGCAGCGGACGCGGCTTCTCGATGCGGGCAAGCAGCGGCAGCACGATCAGGAAGTAGGCGAAGTACAGGAAGGTGAGGATGCGGCCGGCGATCACATAGATGCCCTCCGGCGGCTGGGCGCCGAGATAGCCGAGCAGCACGCACACGATCACGAAGATCCAGAAGAACTGCTTGCCCAGCGGCCGGTACTTGTTGGAGCGGGTCTTGGCGGAATCGAGCCAGGGCAGGAACACCAGCACGATGATCGCCGAGAACATCGCGATGACGCCAGCCAGCTTGTTCGGGATCGAGCGCAGGATCGCGTAGAACGGCAGGTAATACCATTCGGGCACGATGTGGGCCGGCGTCACGCCCGGATTGGCCGGGATGTAGTTGTCGGCGTCGCCGAGATAGTTCGGCATGTAGAAGATGAACCAGGAATAGAAGATCAGGAAGCAGGCGACGCCGAAGAAGTCCTTGATCGTCGCATAGGGCGTGAACGGCACCATGTCCTTCTCGGTCTTCGGCTCGACGCCGGCCGGGTTGTTCTGGCCGACCACGTGCAGCGCCCAGACGTGCAGCACCACGACGCCGGCGATCAGGAACGGCAACAGGTAGTGCAGCGAGAAGAAGCGGTTCAGCGTCGGGTTGCCGACCGAATAGCCACCCCACAGCAGGGTCACGATGCTCTCGCCGAAATAGGGCACGGCCGAAAACAGATTGGTGATGACGGTGGCGCCCCAGAAGCTCATCTGGCCCCACGGCAGCACGTAGCCCATGAAGCCGGTCGCCATCATCAGGAGGTAGATGATGACGCCGAGGATCCACAACACTTCGCGCGGCGCCTTGTACGACCCGTAATAGAGGCCGCGGAACATGTGGATGTAGACGGCGAAGAAGAACATCGAGGCGCCGGCTGCGTGCATGTTGCGCAGCAGCCAGCCGTAGTTCACGTCGCGCACGATCAGTTCGACCGAGCGGAAGGCGAGATCGGCGTTCGGCGTGTAGTGCATCGCCAGGATCACGCCGGTGACGATCTGCAGACCCAGCATCACCGAGAGGATCGCGCCGAACGTCCACCAGTAGTTCAGGTTGCGCGGCGTCGGATAGGCGATGAAGGATGAGTGGACCAGGCTGATGATGGGAAGTCGCTGTTCCAGCCATTTCACGGCAGGATGGCTCGGCTGGTAGTCGGAAGGTCCACTCATGATGCGTTCCTGAAGAAATATTATCTTGGCATGATCAGCGCTGGGCCGCTCGGGCAAACGCCCGATCAGCCGATCTGGATCTTGGTGTCGGAAACGAACTGGTAGGGCGGAACGGGCAGGTTCGCCGGGGCCGGCCCCTGGCGGATGCGGCCGGAGGCGTCGTACTGGGAGCCATGGCAGGGGCAGAAGAAGCCGTCGTAATTGCCCTCATGCGCGATCGGAATGCAGCCGAGATGGGTGCAGATGCCGATCACGACCAGCCACTGCTCGTGGCCCGCCTTGGTGCGGGACTGGTCGGTGGCGGGATCGGGCAGGCTCGACAGCGGCACCGCTTGCACCTCCTCCACCTGCTTCTTGGTGCGGTGGGAGATGTAGATCGGCTTGCCGCGCCAGAACACCTTGATGTCCTGACCTTCGGCGATCGGGGCGAGATCCACCTCGATCGGGGCACCGGCGGCGATGGTCGAGGCATCGGGGTTCATCTGGGCAATAAAAGGCCAGAGCGTGGCCACTCCCCCGACGGCGGCCACCGCTCCGGTGGCGACGAACAGGAAGTCCCGGCGTGTCGGGTGATCCACAGTAGACGCTGTCACGATTCCAACCCTTTCTTATCGTTGCAGCCGGAGGAACCGCCCCGTTCGACGTCCACCACGTGACCGGGAGATGCCTGCCGGCGCCCGCGACCCCCGCGGCGGCAGAAATGGGCGCGCTCCACCGCCCCTGGTGGAACACCCCGTCCAGAATCGATCTATTGGCACCCTTGCGATACGAGCGCAAGCCCGCTATCGGCCGGTTCGTGCGCCATGCACCACATCCGCTGGGACAAGCGGATTTTCGGCACCATTTTCCTTAAAGCCCTGAGACTCGTTTGCATGCAGATCGCGCTCTACCAGCCGGACATTCCGCAGAACACGGGCACGATTCTGCGGCTGTGCGCCTGCCTCGGTGTGGCCGCACATATCATCGAACCGGCCGGATTTCCGGTCTCCGACCGGCTTTTCCGCCGCGCGGGAATGGACTATCTGGACCGCGTGACGTGGCTGCGACACGACTCGTGGGCGGCTTTCGACGCCTGGCGGGCCGAGAGCGGTCATCGCCTGCTGCTGTTCACGACCAAGGGTGCAACCTCCTACCTGGATTTCGCCTATCGGCCGAACGATATCCTGCTGTTCGGACGCGAAAGCGCCGGTGTTCCGGAAGCGGTCAGCGAGGCGGCGGACGCGCGGCTCCTGATCCCGCTGCAGCCGGGATTGCGCTCGCTCAATGTGGCCATGGCCGCTGCCATGGCAATCGGCGAGGCGCTGCGGCAGACGAGGCACGGGGCGGGCGCCGAGTCGTGACCGGCCCGCGCTGAGCATTGTCGCAGGCGATTGCCAAGCTCCCTCTTCCCGCACGCGGGCAGAGGTGACAACCACATGGCGCTGGAAGCTCGAGGAGACCTGACGACGGTGAGCTACGCGGTGAAAGAAATCTTCATGACCCTGCAGGGCGAAGGCGCCCATGCCGGCCGCGCCGCCGTGTTTTGCCGTTTTGCCGGTTGCAACCTGTGGAGCGGCCGCGAGCAGGACCGCACCGACGCCATCTGCCGGTTCTGCGACACCGATTTCGTCGGCACCGACGGCACGCTGGGCGGGCGCTATGCCCCGGCCGAGGAGCTCGCCGATACCATCGCGGGGCAATGGACAGGGGGCGAGGCCAACCGCTATACGATCCTGACCGGCGGCGAGCCGCTGCTGCAGGTCGATGCGGCGCTGATCGAGGCCCTGCACGCGCGCGGTTTTGCGGTCGGACTCGAGACCAACGGCACGCTGCTTCCGCCCGAGGGCATCGACTGGATCTGCGTCAGCCCCAAGGCCGGCGCCGAGCTGAAGCTCCGTCACGGCCACGAATTGAAGCTGGTGTATCCGCAAGCGGGCGCACGGCCTGAGGACTTCGAGACGCTGGCCTTCGAGCGCTTTTCGCTGCAGCCGATGGACGGGCCTGAGGCGGCCGAGAACACCGCGCGCGCAACCGAATACTGCCTGACGCATCCGCAGTGGCGGCTCAGCCTGCAGACGCACAAGATGATCGGGATCAGATAGAGGATTTAGACCTTCACGATGTGGGAATTGACCAAATCGTTCACCTTCGAGGCCGCGCACACGCTGCCGATCACCACGCTCGGCGAAGCGAGCCAGGAGATCCACGGCCATTCCTTTCGCGTCGAGGTGACCGTACGCGGCAACACGACCAATCCGGACACCGGCATGGTGGTCGATTTCGGCGTACTGACGCAGAGCCTTGCCGAGATCCAGAAGATGCTCGACCACAAGTTCCTCAACAAGATCGAGGCGATCGGGCTGCCGACGCTCGAGAACCTGTCGCGTTTCATCTACGAACGGGTCCAGCATATTGGAGAGGTCACCAAGGTCAGCGTCCATCGTGACAGCTGCCACGAGACCTGCACCTATTTCGGACCGCAATCGTAGACCGGGGACAGCCGATGGATACAGCCGCAATCGAGGATCACAAGGCACGCGCGCGGGCCTGGTTCGAGCGTCTGCGCGACGACATCTGTGCCGCCTTCGAACGGCTTGAGGACGAGGCGCCGGCGGAGCTTTATCCCGGTAGTCCCGGCCGTTTCGTGCGCACGCCGTGGGAGCGCACCGACCATTCCGGCGCCAAGGGCGGCGGCGGCGTGATGGGCATCATGCATGGCCGGCTGTTCGAGAAGGTCGGCGTGCACTGCTCGACCGTGCACGGCGAATTCGCCCCCGAATTCCGCAGCCAGATTCCCGGCGCATCCGAAGACCCGCGGTTCTGGGCATCCGGCATCTCGCTGATCGCGCATATGTGGAATCCGAATGTGCCGGCGGTGCACATGAACACCCGCTTCGTCGTGACCACGAAGGCATGGTTCGGCGGTGGGGCCGACCTCACGCCCGTGCTCGACCGGCGGCGCAATCAGGACGATCCTGATACGATCGCCTTCCATGCGGCGATGAAACGGGCCTGCGATGCGCATCACGCAGTGGCGCCTTACGACAAATACAAGAAGTGGTGCGACGAGTATTTCTATCTGCCGCACCGGAAGGAGCCGCGCGGCATCGGCGGCATCTTTTACGACCACCACGATTCCGGCGACTGGGAGGCGGATTTCGCCTTTACCCAGGATGTCGGCCGCGCGTTCCTTGCTGTCTATCCCGACCTGGTCCGGCGCAATTTCGGGGCGCCCTGGACGGAGGCCGATCGCGAGGAGCAGCTGATCCGCCGCGGCCGCTACGTCGAGTTCAACCTGCTCTATGATCGCGGCACCACCTTCGGGCTCAAGACCGGCGGCAATGTCGAGTCCATCCTGTCGTCGATGCCGCCCGCGGTGAAATGGCCCTGAGCCCGATGATCCCTGCCCTGCCCCGCGCCATGCTGATCGACATGGATGACACCATCCTGTCGGCTTATGGCAAGCCCGAGCTCGCCTGGACCATCATCGCCACCGAGTTTGCCGGCGAGATCGCGCCCTACGAGCCGCAGGTCGTCGCGGCGGCCATCACCGGTGCCGCGCGCCAATTCTGGTCGAATGCCGGCGCCGAGTGGCGGCTGAAGCTGATCGAGGCGCGGCAGCTCGTGGTGAAGGGCGGCTTTGCCGCGCTGGCCGCATCCAGCGGTCGCGTGTTGCCAGATGACCTCGCCGTGCGCATCGGCGACCGCTTCACGGCCTATCGCGAGGAGCAGATGTTCGTGTTCCCCGGCGCGCATGAGGCGATCGACGAGTTGAAGGCGCGCGGCGTCAGGCTGGCGCTGGTGACGAACGGCGCCGCCGACATGCAGCGCGCCAAGATCGAACGCTTTGCGCTGGCGCACCGTTTCGACCACATCCAGATCGAAGGCGAGCATGGCTTCGGCAAGCCGGAGGAGCGCGCCTATCGGCATGCGATGGAGGCGCTCGGCGTTGCGCCGCAGGACACCTGGATGGTCGGCGACAATCTGGAATGGGAGATCACAGCTCCCCAGAAGCTCGGCATCTACGCGATCTGGATCGACGTCCACGGCGACGGCCTCCCGGAAGGCTCCGATGTCAAACCCGACCGCATCATCCGCTCACTGACCGAACTGGTGCCGGACGCCTGAACGAACGACCCGGCCACCTTTGGAGCGCCCAGCGCGCCGCAACCTGTCGAAGCCAAGCCCTCCTGGTGGTCGCGCGTCCAGAACTGGGACCGCCGCCTCTCAGTCGCCAAGGGCACCCCGGTCCGGACCGCGGCGAACTAGCGTTCCGGCGCGTGATGCGTGCGACCGATCCGCGCGATGTCCTCTGCCAGACGCTGAGCATGCGTCACCATCACGCCGTGGGCGACGTCCGGGTAGACGATCAGTTCGGCGCCAGGGATGAGCTCGGCATAACGGCGCGCCGTCAGCTCGAGCGGCGCCGAGGCGTCCCGGTCGCCGTGGATCATTGTAACCGGCAGATCAAGTGCCGCCACCTCGGCCCTCAGATCGGCATTGACGATCTCGCGCTGAAAGCCGAGCGCCGAACGGCGCGAGGTATTCATGATCATCGCCGCGATCCAATCCAGTGTGCGGCGGGTGGCTCCGGGGGCAAAGGGCTCGGCATTGGCATCGATCCAGCCCGGCAGATCGGTCGCGAGCTGATGTGCGATGGCGTCGACGACGTCATCGGGAAAGCCGAGCGGATTATCCGGCTGGCGCCGCATGCACGGCCCCGTGGCTCCGACCAGCACCAATCGCGCCAGACGCTGCCGGCCATGGCGCGTCGCGTAGCGGATCGCCTCGCCCGCCGCGCCGGAGTGCGCGACGAGCACGACATCACGCAGCTCGCGACAGCTCAGCACGCAGGCAAGATCATCGGCCAGCGCATCGTAGGTGTAGTTGCCGGGATCGGTGGAGCGGCCGTGACCGCGACGATCATAGGCGAGGGTGCGAAAGCCGCGATCGTTCAAGACCGTCATCGTCGCGCCCCAGATGGAGCTTTCGGTGGCCCAGCCGCCAAGCAGCACCACTGGAGGCCCTGAACCCCAATCACGAACATAGAGGTGATGGCCGCGGTCGGTCGCAACGATGTCTGCGCAGGGCAGCGGCTGTGGGTTGGTGGCAATGGTGTCGGGCATGTGCGTCACTCCTGGAGCGGTCGCAGGAGTTTGCTCCGGCGTCGGCCCCCAACGCGATTACGTCGCGGGTAAACGGGGCTGGACCTTCGACGCGCAACCACCGACCAAGCCGCGGCTGATCGCGTTCGTGTTCTATTGACATCCGCAGGACACGCTTCCTCAACCAGCCGCGCCGGTTACAGGGCGCGCTACGGCAGGAGATCCTGCCGTAACTGATCGGCAACTTGCTCAAGCTTTAGTCGAATGCGGCCTCCGGGGAGGACGCCAGCCCGGTGTGCGCAGCTTCGAGCGATCGGATGATGTCCTTCCAGACGCGGTCGCAATGCAGTTCGATCTCACAGGCGCCGCGTCGGCAGGCGTTCACGACCGCCCGTCGCGGTGGATGCGTGCTGCAGCCTGGTCGGCGATCGCGTGCAGGCGCGGCGCATCGAGCGGAAAATCCGCGGCGAGCCAAGCATCCTCGGCCAGCGTCAGCACGTGACCGAGCAGCGGGCCTTCGGCGATGCCGCGGGCGATGAAGTCGGCGGCTTTGAGCGGAAATTTCGGCGGCGAGAACCGCTGCGGCAGAAGCGCGAGATCGCGCCAGCGTGGCGCGTCGCGGTCGCGCCCGGCCCGCGCCCAGCCAAGCAGCAGCCGGTCGCGATAATTGGTCTCGCCGAGCCGATAGAGCAGCCGCCGCGCCCGCGCCTCGTCGGCCGAGGCGAGCCGCCACCAGCGATGTCCCATCGAATCCAGCGCCTTGGTCTCGGCATTGGAGAGCTTCAGCCGCGTGCCGAGGCGGCGCGCGTCCTCCGTGACGGCGACCGCGAGCGCGGCGAGCCGGCGGATCGGGTTCGGCGAAAGGCCAAGCTCGCGCTCCGCGGCGACCATTGCGGCGAACGGACCGAGATAGGCGACGCCGCCGAGGATCGAGGTCAAGAGGCCGGCATCCACCATCGCGGTCAGCGCGCCGGCCGCGCCGTCGGCGACCAGAAGCTTCAGCATCTCCATGCGCACTCGCTCGGCCGATAGCGTGACCAGGCCGGCACGGGCGGCAATACAGGCGAGATAGCCCTCGCGGTCGGGCTCGCCATGGCCGAAGGCGGCATGGATGCGGAAGAAGCGCAGGATGCGCAAATAGTCCTCGGCGATGCGCTGGGCCGGATCGCCGATGAAGCGAACCCTGCGCACGGCGATGTCGGCGAGACCGCCGACATAATCGTGCACAAGGCCGTCGGCGGTCACCGACAGCGCGTTCATGGTGAAATCGCGCCGATGCGCGTCGCCGACCCAGTCGCGGCCGAACTCGACCTTGGCCTTGCGACCGAAGGTCTCCGTGTCCAGGCGCAAGGTCGTCACCTCGAACGGATGGCCCTCGAGCACCAGCGTCACCGTGCCGTGGTCGATGCCGGTCGGCACGCTCTTGATCGCGGCGACCTTCGCGCGACGGACCACCTCGGCCGGAAGCGCCGTGGTGGCGATGTCGACGTCGCCGATGGGAATGCCGAGCAGCGCGTTGCGCACGGCGCCGCCGACCACGCGCGCCTCCTCGCCGTCGCAGTTCAGGAGCGCCAGCACGCGGGCAGCCGGACCGGATCTGAGCCAGGGCGCATCCAGCATCTGCGCGTCGGTCATCGCTCAACTCCGGGAACGAGTTTGCCGTGCTCGATATGCGCCGGCGTGTAGGTGGAGTTCGGCGGCGCGCCGGAGAACTGAGCGAGCAAAACGAGGCTCACGATCACCAGCACGAGCGCTGCCACCGTGAGCTTCGCGATCAGGGCGAGCGGCCAGGCGGCCGGCACGAACAAGCCGGAGCGGGTCGCCAACAGAAACAGCGCGTAGACGGCAAAAGGAATGAGGAAGATCCCGATTTCCGTCAGAATGGATCGGATCATGAGAGATAGATCCGCTCATACAACAGCCGCAGGATCCCGGCCGTCGCGCCCCAGATATAGCGCTCGGCAAACGGCATTGCGTAATAGGTCCGCTCCATGCCGCGGAATTCCTTCGCATGCAGCTGATGATTGGCAGGGTTCATGAGGAACGACAGCGGCACCTCGAAGGCGTCGTCGACCTCGCCCTGGTTGATCTTGAGCGCAAATCCGGGCCGCACCCGCGCCAAAGTCGGCAGGATACGGAAGCCGAAAGCGGTGCCGTAGACATCGAGATAGCCGATCGGATCGACGAAGCCGCGGTCGAGCCCGACCTCCTCCTCGGCCTCGCGCAAGGCGGCATCGAGCGGCGAGGCGTCGGTCACGTCGATCTTGCCGCCGGGAAAGGCGATCTGCCCGGCATGGTTGGACAGATGCGCGGAGCGCTGGGTCAGGAGCACGGTCGGCTCGGGATGCTCGACCACCGGAATCAGCACGGCGGCGGGACGAATCGGCTGCTCGCGCGCGATGATCTCGAGCATGCGATCGGTGCCGGAATCCCCGCTCTCGGGAATGATGTTCGGATCAAGCAGCGCGGGCGGCACATCGAACCGCAGTCGCTGCCGGCCACGCTCAAAAAAATCGGCTGAGCTGAGCACGGCCGCCCCATTCCTCACCATGGCCTCGGTCAACCTGCGGCCCTCACCTCTTCCGCATCCGCCATCGGGAAGAAGTCGCCGCCCGACTCCAACCCAAACACCGCCCGACCATCGATCATCCGCTCCTCACCCATGTCAACCAGCTCATAGTAGAGCGGCCGCGTGACTTTGGCCCAGAGCCCGGCGCGAACGTGCAGATAGGGGGTGAGCCCGCCGCCCTCGCCCGGCTCGAACCGCAGGCGATGCGCCGCATCGCAGGCCACCCAATCATCAACATTGGTGCGAAAATGCAGCAGCCGGCCGCCTTGGCCTGGTTCGACCCGCATTTCTACGGCCATGAAGGGCGCATCGTCGACGCGGATGCCGACCTTCTCCACCGGCGTGACAAGGAAATATTTGTCGCCCTCGCGCTTGAGAATTGTCGAAAACAGGCGCACCAGCGCAGGCCGGCCGATCGGCGTGCCCATATAGCTCCAGCTACCGTCCGAGCCGATTCGGATGTCGAGATCGCCGCAAAATGGCGGATTCCACAGATGCACCGGCGGCAGCTTTCCGGAGGCGCTCGCCGTGCTGGCGGCGGCGGTCAGACGATCGAGGCCTGGACCGGTCCCGGCATCCGTGCTCTGCCCTTGGTTCGCCATTGTTTCCTCTGAGGTTGCGCTATCGGCCTTGGCACGATTGGTGCAGATTATCTTGGTGCAAATTGTCTTGGTGCAAATCGTCATCGCAGAACGACTGGTAAAAGTTCCGGATGCGGGCGCCCTGACCAGAGGTCGCCATATCGTGATGCGCTCGATACCCCAGAATGCCGATAAGATGGGGATAGTTTAACTCAACGAATACAGAGCCTTCGCGCAATCTGGCCGCGGTTTCATTGGAAAAATGGAGCGGATCGGCGGTCAGGGACTTAAAGGCTGCGGGGCAGAGGAGAAGCGGGAATGGCTGAGAGTGCCGAGAAGCTCGAAGATGCGATCGTCCGGTCGGCCGAACAGGTGTCGGGGCAGATTCGCGCGGCGAAGGACGCCATCTCCGCCGTCATCTTCGGCCAGGACAAAGTGGTGGAAAACACCCTGGTGACGATCCTCTCGGGCGGCCACGCCCTGCTGATCGGCGTTCCCGGCCTTGCCAAGACCAAGCTGGTCGAGACGTTGGGCGTGACGCTCGGGCTCGACGCCAAGCGCATCCAGTTCACCCCGGACCTGATGCCGTCGGACATTCTGGGCGCCGAAGTGCTGGACGAAAGCTCGGCCGGCAAACGCTCCTTCCGCTTCATCGCAGGGCCCGTGTTTGCGCAGCTTCTGATGGCGGACGAGATCAACCGCGCCAGCCCGCGCACCCAGTCGGCGCTGCTGCAGGCTATGCAGGAGCAGCACATCACGGTTGCGGGCGCCCGCCATGATCTGCCCAAGCCCTTCCACGTGCTGGCGACGCAAAACCCGCTGGAGCAGGAAGGCACCTATCCGCTGCCCGAAGCCCAGCTCGACCGCTTCCTGATGGAAATCGACGTGGAATACCCCGACCGCGATGCCGAACGGCGTATTCTGTTCGAGACCACCGGCGCCGAGGAGGCCGCGGCCAAAACTGCCATGACGGCGGACGCGCTGATCGCGGCGCAACGGCTGGTGCGCCGCCTGCCGGTCGGTGATTCCGTGGTGGAAGCGATTCTGTCGCTGGTCCGCTCGGCGCGTCCGGGACCGGATGCGGGCGAAGCGGGCAAGCTGATCGCCTGGGGCCCGGGCCCGCGCGCCAGCCAGTCCCTGATGCTCGCAGTGCGCGCCCGCGCGCTGCTCGACGGCCGCCTTGCGCCCTCGATCGACGACGTGCTCGATTTGGCCGAGCCCGTGCTGAAGCACCGCATGGCGCTGACCTTCCCGGCGCGCGCCGAAGGGCGCACCATTCCGGACGTGATCCGGCAACTCAAAAGCCGGATCGGTTGATGGCCGCAACGCGAGAGCACGCCGACAAGGAGATCGTCGCAATCCGGCGTGCCGATGGCGAAAGTCGCACGCTTTCCGCATCGTTGCCGCGGCTGGTGCTGGAGGCCCGCCAGATCGCCGCCAACGTCATCCATGGCCTGCATGGGCGCCGCCGGTCGGGTCCCGGCGAGAGTTTCTGGCAATATCGCCGCTTCGTCTCGGGCGAACCGTCGCAGCGCGTCGACTGGCGGCGCTCGGCGCGTGACGATCATCTCTATGTCCGCGAGCAGGAATGGGAAGCCGCGCACACCGTGTGGATCTGGCCCGACCGCTCGCCATCGATGAGCTTTGCCTCGAAGGACGCGCGCGACAGCAAGCTCGAGCGCGCATTGATCGTGACCTTTGCGCTCGCCGAGCTGCTCGTCGCCGGCGGCGAACGGGTCGGCATTCCCGGCCTGATGAATCCGACTGCCAGCCGCAGCGTGATCGACCGGATCGCGCAGGCGATGCTGCACGACGAGACGGACCGGCCGAGCCTGCCACCCTCCTTCGTCCCCTCGGCGCTCGCCGAGATCGTCGTGCTATCCGATTTCTGGTCGCCGATCGGAGAGATCAAGACCATGCTGGCGGGCCTTTCCGCCTCCGGGGCGCATGGCACGATGGTGCAGGTGGTCGACCCCGCCGAGGAGAGCTTCCCCTATTCCGGCCGCGTCGAATTCGTCGAGCCCGAAGGCGGGCAGATGATCATTGCGGGCCGCGCCGAGCGCTGGGCCGAGGACTATGTCGCCCGCGTCGCACTGCATCGTGAGGAGATCCGCGCCGAGACCGGCAAACTCGACTGGCTGTTCAGCACGCACACGACCAGCCGTTCGGCGGCTGAGCTGCTGCTTTTCCTGCACGCCGGGATGACCACCAGCAAAGGCGGCATCCGTGGCAACATCAAAGCCGGACATAGCGCATTGGGACCTGGCGCATCAGAATTTGGCGCATCAGGATTTGGCGCATGATGGGTCTGCCGCTCTCTTTTACCGAACCGCTGCTGCTGATCGGACTGGTCAGCCTGCCGGTGCTCTGGTGGCTGCTCAGGCTGATGCCGCCGCGGCCGCGGCGCATCGAGTTTCCGCCGACGCGGCTGTTGTTCGATATCACACCGCGAGAGGAGACGCCCTCGCGCTCACCCTGGTGGCTGACCTTGCTGCGGCTGATCGCAGCCGCGCTCGTCATCTTCGCAGCCGCAGGTCCCATCTGGAATCCGCGCAACCAGGCCGCGGGCAGCAAGGCGCCGTTGGTGCTGCTGATCGACGACAGCTGGAGCGCCGCGGCGAGCTGGGACGCCCGCCTCAGGACCGCCGACGAGACGATCGCCAATGCCGATGCGGACCGCCGCGGCGTCGCGCTGGTGCCGCTGTCGGAGCCTGCGCGTGACATCACGCTGATGCCGGCCGGAGCTGCGCGCGTCGCGCTGCGGCAGATTGCGCCCAAGCCGTTCACCGCCGAGCGTGCCGACGCGCTGCCGATGCTCGATCGCTTCCTGAAAGCGACCGGCGACGCCGAGATTGTCTGGCTGTCGGACGGCGTCGACCCCGGCCGCGGCGGCGAGTTCGTCGCGGGTCTCGGCAAGACCATCGGCGAACGTCCGCTCACGGTCTTCGAAGGCGGCACCCTGTCGCCGCTGGCGCTGGCCGACGCCGAGAATGCCGCCGCCAAGATGACGGTGAAGGTGCTGCGCGCGGATCTGAGCGTGCCCGGCGGCATCGTTCGCGCGCTCGACGCCAAGGGCTCGCCGGTCGGCGACGCCCAGTTCAGCTTCTCCCCGGGTGCGCACGACACCGAAGCGAGCTTCGACCTGCCGGTCGAACTGCGCAACGACATTACGCGCCTGGAGATCGCGGGCGAACGCTCCGCCGGCGCCGTGCAGTTGCTCGACAAACGCTGGCGCCGGCGTGCAGTCGGCATCGTGTCGGGCTCGACCAGCGACACGGCGCAGCCGCTGCTCGCGCCGACTTTCTATTTGACGCGCGCACTGGCGCCCTTCGCCGACCTCAGGCTTGGCGACCGCGGCGCGCCACAGCAGGTGATCAGCCAGTTTCTCGACCAGAAAGTGCCGATGATCGTGATGGCGGACGTCGGCACCCTGTCGCCGGAACTGCGCGACCGGCTCACCGGCTGGATCGAGAACGGCGGCGTCCTCGTCCGCTTCGCCGGGCCGCGGCTGGCGCAGGGCGACGACGACCTCGTGCCGGTCAAGCTGCGCCGCGGCGGCCGCACGCTCGGCGGCAGCCTGACATGGGAGAAGCCGCAGCATCTCGCCGCCTTCGCCGCCGACGGCCCGTTCGCCGGCCTCGCTGTCCCGAAGGATGTCACGGTCAGCCGGCAGGTGCTGGCCGAGCCGGACGCGGTGCTGGCGACCAAGAGCTGGGCCTCGCTGGAAGACGGCACACCTCTGGTCACCGGCGAACACCGCGGCAAGGGTGTGATCGCGCTGTTCCACGTCAGCGCCGACATGCGCTGGTCGGATCTGCCCATGTCGGGCGCGATGGTCGAGATGCTGCGACGGATCGTCGACATGTCCGGCTACACCGGCACACCTGGTGCAGGTCCGGCCGGCGAGACGGCCAAAGCGACGCTTGCCCCGCTCCACGTGCTCGACGGCTTCGGCGCGTTCGGGCCGCCGCCTTCGACCGCCAAACCGCTGCCCGCGAACTTCCAGGACCGCGCCTCGCTGGACCATCCACCTGGCTTCTACGGCCCTGCCGAAGGACCCACTGCCGTGAATACGCTTGCCGCCGCCGATCGGATCCTGCCGCTTGATACGTCGAGCCTCACGGCACGCCGCGCGAGCTACACCAACGCCGAGCCGCGCGATCTGAGGGGCATCCTGCTCTCGACCGCGTTGCTCCTGTTCCTGATCGACGCTGTCATCGTGGCGTTGCTGGGCGGCGGCTTGGCAGCGCTGGTGCGACGGCGCGCCGCGCCGGCGGCCGTCGCCGTCGCGCTGCTCGCCACCGGTGCCATACTCGCGATCGGCGTCCCCTCGCCCGCGCGCGCTGACGCCGCCAGCGACGAGTTCGCGATGCGCGCGGTGTCGCAGACCCGGCTCGCTTATGTCGTGACCGGCAATGCCGACGTCGATTCGATCGTCAAGGCCGGCATGACGGGACTCACCCTGTTCCTGGCTCAGCGCACCGCGCTGGAAGCCGGCGATCCTGTCGGCGTCGATCCCGCCCACGACGAACTCGCGTTCTTTCCGCTGATCTACTGGCCGATCGTGCCGGGCGCGCCGAAGCCGCCGCAGGACGCGATCAACAAGATCGACGCCTACATGAAGCAGGGCGGCACCGTGATCTTCGACACCCGCGACGCCGTCGAGGCGCCGCCCGGCGACAACGGCTCGCAAACTCCCGGCATGCAGGCGCTGCGTGAGATCCTCTCCTCGCTGGATGTGCCCGAACTCGAGCCGGTGCCGCGCGAGCATGTGCTGACCAAAACGTTCTACCTGCTGCGCGACTTTCCGGGGCGCTACACCAACGGCCAGACCTGGGTCGAAGCGCTGCCCAAGGAGGACGAGGACGAGAGCGCGGCGCGCCCGGCGCGCGGCGGCGACGGCGTGTCCCCGATCATCATCACTTCAAACGATCTTGCGGGCGCCTGGGCGATCCGGCCCGACGGCCAGGCCATGCTGCCGCTGGTGCCGGGCGAACCGCGCCAGCGCGAATTCGCCTTCCGCGCCGGGGTCAATATCGTGATGTACACCCTGACCGGCAACTACAAGGCCGACCAGGTGCATGCGCCAGCGCTGATCGAGCGGCTGGGGCAGTAAGGCTTCGCTATGAATTACGGCATCGCGTTCACGCCCCTCGTCCCGTCGATCGTATTGTGGCTTGCGATCGGCGCCATCGTGGTCATCACAGCGCTGCTGCTGATCGGCCGTGCGCGCGGTGCCTGGGTCCGCATCGCGGCGCTGGCTCTGATCGCGTTGGCGCTCGCCAACCCGCAATTCACGCGCGAGGACCGCGAGCCGTTGACGTCGGTCGCCGCCGTCGTCGTCGACAAGAGCCCGAGTCAGAATTTCGGCGACCGCAACAAACAGACCGCGCAGGCGCAGGAGGCGCTGGTCAACGCGCTGAAGAAGATCAAGGGACTTGAGGTGCGCGTGGTCGAGGCCGGACAGGCCGACGGCGAGACCGACGGCACCCATCTGTTCGGCGCGCTCACCTCGGCGCTGTCCGACGTGCCGGTCGAGCGCGTGGCGGGTGCCTTCCTGATCACCGACGGCCGCGTGCACGACATCCCTGCCAATGCGGCGGCGCTCGGCTTCCAGGCCCCGGTACAGGCGCTGATCACCGGACAGAAGGCGGAGCGCGACCGGCGCATCGCCATCACCGCAGCCCCGCGCTTCGGCATCGTCGGCCAACCGCAGACCATCAGCTTCCGCCTCGACGATCAGGGCGTCAGCGGCGAGCGCGCCAAGGTAGTGATCCGGCGCGACGGCGAGGTGATCAGCGAACGCTCCATGACGAGCGGCCAAAGCGGAAAGGTCGATGTCGACATCAAGCATGAAGGGGCCAACATCGTCGAGATCGAGGCCTCCCCGCTCGAAGGCGAGCTGACGCCGGTCAACAACCGCGCCGTCGTCTCGATCGACGGTGTGCGCGACAAGCTGCGCGTGCTGCTGGTCTCGGGCGAGCCGCATTCCGGCGAGCGCACTTGGCGCAACCTCCTGAAGTCCGACGCCAGCGTCGACCTCGTCCACTTCACGATTCTGCGGCCGCCGGAGAAGCAGGACGGGACGCCGATCAACGAATTGTCGCTGATCGCCTTTCCGACCCGCGAGCTGTTCCAGCAGAAGATCAACGAATTCCAGCTGATCATCTTCGACCGCTATGCGCGCCAGGGCGTGCTGCCGATCGGCTATTTCGAGAACATCGCGCAATATGTGCGCAATGGCGGCGCGGTGCTGGTATCGGCGGGTCCGGACTACGCTTCCAACACCAGCATCTGGCGCACGCCTCTGGACTCGGTGTTGCCGGCTGAGCCGGTCGGGGTCACCGAGAAGCCGTTCTATGCGCATCTCTCGGAGATCGGCAAACGCCACCCGGTCACGCGCGGGCTGGAAGGCTCGGACGCCGAACCGCCGCATTGGAGCCGCTTCTTCCGCACCGTCGACACCCGCAACGCGGTCAACCCGCCGGTGATGACCGGTCCCGATGGCAAGCCGCTGCTGTTCCTGTCGCGGTTCGGCGAAGGTCGTGTCGCACTGCTGCTGTCCGACCATATCTGGCTGTGGGCGCGTGGCTACGAGGGCGGCGGACCACATCTCGACCTGCTCCGGCGCATGTCGCATTGGCTGATGAAACAGCCAGACCTCGATGAGGAAGCGCTTCGGCTCAAGGTGGAAGGCCACGATCTCGTCGTCGTCAGGCAGACCATGGCGGACACGGTGTCGCCGGTCACGGTGACCTCGCCGTCCGGCGCTGCCCGCGAACTGACCTTGAGCCAGGGCGAGCCCGGCGAATGGCGCGCCAGCCTGCCGGCCAACGAACTCGGCCTGTGGCAGGCGACCGACGGCACCTTGAAGGCGCTAATCAATGTCGGCCCGACCAACCCGAAGGAATTCTCCGAGGTCACCTCGACCACGGAGACCTTGAAGCCGCTGACGCAAGCGACCGGCGGCGACGCCAAGCGGATCGCGGACGGGTCCGGCGTGGAGATCCCGCGCATCGTGCCGGTGCGCTCGTCCACCTTGTTCAGCGGCGACGGCTGGATGGGCGTGCGCATGCGCGACGCCAGCATCGTGAAGGGCGTCGGTGTGCTGCCGATGTTTGCCGGCCTGATCGGCCTGCTGCTCCTGCTCGGCGCCTTCGCCGCAACCTGGCTACGCGAGGGCCGCTGATCGCACGCCCCGCGATCATTTTGCCGCATGGATCATCTGATGAGCCGGCACCAGCGTCGTGGCGTGAAGGTCACAACGTTGCTGATTTTGTCTGCCGCGTCAGCCGACTGATTGACACTCTCGAACCGTCCCTGCGATGTTACACTATAACATCGGCTGGCTCGCTCCAGCCGAACAGGGGCGTTGGTTCAACTGATTCAGATGACCTGGTTTCGCACGAACATCAGGGCGGGCTCCCTGCTGGCGCTCATGGCGCTCGCGGTGCAGATCGCGCTCGCGTTCGGGCACAACCATTGGCCTCCTGCGCAGACGCCGCCGGCCTCCATCGTCGCAGCCCTGAACGGGGATGGTGTCGCAAGCGGCGCGCAGAGGCTCACGACCGAGCAGAGCCCGAGCAAGCAGGATCGCGATCAGCAGCCGGCTGACGCCTGCGCGATCTGCGCCGTCATGGCGATGGCGCAGACGCTACTGCTGTCGCCACCGCCGGTGCTCGCACCGCCGCAGGCTGTGGCGTTCCATCGCGGCGTCGCGCTGCTCGCCGATGTCGTTGAACTCGCAGCCATCGAGCTCCCCTTCCAGCCCCGCGCGCCTCCTCTCTCCTGACCGTCCGCCGTTTGAGACGCAAACGATCCTGGCGGGTGCGCCCGGATCCTCAGCTCGTTGGAATTGGTCCGTCGCGTGTCGACGGCAGGCGCGCCCGTTCGATCGAAGGAGATCTGGGCCGCCTGACTTAGGGGTCAGGACTTGGAAATCATGTTTTCTAAACGAATGATGTCGGGCTGCAGCATCGCAGCCATGGTGTGCGTGCTCGGCGCCCCCGCGCTGGCCGAGGACAGCAAACCAGCAGCCGAATTGCCCGCGGTCACGGTGACTGCGCCGAGCCCGATCCGGGCACGCAGGCCGGTCGTTCCGCATGCCAACCCGACGCATGTCGCACGCGGCACGCCGAGCCGGCAGTCCACGCCGGCGCAGCAGGCGCAGACCGCGTCACCAGCCGCCCCACAACAAGGCGTGCTGCCGATCGTCACCGATCAGTTCGCCACTGTCACCGTGGTGCCGAAGGACGAGATCCAGCGCTCCGGCGCTGCGACCCTCGGCGACCTCCTGTTCTCCAAGCCCGGCATCACCGGCTCGAGCTTCGCGCCCGGCGCGTCCAGCCGGCCGATCATTCGCGGCCTCGATGTCAACCGGGTCGGCATCGTCGAGAACGGGACCGGCGCCGGCGGCGCCTCCGATCTCGGCGAGGATCACTTCGTGCCGATCGATCCGCTATCGACCGATCAGGTCGAGGTGGTGCGCGGCCCGGCGGCGCTGCGCTACGGCTCGACCTCGATCGGCGGCGTCGTGAGCGCCACCAACAACCGGATTCCGCAGGCGCTGCCGGTCTGTCCCGCGGCGGCGTTCCAGACTTATGGCCTGCCGGCGAAAGCCCCTGCGATCGACGGCGCGCCATGCGTGACGGCGGAGACGCGCACCTCGTTCAACTCGGTCAATCGCGGCGCCGAAGGCGGCGTGCTGATCGATGCAGGCGGCGGCAATTACGCAATCCACGCCGATGCCTACGGCCGCAAGGCCGATGACTACGCCATTCCTGGCTATCCCTACCGCTTCAACCCGAACCTGCCTGTGAACGGTCGCCAGCCGAATTCGTCACTGCGCAACGACGGCGTGTCGCTCGGCGGCAGCTATTTCTTCGACGGCGGTTATGTCGGTGCCGCGCTGACGCAGACCGATGCGCTCTACCACATCCCCGGCATCGACGGTGCCGCGAACAACACCCGCATCGACGCCCATCAGACCAAGATCACGGCCAAGGGCGAATACCGGCCCGATGCGGCGGCGATCGACGCCGTCAGGTTCTGGCTCGGCGCCACCAACTATCGCCACAACGAGCTCGGGCTTGCCGATCCCGCCGTTCCGACCAGCGATGGCGTGCGGCAGACCTTCAGCAATCGCGAGGAGGAGGCGCGGGTCGAGCTGCAGCTCGCCCCGTTCAATGTGCGCTTCGCCAGCCTGACCACGGCGATCGGGGTGCAGGCCGGCCATCAGGAGCTGGATGCGCCGAGCCCGGACAATCCCGGCTCGACCTTCAACGGCCTGTTCGGTCCGAACACCAACAACCGCGGCGCTGCCTATGTGTTCAACGAGCTGACCTTCTCGCCGACGACCAAGGCGCAGATCGCCGGGCGCATCGAGCATGTCGAGCTGCAGGGATCGACGCCGGACTTCCCCGCAGGCTATCTGCCGGACGGCAATCCGCAGAGCAACATCGCCCGCAGCCGGTCGTTCACGCCGAAGAGCGCGAGCGTTGGCCTGCTGCAGGACCTGCCGGGCGATCTGGTGGCGAGCATCACCGCGCAATATGTCGAGCGCGCGCCGAAGCCGGCGGAATTGTTCTCCCGCGGCGGGCATGACGCCACCGCAACCTTCGATATCGGCAATCCCAACCTGACCATCGAGACCGCCAAGACGGTCGAGGTCGGCCTGCGCAAGGCAACCGGTCCGTTCCGGTTCGAGGTCACCGCCTACTACACGCAGTTCAACAATTTCATCTACCGCCGGCTGACCGGGGTGATGTGCAACGACGATTTCGCCTCCTGCGGCGCGCCCGATGCCACGCTCAACCAGGCGATCTATTCGCAGCGCAACGCCATCTTCCGGGGCGGCGAATTCCAGAGCCAGCTCGATATCGGGCCGCTTTATACCGGCATCTGGGGCATCGAGAACCAGTTCGACGTGGTGCGTGCCACGTTTTCCGACGGGACCAACGTGCCGCGGATTCCACCGCTACGCGTCGGCGGCGGCCTGTTCTGGCGCAACGACCATTGGCTGACGCGCATCAACCTGCTGCACGCTTTCGCGCAGAACGACATCGCCCCGATCGCAGAGACGCCGACGCCCGGCTACAATCTTCTGCGGGCCGAGGTGAGCTACAAGACCAAGCTCGACCCGAACATGTTCGGCGCACGCGAGATGCTGGTCGGCCTGGTCGGCGACAACCTGTTGAACGAGCAGATCCGCAACTCGGTGTCCTACACCAAGGACCAGGTGCTGATGCCCGGCCTCGGGGTCAAGGCGTTCGCGAACCTGAAGTTCTGATCACCAACTTGCGTGGATTGCGCGGCAAGCCTGCGCAATCCATTGGTCTTCGTCATTGCGAGGAAGCTTCGCTCGCAATGACGAGACACGCGGATTAAGCCGCCTTCAAACCGGCAAGTCTCGTCGCCTCTTGCGAGGCAGTCAGCGCGCGAAATCCCAGTCGGGACGGATCGCACCGGAGACGCCGTCGAACGCGCCGGCGACGAGTTCGTTCACCAGCAGGCGCTTGGGGTCGACCGGGCCGGGCATGACCGCCCGCCCCTTCTCGATCTGCTTGAAACCGAAGCGCGCGTAATACGGGGCATCGCCGACCAAGATCACCAGGCGGTGCCCTTTGGCTTTGGCATCCGCCAGCGCCCGCTCCATCAGGCGGCCGCCGATGCCGTGCTTGCGGAACGGCGGCTCGACCGTCAGCGGTCCAAGGAGCAGCGCCTTGGTATCGCCGATGCAGATCGGAAGCTGCCGCACCGAGCCGGCCAGCAAGGTGCCGATATGGGCGGTAAAGGACAGGTCGAGCAGATGGTCGACATGCTCGCGCAGCCGGTAGGCGCTGAGCACGAAACGGCCCGGCCCAAAGGTCCGCTCATGCAGCCGCTCGATCACCTGCGCGTCGGACGGCTTTTCGGGTGCAATCGTAATGGACAGATCACTCATGATTCGGACGCGGGATAGCACCTCGTTCAACGAATTTGAAGTCGTGCTCCCTCGATTCCGAAGTTTACGAGCAAGGTTGCCGGGCCGGGATGCGAAGATCGAATTGGAACGCCGGGAAAGGCGCCCATAGCCGTCAGCACGACGTCGGCTCGGAATCTGCTCCCTCCTCTGCGAAACACGAATTTCCCACCCAGACACCTGGAGCGCAGCCCACACGCGACATCCAACCGCGACCACCCGATGCTGAAATTATGGGCACAGAAGGAGCGTGGCATGAAATTGTGCTGAGATGTCAAGTTTTCGGGGTCGGTATCCTTTAGCCTGCACCAGGTCATGAGCGTTGCGGCCGTCATTGCGGCCGTCGGGACCGCTCAGACGCAGCACGAGCGGCAGGTCGAAGATGGCGGGTGCGTTCCGGTCGCGCCATGGTGGCGAAACCCATGTGTTCGACGATCTCAAGACGCTGCTGGGCTGCGCGTCACCGCGCCGCTCCGGCGATGAGCTCGCGGGTATTGCGGCCGACAGCGCAGCGCGGCGGGTGGCGGCGCGCATGGCGCTGGCCGACGTGCCGCTGCGACGCTTCCTGGACGAGCCGCTGGTGCCCTATGAGACCGACGAAGTCACGCGTCTCATCTTCGACAGCCATGATGCCGCCGCCTTCGCGCCCATCGCCTCGCTGACCGTCGGCGAGTTGCGCGAGTGGCTGATGTCGTGGGAAGCGGATGCCGACCGGCTTGCCGCGCTCGCCCCCGGCCTCACGCCGGAGATGGTGGCCGCCGTATCCAAACTGTGCGGCAACGGCGACCTCGTCGCCATCGCCGCCAAATGCCGGGTGGTGACGCGCTTCCGCTCCACCATCGGCCTGCCCGGACGGCTGTCGTCTCGCTTGCAGCCCAATGATCCTACCGACGATCCGCTCGCGATCGCAGCCGGCACGCTCGACGGGCTGTTGTTCGGCATGGGTGATGCCGTGATCGGCATCAACCCGGCGACGGACAACGTCGAGGCCTGCATGAGACTGCTCACCATGCTGGACGAGCTCAGGCTCAAATTCGAAGTGCCGACGCAATCCTGCGTGCTCAGTCACGTCACGACCTCGATCCGTGCGATCGAACAGGGCGCGCCGCTCGATCTCGTGTTCCAGTCCATCGCCGGCACCGAGGCCGCCAACGCCGGCTTCGGCGTGAACCTCGCTGTGCTGGCGGAAGCGCAGCAGGCGGCCTTGTCCCTCAAGCGCGGCACGATCGGCGACAACGTAATGTATTTCGAGACCGGCCAGGGCGCCGCCCTGTCGGCCGATGCCCATCACGGCATCGATCAGCAGACGGTCGAGGCGCGCGCCTACGCGGTGGCGCGCGCCTTCTCGCCGCTGCTGGTCAACACGGTCGTCGGCTTCATCGGGCCGGAATATCTCTACGACGCGAAGGAGATCACGCGCGCGGGCCTTGAGGATCATTTCTGCGCCAAACTGCTCGGCGTGCCCATGGGCTGCGACGTCTGCTACACCAATCACGCCGAGGCCGATCAGGACGACATGGACGATCTGGCGCTGCTGCTCGCGGCGGCGAACGTCAACTTCCTGATCGCGGTGCCCGGCGCCGACGACATCATGCTCAACTATCAGAGCCTGTCGCATCACGACGTGATGCGGCTGCGCCATCTGCTCGGCCGCCGCCCGGCGCCGGAGTTCGAAGCCTGGCTGGCACGGATGGGCCTGCTCGACGCCAGCGGCCGCCTGCCGCCGCTGTCCGGCAGCGCGCCGGCCGTGGCCCGGCTGATCGGCCATGGAGCGCGGGCATGAGGGACGACGCGCTCGACATGCTGCGCCGGATGACGCGCGCCCGTGTTGCGCTCGGCCGTTGCGGCGACGGGCTTCCGACCCAGGCGAAGCTGGAATTCCAGATGGCGCATGCACTCGCACGTGACGCCGTGTGGGGACGAGTGAATTTCGCGAGCATCGCGGCCACGCTCCAGCCGCGCGAGGTGATCCGGGTCGCGAGTGCGGCGGCCGACCGCGCGAGCTATCTGCGCCGCCCCGACCTCGGGCGCCGCCTCGCGGAGGGCGAGGCCGCGAAGCTGCCGTCCGGCCCGTTCGATCTCGTGTTCGTCATTGCCGACGGCCTGTCGGCCGATGCGATCGAAAGCCATGCGGCGGCGGCGGTGATCGCAACCGAAAAGCGGCTCGTTGGACTTGCGATCGGGCCCGTCGTGCTGGCCTCGCAAGCACGTGTTGCACTGGGCGACGAGGTCGGCGCCACGATGGGCGCGCGCCTGGTTGCCGTTCTGATCGGCGAGCGCCCGGGCCTATCGGCCGCCGATTCCCTCGGCATCTATCTCACATTCAATCCGACGCCGGGACTGCGCGACAGCGCGCGCAACTGCATCTCGAACATCCACGGCCATGGGCTCGCGCCCGACCGCGCCGCCGACAAGCTCGCTTGGCTCGCGCACGAGGCGCTGCGGCGCGGCTTAACCGGGATCGCGCTCAAGGAGGCGGCGCCGGACGCCGCGCTCGACACGGCCGCGCCGACCGGGCTGCCGGAGGCGGCGCCCCGCGACATTTCGCACGAGGTCACCGATCGCAAAAACGACAGGAGAGAGTGGACATGAGTGAAGAGACGCAACCGACGCTTTCGAAGAGCCTGACCGGACTCCATCTGTGGGGAATCGCGGTCGGGCTCGTGATCTCCGGCGAGTATTTCGGCTGGAGCTATGGCTGGGACAAGGCCGGCACGCTCGGCTTCCTCATCACCACGATCTTCATTGCGGTGATGTACACCACGTTCATCTTCTCCTTCACTGAACTCACCACCGCGATCCCGCATGCGGGCGGCCCCTTCGCCTATTCGTACCGCGCCTTCGGTCCGCTCGGCGGCTTCGTTGCCGGCTTTGCGACATTGATCGAGTTCGTGTTCGCGCCCCCCGCCATCGCGCTCGCGATCGGTGCCTATCTCAACGTCCAGTTTCCGGCGCTGTCCCCGAAGACGGCCGCACTCGGCGCCTATCTGGTCTTCATGGCGCTCAACATCGCCGGTGTGACGATCGCGGCCACCTTCGAGCTCTTCGTCACGATCCTGGCGATCATCGAACTTTTCGTATTCATGGGCGTGGTATCACCCGGCTTCTCCTTCGCCAATTTCGCCGCGAATGGCTGGGCCGGAGAAAACTCCTTCTCGCTGACGAGCGTCGGCGGCATCATCGCGGCGATCCCGTTCGCGATCTGGTTCTTCCTGGCCATCGAGGGCGCCGCCATGGCCGCGGAAGAGACCAAGAATCCGACCAGGACCATTCCGCTCGCCTACATTGCCGGCATCCTGACCCTGGTCGTGCTCGCCTTCGGCACCATGATCTTGGCGGGCGGCGTCGGCGACTGGTCGAAGCTCTCAAACATCAATGATCCGCTGCCGCAGGCGATGAAGATCGTGGTCGGCGAGAATTCGGGCTGGCTGCACATGCTGGTGTGGATCGGCCTGTTCGGCCTGATCGCCTCGTTCCACGGCATCATCATGGGCTATTCGCGGCAGATCTTCGCGCTGTCGCGGGCCGGCTTCCTGCCGGCGAAACTCGCCGCGCTGCATCCGACCTGCCGCACGCCGCATTGGGCCATCCTGGCCGGCGGCGTGGTCGGCATCGCCGCGATCTATTCCGATGAGTTGATCCAGTTCGCCGGTCAGACGCTGACCGCCAATATCGTGACCATGAGCGTGTTCGGTGCGCTCGTGATGTACATCATGAGCATGGCGGCGCTGTTCCGTCTGCGCGCCTCCGAACCGAACCTGGTGCGGCCGTTCAACGCGCCGCTCTATCCCGTGTTGCCCGCAATCGCGCTGGTGACGGCCACGCTCTCGCTGCTCACCATGATCTGGTTCAATCTGCAGGTGTTCGCGGTCTTCGTGGTGCTCTTTGCCGCCGGCCTGCTGCTCTATCGGCTGACCGCCGGCCAGCGCAGCACCGCGACCAGCGACAGTCTGCTCGACGTCGCACTGAACGAAGCCCGCGCCCTGGTCGATTGAACCGATCCGGAGGATGATCGGCCGCCAACTCCATTGCCTTTCCGTGTGATCGCACCTCGCGATCGAGCGGCCGGCTGGAGTTGGACGGCAGACAGGCATACGACTTGCATAACTCGTGACTGCAGGAGTTAGATGATACATCCTCAAGGCGAGGACCTTCCATGTCCAACGGCTTCGAGATCGAACAGCGCGGTCCAACGGATCGCAGCCGGAACATTCTGGCAGCAGCGGCAACCGGTGTTGCTGATTTCATCGTCCAAACGGGAGGCAGACCCGAGGCCGTATTCGAGCGTGTCGGCATCGATCCCACCTGCCTTGGGCGCAAGCACAGTGCACTCGACCTCGCCGATTACGTGGCCATGATGGAAGAGGCGGCGCGCGAGACCGGCAATGACAATTTCGGCCTTCGGTTCGGTCAGCGTTACCAGCCTCATATGCTTGGGCTGATCGGCGAGATCGCGCTCGCCGCACCGACTCTCGGCTCCGCGATCGAACACCTCGCGCTGTGGTTTCCATGGCACCAGCAGGCGACCGAGACCAGGCTCGCGCGCCGTGACGGTTTTCTCAGGCTCGAATATCGCATTCTCGATGGCTCGATCGTCGACCGCCGGCAGGATGCCGAACTCACCATGGGCATGTTCGCGAACGTCTTCCGGGCCTGTCTTCCGTCGGGCTGGGCACCGGAGATCGTATTGTTCGAACATGCACGGCCCACCGCGTGGCGCGACCATGAGGCGGCCTTCGACGCCGAAGTGGAGTGGTCGCAGGGCACCAACGCACTGGTGTTTCGAGACCGCGGCCTGGACCGGGCCATGCCGCATGCCGACTTGTCCCGCCTGCAGCGGCTGACGACCGACCTTGCTGATGTCGCCGGCTCGCGTGGCACGCCGGCGTTCCTGGATCTGGTCCGCGGCGAGATCCGGCGCCGGCTATCTGCCGGCACCATTCACCTCGAGCAGATCGCCGACGCGCTGTCCACGACGTCCTGGACGCTGCAGCGTCGCCTTGGCGATCTCGGCGCCACGTTCTCCGAACTCATCGAGGCGACGCGCCTCGATCTCGCCCGCCATTATCTGCGCCAGGCGCATCTGCCGCTCGGCGACGTCGCGTTCCTTCTCGGCTATTCGGAAGCGTCGGCCTTCTCCCGCGCATTCTCCCGCTGGACCGGCTGCAGCCCGCGCCAGTGGCGCCGGCTGTCCCGACCGGCGGCTACACCGCAGCTGATGTCCCGCACGTAGCACCGCAGCGAACGCCAGCCGCTGATCGCGGTTGCCAGCGATCAGCGCGTCCAGGCGCCGGCGTCAGCCCACCGGCATCGTCTTCTCGACCAACCGCACCCAATAGGAGGCGCCATGGCCGAGAATATTGTCGTTGAAGCGGTAGGCCGGGTGATGGCAATCCTTGCCGTCGCCCATGCCGAGGAAGACGAAGGCGCCGGGCCGCGCCTCCAGCATGAAGGCGAAATCCTCGCCGCCCATCAGCGGCATCGTCTTGTCGTCGACCCGGTCGGCCCCAACCACGTCGCGTGCGACTTCGGCCGCGATCTGGGCCTCGCGCGCATGGTTCATCGTCACCGGATAGAGCCTCGTGTATTTCGTCGTCGCCGAGCCGCCATAGGCGCGGGCGACGCTGTCGGCGACCTCGGCGATCCGGCGCTCGACGAGATCGCGAACCTCGGGATCGAGCGTGCGCACGGTGCCCTTCAGCTCGACCGTCTCGGGAATGACGTTCAGGGCCTTGCCGGCCTCGAAGACGCAGATCGAGATGACAGCCGATTTGATCGGGTCAACGTTGCGCGACACGATCGACTGCAATGCCGTGATGATGTGCGCGCCGATCAGCACGCTATCGACCGCTTTGTGAGGACCGGCGCCGGCATGACCGCCCTTGCCGTGCACGGTGATCTCCAAATCATCTGACGAGGCGAGCAGAGCGCCCGGCCGGAGTGCAAAATGCCCCTCAGGCAGGCCGGGCATGTTGTGCAAGCCGTAGACCTCCTGGATGCCCCAGCGGGTCATCAGGCCGTCATCCACCATAGCCTTGCCGCCGGCGCCGCCCTCCTCGGCCGGCTGGAAGATCACCACCGCGGTGCCGTCGAAGTTGCGCGTCTCGGCGAGATGTTTGGCGGCGCCGAGCAACATCGCGGTGTGGCCGTCATGGCCGCAGGCGTGCATCAAGCCGGGAGTCTTCGAGGCGTAGGGCACGCCCGAGGTCTCCTCGATCGGCAGCGCGTCCATGTCGGCGCGGAGGCCAATGGTCCGCCCGGACGTCGCCTTGCGGCCGCGGATGATGCCGACGACGCCAGTGCGCCCGATGCCGGTGACCACCTCGTCACAGCCGAATTCACGCAGGCGCTCGGCGACGATACCCGCCGTGCGATGCACCTCGTATTGCAACTCGGGATGCTCGTGGAAATCGTGGCGCCAGGCGGCCATGTCGTCGGCGAGTGCGGCGATGCTATTGAGAATGGGCATGTGGATCGGTGTTCTCGTTGTGGGGAGTGAGCGAAAGACCAGCCCGAACCATGACCGCAGAGGCGGCCGGACACAAGCTTCCGCCTCGCATTGGCAGCACCTCACACGAGAGGTCAGCCTACGACGGGCGATTGTGACAGATAGGCGAGCAGTTTCATCTCGCGCCGGCCGCGCGTGACCGTATCCAGCACCAGGCCCGACGAGGCCGACAGCAGCGCCATGATCATCAGGCCCATGGACAGCACGGCCGTCGGCAGCCGTGGAACGAGCCCGGTCTCGAGATAGGTGACGAACACAGGGATCGCGAAACCGATGGAGATCAGCGCGAAGAAGATCCCGATGACGCCGAAAAAGCGTAAAGGCTTCTCCGAGCGGTAGAGTTTGAGGATCGTGCCGAGGATCCGGAAGCCATCCCGCCAGGTGTTCAGCTTCGAAACGGAGCCTTCGGGCCGCGCGTAATAGGGCGTTGCGATTTCCGCGACCGGCAGCGCCAGCTCCAGCGCATGCACGCTGAGCTCGGTCTCGATCTCGAAGCCGTCGGACAGGACGGGGAAGGATTTGACGAACCGGCGCGAGAACACGCGATAGCCCGACAGGATATCCTTGAACGCCTGGCCGAACACCTCGGCCAGGAACCGCGTCAGCATCCAGTTGCCGGTACGGTGACCCATTCGGTAGGCCGCCTGCTCCTGGTCCACCCGCAAGCCGACCACCATGTCGAGATGTTCGCTGACGAGGCGCTCGATCATCCGCGGCGCACTCGGCGCATCGTAGGTGGCATCGCCGTCGACCAGCACGTAGATGTCAGCATCGACGTCGGCGAACATGCGGCGGACCACGTGGCCCTTGCCCTGCCGCCGCTCGCTGCGCACCTCGGCCCCCGCCTCGCGCGCGATGTCGATGGTACGGTCCTTCGAATTGTTGTCGTAGACGTAAACGGTCGCCGTGGGCAGCGCCTGCTTGAATCCCTTGACCACGGAGGCCACAGCCGCCGCCTCATTGTAGCAGGGCACCAGCACGGCGATCCGTAACGATGGTGGTATCATTGGCCCAACTCCCCTGGTGGGAGAGCCTGCAGCCATTTCGGTGCAAAAAGTCATAACGGCGGATTGGCCACCGCGTTATCCCGGGCGCCAGGTCGGAATGATCTTAACGCCGTGTAGCACCTCGCGGATGCGCGACAGCGTGCCGAGCGTGGTACCCTCCGGCAGGCCGTCAATGGAAAAAAAGCCGGTCTCGACGATCTCGTGGTTGGGCTCGGGCAGCCGGTCCTGGGTGAAATCCTTAACGATGAACACCGCGACATGGTCGCGCCGCGAAACGTGACTGTTGAGGAAGATGCCGTGCAGGACAGGCTCGCCGGCGAGGGCAATCCGTCCCTCCTCGAGCAGCTCCCGCTCCAGCGCCTCGGCAAAGGTCTCGCCGACTTCGACGCCGCCGCCCGGCAGATGCCAGCCGGAGACATAGCTGTGCCGGACCATGAAGACCCGATTGTCCGCGTCGAGCACGACCGCGCGGACACCGAGCGTCATGCCGCGGGCAAAGCGCCAATACAGGTGGAACACGTGCCGCAACCAGGGCTCGAGCCGAGTGCGCAAATTGTTTGGACTTGTCACCGCCGCATCCAGGGTTTGCCGGTTATCCTTGCACCGGCGCCGCAGGCTTGCCAATAGAGCCGTGACCTTCCGGACACCACCTCACGATCGCGGCGCCCCGGTGCCGATCGTCGACAGGCAGACCGATCATGGCGGCGTTCACGCTGGCGCATCTTTCCGACCCGCATCTTTCGCCGCTGCCGCGGCCGCGCTTGATCGAGCTCGCCGGCAAGCGCGCGCTCGGCTACATCAACTGGACACGCAACCGCTACAAATATCACCGCCGCGACGTGCTCGACGTGCTGGTCTCGGACCTGCACACGCAGACGCCGAACCAGATCGCGGTCACCGGCGACCTCGTCAATTTCGCCATGGAGGCGGAGTTTCCGCTGGCGCTGGCGTGGCTCAAAACAATCGGGCCGCCGGATCGCGTCACCGCGATCCCCGGCAATCATGACGCCTATGTGCGCCAGACCCGGCTGCACTTTGCCAAGAGCTTCGCCGACTATTTCTGCGGCGACGAGAATGCCGTCGGCCCGCCCAGCTTTCCTTCCCTGCGCCGGCGGGGGCCGCTGGCGCTGATCAGCCTGTCGTCCGCCGTGCCCACGGCGCCCTTCATGGCCACCGGGCGGATTGGACCCGAACAACTGGCCGCACTGGAGCGGCTACTGGAGACACTGTCGACCGAGCAGGTGTTCCGGGTGCTGCTGGTGCATCATCCGCTGCGCTCGACCAACCGCATGAAGTGGCTGACGGACGCCGCCGATCTGATCGCGCTGCTGAAGCGCCACGGCGTCGAGCTGATCCTGCACGGCCACGACCATGTCCATTCGACGGTCTGGATCGACGGGCCCGAGCGCCAGATCCCCGTGGTCGGCGTGCCGTCGGCGTCGAGCATCGCGCATGGGCATTATCCGGCCGCGGCCTACAACCTCTTCGCCATCGCGCGCGAGGGTAATCACTGGCGCTGCGACATGACGGTGCGCGGGATCAACGACGCGCTGCGCGTGCGCGAGATCCGGCAGGTCCGGCTGTTCTGAAGCGATCAGATCAGCTGCAGCGAGGCGAGCAGCGCAAGACCGAACAGCGCCAGTCCGCCGAGCAGGAAGCCGAGCAGGAACAGCCAGACTCCGCGGCGCCGGCGCGGCGCCTCCGCGATCGGTGCAGGCTCGCGCGGCAGGCTGAAGGCGCGCTCGCGCTCCACCATGCGCCGGGCGACGTAGTCGGTCACCGCCCGCACGATCGCCGCCGCCTCATGCGATTCCGCGATCACGATGCGGCCGTTGCGGGTGTCCTGCACGAAGCGATACTGCCGCTTGTCGCGGCCCATCGTGACATGGGCGACCACGTCGATCCACAGCCGCGGCGTCTCGCCTTGGCTGATGCCGCGATCGAACAGATCGATGTCGCCCGGGACCTGTTCGAACAGCGGGTCGAGTGCCTCGTTCAGGATCTCCAGCCGCGCCACCTCCGCGTCGCGCAGGTCGACCACGACGCCGGTGCGGTCGGCGGCCTCGATCCGCGCCTGCCGCAGCGCCTCGCGCAGCCGCACGGGACGGGCTTCGTGACCACTATCGGGCACCTGGGACATGACTGGCTTCGCAGCTCCGGCTTTCAAAGGCTCTCTGCCCGGCAGCCTAGCAGCTACGCGAATTTGCGCAAACGCTTATTATTTCCAAGCACTTACATGTATCGAAATGGACGTGGGCGGCCCCGCCCGGCGTTCACCGGATGAGACCGCCCCGTCCTTGGGCTTAACTTGATGCAGATACCCGACGCCGATCAAGCGGCGGGGGCGCGCTGCGGTTCCTCGACGATCGAGAACCGCACGCCGGCCTTGTGGCGGTGCTCTTCCGACACCTCGCGCCAGCAGTCCTCGGCTTCCTTGCGCGTCTTGAAAGGGCCTTTGACCTGGGCCGACCCTTCCACGAGCTTGTGGAAGTTCATCGAGCCGAACTCGCCGCCAATCACCCAGAAATTGCTGCCTTTGGTCATTGTCAGTCTCCTGTAGCCGAACGGATTGCTAGCCGAACTGGTTCATCGTGTTGTGGGCGCCGCCCGCCTTCAGAGCGGCTTCGCCGGCGAAGTACTCCTTGTGGTCGTCGCCGATGTCGGAGCCGGCCATGTTCTGGTGCTTGACGCAGGCGATGCCCTGACGGATCTCCGCGCGCTGCACGTTCTTCACGTAGCCCAGCATGCCCTGCTCACCGAAATATTCGCGAGACAGATTGTCGGTCGACAGCGCGGCCGTGTGATAGGTCGGCAGCGTGATCAGGTGATGGAAGATGCCGGCGCGCTTGGCCGAATCCGCCTGGAAGGTGCGGATGCGCTCGTCGGCCTCGATCGCCAGCGGCGTGTTGTCGTACTCCGCCTTCATCAGCTCGGCACGGTTGTACTGGCTGACGTCCTTGCCGGCTTCCTTCATCGCGTCGTAGACCTGCCAACGGAAGTTGAGGGTCCAGTTGAAGGACGGCGAGTTGTTGTAGGCGAGCTTCGCGTTCGGCACGACCTCGCGAATGCGATCGACCATCTTGGCGATCTGCTCGATATGCGGCTTCTCGGTCTCGATCCACAAGAGGTCGGCGCCGTTCTGCAACGAGGTGATGCAGTCGAGCACGCAGCGGTCCTCACCGGTGCCGGGACGGAACTGGTAGAGGTTGGAGGCCAGCCGCTTCGGACGCATCATCTTGCCGTTCCGGTTGATGATGACGTCGCCGTTGCGGGCCGTCTCCGGCGTCACGTCCTCGCAATCCAGGAAGCTGTTGTACTGGTCGCCGAGGTCGCCGGGCTTGTGGCTGACCGCGATCTGCTGCGTGAGGCCGGCGCCGAGCGAGTCGGTGCGGGTCACGACGATGCCGTCTTCGACGCCGAGTTCGAGGAAGGCGTGACGGCAGGCGCGGATCTTGGCCAGGAACACCTCGTGCGGCACGGTGACCTTGCCGTCCTGGTGACCGCACTGCTTCTCGTCGGAGACCTGGTTCTCGATCTGCAGGGCGCAGGCGCCCGCCTCGATCATCTTCTTGGCGAGCAGGTAGGTCGCCTCGGCATTGCCGAAGCCGGCGTCGATGTCGGCGATGACGGGGACGACATGGGTCTGGAAATTGTCGATCTTCTCGATCAGCGCCGCTTCCTTCGCCTTGTCGCCGGCCTTGCGGGCCGCATCGAGGCTGCGGAAGATGTCGTTGAGTTCGCGCGAGTCGGCCTGACGCAGGAAGGTATAGAGCTCCTCGATCAGGGCCGGCACGGCGGTCTTCTCATGCATCGACTGATCGGGCAGCGGCCCGAATTCCGATCGAAGCGCGGCGATCATCCAGCCGGACAGATACATATAGCGCCGATCGGTCGTGCCGAAGTGCTTCTTGACCGAGATCAGCTTCTGCTGCGCGATGAAGCCATGCCAGCACCCGAGCGATTGGGTGTACTTGGTGGGATCTTTGTCATAGGCCGCCATGTCGGCGCGCATCAGCGCCGCGGTGTAGCGGGCGACGTCGAGACCGGTCTTGAAGCGGTTCTGCAGACGCATGCGCGCCACGGCCTCGGCGGTGACGCCGTTCCAGGTCGGCTGGGTCTTGAGCAGCGCCTCGGCGGCTGCGACCTCGCTCAGATAGGAGATCGGGCCCTGGACAGCTTGGTCATTGATGCCGCGCGGCTGGTAATTCATGTGCTTGATCCTCTTCGTTACGACCGTTTGCACTCTCGACATTTTTGACAGTGCATCGCGAAATACGTGACCAGAGCTAAACGCGAATCCAGGAAGTTCGTATAGATGGCTTGTATTCGAATGGTGATGTCATGTAACATCACCACTTGTAACAAATGTCATTTTGTAAATTTTGTCACAATATAGGTCAGCAAGACTGACATTCGGGACGGACGATGGCAGCTGAATCCGGGAAGAAACTGTTCGTTGGGCCCCGCTTTCGGCGGATCCGCCAGCAATTGGGCCTGTCGCAGACCCAGATCGCCGAAGGGCTCGGTATCTCGCCGAGCTATGTCAACCTGATCGAGCGCAACCAGCGCCCGGTCACGGCGCAGATCCTGCTGCGGCTGGCCGAAACCTACGACCTCGACCTCCGCGACCTCGCCACCGCCGACGAGGACCGCTTCTTCGCCGAGCTGAACGAGATCTTCTCCGATCCGCTGTTCCGGCAGATCGACCTGCCGAAGCAGGAGCTGCGCGATCTCGCCGAGCTGTGCCCGGGCGTGACCCATGCGCTGCAGCGGCTCTATGCCGCCTATACCGAGGCGCGGCGCGGCGAGACCCTGGTGGCGGCGCAGATGGCCGATCGCAACGAGGGCGGCGCCCGCTTCGAGGCCAACCCGATCGAGCGCGTGCGCGACCTGATCGAGGCCAACCGCAACTACTTCGCCGAGCTCGAGCAGGCGGCGGAGACGTTGCGCGACGAACTGAATGTCCCGGCCGAGGGTCTCTATGCCGCGCTCGCCGCGCGGCTGCGCGAGAAACACGGCATCGTCAGCCGCATCATGCCGGTCGACGTCATGCGCGAGACCTTGCGGCGCTTCGACCGCCACCGCCGCCAGCTGCTGATTTCCGAGCTGATCGATTCCCCCGGCCGCACCTTCCAGCTCGCCTTCCAGCTCGGCATGGCCGAATGCGGCCAGCAGATCCAGGCCATCGTCGGCCGTGCCGGCAGCCTCGACGACACCGCGCGCCGGCTCTACCGCATCACGCTCGCGAACTACTACGCCGCCGCGGTCATGATGCCCTACCCCGCCTTTCTCGCCGCGGCCGAGCAGCTCAGCTACGACATCAACGTGCTGGCGCAGCGCTTCCTGACCGGGTTCGAGCAGGTCTGCCACCGCCTGACCACGCTGTCGCGGCCGAACGCGCGCGGCATTCCCTTCTTCATGCTGCGCGTGGACAACGCCGGCAACGTCTCCAAGCGTTTCTCCTCGGGCACGTTCCCGTTCTCGAAATTCGGCGGCACCTGCCCGCTGTGGAACGTGCATTCGACATTCGACACGCCGGACCGGCTGCTCAAGCAGGTGATCGAGCTGCCGGACGGCACCCGCTATTTCTCGATCGCGCAGATGGTCCGGCGCCCGGTCGCGCCGCATCCCCATCCGCAACCGCGCTTTGCGATCGGCTTGGGATGCGAGATCCGCCATGCCGCGAAGCTGGTCTATGCCGCCGGCACGGATCTCGAAAAGACCGAGGGCACGCCGATCGGCGTCAACTGCCGGCTCTGCGAGCGCGAGAACTGCAGCCAGCGGGCCGAGCCGCCGATCACGCGCACCTTGATCCTGGACGAGACGACGCGACGCGTCAGCTCGTTCGCGTTCAGCAATGCACGGGAGTTGTGAGCGCTGCATCACACCCTCTCGGTCCGAGGCTCGGTGCGCAGAGAAGCCGAATGCACGTAACGCAGAACTCGGTGTCGTCCCCGCGAACGCGGGGACCCATACCCACAGGATGCGTTCGTGGCAGAGGCGCGGTGAGCTCTCGCACACCAACACCATTTGTGGTTATGGGTCCCGGGTCTACGCCCGGGACGACGCTGTGATTGCGGCTTCGTCCTCGCGATCCATGACGAGCAAGGCTCGACAATCATCGTAACACCTACACCCTTGCCTCTGATGCAGACGAGTTCGATCTTCTCGCGGCGCATCTGCGTCCGAGCTTTGCTATTCGTTTCGCCCTCTTCAATATCGAGGGCGCAGGGAAGGCCGGGAGCTCGCCGCCCCCATGGCCCCCGTGCGAATGAAAAGCACGGGGCAGGAACCACAGGTTCGGCCGAGACATCCCGGCCTTCCCTGCGCGATGGCTTTACGGCTTACTCCGCGCTCTCCCCAGGGACCGGCGTTCTTGCCCCTGTCGCCCGCGCAAACGTCGGCGCGAACTTGGCATCAGCACCGGGATGCCAGGACCACGCGGCTTGACCGTGCACATCGGACTGTTCGTCGGCATGATGAGATCACGCTGCAGCCCGACACGCCCACCGCATCCCGCACCCAACGTTTGTGACGATCGCGAAACGCCCCTCTTGATCGAGGCGGGATGCGCATAGACAAACACAATTTCTGAAAAATAGAAACAGGAATATTTTTCAGTTAGAGACTGGACAGGGGTGATCGGATTGAAATCCCGAGCAAAATTAGTTTTTAGGCGCGAGCAGATCGACCGCAACAGCTGCGCCCGGCCGAGGCATGCCGAGGTGATCACCAATTTTGCTGGAACGAGCAATGTTTCCTGCGCCGAGGTGGTTCGTCTTGAAAGCAAAACGAAGTGCCGTGAAAAGCAAAATCGAGCTGCACGAAACGTTTCACTAGGCGCAATGGTCCTAAACGAGCCACCGAGCGCCAAAAGTGCCATCGTGGACAGATACCGGCTATTTTAGCGGATACGACGACTCGAACAACTGAATATCCAAACTGAAGCTGCGGCTATTCGGGAGCGATATACGCAATGGCGCTGATGGGCTATTTCGATGAGAGCGCTGCCGACGCCAGAGCCAACGCAAAGCCGATCAACGTCAACCACCGCACAGTCATTCTCCCTTTTAAGGCAGGTGAATACAACTCGGCGCAAGAAGCAAGAAGGTAGTCAGTCAACCAATCTACCACCTGCTTGCGGCTGCACGGCGTGATGGACACAGGGAACCACAATTTCTAAAAATAAGAAATCTAATCGCAGCAGGACTGGACAGAGGTGATCCGACTGAAAATGCAGGTATAATGAGTTTTTTAGGCGCATGATCGTCGAGATAAAGCGATCGGCCCATCATGTCCTGATGTATCCGTCGAGAATGATCCAGAGCCGCAAGCTCGAATCGAGCCCAGCGCGGCGTTTCTTCGCCGCGGTCCGCTTCCCGGACCCATAGATGAGGGAAAACGGATGACGCAGCCCGCGCAAAGCCGGCCGAGGTTCACCTGTCCGCGACGTCACGCACGGCCGGGCCTGTGCCGGCGACGACCCGCGAGCCCCCCCCTCAACGCGCGGTGCGCGCACGGCACTTGCTTCCTTACAAGCACGCCATCGAACAGACTGCGGATCGCGTCCGCTGACAGCTGCTTTACCATCTCGGACGGCACGGCCCTCCCCCGATTGCCAATCGGGAGACAGAACTGCATAGTCCCGCGCGCTTTCAGCCGTTGAATTCGGCTGATTCGTGATGACGCGTGTTTTGTGATTCCTAGGGACGATTGAGGAAGACTATGGCGGATGCCGACCTGGATGCCGTGATCCGGCAGCTGGCCAAACAACAGAACAAGACCATTCTGGCGGCGGCGAAGAAGCGGCGCGACCGCTTCAGCGGCATGGCCGTCAAGGCCAAGGACAAGGACGCCAAGGAACGTTACAAGATGCTGGCGCGGGAGGTCATCGAGCAGGCCAATTCGGCCGCACGCCGGCTCCTGCTCTCGGCCGACAATGCCGCCGACTCCTATGCCCGCGCCATGCGCCAGGCTGCCGCCGCCGAGTTGCCCAAAGCCACTGAAAAGGTCGCCGGGAAGAAGGCGGAGAAGCCGAGCCGGAAGGCCCCTGAGTCGCAAGCCGGTGCCAAGGTCGCCAACAAGGTGGCCAAGAAGGCAGCCAAGAAACCGACGACGAAGACGGGCACAAAAAAGGCTTCCAAGAAAGCCGCCTGAACGGCGTCGCGCGCCTCCGACCACAGCTTCATACTTTCCGGCTCGTCTCGCGCGGCGACTCGCTCGAGGCGGCCAGCATCGGCCGCATCCTTCCCGAACGGCCTTGCCGCCGTCCAAGGCGTCGCGCTGCCGCAGCCGGCGAGCGCGAGCGCAACGTGACGCCGCGCGGGGTGATCACGCCTAGCGGGTGGGCAGCGGGACCTCGAACAACGTCAAACCCGCGATCTTGGGAAACGCTTCCGCGACCTCGGGCGTGACCAGCGCGACGACGGCGGCGGCGACTTCGCCACTGGTCAGCCGGCTGATGGCCGTCGACTGGCCTTCCAGCACGAGCACCTCCGGAGCGCCGGCCGCAGCGATGGCCGTCGTGATCCGCCCGTTCGAGGCGACGTAGCGATCATCGATCGCGATCACCTTGCCGCGCAGCTCCGAGACCGCCTTGACGGTTGGTCCTGCCAGCAGCACGGCGACAAGCCGTCCCTTCGTCTTGTCATCCGCCTGGGCCGATGCGGTTGCCGAGGCAATCGCGGTCATGCGCTCGGCAAGCGCTGTCGCAACCGTCACCTGCTCCTGAACCTTGTCGGGACTGGCAATGCCGGCCGCGCGTGCTTCACCGCTACCGCTCTGCCTCGGCTGTGCTGGCTGTGGCTGTGCTGACTGCGGCTGGGCTGGCTGCGGCTGGGCTGGCTGCGATGGCTGGACGGCGACCTGGGGAGCGGGTGCGGCCGTCGCGACCGATATCGGCTTGGCAACCTCCGCGGCCGGGCTCGCATGGGCGACCTTGGGCTTGATCGTGCGATGAACGGCTGGCCGGTGTCGAGCAACACGGCGGTTGGAAGACGGAGCATGGCGGGCTGCGGCTGAACGATGCTGTGTGCCCTGCTCCACACCCGCAAGCTGGCCTGCAGGCGGCTCCGGCGCACAGGCCGTGCCATTCAGATTGACGCATGGCGCAGCGGATTGCTGCGGAGCTGAATGGCTGCAGCCAGCGACTGTCAAGGCCAGGGCGCCTATCATAAGCGCTCTCATTTGCTGCTCCCCAATTGTTGACGCACCCGGTCCCGTTGCGCGCGTGTTGCGTTACGCCCCCAATCTTTTCGACCAAGCGTTAAGTCCAGGCTTATGCGGCCGGCGCCGTACGGCGGCGTGGTTAATGATGCCTCATGGCACAGCGGACGGACGCGTCACGGTGGTTTTCCGTTGATCGAATGGACGCCGCCAGCCATGGTAATCTCATGAGCTCACGCATATGACGTGACGGCGCGGCCTTGTTTCGCTGCGCTACCAGAACGTCAGCGGAACCAAGTGCCGCTGCAGCCGTTTCGAACTTGCGAAGGACGTTCGATGCCGAAGATTGACCCCGCCGCCGGCAAGCCCGCCACCAGCGCCGCGCTTGCCAACATTCCGAGGCTGATCACGGCCTATTACGCGCTCAAGCCCGATCCCACCGAGCCCACCCAGCGCGTTGCCTTCGGCACCTCGGGCCACCGCGGCTCGTCGCTGAAGACCGGCTTCAACGAGGACCACATCCTCGCCACCACCCAAGCGATCTGCGACTACCGTCGCCAGCAAGGCCTGGACGGTCCTCTCTTCATCGGCATCGACACCCATGCGCTGGCCGAGCCGGCGCTGGCGAGCGCGCTGGAGGTGTTCGCCGCCAATGGCGTCGACGTGATGATCGATGCCAATGGCGGCTATACGCCGACGCCTGTCGTCTCGCACGCGATCATCTCCTACAACAAGGGGCGCACGGAGCATCTCGCCGATGGCGTCGTCATCACGCCGTCGCACAATCCGCCCGAGGACGGCGGCTACAAATACAATCCGCCGCATGGCGGGCCGGCCGATACCGACGCCACCGGCGAGATCGAGCGGCAGGCCAACATCTATCTGGCCAACGAGCTCGCCGGCATCTCCCGGATCACCTACGCGAAGGCCCGCAAGCAGGGCTCGGTGCACCTGCACGACTACGTCACGCCCTATGTCGAGGACCTCGCCAATGTCGTCGATCTCGCCGCGATCAAATCGGCCGGCGTCAGGATCGGCATCGATCCGCTCGGCGGCGCCGCCGTGCATTTCTGGCAGCCGATCATCGCGCGATACGGGATCAACGCCGAGATCGTGAACGATCTGGTCGATCCGACCTTCCGTTTCATGACCGTGGATTGGGACGGCAAGATCCGGATGGACTGCTCCTCGCCCTACGCGATGGCGAGCCTGATCGGCATGCGCGAGAAGTTCGACGTCGCCTTCGCCAACGATACCGACGCCGACCGCCATGGCATCGTCACCCGCACGGGCGGGCTGATGAACCCGAACCATTACCTCGCGACCGCGATCGCCTACCTGTTCACGCATCGGCCGAACTGGCGCGCCGACGCGGCGATCGGCAAGACCGTCGTCTCCTCCTCGATCATCGACCGCGTCGCGCGCAAGCTGAACCGCAAGCTGGTCGAGACGCCGGTCGGCTTCAAATGGTTCGTGGAGGGCTTGGGCTCCGGATCGTTCGGCTTCGCCGGCGAGGAAAGCGCCGGTGCCTCGTTCCTCAAGCGCGACGGCACGGTGTGGACCACCGACAAGGACGGCATCATCCTCGGCCTGCTCGCCGCCGAGATCATGGCCAAGCGTGGCCGCGACCCGAGCGAGCTCTACAAGGAACTAACGGCTGAACTCGGCGCGCCCGTCTATGAGCGGATCGATGTGCCGGCCACGCCGCCGCAGAAGGCCGCGCTGAAGGCGCTGACGCCGGACAAGCTCAACCTGACGGAGCTCGCCGGCGATCCGGTGCGCATGGTGCATACCAAGGCGCCGGGCAACGGGCAGTCCTTCGGCGGCATCAAGGTCGAGACCGACTATGGCTGGTTCGCCGCCCGCCCGTCGGGCACCGAGGACGTCAACAAGCTCTACGCCGAAAGCTTTCGCGACGCCGCGCATCTGAAGCGGATTCAAGAGGACGCACAGGCCGCACTGGCGCGGGTGGGGTGAAAAAGGGGGAGTAGCGCGTCAGGGAAGAACTCTCCTCCAATTCGCTACGCCCCATTCGCTATTCGCCACGCTCCATTCCATTTGCGACGGGTGTCGCGCCGCGTAAAGCCGGTCATACTCCTCCCACAAACAACAAAGTGCTCCAGGGAGGAGACATGACCATCACCGGCGTCGCCGCGTCTGCGGCTACGGCACCATCTGCCGTTTCGCCCCGCAAGATCTTTTGGGTCACGTGGCTCGGATGGATGCTCGACGGCTTCGATTCCTCGATCTACGGCTATGTCCTGGTCGCCGCGCTGAGCGAGCTCCTGCCGCTCAGCGGGATCGCAGTAAGCCCTGCCAATATCGGACTGTATGGCGGCATCCTGTTCTCGATCTTCATGCTGGGCTGGGCCTGCTCGATGGTGTGGGGCTGGGCTGCCGACCGCTACGGTCGCGTCCGCATCATGTGCTGGACGGTGCTGGTCTATTCGCTGTTCACCGCATTATGCGGCCTCTCCACCGGCATCGTGATGTTCGCGATCTTCCGCTTCATCGCCGGCTTCGGCATCGGCGGAGAGTGGGCCGCCGGCACGCCGCTGCTGCATGAATCCGTGCCGGAAGAAACCCGCGTGCGGTACGCGGGCTGGCTGCATACGGCGACGCCAACGGGATTGTTCCTGGCGGCACTGGTCGCGCTCGGGGCGGCCGGAACGCTGGGTTGGCGCGGCATGTTCCTCCTCGGCATCCTGCCGGCTCTGCTGATTGCCTATCTGCGCCTCAACGTCCCCGAACCGCAGCGCTCGCGACCGCTCGACCCGAGCCAGCAATCCGTCACGGCGCTGTTCGCGTCCGGCCAGGCGCAGACGACCTGGGCCGCGGCGATGATGATGGCCTGCATCATCTTCGGCCTATGGTCCTCGAATTTCTGGGCACCCACTGTCATCATCACCAAGCTGACATCGGCCGGCGCCACACACGCGCATGCGCAGGCCATGGGAGCCGTCGCCGGTCTCGTCACCAATGTCGGCACCCTGCTCGGCTGCCTGCTGATGCCCGCCATCACCGAGCGCCTCGGCAGCCGCCGCAAGACGGCCGTGCTGTTCTTCGTCGGTGCGCTGATCTCGGTGGTCGTCGCCTACGAAGTCGCGATCGCCCGTCTCGACAGCCTGACCCTCTTCTTTATCGCTCTGCCGGTGCTCGGCTTCTTCACCAATGGCGTGTTCGGCCTGTTCACGATCTGGCTGCCGGAGATGTTCCCGTCGATGCTGCGCGGCGCAGGCTCAGGCTTCGCGTTCAGCCTCGGCCGCATCCTCGGCGCGGCCGGCCCGACCCTGATCGGCATGCTCGCGGCCGCGACCGGCAGCTTCCCACTGGCGATCTCCATGCTGTCGCTGATCTATCTCGTCGGCCTGCCCTTCATCGCACTGGCGCCGGAGACTGCGCGTCGGCCGCTGGCGCGATGAGACAGGCGGCGATTTGCCGACCCCAAGGGGGCCTCCTGTCGGCGAGACAGGCGGCCCATGGACTTTGCGGCCCGCCTTTTGCGATTTCCCTTTTCGCCGCGGTTCGGATATCTGTGGTTTCACAAGGACTAACCTGCGATCAGTGAGACCGAATGCGAAGCTTCTCGTCCGCTCTGCGAGCCATGTTCACCGCCGTCGCAGCATCGCTCGCCCTGCCCTTCGCAGCATCGGCGCAATTCGCCCCGGCTCCCGGCCCGGCTGCCGCGGCCGTACATCGTGCCGCAGCGCCCTCGCCGCGCGCGGCGGCCTGCCATAACGGCCAGAGCTTTGCTCAATTCCTCGCCGAGCTGAAACAGCGCGCGGTCGCCGAGGGCGTGTCGCAGCGGGCGATCGCGGAAGCCTCGCCCTATCTCACTTACGACCAGGGCATCGTCAACCGCGACCGCGGCCAGCGCGTGTTCGGCCAGCTGTTCACCGAATTCGCCGGCCGCATGGCGGCGAACTACCGGATGCAGAACGGCCAGCAGCACATCCGCACCTATGCCGCCGCCTTCGCCCGCGCCGAGAAGGATTATGGCGTGCCGCCGGCAGTGATCGCCGCGTTCTGGGGCCTGGAGAGCGACTTCGGCGCCAACATGGGCAAGCTCCCGGTGCTGCCCTCGCTGGTGTCGCTGGCCTATGACTGCCGCCGGTCCGAGCGCTTCCAGAACGAGACCATCGCCGCGCTGAAGATCATCGACCGCGGCGATCTGTCGCCGTCCGAGATGATCGGCTCCTGGGCCGGTGAGCTCGGCCAGACGCAGTTCCTGCCGACGCATTACGTCACTTACGCGGTGGACTATGACGGCGACGGCCGGCGCAACCTGTTGCGCAGCGCGCCCGATGTGATCGGCTCGACCGCGAACTACATCGCGACGGGGCTGAAATGGCGTCGCGGCGAACCCTGGCTCGAAGAGATCAGGGTGCCGCAGAGCTTCCCCTGGGACCAGGCCGACCTCACCGTCAAGGCGCCGCGCAGCAAATGGAATAGCCTCGGCATCACCTATCCCGATGGGCGACCGCTGCCGAACGATGCGCTCGAAGCCTCGGTGCTGCTGCCGATGGGGCGGAACGGCCCAGCCTTCCTGGCCTACGCGAATTTCGCCGCCTACACCGAGTGGAACAACTCGCTGATCTACTCGACCACGGCGGCCTATCTCGCCACCCGCATCGCCGGCGCGCCGCCGATGCGAAAGGCTACGGGGCCGGTGGCGCAACTGCCGTTCAACGAGATCAAGGAATTGCAGCAGCTCCTGGTCCGCGCCGGCTACGATGTCGGCAAGGTCGATGGCGTGCTCGGACAGCAGAGCCGCATCGCGATCAAGGCGATGCAGGTGAAGTACGGCCTGCCGGCGGATTCCTGGCCGACCGCGGAGCTGTTGGCCCGCATGCGCGGCACGCCGCGGGCGCAAGCCGCGCCTGCCTCCGCCACCGCAACGCGCTAGAACCAACGCATGAGCCGCCTCTGCGGCTCCTATCGTTCAGATCGACCGGCAGCGCCGCGGCGGTAGGGATCGTGTCACCGACAAGATCCTCGACATTCACGGCAAGATGGCGGGCGGTGGGTTTTCAGGACCGCCATACGACGCTAGCATCGCCGTCGCACGTGCCCGTGCGGCGTCGTAGCCGCGATAGCCGGGGCGCAGCCCGATTGCCTCGTCAAAAGCGGCAACCGCCTCGCGCAAGAGCGGCATGCCGGCACGGTGGGGCATCGCTTCGGCGCGTAGCATCAGACAAGTCGCCAGGTTGGCGGCAGCGTCCGCACTACGCGGCGCAATATGACGTGCGATCCGGAGAAGCGACTCGGCGCTCGATAGATCGTCCGCTTCGAGATGCGCCAAGCCTGCATTGACGAAAAGCGTACCGCCGTACAGCGCACACCCTACGCACCAATGCGCGCCGTCCCGTAGAACCGCCTGATGCGGAAACGTGGCGAGGGCCTCCTTGTATAACGCAAGCGCGGGCGCCAGTTCAGCGGGGTCGGTGAGGCGCTTCGAACGATAGGCAGCGAGCAACATGTCGGCCACTGCTCCCAGGTGACACGCTCTCTGCATTGACGCAATCGCCGCGGAATCCTCCTGCAAGGCCGCGGCCCCAGCGATGAGGGGTGTTGCGAAGCTGCTACCGAGCGCGCCCTCGGGCTGAATCAGCGTGTAGTCGGCGGCGTCCGACTGGCTGTAGCCGCTCGGCGGGGACGCCCAGGCGCTTTCGCCGCGCTCGGGATCGGGGATGCGCCGTTCGAGCTGGAAGCCGATCGCGCTGGCGGCTTGCGCCATGGCCGGGCAGAACAGGCTGCCGGCGTCATTCCCGACCGCGGCGAACACCGCGCGATCCCCCACAGACCCGACCGCCTCGCACAGGCAGCCTGAGGGTATGGGGCATTGCCGCGGCCGAGCTGCTAGCAACCGCCGCGCGTCGGCCACCAGCGTGACGTCAGCGATGGGCACGGGCACCCCGAAGCTCATGCACAACACCGTCGCGTCTGAGGCGGCGACCTTGCGCAGCGCGGAGCGAACGGCGTGACGATCCGGCCCGCCAGGACCGCCGATCGCATAGAGGTCGAGCGTGGCTTCGGGGGCGACGGTGCGCACCAGCAGCGCGACCGCAGTGCCGTGCGACAGGTCGGCGCCAGAGCGGTTGGGCAGGCACGCCGCCGCATCGTGCGCGAGCACGGGCACCGAAAGGTCGAACGCCGAATCAAGGATCGCGATGCGCCGCCCAAAACCGCGCTGTCCGCGTCGATGCACCTCGGCGACCGCATCCCAGAACGGGCCCAAGCGCGGAAAGGCCCAACTTCCGCTGGAGCGGTCGTAACCGGCGATCAGCGCCTCGGCCGCCGCGCCCGCATATTGGAGCGCCGGCTCAAAGCTCTTCGTCATAGGGCGAGACCTCCTCGAACGGTGCCATGTCGGCATCTGTCCCGGGCGCCGCTTCGAGTGGCACGACCTTGCCGTCCTGAAAAAAGCCGGTACGCGCCTTGTAGAGGAGCAGGCCGTAGGGATAGAAGGCCTGGCCCTGCGGATCGCCTATCGAGGTCGTGTAGGACGCAGCCGAAGTCGCACCGAACGAGATCGAGGCGTCGGCGATATCCAGCGCTTGCAGTGCCACCGCCTTGCCGGTGAGATCGACGCTGGTGTCACCGGTCTCTGACAGCACCAGCGCGATCGCCTTTGCCAACCGGACCTCCGAAACCAGTACGGTATCTTCGCCGAAATCCTTGCCGCCCCACGGGAGCGCGCGTAGTACCTCGCGCAGGTTGCTGATATAGCGCCGGCGCTGATTGGGGATGTGCAGCACCACGCCACCGCCGCGCCTGATGCTGAGCTTGCCACCGATCTTCGCATTCGGGTCAATCTTCGCCTCGGCGCCGAGCCCGAGCGAGACGGTGACGCCGACCGAGAACTTGCTCTTGGAAGAGACTGGGATTTCCTCCTCGACGATGTTCGCCGTGACCGCCGTATAATCAGAGAAATTGCCCTCACGCATGAAGATGCCGTCGCGCATCACGCCGATATCGCCCGGCACTATGCCTTCGCCCGGCAGCCAGACGGGATGGCAAAGCATCTCTTCGCGGAACTGTTTGGAGAAGAATTTTGGCAGCGACATCGATCGGCTCCCGTTCTTAAGCGGCGGCGCCCCTGGCACACGGTTCACGCATCTCTTGAACGGGACTCGTCAGCGACAAGAATTCCGAGGCGACAAGGGCGAAAGCGTGCAGTTGGAAAAGAGTGTTGCCAGCGTCGAGGCAGCAGCGCCGTACATTTTCCGTGTAGCGCCCCTACACAATTTAAGATTGCAAAACTCCAAGCTCCTTGCTGTTGATTTAGATCAACGAATGCTCAGTGTTCAGCGAAGCGGCTGAGTTCAATCACTGGCCTTGTCGGCAAGGTCGATGGCGTGCTCGGACAGCAGAGCCGCACCGCGATCAAGGCGGTGCAGGTGAAGTACGGCCTGCCGGCGGATTCCTGGCCGACCGCGGAGCTGTTGGCCCGCATGCGCGGCACGCCGCGGGCGCAAGCCGCGCCTGCCGCTACGGCGACGCGCTAGACGGCGCGCTAGACGGCGCGCTCAAAAACGCGCCATGTTCGTCCCATAAGAGCAGCACGAACGCGGACTTTGCTCGATGTCGCAGAAGGGGCCAAGGGACTGAACGCGGCAGCAGTGCCGGAAAGATGAGCAACAAAGTATCCTGTCCTGAGACGAGAAGTCGCAAGCTTCATCCAAGACAAGCTTCACTCAAGACAGGAATATTCCCATGACCAGCGAGCGATGAGCTCGTTGCACCGGCGAGGACCAGCGACGGTCATTTGTGCACCGAGCGCTTTTTATATGCTGAGCCGCTCTTGCCAGAACTCTGGCTCGACGAATTCAGAACGTCCCCCTTGCGCCAGATGCGCTGCGAGTGGTCAACTCCTGATCGGAGTGTTCCTGCAGCGTTGGGGAAGAGATGATGCTCAAGAGGATCGCGATTGTGGCCGGTTTGGGACTGGCACTCTCGGTCATGGCGGAGGCCCAGACACCGCACCGGGGCGGGACCATCCGGATGACGGCGCCCTACGGCTCAAGCTTCACCAGCATGGACATTCATACGACCCAGCGCGCCCAGGACGAGATCTATGCCAAAGCTCTGCATCGGTCGCTCTACATCTGGAATTCCGCTGAAGGCAGGCCGGTCTTGGAGCTGGCCAAGGAGGACACCGTCTCGGATGGCGGTCTCGTTCACATCTTCAAGCTGCGCGACGACGCTTATTTCCACAATGGCCGGAAGATGACGGCCGACGACATCATCTGGTCCTACACGCGCATCATGGACGGCAGCAAGGCCTATCCCGGCGCGCGTTTCGTCCGCATCATCGAAGGCGCGGCCGCGGTCGAGAAAGGGCAAGCCAAGGAGATCTCGGGCCTGAGGAAGATCGACGACTTCACGCTCGAAATGAAGCTGACCGAGAAAGTCGATCCGGGCTTCTACTTCTTCACCGCGCTCACGTCGATCTATCCCGCCGACGAGGGCGCCAAGGAGGACTTCATCCAGCATCCGATCGGCCTTGGACCATTCAAGTTCGTCGAGCACGTGCCGGGATCGCGCATCGTCCTCGAGCGATGGGACCGGTTCTACAAGCCGGGCAAGCCCTACGCCGACCGCCTCATCGTGTCGATCATGGGCGAGGCCGCGGCACGCGATGTCGCCTTCCGCAACAAGGAGATCGATACCTCGGTGCTGGGGCCCGCACAGTATGTCGCCTATCAGGCCGACCCCGATCTCAAGGGCACCATCGTCGAGGTCGCCGAGGTCTTCACGCGCTACATGGGCATGAATCCTGCATTCAAGCCGTTCGCCGACAAGCGCGTCCGGCAGGCGATCAACTATGCGATCGATACGGACCTGATCATCAACAAGCTGGTCAAGGGCAAGGCCTATCGCGCCACCAGCTGGCTGCCGCTGACCTCTCCTCTCTACGATAAGACCATGAAGCCCTATGCCTACGACCCCGCCAAGGCCAAGCAGCTGCTCGCCGACGCGGGCTATCCCACGGGCTTTGAATTCGAATGGACCACCAGCCAGAATGAAAGCTGGGGCTTGCCGATCGTCACGGCCGTCATCCCGATGCTCGACAAGGTGGGTATCAAGGTGAAGGTCAAGCAGGTCGAGACCGCGGTGCTGGCGGAGGTCGTTCGCACCGGCGACTACCAGGCCTTCATCTATTCGCAGCCGACCGGCCCGGATCCCCAGGCCGCGCTCAAATGCTTCCACTCCTCGACGCCGCCATCGGCCTGCAACTACATGAGCTTCAAAAATGCCGACTTTGACAAGCTGCTCGATGAGGCCGGGCAGGCCGATGATGCCGCAAAGCGCGACCAACTGCTGCAAAAGGCCAATGCCCTGCTCTATGACGAGGCGCCGGTCTGGTTCTTCAACTACAACAAGGCGGTCATGGCCGTGCAGCCGTGGCTCAAGGGGATTCAGTTGAATCCGACGGAGTTGACGCATCAGAACGTCGAGGAGCTCTGGGTCGACGAGACCTCGCCCGCGAAGTGACCCGCGCTCACGCGCTCCCTCCAGCGCAACCAACGATGGAGGGAGGCAGGAAAAATGTCGATGCTCTCCTTCCTGATCCGCCGAATCCTGCAAGCCATTCCGACCGTGCTCGCTGTCGCGCTGCTGGTCTTTGCGCTGTTCAGCGTCGTTCCCGGCAGCATCGTCTCGACGATGAGCGACGACGGCGATCCGCAGGTCGAGGCGCGCATGAAGAAACAGCTCGGCCTCGACCAGCCCGTCTATATCCGCTTCGGCGGCTACATCGCCGGTCTCGCGGCCGGTGATCTCGGAACCTCGTTCCGGACGCACGAGCCGGTCACGACCATGATCGCAAAGCGGATGGGGCCGACGCTGAAACTGATATTCGCAGCCATGGCGTTTGCGACCGTCGTCGGCGTGCCGCTCGGCTTCGTCGCGGCCTTGCGGCCGGGCAGTCTCGTCGACACGGCCGCGATGGTCCTGGCGGTGTCGGGGCTTTCGATGGCCAAATTCTGGCTCGGGCTGCTGCTGATGTACCTGTTCGCGTTGAAGTTCGGCTGGCTGCCGAGTTTTGGCTATGGCGACGGCAGCCTCAAATATCTGATCTTGCCGGCAATGACCCTCGGCGTCTCGCCGATGGCGCTGCTGGCCCGGACAACGCGCGCTGCGGTCCTCGAGATCATGACCGCCGATTTTGTCCGCACCGCGCGCTCGAAGGGCATGAGCGAGACCCGGGTCGTGAAGTGGCACGTGATGCGCAACGCGCTTGTCCTGATTCTCACGACGACCAGCCTGCAATTCGGCGCGTTGATGGGACAGGCGGTCGTCGTCGAGAAATTGTTCTCGTGGCCGGGCATCGGCTCGCTGCTCGTCGACAGCGTCCTGCAGCGCGACATTCCGGCTGTCCAGGGCTCTATTCTGGTGGTGGTGCTGTTCTTCCTCGCGATCAACTTGCTGATCGACCTGCTCTATGGCGTGATCGATCCCAGGATCAGATACGCATGAAGCTCCGCGCCAATCTCATCATCGGCGGGGCGTTGTTCACCCTTGCGGTCCTCGTCGGCCTGCTCGCGCCCTGGCTGGCGCACACGGACCCGGTCCTGGACGCCAACCTGATGAATGCGGAAGAGGCCCCGAGCTGGCTCTGGTGGTTCGGGACCGACGGCCAGGGCCGCGACATCTATTCCCGCGTCGTGTACGGCGCGCGTGTCTCGCTGACGGTCGGCATCGTCTCGCAGCTGATCAACAGCGTCATCGGCGTGGGACTGGGCCTGAGCGCCGGCTATTGGGGCGGCTGGTGGGACGATGTCGTCAACGGCCTGACCAATCTCATGCTCGCGATCCCCTCGCTGATCTTCGCGCTCGCCATCATGGCGGTGCTTGGACCCGGCCTGACCAGCCTGCTGATCGCGCTCGGGCTGACCAACTGGTCGTTCACCTGCCGGATCGCACGGGCGTCCGCGCTCTCGCTCAAGAGCCAGGGTTATGTGCAGGCTGCAACCGTGCTCGGCTACGGGGATTTGCGCATCATGATCACGCAACTGCTCCCAAACATGCTGGGACCCATCGTCGTCATCGGCACGCTCGGCATGGGCAGTGCGGTGCTGTCCGAAGCCTCACTTTCATTCCTCGGCCTCGGCGTCCGCCCGCCCTACCCAAGCTGGGGCAGCATGTTGTCAGAAGCCCGCGACCAGATCACGACGGCGCCGTGGCTCTCGGTCTTTCCGGGCCTCGCCATCTTCCTGACGGTGCTCGGCCTGAACCTGCTCGGCGATGGCCTGCGCGACATTCTCGATCCACAATCGCGGAGCCGGCGGACATGACGGGCGCGCCGCTGATCGACATCGAGGACCTGCGCATCGATCTCGACCAAGGGGCGAGCCGGTCTCCTGCCGTGGAGGGTGTTTCGTTCCGCATCGACCGCGGCGAGACGTTCGGCCTTGTCGGCGAATCCGGCTGCGGCAAGAGCATCACGGCGCTCGCTTTGATCGGCCTGTTGCGCCCCCCCTTGTCGATCGGCGGCGGCGTCATCCGCTTTGACGGGCGAGAAATCCAGAGACTTCCAGCCGCCGCGCAACGGGCGCTGCGCGGCAATCGCATCGCCATGATCTTCCAGGAGCCGATGACGGCGCTGAACCCGGTCTCACCGGTCGGCCGGCAGATTGCCGAAATGTTCGTGCTGCACAAGGGCAAGAGCTGGCGGGACGCCAACGAGCTGGCGGTCGAGGCGCTGGCGAGCGTCCGCATCCCCGCGCCCGAGCGACGCGCGAAGGATTACCCGCACCAGCTTTCGGGCGGCATGCGCCAGCGCGTGATGATCGCCATCGCACTCGCATGCGGCCCGGATCTTCTGATCGCCGACGAGCCCACGACCGCGCTCGACGTCACCGTGCAGGCTGAGATCATCGAGCTGATGCGGACTTTATGCGCCGAGAAAGGAACGGCGATCCTGATGATCAGCCACGATCTCGGCCTGGTCGCCAATGTGTGTCGCCGCGTTGCCGTCATGTATGCTGGCCGCATCGTCGAGGAGCGCGGCTCGGCGGACATTTTCCGGACGCCCTCCCACCCCTATACGCAAGGCCTGATCGACTCGCTGCCGCGGCTGGGCAGTCGCGCTGCGCTTGGCCGGACGCGGCTCAAGGAAATCGCGGGCGTGGTCCCGGCCATCACGAGCTTCCCCGACGGGTGCCGGTTCAATCCGCGCTGTGCCCAAGCGACCGATATCTGCCGGACCTGCGCGCCGGAGACGTCGCTGCTGGAGGCCGGCGGTCTGGTCAGGTGTCATCACCATGCATGACCCCCAGCAAAGGCCGGACGACGACGTCATTCTCAGCGTCGAGGATCTTGCGGTTCATTTTCCCGTGGGGGGCGGGTTGCTGGGCCGCGGCCGGCGGCTGTTGCGTGCCGTCGACGGTGTCGATCTCAAGCTGAAGCGAGGCGAATGCCTCGGCCTGGTCGGCGAATCCGGCTCCGGCAAGTCGACCGTCGCACTTTCGATCCTTGGTCTGTTGACGCCGACGCGCGGCCGCATCGTGGTGGACGGACAGGTCGTCACAGGACGGCAGTCCGGTGATCGAAAGAGATTAGCCCGGATCGTGCAGATGGTCTTTCAGGATCCCTATGCATCGCTCAATCCACGCCAGACCGTTCGTCACACGCTTGCAGGCCCGTTGCGTGTGCATGGCGTGACCGCCGCAAGCGAGATCGAAGATCGCGTTGCGACGATGTTGCGACATGTCGGCTTGCGGCCCGAACAGGCCGACCGCTATCCGCATGAATTCTCCGGTGGCCAGCGCCAGCGTATCGGCATTGCGCGCGCGCTGATCCTCAATCCCAGGATCGTCATCTGCGACGAACCCGTATCAGCGCTCGATGTCTCGATCCGCGCCCAGATCATCAACCTGCTGCTGGAATTGAAGGAGACCCTCGGCCTCTCCTATATCATGATCAGCCATGACCTCGGCGTGGTCGAGCATATGAGCGACAGGGTCGCCGTCATGTATCTCGGACGCATGGTGGAGACCGGCGACTGGCGCGACATCTTCGAACGGCCGGCACACCCCTATACGCGAACGCTTATCGGCGCCATTCCCGATCCGTTCCGTCGCGCACCGCTCGCGACGACAAAGGGCGAGCTTCCCAATCCCCTCAATCCTCCGGATGGATGTGCGTTCAGCCCACGCTGTCTTTACGCGGAGGCCGCGTGCCATCGCGAGCCTGGCCCACCGCTTGAGACGCGTCCCGATGGACACACGGTCCGGTGCTGGCGAGCTGACGAGATTGCCGAGCAGACGGCGTTGGCCGTGACAGTCTGTGGACATCCCTAGGGCTGACGGCGTGTCTTCTACTGCGGTCCATCCCCAACATGCCTGTTCGATAACTTGGAATTCTGCCCTGCGATTCGCTGTCGATGTCGACAAAGGTCAACGAGGTGCTGGGCCAACAGAGCCGCGGTCAAGGCGATGCAGGTGAAGTACGGCTTGCCGGCCGATTCCTGGCCGACGGTGGAGCTGCTGGCGCGGATGCGCGGCGGGCCGCGGGCGCAGGCCGCGCCTGCGGCCACGGCGACGCGCTAGGCAAGCGCGCTTTCCTGCAGAGCTATACGTCGCAGAAGGGCAGACAAGATATCGCAGAACCTCCTTTAACCGACTAAGAGGTCAGCGGGCTCAGGAGACCATGCACACCATACAACTCGATGCTGGCAGCTGGAAAACGCCGTACGATTTCCGAGCAGTCCTCAAGTCAGCAATAGGAGCGCCGGAATGGCATGGCGACACGATCGCCGCCTTTTTGGATTCAATCTTTGGAGGTGGCATGAACGCCCTGAAGCCACCTTACACCTTGAAGGTCGTGAATACGAAGCAGCTCGCACCCGAACTTAAGAAGTTGGTCCGCGACCTCTCATCGGCGATGGAGGAGACGCGAATGCGCCGACTTGCCCGCACTGGTGAGGACGTTGCCGCCAGACTCGAAATCGAGAACTAAATTGGACCGGGGTTTTATCCCACGGCGCAGCGTTCGCCGTCCTATCTCTTTACGGGCCGCCTTCTGCATCCGCCAATTGCAGCTCTTCGATCTTGCTCCGGGCCGCAGCTTCGTCCAGGGGCACAAAATCGATGGGGCCCGGGTTGTCGCTTCCGGACGAGACCGCGGAGGTGACCAGCGCACCCGCGATGCCACCGACCATTGCTCCTGTCGAAACGGCCTTGGACCGCTGGCTGGGCTGGGCAAGGAAGAAATACACGCGACCGGTCTGGGTCGTGATGTCGGTCTTCGTCTCCCCCGGAAACAGGGTCTGCGTGGCGCCAAGCTGATGATGCCCCGCAGGAGCGTCCATGTGGATGTAAGTGCCGATCTTCAGCGGCCCCACGGCCGCACCGTCAAGCGTCACATCACAGATGGTACCTTGGAAAAGAAGGCCCTTCTTCTGAGTGGCCAACAGGACGACACGGGACTTTCCCGCCGGGGGCTGTCCAAACCTTTGCGGCGCCGCCGCGTAATCCGCCCCGACCTTGTCAGTCGCGCATCCTGATAACAGCAACGCCGCAAGGCCCAGCCCCGCCCCACGCCCGACCATCACGCCCCCCGATACTCTTCTTCCCCAACGTATCTCAATAATCAGGAGGCGTTTGGAATGCAATGATCGCAGGAGTTGAGTAGCGAGAGCTTTTACCGTGATGTGCTTGCAACCGCGCTCCGCCCCGTTGCGGAAGCCGCCGCCGCATGTGCGTAGGATGGGTTGAGCCCTTCGCGAAACCCATCATCCTCGCAACCATGATGGTGGATATCGCTCCGCTCTACCTATAATACGGGCTCTTACCGCGCCGCTTCCGCCCCACCCGCCGCGGTAATCACCGCTACGATGACGAGACCAGTCAGCACCAGGCGGACGCCGGCGCTGACGCCGAAGGTGTTGAGCATTGTGAGCAGCAGCACCAGGAACAGCGCCGCACCCCAGAGGCCGGGGACATTGGCCTTGCCGCCGGCGACGGAGGTGCCGCCGATCACGACGACCGCGATCGAGGCCAAGAGATATTCGTTACCGATATCGACGTTGGCGCCGCGGAAATAGCCGGCCAGCAGCGCGCCGTCGATGCCGCCCAGCATTCCTGACAGCGCATAGGCGGCAAAGCGCACCCGGTTGACGCTGATACCAGCCAGCCGCGCGGCCCGCATGTTCTGTCCGATCGCCAGCACGGAGCGGCCGAACACCGTGCGCTGCAGCGCAAGCCCGGCGGCGATCGTGAACAGCACGGTGAGACCAGCCAGGATCGGAATCCCGAAGAGCTGGATGTTGGTGAAATCCGCAAAGCCCGGCGGCGGCTTGATCTGCAGCCCGCGGCCATAGCTGATGTCGATCGACTGGATGACGAAGCTGGCGGACAGCGTCGCGATGATCGGCGGAATCCGCAAGGCCCAGATCAGCAGATAGTTGGCCGTTCCGATCGCCAGACCACACGCCAGCGCGGCGGCAAGCCCGAGAGCGATGCGGCCGTCGTCGCCGGCCATCACCGTCATCGCCACCGCGCTGGCAAGCCCGATATTGGCCGGCAACGATAGATCGACATTCCCAGGGCCAAGCGTGATGACAAACATCTGGCCGACGCCCACGATGACCGTGAACACGGCGAGCGAGAGCGCCGCGGTCAGCATGCCGCCGGCGCCATAGCCGCCGGTGAAGACGACGGCCGCCAGCCAAACCGCGAGCGCTCCGGCGAACGACCAGATCCAGGGTCTGGCGAAAGCTCTGGTGAGCGTCCCCTTCATCGCTCCGCCTCCCTTCGGCTGATCAGGACGCGCGCGGCGAGCACGACAATCAGAATGGCGCCGTTGGCGGCGACCTGCCAATCCGGCGGGATATGCATGAAGGTGAGCAGCGGGGACGCGGCAAGCGCCAGGGTGAGCGCGCCGATGACAGCGCCGATCGGCGAGACCCGGCCGCCGACGAATTCGCCGCCGCCGAGGATGACTCCGGCAATCGACAGCAGCGTGTAGCCGTTGCCGATATTTGCATCGGCCGAGGTGGTGATGCCGATCAGCGCGAGCCCCGACAGCACGCCGAACAGGCCAGTGCATGCGAACAGTGCCATCTTGGCCTTCAGCAGCGACCAGCCGGCGCGGCCGATCGCGACCGCGTTGCCGCCGGAGCCGCGCAGGATGGCGCCGTAGGATGTCCGCATCAGGCCGACATAAGCGAGCGCGGCGATCAGAGCCGCGGCCAGGATCGGAAACGGGACGAGAGGCGGCTTGACGCTCATGATGGCGAGCAGCCAGTCAGGCGCTTTGCCACCGGGCTTCGGCAGCACCAGGATGGCAAGCCCCTGCCAGACGAAGCTCATGCCGAGCGTCACCACGATCGAGGGCAGATTGCGCAGATAGATCAATGCTCCAAGTCCTGCATAGGTCGCAATGCAGCCAAGCAGCACGAGAACTCCCATCAGGGGGGCGTCGCGCAGCCACGTCGCGGTGACGCAGCCGACAAAGCCGACGAAGGCGCCGATCGACAGGTCCAGTTCGTTACCGGCGATGACGAACATCTGCGCGATCGTCGCAAGCGCGATCGGGACCGCAAGGTTGAGCATCAGCGTGAAGCCGAAATAGCTGATCGCACGCGGATTGAGGTAGCTGATCGCCAGCAGCACCAGCGCGAGCGACAATGCGGGCAGCAATGCCCGCAGGAGCCGCGGTGTGCTACCGCTCCCGAGGACGCGCGCGGCCTCCTTCGCTACGACGCTTGCTCCGCTCATGGCCTCAGTTCGCCTCCGCGAAGGAGGACTGGATGACCTTCTGCTCGGTCACCTCGTCGCTGGTCAGGTCGGCGACGATCGCGCCGTTGCGAAAGACATAGACATGGTCGCATTGCTTCAATTCGTCGGTTTCGGTCGTGTACCAGAGGAAAGTCCGCCCCCGGTCCGCCTCTTCGCGGATCAGATCGTAGACCTCAAGCTTGGTGCCGACGTCGACGCCACGCATCGGATCGTCCATCAGCACGATGCGCGCGTCCGAACCGAGCGCGCGGGCGAACAACGCCTTCTGCTGATTGCCGCCGGACAGCGAGAGAATGTTGTGGTGAACGTCGGGCGTCCGGATTCCGATCTTGTCGCGCCAGACGTTGGCCAGTTCGTCCTCGCGCCGCGGCGAAATCAAAAGGCCCTGGCGTAGGCTGGCGAGGGAACGCACCCCGATATTCTCGGCAATCGACCAGAGCGGGAACACACCGTCCGCCTGGCGATCCCCGGCGACAAAGGCCACGCTGGCCGTGACCTCCGTGCCCGCCTGAGCACGCGTTGCAGCCGAATATACGCCGAGCAGCAGGTCCGTCTGGCCATGGCCGGCGAGGCCGGCAAGGCCGATGATCTCGCCCTCATGCGCAACGAGCTCGGCAATGCCGCTCTGTCGCTTGGGGCGGGCGCGGACGCGGAGGGGCGACCGGCCGCGGACACGCCCGTTGCCGCTCCGCGCCTCGCGGCCGTGAATCTCGACGTCGCCCATGGCCGCGACCAACCCGTCGCGATCGAACGTCGTCGCGGCGGCGTCGGCAACCGTCCGGCCATCGCGCATCACCACGATGCGATCGCAATTCTCGAGCACCTCGCCCAGCAGGTGCGAAATGAAGATGAAGCTCACACCCTCGGCGACGGCACGGCGCATAAAGGCGAGCAGTTGCCCCGCGGTGTGGACATCGAGTGACGACGTCGGCTCGTCGAGGATGATCAGCCGCACCGGCTCGTCGGTCGCGGTGAAGGCGCGCGCGACCTCGACCATTTGACGCCGCCCGATCGGAAGGTCCTGTACCAAGTCAGAGGCACTGACGCCGTGCCCCGGGAAAATGGCGTCGAGCTTCTCGAGGATCAGCCGACCGGCCTTGCGACGCCAGTTGAAGCCGGTCAACGAAGGATGGAAGACGCGGGTGTTCTCGGCGACCGTCAGGTTGGGGCAGAGCGAAAGCTCCTGGAAGACGCAGCGGACCCCGAGCTTCTTCGCCAGCCCGGGCGAATAGCCCGTGGGCTCCTCGCCCAGGATCGCCAGCTGCCCGCGATCTGCAACGGCGGTGCCCGCGAGGACATGCATCAGGGTCGATTTGCCTGCACCATTGTGCCCGACCAACCCGAGGCATTCGCCCTGGTCGAGCGCGAGATCGACGCCACCCAGCGCGCGGACGGCGCCGAAATACTTTTCGACGCCGTCCAGCTTGACGAGCTTCGGACCGGTGACCGTCATTCCATCCTGCGTTTCGCGAACCGCCCGCCGCTTCAGCCGTTACTTCATGTTGGCTTTGATGGCCGCGATCGATTCCGCTTGCGTGTATTCGTGGCTGGCGACGCCCCCCTTCGGGATGTTGGGCAATTCGGCCTCGAAATTGTCCTGCGTGAACGCAAGATAAGGCACCAGCAGATCGTGGGGGATGGTCTTGTTGCCGTCCAGCACCTGCTGCGCGACCCAGAATGCCAGCGTCGATACACCGGGCGCGATCGAGGCGGACCAGGACTTATAGCCGTCCTTGGCCTTCTGCTCCTTCCACCACTGCAACTCGTCCTGCCGGTTGCCCATGATGATGGTGGGGCGCGGCTTGCCGGCGGCTGCGAAGGCCTGCGCCGCGCCATAGCCGTCGCCGCCCTGATCGACCACGCCGACGATGTCCGGCAGCGAAGGCAGAACGGTGGCGACGGCCTTCTGGGCCGTGGTCTGGTCCCAGTCGCCGGTCACCGAACTCACGATCTTGAACTCCGGATGCGCCTTGATCCCTTCAAGGATGCCGGTGTGGATGGCGTCGTCGATCGAGGTCCCGGCAAGGCCGCGAATCTCGAGCAGATTGCCGCCCTTGGGCTGGAACTTGGCCATCTCCTCGACTTCCTGCTTCCCCATCGCCTTGAAATCCACGACGACCCGGTAGGCGCAGGGCTCGGTGACGATGCCGTCGAACGACACGACGATGATGCCGGCATCGCAGGCCTGCTTAACGGCGCCGTTCAGCGCATCCGGCGAAGCCGCATCGATGACGATCGCGTCATATCCCTGCAGGATGAGATTTTGGATCTGCGCCGCCTGGGTGGGCACCTCCTTGTCGGCGGTGGTGAAGACATCGGCGGCGGCGACGATCTTGTCGGCGACCGCCTTCTTGGTGACGATGTCATAGCTCTTGAGCATCGCCTGGCGCCAGGAATTGCCCGCATAGTTGTTTGAAAATGCAATCTTCTTTCCGCTCGTGTCAGCGAGCGCCGAGCCGGTGACCATTGCGCTAGCAACGGCGCAAACAGCCACGATCCTGATGCCGGACATCATGCGTTTCCCTTCCCTGCACGGCCACTTCTTCTGGCCGAGACCTTTTTGATTTTTCTCACAAGTCGCACCCGACGATATCGCCGCGTTCGCAGTTCGACAAGCAGACATGTGTCCTGCGTGATCGGTGTGACAACTCCCGGCCTCGCAGCCCAACCGAGGATGCGATGAGTGATCCGCGGACAAGCCACTCAGCCCACCCCACGGGCCATGCAGCGGATCGCGCGGGATCCGCAAAATAGAAAAAGATGCAGTTGCATTCTCTTGGAGGCAACCCCATCTCCGAGGGCGGCGTCTTGCGACGTCTCCTCTTAACGAGAGCATCACATGTCTTTCTACGATTCGACCGTTCCCGCCTATCTGCAGATCCTCACCAGCCTCACCGGCCTGCTTGCCAAGGCAGAAGCCCATTGCGAGGCCAAAAAAATCCAGCCCGAGGTGCTGCTGAACGCGCGACTTTACCCGGACATGCTGCCGTTCACGCGCCAGATCCAGCTCGCCTGCGATTTCGCTGCCAAAGGATGCGCGCGGCTCTCCCATAGCGAAGTGCCCAGCACCCCGGACACCGAAACAAGCTTCGCCGAGCTCCACCAACGCCTGTCGAAGACCATCGACTATCTGAAGACCTTCAAGCCGGCGCAATTCGAGGGCGGCGAGGCCAAGGACGTCACTTTCCCGAGCGCGCCGAACGTCACGACGACACTGAAGGGCCAGGACTTCATCAACCGCGTCTCGTTTCCGAACTTCTATTTCCATGCCGCAATCGCGCACGGAATCCTGCGCCACAACGGCGTCGAGATCGGCAAGCGGGATTTCCTGGGCATGAACTGACCGATGCGGTGAGGCCCGCGGCTACCGATCGCGGCCCTCCTCTGCGTAACGCGAATGGCTCGCCCAATTGTGCCTTACGCGGCAACGCACAATTGTCCCTCATAGTCCATCATCCGGAGATCACATGAGCACGTCGAAACTGTTTGAGCCCTTCAAGCTTGGGCCGATCACGCTGGCCAACCGCGTCGTGATGGCGCCATTGACCCGCAATCGCGCTGTCGAAGGCATGGTGCCGAGCCCCTTGGCGGCCGAATATTACGGTCAACGCGCCTCCGCCGGGCTTCTGATCACCGAAGCCAGCCAGATCTCGCAGCAGGGCCAGGGCTACCAGGACACGCCCGGCATCTATTCCAAGGCGCAGGTCGAGGGCTGGCGCAAGGTCACCGACCGCGTGCACGCCGACGGCGGCCGCATCTTCATCCAGCTCTGGCATGTCGGCCGCATCTCGCACGTCTCGCTGCAGCCGAATGGCGGCGCGCCGGTCGCGCCCTCGGCGATACAGGCGAAGACCAAGACCTTTGTCGGCGGCGCCTTCACCGACGTCTCCGCACCGCGTGCGCTCGAACTGTCGGAAATCCCCGGCATCATCGAGAGCTACAAGCAGGCGGCGCTGAATGCGATCGAGGCCGGCTTCGACGGCGTCGAGATTCATGGTGCCAACGGCTATCTGCTCGACCAGTTCGCGAAGGACGGCGCCAACAAGCGCACCGATGCCTACGGCGGCTCGATCGAGAACCGCGCCCGACTGATGCTCGAAGTCTCCAAAGTCGTCTCAGATGCGATCGGCGCCGACAAGACCGGCATCCGCATCTCTCCGGTGACGCCCGCCAACGACGTCTCCGATTCCAATCCGCAGCCGCTGTTCGACTACATCGTCGATCAACTCAACGCGCTGAATCTCGTCTATATCCACGTCATCGAGGGCGCGACCGGCGGTCCGCGCGACATCGCGCCGTTCGACTACGCATCCTTGCGCAAGCGCTTCAAGGGCGCCTACATGGCCAACAACGGCTATGACCTCGCGCTCGCCAACAAGGTGCTGGATGCCAATGCGGCCGACCTGATCGCGTTCGGCAAGCTGTTCATCTCCAACCCGGACCTGGTCGAGCGGCTCAAGGCCGGTGCGCCGCTCAACGAGTTCGACAAGTCCACGTTCTATGGCGGCGGCGCCAAGGGCTACATCGATTATCCGACGCTGAAGCAATCGCAGGCGGCGGAATAATCGGGAAGGCTCTCTCACCGTCATTGCGAAGCGCAAGCGAAGCAATCCAGGTGCGAGAGACCTGCTCCTCGCAATGACGAAGAAAAAGGCCGGGATCGCTCCCGGCCTTTTTGCCACGGTGGAGGCGGCCGTGGCGGCGCAGATGCGCCTTGGGATCCGTGTCAGTCCGTTTTCTCAGAACGTCGCCTTGATGCCGGCATAGACCGCGAGAGGCGCGCCCGGCAGCATGCTGCGCGGATCGTTGAAGCTGAGGATGTTGGCACCGCCGGGCGTCGAGTTGTTGAAGCCTGCGGGACTGAACACGGTACCGGCCGAATAATAATGCTTGTTGAACAGGTTCTGCACCAGCCCGAACACCTCCACGTTCTTCGTCACCTGATAGGACGTGTGCAGGTTGACCACCCAATAGGCCGGCACCTTGGGATAGATGTTGGAGTCGTCGCGCAGCAGATATTGGCTGCCAATATAGTTGAGATCTCCGCCGATCTTCCAGGCGTCGGTCACGGCATATTCCGCACCGAGCTTGAGGCGATGGGCCGGGACCGCAGGGATGTGGCTGCCCGGCAGCACGTCGACCGTCGTCTGCGTGTTCGGGTCGTTGGCAATAAAACTGCTCCGGAAGGTCGCGTCGACGAAGGTGTAGTTGGCGTAAGCCGTCCAGCGATTCCAGGCCAGATCGACCTTGGCTTCGACGCCCTGGCGCAAGGTGGTGCCGGCGTTGGCGAAGTAACCGAAATTCGGGACCGCCAAGCTCGCGATGTTGATGATGTCGTCGCTGTTCTGGGTGCGGAACAGGCTCACGCCCCAGCGCAGCCGCCAGCCATTGTCGATGGCCTTGGCCGGCGCCTTGCTCGGCAGCGGCTCGACGGCAACGGCGCCGCCCGACCACTCACCGCGCAACCCGCCCTCGACCGTATGCGACACCACCTGCTTGAGCGGCGGATCGGCAATCAGGAAGTTGTCGATCTGGCACGGCGTGGCAGGATCGGAGCAGCCGAGCTCGAGCGGCGTCGGCGCGCGGTTGGCCTCCGAATATCCTGCATAGGCCGTTAGATTGGGCGTTACCCGATAAGTCAGGCCGACCACCGGATTGAACCGCGAATAGTTGTTGCGGCTGGTGAGCAGCGGATTGAGGCCGGTCTCGTCCTGCAAATTGATCTGCGCGAAGTTGAAGCGGCCGCCGGCGGTGAACGACAGCTGTGAGGTGATGTCGAAGGTGTTGGTGGCGTAAACACCGACATAGGTGTTCTTGGCGGTGAGGTTGACCGGCGTCAGGTCGGCTGCAGGCTGATCGATGTAGACGCCGGTCCCATTCACGAAAAGAGTGTTGGGATCGACCGTGCCAAGCTCGGAATTGGCCTGGAAGCGCGTCCGGCCATGATCGACGCTGGTGCCGACGACGAAGTGATTATCATGCTCGAACAGCTGATTGGTCGACGTCGCCTGCAACGAGCCGCCATAGCTGTTCGAGCGCGTCCAGTTGCGATCGATCTCGCCGAGCGCGGTGTTGCCGGCCAATGTGTTGAGAACCGCCATATTCTGGTTGAGCGGCGTGGCGCCATCCCCGATGCAGAGTTGGCCGGCGAACGCGCCGTTGTCATCGCAAGCCTGCGCATCGGTACCATTACCGTCGACATGGGCGGAACGATAGGCGCGGAAATAGGAGTTGGCCTGCACGGTGAACGTATCCGTCGGCGTCCATTTCGCGTTGGCCTGCAGGAAGACCAGTTGCAGATGGGTGCTCTGCGGCCAGGTGTAGACGCTCGACCAGCGCTGGTTCAGCATCTCGATCGGCGTCGCCGCCACCGAGCCGAGCTTGTTGTCGGCGCCCGTGAAGGAGACGTGGAATTCGGTCTGGTCGCCGCGCGCGCCCAGATCGACATACATGCGCCTGATCTGGGACGACGACGAATAGTCGCGCCAGCCCCGATCGTAGGTGCTATCGGCGGCGACATAGGCCGAAAAGTTTCCGTCCTGATAGCCGGATTGCGCACTCCCCGAAATGCGACCGAAGGAGCCGCCGAACAGCTGCGCCTCGGTGCCGTGGTAGGTGAAGCCGTTCTTCATCTCGATCGACAACGCGCCGCCGGTCGCGTTCAGGCCGAACAGCGGGTTGTTCGGCATCAAGGTCATGCGCGCGATCGCGACCTCGGGGAGCAGATCCCAGTTGACGACGTCGCCGAAGGCTTCGTTGATCCGGGTGCCGTTCTGGTAGACCGCGATGCCCTGCGGCGTGCCCGGCACCGGAGAGGCAGTGAAGCCGCGATAGTCGAGATTGCGCTGGAACGGATTGCCGGACTGATCGCTCAAGGAGACGCCGGGCAACGACTGCAGCATGCCGTCCAGCAGCGTCGGCGTCTTGGTATGATCGAGGTCGTGCGCATCGATCGTCTGAACGTTCGACGGGACTTTTTCCTTGTCGATCTCTCCGCCCCCTGGCACCGGCGCCACGCCGACGACTTCAATGGTCTGCAAGGTCTGCTGCGCGAACGCAGCCCCAGGTAGCATCGTGCAGGTCAACAGCAGCGCACGCTTCAGCGCTCCAAGCTTGGTCAAGACGTCCCCCACTTCAATCTTCGACGATTCCCGTCCGCGGCTGCCCGGCGCCCCGAGCTTCGAACAAATCAGTCGAACTACGTGTTTACATGCATTAACATTGCTAGAGACGGGTTCCGACCGCTTCAATAGGGATTTTTCCCCGACCTCCAGGGACATTTTTCCCGCCGCCAAGAAAGGGGCTGCGATCCCGGCCTAAAGGGCCGCTGCATCGCCTTAGGATCGCGCCATTCGCGGCACCCGATATAAATCGTTTCCCGCTGATGCGTCTTGGCCACACCTTTCTCACCGATGAGCAAAGTTCTTCTTGTCGACGATCATCCGATCGTCATCGCCGCTTGCCGCCTCCTGCTCGAGCAAGCCGGCGTCACCACCGTCCTTCACGCCAACGACTCTGCAACCGCCTACCAGACCTTTCTCGATCGCCAGCCCAACGTCGTCGTCATCGACCTCCGGTTGCATGGCGAAGAATTCGGAGGGCTCGCACTGATCGAGCGTCTCCGATCTCATGCCACCCGACCGGCCATTCTCGTATTCAGCATGCATCTCGATCCGCGCATCGTCAGGGCCGCGATCGCGGCCGGCGCGACCGGCTACCTTGCCAAGGACGCGCCGCCGGAAGAACTGGCCAAAGCCGTCGAGCACGTCCGCTCGGGGCAGCGCTATATGGATCTGGAGCTAGCGAGGAGGGTCGCGCTGGTTCGCGCGGAAACCGAGAACGATCGCTTTGCTGCCCTGACTCCGCGGGAACAACAAGTCGTCCGCCTGCTTGCAGAAGGCAGGCCTTACCAAGCCATCGCCGATCATCTCGGGATCAGCTACAAGACCGTCGTCAACCTTACTTTTCGGCTTCGACGCAAGCTCGGCGCGCGCGGCCTCTCCGATCTGATCCGTCTCGCCGTCGAGATCACGCGTCAGAAATTCGGCTGATGCCCCGCCGACCGCAGGTGCTCCTGCCGGCAAGCAAAATGCGACGGCTTCCGACCGAAGCGCATCGCACTTTAATGTTCAAAACCATGTGGTTGCGCCGATCACCCTGATCGGACGCCTCACTTCAGCAGGCGCGCGACCGATTTCAGCTCTTTCGCATCGAGCGTGCCGTCATTGTCCGGGTCGGCGGTCTTGAAGCGCTTCACGACCAGGGCGAGGAACTCGTCCTTGGTCAGGGTGCCGTCGTTGTCCGGATCAGCCGCGGCAAAATCCTTCGCCGACACCCGGCCGTGCAGTTCCTTGCGATCCAGCGTGCCATCGTGGTCGCGGTCCAACCGGTCGAACAGCAGCGAGGCCGCCGCCTTGGCTTCGTTGACATCGACGGTTCCGTCATTATCGGGATCGATGGACTTCAGGAAGCTGGAGGCTGCCGATGCGCCGGTTGCAATGGTCATCGTGCCGAAAATTGCCGCCGCGCACAAGCCGGCTGCCGTGATCGCCTTTTTCCAATTCATCGAATGTGCCCTCTTGGTCCCACCGCGATCAGCTCTGCGCGGGGGTGAAATGATCAAATTCGCGTTCCACGTGCGCAAGGAAGAGGCAGAGCGCTTCCCTTCAGCCACGCGATCCGCGCGAGCTAACAAGTCTTCGCATATGCCAGATGTCCCGGATCTTCAAGGACGAATGCCCGGCCGTGGCGGGACGATCAGGTAGATTTGCACTTGCGGCCGAAGATCAGAAGCGGGGACCATGAAGGAAATAGGAGCCGGGACGGTCATGGACGTCAGCCCGTGTCGGCTTTGCTACACCGACAGCGCCATGTCGACATCGCATGACAGGATGCGAAGCGCAAGAGCGCGCCACCGTGCTGCGATGGGACGAATGTATACCGACCGGGCCTGGTCGCACCCGCTGCAGATTATCAGCAAAGGCATGGCCGGAGACGATCATCGACATTGCCATAGCCACTGCCGCGGTTCGCAGGCCCCGTTCACGGCAGCCGCGCCGCGCGCGGACGGGATCTTCCAACAATCGAATGCCTCGCATCAACCAAGACTTGCCGGGTGGCGGAGGTGACGTCTGCCATCCGTCTTGGGCTGGAATATGTTGGCAGGCTGCCACATTCGCTCATATCGGCCAGCGTGCGGGTGACAGGGACCTGCCATGTTCCTCGGTCAAAATACCCCTACAACCTTGCCAAAAGCTCCCTATCGACGCCGATCGCGGCACATCTTTAGTAAAATGCGGCGTCGATTGTTTGTAGTTCCTCGATTGGGTCACCTTTCAGCCGAGGCCGACGCATTTTTTCGCCCTGCGCACTCATTAGCTCCGTCGATGAGGGGAGCGCGAGGGCAATGCGGTCGATCATCGGCAAAGAACCGTCTGGTCCGCAGATACAACTTCTGCGACGGCTGATCGTCGTCGCCCTTTTCGCGTCGCCTTGCAGCGTGAGTGCCGAGGAGATCCAGGGCAACGATCCCGCCTCGCCCGGACATTTCCAGGTCGAGCAGCGCTTCGGCTACGTCACCACCTTCAATCCGCCGGCGCAGGCGGGAGGACAGCGCGTACCTCAGCACGCACTGACAGGCGAAACCGAAATCGGCTATTCGCCGACCGAATGGTACGAGATTGCGCTCACATCGCCTTACGCCTTCGCGCGCGCCAACGTGCCGATGACCATGGGCGGCATGGACAACGGCATCCCCGGCTATTCCTTCCAATCCGGCGGCGTGACGATCCGCCAGACTCTCATTCAGGGCGATCGGCTGGAGCGCACCGTATTCCTGGGCCTCGTCTCGCGGACCATCCTCTCGCCGCAGGGCGGATTGACGCCGGACCTGTGGGTTGCGAACAAGGCGGCCGCCGGCAATCCGAACGCGCCGCGGTTCGTGCAGGAAGCCAATCCGCGCGTCGCCCAGATGTTCACGCCGATCATCGGCGTGAACCTGCCGAACGACTACCAGCTCATCTTCAACGCCAACATGACGTTCGGCATCGATGGCGCCGGTTCGGCGTTCGAGCCCTCGATTCGCTTCGTCAAGCGCCTCAACGACAGATGGACGGTCGGGATCGAGCATTTCTCGAACTTGGGGCCGATCGGCACCGTCCTGCCGTGGCATCAGCAGATGCAGACGCTCTATGCCGTCGCCGACACCAGGTTCAAGGGCTTCGAACTCAGCTTCGGCATCGGCTACGGACTGACCAACGCATCGCGCGGCCTCGCGCTCAAGACCAGCATCGGCAAAGATTTCTAGGCATCCCTCCCCTCCATCGCGACGGCGCTGAGCTCGTCCGATCCCGCACCACAAGGAGACGTCCCATGCACCGGACTTTCGTCATCAGCGTTCTGCTTGTCCTCGCGAACTCGGCCGCATGGACCGACGACGGCCCACGTTTCCTCAACCGCACTGGGCAGACCGTAGTGAAGATGCAGCTCGCGCCGGTCGGCTCGAAGAGCTGGGGACCGGACCAGTGCAAGAACGACGACGAAGGCGAGGTCGATCACAACGAACGCATGACGCTGGTCGGCGTCAAGTCTGGGCGTTACGACATCAGGCTCGCCGACAAGAACGGCCGTATCTGCATCGCCAAGAATATCGACCTCAAGGAAGGCACGCAGTTCGTGGTGCGCGATACGGATCTGGCCGATTGCACGAAGTAACGGGACGTATGAGCCCGTGATCGCTAAGTGGTGACGCCACTCAGCGCGGGCGCAGATGCAGCGGAACAGTGCGCGTAACCTGCGCCTCGGTCATGCCGGGTGCAAAAGGCGGATACGGCTGCGCGCGTTCGACAATGGCCAGCGCCGCGCGATCCAACGCCGGTGAGCCGGAGCTGCCGGCCAGCCGGTGCGACCGCAGCCGACCGCCACGATCGATGACGACGCTGACCATCACCGTGCCGCTCGCTCCCCCGCCATCGGCCGGATAAGCCGCGTAACGGCGGATTTGCGCCACCACTTCGCTGTTCCAGGACGCCTGCCCGGCCCGTGCGCCTTCGCTCTGCGCACCGGGATTGGGCGCGGCGGCCATCCGGGTCGGCTTGCTCGCTTCGGCTGCAGGCTTCGCACGCGCCGTCTTGTGCTCGGGCTTGTCGTGCTTGTCTTCCGGCTTGCGCTCCGCGCGCTCATGTGGCGTCACCGGCTTGTGCTGCTCCGGCTTCACCTCGACAGGCTTGGGCGGCGGAGGCGGAGCGACAATGGCGTCCTCCGTGCGCGGCGGCTCCGGCGTGGTCAACGCGAGCGGCGGCGAAGGCTCAGGCGGCAGTTCGACCTTCTCCTGCGGTTCGGCTGGTGCCGGTGCGGGCGCAGTGACGGCATCCGGCGGGACGACCGGATCAACTTGCGGCTCGACCTGTGGCGGCTCGAGCGCCGATTGCTCAACCGGCGGAGTCGGCGCGGCCTGTGGGGCGTCCGGCGCGGCAACAGCCGGCGGAGCGGCTGCCGGCACGAAAGCGACGTCGATGGCAGGTGCTTCCGCGCGCCCGTCCGGCACGGGCTTGAGCAGCAGATAAGCCGCGGCCAGCCCGACATGGAGCGCAGCCACCACCAGCGCGCTCACCGTCCACAATGCCGCGTCCCGGCCCTGCTCCGGCTGATACGGATCGACCGTCAGCACGCTCACGGGCTGCCTCGATTTTCCACCGCAACGAGCGCGACCTTGGTGTAGCCCGCGTTGCGCAGCAGGTTCATCACATCCATCACCTCGCCATAGGACAGCGCCTGGTCGGCCCGCAGCAGCACGCGCTGGCCATGGTCTGGGCCGGTTGCAGCATCGAGCACCGCGGCAAGCTCGTCGCGCGCAACTGTGCCATCATCGACAGCCAGCGAGTGATCGGCTCGGAAAGTGACGAAGATCGGCTTGTCGGGGCGCGCCGCGGGCTCGGCCGAGGCCGACGGCAGGTTGACCGGAATGTCGACCGTCGCAAGGGGCGCCGCGACCATGAAGATGATGAGCAGCACCAGCATGACGTCGATGAACGGCGTCACGTTGATCTCGTGCGTCTCCGCAAACTCGTCGTCGCGCTTGGCAAGCCGGATCGCCATGGCTCACTCCGCGCTATCGGCGATCGACAGAGTAGGCGCATCCGCCGCACGCAAGCCCCGCCTCACATCGAGCGGCATTGCCTGGCGATCGAGATCGCGGCTCAACAGGCGCATAATGGCAACCGAGGAATCGGCCAGCACCGCCCGATACGTGCCGGTGGCGCGCGCGAACACGTTGTAGATCACGACCGCCGGGATCGCTGCGGCAAGACCGAAGGCGGTGGCGAGCAACGCTTCGGCGATGCCGGGCGCCACGACCGCGAGGTTGGTCGTATGCGCCTGCGAGATGCCGATGAAGCTGTTCATGATGCCCCAGACCGTCCCGAACAGCCCGACGAACGGCGCGACCGCGCCGACCGTAGCAAGGAGGCCGATGCCGCGGCCGATGCGCTGCACAGCCGCCGCCTCGATCCGCTCGAACTGCCAGCTGACGCGTTCCTTGATGCCATCGGCGGGCAGGCCGCGCGACTTCTCGATCTCGTCATCCGCCATGCTAAGAAAGCGGCCGGTGACACTGCTCTGCTCACCGAGCTGGCGAATCGCGTCCATCAAGGAGCGGGCGGCAATGACGACCGACAGCGCGCGCCGTGCCTCGCCGCGCACGCTGCGCAGCTGGATCAGCTTGACGACCAGCACGGTCCACGTCGCCACCGACGCCAGCGCAAGCCCAATCATCACCGCCTTCACGACGATATCGGCCTGCATGAACATGCTCCAGGGCGACAGCCCCTGGGGTAGCGGCATGACCAGGCCTACGCCCGCAACCGGCGCTGGCGGCGCCCCCGCCTCCTCAGCCAGGACGGCCGCGGGCATGAGCCCGAGCAACGCCGCGGTAAAGGCGCCGACAAACCGGGATGCAACCAATCTGCGCGGTGGAAGCTGCGCATCACTCATGTTGTCCTCCAGGCGCGGCCAAGCCGTTCGACGTCGCGGCGGATGCCCAGTTCCAATGGGATCTGGCTATCATCTTGTGTTGCCTCGCCTGGCGCGAGATTGCGCACTGTTCTCGACCAGTTCAAGGCGGTCTTGCCTGGAAAGATTTCCCGTTTCAAACGGGAAAAATTCCCGATCTGCTTCGGGACCAGGGCCTGGACTCAGAAGTCCGTGTCCAACGGCGGCTACCTGGTTTGCGAACTTCGGAATCGAAGCGCATTCCGTCGCCGACGGGACACGGCTAACTCTGGCACTCGTTCAAAGTCGGCCAGCATTCCGAGCGCTTCGTGCGAGCTGACAGCCTTGACGCTCCATCTGAGAGAGTGCGTCAGCTTCACCTGGCAAGTGAACTAATCGATCAAAATCAGTAGAACATTACTACATCATCTCGGGATATCTCCATGCCCGCTCCATGATGATTATCCTTCGACGGATATCACCGTCGACTTTTTCGTCGCGATCCGATGTAGTTCGCGCTTTCGTGCAACAATCACGAACTTCCGCCACAGACCTCAAGGAAGCTTTCTCGCAATCCCAAAAACGCAAGGCCTCTTGTGATGCGCAGAAAACCTTCCAAATCAACACCGACCGATCTCTCCACACACCACAAATTTCCTGATGGGACTGCAGGCCTCGCTCGACGGACGCTCTTTGCTTCAATGCGTAACAGCTATCGCGCGAGCCTGCTTCTGTTTGCCGGGACCGTCGCCCTGATCACAAATGCGCCTTCTCTGCATCTCGCCGCGGCTCGAGATCTCGACGGCCGCTATGCCAACTCTCCATTGAAAAGCTGGTTCGAAAGTCTTCGTTCGCGCAAAGGGCCCTGCTGTTCCGACGCAGACGGAACGGCGCTGTCGGATGTCGATTGGGACATGACGGCAGGTCATTACCGCGTGCGGATCGAAGGGCAATGGTGGGACGTTCCGGAGGACGCCGTCATCACCGAGCCGAACCGGTCGGGTCGGACGATGGTCTGGCCCATTTACTATCGGGAGCTCGACAAGTGGCTTCGCGTGGAGATCCGCTGCTTCCTTCCCGGCAGCATGACGTGAGCAGCTCGATCAGCAGTTCGGCCAGAAGCCGCGCATCAAGATCGCCGCGCCTGTCGTTGCGTCGGGAAGGTCGTACCTGTTCGGCTTCTCGTTGGCGCACGCCGCGGAACGCGATAACGTCCCCGCATGGGATCGACGACTGAAGACATCGTGCGCCGCGCCGCGGCCGCTTTCAACGCGGGACGCGCCGGCGAGGCGCGCCGGCTCTGCGAGCAGGAGCTGAAACGCACGCCCGGCGAACCGAGGCTGAGCCATCTCTTGGCCGCGGTGCTGTATGCGCTGCACGACATTGCACCCGCCCGCACCCATTTGGCCGCGAGCCTGGCGCAACGCCCGGACAATGCCGCCGCGCAACTGCTTGCCGCGCGCATCGCGCGTGCCGACAAGGATTTCTCTGCCGCGCTCGACCATGTCGACCGCGCGCTGGCGTTGGCCCCGCAGCGGGAAGCCTTCGTCGAGAAGGCGCGCATCCTCGACCAGGCGGGTTGCCGCGCCCAGGCGCGCGAAGCCTGGCAGGCCATCCTCAAAGTGCTTCCGCAGCACGGCGAAGCCGCCGCGCGGCTCGGGCGGCTGGCCTTCGAGGATGGCGATCTTGCATCCGCAAGATCGCATCTCGAGCTTGCCGCATCCGATGACGCTCCCGCCTCGACTTGGTTCGATCTCGGCCTGGTTCGCCAGGATCAGCGCGACCACCTCGGCGCGGCCGCAGCCTACAGGAAGGCGCTCGCGCTCAAACCCGATTTCGCCGAGGCCGCACTCAATCTCGGCATCGTGCTGCAGGAAAGCGGCGACCGCGATACCGCGATGCAGGCCTATCGACAGGCCTATCATCTCAGGCCTGAAATGTTCGGATCGATCGCCATGGCCCTGACCTCGGCGTCGCACGGCCGGCTCTGGCTCGACGAGGCCGCCTTGCGGCTCGCTTTAGCTGGTTAGACTAGCCGGCCCCGGCGAGCGCGAAACCGCTTGCGGTAGACGTTCGGCGCAGCCAGCACCTCCGCGACGGTCTTGGAATACGCTGCGCCATGTGCCGGGTCGAACGGCTCGAACGCAAGTTCGATGGTTTCCCGCGGCACCGGAAAACATTGTGCGACCGGCGTTCCTTTCGCAAGCACGCCGCAAAAATCGAGCGCCGTCCACAGCGCCGGAAAATTGATGCCGCCATCATGGAAGCGGTCGGCATCGACGAGCCCGGTCACGGTGCGGAACGGCAGATCGTCGCGGTTGACGGGATGAGTTGCAAACAGCGACCAGCCGTCGGGACATTCGATGGTCCAGAAGCTGTTGAACTTGATCGCCGAGCGTTCGCCTTGTGCGAACGGGGCCCCCGCAAATTGCGCGGCGACGTGAAAGCTGAGCGGCGCACGGGGGTGTCCCTCGGTCGCAGGCTCCGGAACGTCCCAGTCCCAGGAGAAGGCACCGCGTTCGACATTGACGTCGCAGGGCAGCAGGATCATCACGCCGTGGGCCATCGCATCGACGAAGGGCGGGCACTGCTTGACGGTGCGGATGTCCCGGCCATGCAGATCGGAATGCGCCGACGCCGGCATTCGCCGCAGCCAGTCCGGCAGCATCGTGCGCGCCGGCACAGGTCGCGGCAGATACGGCTCCAGCGCAGGATCGCAGCGGAAAATCATGCGCATGGCAAGCTCCTTAGATCATGATGCGGTTAGAAGAAGCCGCATCATGATCTCATCTGTTTGATTGAGCATGATCTTTTCGGAAAACCGGTTTCCACTTTTCCGGATCATGCTCTAAGGCGATGCGGCGAGCACGCCCGAATAGTAACCGTCATTGCGAGCGAAGCGAAGCAATCCAATCTTGCGCAGCCAAAGATCTGGATTGCTTCGTCGCTTCCGCTCCTCGCAATGACGAAGGACAGAGCAATGCAAAAGGCCGGGATCGCTCCCGGCCTTTCGTATTCTTTCTCCTCCGTCATGCCCAGCGCAGGCGGGGCATCCAGTACTCCGAGACGGTAGCGGCCCTCGCGGACGCCGCGGCGTACCGGATCGCCCGGTCAAGCCGGGCGACGACCGTGAGTGTGGACGACCTGACGGCCTGCGGCCGTCACTTCGCCTCGGCGCGCTTCGGGGGAGTCGCCGGCCACGACTTGATCAGGGTGTCGTAGTCGATCGTTTCGCCCTTCGGCTTCTCGTTGGCGAGCTTGCGCTGCGGCGCGATGTTGCCGTCCTTCGCCGACTTGTTGAACCAGTACTCGGCGCTCTCCTTCTTGTTCAGCTTCGGACCGCAGTCGCCCTGCACCTTGGACTTCTCCAGGCGCTCGAGCACCGAATCCTGGGCCGCAGCGAGCGAGTCCATCGCCTGTTGCGGCGTCTTGGCTCCGGAGGCCGCATCACCGATGTTCTGCCACCAGAGCTGCGCGAGCTTCGGATAGTCAGGCACGTTGTTGCCGGTCGGGGTCCACTGCACGCGCGCCGGCGAGCGGTAGAACTCGATCAGGCCGCCGAGCTTCGGCGCACGCTCCGTGAACGACTTGTCCCAGATGTCGGATTCACGGATGAAGGTGAGGCCGACATGGCTCTTCTTCAAGCTCACCGTCTTCGACACGATGAACTGCTGATAGAGCCAGGCTGCCTTTCGGCGGTCGACCGGGGTCGACTTCAGCAGCGTCAGCGAGCCGACGTCCTGATAGCCGAGCTTCATGCCGTCCTTCCAATACGCGCCATGCGGCGACGGGGCCATGCGCCATTTCGGCGTGCCGTCGGCGTTCATGACGGCCAGACCCGGCTTCACCATGTCGGCGGTGAAGGCGGTGTACCAGAAGATCTGCTGGGCGATGTTGCCCTGCGCCGGCACCGGACCCGACTCCGAGAAGGTCATACCCTGCGCCTGCGGCGGAGCGTACTTCTTCAGCCAGTCGAGATATTTGACGATCGAATAGACCGCAGCCGGTCCGTTGACGTCACCACCGCGCTCGACCGAGGAGCCGACCGGACGGCAGCCTTCCATGCGGATGCCCCATTCGTCGACCGGCAGGCCGTTCGGAAGGCCCTTGTCGCCGTTGCCGGCCATCGACAGCCAGGCGTCGGTGAAGCGCCAGCCGAGCGAGGGGTCCTTCTTGCCATAGTCCATGTGGCCATAGACCTTGACGCCGTTGATCTCCTTGATGTCGTTGGTGAAGAAGTCGGCGATGTCCTCATAGGCCGACCAGTTCACGGGCACGCCGAGATCATAGCCGTACTTGGCCTTGAACTTGGCCTTGTACTCCGGGTTGGTGAACCAGTCGTAGCGGAACCAATAGAGGTTCGCGAACTGCTGGTCCGGCAGCTGATAGAGATGGCCGTTCGGAGCAGTGGTGAACGACTTGCCGATGAAGTCGTTGACGTCGAGATAGGGATCGGTGACGTCCTTCGCTTCCTTCGCCATCCAGTCCGTCAGGTCGACCGCCTGGCCGTAACGGAAATGCGTGCCGATGAAGTCGGAATCGTTGATCCAGCCGTCATAGAGGTTCTTGCCGGACTGCATCTGGGTCTGGATCTTCTCGACGACGTCACCCTCCTGGATGATGTCGTGCTTGACCTTGATGCCCGTGATCTCCTCGAACGCCTTGGCCAGCGTCTTGGATTCATATTCGTGCGTGGTCAGGGTCTCGGAGACGATATTGATCTCCATGCCCTTGTAGGGTTGAGCGGCCTTGATGAACCACTCCATTTCCTTCATCTGGTCGTCCTTGGAGAGCGTGGACGGCTGGAATTCGGAATCGATCCATTTCTTTGCGGCCGCTTCGTCCGCATAGGCTGGTCCAGTAACTACGGCGGATGCCGCCAACAGCGCGAGCGCGCTGCTCATCATCAAGGCCTTGACCTTGAGAGCCTTAACCCTCGTCGCAGGCCCCTTTCCTTCCGGCAGATATCGCATGGTGTTCCTCCGTTGCAGCGACAGACTTCTCCAGGCCCGGGTTGCCCCCGGATCTGCTCTTTTTCGCCTGCCTCAGACCGTGCGGAAGATCGCAAAGGCTGACGCAAGTGAAATGACGGTTGCGAGCCACAGGCCCGAAACCTCGATGCCATCCTCGCCGATCGGCAAGGTCGCAATCGTATCGGTGCCGACCAGGCCGATCCACGCGAGGTGGATGACGGCGGCCAGGATCAGCGAAATGAACAGGCGGTCACCGCGCGTGGTCGGGATCCTTAAGACCCCGACACGCTCGGCCTCGGGATAGGCGGCAGCGAGCCAGGTCATAACGCCGAGCATGCAGGCGAGGACCACGAAAAAGATCGCGGTCGGCAGCGTCCAGGCCATCCAGGCGATGCTGTCCATGGCTCAATGCCTCCAGGCAACAATTGACGGAGAGGAACTGGACGCTCTCTCACCGAGGATGGTCCACTCCCCTCCCCGGGGAGGGAGCGCACCGAATTCATTTCGGCGGGCTTGCCAGTTCATGGTCACACCCGACCTAGCGCGAAACCGCGCGCGATGTAGTTGCGGACGAACCAGATCACGAGCGCGCCGGGGATGATGGTGAGCACGCCGGCGGCGGCGAGCAGGCCCCAATCCATGCCGGCGGCGGAGACCGTGCGCGTCATCACCGCCGAGATCGGCTTGGCGTTGACCGAGGTCAGCGTGCGCGCCAGCAGGAGCTCGACCCAGGAGAACATGAAGCAGAAGAAGGCGGCCACCCCGATGCCGCTTGCGATCAGCGGCACCAGGATCTTCACGAAGAAGCGCGGAAACGAATAGCCGTCGAGGAAGGCGGTCTCGTCGATCTCTCGCGGCACCGAGGACACGAAGCCTTCGAGGATCCAGACCGCGAGCGGGACATTGAAGATGCAGTGCGCCAGCGCCACCGCCCACGGCGTATCGAACAGGCCGATCGCGGAATACAGGTTGAAGAACGGCAGCGCATAGACCGCGGCCGGCGCCATCCGGTTGGACAACAGCCAGAAGAACAGATGCTTGTCGCCAAGGAAGCGGTAGCGCGAGAAGGCGTAAGCCGCCGGCAGCGCCACGGCGATCGAGATCACCGTGTTGAGGATGACGTATTTCAAGGAATTGATGTAGCCGGAATACCAGCTCTCGTCGGTGAAGATGAGCTTGTAATTCGCGATCGTCGGCTGATGCGGCCACAGCGTCATGGTCGAGACGATCTCGGCATTGGTCTTGAAGCTCATGTTGACGAGCCAGTAGATCGGCAACAGCAGAAAGACCAGGAAGACCGACATGATGATGCGGCGGCCCGGAATCGAATGCATCACGCGCCTCCCTTCTTCGCCGGCCGGCGATCGGCGCCGGCATTGGTCATGATCGTGTAGAACACCCAGCAGACGATCAGGATGATCAGGTTGTAGACCAGCGACAGTGCCGCCGCCTTGCCGAGGTCGAACTGGCCAAGCGCGATCTTGACGAGTTCGATCGAGATGAAGGTGGTGGAATTGCCGGGTCCGCCACCGGTCACCACGAACGGCTCAGTGTAGATCATGAAGCTGTCCATGAAGCGGAGCAGCACCGCGATCAGGAGCACCCGATGCATCTTCGGCAGCTGGATCGCGGTGAACACCGCCCAGCGCGAGGCGCCGTCGATCTGCGCCGCCTGGTAATAAGCATCCGGAATCGACTTCAGGCCGGCGTAGCAGAGCAGCGCCACCAGGCTGGTCCAATGCCAGACGTCCATGACGATAACGGTTGCCCAGGCGTCGAAGTCGTTTGAGACGTAGTTGTAGTCGATGCCGATCCGGTTCAGCACGTAGCCGAGCAGGCCGATATCCGAGCGGCCGAAGATCTGCCAGATGGTGCCGACCACGTTCCACGGAATCAGCAGCGGCAGCGCGAGCATCACCAGGCAGAAAGCGACGGTCCAGCCGGCGCGCGGCATCGAGAGCGCCACCACGATGCCGAGCGGCACCTCGATCGCGAGCACCACGGCAGAGAAGATGAGGTTGCGCCAGAGCGAGGCGAGGAAGCGGCCGCCGAGATCGGTCGAGGGATCGAGCAACTCCTTGAACCAGCCGACGCCGTTCCAGAAGAACTGGTTGTTGCCGAAGGTATCCTGCAGCGAATAATTCACCACCGTCATCAGCGGGATGATGGCGGAGAACGCCACCAGCAGGAACACCGGCAACACCAGGAGCCAGGCCTTGTTGTTGATGGTCTTCTCCATCAGGCGACTCCCTCGACCAGACGGCTGTCGGCGTAGACGTGCACATGCGACGGATCGAACTTCAGCCCGACGGACGAACCCGACGGCGAGAAGCCGGCCGGCACGCGCGCGGCGAACTTCACGTCACCGACCCGCACGCGGGCGAAGCGGATACGTCCGAGATCGTCGATCCGCTCGAGGTTGGCGGCGAGAAGCCCGGGCCCGGGCTCGGCCACCTCTACGAATTCGGGACGCACGCCGACCTCGATCTTCCCGGCCGCAGCCAGCGCGTCATAGCTGCGCGACAGCGTCAGGGTGTGACCGTCGATGCGCGCCTCGTGCCCTTTGACCTCAGCCGCCAAGATGTTCATGCCGGGCGAGCCGATGAAGTAGCCGACGAAGGTGTGCGCGGGCTTTTCGAACAGTTCGGCCGGCGTGCCGCTCTGCACGACGCGGCCGTCATGCATCACCACGACCGTGTCGGCGAAGGTCAGCGCCTCGGTCTGGTCATGGGTGACGTAGATCATGGTGAGATCGAGTTCCCGATGCAGCGCCTTCAGCTTGGAGCGCAGCTGCCACTTCAGCTCGGGGTCGATCACCGTGAGCGGCTCGTCAAACAGCACGGCGGCGACGTCGGAGCGGACGAGGCCCCGCCCGAGCGAGATCTTCTGCTTGGCATCCGCCGTGAGCCGCGTCGCCTTGCGGTCGAGATCCTGCGTCAGATCCAAGAGATGAGCGATCTCGGCAACGCGCTTGTCGATCTCGGCTCTCGGCACGCCGCGGTTCTTCAGCGGAAATGCGAGATTCTGGCCGACCGTCATGGTGTCGTAGATCACCGGGAACTGGAACACCTGCGCGATGTTGCGCTCACGGGTCGATCGCTGCGTGATGTCGGTCCCGTCAAACAGGATCTTGCCGCGCGAGGGCGTCAGAATGCCAGATATCAGGTTGAGCAGCGTGGTCTTGCCGCAGCCGCTGGGGCCGAGCAGCGCATAGGCGCCACCCTGGCGCCAAGTCATCGTCACCGGTTTCAGCGCGTAGCTTTCGGTGTCGGCAACGTTGCCGTTGTAGGCATGGGCGAGGTCGACGAGGTCAATGCGGGCCATTCGGCATCTCCCTCAGGCGCTGGGGGCCGCGACCAGCCGGTCGGCGGCATCAAAGACAAAGATATTGCCGGGGTCGAGCACGGCGTCCAGCGCCTCGCCGGGTTCGTATTCGTGCACGCCGTGCAATACCGCGACCCAGTTCACGCCGTTGCGGGACAAATGGACGAAGCTCTCGGAGCCCGTGATCTCGGTGACCGAGACGGTCGCCGGGAAAGCGTGGCGGCCGTGGCTGGCGCCGCTCTTGGTCAACCCGAGCTGATGCGGCCGAAAACCGACACGATAGGTCCCGTCGGCCAGACCGGCATAGAGCCCGGTCGCCGGCGCAGCAACGTCGCCGTCATAATGCACCTGGTCGCCGCGCTTCACGATGCCGACGATGTTCATCGGCGGATCGGAGAACACCTGCCCCACCCGCAACGTGTCCGGGCGGCGGTAGACGCTGGCGGTCTCACCGACCTGCAGCGCCTTGCCCTCCCACATGCAGATGGTACGGCCGCCGAGCAGCAACGCCTCCGACGGCTCGGTGGTGGCATAGACGAAGATCGCGCCCGAGGCCTCGAAGATGCGCGGCAACTCCGCGCGCAGCTCCTCGCGCAATTTGTAGTCCAAATTGGCCAGGGGCTCGTCGAGCAGCACCAGGTCGGCGCCCTTCACCAGCGCGCGGGCGATTGCCGTGCGCTGCTGCTGACCGCCGGAGAGTTGCAGCGGCGTGCGCTGCAGATAAGGCTCGAGCCGCAACAGCTTCGCCGCCTCCGCGACGCGCTTTTCGATCTGGTCGCGCGGCTTGCCCTGCACCCGCAGGGGCGAAGCGATGTTCTCATAGACCGTCAGCGACGGATAGTTGATGAACTGCTGATAGACCATCGCGACCGAACGCTGCCGCACGTCGGCGCCGGTGACGTCCTTGCCGTCGACCAGCACGCGACCGGTGGTCGGCTTGTCGAGCCCGGCAAGCAGCCGCATGATCGAGGTCTTGCCCGATAAGGTCGGGCCGAGCAGCACGCTCAAGGTGCCGCGCTGCAGCGTCAACGACACATCGCGAATGGTCGGAAGACCATCGACGACGCGCGTGACCTGGTCGAGCGTCACGCTCATGCGCGTCCTCCCGCCTCACGCGCGGGCGCGACAACGGAGGCGCGGTTGGCCTCGATCCAATGATCGAGCGCCGCGATCTCCTGCGGCGACATCCGCAAACCAAGCTTCGATCGACGCCACACGATGTCCTCGGCCGTGCATGCCCACTCTTCCGCCATCAGGTACCTGACTTCGCGCTCCGTCAAGGTCGCGCCGAAATCCTGGCCGAGATCGGAAGCTGCGGCAGCGTTGCCGAGCATTTTTGCAGCGCGCGTTCCGTAGGCATGGGCAAGCCGGCGCGCATGCGCCTCGGCCAGGAACGGATAGGCCTTGCGCAACTCCGCAGCCAGGGCCGGCACGCCGGAAACCACCATCTCACCGCCGGGCAAGGGCGACTGGCCCGTCCAGCCCGCGCCCGCCTTGCCGCCTTTCAAATATGGCGACAGGCGCTCCAGCGCCTCCTCGGAGAGCCGCCGATAGGTCGTGATCTTGCCGCCATAGATCGACAACAGCGGCAGTCCGTCGGGCGTGTCGAGCTCAAACACATAGTCGCGCGTCGCGGCTTTGGCCTCGGATGCGCCGTCGTCATAGAGCGGGCGCACGCCGGAATAGGTCCACACCACGTCTTCGGGGCGGACCGGCTTGGCGAGATACTCGCCGACCGCCGCGCAGAGATAACGGATTTCCTCCTCCGTCGCCTTCACCTTGGCCGGATCGCCGTGATAGTCGCGATCGGTAGTGCCGATCAGCGTGAAGTCCTGCTGGTAGGGAATCGCGAAGACGATGCGGCCATCGGCATTCTGGAAGATGTAGGCCCGATCGTGGTCATAGAGCTTCGGCACGACGATGTGCGAGCCCTGCACCAGGCGGACCTTGGCTTTGGCATTCACGCCGGCGCCGCGCGCCAGCACCTCCTCGACCCAGGGGCCGCCGGCATTCACGAGCGCACGGGCGCGGATGGTTTCGCGCTCGCCGGTCTCGGTATTCACGACGGTCAGTTGCCAGACGCCGCCGGTCTGCCGGATCTCGGTCGCGCGGGTGCGGGTGCGGATGACGGCGCCGCGGTCGGCGGCGTCGCGCGCGGTCAGGACCACGAGACGGGCGTCGTCAACGAAGCAATCCGAATATTCGAAGGCGCGTGAATACCGCCCCGCAAGCAGCGGCTTGCCGACCTCGTCGCTGCGCAGATCGACCGAGCGCGTCGGCGGCAGCAGCTTGCGGCCGCCGAGATGGTCGTAAAGGAAAAGCCCGAGGCGCAGCAGCCAAGCCGGCCGCAGGCCCGCGTGATGCGGCAGAACAAAGCGCAGCGGGCTGATGATGTGAGGCGCGATCCGCCAGAGAACTTCGCGCTCGATCAGCGCCTCGCGCACCAACCGAAACTCGTAATATTCGAGATAGCGCAGGCCGCCATGCACCAGCTTGGTTGACCAGGACGAGGTCCCGCTGGCCAGGTCATTCATCTCGCACAAAAATACCGAATTGCCGCGTCCGGCCGCATCGCGGGCGATGCCGCAACCGTTCACGCCGCCTCCGATAATGGCGAGGTCGTAAATCCGCTCCAACCGACGTTCCCCCGGCAATCGCCTTCACTCCGGCGATTTCGCTTTCGTTTGCGAGATAAACACAAACGAAAGTGAAAGCAAACCGAATTTCACAGGAATGTCGCGAATGCGCCGCAGCAAAATGGGCTGGCGAACGTGTCCTCAGGCCCGGCGAAGTATCGTTGAAGTTGAAGCCTCGGGCACATCGCCACCGTCCTCCAAATCGGCAGTGGGCATCGCCGTGACGACCTGGATGCCGCGGCTGTGACACAGGCCGGCGAGCCCATCGGGCAGAGGACGATCAGTAACGAAGGTCTGGATCTGGCTGAGATGCGCGATACGCACCGGCGCGGAACGATGAAGCTTGGTGGAGTCGGCCACCAGCATCACGCTACGCGCGTTGGCGATGATGGCCTGCGCCACCTGCACTTCGCGATAGTCGAAGTCGAGCAGCGCGCCTTCCTCATCGATCGCTGAGGCGCCGATGATCGCGTAGTCGACCTTGAACTGGCCGATCAGTTGCGTCGCCGTCGACCCGACCACGCCGCCATCGGAACGGCGCACTGTGCCGCCGGCGACGATCACCTCGATGCGCGGATGGCGATAGAGCAGCATCGCGACGTTCAGATTGTTGGTGATGACGAGCAGGTCCTGGTGCGCCGAGAGCGCGCTCGCGACCTCCTCCGTCGTGGTGCCGATGTTGATGAACAGCGAGCACCCGTTCGGGATTCGCGCCGCAGCCGCCGCTCCAATCGCCTTCTTCTCCTCGGCTGCGACGAACCGGCGCGCTTCGTAGGCCAGGTTCTCAACGCCGGAGGCGATGATGGCGCCGCCATGGATACGGGTCAGCGCGCGCTGCTCGCAGAGATCGTTCAGGTCCTTGCGGATGGTTTGTGCAGAGACTTCGAAGCGGCGGGCGAGATCTTCGACCATGACACGGCCCGAAGACCGCGCCAGATTGAGGATCTCGGTCTGACGTTGAGAAAGCAGGGCCATGGCACGCCTCTTGATAGAGCGCCATGGTGCGGCGGATTCTCGCAAGCGTCAATCCGCCCGAGCCCTCGAAGCGGCCGCCACTCACGGGAGATGACAGCCGGAACCGCCGCATGCTCTTTGTCCAGAGCCTGCCGTGCTTACGCCGCCGCTGACAATTCACCGTTGACGAGCCGCATCGCCGCGCGCTCCGCCTCGCGCGCATTGCGAAATACCTGGCCCTCGAGTGGGTTGAAGCGATGCGACGCAGCAAAGAAACGATAGCCACCGCAGTCGCGCACGACGATCCCTGCCGCCTGATTGCTGACCTCGATGATGTAGGTGTCCGACATTACCCAGTCCTTCAGCTTAAGTCCGGGCCTATAACGGAGGATGACGGCAGGAGTTCCAGGGACCAGGTGCCGCACCCCGGTGTTCCGATGAAGACGGCCCGGCGGATTTGATCGGAACTTCAAATTCGCCGCACGGCTGGTCATGCTTCCTTATTGGTGGGCGGCGCTGATCCCAGCACCGCAACGACGCCCGCCACAGTCCTGCAGGTCACCGGCGTCCTTTGCTTCTACCCGCCGGCGAGGCCAGCCCATAAGCTCGAACGCACGCCCTTGTCGAACCAATGGAGAGCACTCTCATCGGGATTCATCGCGCGACACCAGCGTCGGCTTCGATGGCCCGCGCGCATGGATCAAGCTTTCGTGGTGCTGGCCGAGCAACTCATAAATCTGGTGCAGATCTCGAAGCACTGAAATCTGCTGCTCTCGAAATAGGTTCAGCTCGATCTCATAATCATCAATCTTGTTCTCGGCACGATGAAGCCGCTGCTGAAGCCTTTTAAGAACTTCCAAAGTCAACCTGTCGTCAACATCGGACATATCCAACTCCACCAATCATAACTCCCGTCGCATTGCTGCTCGCCATCGTATTCGCTTAGCGGAGGCCGAAGCCTCGTCGGATGGCGAGCCACCGTCATGAACTGGACGACGCCGTTGTCTTGATGCGTCAATCTCTGTCCTGCTGGAGCAGCAAGTCACGACTACACACCACAAATCATCATGATAGTAGCTACACAACCACTGGTGCGCAATACGTCACCCGAATGGCGCTACGCTAAGATGACTAACGAAGACCTCGCGCCTTGAACAGACAAACGTAGCGGGCTGCGGCTAAAAGTACCGTCGCAATACGCACGGCAATTCTTGCCGAGTGATCGGCTCACCGGGATCGGCCGCATCGATTGCGCCTGATGCCAATGCGTTCAACCCCGCCACATGCCTGCAAATTCCTAGCAGAAGCGGCTCGCTATAGCGCGAGAAGCAGAACGATTATGCTAACAACTGCATACGTCCAACTGCACGCGCTCCTGGGCCTATCTAGCTGGCCGCCGCCGCGCCGTCCCGTTTGATCATCTGCGGACGACCATCATCGTCGATCGAGACGTAAGTAAAATTACCGTCGGTCACAAGGATCGGCTGCTCCTCTTTGCGTCGCAGCACCCAGGCTTCGAGATGCACCGTCATCGACGTGCGGCCGAGCCGAACGAGGTTGGCATACACGGAGACCAGATCGCCGACATAGACAGCTTTACGAAAATTCATCGCTTCGATCGCCACCGTGACCGTACGCGATCTCGCGACCTTGGAAGCGAACACGCCGCCGCCGACATCCATCTGGCTCAACAGCCAGCCACCGAAAATATCGCCATTGGCGTTGGTATCGGCCGGCATCGCAAGCGTGCGAATGCAGAGATCGCCACCCGGCTCGCTCGATGTGGTGAATGCGGCATGAACAGAAGCTTCGGTCACCTGAAAGTCTCCCAACCGGTATCGGGGGTGAACCGATCACCGAATTTCTGCGCGAGGCTGCGCAAGGTGGTCACGACATCCTCGATGCCGCGCGTGCGCGCATAATTCAAGGGGCCACCGCGAAACGGAGCATAACCTGTGCCGAAGATCATCGCTCCATCCACACTATCAGCATTATCCACAATGCCCTCACGCAGGGCAGCAACGCAGACATTGGAGATCGGCAGGATCAGGCGATCGATCATCTCTTGCGAGGGCTCGCGCTCCGTCGGTTGGCTCGCGATGCGCTGAGGCTTGCCTTCTCGCCAACTATAGAAGCCTTTGCCGGTCTTGCGGCCGAGCTCGCCTCTCGCCACCTTCTCGCGCAGCCACGCCGGCGTCGGCGGCAGCGCGTCGCCGAATTTGGTACGCAGCATGTCGCCGACGTCGAGGCAGATGTCGAGCCCGACCTGGTCGGCGAGTTCGATCGGCCCAATCGGCATGCCGAACCTGCGCGCGGCGGCATCGATGACGGTCTGGTCGATCTTCTCATCCAGGAGCACCATCGCTTCCAGCATGTAGGGCGTCAGCGCGCGATTGACGAGAAAGCCGGGCGAGCTCTTCACCGGTAGCGGCAACCGATCGATCGCGCCGACAAAGGCGAGTGCACGGCTGAACAATGCCTGATCGGTGCCCTCGTGATGGATCACCTCGACGAGCTGCAGCCGCGACACGGGATTGAAGAAGTGCAGCCCCAGCAGCCGTTCCGGCCGCAGCAGGCTGGTGCGCAGATCCTGAAGCGGAATGCTCGACGTATTGGTGGCAAGGATCGCATCGCCCTTCATGCGAGGCTCGATCGCGGCGTAGACTTTCTGCTTCAGCTCGAGCTTCTCCGGCACCGCCTCGATAACCAAGTCGGCGTTGCGCACACCTTCGCCCGCCATGTCCGGGATCAGCCGGTCGAGCGCATCGCGCACTTCGGGGCCTGTTCGGATGATCTTATTGAACAGATCGGCGGCGCGCTTGATCGCGCCTGCGATCGGCTCCGGCTTCATGTCGGCGAGCGTGACGCGCAAGCCCTGATTGGCGCACCAGGCCGCGATATCGCCGCCCATCGCGCCGGCACCGATCACGTGGACATGCTGGACCTGGCTGCCGGTGCCGGCGCTCTTCTTCATCTGCTCGCGCAGGAAGAAGACGCGGATCAGGTTCTGCGCGGTCGGCGTCACCATCAGGCCGGCGAACGAGGTCTGCTCCGCCCGCAGCATCGCGACCTTGTCGCCACCATGCCGTTCCCACAAATCGATCAGCGCGTAAGGCGCAGGATAATGCTCGCGCGGCGCGCTCTTCTCCGCTTCGCTCCGCATGCGATTGGCGAGCAGCCCGCGCACCGGGCCGGCATTGAGCAGCGCGTTCAGCATGCCGGGCTTGGCGCGCTTCAGCCGCCCGAACACGGCATCCTTCACCGCGCCGCGGACATGGCGCTCCTGCGTCACCGCATCCACCAGTCCGAGCGATTTGGCGCGGCGCGCATCGATGGTCTTGCCGGTCAGCATCAGGCTCATCGCCTGCACCGGATTGACCGCTTGCGTAAAGCGCGCGGTGCCGCCGAGGCCCGGGTGCAGGCCCAGCATCACCTCGGGGAAACCGAAGCGGGCTCCCTCGATCGCGATCCGTGACTGACAGGCAAGCGCCACTTCGAGCCCGCCGCCGAGACAGAAGCCGTGGATCACGGCGACCGTCGGGACGCGCAGCGCCTCCAACCGGTCGACCACCGCATGCGCGCGCAGCATCTCGGTGCCGACCGCGCGCGCATCGCTCGCGCCGCGGAAAGCATTGACGTCGGCGCCGGCAATGAACCCGGACGCTTTCGCAGAGCGGATGACGAGCCCGGACGGCCGGTGCGCTTCCAGCTCGGCGAGGACGCGATCGAACTCCTCGAGAACGTCCGCAGACAAGGTGTTGGCACTGGTCCCGGGCCGGTCGAACAGCAGCCAGGCGATGCCGTCCTCATCGCGTGTCAGCTTGAAGTTCTTGTACGGGCCTGCCGCATCAGCCACCGGCCCAAGCTCGCGCACGCGATCACTGAGGACATCCATGATTTGCGATTTCATGATCACACCGCCTCGATCAGCATGGCACCACCGAGCCCACCGCCAATACATTCGGTGGCAACGCCGCGCCGCGTGCCGAGCCGCTTCATCGCATTGACCAGATGCAGCACGATCCGGTTGCCCGACGTGCCGACGGGGTGACCGAGACTGATCGCACCACCATCGACGTTGAGCCTGGCGCGATCGATCGATCCGGCCGCGCCGTCGAGGCCGAGCACCTCGCGGCAGAACCGCTCGTCTTGCCAGGCAGCGAGACAGCCAAGCACCTGCGCGGCGAAGGCTTCGTTCAGCTCCCAGGTCTCGACATCCTGCAAAGCGAAATTGTTGCGCTTCAGCAGCGCGGTGGCCGACAGCACCGGACCAAGGCCCATGATCGAGGGATCGAGCGCCGACCACTGGCTGTCGAGAATGACGGCTTTCGGCGACAACCCGTGCTTCGCCACCGCATCTTCCGAGGCCAGGATCACCCAGGACGCGCCATCGGTGATCTGCGAGGAATTGCCCGCGGTCACCTGGCCCCAGGGACGTTCGAACACCGGACGCAATTTCGCCAGCGACTCCGCCGTCGAGTCCGGCCGCACGCCGTCATCGTGATCATAGAACTTGCCGTCGCGCGCGAACGCGGTCTCGACCTCGCCCTTCAGCCAGCCCTCGGCCTGGGCGCGGGCAAGCCGTCGGTGGCTCTCGGCCGCATACTCGTCCGCCTGCGCCCGGGTGATCCCGAACAGATGGCCGACCTTCTCCGCGGTCTGCCCCATGTTGAGCTCGGTGACGGGATCGGTGAGCCCGCGCTCCAGCCCGATGACCGGCTTGAAGTAGCTGGGCCTCACTCTCAACGCGGCCGCGATCTTGGCGGCCAGTGTCTTTGCGGTGGCAAGCCCCGCGAACCAGCGCACGCCCTGCTGCGGCCAGACCAGCGGCGCATGGCTCAACGCTTCGGCGCCGCCGGCGAGGATCAGATCGGCGTGGCCCTCGCGGATATAGCGGTAGGCGGTGTCGATCGATTGCATGCCGGAGCCGCAATTGATCTGCATGGTGAAGGCGACCATCCGCTCGCCCATCCCGAGCCGGAGCGCAGCGACACGAGCCGGATTCATCTCGTCGGCGATCACATTGACGCAGCCGAGGATCACCTGGTCGAAGCGATCGGGCGCGAAGGGTTGGCGCGCGAGCAGCGGCCGGCCGCATTGCACGGCGAGATCGACCGGCGTGAAAGGCCCCGGCCCGGAACGCGCCTTCAGGAACGGCGTCCTGCTGCCGTCGATGATGTAGACCGCGCGTGCCATCAGCTTGCCGCCCTCTGTTCGCCGAGCTGCTGAAAGAATTGATGCACATCGGCCGGTTTGCCGGCGATCGGCGACAGCGCCTCGGCTGCGAAATCGTCGACCTCGATCACTTTGGCCGCCGCCTCGTGGGCCGCGATAAGCCGGTCTGCATCACTCTGCGTAATGACGCCCTTCTTCACCGCTTCGGCGGGATCGCGCAGCCGCGCGGCGCGCAGCTGCTTCACGATGTCCTCGGCGGCGACGACAAGCCGCAGCGCCTTCTCCAGTCGCGCCACCGGCCCGTCATCATCGACCTCGGCGAGGTCAGGCGTCAGCCGGTCGCGCGCTGCTGATGGCGCGAGCAGGATCTGCGCGCACTGATGAACTATGCGATCCGAGGGTCCGAGCACCCGCGCGCCGAACGGCTGCACCACGAATTTCAGAAACCCTGCCACAAACCGGTTCGGCAGATTGGCGATGATCTCGGCAAAACGGTTCTCGATCGTCCTGCAGCCCGATGCCATGCACCATTCGAGCAGCGGCAGGTCTTCGGCTCGACGGCCTTCATCCTGCCAGCGCTTCAGCGCGGCCGACAACAAATAGAGCTCGGAAAGGATGTCGCCAAAGCGCGCCGACAACATCTCCTTGCGCTTCAACGCGCCGCCCAGCGTGAGCAGCGCCATATCGGCGCAGAGCGCGAAGGCAGCCGCATAACGCGAGAGCTGACGATAATGCCCGGTCGCACTCCCCGCTTCGGGCGCCGGTGCAAAGATCCCAAAGGTCCAGCTGCGGCCCCAGGCACGAAACAGTGTCGTGATGCTGTGGCCGACATGCTTCCAGAACGCGGTGTCGAAGGCGTCGAGCCCGGTTTTGCGGTCGCTGTCCGCAAGCGCATTCATCTCCTGCAAGAGATAAGGATGCGCGCGGATGGCGCCCTGCCCGAACACGATCAGGTTGCGGGTGAGAATATTGGCGCCTTCGACCGTGATGCCGACCGGCACGGCGCGATAGATGCTGCCGAGATAGTTCTGCGGTCCGTCGATCACTGCCTTGCCGCCATGAATGTCCATCGCATCGTCGATCGCGATCCGCATCCGCTCGGTCGCGTGCAGCTTCATGATGCCGGAGATCACGGCAGGATGATGCCCGGCATTGAGCGCGGCACAGGTGAGCCGGCGAGCCGCATCGAGCAGGTAGGCCGTCGCGGCGATCCGCGCCAACGGCTCCTCGATGCCTTCGAACTTGCCGATCGGGATGTTGAACTGTTCGCGGATCCGCGCATAGGCGCCGGTGGCGCGGGCGGCGAACGCCGCACCCGCGGCCGACAGTGACGGCAAGGAGATGCCGCGCCCGGCAGCCAGCGCCGTCATCAGCATCTGCCAGCCTTGCCCGAGCCGCGCCTTGCCGCCGATGACGTAGTCGAGCGGGATGAAGACGTCCTCGCCCCAGTTCGGACCGTTCTGAAACACCTGCATCGACGGCAGATGACGGCGGCCGATGCGGACGCCGGGCAGATGCGTCGGGATCAGCGCCACCGTGATGCCGAGTTCGTCCTGGTGGCCCACGAGGTGATCGGGATCATAGGCCTTGAAGGCGAGCCCGAGCAGCGTCGCGACCGGGCCGAGCGTGATGTAGCGCTTGTGCCAGTTGAGCCTGAGGCCGATCACCTCGCGCCCTTCGAACTCGCCCTTGCAGATGACGCCGCTATCGACCATCGCCGCCGCATCCGAGCCGGCCTCCGGGCTGGTCAGTCCGAAGCAGGGAATGTCACGCCCATCCGCCAGTCGCGGCAGCCACCGCTCCTGTTGCTCGCGGGTGCCGAAGCGCATCAAGAGTTCGCCCGGCCCGAGCGAGTTCGGCACCATCACAGTCACGGCTGCCGCAATCGAGCGTGAGGACAATTTGCGCACGACTTCCGAATGCGCATAGGGCGAGAAGCCGAGCCCGCCGAATTCCTTCGGAATGATCATGCCGAAGAACTTCTTGCGCTTGACGAAGTCCCAGACCTCGCGCGGCAGATCGCGCCATTCCCAATTGATCTTCCAGTCGTCGAGCATTCTGCAGAGCTCGTCGACCTCGCCATCCAGGAAGGCGCGCTCCTCCTCGGTCAAGATCGCCGGCGGGACAGCGAGCAGCTTGGTCCAATCGGGGTTGCCGGTGAACAGCTCGGCATCCCACCAGACATCGCCCGCCTCCAGCGCCTCGCGCTCGGTCGCCGACATCGACGGCAGGACACCGCGGGCCCAGGAGAAGATCGGCTTGGTGATGAAATCGCGGCGGAACGAATTCATAGCCATGTCCTCGAACGGTTTTGTCCTCGAACGCTCTTTCGACGAAGGTAGCGCCGGCGCCGGAGCGACGCCATCTTAGCCCAACACCCGGCGATTCAGGTGACAGTTCTCAGCTGACACTTTCGCATGAGAATCGAGTGAGTTACGCGCGCCCCCGATCAACGGCGAGCGAACAATGCGGTTCCGGTCGCCGCAGAGCAGGTCCAGGCGCTAGAATAGCGCCTCAATCCGGCCGCGCCATCTCGAACATCGCCTCCGGCGTGATCTCGAAATAGTCGCCGCGGCGGCCGGCGCGCACGATCGGATGCGCGAGCGCGGTCTGGTAGACGCCGTCCTTGATCAGCGACCTGTCGATCGTGACGCCGACCACTTCGCCGAGCGTGAGCCAGGCATTGGCCTTGGTGCCGTCGGCGCCCTGCAGCTGGATGATCTGGGAGACCTTGCACTCGAACGCCACCGGGCTCTCGCCGACCCGCGGCACATTCACGAACTTGCAGGGTACGGGGGTGAGGCCGGCCAGCTTGAATTCATCGACGTCGCGAGCGACATGCGCGGCGGTCGCGTTCATGCGTTCGGCCAGGTCGCGGGTGACCAGATTCCAGACGAATTCGCCGGTGTCCTGGATATTGGCGACCGAGTCCTTCCAGTTGGTGGAGGAGAAGCCGACGATCGGCGGGGTGTAATTGAAGGCGTTGAAAAAGCTGTAAGGCGCGAGATTGACGTTGCCGCTCTTGTCGCGCGAGGAGATCCAACCGATCGGACGCGGCGCGATGATGGCGTTGAAGGGATCGTGCTTGAGGCCGTGGCCGTTCTTCGGTTCGTAGAAATGCAAGTCCTGCTCGGTCACGCCTTCACCCTTCCGTCATTGCGAGGAGCGCAAGCGACGAAGCAATCCAGCGCTTCCTTGCGGCCCTGGATTGCTTCGCTTCGCTCGCAATGACGGGAAACTAGCTCGCAACCTTCCTTGAACCAAGCCCGACCAGCACGAAATCGATCATTTGATCGATGGTCGGTCCAGGCTTCCGCTCGCATTGAGCGATCATCTGCGGGTGGAAGAATCGCAGCATCGCGGTGGTGACGCACTGGGCCGAGAGCGGCAGATCGACCGCCTCGAACTCGCCCGATGCCGCGCCCTGCCCGATCACCCGGCCGATAATCTCCGTGATCAGAAGCATATGCGCCTCGCAGACCTCCCAGCTCTCCTCCATGGCGACCGCAACCATCTCGTGCAACTTGGCGTCGCCGACATAGCGCTCGGTATTCATGATATGGATGGTGGCGAGCAGTTCACGAAGGCGCGGCACCGCCGGTCCGGGACGCGCCGCAATCTCCTCCGCCGCCACCTCGACCTGGCCCATCAGCGTTCGCGCGACACCGTGATGGATCGCCTTCTTGGAATCGAAGAAGCGATAGACATTCGCCGGGCTCATGTGGAGCTCCTTGGCGATGTCGGCCACGGTGGTCTTCTGGTAGCCGATCTGCCGGAACAGCCGCTCCGCCACCACGAGAATCCGCTCGCGCGTATCGGGCTCGATATGGTCGGAAACCAGCGCCATGCTCGCCATCATTCTCCTCTGTCCAACGCGATTTTCAGCGCGATCCATTCAGCGGGATTTATTCAGCAGCCTCGGCGAGCGGAATGGTCTCATCCGCATGCCGCTCATGCTGCGCCGCAGGATCAGTTTCAGCGTCCGTCCCACGCTGATCGAGGCTCTTGCGGAACCAGAGAGCATACAACCCTGGCAAGTACAAGAGCGTGAGGAAGGTTGCGACGAACAACCCGCCCATGATGGTGATCGCCATCGGTCCCCAGAAGGCCGAGCGCGACAGCGGGATCATGGCGAGGATCGCAGCCAGCGCGGTCAGCACCACCGGCCGGGCCCGGCGCACCGTGGCCTCGATGATCGCCTCCTTGCGGGTCAAGCCATGGGCGACGTCGGTCTCGATCTGATCGACCAGGATGACCGTGTTGCGCATGATCATGCCGGCGAGCGCGATCAGGCCGAGCAGCGCGACGAAGCCGAACGGCGCGTTGGCGACGTTGAGGCCGAGCGAGGCGCCGACGATGCCGAGCGGCGCGGTCAGGAACACCAGGATCAGGCGCGAGAAGCTCTGCAGCTGGATCATCAGAAGCGTCAGCATCACGGCGACCATCAGCGGGAATAGCGCGAAGATCGAGGCATTGCCCTTCTGCGATTCCTCGACCGCGCCGCCGATCTCGATCCGGTAGGCCGGCTCGAGATGCGCGCGGATATCGGCAAGCTTCGGCCAGATCTGGTTGGTGACATCAGGCGCCTGCACGCCGTCGGCGACGTCGGAGCGCACGGTGATCGCCATGTCGCGGTTGCGTCGCCACAGGATCGGCTCCTCATGTGAATACTCGATCTTGGCGATCTGCTGCAGCGGCACGGCCAGGCCGTTGCGCGAGGTGATGGTGAGGTCGCCGACATGGGCAAGGTCGAGCCGCTCCGACGGGACCGCGCGGGCAATGACGCCGACCTTCTCGATGCCGTCGCGGATGGTCGTGACCTGCAAGCCCGAGATCAGCATCGCCAGCGACTGCGAGACGTCCTGCGGCGTCAGCCCGAGCGCCCGGGCGCGATCCTGGTCGACGACCAGCTTGAGGTACGGCGACTGCTCGTTCCAGTCGAGCTGCGGATCCCTCACATTCGGATTCTGCCGCATCACGTCGCGCACCTGATAGGCGATGTCGCGCACCTTGGCGGTGTCGGGGCCGATCACGCGGAACTGCACGGGGAAGCCCACCGGCGGACCGAAATTGAAGCGGTCGACGCGGACGCGCGCTTCGTTGATCGCGCCATCGGCGGCGGCGTTCTCGATCTTCGCCTTGATGCGCTCGCGTGCGGCGACATCCTTGGCGACGATCACGATCTCGGCGAAGGCCTCGTTCGGCAGCTGCGGGTTGAGACCGAGCCAGAAGCGCGGCGAGCCCTGGCCGACATAGGCGGTGTAGGTCGCGATGTCCTTGTCGTCCTTCAGCAGCGCTTCCGCCTTCTTCGCCGCCCTTTCGGTGACGTTGAAGGCCGTGCCCTCCGGCAGCCGCAGTTGCAGGAACAGCTCGGGCCGCTCGGACAGCGGGAAAAACTGCTGCTGCACATGGCCGAACGCGACGATCGCGGCGACGAAGACGCCGACGGTCGCCGCGACCGTGGTGATGCGATGCTCGACGCACCAGCGCACGATACGGCGCAAACCGCGATACATGCGGGTGTCGTAGATCGCGTGCTCGTCGTGACCGTGATGCGCCTTCATGTCGGGCAGAAGCTTCACGCCGATGTAGGGGGTGAAGATCACCGCCACGAACCAGGAAGCGATCAGCGCGATGGCGACGATCCAGAAGATGCTGCCGGTATATTCGCCGACCGCCGAATTGGCGAAACCGATCGGCAGGAAGCCTGCGGCCGTCACCAGGGTGCCGGTCAACATCGGGAAAGCGGTTGATTCCCAGGCGAAGGACGCCGCGCGGATCCGGTCCCAGCCCTGCTCCATCTTCACCACCATCATCTCGACCGCGATGATGGCGTCATCGACCAGAAGTCCGAGTGCGATAATGAGGGCACCAAGAGAAATGCGGTGCAGGTCGAGCCCGATCGCGTTCATGACGATGAAGACGATTCCGAGCACCAGCGGTACCGACAGTGCCACGACGATCCCGGTGCGCCAGCCGAGCGCCAGGAACGAGACGAACAGCACGATGACCAGCGCCTCGACGAAGGAATGCACGAACTCGCCGACGGCGTGCTCGACCACGTTGGGCTGATCGGCGATCTGCTTGAGTTCGATGCCCTGCGGCACCGCTTTCATGAAATCGTCGGTCGCGGCATGCACATCCTTCCCGAGCTCGAGGATGTTGGCGCCCTTGGCGGTGACGACGCCGATGCCGAGCGCCGGCTTGCCCTCCTGGCTCACCTTGAAGCTCGGCGGATCGACATAGCCGTGGGTCACGGTTGCGATGTCGCCGAGCCGGAACACGCGACCGTTGCTTTCCACCGGCGTCTCGGCCACCGCCTTGGCGCCGTCGAGCGCACCGGTGACGCGCAGCGGCACCCGCTGCGCCGAGGTCTCGACCGTGCCGGCCGGTGTCACATTGTTCTGCTTGGCGAGCGAGTCGAACAAGGCCTGGGGCGTGATGCCGAGCGTGGCGAGCTTGGCGTGGCTGAACTCGACATAGATGCGCTCGTCCTGGGTGCCGTAGAGATTGACTTTGTTGACGCCGTTGACCTTCAGCAGCCGCTGACGCAGGCCTTCGGCGACCTTCTTCAACTGCGCATAATCGGCGCCATCGCCGGTCATCATGAACAGGATGGAATCGACATCGGAGAACTCGTCGTTGACGAACGGCCCGAGAATGCCCGACGGCAACTGGCCGGCGACGTCGTCGAGCTTCTTGCGCAGCAGATAGAACAGATGCGGCACGTCCTTCGGCGGCGTGGAGTCGCGGAAGGTCACCTGCATCGCCGCGAACGACGGCTTCGAATAGGTCTGCACCTTCTCGAAATAGGGCAGCTCCTGCAGCTTCTTCTCGATCGGATCGGCGACCTGGCTCTGCATCTCGGCGGCCGTGGCGCCCGGCCACATCACGGAGACATTGACCACCTTCACCGTAAAGAACGGGTCCTCGGCGCGGCCGAGCTTCTGATAGGAGAAGAAACCCATCACGCCGAGCGCGAGGATCAAGAACAGCACCAGCGGCGGATGGCTGACCGCCCAGGCCGAGAGATTGAACCGCTTCATGGCACGCTCCGAGAGATGATCCGCTTGGTCACTTGCGATTGCCGATTTGGTTCGTCATTGCGAGCGAAGCGAAGCAATCCAGAATCTTTCCTCAGATATAGTCTGGATTGCTTCGTCGCCTTCGGCTCCTCGCAATGACGAAAGTTGTTGTCTCCGTCATTCCGGGACGCCTCGCAGAGGCGAACCCGGAATCTAGAGGTCCGGGTTCGATGCTCCGCATCGCCCCGGAACGACCGCGAATTAGAACGACAGCGCCGACACCACCCGCACCTTCTGGGCGGGATCGATCTTCTGCACGCCGAGCGCGACCACTTTCGCGCCCTCGTCGACGCCGCCGGTGACCAGCACGTCCTTGCTGTCGTAGGATTTCACCGTGACCGGTGTCAGGTTGATCTCGCCCTTGTCGTTGACGACGTAGAGCGACGGCTCCCTGCCCTCGCTGAACAGTGCCGACAGCGGCAGCCGCGCCACGCGCGTGGTGGCGGCATCGGCGAGCGTGAGCGTTGCGGTCATGCCGAGCGAGACATTGTCGTCGGCATCGGGCAGCGAGAATTTGGCAAGATAGGTGCGCGTGGCAGCGTCGGCCGCAGGCGCGATCTCGCGCAGGCGCGCCGCGTATTTCTTGTCGGGGTCCGACCACAAGGTCACGCTGGCCGTACCGGTCTTGGCACGCTCCAGCAGCGTCTCGGGGATCGCCACGACCGCTTCCTTCTCGGCAAAGCGCGCGACCCGGACCGCGGCCTGGCCGGCCGCAACGACCACGCCGGGCTCGATCATGGTCGCCGTGACCACGCCGCGGGCGTCCGATTCGAGCGTGGCGTAGGACAGCGAGTTCTTGGTCAGCTCGACCGAGCGCTCGGCACGGTTGAGCCGGGCGCGCGCTTCGTCGGCCGACGCCCGCGCCTGGTCCATCTGCGCGTCCGTGGTCCAGCCCCTGGCGCGCAGTTCCCTGGCGCGGGTCTCAGCCGCGGCAGCCTGAGCCAGCACGCCGGTGGCGGCGCGGCGTTCGGCTTCCGCCTGCTCGGCCTGTAGCTTCAGGTCGACCTCGTCGAGGACGGCGAGCGGCTGCCCCACGTCGACGGTCTGGCCGACCTCAACCAGGCGCTTCGCCACCTTGCCGGCGACGCGGAAGCCGATATCGGCTTCGATCCGCGGCTTGACGGTACCGACGAAGCTGCGCTCGGGCGTCTCGGCCTCGTAATGCACGGTCGCGACCAGCACCGGCCGGATCGGCTCGGCCTTCTGGGCGACGGTATCGTTGCAGCCGGCCAGGGCAATCGCGCCGACGGCCAGCGCAGCGCCGGTCAAGAGCTTGGAATCGCTGAGCAAAAAGGATCGGAACAGCATCCGACACTCCCATGTTGCAGTTGCACGGAGTGTCGAATGTTGACTGACGAATGTCAATAATCATCAGTGATCATGACTTCGTGAATGTTAAGACATGTTGCCGCAGGGGGCTTTGGGGTGCAGCGCCCTTTCTGGAGCGCGCGTGACACGCTCGCCCCCGGGATTTCCAGCTTGTTTGCCAGATGGTCGCAACGGCGAAATTCCGGGTTCGGTCACTTGGAGGCCGCCCCGGAAAGACGAGCGACTGGCCTTCACTCTGCCGGGCTCTGCCCCGCAAACTCGACCTTGCTCTCATGCCCGCCAAGGAAGGTGAGCACGCCCGCGACCAAGGGCAGCACGGCAAGCGCCAGCAGGCCGTTGGCGGTCGAGCCGGTGGAATCCTTGATCCAGCCGATCAGATACGGGCCGCCGAACCCCGCGAGATTGCCGATTGAATTGATCAGCGCGATCGCGCCGGCGGCAGCCGTGCCCGACAGCCACGCGGTCGGTAACGTCCAGAACACGCCGAACACGCAGAACACGCCGATCGCGGCCACCGTCAGCACGATCATGGTGACGGTGGGATCGGTGATATAGCTGGAAAGCGCGAGCGCGACCGCGATCAGCATCAGCGGCGCGCCGACATGGAAAACGCGCTCGCGGCTCGCATCCGAATGCCGCGCCCACAGGATCATCGCCACGGTGCCGAACAGATAGGGGATCGCGGTGACGAAGCCGGTCTGCGCGTTGGTGAGGCCGAACGCCTTCACGATCTGCGGCAGCCAGAACTGCATGCCATAGAGCGCGCCAACGAAGCCGAAATAGATCAGGCTCAGCATGATCACCTTGGGCGAGGACAGCGCCTCACCGAGCGTCATCTGATGGGTCGCCTGCTTGGCGGCGATCTCGGCGTCCAGGCGTGCCGCGAGCCACGCCTTCTGCTCGGACGAGAGCCAGTCCGCATGCTCAGGTCTATCGGTGAGATAGAACCAGGTGACCACGCCCACCAGCACGGACGGGACGCCTTCCAGGATGAACAGCCACTGCCAGCCCTGCAGGCCCATGACACCGTCCAGCCCGAGCAGCAGGCCCGAGATCGGCGCGCCGATCACGGTCGACACCGGCACGGCCACGGCGAAGGCCGCGAGGAAACGGGCGCGATACTGCGCCGGATACCAATAGGTCAGATAGAGGATGATGCCCGGAAAGAAGCCGGCTTCGGCCACACCGAGCAGGAAGCGCAGGATATAGAAGCTGGTGGCGCCGGAGACCATGGCCATCAGCGCCGAGATGATGCCCCAGGTCACCATGATGCGGGCGATCCAGCGGCTGGCGCCGAACTTCTCCAGCGCCAGGTTGCTCGGCACCTCGAAGATGAAATAGCCGATGAAGAAGATGCCGGCGCCCCAGGCGAAGATCAGCGGCGTGAACTTCAGCTCCGCGTTCATCGTGAGCGCCGCGAAGCCGAGATTGACGCGGTCGAGATAGGAGAAGAAATAGGCGAGCACCAGGAACGGGATCAGCCGCCAGGAGATGGCGCGGATGGTCGAGGTCTCGATGTCGCTGGCGCGATCACGCGCGGCAGATGAAGTGGCGGACAGGCTCATGGCGCTTCTCCCGGACTACTCTTGTCGTTCTGTTGGGACCGGGTTTTCAGCATCGGCGGAGGCAAGTCAATTGGAATCGTGCATATATCAGCCATCATCGACGGAGCGCTGCGAGTTGCCCCGCACATGAGCGTGGTGCCGGTGCCCAGCGCCACAGCCGCGCCATCGGGGTCCTTGCGCTGGCGCTGACGGTGATCGCGCTCGGCCTCGGCTTGCGCTTCTACGGCCGCGGGTTCGGCTTGCCCATCTTCGTCGTCAAGTATGGCGGCTCGGCCCTGTGGGCCACGATGGTGTACTTCCTGCTCGCCGCAACGGCGCCTCGCCTGCCGAAGTCGCGACTGATGGGCATCGCGCTGACGGTCGCGATCCTGGTCGAGCTGATCCGCCTCGTGCATACGCCCTGGCTCGACAGCTTCCGCCTGACGCTCGCCGGCGCCCTGCTGCTCGGAAGGATCTTCTCGGTATGGAATATCGTGGCCTATGCGGTGGGGATCGCGCTGGGCGCGGCGGTAGATCTGAAGGTTTGCGCTGATGCCTCTCGCAATGACGGCAATTGAGCCGTAGCGCCGCCGGATCAATCCCTCAGTTGAAACCGCTCGAACCGGTGCAATTCCTCCTCGATGCGCCGCTTCAGCGCTTTCCGCGCTTCACCCCGTGCCGCTTTGCCGGACCCGACCCAGCTCCATTTCTGCATCAACAGCTTCCGCTTCTGCCGGTCGGTCTTCAGATCGAGCGCCGCAACGATGTCCTCGCCGACCAGGACGGGCAGCGCGAAATAGCCGAACTGCCGCTTCTCCTTCGGTACATAAGCCTCGAAGCGGTGCGCATAGTCGAAGAACAGCTCAGTGCGCTTGCGCTGGATGATCAGAGGATCGAACGGCGACAGGATATGCACACGGTCCGAGCCGAGTTCGCCGATGCGATCGAGCATCTCCGGCCGGGCCCAATGCTGCAGCTTTCCAGCCCCTTCGATATCGACCGGCACAAGTTCCCCGCGCCGCTGCCGCGCCTCGATCAAGCGCCGGACTCCTGGCTTGGCCGGCGCATCGAGATGACAGGCCGAGTCGAGACTGACGACGCCTTGCGCACGCAGCGCACGGTCGAGCAGATAGGCTGTGATCTCAGCCTGGGTTGCGGGCTTGGGCGGCTTGTCCCAACCGAAATGCCGGCTGGTCAGATCATAGGTCTTGAGCATGCCCTCACGGCCGGAGATCGTGAGCGTGCCCTGGTAGAAGCCGAGCTGCAACGCGCGCTTCGACGGCTTGCGGCTCGCCCACAGATGTTCCTTTTCGGTCAGGACGTCGTCTTCGATGTCGCGGATCGTCAGCGCGCCCTGGCGGATCAACCGCATCACCTTGCGCATGTCCTCCGGCTTGACGGAATTGAGCCAGCGATGGCCATCGCGGCGATGCCGCCGCATCGCCGGCAGGAAGAAGCGGAAATCATGCATCGGCACATAGGCCAGCGCATGCGTCCAGTATTCGAAAACGCTCTTGTCGACGCTCTGGGCCTGGCGGAGATCGGCGCGGCGATAGGCAGGAATGCGCGTGAACAGGATGTGATGATGGCAGCGCTCGATGACGTTGATGGTGTCGATCTGGACATAACCGAGATGGGCCACCGCCGCCGCGACGGCTTCCGGGCCAGCACCGAAGGGCGTCTCCTCATCCAGCCGTTGTGCCCGCAGCCAAATGCGTCTTGCCTGAACCTGTGTCAGATGAACTGAGGGAATCGCGCGCGCCATCGCACCGATTGTAGCGGGATTCGTACCGGCATGGGCAGCCGGCGATCACTGGGGCGTGACCTCGCCGCGTCCCGACGGACGAAAAAAGACCGGCTCCCCCGGGATGAGGGAGCCGGTCTCTCGACGCGCGCACATTACAAAGCCGTCGAGTGAACCTCGCTTAGAGATTCTTGTTGACCGTTGAAGCCGCGCTGTTCGCAGCGTCCTTGGTGGCCTGCTTGGCGTCGCCTACCGCCTTCTGGCCCTTGCCCTTCACTTCCTGCATGGCACCTTCGCCCTGCATGCGATCCGAGCCGACCGCCTCGCCGATGCCCTGCTTGGCCTTGCCGACAGCCTCGTTGGTTGCGCCTTTGATCTTGTCAGTGGTGGCACCCATGGTCATTTCTCCTCCGTTGTGTTGCTCTCCCACAGACAACGCCGGCCATGCCAAAAGGTTCGCGGAACCTTTGTGGCGTTGCCGCGGCCTTTTCGTTAAGCTGCGCGTAGTTCCATCCAAGAAGAAAAGCATCCATGTCCGGTTCTCACCATCACGACGCACACGGCCATTCTCACGATCACGCTGACGAGCGCTGGAAGCACGATGGCATCCGCGTCATTCCCGGCGATCAGCTCGATCCCAACGTGCCGTCGACCGCCGGCATGGACCGCAAGGCCGCGATCAATTTCGCCCGCGTCGGCGCGCAGAAATTGTGGGCCGGCACGGTGACGATCAAACCCGACGCCAAGACCGGCGCGCATCATCACGGCCATCTGGAAAGCATCATCTATGTCGTGAAGGGCAAGGCGCGGATGCGCTGGGGCGAGAAGCTGCAGTTCACCGCCGAAGCCGGCCCCGGCGATTTCATCTTCGTGCCGCCTTACGTGCCGCACCAGGAGATCAACGCCAGCCCGGACGAGGTGCTGGAATGCGTGCTGGTGCGCTCGGACGGCGAGGCGATCGCCGTCAACATCGACATCGAACCGGTCGAAAAACCGGAGACCGTGCTGTGGATCGATCCCGTGCACCGGGATCCCTCTGAAGGGAAGCCGTAGCGCCCGGTCGAGTGGCTGTTGATCCTGGGCTGGTGCTCTGCCCGGGTGAGATCGCCCTGAGGCACCTCTGGCGCGCCCCAGGGCTCCCGCGCAAAGCCGTGGGCGGCGTTTACGCAAGTGGCATGTGAACAGGCCGTTCGGCGGTGCTAGGCCGGCTGGCCGGCGCGGCGCCAATCCGGAAACGGGTCCGACAGCTTGGCCCATGTCGCAACATCCATCGACGGCTGACCCGGCAGCAGGCAATCATCGAGGCGCGCGCGCAGGGCCGCCTCGTCCATGTTGGTGCCGATGAAGACGATCTCCTGCCTGCGGTCGCCATAGATGTCGTCCCAACGTTCGAGCAACCGTGAACGCCAAGCCGGATCCTGCGGCCAAAGCTTGGACGGCACAGCGGCCCACCAGAAGCCGAGCGCATGGGTGCGTACCAGGGCGCCTGCCTGGCTGACTTCGCCGAGCCATTGCGGCCGCGTCGCCAGCCAGAAATGGCCTTTGGCGCGAATGACACCCGGCCAAGATTGCTTGATGAAGCGATCGAACTTCTCGGGAACGAAAGGGCGACGGGCGCGGTAGACGAAGCTGGCCACGCCATAGGCATCGGTCTCCGGCACGTGATCGGCAAAGCCGTACAGTTCGTCGTACCAGAGCGGATGCTGCTGGGCCTTCTCGAAATCGAAGCGACCGGTCGCCAGTACGCGATCGAAGGGCACCACGCCATGATTGGTCTCGATGAGGTCGGCACGCGGATTGAGCGCGCGGATGATCTTGCGCGCAGCATCGCGCTGGTCGGGCGTCGCGTCGTCGGTCTTGTTGAGCACGATGACGTCGGCGAACTCGATCTGCTCGACGAGAAGATCGACCAGCGCACGGTCGTCGCCTTCGAGCGCCTCGCCGCGATGGGCGAGAAAATCCGAGGAGGAATAATCCTTCAGCAGGTTCACGGCATCGACCACGGTGACCATCGTGTCGAGTTGCGCGATGTCGGAAAGGCTCCCGCCGTGCTCGTCGCGGAAATCGAAGGTCGCTGCCACCGGGAGCGGTTCGGCGATGCCGGTGGATTCGATCAGGAGGTAGTCGAACCGGCCGCTCTCGGCCAACGAGCGCACCTCCTTGAGAAGATCGTCGCGTAGCGTGCAGCAGATGCAGCCATTGCTCATCTCGACCAGTTTCTCATCCGTCCGCGACAGGTTGGCACCGCCATCGCGAACGAGGTCCGCATCGATGTTCACCTCGCTCATGTCGTTGACGATCACCGCGACTTTTAGGCCGCGACGATTGTTCAGGATGTGGTTCAGCAAAGTGGTCTTCCCAGCCCCTAGGAAGCCGGACAAGACGGTGACGGGGAGTCTGCGCATGGAGATCGAAGAGCCTCTTCAACGGGATCGGTCGCGGGTGTCGCATGGCTGCATATGTTATGTTATAACATAACATCTCTTGAGCAGCACTCCCTGTCAAGGCGTTGCTGCGGGAGACGCTTCACACCGACTTGATGGCTGCGGCGTCCGGACCAAGTTCTGCGCTTTTCATGTCCTGCGCTGTCGGCCCGGTGGCTTCTCGTTCGTCCTCCGGGCATCGCAAAGCCCGAAAGGAAAATGGATGTCCAAGATCGTCCCCTGCCTGTGGTTCAATGGCGACGCTGAGGAGGCCGCCAATTTCTACGTCTCGCTGCTTCCGGAGTCGCGGATCGAGACGGTGATGCGCGGCCCGATGGACAACCCCTCGGGCTCGGCGGGTGCGGTGCTGGTGGTCGAGTTCACGCTGGCCGGCCAGCGCTTCATGGCGCTCAACGGCGGGATGAAGGTCGAGCACACGGACGCGGTGTCGTTCAAGATCGGCTGCGAGAACCAGGCCGAGGTCGACCGTCTTTGGGATGCGCTCTGCGCCGACGGCGGTGCGCCGGTGCAATGCGGCTGGCTCAAGGACCGCTGGGGCATGCGCTGGCAGATCGTGCCCAATGCGATGATGCGCTATCTTGGCGGGCCCGATCGCGCCGCTGCGCAGCGGGCGATGGCGGTGATGATGAAGATGGTCAAGCTCGATATCGAGGTCCTGCGCCAAGCCTATGAAGGCGTCAGCGCGGCGTAAGGCGCCAGATATGGCCTGACATCAGCACTGGGCTGCAGATCGCGGCGTAGGCCAGCAGCGAGAGCATCACCATGGCGGCAAGCGCCGCCATGCCGCCGCCGAACTGCGCGACGACAAGCCAGCCGCCTCCGGCCGCGATCAGGATACGCACCACCGAGGCGAGGAACGGCCACAGCACGTGACCGGCGCCCTGTCCGGCAAAGGCCAGCACGAAGCCAAAGCCGAGCGCGGCATAGGCCGGTGCGACGAAGCGGAGATAGATGGCGCCTTCGCGCAACACATCCGGCTGATGGCTGAACAGCGTCAGCCAGAGCGGCGGATACAGCGCAACGCCACAGCCGATCGCACCGACGAAACCGGCGCCGACCAGCGCGCTGAGCCTTGCGATATGCCGGGCGCGCGCACCGTGGCCGGCGCCGATATTGATGCCGACCATGGTCAGCGTCGCGGTGCAGAGCCCGAACAGGATCGGGATCATGATGTAGTCGAGCCGCGATGCGATGCCGTAGGCGGCAAGTTCCGAAGTGCCGAAGCGGCCGGCCGCGGAGGTCACCAGGATCACGGTGAGGTTCACCAGCACGGCGCTGGCCGAGGTCGGAAGTCCAACCTTGAGGATATCGGCGAACAGCCGCCACTGCAGCGGCGCGATGCGGCAATGCAGGCTGGAACGCCCTGAGGCCATATAGCGCACCAGGACCAGCATTGCTCCGGCATAGTATAGTCCGAAGGCAATGCCGGCGCCGCCGATGCCGAGGCCAGGCATCGGGCCAAGACCGAAGATCAGGAGCGGCGACAGCGGGATCATTACGCCAGCGCCGATCAAGGTCACCAGCGCCGGCACCCGGACATTGCCCGAACCGCGCAGCGCCGCCGCCTGCAGGTTGACGATCCAGACCGGTATCGCGCCCGCGAACAGGTAATTGGAATATTTCAGCGCCGCGTCCAGCGCGCCGGCGCGTCCGCCGAGCGCGTGGTACAGCGCCGGGCCTCCGAGCGCGGTGCCGATCGAAAAGAGCGCACCCGCCACGACCGAGAGCACGATGGCGTGAAACACGATGGCATCAGCATCCGCCTTCCGACCAGCCCCGATCGCACGCGCGACCGCCGAGGAGACGCCGCTGCCGATGCCGCCGTTCGACATCATCGTCATCAGCATGAAGAGCGGAAACACCATCGCAACGCCCGCCAGCGCGTCGGTGCCGAGGAAGCCGACATAATAGACCTCGGCGACGTTCACCGCGGTCTGCGCCAGCAGCACCGTCATGGTCGGCAACGCCAGCTTGAACAGCGTCGGCAGCACCGGGCCGGTCAGGAGCGCCGCCCGGGTCCTCTCGGCGTTGGAGGCGGGCTGGCGCGCGGCGCCGCTTACGGGACGCGCCGCTTCGGCGACACCGGGCCGAGACGCAGTGGTGGGGGCGTCAATATCCATCGCTTCACGTCCCTCGCCCCGGCCAGGGTTATTAGATGATACTCATCATTCAATATAGCCGAGCGATTGCCGGCACAAGCGCATACGGGTCATGAAATCTTGAGCGGGCTCAGTAATTGACCCGCAGGCCGACACCGCCATGGATGGTGTTGCCGACCGGCTGCGGTCCCAGCGTTCCGTTGACGAAGAGATCGGCAACCCAGCCCTGGGCGAGGCGAAAACCGAGACGGCCGCCATATTCGAACCAGCCCTGGTTGCCCATGGTCGGTGTCACCGTGCCGTTGCCGGTCACGGTCGCGACGATGCCGGAGCGGGTGGCGAAGGACTGCACATAGCCGCCGTTGAGATTGGCCTCGAGGCTGGCACCGAACAGATGCGTCCACTGCCCGCCGAGCTTGACCAGGCTGGTGCGGTCGGTGCCACCGGCGACCTGTGCGTCGAACGGGTTGAAGATCACCGCGGGATCGCGATAGCCGGAGATATGCTGCCAGAGCTGCCAGAGTTCGACCGAGGCGGCGAGTTCGTCTCGCGGCGAGATCCGGTTGATCCAGCCGGCACGGCCGTAGATGGCGTAGTTCGAGGCTGTGGTGCTGCTGTCCAGCGTCACCGTGCCGAGGCTCGTCGTATAGCTGCGGCCGTAGCGTAGCTTCTCGTAGGGCGTCAGGACGGTGCCGACGTCGAAGAACGGCCGCGACGAGCCCCAATCGGTGAAATCATAGCGCAAGGCGAACGCGCCGATCGGCGCACTGGTGACGTGATAGCCGCCTTCATTGTATTGCGTGTAGGCGAGGCCGGCGAGCAGCGACAAATTGTTGGTCAGCGTCTTGCGGCCGTGAATGCCGGCTGAGAACGAGCCGGCCGAACCGAACGCGCTGACACAGTCGCTGCAATTGACCTGCTCGTTGACACCGAGCAACACGGTGCCGAGCACGCGGTTGGTGATCATCTGGTTGAAGCGTTGATCGGCAAGGCTATTGATCGAACGTCCACTGGAATCCGAGCCGGTCGGCGTCGGGCTCGGCGAAGGATTCGGTGTCGGGGTCGACGTTGGAGTCGGCGAAGGTGATGAGCTCGGGCTCGGGCTGGGGCTGGACGTCGGGCATGCCGCGGCGACGAGACTGGAGGTCGCCGTGCCGGAGCAGCCCTGGGCGGCCGCGGGCGCTCCCTGCAGCAGGGTCACGGCAATGGCCAATGCCGTGGCGAATATGAGGAATGCTGCGGATCTGTACGCAAATCTCGCCATGATCAGCGCCCGCACAAGATGCCGGTGAAATCCTGGCCCGGCGTGTTGCTGGCAAGATCCGTCACGGTGCACAGTCCCGCCGTGGACGCGCAACTCGCAGCGAAGCTCCAGGGCGGATTATTGGTCTTCTTGATCGTGCTCTTGCCTCCGCCCGTTGCAGTGACGATCGCGGTATCGCCGGGCTGGGTCAGCTGGATGCACTGGAAGGTAAGCGTACAGACGGTGGAGGCGCCCTCTTGCAGCACCACCATGGTCTGGCCGCGCTGCGACTTGATGTCGAGAATGGTGCCGCGCACGCCGATCGTCGCAAGTTGCGTATTGATCTTGTAGGCCGCCTTCTCGGAATGACCGGTCACGAAACGGAAGACGCCGGTGCCGAGCCGGATGGCAATGTCGCGATAGCTCGTCTCGCCGTTGAAGACGGTCCGATCGAGCGTCAGCGTCGCATTGGGACCGAGCGACAGATTGGTACTGTCGATCATCACAAGACGTGCGGCGCTCTCGTTGCCGGTCCGCACCGTCTCGTCGCGGACCACCTGGTCGCCGACATTGATCGGGCTCATTGCAGCGCCTGCAATGCGCAACACCTGATTCTGGATGACGGCGGCCTCCCCGATTCGGGTCTCGGCGCATGCAGGGCTCGCTGCAAGCGGTGCAGCGATACAGGAAAAACCGATCATCAGAATGAGGTGACGCGAACGCATTTCAATACCAATGGATTGCCTCTATGATCGTAACCGAAAACCGCGAGCTGCGATGTTGTCGAAGCGCAACAGCGGCGATTCATCCGCGTAGCTTGTTAGTGGCGCCAGGCTCGAACTCAGTTCAAGGCGATGGACACAAAAGTTGCCCCTGACTCGGTCGCGACCGGACGTGCCCGCACGCCTCAGCGCCCTTCAACTCAGCCGAGCCTCTCGGCTCCTCGGTGCGCGGCGATTGCGTTCGCTATTTTCGTAAGCACTCATGTCGCGCTCCTGATCGGCCTGTCCGCACCGGAGAAATTCGTCTTCGACGAGTTGCACTACGTGCCAGCGGCGCGGCAGATGCTCGGCCTCATGCCGGCTACGCCGCAGCTCAACCCGATGCATCCGCCGCTCGCCAAGGAATTGATCGCGCTCTCGATCCGCAGCTTCGGTGACAATGCGTTCGCCTGGCGCTACCCGGGGACGCTGTTCGGCGCGCTTGCGGTGGTGGCTATCTACCTCTGCGGACTTACCCTCTTTGCCGCGCAAGCCCCCGCGCTCGCTGCAGCCCTGATCGCCGTCTTCAATCAGATGCTGTATGTGCAGGCGCGTACCGCGATGCTCGACATCTACGCGCTGGCCTTGAGCCTGCTCGCGATCGCGGCGTTCCTGCATGGCTACAGGCGGCGCAGCCCGCAAGCCGCCTTCGCGCTTGCGGGCGCAGGCTTCGGATTGGCCGCCGCCTGCAAGTGGAGCGGCGCGTTTCCGCTCGTCGCCGTGCTCGGCATCGTTGCGCTGGTCCGACTGCTGCAGCATTGGCGAACATCGTTTGCCGAGCCGCGCGAGGACGACTGGTACCGGCCCGAGCTTTGGGCGAACCTGAAATCCTATCAGATTGCGCTTTGCTTCCTGGTCATTCCCGCCGCTTGCTACTTCGCGACCTTCATCCCGCTGTACGGCCCTTCGGTCGCCGACATCCTCGAGGCGCAGCGTCGCATCTTCGCCGACAACGTCACGACCGCGATCGCCGGCCACACCTATATGAGCGCCTGGCCGAGCTGGCCACTGCTGCTGCGGCCGGTGTGGTTCCTGTTCGACAAGACCGATGATCAGCACATCGCCGCGGTGGTGTTTCTCGGCAATCCCGTGGTGCTGTGGCCGGCGCTGCTGGCGCTCCTCGTGTGCGTGCGTGACGTCGTGATGGCGCGCCGAGCCGGGCCGTTCCTGATCGTCGCGTTTTATCTGGGCTGCTACCTGCCGTGGGCCCTGCTGCCGCGCGCACTGAGCTTTCTCTACTACTACCTGCCATCAGCGACGCTCGCGAGCCTGGCGCTGCCTTATGCTCTAGCGAAGTCGTGCAGGTACTGGGCCCTGTGGCTCTATGTGGCTCTCGTCGCCGCCGGCTTCGTGGCGATGCTGCCGATCAGCGCCGCCTTCATCGGCACATCGATGCAGACCTTCAACCGCCTGATGCTGTTTCAGAGCTGGATCTGAAACTTTGCTAGCGCGCCGCTAATTGCAGACGGCGCGCGCAAGCCGTCATTTCGTGGCGGTCTTGGTCTCCATGTTGATCACCTGGACACGACGGTTGACGGCGGCAGCCGGATTGGCGGGATCCTTCAACTTGGTCCTGCCATAGCCGACCGTGACGAGATCTTTGCCCACGATGCCGAATCTATCGGCCAGATAACGCTTGATGGTGTCTGCACGACGCTCGGACAGGTCCTGATTGAAACTGTCGCCGCCGATGCCGTCGGTATGACCGGCGACGACGAAGGTCGCGCCCTTCAGGCTCGGATCGGACATCGCCTTTCCAAGCTCCTGCACCGCCGGCATCGCCGCTTTGCTGATCTGCGCCGAGTTGTAGTCGAACTGGATCTCCAGATCGATCTTCGGCCTGCTCGCCGCAAGCTCGGCGAGTTGCGCGCGTTCGCCGAGCGACAGCGAGCGGGTGTTGCGGTTGCGCACGCTGTCGATAAAGCTCGCCTCCTTGGCTTGCTGGGCTGGGTCGGGCTGCGGCGTCGTCGCTTGCGCGCCGGCTGAAAGGCCGCGCGTGACCGGCTTCGGCTTCAGTGCGTTCAGGATCTGCTCCGCCGAAACGGCCCCCTCGCCCGCCAGCGCGAGACCGCCCCCGACCGAGAACGCGGCACCGAGCGCAATCGCATGCAGTCCAAAGGGTGCAATGAAACGTGTCATCTTCGTCATCCTTGAAATCGCGCCTGACGGCAATTGGATGCCGGAACGATAGGACCGGTTCAAACGCACCGATGTGACGGAGATCACATCGCAGAGGACGAGGAACATGCCGCCCGCGCAGAACGTTCTCAGGTTGAAACGCCAGTGAGTTGCGTTGCTGCGCGCCGGCCGCAAAGCAGTCGTGAGGCTGCCGGCCTGCGGACAAGAAAACGGCCAGAGACCGCTCTACGCGGTTGTTCGATCACAGGATAGGCTTCAGCGCGCGACGACGATCAACCACAGCAAGAAACGACCAGAAAAGCAGACGACGTGTTCAATTCTCCGCGCCGGCGTGACTATCAAAACTACCGCACGGGCAATTCGGATCAGGCTGGCTCCAGTTCCATGTCGATCCTGATCGGCGCCGGCTTGATCGCCGCGGCGATCCTGCTGTCGACATTGATCTCGGCCCTGGGCAGTCGCTATGTCGGCCTTGAGAGTCCGGCAGACGACACGGCCTGGCTGGTCGACCGCCTCACCGGGCGGGTCTACAAATGTCAAGCTGCGGAACCCGGCCGGGCGGCCTGCAAGGCAGACGCCGCAACCGGCAGCATTTCCGACAAGCCCAAACCTTGATGAGGGACATCATCTCGGCATCGTGGGCATGCCGAACGACCCGCCGGCCGTGGTCTTGCTGCCGCGCCGCCCGACCCGAGGCGGCGCGGCTTTGGACTACTTCACGCCCAGCAATTCGACGTCGAACATCAGTGTCGCGTTCGGCGGGATCACGCCGCCGGCGCCGCGTGCGCCATAGCCGAGTTGCGGCGGAATGATCAGCGTGCGCTTGCCGCCCACCTTCATCGTGGCGACGCCTTCGTCCCAACCGGCAATCACGCGCTTCATGCCGATCGGGAATTCGAACGGCTCGTTGCGGTCGACGGAGGAGTCGAACTTCTTGCCCTTCTGGCCGTTCTCATAAAGCCAGCCCGTGTAATGCATCACGCAGATCTGCCCCGGTTTCGGCGAGGGTCCTGTGCCCTCCTTGATGTCGATGATCTCGAGTCCGGAGGGCGTGGTCATGATCTTTCCTTTGGTCTGAGGAGCAGCACTCTGCGCCGACGCAGAGGTCGGGACAGACGCGGACAAGGCGGCCAGCGCAATTGCCGCCGCCGTGATCGCAAGCTTCGTAAACTTCGGACGCCGCATCGGTCACCGTCTTGGCTTGTTCGAGGGACCGCTGTTTAACGCAAAGCGGCGCCTGTTTCCAGCCGCTCACATCCCGCTCCGCCTGCGCCGCGAAGCAGATCCAGCACCGCACGGAGGCTCTGGATCGTTTCGCTGCGCGCGCGGCGATGACGCTCAAGCCGGCTCAATAGCCCAGCGCGCAGCCGTCCTTGCGCGGATCGGAGCCGCCGGTGAGCGTGCCCTTGTCCCAATCGATCCAGACCGCCTGGCCGCCGCCGAGCGGCGCAACCAGCTTGGTGGTCTTGTGACCGATCTTCTGCAAGCCCTCGACGACATCGGCCGGAATGCCGTCCTCGAGCTGATAGACGCCCTCGTAGTGCAGGCCGCGCGCCATATCGATGGCCTCCTGCACGTCGCAGCCAAAGTCGAGGATGTTGGTCAGCACGTGGGTCTGGCCGGTCGGCTGATACTGGCCACCCATCACGCCATAGGACATCTGGGCGCGGCCGTTTTTCGTCACCAGCGCCGGGATGATCGTGTGCAGCGGCCGCTTGCCGGGCCCGATGCAGTTGGGATGACCGACCTGGATGCGGAAACCGCCGGCGCGGTTCTGCAACAGCACGCCGGTCTTGTTGGAGACGATCGCCGAGCCGAAGGAATGCGCGATCGAATTGATGAAGGAGCAGACGTTGCGGTCGCGGTCGACGACGGTGATGTAGACCGTATCCGGATTCATCGGCGGTGCCACGTTCGGCAGATCGAGCAGACGGTCCATGCTGATACGGCCGATATACTCGTCGGCGAATTCGCGGGCGAGGATCGCGGCGACGTCGACCGTCATATGCGCCGGATCAGCCACATGCTGCTCGCGGATCATATAGGCGATGCGCGCTGCCTCGGCTTCGAGATGCATGCGTTCGACCGAGAGCGGCGCAACCTTGGTGAGGTCGAAACGCGACAGGATGTTGAGCATCACCAGCATGGTGATGCCCGGGCCGTTCGGCGGGCACTGCCAGACGTCGTAATCCTTGTACATGGTGCCGATCGGCGAGGTCACCTCGGTCCTGTGGTTGGCGAAATCCTCCAGGGTGTGGAGGCCGCCGATGCCGCGCAGCGTCTCGACGATGTCGTCCGCGATCGGACCGGTGTAAAAGGCCCGCGGCCCGTCCTTGGCAATCGCGCGCAGGGTCTGCCCGAGTTCCGGCTGGCGGATCACATCGCCAGCGACCGCGGGCTTGCCATGCGGCAACAGATACCGTTCGGTGTTGGTGCCGTTCTTCAGCTTCTCGAACTGGTTCTTCCAGTCGAAGGCGATGCGCGGCGCCACCACATAGCCTTCTTCTGCCGCACGAATCGCCGGCTGCAGCAGCCGGTCGAGCCCCAGCCGGCCGTGATCCTGCAGGATGCGATGCCAGGCATCGACCGCGCCGGGGACCGACACCGCATGCGCCGACGTGAGCGGCACCGAGTGGATCTTGCGCTCCAGATACCACTCGACATTGGCTGCCATCGGAGCCCGGCCGGAGCCGTTATAGGCCGTGATCCTGCCATCGCCCTTCGGCTGCACCAGCGCGAAACAATCGCCGCCGATGCCGGTCGATTGCGGCTCGATCACCGCGAGCAGCGCGGCAGCTGCCACGGCCGCATCTGCCGCAGTGCCGCCGGCCCGCAGCACCTCGATCGCGGCCAAGGCGGCCTGCGGATGCGACGTTGCAACCATGGCGTTGAGGGCGTGAACCGTGGATCGACCGGGGAAGTGGAAGCTTCTCATTCTTGCTCGCTGCGTTCTGCTAGAAGGGCAAAGGAGCCCGCGCTGGCCGCCGTCATGACATATTCTGTCCCGCCTGGGCAATGGCCTGGGATACCAGCTTTTCCGATGGCAGTTCTGCTGGTAAACGGCGGCATGGCTTTCAAGGTCGCTGCCTTCTATCAGTTCACCGCACTGCCGGATTTCAGGGCACTCCGTGCGCCGCTGCTGGCGCTGTGCGGCCGGCTGGGAGTGAGGGGCAGCCTGCTGCTGGCGCAGGAAGGGATCAACGGGACCTTGGCCGGCAGCCCCGACGGCATCGACGCCCTGATGCGGGAATTCTGCGATGGACCGCTGTTCGGCGGGCGGCTGGACAACCTCGAACTGAAATTCTCGACCGCGCGTGCCATGCCGTTCCAGCGGCTGAAGGTGCGGATGAAAAAGGAGATCGTGACGTTAGGCGATCCCGCGGCCGATCCGACCCGGCAGGTCGGGACCTATGTCGATCCCGCCGATTGGAACGCGCTGACATCATCGCCCGACGTTTTCGTGCTCGACACCCGGAACGCGTTCGAAGTGGCGATGGGCACCTTCGAAGGCGCCGTCGATCCCGCCATCAAGAGCTTCGGCCAGTTCAAGGATTTCGCGGCCGCCCATCTCGATCCCGCCAAGCATAAGCGGATCGCGATGTTCTGCACCGGCGGCATCCGCTGCGAGAAGGCGAGTTCGCTGCTGCTCGCGCGCGGCTTTGCCGAGGTCTACCATCTCAAAGGCGGCATCCTCAAATATCTGGAACAGATCCCCCAGGGGGAAAGCCGCTGGCGCGGCGAGTGCTTCGTATTCGATGAACGCGTCGCGCTCGGTCACGGCCTGCGAGAACATTCCGAACGTCGCCAGCAGGAGGGCGCGGGTGATGAGTGAAGCCGGAGAGCTGAATGCGACCAAGGAGTTGAGCGAGCGCATCGACGCGCTGGAAGCGCGCGTGATGTTCCAGGACGACACGATCGAGACGCTGAATCAGACCGTCATGATGCAATGGCGCGAGATCGAGGCGCTGAAGCGGCAGATTGCCGCACTCGGTGAGCGGCTCGATGAAGCCCAGGCAGGTGCGGAAGGGCCGACCAACGAGCCGCCGCCACACTATTAGGGTCTGGCGCGAACACCCGTGCGTTCGCCTAGGCTGGTGTCGCCGTCGGGGGCTAGGCTCGGCGCCAATGGGATCAACTCGCCCGCCATGATGACGCGGTCGCGGCCGCCATCCTTCGCCGCATAGAGCGAGCGATCGGCCGCCTCGATCAACGATGCACGCTCCAGCGAACGCTCGCTGCCCGGCCGGCACACGGCACCGCCGATACTCGCCGTCACGATGCCGAATGGGGCGTTACCCCGATGCGCGATGGCCCTCTCGCGGATCGCGCGGCGAATCCGCTCGCCGATGCGCACGCAGCCGGCCGCATCGGTGTTTGGCAGCAGAATCGCAAATTCCTCGCCGCCATAGCGCGCGGCAAGATCGGAGGTCCGTTGCACTTCCCCGGCGAGAACGACAGCCACAGTGTGCAGGCATTCGTCACCGGCCTGATGCCCATAGGTATCGTTGAAGGCCTTGAAATGGTCGAGGTCGATCATCAGGAGCCCCAGCGAGGTCTTCTCGCGATAGGCCCGGCTCCATTCCTCGAGCAGCCGTTCGTCGAAACGGCGGCGATTGGCGAGGCCAGTGAGGCCGTCCACGACTGCCAAGGTTTCGAGCTTGCCCTGCAGCGTCATCTGCTGGGTGACATCGCGCGTGATCGCTACAAAACCATCGAGCGAGCCGTCATCGTTGCGGCTTGCGCTCAATGTGGTCTCGACCCAGATCTCCGATTTGTCGCGCCGCCGGATACGATAGGTTGCGCGCGCCTCTTCCGTTTCACCGCGCTTGATCGAGAGGATGATCTCTTCGATCGGCGAGGCGTCGAGCGGATGGATGCCGGCGAGCGCACGCTTGCCAAGCAGTTGCGCCGGCCTCCAGCCGAGCACCCGGACCACCGACGGCGAGATGTAGCGGATGCGATCGTCCGGCCCGATCCGAGCGACGATATCGCTCGAATCCTCGGCGAGCAGGCGGAAATTCTTTTCGCTGGAAACCAATGCCGACGCCAAGCGCCGTCCTTGGAGTATCAATCGCACCAGGAAAAGGCCGATTCCCAATATCAGGAGGACGAGGCCAACGATGACCGCGATCCGAACGAATGAATGCCTTTTCCATTCTGCCAGTACATCCTCCTGCGTCCGTGTCACCAGCAGCAGGAATGGATAGCGCTGCCCGCGCTGGTAGAAGCCGATCCGCTCGGAGTCATCCTGCAGGAACTGCACATGCAGGTTTCCGGAGCTCGGATAAAAGGGAATGTCATCGGCGAGTGGCTGCGGTGCCGCATCGGCCACCAGATCGACGCTATGCGCGAGGATCGTTCCGTCGCGGCGCATCAAGCTGATGGTCCCGTGCGGGCCGACATCGAACTGATGGTAGAAATCGGAAAAATAGTCGACCTCGATCGTGGCAAGCACCACGCCCGCAAAGCGGCCGTCAGGATGATTCCACCGGCGCGACAAGCTGATCACCGATTGGTGGCCGGACTTGCTCTGCACGGGCCCGCCGATCAGGAGCGAGCGGTCCGCCGATTTTCGATGATAACCGAAGTAATCGCGGTCGGCATTGTTGACGTTCGAAAGAGCGACGTCCTCGGTCGCCGCGAGACAGCGCCCATTCTCATCATAGGCAAAAACGCCCCGGATCCGGCCCAGGCTGGATCTACCGCTCGTGAGAATGGCTTGTAGCCGCAAAACCGTCGTGATGCTTCCATCGTCTGTCTCGAGCGCGCTCACGGCGCCGCGGATGGTTGCTTCAGCGAGTTCGATCGTATCCTCGGCATGTTGCGCAAGCGAGCGTGTCAGATTGCCGAGCTCAACTTCGGCGCTCCGGAGCGTGTTGTCGCGAGAGGCCCATTCGCTCCCGCCGCTCAAAACGACGATGGCTGCGCAAACAGACAGGACAAAGACAGCCGCCCACATAGGCAGGCGGCTCAGTCGGTTATGCGCGACAACATCCATTCCGCGGGACTCTCCAGATCGAGGAAAAATCCCACGCACATCTTATTTATCTCTGAAATGGACGCCGAACGGCGAGGTCGGATGACGGGTACATTCCCGTATGACTACTGTTATCGCCGTATATTTACGGGTCGTGGCACCAGTCAGGACTCGGATGCCGCGACGTTTTGGCGCACGGCGTTTTCCGATACCTCAGCGCACGAAGACGGATCGGAACTTGTCCCACAAAGATGGGGCGTGCGCATCCGCGCTTTCGTCATCGACGCTGCGCCCCCTCTTGGTGACGACCGACGGCTGTTGCGCGCTGACCGGATCGGATGCGGGAAACGTGTCCATCAAACCGTTGTCGAGTTGCGTCGTCGTCTCGCGGTCGCGCCGTGCCGCTTCACGCGGATCGTCGGCATGCTTGTCGTGCGGGGCGGGATCGAACTTCTCAGCCATGATCATCTCCCTTTGAGCTCGATAATCTGAGTGAGACAACGCAGGGGGAAAACCGGCGTTCCGACCGGATTTCGCGGGCTCTGCACGGGCACAGGGATCGCTCACGAACGCCGCATCGAGCCCACGTCCGGATGCCGGATTGACCTTGGCCGGAACCGCATCCCCATGTATCACAGCGGTCAATCGTTCCCGATGATTGCGGAGCCTCAAGCTTGACCCAGACCGAGACGAACAAGCCCTTTATCGCCGTGCTCTCCGGTCAGCGACAGGCTGTGCCGCCGATCTGGATGATGCGACAGGCCGGCCGCTATCTGCCGGAATACCGCGAGGTTCGCGCCAAGGCCGGCGCTTTCCTCGACCTGTGCTTTTCGCCCGAGCTTGCGGCCGAAGTGACCTTGCAGCCGATCCGCCGCTTCGGGCTGGACGCAGCAATCATCTTTTCCGACATCCTGGTCATCCCACATGCGCTCGGCCGCAGCGTGCGGTTCGAAGTCGGCGAAGGTCCGCGCCTCGACCCGCTGGATACGCCGGAGAAGATCGCGACGCTGGCGGCGGAAGCCGATTTTTCCAAGCTCGAGCCGGTGTTCGAAGCGCTGCGCCGCGTCCGCAGCCAGCTGGCGCCGGAGACCGCGCTGATCGGCTTCTGCGGCGCGCCATGGACGGTTGCGACTTACATGGTTGCGGGCCAGGGCACGCCCGACCAGGCGCCGGCGCGCCTGCTCGCCTATCGGCATCCTGAGGCCTTCAGCAGGATCATCGACGTGCTGGTCGAGGCCTCGATTGCCTATTTGCTGAAGCAATTGGAGGCCGGCGCCGAGGCGCTGCAAATCTTCGACACCTGGGCCGGCGTGCTTTCGCCGCGCCAATTCGCGCGGTGGTCGATCGAACCAACCCGACGCATCGTCGAGGGCGTGCGCAAGGCGCGGCCACACGCCAAAATCATCGGATTTCCGCGCGGCGCGGGCGCACTGCTGCCGGACTACGTGGCAACAACCGGCGTCGACGCCGTCAGCATCGACTGGACAGCAGAGCCGAACCTGATCCGCGACCGAGTCCAGAGCAAGGTCGCGGTGCAAGGCAACCTCGATCCGCTGGCGCTGATCACCGGCGGCGCAGCGCTCGATCAGGCCGTCGACGATGTGCTGGCGAACTACGCGCAAGGACGGCACATCTTCAATCTCGGCCACGGCATCCTGCCGGAAACGCCGATCGCGCATGTCGAACAGATGCTCGCGCGCGTGCGCGCCTATCGCGGCTGACTGTTAACGCGGCCGGCTGCGCTCGATCAGCTCGGCCGCGCCCTGAGCCAGCAGTTCGAGCCCGACCGCGCGGCCAAGCTCGCGGGGACGATCGGCCGGCCCTGTGCGCTGCGCCTCGATGAAGCGGTCACCGGCTTCGTCGAGCACGGAGGCGGTCAGCGTCATCTGCATGCCGGCGATCGTCGCAAATCCGGCGATCGGCGAATTGCAGTGACCGTTCAAGACCCACAGGACTTCACGCTCGGCGTCCGCGCAGGCGCGCGCAACCGGGTCGTCGATAGTCGACAGAATGCGCCGCGTCTCCCAATCGGAAGCCGCGCATTCAACCGCAACAATGCCCTGCCCCACTGCGGGCAGCATGTCGGCAATCGGAAAATCGTAGGACGCACGATCCGCAAGGCCGACCCGCTCGAGTCCGGACCGGGCCATGATCAGTGCGTCCGCCGGTCCGACGGCGCCCCCGTCGGGCAAACGCTGCAGCTCGCCACCATCGAGCTTGCGGATGCGGGTGTCGGCGGCGCCGCGAAAATGGATCACGTCCGCGTTTGGAAACAGCCGCCGCGCATAGGCCGCTCGCCGTACCGCGTTGGTGCCGATCTTGAAGCCCCTGCCGCCCTCGCGGCGGAAATCGTCCAGCGACAGCCCCCGCCGCAGCACCAGTACGTCGCCGGGCGGGTCCCGCGAAAGCAGCGCGGCGACCACCAGTGCCGGCGTTTCCTCATTGCCTGGCATATCTTTCAGCGAATGCATGGCCGCATGCAACTCACCGGTAAGCATCGCCCGGCGGATTTCGGCCACGAAGGCGCCACCTTTGCCGCCATGGGTCAACAGCTTGCTGGTCTGGTCGGTATCCCCCGTCGTCTCGAACCTGACGATCTCGATGTCGAGCGAGGGGATCGCGGCGCTCAGCCGGCGCGCGATCTCCTCGGTCTGGGCCAAGGCCATGGTGCTCTTGCGTGTGCCGATCCGAAAACGAGTCACAACTCTACTTCCTGCTCAGTGCGCATCCCGCAAGATCATGTCGGAGGCCTTTTCCGCAATCATGATCACCGGCGCGTTGGTATTACCCGAGACCAGATCGGGCATGATCGAAGCGTCGACGACGCGCAGACCTTCGATGCCGCGCACCCGCAAGCGCTCATCGACCACGGCCAGCGCATCATTCCCCATCCGGCATGTCGAGGTCGGATGATAGATCGTGCTCCCGGTCTGCCGGCAATAGGCCAGGATGTCCTCGTCGGCAATCACTTTCGATCCCGGATAGGCCTCATCGGTCACATAGGGCTGCAGCGCCGGCGCGGCCAGGATCTTCCGCAGGATGCGGAGGCCGTCGACATTGGCCCGCCGATCGGTTTCGCTGGCCAGATAATTGATGCGGATCTCCGGCGGCGCGGCCGGATCGGCGCTCCTGATCTTGAGCGAGCCGCGGCTTTCGGGCCGCAACTGGCAGACGGAGGCGGTGAAGCCCGAATAGGTATGCAGCTGTTCACCCATTTTATCCGTCGAAAACGGGATGAAATGGATCTGGATGTCGGGGCTCGCGAGCCGCGGATCGGTCTTGAAGAAGGCACCTGCGGTGCCGGCCGCGATCGTCAGCGGTCCTTTTCGGAACGCGACATAGTGAGCGCCGGCCAGCACCCGGCGTAGCGGATGGTGGACGATATCGTTCAGCGTGATCCGCTGACTGCAGCGCATGACGATCCGCACCTGCATATGGTCCTGCAGATCGTTGCCGACGCCGGGCGCGTCGAGCACGATATCGATGCCATGGCGCTTCAGGAGCTCGGCCGGACCGACGCCGGACAGTTGCAGGAGCTGCGGCGAATTGTAGGCACCGCTGGCAACCAGGATTTCCCTGCGGGCGCGCGCGGTGCGCACACGCCCATGCTGGCGGAATTCGACCGCACGGGCACGGCGGCCTTCGAAAACGATGCGCTGCGCCAGCGCATCGGTCTCGATGTGCAGGTTGGCCCGACGCTTCGCCGGACGCAGATAGCAGAAGGCGCTGCTGGCACGCCGGCCGCGGAGCGTCGTGGTCTGGAAGAAGCCTGCGCCCTCCTGGGTCGCGCCGTTGAAATCGGGGTTGTAGGGAAGGCCGGCCTCGACAGCCGCCTTCACGAAGGCCTCCGAGAGCGGGTCGTCGTGCCGCCAATCCGACACCGGAAGCGGTCCGCTGACCGCGTGGTAATCGTCGGCGCCGCGCTGCTGATTTTCCGCCCGCTTGAAATAAGGCAGCACGTCGTCATAGCCCCAGCCGACATTGCCCCGCTGACGCCACCGATTGTAATCCTCATGCTGGCCGCGAACGTAGAGCAGTCCGTTGATCGAACTGGAGCCGCCGAGCACCTTGCCGCGCGGCTGGAATACCGAGCGGCCATCCAATCCAGGCTCGGGCTCGGTCTGGTACATCCAGTTGACCGTCTTGTCCTTGAACAGCTTGCCGTAGCCGAGCGGCACATGGATCCAGATATTGGTGTCCTTGGGACCTGCTTCCAACAGCAACACCTTGTGCTTGCCGTCGGCGCTCAGCCTGTTTGCTAGCACGCAGCCGGCCGACCCCGCACCGACCACGACGTAGTCGAACTCCAAATCCGCCTGCTGCGACGCCATATGGCTGCTCATGTTTCCCCCGAGCTATCCTGTTCTTATCCTGTCCTGCAGATACCAAATCGGCGGCGCAGGCAAGGGCAATTCGGACAGCCGTCCTCTGCGATGGGCTCGGGCTACCGGCTTGCGGCCAACAGTCGCGCGGTATGGCGCGCAATCATCATCTCCTCATTGGTGTTGATGACGAAGACGCGGGCGCGCGAGCGATCCGACGAGATCACGGACTCGCCGGCCCGGTTCCTGATATCGTCGAGTTCGATACCGAGCCATTCGAAGCCCTGACACAGGCGCTCGCGAATACGCCAGGCATGCTCGCCGATGCCGCCGCAGAACACGACGGCATCAAGGCCCGAGAGGATCGCCGCCATCGAACCGAGCTCGCGCCGGATGCGAAAGACGAAATAGTCGATCGCCTCCGCCGCCTCGCGGCTGCCGGCCGCCTCCAATTCGCGCATGTCCTGCGAAAGACCAGACAGGCCTTTCAGCCCCGAATGCTTGTAGAGCAGGTCTGTGATCTGCTCGGCCGTCATTCCCTTTTCCTGCAGCAGATAGAGCACGACGCCAGGGTCGAGCTGGCCGCAACGGGTGCCCATCGGCAATCCGTCCAGCGCGGTGAATCCCATGGTCGAGCCGACGCTCTGGCCATCGCGAATGGCACACATCGAAGCACCGTTCCCGAGATGCATGACGACCACCCGCCCCTGCTCATAGAGCGGCGCGATCTCTTTCATTCGCTCGACGATGAATTCGTAGGACAGGCCGTGAAAGCCGTAGCGTCGGATGCCCTCGTCATAGAACTCACGCGGCAGAGCATAGACGTCGTTGACCCACGGATGCGAGCGATGGAAGGCGGTATCGAAGCAGGCCACCTGAAGTGCGTCGGGAAACGCCTTGTGGGCGGCTTGGACTCCGGACAGATTGTGCGGCTGGTGCAGCGGCGCCAGCGGGATGAGTTTTGCCAGCTTCTCGATGTTGGCGACGTCGAGCACGATGGATTCGGAGAACTCGATCCCGCCGTGCACGACGCGATGTCCGACCGCCTCGATCGCGGTCTTACCGATCACCTTGCCCAGAAGCGACAATATGAGGTCAAGCGCAGCTTCATGGTCGGCCGCCTTGGCTGCATCGACCTGCTGGTCTGCGACCGTCTCAGCGCCCTGCTTCGCCTTCAAATAAGGAACCGCAGTGCCAAGGCCGTCGATCTGGCCTTCAAGGCGCTGGGCGATTTCGGCATCCGTCTCGAACAGCGCGAATTTGATCGAGGACGAACCTGAATTCAGAGTGAGGATGTGCTGCACTATTGAGCCGCCTCATCGATGTGAACCCGCGCCTGACCGCCATCCTTCCACGCTTTATACAGCGCCGCGATGGCGCAGGACGCGAGCCGCGCCTTCTCGCCGTCGGCGCGACTGGTCAAGATGATCGGAACGGTCGCACCGAGCGCCAGCCCGGCGGCTTCCGCCTGAGCGACGAAAACGAGTTCCTTGGCGAGCATGTTCCCGGCTTCCAGGTTCGGCACGATCAAAATATCGGCGTGGCCGGCAACGAGCGAAGATATCCCCTTCGTCTGGGCAGCGGTGACATCTATGGCGTTGTCCATCGCGAGCGGCCCATCGACCACCGCGCCGCGAATCTGACCGCGATCCGCCATCTTCGCGAGCGCGGCGGCGTCGAGTGTCGATGGAATTTGCGGGTTGACGGTCTCAATCGCGGAGAGCACCCCGACCTTCGGCTTGTCGATGCCGAGCGCGAGCGCCATGTCGATCGCGTTCTGGGTGATGTCGACCTTGGCCGCCAGATCCGGCGTGATATTGATGGCCGCGTCCGAGACGATCAGCACGTGATCGAGCCCCGGCACGTCCATCACGAAGGCGTGGCTGAGGCGTCGGCTGGTACGCAAGCCGCCGTCGTGCTTGACCACGTGATGCAGAAGCGCATCTGTATGCAGGTGCCCCTTCATCAGCGCATCTACCTTCCCGGCCCGCACCAGCGCCACGGCCGCGGCCGCGGCCGCATCATCGCCCCTCACGTCGATGATTTCCACACCGGTCAGGTCGACGCCGATCTCCTTGGCGACCTCAGAGATGATGGCTGCCGCCCCGACCAGAATGGGACGGATCAGGCCATGCTCGGCCGCCAGCATCGCGCCCCCGAGCGAGCTCTTGTCTTCAGGCACGACGACAGCCGTGACAAGCGGCGGCAGCCCTTCGCAGGCCTTCAGCAGACGATCAAAATGCCGATGCCGCTGGATCGGGCACTCAGGCACGGAACTGTCGTCCCAGCAAATTTTTCGGGCTGGCGCCAGCACTTCGGCAACGCCTTCAGCCACGAGATCACCGTTCCGATGAGTAATGGTCGTATCCAATCGGATACAACGATCGGGCAGCTTCTCGCGCACGGTGACGCCGACATGCAACTCGTCTCCGATGTGGACACGGCTGGTAAAGGTGAAGCTCTGAGCTTTGTAGAGCGTTCCGGCGCCTGGCAGGATGTTGCCGAGGACGGCCGACACCAGCGCGCCGACCCACATCGATGGTGCAACGGCATCCGAATACGTCGTGCCATTCTGCTCCGGCAGATGCAGCGGGTTCAAATTCCCCGAAGCGTGCGCAAAGATATAGAGGTCGTTGGCGGTACAGACACGCGTGATTGAGGCGGTATCACCCACCTTCATTTCGTCATACAGCTTGTTCTCGCGGATCATGCCGCGCTCTCTCCTTCAGTGCACAGCTGCTTCAGCTTGGTCTGCGCCCCGTCGACCCGCATTGCCTGCGAAACATATCGACGCCCCAAGGTCGAAGCGTCCATGGCGACGCCCGCCTCGGAAGCCGGTATGAAGCTACGTCGTACGCCGGATATTACCTTGCGGTGCATCAACGAATGCCACGCAAGTCACGGGATGCAAGTGACGAAACGATGACAATTGAACCGGGGGGCAAAAGGGCGCCTCGGCGCGCAAGCAGCCCGGCAAACCGACGGGCAAAAGCCCGTCGGTCGCACGATGACAGCACCCAACGATGGACAATGAAAGGTTGCCGCAAGTAGGCGCTACTCCCTAACCAAATCATCAGGCCTTTTCTGACGCATACTGCGCGAGACCGTTACCGAATGACCAGTTCTCCGGCACGACTTCGACAAGATTGATGAAGATGTCCTCCGGACGCAGCCCGGGATCTTGGCTCAGCTGTGCGACGATCTCGCGATAGAGCGCCTTCTTCTTGGCAAGCGGGCGCGTATTGCTGACCGTCATCTGGATCATGACCAGATCGTCACTGCGGTGAATGCCAAGATAATCGGCGCCGTACCAGAAGTCGGGACCATCATGCTCGTTCACCACCATGAATCGGTCATCCTCGGGCACGTCAAAGACCATCCGTTGCGCGCGGTAAATGCCCTCGAGGATGGCGTGTCGATAGGCCGTCGACTTACCGGACCGAAGTGAGACGCGTGTGAAAGGCATGGCTGGCTCCCGAATGTTTGGACAGATCGAAGATAGCGGCTGCCCTATCATTTAAAAATGCTATGCTATGGTATATCAGTGATATTCATTTCAAATGGTACAGGCATGAAGGCCTTGGATATCGAAGCGGTGCAGGCGTTCGTTTTGGCCGCCGATCTGAAAAGTTTCACGCGCGCGGCGGAGGCGCTGGAAACCGCACAATCGGCGGTCAGTCTCAAGATCAGGCGGCTCGAGCAAGAGCTTGGCCGCAGGCTGCTCGAGCGGACACCGCGCAACGTCCAGCTATCATCGGATGGCAACGCGTTCCTGGAGCCGGCACGGACGCTCATCGCGGCGCACCAGGCCGCGCTGCAATCGTTCCAGGCCGCGTCACGCCGTCGCCTGACCATCGGAATCAGCGATCACATCGTCGGTGCTGATCTGCCGTTGCTGCTACGACGAATGAAGCGCGCTGAGCCCGGCCTGGTGCTTGAAATCCGCATCGCGGCCTCGCGCGAGGTGCTCGCGGAGTTCGACAGGGGCCTCGTCGATGCGGCGATCGTGTTCCGGCACGACAACCGCCGACGGGGCGGCGAGGCCATCATCAAGGAAGCATTCGGTTGGTTCGCCGCCCCGGACTTCACTCATCAATCCGGCGAGCCGCTGCCGCTGGCGACACAGGCCGAACCCTGCAGCGTGCGGAGCCTGGCTGTCGGCGCCCTGAAGGCGGCCCGAATTCCCTGGCGCGAGGTGTTTGTGGGTGGTGGCATCGGCACCATTGGCGCCGCGGTGGCGGCCGGGCTCGCGGTTGCGGCACTAGGCCGGCGGGTGGCTCCGCGCGGCACAATCGAGGTGGGCGCACAACTTGGCCTGCCGGTGTTGCCGGCGCGTGACGTCGTCATGCATGCGAAGATCGCCGATGCATGGGCTCGCGCCTCGCTGAAGACCCTGGCCGCAACGCTGCGCGCCAGCGTGGGTTAGAGCGAGGCTGGCTGCCCGGCGCCGACGTCAGTCGTTCACACGCCGAGTCGATCTCGCAGCCGGCCCGCCAGCACGGCTGCAGTCACCGCAACCGGCCACAACGCGTGAAACGGCATCGGCTTGATGCCCGTGATCGGCATGTCGATGTCGGCCTTGGCGCCACCGATCAGCCGTCGCGCGAGCTGCGCGCCCATCGCAGTCGACAAGGCGACGCCGCGGCCATTGCATCCCAGCGAGACCAGGAGATTGTCGGCCGGCTCATGCACGTGCGGATAGTGGTCGGCCGTGATCGCGAGCCGACTGTTCCAGCCATGAGTCCAGACGACGCTCTTCAGCTGCGGCCACAGCCGCTCCGCATAGTGGATCAGGTAGGAGATATCGGTTGGACTCTTGATCCAGCGCATCGGACCGCGGCCGCCCATCAGCAGACGGTGACGCTGGTCCATCCTGTAATAGACGGTGATGTGGCCGCTCTCGTAAAGCACCGAGCGCGTGGGCATGATCGCGCGCGCGATCTCGTCGGGCAGCGGCTCGGTCGCTGCGATCGAGGAGAACACCGGCACGATGGTGCGGCCCAGGCCTGGCCAGAGATCGTCGGTGAAGCCGTTGGTCGCAAGCAGCACCTTGTCTGCATGCACGGTCGCGCGCGGCGTGGTGATACGCCAACGGCCGCCGTCGCGGGAGAGTGACAGCGCCCGCGTCTCGCCATGGACGGAAGCTCCCGCCGAGATCGCGGCGCGCGCGAGCCCACGCGCATAGCTCAACGGATGCAGGTCGCCACCGCGCACATCCAACATCGCGCAGAGATAGCGATCCGTGCCGGTCATCGCGCGCACCTCATCGCGGTTCAGAAGCTTCACCGGCATCCCGCGGCCGATGCACTGCTCGGCGGTGGTCCGGATGCCGACCGCGGCCGCCTCGTTGTAAGCGGCGCGCAGAGTGCCGTTCTGGCGCGCCTCGCAGGGGATCTGATAGCGTCGGATCAGATCCAGGGTGAAATTGGTGGTGCCATAGGCGAAATCGACCATGCGCCGCCCCAACTCAGGCCCGAAATCGGCTTCGATCTTGTCGGGGTCGTGCTTCAGGCCTGGATTGATCTGCCCACCATTGTTGCCGGACGCGCCCCAGCCGGGCTCCTGGGCTTCCAGCACGGTGGCCTCGATGCCCTGCTCGGCCAGATGCAGCGCGGTCGAGAGCCCGGTGAAGCCGCCGCCGATGATCGCGACCGGGACGTGTTTGTCTGCTTCAAGCGGCGGTGAGGCCACCGGCGGGACCGCGGTGTCGGCATAAAGGCTCGGGGGCAGAGGAAGCCGCACGGGTGTGGCCATCGAGGGATCTCTTACAAAGGATGCAGCACGCGACGCAGAAAATCCTGTGTGCGCGGATGCTGCGGCTGGTTGAGCAGGCTCCTCGCCGCCCCCTGCTCCACGATGACACCACCGTCGATGAACAAGACGCGGTCGGCGACCTCGCGGGCAAAGCCCATCTCATGGGTCACGACGACCATGGTCATGCCGTCATCGGCGAGCTTGCGCATCACCGACAGCACCTCGCCGACGAGTTCCGGATCCAGCGCTGAGGTCGGCTCGTCGAACAGGATCGCCTTCGGCTGCATCGCGAGCGCGCGGGCGATCGCAACGCGCTGCTGCTGGCCACCGGAAAGCTGCGGCGGATGCGCGTCGGCCTTGTCCACCAACCCGACCTGCGCCAGCAGCGTACGACCACGCTCGATGGCTTGCGCGCGCGGCTCTTTCTTCACGAACACCGGCCCTTCGATCACGTTCTCCAGCGCCGTGCGATGCGGGAACAGGTTGAAGCGTTGAAACACCATCGAAACCTGGGTCCGGACGGCAATGATGGAGGCGGCGGCGCGGTCGACCCGCAAGCCTTCGACGCGAATGTCGCCGCGGTCATAGCTCTCCAGACCGTTGATGCAGCGGAGAATGGTCGATTTGCCCGAGCCCGACGGGCCGATGATGCAGACCACCTCGCCCTTTTCGACCGCGATCGAGATCCCCTTCAACACCTCGTTGCGCCCGAAACGCTTGTGAACCTCCGTGAGCTCGATCATCGGTGGCTCGCCCGCTTTTCGAAGTGACGCACCAGAAGGATCAGCGGAATGCTCATGGTCAGATACATCAACGCCACCAGCGTGAACACGCTGGTATTCTTGAAGGTCGAGGACGCGATCAGCTTGCCTTGCAACGCGAGCTCGGCAACCGTGATGGTCGAGGCCTGCGAGGAATCCTTCAGCATCATGATCATGACGTTGCCGTAGGGCGGCAGCACGATGCGCACCGCCTGCGGCAATATCACCCGGCGCATGGTGAGCCACCAGCCCATGCCGATCGCCTGCGCCGCCTCGATCTGTCCCTTGTCGACCGCAGCGATGCCGGCGCGGAAATTCTCAGCCTGATAGGCCGAATAAGCGACGCCCAGCCCGATGATAGCGGCCTGCAGGGCCGTCAAAGACACGCCGAGATCTGGCATCACGAAATAGAGGTAGAACAGGAGCACAATGATCGGAATGCCGCGGATCACGTTGATGAAGGCGGCACTCAGCCAGGCCAATGCGCTGACGCCCGAGACCCGCATCATGGCCCAGACTAGGCCGAGAAGCGTCGATAGAAGCAACGACCCCAGCGTGACGATGACCGTCAGCGCGACGCCGTGCATCAGGATCGGCAGGAACTCGGCAGCGTCGCGCGCAAACTTCTCCATCAGAGCGCCTGCGCCTTCAGGCCCCATTTGTCGAGGATCTTCGCGATCGTGCCGTTGGCTTTCAGCTTCGCGAGCGAGGTGTTGATCCTGCCCAGCAGCTCAGAATCGCCCTTGCGCATCCCGATGCCCACCGAGCCGATGATCGTTGGCTTGTAGCTCTCGACGATGCGAACATCGGAGAACGCGCCCTGCTTCAGATTGTAGGCGAGGATCGGATAATCGGCGAAGCCGGCCTTCAGCCGTCCCGCATTCACGTCGCGCAGAATATCCGGGATCGTATCGTAGGCCTTCACCTCGCTGAACTGTCCCGACTTCTTCAACGCATCGACGAAGGCGGTGCCGACCTGCGCGCCGACCGCCTGGCCCTTGAAATCATCCTGGCCGATGTAATCCTTGGTGTCGTTCTTCGGCACCACCAAACCCTCGCCATAAGTGTAGATCGGGTCGGAAAAGTCGATCACCTCCTTGCGGGCCGGGGTGATGAACATCGCAGCCGCGATGATGTCGATTTTGTTCGAGGTGAGCGAAGCGATCAGCGCCGAGAACTGCATCGGCTCGATCTGTACGGAAAAACCCGCATCCTTGCCGACCTCGGTGATCAGATCGACCATCACGCCCTGGATCGAGTTGGTCTTGGTGTCGAGAAAGGTGAAGGGAATGCCGGTCGGCGTGCTGCCGACCTTGAGCACCTGCTCCGCCGCAGCCGGAATGCTTGTTGCAGGGCTGGCGAGAAGCAACGTTCCCAGTACCAACTGCGTGAAACGCTTGACGAGCATGGCTCCGCCTCCTCCTGGCCCGGGTCTATTGCGATGGCGCGCTCGGAAAGGGCGTGCATATCGTCAGGGCCATTTTCACCTATATGAAAATTTGATCATCTTGTGCTGGACTTGGCAAGCGGTTTTCATGCAAATGAAAAAGGCTGAAAGAACCGGGTAACGACGCGGGAATGGGCAAACAGGCATCCAGAGCGAAAGCAAAGCAGGCCGAGCCGGCAATGGACGTGGCAGTCGGGCAGCGGCTGCGCGAGCTGCGGCACGGCGCCAATTTGTCGCTGGAGGCAGTCGCAAGCCGCAGCGCGCTCTCGGTCGGCTTCCTCAGCCAGGTCGAGCGCGGCCTGTCCTCGCCGTCATTACGGGTACTGGCGACGCTGGCCGATGTGCTCGGCGTCGGGATCGCCGCGCTGTTCGGCGATGGCACCGGCGGCGCGGAGGCGTCGGCCGGGATCGTCACGCGCGCCACCGAACGCGCGGAGCTGAAACTCTGGCGCAGCGGCATTTCAAAGCAGCTGCTGCACCCGACCGGCACCGACGGCAAGCTCAATTTGTTTCTGGTGCACATGGAGCCCGGCGGCTCGACCGGCGATGAGCTGTACACCCATGACGGCGAAGAGGCCGGGCTCGTGCTCGAAGGCGAGATGACGCTGACCGTCGATGACGAGACCTGGACGCTGAGGAGCGGCGACAGCTTTCGCTTCGCGAGCCGCCGCCCGCACCGGTTCAGCAATCCCGCCAAGCGGGCCAAGGCGGTGGTGTTGTGGGTGAACTCGGTGACCTGACACCGATCAGCCTCAGATCGCGTCGGCGCGCTCCAGCGTATCGATCGTGACCACACCATGGGCGCGCGAGACGCAGGCGCACAGCTTGCGGCTCTCCTGCTTCTGATGCTCGCTGAAGAACACGTCGCGATGATCGAGCTCGCCGTCGACCGCGACCACGTCGACCGCACAGACGCCGCACTCGCCGCGCCGGCAATCGGCCATGATCTCGTGACCAGCCGCGTTCAGGACGTCCAGCATCGAGCGGTCACGCGGCACATCGATCTCCTCGCCGCTGCCGCTCAGGCGGACGCGGAACGGCTCGGCCGCAAACCGGCCCGAGGAGCCGAAGGTCTCGTAGCTGAGATCGGTCGATGCCCGGCCGCTCGCCGCCCAGGCGCTGCGTGCCGTCTCCAGCATACGCATCGGACCGCAAAACAGCACCGCGGCATCGGATGGAAGCGAGGCAAACAGCTGTGCGAGATCGAGCCGCCTGCCTTCATTTGCAGGATAAAGCACGACGCGCTCGCCGAGCACGTCGGATAGCTCCTCGGCATAGGCCGCGTCCTCGCGCGACCGCACCGCATAATGCAGCGAGACGTTCGGCGTCTTGCGCAAGAGCGCCTGCGCGACGCCGACCAGCGGCGTGATGCCGATGCCGCCGGCAACCAGACAATAGTGCTGACGCTGCCAGTCGACCTGCAGCAATGAGGTCGGACTCGTCACCTGCAGCCGGGCGCCCGGCTTCAGCGACCACAGATAACGCGAGCCGCCGCGCGAATCCTCGGCGAGCCGGACCGCGATACGATAGCCGGCCGGATCGGCTTCGCCGACCAGCGAATAGGAGCGCACATCCGGCTGGCCCTCGACGAGAACGCCGGTCTTGATGTGGCTGCCGAGCGGATAGGGCGCGCAGGCGTAACGATCTGGCCGCAGGGTGAATTCGCGGATGCCCGGTGTCAGGTCGCGGATCGCGACCAGCGTGGCGGACTCCCAATTGTCTTCAAACCGCATGCTTGGCTCCTGTCAGCTCGCGTTCGGCGCCTTGATCAGCACCGAGGCCGGGACCAGATCGAAATGGCTGCGCGTCTTCAGCGCGGCCCGCAGATTGCGGGCGGCGAGCCGGGCGTGCTCGCGCATGATGCCTTCAGCCCGCGCACCCTCGCGGTTCTCGATTGCATCGAGCACGATGCGATGGTGATCCTGCGCCAGCAGGAGGATCAAATGCGCCTCCGGCAGCGCCGATTGCGCCATCACGAAGCCACTCGGCGAGGCGAAAGGCAGGGCGCAGGCGCGATCGACCTGGCGGATCACCGGCGGGCTGCGCGAGAGCTCGGCGAGCAGCGCGTGGAAGCGCGCGTTCAGGGCCACATAGGATGAAAACGACTCGATCGAGATCGGGTCCTGCGCCACCAGCTCATCGATCTGCGCCAGGCACTCGCGCAAAGGCACGAGATCGCGCACGGAGACGCCGCGCTCGGCCGCGAGCCGCGCCGCCAGTCCTTCGAGGGTGCCGCGCAGCTCGATGGAATCGAGGATGTCGCGCTCGGAGAAGGATTTCACCATGAACCCGCCGGAGGGGATCGCCTCCAGCAGCCCCTCCTCCTCCAGCCGCACCAATGCCATGCGCACCGGCGTCCGTGATGCACCGGTCGCCTCCACCGCCTGCAGTTCGCTGATGCGCTCACCGGGCCGCAACGATCCGGAAAGGATCAGATCACGCAAGGCGAGCTGCGCCCGCACGGTCTGTGAAACGGAACGGTCGGCGTCACGCTCGGTCATGGTGATTACTCCGCAGCTTCCCTCAACGGCGTTTCGCGCGCGATCAGGCGGTCGATGATCCGCCGCGACCACATCGCTCCCGCATCGATGTTGAGATTGTAGAACACCCGGCCGGGATTCTCATCCATCGCGCGCTGCTGTGCCTCCAGGATCACTTCGTCCTCGCGGAAGATGCCGGAGACGCCCTCGCGGATCTCGGTGGTCAGCCGCTGCTCGGAGAGGCGGTAGTTGCGGACGAACGCCCAAAAATAATGACAGCTGCGTTCGGTCTCCGGCGTGATGGTGTTGAGCACCATGCCGTTGACGCCCTGCGAGCGGTCCCCCTCCGGCGCGCCGGTGCCGGTCGGCGCGACGCCGACATCGATGGCCACCGTGCACGGCGCCTCGAAGCGGATGATCTGCCAGCGGTCGACAAGGCCCGGCTTGCCGAGCTGCTTGGCCCAGAACGGCGGCGGCTCGATGCCGCGCATCCAGCGGGTCACGGTCGCGGTGCGCTCGCCATGGGTGACGTCAAACGGCGCCTCGGCCACGGCATCATTGCCGATCGAAGAGCCGTGCACGAAGGTCTCGTGCGTGAGGTCCATCAGATTGTCGACCACGAGACGATAGTCGCATTTGACATGGATGGTCTTGCCGTCGCCCGCCCAGGCCGGATCATGATTCCAGTGCATGTCCGGGATGGTGGCGGGATCGGCCAAGGCAGGATCGCCCATCCACAGCCAGATGAAGCGGTGCCGCTCGACAGCCGGATAGGCGCGCACGCAGGCCGATGGGTTGATGGTTTCCTGCGAGGGCATGAAGGTGCAGCGGCCCTGCGGGTTGAACTTCAGGCCGTGATAGCCGCAGACGACGGTGTCGCCTTCGAGCCGGCCCTTGGACAGCGGCACCAGGCGGTGCCAGCAGGCATCCTCCAACGCGGTCACCGTGCCGTCGGCCTTGCGGTACATCACGACGTGTTTGCCGCAGATCGTGCGCGGCAGCAGCGCCGGCTTCACCTCGGCGTCCCAGGCGGCAGCGTACCAGGCATTCATGGGAAAGGAGGCGGCCATGGGGATTTCCTCGCGTCGTCCTTATTGGATGCCGTATGTATACAATAACTCCACAATTGAAGGCAAGACCTGGCAAATCAGGCGTTACCAACGGGCGTCATGTATACATGTACGGCCTAGTCGCGACGAAAAACGGTAATAAGAAACCGCAACGTGACAGCTTTCGGCTCAGAGCCCCTCGCCTCTGAGCCAAGCGGCGCCACGCGCGTAGAGCGCCTCGACCTCGGGCCCCTTCAGTCCCGGCATATCCCGCTTCACCGCGTAACCGATCCGGGTCTGCAGATAGGCGAGATGGCGGTAGCCGACCGGAAACTGCTCGAGCAGCGCGCGATCGAGCGCCGGCACGGCGCCCGGTGTCACCGGGTCCATGCGGTCCTTCTCGTAGATCGGCTGGCGCAGCACGATGCCCCATTTGCCATCGCGCTTCTCGATAAAATCATAAAAGCGCCCGGTGCAGAGCACGTCGCACAACACGCCCTCGACCTCGGCGCGCTGCGAGATCGTCATCTTGGTCTGGCTGATCGCACGGGGACCTGAAAGATCGACCGAGATGCCGCCCAGGAAATGCAGGATGTTGACGCCCTTGGCCCAGGCCTGCTTGCTGATCTCGATGAACTCATCGCCGGTGCCTTGCGTCCAGGTCGCCATCATGCGCCCGTCGGGATGCCAGACCGTGCGGAAGCGCTCCCAATCGCCGGCATCGCGCCAGATCGCCCAGTTCTGCAGCAATTCGCGGATCTGCCTGATGTCTTCGATCTCGGCGGCGGTCTGGGTCATGGCGACGTTTCCTCGTTCGTTTTCGGCTGCTGAATACATGTATCTTGCGATCGCGGCAAAGCTGACGTGTCCAAATGCTGACCATGGATGTCCACCATCCATGTCGAAGCAGCCGAGGTGAAAACAGCCGTTTGCACCCCGCAGCACGTCATGCCCGGGCGATGCGGCGGTCATGTCCCTTTCGAAAATCGAGAGGGAGCGGGGAAGGCCGGGAGCTCGCCGCCCCCATGGCCCGCCTGCAGAAAGAAAAGCAGGCGGCAGTCACCACAGGTTCGGCCGAGACCTCCCGGCCTTCCCCGCGCGCATGGTTTTAACGGTGTCCTTCGTGCTCTCCCTGGGGATCGGGCTTTCTTGCCCCCATTTGCGACAACGCGCCTTCAGCGCGTTGCGCAGACCTCAGCGTCGAGAGGCCAGGACCACACGACTTCGCCGTCCGCGCCGGCCTGCGCTCGTCGGGCACAGGCGTCGCGTCCACCGCAGCCCACCTCCACGTATCGTGACGACGCGTACGTCCCTCTGCACGAGGCGGGATGCAAAGAGATAAGCACGATTTCTGAAAAACAGCAATCAAAATCTTTCTCGCCGCAGGACCGGACTGAGCGCCCACCTTGAAGTTGCTTGCGAACTTCGTCGTTTGGCGCAGGCGAAATCAGCGGCATCAGCCTTGCCCTCCGCCTCCGGTCTAAGCGCCATCGCGACTGAGGCGCCCTACGGGCGAGCGCCAGCGGCGCTGACGCTCGCAGATAACATCTCGGACTAACCTCGACGAATTTGCGACGAGGTGCCCGTATCCCGCCTGCTATTCCGGAATCCTGGCAATCAACTGATGATGGGCGGCGATGCCGATCTCGCCACGTTGCGCGCCATGCGCCGTCCCGTCGCTGTGATAGACCAGCAGCACCGCGTTGTCGTGCGTCAGCGGCTGCGGGGCGGCGATCGTCAGTTTCGCAGTGCCATCGGCGGCGGCGACGAAGTCGCTGGTCTTCGCGGTCCCGTCGAGCGGGGTGAAGCCGATGGGCTTCTGATCGAAGTGGTTCTCGAACAGGCTGTAATGGCCGCCCGGCTTCAGATGGTCGAAGCTGAGTGAAATCTCGACCTTGCCTCCGGCCACCGGCGTGAGGATCACGGTGCCGCTCGCCGCAAGCCAGTCACCGAGCGTGAATCCGATCGGTTCCCCCTTCGCATTGGAGACCGCGGCGGTCTTCGGATCCTGATCGATGAAGGCCGGCCGAAAACCAGCAACATGCGAAATGTTCTGCGGTCCGACAGCGGCCGGCGCCGCGGCATCGGCGACGAAGGCATGAGGATCGAGCGGCTTGGGCTGCTTCGTCTCTGCCGAGAAGAACGCAGCATGCGTGGCGAATGTCAGATGGCTTGCATCAGCCGCGACGCTCGCACCGAACGGCGCGACTGCCGCCAGCATGAGCGCCGCGCCGGCCCACAAGGTCAAGTTCTTCGATCGTTGCATTATCCCACTCTCCTGGCGGCAGTGAATGTCGATGTGCGATGCATGTCCGGAATGGGGCTTGTCCGCGCCGAAGCCCGCTGTCTATTCGCTGCGGCCGCGGCAAAGGTTACGCTCGCCACCTGCCCGGCCAGAGCGGGTCGCGCCGCGCGCGACCTCAATCCTGAGCGAACGCGCGCGGCGCGACCCAGAGAAACATCCGCCGGCCGAACAGAGCGGCCGCCCCCATTAGCAGGGCCGCCGTTCCCAGATTCCACATCAGGATCATCACCGTGGCATCGATGGTATGGAACAGGGCCAGGGCAGTCGAGGTGATCGCGGATACGGCAAGGCTTCCCATAAGGGCGACCATCGTCGGACGAAGCCGGGCGGCATAACGCAGCATCACGAGCAAGGCGAGCGACAGCGGCAGGCTCGTCACCAGGAGCGTCGTGAAACACCTCGCGGCTTCTCCCGGGCTCATTCCGTCGGGGCCGATCGAGACCCAGTCCGTGAGGCACTGATAACCGATGTTGGACAGCCAAAGCACGAGGGCGGGCAGCGGCAGAAGCATCCACAATCGTGAGCGGTCGGGAAGGCTGACCAGAAACGCCGCGATGACGGCCAGCACGCCGGTCAGGATCGAGCCGGCGAGGCTCATGACAAAGGGCGTATCGTGCAGACGCTGAGCCAGGTCAGGTCGGATCCCCTGATTGACTGCAAGCAGCGCCACGACGGCGGCCGCCCCGAGCAGCCAGCCGCACGCGCGCAGCAGCGGCGGTCGCAGCCGTTTCACCGGCCGCATGTCGGTCGCAAGAGAGTCGATCAGATCGGTCGTCTTGATCATGGCTCGTCCCGCGGCATGAGCAGCTTCTGAAGGCTCTTCAGAGCGCGGTGCATATTCACCTTCAGTGAGGTCGTGGACATTCCGGTCGCCGCCGAGGCCTCCTTGAGCGACAGCTCCTTCAGCTTGAGCAGCCGCACGGCCTGTTGCTGCGCCGGCGGGAGAATATCGATCGCACGCTCGAGCTCGCGGCGATCGGGCGTTGCCTCCACGCCGGTCTCGGGCTCGGCAGCGACCTCATGCTCCGGCGCCAGCGCGATCTCGCGCCCGCGCTGACGGATCTGTCGTCGCATCCGGTCGATCAGGCGGCGGTTTGCGATGGTCACCAGCCATGGCGCGAAAGGCCTTGTCGGATCATAGGTGTGCCGGATCGAATGAATGGTCAACAGGACGTCCTGCACCGCGTCCTCGATGTCGCTGCGGTCGTTGCAGCGCCGGGCGGCAAGCGAGCGCAGATAGGGCGAGATCTCCTGCAGCAGTCGCTGATACGCCACGCGATCGCCGTCCTGGGCATGCGCCATCAGGATCGCCCAATCGAGCGCACGCCGCCCGGGCTTGACCTCGACGCCCATGCGATCATCCGCGGTGACGAGCCTCAGCCGCGGCGCGGGACCATTCGGGTCACTGCTCATCCAGCGCCTCGGCCTTCCGGCGGAACGATGCGACGAGATGATCGAGACTGAGAGGCCCCGGTCCCAAGGCGATGATCGCCAGGATCATTGCAGCCCAGGGCAGATGAAAATTGGCCCAGCCTTCAGGGACGACGAGCTGGATGATTGCGGTCATGACAAGCAGCATAAGCGCACTGATCCGGGTTGCGAGCCCGGCCATCAGCAGCACGGGCAACACGATCTCGGCGACGCCATCGAAATACGCAAATGCGGCAGGCCACGGAAAGTCGTAGGCGCGCCCGAACAGGTGCAGCTTAAACTCATCCTCAAACAGATAGATCGCGGCCGGCGACAGCGACAGGACTCCGTCCCATTTGGTCAGGCCGGATCTGAAGAACGGGACCGCCAGCGCAACGCGCAGCACCGGCGGGGCCGCGATCCAGGCCAGGCGGGCGAGCCGATCCGTAGCCTCCTGCACGAGGAGCGCGAGCGCCGGGCTGGTTGCGGCCGCGCTCATGCTGTTCCCGCCATCGGCTCGAGGTCGAAGCCGATCGCGGCTCCGCTCTGGATCAGGTCGTGGAGCGTGCCGGCGAGGTTGAAACCGGGATCGGCGCGCAGCGCGCCTTGCAGCGCAGCCAGCATCGATTTGCCGACCACGACCGCCTGGACGAAATCGAAGCTGCCCGGCGGGATCGAGCGGACCACCACATCGGCGTCGGGACGGACGATCAGAACCGCCTCTCCTCCTCCGTCAATATCCACAGAGCCAGGAATACCTCCGGCCGCATTCATCTGCCAGATCGTGAGCACGGGAAAGCGGGAATCGATGAGCCGCAGCGACGGGTGAAAGCGCAGGCGAAGTGCCGGCAGATCGGCCGGCGCGATGGCGGCGAAGGCTGCGGGCGCGATCGGCTCCGCCTCGGCCGCATGGTAGGCCTCGATCCAGGCGCGCTCGAGCCGTGCGACATCGGCCAGATACGGCAGTATCGAGGCCGGTGCAAAGCCGCTGATGAAGGCGGGAAAGCCGGCGCCATAGTCGAGCAGGATCGGAGAGCACGGCGGCTCGGAGACCAGATAGTGGTGCGCCATGGCCTGGAAGAACTCCGCCCCGACGATGCGATGCACCGCCGGATAGGCGTCCTTCAGCGTGTGCGTCAAGCCGACCACGACGTTGTTGCGATAGACGCCGAACCGTCGCCGGCTCGGCCTGCCGTCCGGTCCGACCAGACCGGCCGGCACCGGCTGCTCGGGATCGAGCAGCGCGCGCGCAAAGCCGTCGAGACGTTCAGCAAGCGGCGGCATCACAGGCCACCTCCGTCGCAGGGAGAAGCATGAGCGCCTCGGCGCGGCTGGCTTGTGCGGCGAGCACAGGCCATGGCGGCACATCGGCGTCCCACTCGATCAGCGTCGGCACCGCGCCGGTCGACCGCACGGCGCGTGCGTACAGCGCCCAGACGATGTCGTCGACCGGACGGTCATGCGTGTCGATGAGCAGCGGCTGCCCGTTCTCGTCGACTTCGCGCGCATGTCCGGCGAGATGAATCTGCATCACCTGCGTGAGCGGATAGGCGTCGAGATACGCAAGCGGATCCCACTGCTGATTGGTCGCCGCGACATGAACGTTGTTGACGTCGAGCAGCAGTCCGCAGCCGGTGCGGCGCGCGATTTCGGCAATGAAGGCGGGTTCTGACCAGTTGCTCTCGGCGAACGCGACATAGGTCGAGGGATTTTCGAGCAGCATGCGGCGACCAAGCGCGCTCTGCACCTCGTCGATATGGGCGCAGATGCGGATCATGGTCTCTGTCGTGTAGGGGACCGGAAGCAGGTCATTGAAGAAGGCGGCGTCGTGCGACGACCAGGCCAGATGCTCCGAAAACAGCCCCGGCTCGTAGCGATCGATCAGGTGCCGAAGCCGGCTGAGATGCGCGCGATCCAGCGGGCGATCGGCGCCGATCGATAGTCCGACGCCGTGAAGCGACAGCGGATAGCGCTCGCGAATCGCCGTGAGATAGCGGTGCGGCGGGCCGCCGGCGCCCATGTAATTCTCGGCATGGACTTCGAAGAAGCCGATGTCGGGCCAGGTTTCGACGATGCCGCGGTAATGCTCGGCCTTCAGACCGACGCCTCCGCGGGCAGGTATCTGGCCAGTCGCCTGGAATTGCGAGCGTGACACGTGCAGACTCCGATCGAGAGATGAGGCGGGCCGTGCACAGCCCGCCCGCTGCGTCTCAGGCCTTCGGGGCGAGGCTTCCCGGCCCCTTCGGCGTCTGCATCGTCGTACAGGTACCTTTCGGCTCGAGCTTGAACGCATTGCCCTGATAGTCCGCCGTGCTCGTTCCCGCGCACGTCGTGCCAGCCCCGGCAAAACAGTCGTTCTGTCCCTTGAGCGCAACGCCGAAGCACTTCTCCATCTTGCCGTCCTTCATCGCCTTCATGGTCTCGGCCTGCTTGGCCTTCATCATCTTTTCCATGTCGCCCTTGGGCATCATCTCGGCGGAAGCGGACGTGACGGCGAGCGTGCCGGCGGCGACCGCAAATGCGCTGACGATGAGTGCGGACAGCGTGCGATTGGACATGCGTGTTCCTCCATTTTCCGGGTTCAGCCTGCGGATATGCAGGTGATCTGGCGGCCATCGGCACGCCTGCTCAGTGGTTCGCTGCACGCGCCAAAAGGTTACGTGCCTGTTGCGAGACATCGCCCGACCGCATCCAAGACGCCGGCAGTGCGGCTCCCGACAGCGCCTTGCGGTGCTGCTATACTGCACAAGGTCTATTGATGACCGGAAAGGGACGGAAACGTATGGCGAGAGAACTGGAAGGCAAGGTTGCCGCCGTGACCGGGGCTGCCTCGGGCATCGGGCTGGCCAGTACCGAGGCGATGTTGGCTGCAGGCGCGCGCGTGGTGATGATCGACCGCGACGAAGCGGCGCTGAGCGCGCTGTGCGCCAAGCATGGCGATGCGGCGATCCCGCTCGTCATCGACCTGCTCGACGCGAAGGATTGCGCGACGCTGCTGCCGAGAGTCCTGGAGAAGGCCGGTCAGCTCGACATCTTTCATGCCAATGCCGGAACCTATGTCGGCGGCGACCTGGTCGATGCCGACAGCGCGGCGATCGACCGGATGCTGAACCTGAACGTCAACGTCGTGATGAAGAACGTGCACGACGTGCTGCCGCATATGATCGCGCGCCGGACCGGCGACATCATCGTCACGAGCTCGCTGGCGGCGCATTTTCCGACGCCCTGGGAGCCGGTCTATGCTTCGTCCAAATGGGCCATCAACTGCTTCGTCCAGACGGTCCGGCGCCAGGTCTTCAAGCACGGCATTCGCGTCGGCTCGATCTCGCCCGGTCCCGTCATCACCGCCCTGCTCGCGGACTGGCCGGCCGAGAAGCTGCGGGAAGCGAAGGACCAGGGAAGCCTGCTCGAGGCCGGCGAAGTCGCCGAGGTCGTGATGTTCATGCTGACGCGGCCGCGCGGCATGACCATTCGCGATGTCGTGATGATGCCCACGAATTTCGACCTCTAACGGCAGTCTTCCTACGAAAGGCGTTGGCAGACGCCCCGAATGCAGATGGACTGGGCGACTTGTGCGGCGCGGCGGCCGAAAATCGGACGCGGAGCGCTCGATAGCCGATGAGCCCAGCGCGCGGCTTGACGGAACGTGATAGGATCAATCCCACTTGGATGGAATTATCGGACGTGATCACCCTTTGAGGAGGCTTCGATGTACCGGCACATCCTCGGACTGACGACATCTGCTCTCCTGCTGGCGTGCGGCACCGCCGGCGCCTTGGCGCAGAACCAGACGACACCCCAACCGGGTCAGCAAACGCAATCATCCCCCATGGGCCAGGACGGCGGAGGGATGATGGGGCCCGGAAGCATGATGGGCGGCGGCATGATGGGACAGATGATGGGGCGCGGCATGATGGGGCGCGGCGCGATGGCACGACCTCTCATCATGCGGGTGATGTTTGCCCTGATGGACACCGACAGCGACGGCACCCTCTCGCTGCAGGAGTTCCAGGCAGCTCACGAACGAATCTTCAAGGCCATGGACACCAACAAGGACGGCAAGCTCACGCCGGAAGAGATGGAAGCCTTCATCCACGGAACCAAGTGATCGGCTTGCGTCGGCGCTCCAGGCAGCCGGAACACCGAGCACGGCGCATTTGAAACGCGGGAAGCGCCAGCAAGAGCTCAGCAGACGGGCGCAGCTTTATCTTCGCGCCCGATGGTGAAAGCGAACCCATCATCGTTCGCGCACCTGTCCGACGGTGATGGACGTCGCTTCACCTATGTGAAGCAGGCGGTTTCAATCCGCGGCTCCTGTCGTGCGGAACCGCATCCCTCAAGACATCGTCATCGGCCCGGACTGCATTGACAGTGACGGCCGAAGGCGATTTGATGAGGTCCACGGGGATTGCGATCTCCCCGCGAGGCGACATGCCCAAGTATCGCGTCCTGATTTTTGAAAGGGCGCAGCATGTCTACTTCATATACCTCCATCTCATCGGAAAAACTGTCCCGGCTGATCGGCACGTCCAACGCGCCGGCGCTGATCGATGTCCGCACCGACGAGGATTTTGCTGCACACCCGCGGCTGATCCCGGGTGCGAGCCGGCACTCGCACCTCGACGTTCAATCGTGGGCTCCAAGCCTTGCTGGGCACTCCGTCGTCGTCATCTGCGAGAGGGGCCAAAAGCTCAGCGAGGGCACAGCCGCATGGCTGCGCTACGCGGGCGTCGCCGCCGAGATCCTGGAAGGCGGCCATGCCGGCTGGGTCCAGGCCGAGCACCCGACCGTCCCGATCACAAAGATTCCCAAACGGGACGAGCACGGCCGCACCGTCTGGGTCACGCGCGCGCGACCCAAGATCGATCGCATCGCATGCCCGTGGCTGATCCGGCGCTTCGTCGACCCTGCTGCTGTTTTCCTGTTCGTGGCCTCGTCGGAGGTCGCAGCCGTTGCCGAGCGCTTCGAGGCGACGCCCTTCGACATCGAGAACGTGTTCTGGAGCCATCGCGGCGGGCTCTGCACCTTCGATATCATGGTGAAGGAATTCGGCCTGACGACGCCAGCCCTTGAACGTCTCGCCACCATAGTCCGCGCGGCGGACACTGCGCGGCTCGAGCTCTGTCCGGAAGCGCCGGGGCTGCTCGCCGCCTCGCTCGGGCTCTCCCGGATGTTCGACGACGATCTCGCGCAGCTGAATGCCGGCCTGCTCCTCTATGATGCGTTCTATCGCTGGTGCCGAGACGCGACCAAGGAGACGCACAACTGGCCGACCAACAAGGCGATGCCATGACCGATGTCGCGGCAAACCGAAAGGCCGCCCCGCAGGCCCAAGCTCACGGGATCGCCTTCACCGAAGCGCTCGTGGTCTGGATTCGCGTAGCGATCCTCAGCTTCGGCGGGCCGGCCGGTCAGATCGCCGTGATGCACCGGATCCTGGTCGAAGAGAAGAACTGGATTTCGGAAGCGCGTTTCCTGCATGCGCTCAACTACTGCATGCTGCTGCCCGGTCCGGAGGCGCAGCAGCTCGCCACCTATATCGGCTGGCTGCTGCATCGGACCGTCGGCGGCATCGTGGCGGGCGGCCTGTTCATCCTGCCCGGCATCTTCGCGATCATGGGCCTGAGCTACATCTATGCGGCCTATGGCAATGTCGGTTTCGTCGAAGCTCTCTTCTTCGGGCTCAAGGCGGCGGTGCTCGCCATCGTCATCCAGGCAGTGGTGCGCGTCGGCAAGCGGGCGCTGCGCAACCCGGTGATGATCGGCCTCGCGGCGATCGCTTTCGTCGCCATCTTCTTCTTCGCTGCGCCATTTCCGGTGATCGTCATCGCCGCTGCCGCCATCGGCTTTGCCGGCGCGCGGCTCGGCAGGACGGAGTTCGCGCCCGTCGAGCACGGCGGGAAGAGCTCCGCCGCGATCGACAGCATGCTCGGCGAAGCCGTGCCCGATCACATCAGGCCGAATCCGGCCAGGACGCTGCGCGTCGGGGCCGTGTGGCTCGCGCTCTGGCTCATTCCGGTGTTCGCGCTCCTCATCGGCCTCGGGCCCAACGACGTGTTCAGCCAGATCGCGATCTTCTTCAGCAAGATGGCGCTGGTGACGTTCGGCGGCGCCTACGCGGTTCTCGCCTACGTCGCGCAGCAGGCCGCCGAATACTATCATTGGGTCCAGCCGCGCGAGATGCTCGACGGCCTGGGCATGGCGGAGACCACGCCCGGTCCGCTGATCATGGTGGTCCAGTTCGTGGGCTTCATGGCAGCGCTGCGCGAAGCCGGCGGATTGCCACCGATCCTCGCCGGCACGCTCGGCGGCCTGCTCGCGACCTGGGTCACCTTCACGCCGTGCTTTCTCTGGATCTTCGTCGGCGCGCCCTACATCGAAGCCTTGCGCGGCAACAAGGCGCTCGCAGGCGCGCTGTCGGCGATCACGGCCGCGGTGGTCGGGGTGATCCTGAACCTCTCGATATGGTTCGCGCTGCATACGCTGTTCCGGCAGACCGTTGCGATCCAGAGCTTCGGTCTGGCCTTCGATGCGCCGGTGCTACGCAGCGTCGACCTGCCGGCGCTCGCGCTTTCGGTCGCGGCCGCAATTGCGATCTTCCGCTTCAACGCGGGGATGCTCGTCGTCCTCGCCGCTTCATGCATCACCGGCATCCTGCTCCGCTTCGCGGGTGTCATCTGACGAAAGGGGCTGACAAGGATCGGGAGTGAAACATGATGACGATAACGAGAATGATCGCCGCTTTGGCCGTTGCCGCGCTTCTGCCCGGCGCCGCCGCTCAGTCGATCGATTGGAAGAAGGTGGATGCAGCCCTCGGGAAGAGCGCCAGCGTCAGCGGCGAGGTCCACCGTTACGGGCTGCCGCGATCCGACCTGCACGTCACCCTCGATGGCGTCGAGATCAAACCGGCTCTCGCGCTCGGTGGCTGGGTCGCCTTCGCACCGATGCATGGTGAAGCGATGGTGATGGGCGATGTCGTTCTGCTCGATACCGAGATCACGCCTGTCATGACCAAGCTTCTGAACAGCGGCCTCGAGATTACGGCCATCCACAACCACCTGCTGCGATCCTCGCCCGCCACGTTCTACATGCATGTCGCCGGCCGCGGCGATCCCGAGAAGATGGCGGCGGCGATCCGCGAAGCGCTGTCGACCGGAAGCAAGACCCCGTTCGAGCCGCCGGCCACGACGGCCAGCGCCGCACCGGCGCTTGATCTCGACACCGCAAAGCTCGACGAGACCATGCACGCAAAAGGCAAGGCGGTCGGCGGCGTCTACCAGTTCGGCATCTCGCGCCGGCAAGCCGCCACCGAGGGCGGCATGACGGTCAGCGCGGCGATGGGCGGCGCCAACGGCATCAATTTTCAGCCGACCGGCAACGGCAAGGCGGCCATCACCGGCGACTTCCTGGTGACGGGCGACGAGGTCAATCCGCTGATCCGCAGCTTGCGCGAGGGCGATATCGAGGTGACCGCGATCCACAGCCATATGCTGGACGAGCAGCCGCGCATGTTCTTCATCCATTTCTGGGCCAATGACGACGCTCAGAAACTGGCGCGAGCCGTGCGCGCGGCGCTCGACAAAACAGCGGTCGCACAGAACTGATCGGAGCGGCTGCAGCCGTTCAAAACCGCTTCTCGGACAGAATCCGCGCGGCGTGCTGCAGCCGGTCGACGGAGCGCTCGGTGTCGGTCAGGGCGCAGCAGCTGACCAGGGTGTCGATGATGGCGAGCTGCGCGACTCGGCTGCTCATGGCCTCCGGCCGATATCGGGTTTCGTTGGCGACCGTATAGAGCAGAACGTCGCAATGCGCGGCGAGCGGCGACTTGCCGAGCCGCGTGATGCCGATGGTGCGGGCACCCGCCTCGCGCGCCAGCCGCGTCGCCAGCACGGTCTCGACCGTACTGCCCGAGTGAGACACGGTGACCGTGGTGATGGCCGGGCCGGTCATCCCGGCACTGACCGCCTGAACGTGGGAATCGACGACGGCGCTCGCGGCAAGGCCGAGTTGCAGCAGGCGGTAGGAGAGATCCTGCGCAATCGGCGCCGAGCTTCCGATGCCGTAGATTTCGATCCGCTGCGCTTCCCTCAGCAGGCTCGCCGCCTTCGCCAAGGATTCCATCGAGAGCAGGCGGCGCGTCTCATGCAGCGACGCGGCATGCGCGGCAAAGATGTGGTCGGTGACGGTGGCCGGATCGTCACCACGATGCAGATCCTCTTGGATCAGGCGCACCGGCTCGATCAGATCCCGCGCCAGCAGGATCTTCAGCTCCTGAAACCCGCGTACACCGACCCGACGACAAAAGGAGACGATGGTGCCTTCGCTGACGCCACATGTCTCGGCGACGTCGGTGATCGACATGTGGATGAAGGATTCGGACTGCGCGATGATCAGCTCGGCGATCTGCCTCGCCTTCGGCGGAAGGTCGGTCTGCAATTCACGCACGCGGGAGAGGACACCGTTCACGGACGGTCCTGCATTCAAGGTCGGAAGTGTCACCCGCGCCCCCGCGTACCACGTGAGAATCCGTTTGGTAGATCATCCGGAGCGAAGTGCAGTGCCGGTTGTGATGTCAATGGCTGCTTGTTTGCCGGATGTGTCCGGCGCGACCTGCGCTGTGCTCCGGTCCGCGCGCGAAGGCTCGCTCTCCTGTCTGACGATGTCACCGGCCGGTCGCGCACGGATGCGATCATTCTATTCCTCCTGCCACCCTGCGAATTCCCTATGAATACCCGATACTGAGAAAATCTCATAGCAAATTCTCATAGAAATAAAAAATTCACACCCACGTCAACTCCCGCTGCTACGCCCCGTCCCGCTGACGCGCAGTGCGCCACACGCGCGCACACCGCGATCCGTCGTTTCGAACCGTTTCAACCCAGGGAAGGGCGATACAGGATGACTACACGTCGTAATTTTCTGGCGGGCGCCACCGCGGCGGCTGCCTTTGCCAGCATCCGCCAGGCGCTGGCCATTCCGGCGCGGCGCCGGACCGGCACCATCATGGACGTCAAGCACATCGTGATCCTGATGCAGGAGAACCGCTCGTTCGACCACTATTTCGGTACGATGCGCGGCGTGCGCGGTTTCGGCGATCGCTTCCCGATCCCGCTCGAAAGCGGCAAGCCGGTGTGGTTCCAGTCCGACGGCACCCGTGAGATCCCGCCCTATCACCGCGATTCCTCGACCTCGAACGCGCTGGTGGGCTACGGCACCCCGCACTCCTTCGGCGACAGCCAGCCCGCGTGGAATCAAGGCAAGATGGGCTACTGGCCCAAGTACAAGACTCCCTACGCGATGGGCTATTTCGGCCGCGACGACATCCCGTTCCAGTTTGCGCTCGCCGAGGCGTTCACGCTGTGCGACGCCTATCACGCCTCCGTCACCACCGGCACCGACCCCAACCGGATCGTGTTCTGGTCGGGCTCCAACTTCAATCCGGCGCTGCGCGCGCAGGGCATCAACTGCACGACCAACGATTCCGAGCCCAACAACCTGCGCTGCTGGCCCAACCCTCACACCTGGGTGGACGGCCTGCCGCAGCCCCAGCCGAACTACAAATATGTCGGCAGCGACTTCGCCTGGGACACCCTTCCCGACCTGCTGAACAAGGCCGGCGTCAGCTGGCACATCTATCAGGACATGAACGACAATTGGACCGGCGCCATGCACGGCTGTCTGGCGTTCTCCAGCTTCCGCCATGCCCAGCCCGGCGATCCCAACTACGTCCACGGCCTGACCGGCGGCCCGGACTATCTGGACCGGCTGAAGGCCGACGTGATGGCCGGCACCCTGCCGCAGGTCTCGTGGATCCTGCCGACGCAGGCCAACTCCGAACATCCCGGCGGCGGCAGCCCGACGCGCGCCGGCAATTTCACCGACCAGGTGCTGGAAGCCCTGACCGCCAACCCCGAGGTCTGGAGCCAGACCGTCTTCTTCCTCACCTTCGACGAGAATGACGGCTTCTTCGATCACCTGCCCGCGCCGGCGGTGCCGTCCTATGACATCAACAACAACCTGATGGGCAAGGCCACGCTGCCGCTCGATGGCGAGTATTTCTCCAACACCGTCGGCAACGTCCTGAACAGCGCCGACACCATCAGCGGCAACATCCGGCCGTGGGGTCTCTCCGCGCGCGTGCCGATGTATGTGGTGTCGCCGTGGAGCAAGGGGGGTTGGGTCAACTCGCAGGTGTTCGACCACACCTCGATCGGACGTTTCCTCGAGCAGCGCTTCGGCATCAAGGTCGACGCCATCAGCCCCTGGCACCGCGCCATCTCTGGCGATCTCACCTCCGCCTTCGATTTCGCGAGCCCGAACGATCCGAGCTTCCCGGAGCTGCCCGACCAGAGCAACTGGCAAGCTTCGGATGCGCATCAGAAGACGCTGCCGGCCCCCGTCGCGCCGGCGACGCCGCAGCCGCTGTTCCAGGAGACCGGCGTGCGTTATTCCCGCGCGCTGCCCTACATCCTGCACGCCACCGCGCAGGTCGATGCCGGCAACAACAAAGTCAAGCTGCTGTTCGCCAACACCGGCTTTGCAGGCGCCGTGTTCCACGTCTACGACAAGCTGCACCTCGATCTGATCCCGCGCCGCTACACGGTCGAGGCGGGCAAGATGCTGAACGACGAATGGACGGTGGGCGCCGACGGCCTCTATGATCTCTGGGTGCTCGGCCCCAACGGCTTCCATCGCCAGTTCAAGGGCGACCTCAGCAAGGTCGCGCAGAAGAACGCGCCGAACCCCGAGATCTTCGTCGGCTACAACGTCCACGACGGTGGTCTGCACGTGCAATTCCGCAACGACGGCCACAGCCACGGCGAGGTGGAGTTCACGGTGAAGTCCAACGCGATCTATGGGCCGCTGCTCGGCGTCCGCGCTTCGGTCGCCGCCGCGGATCAGCCGATGTGCCCGGGCTTCGGTCCGCGTCCCGACTTCCATCCTGTGGGCTTCGGCCAGGTGCCTGGTTTCCGGTGGGCGCCGGACTTCCGCGCGCCCGGCTTCGGCTTCGGTCAGCCGGTCTTCTTCCCCGGCCCCGGCCTCGGCGGTCCCGGCACTTCGTGGGAAGTCGAAGTCCACGGCCGTCCCAAGGAACTGTACTGGAATCTGCGCAAGACCGGCTTGTGGTATGACTTCGTCATCACCTGCGAAACCGACGATAGCTTCTATCGTCGCGTCGCCGGCCATGTGGAGACCGGCCGCGCGTCGGTGAGCGACCCCGGCATGGCGCTGACCGATCGTTTCTAAGCTTTAGCAGCGCAATCATCACAGCGACTGAGGCGCCCGCGCCGGCGCCTCTTTCATTTCATGCTGGCCGTCATTCCACGCCTTCCGCCAGCCGGCTCACAGCTTCGGCCGGCATGATCCAGCGTCGCCACTCCGGGTCCTCGGTCGCGCCGAGGCCGCGATAGAACGACTGAGCAGCTGCGTTGTCGTTCAGCACGAACCAGCAGAAGCGCTCATGCCCCGTCGCGCGGGCGTGCCTCGCCATCTGCCGCAGCAGCCTTTGGCCGACGCGAGCGCCTCGCCACTGCGGATCGACGTAGAGCCACTTCAGCATCAGCAGCGGTCGCAGCGTATGCATGAACGGGATCTCGTAGTGCACCGCCATGCCCGCGAGAGCCCCTCCGCCTGCATCCGCGACATAAGCGCCGAATTCGGGCCGCTCCCCGAAGCCGCGGCGAAGCAACTCCGCTTCGGTAAGATTGAAATCCTGACCGCGCTCGAAGCTGACGATCGCATGCATGAGCCGAAGCAGCTCCGGCACGTCACGCTCGGTCATCGGGCGTATCGCGCTCGGCGGGGTGCTGGGCGGGAGGAAGCTTTCGGAACTTTGCATAGAGAGCACCATTGACGATCTGTGGACCAGGACATGGTTCGACAAAAGCACGCCGCGACCTTGAGGATAACGACCGGCATTGCCATAACTCATTACCATTCCACACATTCAATTACCGAGACCGGCTCTTGTGGCCTTCTGCGGTCCAGTGTCGCGCGGATCCGGCAAGACAGTTCTCCTCTTCCGGGTGGCCCCCGCGAGAAATAGCTGCCATAATCGCAGCATAACGGGGGTATGCCGCGTGGCTTCTCACTCTCCGCTGCCAGAAGCAGTGGCTCGCGTGTTCATCACCGACGAGCTGGCGAACCGCGTCTCGCCGCCTCCAGATTACCTGCGCGAGAAGTTGGCCGTCCACGAACTGGCACGGCATATGTCCGGGCCGCCGGATGCCGTGATGACCCATCTGGTCGAACTCGCCAGGGACATCTGCGCAGCGCAATCCGCCGGGATCAGCATTCTGGAAGAGGATACAGATCAATTCCGCTGGTTCGGCCTATCGGGTACGCTGGCCGTGTTCGAAGGGGCCACGACGCCGCGCAATTTCAGCCCGTGCGGCGTCTGCCTCGATGTCGGCGGTCCGATCCTGATGGCGCGGCCGGAGCTGGCCTATGATTGGATCCGGGATGCCGACATCACCGTCCCGGAAGTCCTGCTGGTTCCGCTCAAGATCGAAAACGGCGCTCAGATCGGCACTCTCTGGATCGTATCGGAGACCCCTGGGCACTTCCACCAAGGCCATGCCCGCATCATGACGGAGCTGGCGGCTTTCGCAGGTCTGGCGCTGCGCATGGTGCAAGGCGAGCAGCGGCTACAGGCCGCGCTTGCAAAGCAGGAAATGCTCACACACGAGATGAGCCATCGGGTCAAGAATTTCTTCGCGATCGCAGAGGGACTGGTCCGCATGACCGCGCGGGCCGCCAGCACCAAGGATGAGCTCGAGACCAATCTGTCGGGGCGCTTTCGCGCGCTGTCGGTTGCCAATGCGCTGGTGCGGCGATCCTTCGGAGATGATCAAGCCCAAGGCGTCACCTTCGATGAACTCATCCAGCGCATCCTGCTGCCCTATCACAACGAGACGCCCGTGCCGCATGGGCCGACGCTCGTGGTCGGCGAGCGCGCCATCAACGACCTCGCATTGATCTTCCACGAGATGGCGACGAACGCCGTGAAGTACGGGGCTTTGAGCCAGGACAGCGGGAAGATATCCATCGACTGGTCCGCGGACGATCATCTCGTTCGCGTGGTCTGGAACGAGACCGGCGGCCCCGCGGTCGGTGAACCCGCATCGACCGGCTTCGGCATGCGCCTGCTCCAGGCCACGATCACCAGCCTGGGCGGAACGATCAGCTATGATTGGCAGCCCGAAGGTCTCTCGGCGACCTTGACCCTGCAGCGCGCAGCGTTGCGCTGAGCAGTTGCCCCCGATACGTCGGACCAGCTGATCCGCTCCTCTGCCCAATCTCAAGGCGGTCTCGACGCGCGTCGCGGCTCGCTCTCCAATCGTCCTCCGCTTGGCCCCCTCCTTGCATCGCCTCATCAGCAGGTTGGTTTGATGGAGTGGAGCAATGACAGACGCCCTGCACACAGTCGTCGTGGCCAGGAAGGCCATCGAAGCCTACAACATGGCCTCGTTCGAACTGGTCCCTGCAGACGATCAGCCGCTGCCGGGGTTCACCCCGGGCAGCCATATCGACGTCACCCTGCCGAACGGGCTGATCCGGCAATACTCGCTCTGGAATAGCTCATCCGAGCGCAACCGCTACTGCATCGGCGTGTGGAAGGATGCCAACAGCCGCGGCGGCTCCAAGGCGCTGCATCTCGACATCCAGGAAGGCGACAAGCTACAGGTCAGCCGTCCGCGCAACCGTCTGAAGGTGCCGAAAACCACGACGCGCGCGTTGCTGCTTGCCCGCGGCATCGGCGTGACGCCGATGCTCAGCATTGCCGACGCTTTGAAGGCGAAGAACATCCCGTTCGAGCTGCATTATGTATTCGCGCTGATGTCGCCGGATTCGTTCCGCAGCACCATCGAAGCGTCGTCCTTCGCCGAGAACACCACGTTTTACAAGGAATCCAGCGAGGACAACCAGCTCCTGAAGCCCACGACCGTGCTCGCAGATCGCCCCGAGGATACGCAGCTGTTCATCTGCGGGGTGGATTGGTGGCAGGATCCCATCATCGCGCTCGCCAAGCAGAAGGGCTTCGCCGAGGAGCGCATCCATGTCGAGCGTTTCACCGCCAAGGCAGCGGCGGCCCTGCTCGACAAGGTGTTCGAGGTCAAGATCGCCTCGACCGGCGCGACCTTCAAGATCCCCGGCGACAAGACAGTTACGGCCTTCCTGGAAGAAAGCGGCGTCAAGATCCAGACCTCGTGCGAGCAAGGCATGTGCGGCACCTGCAAGACCAAGGTGCTGGAAGGCGAGATCGATCATCGCGACAAGCGGCTGTCGTCCGAGCAACGCGCGCAGGGCTATTTCCTGCCTTGCGTCTCGCGCGCGAAGGGCGACACGCTGGTGTTGGATTTGTAACAAGGCCGGACACGGGAGCGCTGTTGTGACCTCCGAGGCCGATCATTGGCGGACCGCCTGGATCATCGCCGAGCAATATGGCAGCGATGGCGCCGCCTTTGCGGACCAGATGGCATCGAGCTTCAAGATCGGCCACAAGCTGGAAGCGCACCGGACATGGCTCTCGATCAAGGCCAAGGTCGAAGCCCTGACATTGCGGGAACGCTCCGAGCCTGTCGTGACGCAATGAAGATTACGATGTTCTGAATCGGACAGAGCGCATAGCTCTGTCCGGAATCGAACAATCCTGATCCCGCCCGCAGACGGATTCGCGCTCCCGTTCTGCCCCATGGCCCTCGGCGGAATCGGGAATAGAACTTGCTACATCGGAGACGGCCGGACTACGGCCACCAACCGTGAGCGGGCGCTGTGCGCGCCCGCTCTGCGAGAGGAATATTGCGTGCCGACTTCCATTGCTCCAAGGCCTGCGACGGACGCCGAGCTCACCTTGAGCTATCACGTCCGCACCAAGCATAGCCTCAAAGCCTATGCCGCCGGCCCCGAGACGTTGGATTGGGACGCACAGCCCAATCCATTCCGCGAGTTCGCCGACGCCGCACGCATCGCGCTGCCGCTGACCTCGGATCGGCTGGCGACCACGTTCGCGCAGCTCCATGAGGCGGGCACGCCATCTGCGCCGCTCACGATCGACAACATCGCTTTGCTGCTCGAACTCTCGTTCGGGCTGGCTGCCTGGAAAGAGTTCGCCCCCGATCGCTGGGCGCTGCGCTGCAATCCCTCCAGCGGCAATCTGCATCCGACCGAGGCCTATGTCATCGCGGAGAACGTCGGCGGTCTCGCTGACGGACTCCATCACTATGTGAGCCGCGATCACGTACTCGAGCAGCGCTGCAGACGCACGGCGCCATCGCAAGGACCGTCACGCCTCTGGCTTGGCCTCTCGTCGATCCATTGGCGCGAAGCCTGGAAATACGGCGAGCGCGCCTTCCGCTATTGCCAGCTCGACGTCGGCCACGCGCTCGGCGCCATCGCCTACGCCGCCGCGGCGCTGGGCTGGCGCAGCCGTGTGGTCGAAGATGCCGACAGTCGAGCGCTGGCTGCATCGATGGGACTCGATCGCGCTTCGGATTTTTCCGGCGTCGAAGCGGAAGATGCCGAGTTGTTGCTCGCGATCGAGCCGCGTGATGCGGCTGGTGCTCCGCCTGCCGCGCCCGAGGCTCACGCGGCGGCGGACCAGTGGAGTGGGCAAGCCAACCGGCTCGATCCCCATCCGCTTTATCGCTGGCCGGTGATCACGGAGGTCAGTGCAGCGACGACAGGCGAAGGTCACGGCGACGCCGAGGCCTCGCCGCCCTGCCCGCCTCTCCACACTACGTCGGACGCACGTGCGGCCGAGATCATCCTCGGGCGCCGCAGCGCACAGCGCTTCGATGCCAGGTTCACCATGCGCGGCGATCAGTTCTATCACCTCCTCGATGCGCTGCTGCCACGGCCGACGCTGCCGTGGGATCTCTGGCGCTTCACGCCCCGGCTGCATCCGATCCTATTCGTGCATCGGGTCGAGGGCGTCGCGCCTGGCGTCTATGCGCTGCCGAGGCGTGCCGATGCCGAGCATGCGCTGCGCCGAGCGCTACGCGCCGATTTCGACTGGCGGCGCGTCGACGGCGCTCCCGCGCATCTTCCGCTGTTCCGGCTGCTGCCGACCGACTGCCGCGGCGTGATCCGCACCGCAAGCTGCCACCAGGCGATCGCCGGCGACAGCTGCTTTGCGCTGGCCATGCTCGCCGAGTTCGAAGGCCTCGTGCGCGCCAATCCCTGGCGCTACCGCCAACTGCATTGGGAAGCCGGGCTGCTCGGCCAGGTGCTGTATCTGCAGGCCGAAGCGGCGGGCCTGCGCGGCACCGGCATCGGCTGCTTCTTCGACGATTCCGTGCACGAGATGCTGGGCATCACGACGCAAGAATTCCAGACGATCTATCACTTCACCGTCGGCCAGCCCTTGACCGACAGTCGCATCACAACGCTCGCCGCCTATCCCGGCCGCATGCGCAACGAAGCGGGAGTTCTGTCATGAGACCGCGCATTCCCTTTCAACGCATCGACGTCGGGTTCGCAGCGGAGCTCTTGCAGCGCGGCGACGTGCTGCGCTTCGACGTCCGCGATGCGGCCTCATTCGCACAGGCCCACATCGACGGCGCACAGCATCTCACCCAGCGCAACCTGTCGGAGTTGATCACAACGACGGCTAAGCGCACACCCGTCCTGATCTACTGCTATCACGGCAACGCCAGCCAGGAATATGCCCAGACCTTCTCCGACCTCGGCTTTACCGAGGTCTACAGCCTCGATGGCGGCTTCGAGGCCTGGCGGCTGCAAAGCCCTGCCGGCCGCGCAGTGACTATCAGCGAGCCGCTGGCGCGCTGGCTCGCAGACCATGGCTTCCCCGGGCAGGACGTGAACGCGACCATCGCCAACCGCACGACGCCGCTGATGAAGGCGGCGCATCTCGGCGACGTGGCCATGACGCGCGAACTGCTCGCGGCAGGCGCCGCGATCGCAGCGACCAATGCCGACGGCAACAACGCGTTGTGGCTCGCCTGCGTCGGCAGCCATCTCGACGCCATCGATGTGTTGGTCGAGGCGGGCATCGATATCGACAACCGCAACGACAATGGCGCGACCGCGCTGATGTATGCATCATCATCCGGCAAGGCCGGCGTGGTCGCACACCTGTTGGCCAAGGGCGCCGCCACCGGCACCGAGACGCTCGATGGTTTCACGGCACTCGATATGGCCGCCTCGCTCGAATGCCTGCAGCTGCTGCGCCGCGCGAGGCAAGCAGGCGCTGCCCCCCTGCGCGAGGCGAGCGCATGAGCATCATCGAACACGATTTCGGCCTCAAGCTGCGCCAGACCGAGCGGCGCTTCCGCAAGCTCTTGAGCCTCAACGCGCTGCACGAAGCCAACGTGCGGGCCAACCCGGTGCCGTATCTCGAGCGCGCCAGCGAACGAATCTATCAGCTGGAAAAGGCGCTGTTCGAGGCGGTGCAGGCGGCAACGCCAACCACGGACGAACCGGCTGACACCGTCGTGGTCGGCAAGGCCGAATATCAACGGCTGCTGAACTGCCAAGCGATCGTCGCGGCGGCGTTCAGCAGCCTCGTGTCCGATGATAGCGAGCCCTGAGCTCAGCCCAAGATAGGAGATAAGGTGAATGTCGGAGCCCGCAGGCTTTTTCGTGGATTGGGACGGCAATCTGCGCAGCACCGCCGATCCGGGCGGGGGGTATCTCTGCGAGACGGATATGGTCGCGCGCTATGTCGCAATCACGACCAAGACCGGGACCCTGGTGCACGAAGCCACCTATTTCAAGACGGTCGCCGACGTCGAGAAGGCCGGCATCAAGGCCCCGCTGGTTCCAGGCAGCCACCCATGGGGAAAGAAGGAGGACGGGTTTTAGCGGAGTTGGGACCGTCGATATCGCGCGCCATGACCTGGAGATGCGTAGGGCGGGCAAAGGCGCGAATGCGCCGTGCCCGCCAATGATCTGTTTGCTGCTTACGCTGGGCACGCTTCGCTTTGCCCATCCTACGGATCTAGCATGCCGCCAATTCAAGACCTTGCCCGAGGAGCCGCGCAAAGCGCGGCGTCTCGAAGGGCGCCCCACAACAGCAGCATCAATGGTTGACTAATCCGGATGGATCATGATCTCCATGGTATCGTCCAGCTCCTCGAACGGATCCGGAATTCCGTCGTCCTCGACCAGCGTGACGCCGCACAGGCAGACATCACCGTCCACCACTGCAAGCGCGATGGGCTCGAGACTCTCCCCCTTGCACGGACCGTCGATAGCGGCGCCGCTCTCGATCTCGAACGTCGCGCCGTGGCGGCCGCATTTCAGCAGGCTACGGTCGTCATTGAAGAACTGGCCGCTGCCGATGTTGAGCCACTTGCCCTCATGCGGGCAGGAATTGACGTAACCGACGAAGCCACCAGCGGCCGTATGGACGATCACGATCGGGAACGGCCGCGCCTCACCATTGTCGCCGATGCGCGACAGGCTGAAGGCCTTGGCGTCACCGGGCGCGATGCTCCTCGCGGAACAAATAACGAAGACATCCGGTTCGCGGGGTGTCATGGCTCGCCCTCTCACAATCCTCACGACAGAGACAACTGCACCGATCCTTGCATGAAGCATGCCGGGTGGGCGCGCCGGTGCGCCATCCGGTATGGGGACAATGATGGCCATCATGAAATTCTACATGACGCCGGGCTCGTGCTCGACCGGCATCCACATCATCCTCGAAGAGCTGGAAGAGGTGTTCGAGGCCTACATCGTCAACCTGCCTGCCGGCGACAATTTCAAGCCGGACTATGTCGCGATCAATCCGAAATCGACGATCCCCGCTCTGGTTCGCGATGACGGCAGCGTGCTCACCGAGGTCCCCGCGATCGCCTATTGGCTCGGGCGGACGCGACGGTGCGGCAAGCTTTGGCCTGCCGATGTCGAGACCGAAACCCGGCTGATCGAGGCCATGAGCTACATCGCCGGCACGGTGCACGGCCATGGCTTCGCACGCATCTTCGCCACCCCTACCTTCAGCCGCAATGAAGCCGATCAGGAATCGGTGCGAGCACTCGGCCGCAATATCGTGATCAAGGGCTTTGCGGTCTTGAACAAGATGCTCGATGAGCGCCCCTATCTGGGCGACGCCTTCACCGTCGCCGATCCGATCCTGTTCTATGTCGAATTCTGGGCCGACAAGACCGGCATTACCCTGCCCGCAAACCTCGCCGCGCATTACAAGCGGATGCTCGCGCGCCCCGTCGTTCAGCAAGTCCTACGCGAGGAGGGCTACAATCCGGCCACGCTCGGGCAGGCCGTGTAGACCGCGCCTACTCCGCCGCAAGCGCCACGTCGTCGCCGAGATCGATGCCGCGGAAGATCGCGCAGCGCCGGAACACCTCGATCGTCGGCCGAACGCCTTTGTGGTGGCAATATTTGGCGACCAGTTTCGCCAGGCCCTTGATGTCGCGCCCGGAAGCGCCCGGAAACGTCTCGACCAGGACATCGACCAGCGCGATCTCGACCTTGAGGCCGAACTGCTCGCTCATGACCTGCCAGATGCGGCGGCGCGCCTCGGCGTCCGGGGAGGTGAACTTGATCAGCGCGATGCAGCGCGACACGATGGCCTCGTCGATGTCGTCGATGCGGTTGGTGGTCAGGAACAGAAGCCCATTGAAATATTCGAGCACGCGCAGGAACACGCCGACGACCGCGTTCATGGTCATGTCGTCCTCGCGGCGCTTGATGTAGACGTCGGCCTCGTCGATCAGCATCACCGCGCCCCAGCGCTGCGCACGGGTCAGCGCCTCCTTCAGCGCATTCTCCATCGCGGCGACGTTGAGACCGAGCTGCCCGGAATGCACCCGGTACAGCGGCCGGCCGATGATCTCGGCATAGACTTCCGCCGTCAGCGTCTTACCGACGCCGGGCGGGCCCGCACACAGCACCGTGGTGCCTCCGGATTTGCCGGCGACGATGTCGTCCATCAGCAGATCCATCTCGGCCGTGAGGATGTCGATCAGGTCGGTCTGCTCCTCCGGAAGCACCAGCTTCTGCTTCAGGTCGGGCTGGTAGGCATAAGGCTCCATGTCATCGGCGTGCACCCAGATATAATGGTGCAGTTCGAGATGGAACATGAGCATGTAGGGATGCACCGGAATGCGGCAGAACAGGCCCTTCGGAATCGCGGCGCGGGATTGCTCGACCTCCTCCTCGGCTTCATAGATATTGCTCTTGGCCGCTTTCCGCAGATATTGCCCGAGGATGTCTCCGGTGACTTCCAAGGTCAGGGCCCGCTCCGTCAGAATGCCTTCGTCGTTGACCAGCCGCGCCGCGCCGCCGCCGGACGACAGCACGATCACGTCCTTGCGCGACCAGTCGATGTCGCGATGCGACGAGTTCGGATCGTCGGCGAAGAAGCCGGTGCCGCGGCCGGAAAATTGCGCGCCGTAGCGGCCGCGCCAAGCGAAATAGCTCTCGGTGGTCTCGTCATAGGCCGCAATCAGCTCGGGCGTTTCCTTCAGGAAGCCCTTGGCGGCGAAGATCTCCGCAACCGTCCTGCCGACGATGTCGCCGGCGGAAATCCGCAACGTGGCGGTCGTGATCGCGCCCTTGGCGTTCGCCTTCAGCTCGATAAAGACGCGGCCCGCCTCGTCGTTCGATGGCGCCGTATAGTCGAGCCGAGTGACCACATAGGGCAGCGGCCGGCTCGCGACATTGGCGGTGAACATCCAGCCGCGGATCGCGTCCGCGATCAGATAGCGGGCGATCGCCGGCAACACGGATTCGAGCTCATTCTCTGCGAAGCGCGTTCCGGTATCGGCGAGGGCGCGTTGCAGGGTCGCGAGATGGGCGGCGCGGGCGTGGAACTCGGGTCCGGCCTGCTGATAGGACGCGCGCAGCGCGTCGACTTCAGCGCTCGCAAGCTGCGCAAAGTCGACCTCGACCTTGTCCCCGAACCGCAATTGCTCCTTGAGCGGTGCAAGATGCGGAAACGCCGCGGCCATCGTTTCGATGAAGGGCCGTTCGATCTGCAGCTTCATGCGACATCATACCTGTCAGTTCGGGTCATGCTCACGACGCTACGCCGCTCGGCTGGCGCGCCGCCGCCTCCGCCTTCATCAGCAGCAACCGATTGGCCGCGAGCGAGAATTCCTGCCAGGCGGCGGCGATGTCGCGCAGAATGGCCTGCACGTAGTCCTTCGAGGGCTTGTGCTCGTGCGGGAAGTTCGACAGCGCGCAGGAGGTACGATTGAAGGCGACGGCATCGTCGAGCAGCGACTGCATGAAGTCGCGGAACGGCTTCTGCACCTCCGGCGTCAGGGCGGACCGGCCGCGCTCGACCGCGACGTCGCGCATGTCGAGGCTCAGCGCCTCCAGCACCTTGAGTGCAGCGGCGAATACGGATTCCATGACGCCCAGAACAGCCAGCTGCGTCAGCTGCTCGCGCTGCTGCGCGGCGAGGCTGCGCGTGAGCCGCTGCCGGTAATCATCGAAAGCAGGATCGCGCTGCGCGATCACCCAGGAGGCGAACCAGGCCAGACTTGCGGCATTGCCTGACAAACCGGAATCGATCGCGATCTGCGGGCGCGCCGTGCTGCCTTCCGTCGCGGAGTTGCTCCGCGCCAGCGCACGCTCGATCCGCCTGGCGGCGTTGACTGCGCCCTCGAGATAGCCGGCCGCGTGACTTGCGGTCTCGGCGGAGCCGAGATGCAGCCGGCCGTCCCACAGCGCCCTGCGCAGCATCGGATTGGCGATCTCGATGTGCTCGCCAGGCGGATCGGAACGGTCAGCAGCGCTGCAGGTGAAGCGCTCGCTCGCCCAGTCCTGATAATGCTGCTCACCATCGTCGAGTGCCGATCCGAACAGCTGCACCATCTGGCTCGCCATCAGCATCGGAAGCCCGACTGTGAAGGTCTCGCGCAGCTCCGGTGAGAATGCCAGGAAGCCTCCGAGCGCGGCCTTGGCTCCGTCGGCATCGCAGGCGTCGAAGATCTCGCCGACCACCGCCTGTTCATGGCTGACGAACGCGTTGCCGGAATGGCCCTTGTCGCGCCAATGTGCGCGGTCATAGGCAATCAGTACCTTGGCCTGCGCCGCCATCCAGGTCGCGGCATTGTGCATCGCCTCCGACGTCGCCTCGTCGAGCTCCGGCGAAAAGCTGACGCGGTCGGCCAAGAGACGCGGCGGCACGGCCAGGACGACCCGCTTGGCATCGATGGCGACGGACTCGGTCGCGGTCGCGAAGACGAGCCGGACGTGGGTCGCGCAATCGACGATGCGCGTCAGCTCATAGCCGAGATGGATTTGCTCCTGCGGCAGCTCGCGCGCCAGCGTGGCGACCAGGCTGGCCATGCCGCCCTGCACCCGCTGCGCGCCCTGATGGATTGGCGGCCCGCTGATCTGCTGGGCCGCCTTGTCGGCGTCGGTCAGGTGCAGCACCGTGCCGTCATCATGCTGAGGGAAATGGACCAGCCCGAGTTCGCCGATCAGGCTCGTGAGCAGCGGCTGCGTCTCCGGCCAGAACCAGGTCGGGCCGAGGTCGAGCGCCAGCCCGGAGCCGGCCGCGACCGACAGGATCCGTCCGCCAAGCCTGTGTCGGGCTTCGAACAACGCGAACGTCGTTCCCCTTTGCTGCAGGCTGCGCGCCAGTGCCAATCCGCACAATCCACCCCCGACAATGGCCGTTTCGAGCATGGTCAAGACCTCGCATGATGCGTTGCAAGGACGGCCTTGCAAGATTCGCGCAATGCCCGACGGGCGCGCGTCCGTCCAATTGCTGCTTGATTTCCGCACCACCTTGGCCCAGGCCATGGATATGAGCGACGCCAGCGAGATCATCGCCGCCAATGCGGCCTTCTACGTAGCCTTCGCGGCCGGCGACTTTGTCGCGCTCGCCGCGGTCTGGTCCGATCAGGAGACGATCTCCTGCATTCACCCGGGCTGGCCGGCGATCGTCGGCCGCGCCGGCGTGATCGGCAGCTGGCGCGAGATCCTGAAGAATGCCGCGCGGCCGCAAATCGTCTGCGCGGACCCCTATGCGATCGTCGATGGCGACCACGGCCGCGTCGTCTGCATCGAACTCGTCGACGGTGCGCCGCTCGCAGCCACCAATTATTTCCGGCGCGTCGACGGAGCCTGGCGCATGGTCCATCACCAATCCAGCGCGATTGCCCAATTCGCCGCGAGCGTGGACGACCAGACCGAGCACGGCCGCAGCATCCACTAACTGGCACGAAATTTGATTTGCACGATACAACCGGCCGTATTCACCGGTTTGTCGAATGTCGTGCGTCGGATGTCGGCCAATGTCCGGTTCCGCGCTGGGGTGGTTTGCGCACTGTGGAAGGCAGCGTGCAGATCGCGAGGGAGGAATGCGATGGCGCGTGCACTGACGGCCTATCTGAAACGCGCTGACGTTCCGGCGCGCAAGGCGCTGCAGCAGGCGATCGATCGCCTGCCATTCGCGTTGATGCTCGACGATGCTTATGCCCCGTTCGAAACGGCCGGCTATCTGCCCTGCACGCTCGACGGCGAGGACGCCGGCTTCGACCTGCGATTCAAGGACGCGGCCGCCGAGCTTGCAGCAACGCCCGCGCTGCAGAGCGCGATCGGCGACCGCGACGTGGCGATCTCCTGCAAATGGGGCGGCGATCCGCGCGAGGAAGCGGCCGCGCTGGCCGTGTGTGCGGCTTTCATGCGGGAGTTCGACGCGATCGTCGTGCGCGACGGCGCGCTGCTGACATCCGATGACATGCTCAGGCAGGCAAAGGGAGCACTGGTATGAACATGACGGCTCCGCTGCAACCGAGCGCCATTCAGGCCGAGCCTGCTGAACTGGGCGAGTGCGGCTTCCGCCTGCTGATGATCCGGCAATTCAACTCCGGCGCGGTGCCGCCGGCGTTCGCGATCATCGACCAGTGCGTGATGCGGATGCCGCAGAGGATCGGCCGCCACGGCGTCTCCTTCGCAGCGACCTTCCTGCCCGAGGTGATGAATTGGCTGATCGATCACCTCGGCCGCCCGTCGCTGCACGACGCCTCGGGCCGCGCCTATCGCAATCCGCGTTGGCCGGTCGTCTGCTGGCACGACCAGGAACGCCTGTGGCCAAGTGGCGCGCTCACCGTCGAATGGTTCGCCGAAGTCGCCTTCCAGGACACCGCGTCGTGGCTGGCCTTCAGGACGCATTGGCGGGAGCGGCTGCAGCCGACAGGCGCGGATCGTGCCGAGGAGACAGCGGAAGCGAACCGATGCGCAACGCGCGTGACGCAAAATGAATCAGCTGAGGACGCACTCCAGCAGGCATGATCCTGCCAAACTTGCGCGAGCGCGGATTTGGCTATGTTCGACGGCAGCAGCCTCGTGCTATCCAAACGGGATGCCGAAGCTTGCGTGGAGGTCCTCGTGCGCTACGTCTCGTGGTTCGGTCACTGGATCTATCGCCTCATTCCGACGCACGGCCCGCAAGGGCGGCAGACCGCGAGACATCCGGGCATGCCAGCGCAGCTGTCGGCCGAGGATCTCTTCTACATCGCAATGCTCGGCCCTCACGTGTGAGCCGGAGGACCGTGACTGCGTCGCGTGGTCAGATCCTTAGCTCACTCAGGGACGAACAGGTTTGGGATGAGTGACATTACGAGGTTGCGCACCTTCGTCGTCGACACGGCGCGCCTTTTGCAGAACGAAACCAGCGAAGCCACGATCCTCGCGCAGCTGGCGCCAAGGCTGGAAGACCTGATCCGGCACGATGACTGGCTTCCCGAGGTCTCCGCGAGTACGGCAGGCGACCATTATCGGCAGCATCTGCTCTACGCGGACCCGCTTGACCGCTTCTCGATTGTGAGCTTTGTCTGGGGCCCGGGCCAGGGCACGCCGATCCATGATCATCGCGTCTGGGGCCTGGTCGGGGTGCTGCGGGGAGAAGAGATTTCGGTGCGTTACCAACAGCAGCCTGACGGCTCGCTCCGTGCCGGCGCACCCGAACGGCTGACGGCCGGCCAAGTCGCCGCGGTATCGCCTGCAATCGGCGATATCCACGCGATCTCGAATGGCCTGTCGGACGCGTCCTCGATCAGCATACACGTCTATGGCGGCAATATCGGTCGTATCCGCCGCGCGGTGTACGACGCGGAGACTGGCGCTGCCCGCGATTTCATTTCCGGATATTCGAATGACACTGTACCAAACCTCTGGCCCGGTCACCCTGCCTGAACGGACAGCGCTGTTATCGCCGACCGAGCTGCGCCTGCGCTGGCGCGCAGGCGATGAAGTTGCGCTGCTCGATGTGCGCGAGGAAGGCCCCTACTCGCTGTCGCATCCGTTCTTCGCGGTCTCGCTGCCGCTGTCGCAGATCGAGCTACGGATTCTCGACCTGGTGCCGAGGCTCTCCGCCCCTGTCGTCGTCTATGACGATGGTGAAGGCTATGCCGCGCGCGCGGTGCCGCGGATCAAGGCGCTCGGCTATACGGACGTCGCGATCCTCGACGGCGGGCTTGCCGGGTACGCGTGGGTCGGCGAAGTGTTCCGCGACGTCAACGTGCCGAGCAAGGCCTTTGGCGAATTGGTGGAGGCGGTCAGGCATACGCCGTCCCTTTCGGCCGACGAGGCCAAGGCGCTGATCGAGACGGAGTCCAACCTCGTCGTGCTCGATGCCCGCCGCTTCGAGGAATACCGCACCATGAGCATTCCGCGCGGGATCAGCGTGCCCGGCGGCGAGCTCGCCTATCGCGCACGCGAGATCGCGCCGTCATCCGACACCACGATCATCGTCAACTGCGCCGGGCGCACGCGCTCGATCGTCGGCACCCAGTCGCTGATCAACGCAGGGCTGCCGAACCGAATCTACGCGCTGCGCAACGGCACCATCGGATGGACCCTGGCCGGCCATCAGGTCGAGCGCGGCAAGACCGCGCGGTTTCTGGAGCGGCCGCAGGCGAGCTACGCCGCGGCGTTGGAGGATGCGAAGGCCTGGGCCGAGCGGGTCGGGGTCAAGAGCCTCGATCGCACGGCATTCGAGCGGCTGCGCGCAGAAGCTGGCCAGCGCACGCTGTATTGCCTGGATGTTCGCACGCCCGAGGAATATGCCGCCTCGCATCCAGATGGCTTCGTCTCCGCGCCAGGCGGCCAGCTGGTGCAGGCCCTCGACGAATGGATCGGCGTACGTGGTGCCCGCCTGGTGCTGTTCGATGATGACGGCGTGCGCGCCCGGATGACGGCATCCTGGCTGGTGCAGATGGGATGGGATGCGTCGATCGTCGGTCCCGATGTCATCGCGGCAGACGACGCCGGCGTTCGTCCGCCACGTCGGCCGCGCCTTCCCGATATCGGCGAGGCGGCGATCAGCGCCGATGAGCTTGCCGCCGATCCCTCCGCCTGGACCATCGTCGATCTCACCCGCAGCCCGACCTATAAGGCCGGCCACATTCCCGGCGCGCATTTCGTGCTGGCGTCCCGCTTTGCCGAGGACATCGCGAAGCTGCCGGGTGACGGCGGAATCGTGCTCACCAGTGAGGATGGAGCCGAGGCCGCCTTTGCGCTGGCCGACGCACGAACGGCGACGAAACGCCAGTTCCGCGTGCTCAGCGGCGGCACGCGCGCCTGGACCGCATCCGGCCGTGAGCTCGATCGCGATCGGCCGTCGTGGATCTCGGATGCAAACGACGTCTACAAGCGTCCCTATGAAGGCACCGACAACGCGTCAGCGGCGATGCAGGCCTATATCGACTGGGAGCTGCAGCTGGTGGCACAGCTCGCCAATGACTCGGTGTCGAATTTCCACGTGGTGTAGCAGCGAGATCCGTAGAATCTTAGGGTGAGCAAAGCGAAGAGTGCCCACGCTTCGAGACCAGCGAGCACAACGTGGGCACGGCGCATTCGCGCCTTTGCCCACCCTACGCATCTACTTCAAGGCACGATCTCGACATCGTCATTGCGAGCGAAGCGAAGCAATCCAGGGCCAGGAAAGCAGCCTGGATTGCTTTGTCGCATTCGGCGCCTCGCAAATGACTCGATCGGTTGAACTACGCGCTTGTCAAAGCTGTGCCGGATACAGGTGATTGATCGCGACCAGGATCACCAACAGCACGATGCCGAGGCCGAGGCTGTAGCCGATCAGCTTCTTCTCGATCGGCAGCAGCGGCTCGGCCCCATTGTTGTTCTGCGCATTCAGATCATTGGCTGACATGGCCACTTCTCCTCGAACTCAGCTGGCGAGCGGCGGCTTGATGCCGCTGAAGAACAGCCAGGAAATCAGTAAGCCGACCCAGATCACGAAGCCGAACAGGCTGACCACATAGACCGCGGCGAGCTTGCCGAAACCGTCCTGCCAGAGCTTGCGGAAATCCGACAGCACGCCGATCGAGAAGAAGGTCAGGATGAAGAAGATCACCCGGAACACATTGGCCTCGCCCGCCGCCGCAGGCAGCGCCTTCGCGATCTCGGGCGTGGTGCCGACCGCAAGCCAGAGCGAGATTGCGAACACGACCACGAAGCCGAGAATGAATTTCGGGAATCGCTCCCAGATCTCGGAGGTCTTTGCCTTGTCGGCGCGAGGGGTGATGTAGTTGGTCCAGATATAGCCGAGGATGAAGGCCCAGATGCCGATGAAGATGTCGATGAACACCTTCACGGTGGCGGTGGTCGCGAGAATCCAGCCCGGCTGATATTTGATGCCTTCGGCAGCCGCCTTGGCCATGATCAGCGATTCCGTGATGCCGCCGCCGGCCACCGCCGCGCCATCGGTCTTGATCGCAAGGCCCATCCAGGCGCCGGCGACCAGCGGCTCCTGCCACAGCAAGGTCTGCGCCAGGAACGGCAGGATCAGGATCTCCACCACCGCGAACACGACAACCAGCGAGGAGACCAAAATCGGCACCGAGGGGCGCGCGCGGATGGCGCCGCCGGTGGCGATCGCCGCGGCCACGCCGCAGATCGAGATGCCCGATGCGAGCGGCACCGACCATTCGCGGCTGAAGCCGAAGAATCTGCGGGCGACGAAATACACCACCGACCAATAGATCAGATAGGCCTCGATGATGGCGGCGACGCCGCGCAGCAGGACCGAGGACGCGAGGTTGAGCCGGCCCGCTGCGGTGACCGCGATGGTGGCGCCGAGGATCACGATCGCGATCTTGATGTAGAGTTCGGGGCGGATCGCCTCCTTCAGCCACTCGGCAAAACGCGGGAAGAAATTGGCGATCACCAGGCCCGACAGCAGCGCGACGACGAAGCCGCCCTCATTGGTCAGCTTCAGCGACCAGGCAATGCCGAATTTCTGCTGCTCCGCCGGCGTAACTGCCGCAACATAGGCATAGCTGCCGACGATCCAGCTCGCATAGGCGATCGCGAATACGACGGTGAAAGCGAGCGCGAAACGCTTGACGTCGCCGCCCAGCGCCGCAACCCCGGCTGTGAGTACGACCAGCAGCGATGCAAAGGTCGCAATCAGCGCACCGAGACCGCCGAGCGCCGCATAGCCCTTGGCGACCGGTGCCAGCGCCTTGCCGATGTCGGTATAGACCGACGTCGTCACCGCCCAGCCGAGCAGATCGGTGCCGGCTAGGCTGAACAGAGCGAGTGCGAAGACCAGCACGCCGATCACGAGCGCCAGCCAGTCCTCCGTCAAGCTTCCCTTGGAGACGACCCCTGTGGCGGGTCTCACCGCAATATCCGACATAAAATCCCCTCAGCGCCCAGCGCGGCTCAGCCGCTGCAATCCGCGCGTTATGAAACCATGTCGGGGCAAGCAGGCAATCTTATAGAATTTTTTTCTTCGTCTTATCTGGAGCACAAACACCGCGCCGAAGTCCCCCGGAGTAGGAGAACGTTCCTGTGCGGTGCCTGTTGCGGGCGCGGCTGCGCCACGCAACGGCCTTGGAGCCACGCTAACGGCGCTGGTTGTAGACGTCGATGCAGACCGCGCCCAGCAACACCAGGCCCTTGATCACCTGCTGATAGTCAATGCCGATGCCGAGGATCGACATGCCATTGTTCATCACGCCCATGATCATGGCGCCGATCACCGCACCGCCGACGCGACCGACGCCGCCATAGGCCGACGCGCCGCCGATGAAGCAGGCCGCGATCACGTCGAGCTCGAAACCGAGGCCAGCTTTCGGGGTCGCGGTGTTGAGACGCGCGGCGAACACCAGGCCGGCCAGCGCCGCCAGTACCCCCATGTTGACGAAGGTCATGAACACCAGCCGCTCGGCCTTGATGCCCGAGAGCTTGGCCGCCTTGGCGTTGCCGCCGACCGCATAGATCTGCCGGCCCACCACCGTTCGCCGCGTCATGAAGCCGTAGAGCGCGATCAGCACGGTCATGATCACGAGCACGTTGGGCAAACCGCGATGCGAGGCGATCAGGAAGGTGAAGTACAGGATCACCGCCGCCAGGACGAGGTTCTTCGCAGCGAAGAAGGCGTAAGGCTCGACCTCGATGCCATGCGCCTGCTCACGCGAGCGCCCCTTCACGCTGGCATAGACCAACGCCAAGGTGAGCAGTCCGCCGATCGCGAGCGAGGTCGGATAGAGATGCGCCGCGCTCGGGAACATTTCCGGGATGAAGCCGGAGGACAGTTTCTGGAAGGTTCCTGGGAACGGTCCGACCGACTGCCCCTGCAGCAGCGCCAGCGCCAGGCCCTTGAACACCAGCATGCCCGCCAGCGTGACGATGAAGGAGGGAATGCCGAAATAGGCCACCCAATAGCCCTGCGCCGCGCCGATCGCAGCCCCGACCACGAGACAGGCCAGAATGGCGAGCGGAAAATCGACGTGGTAGCGGACCATCAGCACGGCGGCGACCGCGCCGACGAAACCTGCGACCGATCCGACCGACAGATCGATATGCCCGGTGACGATGACCAGCAGCATGCCCAGCGCCATGATGACGATGTAGCTGTTCTGCAGCACCAGGTTGGTCAGGTTGAGCGGCTGCAGCAACGTGCCGTCGGTCATGAATTGGAAGAACAGCATGATTGCAGCCAACGACAGCATCATGCCGTAGCTGCGCAGATTGTTCTTCAGGAAGCCGCCGTGCGGCCGCTCCTCGGGAAGCGAAACCGTCTTGTCGGTCATGATCGTTATCCTCCCACCCGCTCCACGAGGCGGCCGTCCTGTTGATTGTTAATGGCTTCGTTGCGCATGATAGCACGCATGATCTTCTCCTGCGTCGCCTCATGGCCCGGAAACTCGCCGACAAAGGCGCCGTCGTTCATGACGCAGATCCGGTCGCAGATGCCGAGCAGTTCCGGCATTTCCGACGAGATCACCACCACGCCGCGACCCGCCTCGGCCAGTTCGTTGATGATACAATAAATCTCGTATTTTGCACCGACGTCGATGCCTCGCGTCGGCTCGTCCAAGATCAACACCTTGGGGTCGGTCATCAGCCATTTCGACAGCACGACCTTCTGCTGATTGCCGCCCGAGAGCTGGCCCGTCTCCTGATAGACATCGGAACAGCGGATGCGCATGCGCCCGCGATAGCCGGCGGCGGCCTTGAGTTCCGCGATGTCGTCGATCACCCCCTTCGGCGCGACCTGATCCAAGCTCGCCAAGGTGATGTTCTTGCGGACGTCGTCGGCCAGGATCAGGCCGAGCTGCTTGCGGTCCTCGGTGACGTAGGCGAGGCCTGCATCGATCGCGGCCGGCACGCTGGAGAGATCGACATCGTGTCCCTCGAGCCGGACGCGGCCGGTGATGTGGGTGCCCCAGGAGCGGCCGAACAGGCTCATGGCGAATTCGGTGCGGCCGGCCCCCATCAGGCCGGCGATGCCGACGATCTCGCCGCGGCGCACCGCGAAATTCACGTTCTTGATCACCTGGCGGTCGTGATGCTGCGGATGATAGACGGACCAGTTCTCGACCGTGAAGACGGGCTCTCCGATCTTCGGCTGGCGCTCCGGGAAACGGTGCGCCATATCGCGATTGACCATGCTCTTGATGATCCGGTCCTCCAGGACCGGCTCGGCGTGGCAATCGATGCTGTCGACGGTCCGTCCGTCGCGCAGCACCGTGATGCGATCGGCGACACGGGCGACCTCGTTCAGCTTGTGCGTGATCAGGATCGAGGCAATCCCCTGCTCGCGGAAGGTGATGAGCCGATCGAGCAGCGCCTGGCTGTCGGCTTCGTTCAGGCTCGCCGTCGGCTCGTCCAGGATCAACAGCTTGACCCGCTTGGACAGCGCCTTGGCGATCTCGACCAGTTGCTGCTTGCCGACGCCGAGATCGGTGATCAGCGTATCCGGCGATTCCTTCAGGCCCACCTGCGCCAGCAGCTCCCGGCTGCGCCGGTACACCTCGTCTCGATCGATGACACCCAGGCGTGACGGTGCATGCGACAAGAAGATGTTCTCGGCAATCGACATCAGCGGGATCAGCGCGAGTTCCTGATGGATGATGATGATGCCGAGCGCCTCGGAATCATTGATGTCGCGGAACCGCCGCTCCTCGCCCTCAAAAATGATCTGGCCCTCATAGCGGCCGTGCGGATACACGCCGCTCAGCACCTTCATCAGGGTCGACTTGCCGGCGCCATTCTCGCCGACGAGGGCGTGGATCTCGCCCGCCTCGACCGTAAAGCTAACGTCGCGCAGCGCCTGCACATTGCCAAAGCTCTTGCTGACGCTGCGCATCTCCAGGATTGCCGTCATCGCCTTGTGTCCCTGTCCTTGACCTCATCTCTCCCCGCCTGCGGGGACGGATGAACGGGAGCCGCTGCGAACCCAACCATTCGCGTTCGCGGCGCCTCCCCCTCACCCTGCCCCCTCTCCCCGCAAGCGGGAAGAGGGAATCGAAGGAAGCATCACTCGACCTGCGACTTCTTGTAGTAGCCGCTGCCGACCAGGACCTTCTCCCAATTGCTCTTGTCGACCACCACCGGCTTGAGCAGATAGGCGGGCACGACCTTGACGCCGTTGTTGTAGGTCTTGGTGTCGTTGACCTGCACCTGCTTGCCGTTCAGCACGGCATCGACCATGTCGGCGGTCACCTTGGCGAGGTCGCGGGTGTCCTTGAAGATGGTCGAGTATTGGTCGCCGCGCAGGATCGCCTTGACCGACGGCACCTCGGCATCCTGGCCGGAGATGATCGGCATCGGCTGGTTGCCGCTGCCATAGCCGACGCCCTTCACGGACGAGATGATGCCGATCGAGATGCCGTCATAGGGCGACAGCACGGCGTCGAGACGCTTGTTGCCGTAATAGGCGCTGAGCAGGTTGTCCATGCGGGCCTGCGCGGTGGCGCCGTCCCAGCGGAGCGTCGCGACCTTGTCCATGCCCATCTGGCCCGAGGCGACGACCAGCTTGCCGGAGTCGATATAGGGTTTCAGCACCGACATCGCGCCGTTGTAGAAGAAATAGGCGTTGTTGTCGTCGGGCGAACCGCCGAACAGCTCGATGTTGAACGGCCCCTTGCCGTCCTTCAAGCCGAGCTTGTCGACGATCGATTGCGCCTGCAGCACGCCGACCTGGAAGTTGTCGAAGGTCGCGTAGTAATCGACATTCGGCGTATCGCGGATCAGGCGATCATAGGCGATCACGGTGATGCCGGCCGCCTTGGCCTGCTTCAGCACGTCGGACAGCGTGGTGCCGTCGATCGCGGCGATCACCAGCACCTTGGATCCCTTGGTGACCATGTTCTCGACCTGCGAGAGCTGGTTCGGGATGTCGTCCTCGGCATATTGCAGGTCGGTGTTGTAGCCGCGCTCCTTCAGCACCTTCACCATGTTGTTGCCGTCATCGATCCAACGCGCGGACGATTTGGTCGGCATGGCGATGCCGATGGTCGGCTTGCTCTGCGCCATGGCTGCGCCGGACAGCGCGATCGCGCCGAGGCCGGCGAGCGCCGCAGCCATGATGGTCTTTACTCTCAACATGTCTCACTCCCTTTGTCTTTTCGACGTTGAACAAACAAACCTGCGATCCGCGATCGCGGTTCCTGGATAGTTCGGTAGCACCCACTCGCCTTGCTGAACGATCCTCCTCTTAGCTCGAGAGCCTGACGTCGGGCTCGGCGCGACCGCGCGCGCCGACCTCCAGCAGAAAGGTTCGCCCGTGCTCGGGATCGGCCGCCTTCGCGGCCTCATCCATGTCCTGCCAGGCAGAAGTCACCAGCAGGCGCGACAGATCGGCGCCAACGAAGGCCGGGCAGCTGGCTTGGCTCGCCGGCACCTTGACGCAGCGCAGGTGCACGCCTTGCGGGCTGTAGACGTCGACACAGCCGGCGCCCCAGCGCGCATTCCAGATCCTGCCCTCCGCATCGACCACCGCACCGTCCAGATCGCCACCGCCGCGATGCCGGACCAATACCGTCGGCGTGCTGCGCGGCAGGCCGGTGTCGGGATTGAGTTCGACGCGATAAAGCACGTTCTCGGCACTGTCGGTGAAATAGCCGATCGAACCATCGGCGCTGAAACAGATCGCGTTGGGAATCGTGATGTTCGGAAACAGCCGGACGATCTCGCCGCGATGGAGCGCGTAGATCGCGCCCAGCTCGCGCTCCGCCTTGCGGCCCATGGTGCCGATCCAGAACGTACCCGAGGGGTGGACCCGGGAATCGTTGGAGCGCGTCGCCGGATTATCCGCTTCCAGCGACAGATAGAGCGAGAGCGCGCCATTGGTGACGTCGCGGATATAGAGCCCGTCCTCGGCGACGATCAGCTGGCGCGCGGCATCGATCCGCCCCAGCGCGCTGGCCATCTTGCCCAGCACATGGCGCCGCACCTCACCGCTGCTCAGTGTCGCCTCGAACAGCAGGCCTTCGCGGATGTCGAACCACCACGCAATGTCGGTCAAGGGATCATAGGTCGGCCCCTCGCCGAGGTGGCAGCGCTCGGCGTGGAGCACGGACGTCGGCACCTGCTCCATCATGCGCGGACCCCCGTGGTGGAGAAGCGATATACAATGGTGTGCTTGTAGGTCTGATCCGGCGAAAGCCGCGGGCTCGGAAAATCCGCCCGGTTGGGCGCGTCGGGCCAGTTCTGCGGCTCCAGGCAGATCGCATCGGACTGGCGATGCAGCCGCCCCTTGCCGCCTTTGGTGCCGTCGAGGTAGTTGCCGGAATAGACCTGCAGTCCGGGCTGGTTGGTCAGGAGCTCCATGACGCGGCCGCAGCGTGGCGCTTCCAATCGCGCGGCGAGTCGCAGGCCGCCGGCATCGCGCAGACAGTAATTGTGGTCATAGCCACGCCCGCTGCGAAGCTGCAGATCGGCTGCGCGGATGCGTGCCCCGATGGCGGTCGCTTCGCGGAAGTCGAACGGCGTGCCGGCGACGGGGCGCGGCGGCCCGGGCAGCGGGATCGCGCTCTCGTCGATCGCGAGAAAATGATCCGCGGCGACCGATAACCGATGGCCGAGGATATCCGTCTGCGCCGACACGCCGTCGAGATTGAAGAAACTATGATTGGTCAGGTTGACGATGGTCGGACGGCTGGTCTTGGCCACGAACTCCACCGACAGCTCGCTCGGCCCGGTCAGGCGATAGGTGACGCGAATGTCGAGCCGCCCAGGATAGTTCTCTTCACCGTCGGCGCTGACATAAAGCAAAGTCACCGCCGGCTGGGCGCCTTCCTCGACCTTGGTGATTTGCCACAGCCGGCGATCGAAGCCGTCCGGTCCGCCATGCAGCGCATGCGGCCCGTCATTGGGGTTGAGCCGGATGGTCTGGCCATCGAGCACGAAGCGCGCGTTGGCGATGCGGTTGGCGTAGCGGCCGACGGTGGCGCCGAAAAACTGGCGATGCGCGAGATAGCCCTGGATATCATCATGGCCGAGCAGGACGTCGTCGCAAACGCCATTGGCGTCAGGCACGACGAGCGCCTGCAGCGCGGCCCCATAGGTGATGATCCGCGCCTCGAAGCCCTGCGCGCCGCGCAGCGTGACGCGATCCACCGCGCGCCCGTCAGGCAGGGTGCCGAACACATCCTCGCTGATCCGTGCGCCTGTCATGCGGTCAATCCTCGAACGGCTCGACGAGGCGGCGGCCGCCGAGCAGGAACGCGTCGGCCACCAGCCGCAACGGCACCAGATCGACGTCGATCGCGCCGCGCGCGGTCAGTTCGACGAAGCGACGATAGAGTCCGGGATATTCGGCCTCCTTCTCGTCCACCAGCACCTCGTCGCCCGCCACCAGCCTGGCGCCACCTTTCGACAGCTTCAATGACCCGTCGTCGGTGTCGACGATGATGTCCCAGCTCTGCGGGCCGGTCTGGCGGAAATCGAATTCGGCTATGATCGGCAGCGCGTTGGTATCGGTGAGTTCAAGGGTTGCCGCGATCGGTGCCGCGCGATTGGACGGGAACGACAAATCGGCCGCGGTGACGAATACCGGCTCGGGCAATATCCGCGTAAGGATGGAGAGCGCATTGATGCCGGGATCGAACACCCCGAGCCCGCCGGGCTCCCAGATCCAACCCTGGCCCGGATGCCAGACGCGCACGTCTTCCTTCCATTCGATCTTGACGTTGCGGATCTCGCGCGAGGCCAGCCATTCGCGCGCGGGCTCGACGGCCGGCGCATAGCGGGAATGCCAGGTCGCAAACAGCGTGCGCTTCTGCTCGGCGGCGAGCGCGATCAACGGATCGAGCTCGCTCACCGCCGCGCCCGGCGGCTTCTCCAGCATCACATGTTTGCCGGCCTGCAGCGCGGCGACCGCTTGCGCGCGGCGGACCTGCGGCGGCGTGCAGAGCGCCACCGCATCGATCTCGGGTCCCTCGCGCAACAGATCCTCGATCGTGCTGAAATGCGGCAGGCCCGGCAGCGAGGCATTGCGGCTCGCGACCGCCGCGAGCGTCACGCCATCGGTGGCGGCGATCGCCGGCACATGCTGATCGCGCGCGATCTTGCCGAAGCCGACAATGGCCACTCGAAGCTCGCCCATGCTCAGCGTCCCCAGCGCAGCACGACCGGATCGAGCCGGCGCGCAAGCTCGATCAGGCCGGCGCGAGTGGCCGGATGCATCGCCGGCTGGGGGCTGCGCAGCGTGTCATGCCTGATGACGCCGCCCTCCTTCATCAACGCCTTGCAGGCGGCAAGCCCGCACTGCCGGTTCTCGTAATTGATCAGCGGCAACCAGCGTTGATAGGCATCGACGGCCTTGTCGCGTTCGCCCGCAAAGTAAGGATCGGTGATCTGGCGGATGCCATCGGGATAGCCGCCGCCGGTCATCGCGCCGGTCGCGCCGGCGTCGAGATCGGCCATCAGGGTGATCGCCTCCTCGCCGTCCCACGGGCCTTCGATCGCCGCGCCGCCGGCCTCGATCAGCGCGCGCAGCTTCTCGGCAGCGCGCGGCACCTCGACCTTGAAATAAGCGAGGTTCTCGATTTCCTTGGCCATGCGGGCAAGGAAGGCGACCGACAGCGGCGTACCCGCGACCGGCGCATCCTGCACCATGATCGGAATCGAGATCACGTCCGACACGCCCTTGTAGAAATCGTAGATCGCGGCCTCCGGCACGCGAAAGGTCGCGCCATGATAGGGCGGCATCACCATCACCATCGCGGCCCCGAGCTCCTGCGCCCGGCGCGAGCGCTCGGCGCAGACGAAGGTCGAGAAATGGGTGGTCGTGACGATGACAGGCACACGCCCCGCGACATGCTCCAGCACCGCCGTCATCACCGCGTCGCGCTCGTCATCGGTCAGCACGAACTGCTCGGAGAAATTGGCGAGGATGCAGATGCCGTGCGAGCCGGCATCGATCATGAAGTCGATCGCGCGCTTCTGGCCTTCGATGTCGAGGCGTCCGTCGGCATCGAACACGGTCGGCGCGACCGGGAAGACGCCTTTATAGCGCGGGGTGGCGGATGCGGTCATGCAACACCTCTAGTGATTGTCGCGCGGCACGGGCGAGCCGCTGTGGCCGACCAGGAAATCGAAATCGACGCCGCGATCGGCCTGCAACACGTGATCGATGTAGAGCTTCTGATAGCCGCGCGCCGCATGCGGCTTCGGTGGCGTCCAGGCGGCACGGCGCGTCGCGAGCTCCTCGTCACTGACATGCAGATGCAGCGCGCGCGCCTCGACGTCGAGCGTGATCATGTCGCCGTTCTTCACCAGCGCCAGAGGCCCGCCGATGGTCGCTTCCGGGGCGACATGCAGCACCACGGTGCCGTAGGCGGTGCCGGACATGCGGGCATCCGAGATGCGGATCATGTCGCGCACACCCTGGCGCAACAGCTTGGCCGGCAGCGGCATGTTGCCGACCTCGGCCATGCCCGGATACCCCTTCGGCCCGCAATTCTTCAGCACCATGATGCAGGAGGCGTCGATGTCGAGGCTCTCGTCATCGACCGCGTCGTGCATTTCCTCGACGCTCTCGAACACGACGGCGCGGCCGGTATGGCGCATCAGCTCCGGCGAGGCGGCCGATGGTTTGATCACGGCACCATTGGGCGCGAGATTGCCGGTGAGGATCGCGATGCCGGCCTCGGTCTTGAACGGCGTCTCGAACGGCGTGATCACTTCGGAATTCCAGTTCGGCGCGGAGGCCACATTCTCCCACAGCGTCTTGCCGTTGACGGTGCGCGCATCCTTGTGCAGCAGCCCGCGCTCGCCGAGCGCGCGCAGCACCGCTGGCAGGCCGCCGGCGTAGTAGAAATCTTCCATCAGGAAGCGGCCGGACGGCATCAGGTCGACCAGGCAGTGCACGTCGCGGCAGAGCCGGTCGAAATCATCGAGCGAGAGCTCTACGCCGAGGCGGCCGGCGATGGCGAGCAGATGCACCACCGCATTGGTCGAGCCGCCGATCGCAGCCAAGGTCCGGATCGCGTTCTCGAAAGCGGCACGGGTCAGGATGTCCGATGGCTTGAGGTCCTCGCCGACCATTTCGACGATCCGCCGGCCGGCCATGCGTGCCAGCAGGTTGCGCCGCGCGTCGGCAGCAGGAATGGCGGCATTCTCCGGCAGGCCGATGCCAAGCGCCTCGACCATCGAGGCCATGGTCGAGGCGGTGCCCATGGTCATGCAGCTGCCGGCGGAGCGGTTCATCGCCGCCTCGGCCTCGTGGAACTCCGCCAAGGTGATCTCGCCAGCGCGCAGCTGCTCGCTCATCGAGATGATGTTGGTGCCGGAGCCGATGATCTGGCCGCGATAGACGCCGCGCAGCTGCGGCCCGCCGGAGACGCCGATGGTCGGCAGGTCGGCGGAGGCAGCGCCCATCAACAGCGCCGGCGTGGTCTTGTCGCAGCCCATCAGGAGCACGACGCCGTCGAGCGGATGGGCGCGGATCGCCTCCTCCACGTCCATCGAGGCGAGATTGCGGAACAGCATCGCAGTCGGGCGCATCGTCACCTCGCCGAGCGAGGAGACCGGAAACTCCAGCGGATAGCCGCCGGCATCGAGCACGCCCTGCCGCACGTGATCTGCAATCACGCGAAAATGCGCGTTGCACGGCGTGAGCTCCGACCAGGTGTTGCAGATGCCGATCACCGGCCGCCCCTCGAAGCGGTCCTGCGGCGTGCCGCTGTTCTTCAGGAACGAGCGATAATAGAAGCCCATCTTGTCCTGGCGGCCAAACCACGCCTGACTGCGCAGCGGTTTCTTGGGTGTGTCGTTGCTCATTTCTGATTCGCCTGTTCGACCGACTGCGCGTGGCGCCGCCGGCCGTTGTGAATGACTTCGATCATTGCCGCCGACGCCGCCTCGGCATCCCGCGCGGCGATGGCATCGACGATGCTCTGGTGCCAGATCAGAACCGTCTCGCGATCGGCGCTCTCCACCGGCGCGCTCAGCACGAAGGAGGCACGTAGCGCCGCCTCGATGACGGCGCCGATCGAGCGCATGAAGGGATTGCCGGCGGCGTTGGCGACCGCAACGTGCAGGCTGAGATCGGCTTCCGCAAAAGCGATCGAGGTGGACGGCTCGCTTCGCATCCACTCCATCGCCTTGCGCATCTCCGACAGGTCGTTCTCAGTGCGACGTTCCGCCGCAAGTGCCGCCGCGCGCGGCTCGACGGCAAGGCGGATCTCGGCGAGGTCGGAAAGGAAGCGCCGGCCGATGCCGGCGTCCAGATGCCAGGCCAGCACGTCGGGATCGAACATGTTCCAGTCCGCCCGCCCGCGCACGACGGTGCCGACGCGGGCCTTGGTCGAGAGCAGGCCCTTGGCGACCAGTGTCTTCACGGCTTCGCGGAGCACCGGTCGCGACACCCCGAACATCGCGATCAGCTCGGCATCGCCCGGCAGCCGCGTGCCTTCAGAATAGCGCCCGGCGATGATGTCGATGCCGATGCTGCGCGCGACTTCCGCGTGGTTGGAATGCGCCCGCCGGGTCGGGATGACGACGATGCTCGAGGTCATGCGTGGCCCCTCACCGTCTTGGCCGCCGAGCTGCGCGAGAGCGCCATCAAGCCCTGCTGCAGTGCAATGAAGGCGAACAGCAGCACGCCGGTCGCGATCTTGGTCCACCAGCTCGAAAGCGTGCCGTCAAAATTGATGTAGGTCTGGATCATGCCCTGGATCAGTACCCCTAAAAAGGTGCCGATCACCGAGCCCTGTCCACCGGTGAGCAGCGTGCCGCCGATCACCACCGCGGCGATGGTGTCGAGCTCGACGCCGACAGCGGAGAGTGAGTAGCCGGCCGCAGTATAGAAGGAGAAGACGATTCCGGCGAGACCCGCGAGTACGCTGGAGAGCATGTAGATGCGCACCGTCATCGCCCCCACCTGGATGCCCATCAGCGCCGTGGTGGCGCGGCTGCCGCCGAGGGCGTAGACATTGGCGCCGAACCGCGTGAGATGCAGCAACAGCGCGCCCGCGATCAGCACCAGCAGCATCGCCATGGCGATCGCGGTCAGCCGCCCGCCGCCAGGAAGGTGGATCGCGAAGTCGGAGACGGTGGAATAGATCGGCGCCGTGATCGGGATCGATTCGGTCGAGAGCAGGAAGCTCACGCCGCGTGCCAGGAACATGCCGGCCAAAGTGACGATGAAGGGCGGCAGGTCGAAGACATGGATGATGGCCCCCATCGCAGCGCCGAACAACGCGCAGAGCAACAGGACCATGACGAACGCCAGATAAGGCGGAATGCCCCAGCGCTCGATCGCGAGGGCCACGAACACGGTGGTGAAGCCGATCACCGAGCCGACCGACAGGTCGATGCCGCCGGAGATGATCACGAAGGTCATGCCGGTTGCGACGATGCCGAGGAAGGCGTTGTCGGTGAGGAGATTGGCGACCACGCGGGTCGAGGCGATGTTCGGAAACTGCAGCGCGCAAAGGGCGAAGCCGGCGACGAGCACTAGCGCGGTGACGACGATCGGGGACAGGCGTTTCATGGCTTGCTGCTCCGCCAGCGCGCAACGAATCCGGACCACTCGCCCAGCCGCGGCGATTGCACGAGCAGGACGGTCAGCACCACGACGGCCTTGACCAGCAGGTTGAGCTCCGGCGGATAGCCCGACAACAGGATGCCGGTGTTCATCGCCTGGATGATCAGCGCGCCGGCGACGGCGAGGATCAGGCTGAAACGCCCGCCGAACAGCGATGTCCCCCCGATCACCACCGCGAGGATCGCATCGAGCTCGAGCCAAAGCCCGGCATTGTTGGCGTCCGCGCCCATGATGTCGGCGGCCGCGATCACGCCGGCGAGCGCGGCGCAAATGCCGCACCAGACATAGACCGAGAGGATCATGGCGCGGGTGCCTACGCCCGAGAGTTCGCTCGCGCGGGCATTGCCGCCGGTCGCCTCGATCAGAAGCCCGAGCGCAGAGCCGCGCACGACGCCGGCGGTCAGCAGCAGCATGCCGATCGCGATGGCGACCGGCGCTGGCAGCCCGAGCACGGCGCCATTGCCGAACCAGACCAGATCTGGCGAGGTAAAGGTGACGATGCGGCCTTCCGTGATCAGCTGCGCGATGCCGCGCCCCGCCACCATCAGGATCAGCGTGGCGACGATCGGCTGAATGCGCAGCACCGCAACAAGGATTCCGTTCCAGAGGCCGCAGAGCAGGCCGACGCCAAGCGCCGCCCCGAGCACGACCGGCAACGAATGGCTATCGGCGAGACTCGCCGCCGTGGCACCGGCAATCGCCATGACCGCACCGACCGACAGGTCGATGCCGCCGGTTGCGATCACCAGCACCATGCCGAGCGAAAGCAGCGCCACCGGCGTGCCGCGGTTGAGCACGTCGATGACCGAACCGAACAGCCGTCCGTCCTGCAGATGCAGGTTGAAGAATTGCGGCGACACCGCACGATCGACCAGCAGGATCACGAGCAGCGCGAGCACTTGCGCAAGGCCACGGCGCGGCAGGCGGAGCGTCATGACACCGCCTCTTGCGCTGAGGCAGCATCGGCGGCGATCGCGGCCAGGATGCTGGAGACTTCGATCGCCTCGCCCTTCAATTCCTCGACATGGGCGCGGTCGCGCAACACCACGACGCGGTTCGAATAGGTGACGATCTCGTCGAGCTCGGAGGAGATGACGAGCAGCGAGAGGCCCTGGTCGCAGAGCTCACGCACCAGGCGGATGATCTCGGCATGGGCGCCGACATCGATGCCGCGGGTCGGCTCGTCCAGCAGCAACAGCCGCGGCTCGGTGGCGAGCCAGCGCGCCAGCAGCGCCTTCTGCTGATTGCCGCCGGAGAGCAGCCCGATCGGTCGCTCCGGGTCCGGGGGGCGGATGTCGAGCAGACGGATGAAGCGCATCGCGATTTCGTCCTGCTCGCGGCGGGACAGCGGCCGATGCAGGCCGCGCCGCGCCTGCAACGCCAGCACGATGTTCTCGCGCACGGTGAGGTCGGCGACGATGCCCTCGGTCTTGCGCTCTTCCGGACAATAGCCGAAGCCGAGGCGCGCGGCATCGCGCGGCGAATTCAGCCGCACCGGCTTGCCATCGACATTAGCTTCGCCAGTATCGGCGCGCTCGGCGCCGAAGATCAGCCGCGCGGTCTCGGTGCGCCCGGAACCGAGCAGGCCGGCGAGGCCGACGACCTCGCCGCGACGCAGATCCAGATCGAACGGCGCGACATACCCCTGCTTACCGTACCCCTTGAAGCTGGCGCAGACCTCGCCCGCGTTGGCTGATTGTTCGGCTGCGCGCGTCTCCGTGGTCTCGGCGAGCTCGCGCCCCAACATCATCCGGATCAGGTCCAGCCGCGGCAGCGCGGCGGTTTCGCGCTCACCGATCAGGCGGCCGTTGCGCAAGACCGTGATGCGGTCGCAGATCTCATAGACCTGGTCGAGGAAATGGCTGACGAAGATGATGCCGATGCCACCAGCCGCAAGCTGGCGCATCACCTTGAACAGGATCTCGACCTCGTGACGGTCGAGGCTCGCGGTCGGCTCGTCCAGGATCAGCACGCGCGCCGACAGGTCGACGGCGCGCGCGATCGCGGTGACGTGCTGGATCGCGACCGAATAGCTCGACAGCGGCGCGCCGACATCGATATCGAGGCCGAAACCGTTGAGCAGCGCCTTGGCGCGCCGCCGCATCTCGGCCTCGCGCACCACGCCGAAGCGCGTCGGCTGCCGCCCGAGATAGAGGTTTTGCGCCACCGACAGGTTCGGCAGCAAATTCACTTCCTGATAGACCGTGGCGATCCCGGCGTCGAGCGCGGCCTTGGCCGAGCGCGGCGCGATCTCCACTCCTGACAACCTGACGACGCCGGCGTCACGCGCGAACACGCCGGTGACAACCTTAATCAGCGTCGACTTGCCGGCGCCGTTCTCGCCGAGCAGCGCGTGGATTTCGCCTTCGCGCAACGTGAAATCGACCTCCTGCAAGGCCTTCAGCGTGCCAAAACTCTTGGCAAGTCCGCGCACTTCAAGCAGCGGCGATATGGGACCGATATTTGTTTGCATCGCAAGGTCAACCACGCCGGCGTCCGCACCATGTACGGACGCCGCGCGATGTATTTGCGTCGTCCCGGCGAAAGCCGGGACCCATACCGCGGACCGATTCAATTAGGCACATGGCCAATACCGCGCGCCTCGCCAGCGTCTGTGGTTATGGGTCCTGGCTTTCGCCAGGACGACGGTGATACGTCCATCAGAGCTCTCGGCTCAGTAGCCGAGGCCCTTCTTGCTGTCGTAGACCTTTTGCGGATCGTCCGCCGCGGTGTAGAGCTTGGACTCGGTCTGGATCCACTTCGGCGGCGTGGTGCCCTTGTCCTTGTAGGCAACGATCGCATCGAGCGCGGGTCCGGCCATGTTCGGCGTCAGCTCGACCGTGGCGTTGGCTTCACCGGCGGCCATCGCTTTGAAGATGTCCGGCACAGCGTCGATCGAGATGGTGAGGATGTCCTTGCCGGGCTTGAGACCCGCTTCCTTCATCGCCTGGATCGCGCCGACCATCATGTCGTCATTATGCGCATAGACCGCGCAGATCGACTTGCCGCCGTTTTCGGCCTTGATGAAGCTCTCCATCACCTCCTTGCCCTTGGCGCGGGTGAAGTCGCCGGTCTGGCTGCGCACCACCTTCAGGTTCGGATGCTTGGCGACGACGGTGTCGAAGCCCTTCTTGCGATTGGTGGCGACACTGGCGCCGACCGTGCCCTGCAGCTCGACGACGTTGCAGGCCTTCTCGCCGACGGTCTTGGCGAGCCACTCGCCGGCAACTTCGCCCTCATGCACGCTGTCGGAGGTGACGGCGGTGAGATACAGATCCTTCCCCGAGGGATCGATGTCGCGGTCGAGCAGCACGACCGGGATCTTGGCTTCCTTGGCTTCCTTCAGCACGGCGTCCCAGCCGCTCGCGACCACGGGAGCAAGGAAGATCGCATCCACGCCTTGCGCGATGAACGAGCGGATCGCCTTGATCTGGTTCTCCTGCTTCTGCTGCGCGTCGGCGATCTTCAGATTGACCTGCCGCTTGGCCGCCTCCTGCTTGGAAACCGAGGTTTCTGCCGCGCGCCAGCCGGATTCCGATCCGATCTGGGAGAAACCAATGGTGAGCTGGGCGGCGCTCGCCGGCTGCGCGAACATCAAAGCGGCGGTAGCGGAGGCCGCAAGAAGAAGGGCTTTAAGAGTCATATGGCGCGTTCTCCCAATAACGATCCGGCGGGTTCGATCCCGCGTCGCAGGTGCTGTTGCACCTTTCCGGCCGGCCTCGTGGCCAGCGCGGCCGTTATTTCACGGAAGCGGCACTCTGACTAGTCATATTATTTTACTATTAGACGTTTTGCGGAAGAGAGGGGGATGCCTGGCTGGCGGCCCTTCGGAACACCAACCGTAAGTTTTAGAAGTTTCCGTAATCTTGGCAAGATTGCTGGCGGCACGACACCGCCAGCGGCTTCAGTCTGAGGATCATGACAGCTCTATCGCAGCGCAGCGGCGGCCCGCGCGCGGCTCTCGATCGCATCCCACGCACCTGCCTTGATGTCGGCCGCAGGTGCCACCCAGGAACCGCCGATCGCGACGACCTTCTTGTGCGCGAGCCATTGCGCGGCGTTACCGGCGTTGATGCCGCCGGTCGGACAGAAGCGGACGGTCGGGAACGGGCCGGTGAGCGCATCGAGCGCAGCCAATCCACCGGCCGGCACCGCGGGGAAGAATTTCACCAGCTCATAGCCTCTGGTGACGCAGGCGATCAGATCCGACGGGGTCTGGATGCCCGGCGCGAACGGCAGCGTGCCCTGCGCCCCTGCTTCCAAGAGTTCGATCGACAGGCCGGGACTGATCGCGAAAGCAGCGCCAAGCTTTGCCGCGCGTTCATAGTCGGCTGATGTCAGCACGGTGCCGATGCCGACCGAGGCCTCCGGCACTTCGGCGATGATCGCGCGTGCCGCATCGAGACCGGCTTGGGTACGCAGCGTGATCTCGATCGCGCGCAGTCCGCCTTTGACCAGGGCGCGTGCGAGCGGCACGGCCTGTTTGGCGTCCTCGATGGTGATGACCGGGATCACCGGTGCCAGCGCAAAGATCGCGTCGAGCTTCGCGCGCTTGTCCTGCATGCTCATCATTGCTCTCTTTCGAAAATACGCTGCGGCATCGCCGCACGCGGGATCACCGCGCCCGGCGCCATGATGACCGCAGCCGCCAGCCGGTGCCCGGTATGGGCCGCATCGCCGGGTGAAGCGCCGTTGATGCGGGCGGCGAGATAGCCCGCATTGAAGGAGTCGCCGGCCGCAGTCGTGTCGATCGGCTGCACCACCTGATGCGGCGGAACCTCGGTTCTCTTGCCGCCGGCATGGATCAGGCATCCAAGCGGACCGCGCTTGACGACGATCTCGCTGACGCCGATCGCCTTCAACCGTTCCATGCAGGCGTCGGCTGTCGCATCGCCGAACAGCATCTGCTCGTCTTCCAGCGTCGGCAGCGCGAGATCGACCAACGGCAGGATGGCATCGAACGCCCGCTGCGCGGCTTGCTTGTCGGCCCAGCCGCGCGGGCGATAGTTGCCGTCGAACGCGACCCGGCCGCCGCGCTCGCGCGTGGCGACCAAGAGCTCCCGCAGCCTGGCCCTGCCGGTCTCGCCATACAGGGACAGGCTGATGCCGGAGAAATAGAGCCAATCGAAGCCGGCGAGCCGGTCGAGCATCGCATCGTCGGCCCGATCGAAGAGCTCCCGCGCCGGCGCGCGGTCGCGCCAATACAGGAAACTGCGCTCGCCCTTGGCGTCGCGCTCGATCATGTAGAGCCCGGGCACGCGGCCGGAGATGCACATCACCTCGTCGGTCTTGATGCCCTCGGCGCGCCAGGCCGCCAGCATCATCTCGCTCAGGGGATCGTCGCCGAGCGCCGTCACATAGGAGGTGTCGATCCCGAGACGCGAGAGATAGAGCGCGGTGTTGAGTGTATCGCCGCCGAAGCCGCGCCGGAACAGATCGCCGTCGGCCTGCGCGAATTCCACCATGCACTCGCCGATGCAGGCGATTTTCATCGAAACACCCGTCAAAAGGTGAGCTGAACCTTCATGGATTGCGCGCGGTCGCTGGCGAGCTCGAACGCTGCAACCGCCTGCTCGAACGGCAGCGACGCCGTGATCAGCGGCTTCACATCGATCAGGCCCTCGCCCATCAGCTTGAGCGCCAGCACGAATTCGCGGTCGAAGCGGAAGGTGCCGCGCAACTGCAGTTCCTTAGTGACCAGCGTATTCAGCGGCAAGGTCATCTCGCCGCCGAGCCCGAGCTGCACGATCACGCCGCCGGGCCGCATCACGTCCAGCGCGCTACGGAGCGCGGCCTGATTGCCGGAGGCCTCGAACAGCACGTCGAACGTCCCCTTGCCGGCGCGCCACGGCTCGAGCGCAGCGGGCTCATGTGCGACATTGAGCGCGTGACTTGCGCCGAGCTTTTTGGCGAACGCGAGCGGCGCATCGGCGATATCGGTGACCACGATCTCCGCCGCGCCGCCGTAACGCGCGACCAGAACCGACAGCGCGCCGATCGGCCCGCAGCCGGTCACCAGCACGCGCTTGCCGAGCAGCGATCCGGACTGATGCGCGGCGTGCAGGCATACCGACAGCGGCTCTGCCATGGCGGCTTCCGCGAGCGACAATGTCGGGGCGATCGGAACCACCTGCGAGGCGTCGACCGTGACGAATTCACGGAAGCCACCCTGCACATGGGGATTGCGCATCGCGCTGCCCATGAAGCGCATATCGAGGCACTGGTTGCGCAGCCCCTCGCGGCAATAGGCGCAGTGGCCGCAAGGCAGGCTTGGATTGACCGCGACGCGCATCCCTTCCGCAAGCTCAGTTGCGCCCGCGCCCACCGCGACAACCACGCCCGCAATCTCGTGGCCCAGCGCCATCGGCTGTTGAATCCGGACGGTGCCGAAGCCGCCGTGATGATAGTAATGCAGATCGGAGCCGCAGATGCCGCCGTTGGCGATCTGCACGCGCACTTGACCTGCAGCGGGCGCCGAGTCCGGAAACGAGTCGATCCGCAAATCCTTCGGCGCGTGAATGACGACGGCGCGCATGAGCCTCTCTCCGCTTCCCAATTACATCGCGGCGAGCATGCCGCCATCGACATAGATGGTCTGGCCGTTGACATAAGCCGACGCCTCGGAGGCGAGGAAGATGGCTGCGCCTACCAGCTCGTCAGGTCTTCCCCAGCGCTTGGAGGGTATGCGCGACATCAGCCAGCTGTTGAAATCAGGATTTTGCATCAGAGCCTGGTTCATGTCGGTCAGCATGTAGCCCGGACCGATCGCATTGGCCTGGACGCCGTGCTGAGCCCATTCCACCGCCATCGCCCGGGTGAGATTGCGGATGCCGCCCTTCGCCGCCGTATAGGGCCCGACGGTGGGCCGCGCAAGCTCGCTCGCAAGCGAGCCGATATTGATGATTTTGCCGCGGCCACGCGGGATCATGCGTTTCGCCGCCTCGCGGCCGATAATGAAGGCGCTGGTGAGATTGGTCTCGATCACCCTGCGCCATTCGCTTGAGGTGAACTCCACCAGCGGCTTGCGATGCTGAATGCCGGCATTGTTGACGAGGATGTCGATCGCAATGCCGGCGGCATCGAGCCGCTCGAACGCTCCGATCACGGCGGCTTCGTCGGTCACATCGAAGGCAGACGCCTCCGCCTGATGACCGGTGGCACGAAACTCCGCGGCAGCCGCGTCCGTGCGCGCCGGATCGGTGCCGTTGATGACAAGCCGCGCGCCGGCGCGTGCAAAACCTTCGGCAATGGCGCGGCCGAGGCCACGGGACGAACCGGTCACCAGGGCGGTCTTGCCGGACAGATCGAACAGAGAGATCGACATCACTTTACTCAAACGTTGCTGCGGCGGACGGTCAGGTCGGAGCGGTCGAACACGGCCGGCAAGAGATCGACGCCGAGCCCCGGCCCTTCCATCGGATAGACATAGCCATCCTTGATCACGGGCATGGTGGTGACAAGCTCGTTGTACCAGCCCTTGTAAAAGGCGCGCACCGATTCCTGAATCAGCGTGTTGGGTTGGCTGAACGACATGTGTACCGCGGCAATGAAGCCCACCGGCCCGATGCAGTCGTGCGGCGCAAACGGCCGGTGATAGGTCTCGGCCATGGCCGCGATCTTGCGCCCTTCCGTGAGCCCGCCGGTCCAGCACAGATCGGCCATCACCACATGAGCGGCGTCGCGATCGAGCATGTCCTTGTACGGGTAGCGCGAGCCGAGCGTCTCGCTGGCGGTGACCCAGACATGGGTGGAGCGGGCGTATTCGGCGAGCGCCTGCGGCGAGTTCATCCGGATCGGATCCTCGTACCAGGTCGGCTGGTAATCCTCGAGCACGCGCGCGATCTGCTTGGCGGTCGGCAGATTCCACAAGCTGTGGAATTCCACCATGATCTCCATCCTGTCGCCGACGGCTTTCCTGATCTTCTCGAACGGCGCGACCGCCGCCTTCATCTGCGCCGCGGTGATGTAGAGGCCCTGGTTCTCCTGTGCCGCCGGATCGAACGGCCAGATCTTCATCGCAGAGATTCCGCTCTCGAGCAGGCTCTCGGCCAGCTGGTCGGCGCAGTTCATGAATGCGTCGAGGTCCTCGTAAGGACTTTGCGTCTCCAGGCTCCAGTTCGATACCGGGCTGATATTGGTCGAGCGCACGTAGCGGGTGCCGGCGCAGGTGTTGTAGATGCGCTGCTTGTCGCGGCAGAGCCCGCCGAGCATCTGGTGCACCGGCTGGCCGCAGACCTTGCCGAACAGGTCCCACAGCGCAATGTCGATGGCCGAGGCCGCGCGATATTCGACCCCGGTCGAAGACTGCGCCATCGGCAGATTGAGCATATCGCGGTGGATCGCCTCGATCCTTAAAGGATCACGCCCGAGCAGCCGACCGGCAAAGGTGTCATGGATCTGGGCCTCGACCGCGCCTGCACCATAAAAGGTCTCGCCGAGCCCGATCACGCCGGCGTCGGTGTGGACGCGGACCCAGATGACATTGGCGAATTCCTCTGTCCGCAAGGTCTCGATCGCGGTGATCTTCACGGCTGCCGTCCTCCCAATGACCGGTTCTGTCTTGCATGTGTTACATGCGCGGCCCAGCCATACGCCCCCTTGTAATATATCACAATATGTTTATTGCTGATCACCGGGCCCCGAGGAAGAAGCGGCCAGAGGAAATGCCGAGGACACCACAGATGGCGCGCCGCAAAAGCGCTCTCGTAAAACCGGATGCCGACGACGCGGCGCCATCGCGCGGCGCGGGCAATCTGTTCGAGGCCGCCTATCTCAGGATCGAAGAGCTCCTGGTGAATTGCACGCTGAAGCCCGGCCGGTTTCTCACCGTGCAGGAGCTGCAAAGCGTGACCGGCTTCGGCCGCACACCGGTGCATGCCGCCGTCAACAGCCTCGCCGCCGATACGCTGATCATCATCCGGCCACGCCATGGGCTGCAGATCGCGCCGATCGATCTCGCCCGCGAGCGCCTGCTGCTCGGCCTGCGCCGCGACATGGAGCGCTTCGTCGTGCGGCTGGCGGCCGAACGGGCCGGCCTTTCGCACCGCAACCAGATGCAGCACATCGCGCGCGTGCTGAGCGAGCGCCGGAACACGCTGACGATCGACGAGTTCAACCAGCTCGACCGCCGCATCGACGGGCTCATCCTTGCCGCGAGCGGCGAGCCTTTCCTGGTGCACACCATGCGCCCGCTGCACACGATCTATCGCCGCATCGGCTACATCTATCACCACCTGCTGCCGGACCACGAGCTGACCGGCACGATCGATCGCCATCTCGCCATCCTGAATGCCGTGGCGAACCAGCGCGCTGCGAGCGCGGCGAAGGCGAGCGATACGCTGATCGCGTTCATGGATCAGATGTTCGAAGAGATGGAGGCGGGGATCGATCCCGGCCTGCTCGACTGCAGCATCGAGCCGCTGCCGGTCGCTTGAGCTTTCAGACCAATAACAACAAGGAAGGACCAGTTATGAGTATCGCAGCCACGACCGAGGTCCCGCAGCGGGCGGAGATCGATAGCGCAGTCCGCTATCTCATTCAGAACTACAGCCCCAAGGGCAACCGGGTCGGCTGGCTGATGATGGCCTCGATCCTGGTCGAGGCGTGGGATCTCTATTCCATCGCCTTCGTGCTGATCTTCATCAAGGAGCAATATAACCCCGGTCCGCTCGAGCTCGGACTCGCCGCGGCCGGCACGCAAGGCGGCGCGCTGATCGGCGCCCTGCTCGGCGGCTGGCTCTCCGACAAGATCGGCCGCCGCTGGATGTTCCTGGGCACCATGACCATGTTCGTGGTGCTGGCGCTGGCGCAGGCTTTCGTGCCCAGCATGACCTGGCTGATCGTCATCCGCTTCCTGCTCGGCGTGCCGCTCGGCAGCGACATCTCGACCGGCTACACCTACATCATGGAATCGATGGCCAAGGGCCAGCGCGAGGTGATGGGCAATCGCTGGCAGTTCATGTTCGCCGTCGGCGAAGTCTTGACCCTCGGCGTGATCGCGATCTTCCTGGTGATCGAGCTCAACCACGAAACACTGTGGCGCGTCACGCTGGGGCTCGGCGCCGTGCCGGCCCTGATCATCCTGTTCCTGCGCCACGACGTGCCGGAGACCGCCGTGTGGCTGGTGCAGCATGGCCGCTTCAAGGAGGCCAAGGCGGTCGCGCAGCAGATGTATAACGACGATCTGGCGATGCTGCCGAACCACGACGTCGCCGTCGAGAAGCCGAGCACCTGGGATTTCCTCGCCGATTTGCGCAAGGACCCGATCCGCTGGCGCGCCACGATCTACGGCTGGATCGCCTGCTTCGCGCAGGGCAGCGAGTTCTCCACCTTCGCCTTTTATCTGCCGGTGCTGTTTGCGATGGTCGGCGTGTCCAGCGTGCTCGGCAACAATCTCGTCACCATGGCGCTGTTCAGCTTTGCTGCAATCTCGGGCTGGGTCGGACCGCTGTTGACGCCGAAGATCGGCCATCGCGGCATCGGCATCGCCGGCTTCGGCATCGTGCTGGTGTCGCTGCTGGTCGCCGCCGCCGCGCTCTACACCGACCACAAATACATCCTGCCGTTTGCAGCGGCCGGCATGCTGTGGGGCCATTATTGGGATGCCTCGAACTGCATGACGATCCCGACCATGGTGGCGCGGCCGCGCTATCGCGGCACCGCCAGCGGCTTCGCCTACATGTTCGTGAAGCTGCCCTCGTTCCTGGCGATCTTCCTGTTCCCGATGCTGTTCACCGCGATCGGCCAGGCCAACGCGACGCTGTTCGTCGCCATTTTCCCGCTGATCGGACTGCTGGCTGCGATCTTCATCCTGCCGGAGGTCTACGGCTACGAGGCGGATTGAGCGGATTTGCAGTGTAGGGACCTGTAGGGTGGGTAACGGCGCGCAGCGCCGTCCCCACCGCCGCGAGTTCGACAACAAACAGGGCGGCCACGCTTCCGCCGACGCCCTTCGGGCTATGGCGGACAAGTCGCTTTGCCCGCCCTGCTTTCTCTGCGATCCGCAAAGTCGCGAAGGATACCGCCTCACCAGAAAATGCGCGACGCCGGCAGCAGCGAAGGTTACACTGCGTTCCGAGGGGCAGTGTTAGCGATGCGACGTTTGGCAGCCATTTTCTTCATTTCGTTGTCCAGCCTCACGACCGCTGGTGCGGACGAAGCCACTTACAGGCAGCGGCTGGCCCGCTACCTCTTGGAAAACTCCCAGGAATTTCGCAACGAGCTTAAGGGCCGGCCCGCGGACATCGACGTCATCCTCACGATCGACCGGAACGGCAAGCTCTTGGGTGCCGATATCGCCCGCAGCTCGGGGGTGCCGCAAGACGATCAGAACGTCCTCGCCGGCCTCCGCCGAATGTCCGCGTTTCCGGAGGTTCCTGCCGACGTTCAGGTCCCCTTAAGAGTCAGGATACCGTTCACATTTTTTGCGCAGACGCGCGTCGGCTTCGTCGATCTGAAGTGGACCATGACGTCCAGTACCTCCGGCCCGGAGATCGCATTCCGCGGGGATATCCTTCATTATCTCCAGGCGCATCCGCTGAAGCTGCCCGATGATACGCAGAAGCTGAACGACGCGCACTCGATCGTCGAATTTTCGATCGATCGTGATGGCACGCTTCTGGACGCGAGAATCACGAAGAGCTCCGGCCCCAAAGCCATGAATGACGACACGCTCGCCTGGCTCAGGAAGCTCCAACCCTTTCCTAAGCCGCCATCCGAAGTGAAGGTCCCGATGAAGCTCACGGCAGACATCGTGTTCAGTCCGAAAAGCATCTGGAACGACGAGGAAACCAGGCGAAAGGTGAGCGGCATCTGCCGGGGCTGTTAGTTTATTGCCAGCCTTATCGTCATTGCGAGGCGCCCTTGCGCCGAGGCAATCCAGGCTGTTTCCGCGGCGGCAGTCTGGATTGCTTCGCTTCGCTCGCAATGACGGTGGTACTAAACATATCACTAAGCCGGTGCCAATTCTGCCTGCTGGATATGCGGCACGGCCTCGACCAGCTCGCGGGTGTAGTCGGTCTGCGGATTCGCGAACAGTGCCCGGCTCTCGCCCTGCTCGACGATCTGGCCTGCGCGCAGCACGATGGTGCGGTCGCACATCATGCGGACCACGTTGAGGTCGTGGCTGACGAACAGGAAGGCGAGATTGTCCTCGCGGCGCAGCCTGTTCAGAAGCTGCAGCACCACCGCCTGCACCGAGACGTCGAGCGCGGCGGTCGGCTCGTCCAGGACCAGGAGCCGCGGCTTGCAGGCGATCGCCCGCGCAATGCCGACGCGCGCCTTCTGCCCTCCGGACAGCTGGTGCGGAAAGCGCGACAAGAGCTCCCTCGGCAGACCGACGCGATCGGCACATTCCTCGACGCGGCGGCGCAACGCATCGCCCGATCGCATCGCCATCAGCCGGGTCAAAGGATGCGCGATACAATCGAACGCGGTGTAGCGCGGATTGAGGCTGTCGTTCGGATCCTGAAAGACGATCTGGATGTCCTTGCGGAATTCAGAGCGGTGAAAGTCGCGCGCCGGAATCTGGCCGATCGCCTGGCCGTCGAACAGGATCTCGCCCGCGCTCGGATCGATCAGCCGGCAGATCATGCGCGAGGTCGTGCTCTTGCCGGAGCCGGATTCGCCGACCAGACCGATGCTCTCACCGGGACGCATCGTCATCGAGAAATCGGCGACGCCGAGCGTGCCGTCGTCGAAGTGCTTACCAATGCGCTTGACGTCGAGCAGCAGCGGCGTGCCATGCGGTGGAGGCGGCAGTTCGCTCACTTGAACCAGCGGCACCGGCGCGCCATCCGGCACCAGGTCCTCCACCCGCGAGGATGCGGTCGGTGAGGCCGCGACCAGGCGCTTCGTGTACGGATGCTGCGGCCGCTGAAACAGCGCCAGCGGCTCGGCTTCTTCGACCAGCCGTCCCTGCTCCATCACCACGGCTCGGCGGCAGTAGCGCGCAGCGAGGCCAAGATCGTGCGTGATCAAGATGGTCGCCATGCCGCGCTCAGCGGCGATGGTCGCAAGCAAATCCATCACCACCTTCTGCGTGGTGACGTCGAGGCCGGTGGTCGGCTCGTCGGCGATCAGAAGCTGCGGATTGCAGGAGATCGCGATCGCGATCATCACGCGCTGGCACATGCCGCCTGACAGCTCGTGCGGATAGGCATTGATGCGCCGCTCGGGCTCGCGGATCTGCACGGCGCGCAACAGCTTCAAGGCCTCGCCGCGCGCTTCCTTCGCCGAGATACGGCGATGCGCGAGGATGGCGTCGGCGATCTGCTCGCCAATGGCGCGGATCGGGTTCAGCGCCGCGCGCGGATTCTGGAAGATCATCGCCATCGCGGCGCCGTGCAGGCTGCGCAGATCGGCGCCGCCGGCGCGGGTGATGTCCTGGCCCTTGAAGCGTATCAAGCCGTCGGTGATCCGGCCGGCCTTGTCGAGCAGATGGGTGATGGCAAAGCCGGTGACCGACTTGCCGGAGCCGCTCTCGCCAACCAGGCCCAGCATCTCGCCCGGCTGCAGTGACAGCGACACGCCGCGCACGGCCTCGACGATGCCGCGACGGGTGGAGAAGGTCACCTTGAGGTTCTCGACCTCGAGCAGCGGCGCGGTGTTTCCCAATGCTATCACGTTCTCATCCTCGGATCGAGGATGTCGCGCAAGCCGTCGCCGAGCAGGTTGAAGCACAGCACCGTCAGCATCAGTGCAAAACCCGGACACGCCACCAGCCACCAACGCCCTGTCGAGATGAAGCGCGCGCCTTCGGCGACCATGATGCCCCATTCCGGTGTAGGCGGCTTGACGCCAAGACCGATGAACGAAAGGCCGGCGGCATTGAGGATGGCCCAGCCGAGATTGAGCGAGATCTGGACGGCCATCGCCGGCAGCACATTCGGCAGCAGGAAGCGCAACACCACCGCAACGTGGCCTTCGCCGCTAGCGCGCGCGGCCTCGACCCAGCCCAAATTGCGGCGGATGTTGACCTCGGCGCGGGCGAAGCGGATGTAGAACGGTAGGTTGATGATCGCGGTTGCGATCACGATGTTCTCGACGCGGTTGCCGAGGGCAGCGACCATCGCCATCGCCAGCACGAACAGCGGAAAGGCCATCAAGACATCGACGAAGCGGCCGATCGCCTTGTCGAGCCGGCCGCCGGCATAGCCGCACAGCGCACCGATCACCGAGCCGATCGCAAAGGAGACCGCGACGGCGCTCACCGCGATCGCCAGATCCAGGCGCGTGGCGATGACCAGGCGGCTGAAGACGTCGCGGCCGAGTTGGTCGGTGCCGGCCCAATGCGCCGCGCTCGGCGCCTGCAAGGCCTGCGGCACATCCGACGCAATGGGATCATAAGGCGCGAGCCAGGGCGCAAGGATGGCGACGATCGCCAGCAGCAGCGCGCCGCAAGCGGCAACGGCGGTCACCGGATTGCCGCGCAACACCCAGGAGGTGTGACGGAGCGTCGAGGATGTTTCCATCGTGCTCATGCAACCGTCGCCCGGGGATCGGCGATGCCGTAGAGCACATCGACGAGCGGATTCACGATGACGAAGATCGTGGCCATCAGCAGCACGAAACCCTGCACCGGCGCGTAGTCGGAGACGAGCAGCGCATCGAGCGCATAGGAGGCGACGCCCGGCCAGGAGAACACCTTCTCGACCAGCACGTTGGCGCCTAACATGGTGGAGAAGACGATGCCGGCGATGGTAATGACCGGCAGGATGGCGTTGCGCAGCGCATAGGTGACGACGATGCGCCACCCGGACAGTCCGACCGAGCGCGCGGTGCGGACGAAGTCGCTGCCGAGCGAGACCAGCATCGAGGCGCGGGTGATGCGCGCCAGCGGCGCGATCACGAACAGCGCCATGGTGAAGGCCGGCAGCATCAATTGCCGCACCGCCGCCCACCAGCCTTCGAGATCGCCGGCGAGCAGGAAGTCGACGATCAGGAAGCCGGTGCGCGACGGCGGCAGCGTGGTGAAGATGTCGACGCGGCCGGTCGGGTCCGGCGCGAGGCCGAGCAAATAGTAGAATACGTAGATGAGGAGCAGGCCGGACACGAAGGTCGGCACGCAGACACCGAGCGAGCAGAACAGCCGCGCGCCATGGTCGACCAGCGAGCCCGGTCGAAGTGCGGCGATCACGCCGAGCGGCACCGCCGACACCAGCGCAATGAGCAGTGCCGCCAGTGTCAATTCGAGCGAGGCCGGCAGACGTTCGCGCAGGTCCTTGGCGACCGGCTGCCCGGTCATCATCGAGCGCCCGAGATTGCCGCGGCCGACGTCGTAGAGATAGATCGCCAGCTGGTTCGGCAACGGCTTGTCGAGCCCGAGTTGCTTGCGGATCACCTCGATCTCCTCCTTGCCGGCATTGGGCCCGGATGCGAAGAACACGGCGGGATCGCCGGGCAGCACCCGCATCAAGAGGAAGGTGAAGACCAGCACGCCGAACAGCGCCGGCATCGACGAGATGAACCGCCGCCCCGCCCGGATCAGAGTTGCGCCGATCGTGCCCATGCTTCGCGCTGTTCTCGCTCGCCTACTTGCGGCTGAGATTGCGGTAATCCACCTGCCGCGTGAACTGGTAGACATACCCCTCGACGTTCGGCTGCATCACCGCATCCTGCGCCGCCTGCCAGATCGGAATCTGGAACATCTGGTCGAAATGGATGGCATTGAGCGCCCTGCCCTCCTCCTCGTACTTCTCCCTATCGGGCTCGAAGCGCGCGGCCTGCGCGATCTTCTCCAACTCCGCATTGTCGGTGGAGGAATAGTTCCAGCGCTGATTGCCGGTGTAGAAGTTGCGGTAGAAATAGTCGGTCGACGGCAACCAGGCGACGATTCCTTCCGTGAAGAACGGCAGCTTCTTCTCGTTGATCGCGGTCGACATCTGCGCGTCCGGCAGCTTCTGGATGTCGACCTTGATGCCGATCTTGGCCAAGGATTCCTTGACCAGCGCCGCCATCGGCTCGGCGGTCGCCGCCTGGCCGACATTGAAGCTGAACGTCGTGGAGAAGCCGTCCCGCATGCCGGCGTCCTTGAGATAGGCCTTCGCCTTGTCGAGATCGAGCTTGACCGGCTGCGGGATCGGATAGGCGCCGCTCGGCGGCTTGCCATCAGCCCAGGTCGCGCCGAACAGCGGCGCGCCACGGCCGAACAGCGTCGCCTTGAACATATCGTCATAGGGCAACGCATAGGCGATCGCGCGCCGCACGTTGACATTGTCGAACGGCGGAATCTTGTTGTTCATCGAAATGAAGTTCACCGCATTGTACTGCGGCGTCGAGATCACCTTCAGCTTGCCCTTCCCTTCCAACGCTTGCACATCGCTCGCCTGCAGATCGATGACAAGGTCGGCATCGCCGCGCTCGACCAGATTGGCGCGTGTGGCGGGCTCCGGCACCGACTGGATGATCAGTCGCTTGAACCCGGCCGGCTTGTCCGGCGTGCCACGATTCCAGGCCTCGTTACGCTTGGCGATCACCTGCTCGCCTGGCTTGAAGGTCTCGACGATATAGGCGCCGCTGCCCGCGGCATTCTCCTTGGTCCAGTTCAGCGCCCACGGATCGTCGGCAGTCGCATGCGCCTTCGCGAGCTTGGAGTTGATGATGATCGGATAGACCGTGGCGAGGTTCGGCAGCGCGAGCTTGTCCGGCTTCGGCAAGGTCACTTCGAACGTCAGGGGATCGATCACCTTGAACTGATCGGGGGACGTCAGTGAGCCCGTGAGCAGCTGCGCCTTGCCGAGGATCGGCGCGCTGACGCAGCGGTCGAGCGACCATTTCACGTCCTCGGCGGTGACGGGTGAACCGTCCTGGAATTTGGCATCGGGGCGCAGCTTGAAGGTGATCTTCAGGCCATCCGGACTGACCTTGTAGGACTCCGCGAGCTCGCCGGAAATGGTGTCGAGATCGAACACCCATTTGCCATTGAGCTGCTTGCGGCCGAACGACACCAGCCGGTCATAGCTGCTCATCGAGAGCGCGAAGGCCTCGCGGGTCGAGCCCGGAATGTTGGGATCGAGCGTGTTGACGGTGGCGCCAGTGACATAGCGCAGCGTCTCGGCGCGACTCTGCGCATGTGCGCCTGGCACGGCTGGTGCCACCGCAAGCAATGCTGCTGCCGCGACCAATATCCGTTTGGAAATCGAAAAGCTCATGCTCATGCCCTTCGCCTCATCTGTCTGGGCCCAACGGCCCGGCCGTGTCTCGGTCTGCGAGAGTCCGAAAAGCAGCAAATCATGTGCCAGCAGGACACTTCGAAGATCCACTCGCCGGCTCGCGCCGCACCACCGCCTGCGGCACGTCATAGGCCTGGAATGCCGCCCAGTGCTTGTCGAGGTCAGCGCGGAACAGCCCCCGCGTCAGCCCATGCACCAGCTTCGGCACCGCCGTCGTCATCGCGTTGATCGACGAGCCGGACGCGCCGAAGCTCATGGTGGAGGCGATCGCGAACACGTGGATGTTGGCGATCCACGGCGTTTCCCCGAATGTTCGCTCGCACAGCGCGTAGTCGTCGGCGAGATAGGGGAATGCGCCAAGCCGCGCGTTGCGCTCTTCGGCCGGCGGCGTGTAGCGGTCGCCCCAGCGCGCGATGTTGTGCGCGAAGCGCTTCAGCTCGGCACGGCCGGCGAAATCCGTCGCGATGCCGGTCGCGCTGACGACGAAATCACAAACGATCTCGCCGCGCGGCGTTTGCAACACGACGCCGTCGGGCGTCTCCCGTGCTGCCTCGACCGGCACTCCCTCATGCAGACGGAAGGCCGCATGGCGCGCGCAGCGGTCGTAGGTGTGCTGCGGAAAGCCCTCGCGCAGCTCCAGGACTGCCCGCATGAAACGCCAGCGCCAGACATCGTCGAGCTCGGAGAAGTGCCGCAAGAATCCGCGGAAGGTCAGCCAGCGATAGGGCTGCACCAGCTGGATCTCGGCGCGGCGGCAGAGCAGATCGACGCGCTCTGCGCCTGCTTCCAGTGCCGTCGCCGCATTGTCGAAGGCCGAGGCGCCGGCGCCGATGACGGCAACACGTTTGGCGCGCAGCGTCTCGAAATCGATCGCGGTAGCGGAGTGGACGCAGCGCGTAGCAGGCAGATGGCGCAACGGCGCCGGAATGCTCCAATCGCCCATCCCCTCCTGGCCGGTGGCAAGCACAATCTTGCGCGCATAGAGCGCCTCTTCGCCGGCGCGGCTCCGAACGCTCGCCTGCAACAAGCCATTGGCGGCGGGTGCGATATCGATCGCCTCGCAGCCGTTGCGCACCGGAAGGTCGAGCACGCTCCGATACCACGCGAGATACTCTGCCCAATATTCGCGCGGAATGAGATCAAGATCGCGCCAGCTCTGTTCGCCGAATTTCGCCTCGTGCCAGGACTGATAGGTGAGGCTGGGAATATCGAGATCCGGACCGGTAAAATCTTTGGGCGAGCGCAGGCGCGGCATACGCGCATAGGTCAGCCACGGCCCCTCGCGCCCCTGCTCCGCTTTGTCCAGCACCATGATGTTGGTGACCTGCGAGCGCATGAGCCCGAAGGCCGTCGCAAGGCCCGACTGGCCGCCACCAACGATCAGCACGTCCAGCGCGGGGCGACCGTCGGGACCAGGCACCGGCTTCAGCCAAGGCATCTTGGGGTGGGCGATCCTGTCGAGATCGCGCCGGACCTGAGCGGCAAGCGCGGCGAGCCCGTCATTCATGGCGCGCACCGGGACGCGTTGCAGTGTCGCGCCCGACACGATCGATCTCGCCCACGCCCACTCCATGCATTCCTGATCCGGCCGGCGCAGCCTAGCAAAGCATCTTCAGCGGCAGAAATCTCAATTTGCTGGGGACTATTCACCGGACTTATAGACCGAAGCCTCAGGCCACGAGCCAGCCGCCATCGACCGGCAGCACCACGCCGGTCACGAAAGAGGCTTCATCGCTGGCGAGGTAAAGCACGGCGGAAGCGACCTCCTCGGCCTCACCGAAGCGCTTCATCGCGTGGCGCTGGCGCGAGGCGTCGCGCACGACGTCCGGATCGACATGGCGCGCGAAGCTGCGGCGAAGCATCGGCGTATCGATAGCTCCCGGGGCGATCGCATTGACGCGAATGCCGTCGGTCGCGAAATCGACCGCCATGGTGCGGGTCAGGCTGATGATCGCGCCCTTGGCGGCGATATAGGCGCTGTTGCCTTTGCCGCCGGCAATCGCCAGCTGCGAGGCCAGCGTGATGATCGCCCCCTTCTGCTGGCGCTGCATGACCGGCACCGCGGCCTTGGCCCACAACCAGGTGCCGCCGACATTGGCGCGGAACACCGCATCCCAATCCGCAGGGGCGGTCGTGACGATGGTGCCGCCGCAGGAGAAGCCAGCCGCACACAGCAGCACATCGAGCCGGCCGCGGCCTGCGGCCACGCTTTCGACCGTCGTCGTGGCAAAATCGATTTCGCCGACGTCGCCGATATGAATGCTGCCCTCGCCGCCAGCCTCCTGCAGCTGCGCCAGCGTTGCCTCAGCGCCTGCCGCGTCGCGGTCCACAAGGGCAACGAAGGCGCCCTCGCGCGTGAACGCGACCGCGCTGGCGCGGCCGATGCCCGAGCCGCCGCCGGTGATGATGACGGTCCTTCCCGCGAGTCTCATGCTATGCTCCAAGGTACTCATCGAACCAGCGGCTCAGATGCACCGCCGAGTCCAGGCAGCTGAATTGGGCACGCCAGCCGAACTCATCAGCCAGTCGCGCCGTCGACAACGGCGCACGCGCCGGCCCATGCACGGCGATTGTGGGCCTCTCGCCTTGTTCAGCCAGCCGGCAGACGAAGCCCGGCCGCAGGTCAGCAAAGCGGTCGCCCCACGCTTCCACGGTATAGGTTACGCCGCTGGAGATGTTGTAGAGCGTGTACTGCGGCTTAGCCGCCTCCAGCAGCAGCGCAATCGCGTCCGCGACATCGAGCGCATAGACCCAGTCCCTTGCGCCAGCGTCGCTCAAGAGCGCCGGCTCGCCACGCGCAAGGCAACCGAGGATCAGGGCCTGCGGCGATGGCGTATCGCGCACGCCACCTGCGCGCTCGAACGGCCCGAACACGGCTGATAGCCGCACGCTGATCACATCGGTCTGCCAGAGATCGCCCAGGCGCGCGGCGACGCGTTCGGAGGCGAACTTGGTGATGGAATACAATGACACCGGATCGCAAGGCGTTGTCTCATCCAGGAACTGAAAGCGCTGTCCGCTGGCGCCATAGGCTGCGGCGGAGGACAGGTTGATGACACGCTTCACGTTGGCGCGGCGCGCGGCCTGCAGCATGGGCACCTGCGCCAGCAGGTTGACCGCAAGAATACGCTCCGGCTCGGCCGCGTCGCGCTCGACACCGGCCGTGATCGCCGCGCCCAGCACCAGGGTATCGCAACCAGATGCGATCGCGGCGGCAACGGCCTGATGATTGGTTACATCCCCCTGCAGCACGCAAAGCTGTTTGCCATAGACCGCAAAGGCACGCTGCGCGGCGTTCGGCAGATCGGCGTGGTCGAACAAGGTCACCTGATGGCCGCGCGCGAGCAGCGCTTGCGCGACATTGAGTCCGACAAAGCCGCACCCGCCGAAGATCAGGACGTGCATGGCGCTCCGTCCAGCCTACAGCAGCCGCGCGCCAAAATTCTGCTCGGGGTCCATGTCTGCCACCAGGCGTCCGGTCGGCTTCGCTGCCTCGCCGCCGCTGCGGGCCAGGAAGCGGCCTGAGCCGGCCTGCGCCGACAACTTGCCGTCCTCGACGATGACGCGGCCGCGCGACAGCACCGTCACCGGCCAGCCCTGCACGGAGCGGCCGGCGAACGGCGTGTAGCCGGCGCGATCGTGCATCATCGCGTCGCTGATCGTGACACGCTTCTCCGGATCCCAGATCGCGATGTCGGCGTCGGCGCCGATCGCGATCGCGCCTTTCTTCGGATGCAGATTGTAGATCTTGGCCGGCGCCGTCGCGGTCAGCTCGACGAACTTGTTGAGGCCGAGCCGGCCCTTCGACACCATCGCGTCGAACAGCAGCGGCAGCCGCAGCTCCAGCCCCGGCAGGCCGTTGGCGATCTGCTTGAAGTTCGGGTTGGGGCCGGCGCGCAGCTTGCCGGTCTCATCGAAGCGATAGGGCGCATGGTCGGAAGAGATGGTCTGCAGGTCGCCGAGCGAGAGCGCCTGCCACAGCGCATCTTGGTCGGAGGCGCGGCGCGGCGGCGGGCTGCACATCCATTTCGCGCCCTCGACGCCGGGCTTGTCGAGATCATCGGCCGTGAGGAACAGGTATTGCGGGCAGGTCTCGGCGAACACCTTCAGCCCCTGGCCGCGCGCGTCGCGGATGACCTTGGCGCCCTCGGCGGTCGAGACGTGGAAGATCATGATCGGCTGGTCGATCAGCGCAGCCATCCCGATCAGGCGGTTGAAAGCTTCCGCTTCGGAGAAGCGCGCGTGGCTGATGGCGTGGTATTTCGGATGGGTATAGCCGCGCGCCAGCAGCCGCTTCACCATCCACGAGATGATGCCGTGGTTCTCGGCATGCGCGCACAGCATCGCGCCGCCCTCGCGCGCCGCAACCAAAATATCGAGCAACGGCTCATCGTCGATCTTCAGGAGATCATAGGTCATGAAGATCTTGATCGAACCGTGCCCCAGCTTGATCAGCGCGGGCAGATCGTGCTCCAGCGTCTCCTTGGTCGGGTCCGCGACGATCATGTGGAAGGCGTAGTCGATCACGGCACCTTTGCGCGCGAGCGCATGATACTCCTCCAACACCTGCGGCAGTTTCATGCCGATATGCTGGGCGGCAAAGGAGATCACCGAGGTCGTGCCGCCAAAGGCGGCCGAAGTGGTCGCGCTCTCGAACGTATCGGCGTTGACGATGCCGGCTGCCGATAGCTGCTCGATATGGCAATGGCTGTCGACGCCGCCAGGCAATACCAACTTGCCCCGCGCATCGATCTCGCGCTTGGCCGGACCAAGGCCACGGCCGATCGCGACGATGCTCTCGCCCGCAATGGCGACGTCGGCCTCGAATATGTCGGTCGTCGTGGCGACGCGCCCTCCCCGGATCATCAACTCATAGGCTGGCTCGGTCATGGCGGTCCCCTTATCAGTTCTGCCCAATGGAACACCGCTGATGTCGCGGCGCGCCGTTGCGCCCGGCGCATGACGATCGCATGCGCCACGTGGCATAGTGATTGCGTTTCACGCTGCGTCAACACGTCTCAAGCAGGAAGCTCCCATGTCCCGCCCGCGCATCACGGTGATCAATCCGAACTCCAATCAGATAGTCACCGACGGCCTCGCCGAGGCACTGAAGCCGCTGATGTTTGCCGACGGACCGGAGATCGTCTGCGAGACCCTGAAGGAAGGCCCGTACGGAATCGAAAGCCAGAAGGACGCCGACAGCGTGACCATGCCGCTGCGGCGGTTCGTCGAAACCGACAACGCGTCGAGCGCCTTCGTGATCGCCTGCTACAGCGATCCCGGCCTGCATGTCTGCCGCGAGGCGACGGCGCGGCCGGTGCTCGGCATCGCCGAATGCGGCGTGCTGACCGCACTGACCCGCGCCGACAGTTTTGGCGTGATCGCGATCGCCCAGCGCTCGATCCGGCGACATCTACGCTATCTCCGCCAGATGGGGCTGATGGACCGGCTCGCCGCCGAGCGGCCGCTCGACATGACGGTGGCCGAAACCGCTTCTGGCGAAGGCACGCTGGCCAGGATGATCGCGGTCGGCCGCGCGCTGAAGGAGCAGGATGGCGCCGGCGCGATCGTGATGGGCTGCGCCGGCATGGCGCGCCATCGCAAGGGCCTGGAAGATGCGCTCGGCATTCCCGTGATCGACCCGACTCAGGCGGCTATCACCATGGCGCTCGGCGCGGTGGCGTTCGCGCACTGATCTTCACTCCTCCGGGGGAATCGCACCGGTGCGGCTGGTGATCAGGCCGTAATGCTCGATGCGGCGGTGGCTCGCAAAATCGAAGATCGTCTCCTTGCCGAACTTGGTTGCGTCGAGATCGCAACGCGCGACCAGCACCTCATCGCCTTCGGTCGTCGCTTCAGCGACGATCCCGCCGTCCGGATCGACAATCAGACTGCCGCCGATCAGCGGATGACCGTCCTCCACGCCGGCTTTGGCGACCGCGACCACCCAGCAGGAGTTCTGATACGCGCCTGATTGCACCGAGAGACGATTATGGAACAGCCGCTGTTCCGGTCCCTCGGCATTCTTCTGCGAGTTGACCGACGGCGTGTTGTAACCAATCAGCACCATCTCGACGCCCTGCAGGCCCATCACGCGATAGGTCTCGGGCCAGCGGCGGTCGTTGCACACCGCCATGCCGATGATGCCGCCGAGATTGCGCCACACCGGAAAGCCGAGATCGCCCGGCTCGAAATAGCGCTTCTCCAGGTGCTGGTGGCTGCGCGTCGGATCGTACTCCTCGTGACCCGGCAGATGCACCTTGCGATATTTGCCGACGATGTTGCTGTCGCGATCGGTCAGGATCGCCGTGTTGTAGTGATGGCCGTCCGGCGTCAGCTCGGCATAGCCGAAGTTCATCGCCATCCGGTGCTGCCTGGCGCGATCGAACAGCGGCTGCACGGCCGCATTCGGCATGGCGCGCTCGAACCAGGTGTCGACCTCGGCCTGATCCTCCATATACCAGCGCGGAAAAAAGGTGGTCAGCGCCAACTCCGGATAGACGATGAGATCGGCGCCTTTGGCTTTGGCCTCGTCCATCAGCGCGATCATCCGCGCGACCACGACCTCGCGGCTGTCGGCCCTTTGGATCGGCCCCATCTGGGCGGCGGCAACATTGATCACGCGCATGGTGTCACTCCTTGGTCGAAAACTCCAACGTCATTACGAGCGATCCAGACGAGGAGAGAGTCCGGATCGCCGCGCTCGCGATGACACCTGACGTCGTAGGGTGGGCAAAGCGACTTGTCCGCCATAGCCCGAAGGGCGTCGGCGGAAGCGTGCCCACCGCGATATCGCGCGGCGCCCGACGGTGGGCACGGCGCTTCGTCCACTTGCGAATGTCGAGACATCGTTGCAACGCGCCTTTGCCCACCCTACGCTTCGGTATCCGTCATTGCGAGCGAAGCGAAGCAATCCAGGGCTGCACGGGGATTCTGGATTGCCTCGTCGCTGCGCTACTCGCAATGACGGTGAATGACGAGCAATCATCTCATCGTCGCCCGCCCGCATCACCCCGGTCCATGCAGCATCGGCCGCGGGCGCGTGAACGAGGGCCGGCCGCGCTTCAATCCCCACAGCGGCTGCGCAAGCGTTGCGATCGCCTCGGTCGGGCTGCGCGCGTCGATGCAGACGAGATCGGCCGGCGCGCCGAGCTTGACGCCGTAGTCGCCAAGCCGCATCAGCCGCGCGGCATCGCTTGTGATCATGTCGAGGCAGCCGGCGAGATGATCGGGACGCGAGACATGGCAGACATTGGCATAGAGGTTGGCCATGCGGATGAGCGAGCCGTCGCCGTAAGGCGTGAACGGATTCAGCACATTGTTGGTCGAGATCGAGCAGGTGACGCCGGCGGCGCGGAGCGGCTCGAGCGGCACCACGCCGCGGGGAATCGCATGATCCTGCCGTCGTCCCATCAGGTGCAGATCGGTCGACGGCAGCACGGTGACGGCGACGCCGGCATTGGCGAGCTGCATCGCGATCGCGTTGAAGCGCTCCGGCGGCAGCAGCGACAGCTGCGTGACATGGCCGACCGCAACGCGCCCACCCCAGCCATACTCTTCGGTCTTGCGGCAGACATATTCGATCTGCATGCGGTCGAGCGTCTCGGCGAGATCAAGATGCATGTCGATGTCGACATCGAACTCGCGGGCGATGGCGAAGATGCGATCGATCTGCGCCGCGGGATCGGTGTCGAAATACGGTGCGGCTCCGAGCGTGCGCGCGCCGCGCCGCAGCCCTTCGATCAGCAGCTCCTCGGTCCCCGGATAATTCGTCAGCCCTTCCTGCGGGAAGACGCAGAGCTCGATATCCATGGCCCAGGCGTAATCGCGCTTGAGCTGCTCGATGGCATCATAGCCGATCATGCCGATGCCGGGATCGAGCTCGACATGGGTGCGCATGCGCATCGTGCCATGACTGATGCAGCGCTCGACCGTCTGCTTCGCCCTGGCGTAGACATCCTCGGTGGTGAAGTTGCGCTTGGCCGCGGCGGTCTCGCGCACGGCTTCGGCGACGGTGCCTTCCGCAATCCGGCAGCGGTCGAGAATGCAGGTCTTGTCGAGATGGATGTGCGTCTCGATCAGGCCGGGCACGACGAGGCAGGTTTCGGCGTCACGCTCGCGCGCGCCGGCCTGCAGCGCCGCTTCGATCGCGACGATCTTGCCATCGCCGATGCCGATGTCAGTGCAGCGGGTCTCGCCCTCGCACCACAGCGAAGCATTGCGAATGATCAGGTCCAACACGTCATTCCCCGAGGGTGCGGCCCCTGCTGGCCGCAGAGCCCACCAAAGGCAAGGGCCGTGCCACCGCCAGCTGGAAAGCGTATCGCGAAAGCGGATGTGTCAACATGATGAAACGAACTGTCGGCATCCACGTAACCATTTGCCTACAAACAAGGCGCTCGCGGCGTTCGCAGGAGCAGCATCCCGGAACCCTTGTTTTGGGCCGGGAACATGCTATATTGATGCATGGAAACTAACAGCTCTTTTCGGTCAGGCCCGTCGTCTCGGCGGGCCGTTGCCGTTTTGGGGGTGGCTCTGATGGGGTTACTCTGAGATGACGCGTTCCAATCGCACTGACCATATCCGCCTGACCTCGCATCCGGTTCCGGGCGCCAAGCACAATTTCCCGCTCCAGTGGGGCGCCCCAAGCGCGCGCGAACGCGGGCCGATCATCGGCACCGTCTCGCGTCCGCAGGACCGCAACGTGATCGGCAGCCATGGCGGCTCCTACACGGTGTATCGGGCGCTCGCGGTCTCCTCCGGCGCACTCGATCCGATCCGCCGCCCCGACCTCACCAACACCCATCCGGCCGCGAGCATCGGGCCGTTCCCGCAATGGCGCGATCCGGCCAAGATCGTCGCGCTCGATCCATGGGGGCATCTGGTCGCGGAGAATTTCGGCGCCGAGATCGCCGAAGGCATCGATATCAGGCCGACGATCGCGGTGACCAAGGCGCGGCTCGACCTGCCGGAGCTTCACGCAGCGCTGGCGGCAAAACGCATCACGACAGACGGCGATGTCGTGCACGCCAACGGCAGCGTCTCCGTGGTGAAGATCGCGATCGATCCGGTGTGGTACCTACCCGGCGTCGCAGCGCGGTTCGGCACCAGCGAGACCAATCTGCGCCGCGGCCTGTTCGAGCAGACCGGCGGCATGTATCCGGAGCTGGTGACGCGGCCGGACCTGCAGGTATTCCTGCCGCCGATCGGCGGCACCACCGTGTATCTGTTCGGCGATGTCAACAAGCTGAACGATGGCAAGACCAGGATCACCTGCCGCGTCCACGACGAATGCAACGGCTCCGACGTATTCGGCTCGGATATCTGCACCTGCCGTCCCTATCTCATTCACGGCATCGAGGAATGCGTGCGCGCCGGCCAGACCGGCGGTCTCGGCATCATCGTCTATAACCGCAAGGAAGGCCGCGCGCTCGGCGAGGTCACCAAATTCCTGGTCTACAATGCGCGCAAGCGCCAGGAGGATGGCGATGCCGCGGCCGCCTATTTCGAGCGCACCGAATGCGTCGCCGGCGTGCAGGATGCGCGCTTCCAGCAACTGATGCCCGACGTGATCCACTGGCTCGGCATCACGCGTATCGACCGCTTCATCTCGATGAGCGACATGAAGCATGATGCATTGACGGGCCAGGGCGTCGAGATCGTCGAACGCGTGCCGATCCCGGACGAACTGATTCCGGCCGACGCCCATGTCGAGATCGCGGCCAAGAAGGCGGCGGGCTATTTTTCGCTCGAACCGCAGAAGCCACAGGAGCTCGGAGATACGGTCGGGCGCCCACTCGAGAAGTACTGAGCAAACCAAGATGGTCGATGCCTCCTCCCTCTTGTCGGCCCGGGCGGTGCGCGAGCGGGCGCACCGGCTGCTTGCTCTCGGCCTTGAGGACAAGCTGCCGCATTTCCGTATCGATCTGACCAGGCTCGATGCGGTCGCGGAGCTTGTGCTCGCGGTGACCCACAAGGCCTATCCGAGCGGCGACGTGCCGTTCCATTCGCGCTGGCGGCATTTCGTGATCGCAGGCCAGGATCGCTGGGCAGCGGTCGCCGACAAGGTGAGCTGGCCCGATGCGGCGGCGCGGGCGCGGGCGGAATTCGATCTCGCCATCGTCAGCGTACTGCTCGATGCCGGCGCCGGCGCCGCATGGCGCTATCATGATGCGGTGAGCGGCACCCGCGTCGGCCGGTCCGAGGGACTGGCGCTCGCCAGCCTCGACATGTTCGCGCACGGCGCATTCTCGGATCAGGTCACAGCTCCCCTGCGCGCAGACGCTTCAAGGCTTGCGCAGATCACCGTCGCGGATCTCGAACGCGGCTTCCAGGTCAGTGCCGAGAATTCGCTGCTCGGACTTGAAGGACGGACCGACCTGTTACGCCGGCTCGGCGGCCTGATCGGCGGCAAGCCCGACGTCTTCGCGAGGAAAGACAGCGCCCGGCCCGGCGGCTTGTTCGACCATCTCGCCGCGCGCGCGGAGAGCGGCCGCATCGCCGCGCCCGCGATCCTCGCCGAGGTGCTGGTTCAGCTCGGACCGATCTGGCCGTCGCGCATCACGCTCGATGGCGTCGCGCTCGGCGATTGTTGGCGCCATCCAGCGCTCAAAACCGAGGATAGGACGAGCGAGTTGGTGCCGCTGCACAAGCTGTCGCAATGGTTGACCTATTCGCTGATTGAGCCGCTGCAGCGCGCGGGCTTCACCGTGACCGACATCGACGGCCTCACCGGGCTCGCCGAATATCGCAACGGCGGACTGTTCGTTGACGGCGGCGTGCTGGTATTGCGCGACGGGAACGACGCGACGCGCGCACATGCGGTCGACTCCGCGCTGGTGGTCGAGTGGCGAGCGCTTACCGTCGCCCTGCTCGACCGGCTTGCAATCGTCATCCGACAGCGCATGGGGCAAGATGCCGAGAGCCTGCCACTCGCCAAGATTCTCGAAGGCGGCAGCTGGGCCGCAGGACGCAAGCTCGCCTTCGAGTGTCGCCCCGACGGTTCGCCGCCGCTCAAGGTGATCAGTGACGGCACGGTGTTCTAGTTAGGATCGCGCATCGGGGCGCGGTGCGCTCCCTCTCCCCGCCTGCGGGGAGAGGTTACAGGAGACACAGGAGCACGAAGGTCATGCAAGGCGTCACGGTCGTCGATCATCCGCTGGTCCAGCACAAGCTGACGCTGATCCGCGACAAGGCGATCTCGACCAAGTCATTCCGCGAGTTGTTGAAGGAGATCGGCATGCTCCTCTGCTACGAGGTGACGCGCGACCTGCCGCTCACCGAGGTCGAAGTCGAGACGCCGCTGGCGCGCATGCAATCGGCCAAGATCGCCGGGAAGAAACTCGTCTTCGTGCCGGTGCTGCGCGCCGGGGTCACCTTCGTCGACGGCATGCTCGATCTGGTGCCGACGGCGCGCGTCGCCCATATCGGGCTCTATCGCGAGCCGCAGACCTTCGTCGCGGTCGAATATTTCTTCAAGGCGCCGTCTGACCTCGGCGAGCGGCTGGCCGTCGTGGTCTCGCCGGTGCTCGCAACCGGCAATTCAGCGGTCGCCGCCATCGATCGGCTGAAGGAACGCGGCGCCAAGGACATCCGCATGGTCTGCATGATCGCAGCGCCCGAAGGTGTCGAGCGGGTGCGCGGCCTGCACCCGGACGTGCCGCTATGGACCGCTGCGATCGACGACGGCCTCGACGACAACGCCTTCATCGTGCCCGGCCTCGGCGATGCCGGCGACCGGGCCTACGGCACGCGGTGAGACGGCCGGCATCTCTGGATGTCGAGACGTATCGCTCCGCGGCCCGAATTTATCCCGCGAACGCCGCCTGCGCCTCCGGCAGCGCCCAGATCTTCTCGATCGCAGCAGCGCCGGCCGAAGTGATGGCCGCCTCATCGCCATGCAGATAACGGCCGTCGTGGATCAGCAGCCGGCCGTCGACCATGACCTGATCGATGTTGGCGCGGTTGGCGAGCGCGATCAGGCCGCGGCGGGGATCGTGCAATGGCTGGAGATGCGGATGCGTCATGTCAACGACGGTGAGATCGGCAGTGGCGCCCGGCGCGATCACGCCGAGATCGTCGCGCTTGATCATGGCGGCGGCGGTCGCAGTGACCGCATCGATCAGTTCCGGTGCGCTCGCGGTCTCCGCGTTGCCCAGCGCAACCTTGGAGATCAGCGACGCCGCGTTGAGCTCACCGAGCAGGTCCATGTTGTAGCCGTCGGTGCCGATGGCGGTACGCACGCCATGGGCGGCGAAGCGGCCAAAGGCGGCAGTGACCCCGGCGCGCGCGAACACCCGCGGACAGTTCAGGACGCCGGTGCCGCGCGCCGCCATCAGCGCAAGGTCCGCATCCGTCGAGGCGTGGCAGTGCGCGGCGAGCAGGTCGTCACCGAGCACGCCGAGCCAGTCGAGATATTCCGCCGGGGTGCGGCCATCATAGCGCGCGGCAATGGTGGCGACTTCACCCTGACTCTGCGCCATATGGATCGTGATCGGCACATTCAGTTCGCGCGCACGCGCCGCCGCGGCGCGCAGCAGATCGGGGCCGCAGGTGTCGGTCGCGTGCGGGCTCATCGCCAGGCGAATGCGACCCTGCGCCTGCCCATGCCAGCGCTGATACAGCGCGTTCCAGGTCGCCATGTCGGCCTCGCCGTCGTCGCCGGCATAATGCACGATACCGTCGGCGCCGGCCTTGGCATCGCCGGTCGAGAACAGATAGGGCGCACCATAGAACCGGATCCCCATCTCCTCTGCCGCATCGAACAGCTCGGGGATCGTGTTGCGCGACGGCTCCATCACCGTGGTCGCCCCACCTTTCAACAGTTGCAGCATGCCCATACGTCCGACCGCGCGCCGTTCCTCAGCCGAGAGGATCTCGGCGCCGCGCTTGGAGAGCGGCAGCAGCACCGTGTAGACGATGCTCTTGTTGTTGCGGCGGCCGTTGCCGTCTTCCGTCAACGTCCGCGCGATCGCCTCGCTGAAGATGTGGTTGTGCAGGTTCAACAGGCCCGGCAGCACGAAGCGGCCGGGGCGGTCGAACACCTCATCGGCGGCCGGCTTGTCTGGCGTGATCGCCACGACACGCCTGCCCTCGATCAGCACCCAATGGTCGCGCAGCACCTTCTGCGCGCCCGCGTCGCGCGTCAGCACATAGCTGCCGAAGATCGCCGTGCTCATGCGGGCCTCACATTCCAGAACACCGCGGTGCCGTCGAGAACACCGGTGATGCTCTTGCGGTACGCCGTCGGCTGCTTGTAGAGACCGATCGGATAATACGGGATCTCCTCGAATGCCAGCGCCTGGATCTCGCGGCAGATGCGCTGCTGCTCGGCAAGATCGGGCGCCGCCAGCCACTGGCTACGCAGCGCGCCCATCTTCTCGCTTCTGTACCAGCCGGCCACCGCGCCCTCGCCGCGCAGATTGGTGTTCCCGGCCGGATTGAGCCAGTCGATGCCCTGCCAATTGCCGACCGCGGCACTCCAGCCGCCCTGCTCGATCGGATCCTTCTTCAGCTGGCGCTGCAAGACGGCAGCGAAATCCAGCGCGACATACTCCACATTCATGCCGGCGCGCCGCATCATGTCGGCCGCCACCTCGCCGAGCGGCCGCTGCGCCTGCGAATTCGCGGGCACCAGCAGCACGACCTTCTCGCCACCGTAGCCGGCGGCCTTCAGGTCCGCTTTCACCTTCTCCATGCTACGCGGGCCGCGGAACACATCGAGGCCGATGTCGCTCGCCATCGAGGTGCCAGGCGCGAAGAAGCCGATCGGCGTGGACTGATAGGCAGGATCGCTGCCGGCGACCGCGGTCATGAAGGCGGCCTGATCGATCGCCCCCAACAGCGCGCGGCGGATCGCCGGATTGTTGAACGGCGGATGCAAGTGGTTGACACGCATCATGCAGGCATAGCCGCGCGGATCGAGGACGCGGACAACGATGTCCTCCTCGGCCTTCAGCACCGGAAGAAGATCGTGTGGGGTCGTCTCCTGCCAGTCCTGTTCGCCGGTGCGCAAAGCCGCGGCTGCGGTGCCGGCATCGGGCATCGTCGACCACACCACGCGGTCGTAGTGCACGATCTTCGGACCGGCGGTCCAATTCGGCTTGCCGTCGCTGCGCGGCCGATAGTGCTCGAATTTGGCGTAGACGTTGCGGATGCCCTGCACGCGCTCGTCCCTCACGAAGCGGAACGGCCCGCTGCCGACCACCTCGGTGAGCGGCTTCATCGGGTCCTGGCTCGCGAGGCGTTCGGGCATCATGAAGGCTGGCTGTACCGCGGCTTTGCCGAGCACCTGCGGCAACAGCGGAAACGGCCGCTTCAGCCGGAAGCGGATGGTCTTGTCGTCGAACGCGGAGAGCTCATCCGTCGCCGCGATCAGCTCGGCGCCGAAGCCATCGCGCGCGGCCCAGCGCTTGATGCTGGCGACGCAGTCGCGCGCCAGCACCTTCTCGCCGTCATGCCAGACCAAGCCCTCGCGCAAGGTCAGATCCCACTGCTTGCCGTCGTTGGAGACGGCATGACCGGCCACCATCTGCGGCGACACGTCGAGCGCGGCATCCATGCCATAGAGCGTGTCGTAGACCATGAAGCCGTGATTGCGCGTGACCTGCGCTGTCGAGAAGATCGGATCGAGGAAGGCGAGATCGATCACCGGAATGAAGCGCAAGGTGGTCTGCGCCTCGGCGCGAACGAGTCCCGGCATCGACAGCGCGGGAAGCGTGGCGGCAGCGCCAAGCAGCGAACGGCGGGAAATGCGCATGGACATCCTTTTGACACCGCTACATCGAAAACGACTTCTTCCCCTCATCCTGAGGGGCTTGCGTAAGCAAGCGTCTCGAAGGAATGAGGTCCGACATCGCCCTCATGGTTCGAGACGGCGCTAACGCACCTCCTCACCATGAGGAACTACCGCTGCCCGGCCGCCTCGTGGTGCCGGTAATTCGCCGCGATCTCAGCCCCCGTCGTGATCCAGACGTCCTTGCAGGACTTGGCGTAGCTGAGGAATTCGCGCAGCAGCCGGAAGCGCATCGGACGGCCGGAGACCTGCGGATGCAGCACGGTCGTGACCATCGCGCCCCACTCCCTGACCTCGTCGAGTTCGTCCTTCCACATCGAGAGCACGTGCTCCTTCGGGAAGATCGAGCGCGGCGAGAACCGCGCCGAGAGCCCGTGCATCCAGTCGTCATAGCTTGCGGTGACCGGAATTTCGATCGTACCGGGCCTGCCGTCGGCGAGGCGATGGCGGTACGGCCTGACATCATCGCGGAACGAGGACGTGTAGACGATGCCATGGCGCATCAGTGCGACGCGCAGCTCTTCCGTGAATTCCCCGAACGGCGCGCGATAGCCGATCGGTGTGACACCGAGCCGTCGCTTGATCGCCTCGAACCCCTTCTCCAATTCCTCTTCGAGGTAGGGATCGCCGGGATCCGGCAGCAGATGATGATAGCCGTGATGGCCGATCTCGTGGCCGGCCTTGAGGATGGCTTCCGCCATCGCCGGGTGTGCGTCGACCGACCAGCCGGTGACGAAGAAGGTCGCCTTCAGATCGAGCTCGCCGAGCAGTTCCAGGAGCTTCGGCGTGCCGACCCGCGCCTCGTAGCCGCCATAACTCATCGTGACCAACCGCGCCGCGTGCGCCGGGTCCTTCGAGGTCCAGGCGGCCTCGGCATCGACATCGAACGACAGGAACATCGCCGAGGTGAACGGCTTCGGCCAGGGATAGTCCGGGGCCGCCGGCGCCGTGTTGGCGGGGATGAGCGGGATGCTTCGAAGCGCCTTACTGTCCAGCATTGATCACCACCTTCTCGATCCCGTTGCCGCTCAACTTCCATTTCGCCAACAACGCCTTGTAGCTGCCCTCGGTGATCAGCTCCTCCAGCGCGCCCTGCAGTGCCTCGCGCAACTCCGCGGCCTTTACCGGCGTGGCAAGCCCCGTATATTGGATCGCGATCATCTCGCCCACCGGCACATAGGCGTTCGGCTCCTGGTCCATGATGTAGGGCAAGGTCTCGTTGCCCTGCACCGCGGCGTCGATACGGCCCTGCCGCAGCTGCGTGCGCGCATCGGCAGAGCCTTCGGTGCCGACGAATTGGATCGGACTCGAGCCACAATTCTTTGCGCTCCAGGCTGCGATCTCTTCGGGAAACTTTGTGCGCCTGCTGGCACCGACCTTCTTGCCGCACAGCGCCTGTGCGTCCTTGAACTCGTCGCCGCGCGACGCCTGCACAAAGAAGCGAGGGCCGCTGCGCAGATAATCGATGAAGGTCGCAGAATCCTGCCGGCTCTTGGTGTCCGTCATCCCCGAGAGAATGATATCGAAACGCTGGGTCGCGAGTCCCGGCATCAGCTGATCGAAGCTGGTCTCCTGCCAGACCGCCTTGACGCCGAGCTTCCTGGCCAGCGCCTCGCCGAGGTCGACGTCGAATCCGGTCAGCGTTGATGTAGCGGGATCCTTGAATTCCATCGGCGGATAGTTCGGCACCACCGCGATCCGAAGGCCATTCTGCTTGATCTCGGCCGGCAACTCTGCCGACAGCGCCGGGCCGGTGACGACAGCGCCAAGCAACGCGGTCAGGGCAAACATAGTCAGTCGCATCGATCCCCCTTCACACTTCCGCAGCCAGGAAGGCGCGGGTGCGCGCCTCGCGCGGCGCATTGAGCACGTCCTTGGCCGGACCAGCCTCCACGATCGCGCCCTGGTCCATGTAGACGACGCGATCGGCCACCTCGCGCGCGAAGCCGAGCTCGTGCGTCACCACCAGCATAGTCATGCCCGACGTCGCAAGCTCCTTCATGACGGCGAGCACTTCGCCGACCAGTTCCGGATCGAGCGCCGAGGTCGGTTCGTCGAACAGCACGAGTTGAGGCCGCATCGCCAGCGCCCGCGCGATCGCGACACGCTGCTGCTGGCCGCCCGAGAGTTGCGAGGGATACGATGTGGCCTTCTCGGCAAGCCCGACGCGGCGGAGCAGCTCCATCGCTTCGAGCTTCGCTTCGGCCGCCTTCCGCCGCTGCACCTGCACCGGCCCTTCGATGACGTTCTCGAGCGCGGTCATATGCGGAAACAGGTTGAAGCGCTGGAACACCATGCCGCATTTCAGCCGCTGCCGCCCGATCTCCCGGTCGTTCAGACGATGCAGTTTGCCAGCATCCTCGCGACAGCCGAGCAACTCGCCGTCCAGCCAGATGCCGCCGCTATCGATCGCCGTCAGCTGATTGACGCAGCGGAGCAGCGTGGTCTTGCCCGAGCCGGACTTGCCGATCAGGCACACGACCTCGCCGGCCCAGACGTCCAGCGAGACCTGCTTCAGCGCCTGGAAGTCGCCGAACTGCTTGCTGACCTTGCGGATCGCGACCAACGGCGTGTTCATCGCGCCACCTGGACGATGCCGCGGGCGAAGCGCCGTTCGAGCAGCATCTGCAGCGGGGTGAGGATGGAGACCACAAGCAGATACCAGAGGCCGGCGACGATCAAGAGCTCGATCACACGCGAATTGGCGTAGTAGATGTTCTCCGCCGAGTGCAGCACTTCCGGATATTGGATCACGCTGGCAAGCGAAGTCGCCTTGACGAGCCCAATGAACTCGTTGCCAAGCGGCGGGAGCACGACGCGCATCGCCTGCGGCAGGATGATCCGGCGCAGCGCCTGCAGGCGGCCCATGCCGATCGCCTGCGCCGCCTCATATTGTCCGATGTCGACCGACAGCAGCCCGGCGCGCATCACCTCCGACGTGTAGGCGCCCTGGTTGATGCCGAGCCCTAGCAATGCGGCAAGGAACGGCGTCATCACGTCGACGGCACGCGCGCTCCAGAGCCCGGGAATGCCGATGGTCGGAAACACCAGCGCCAGGTTGAACCACAGCAGCAGTTGCAGGATCAGCGGCGTGCCGCGGAACAGCCACGTATATCCCGCGGCGACCGCCTTCAGCACCGGGTTGGGCGACAGCCGCATGATCGCGACGATGACGCCGAGTGCGATGCCGAGCGCCATCGCCAGCACCGCCATGATCATCGTGTTGACGATGCCGTGCAGGATCACCGGCGCGGTCAGGAAACGGTTGACATAGGACCATTCGATCTGCCCGCGCGCAAAGGCACGGCCGATCGCCACCAGCACGACGAGGATCACGGCAGCCGTGATCCAGCGGCCCCAATGCGCCTGCCGGGCCACCGGCAACGAAGTAAGATCGGGGAAGCCGTCGGCCAGCGCGTCGGCGCGTTTCATTGCGGCGCCGCGTTCAGCATCGGCTCGCGCACCGCATTGGCGCCGAGGCCCCATGTGTCGAGGATCGCCTTGTAGCTGCCGTCGGCGATCATCGCCTTGAGCTGCTCGGTCACCACATCGCGCAACGCGCCGTCGTCCTTGCGGACCATGATGCCCTGATAACCGTACGCGATCGGCTCGCCGACGATGCGATACTTGCCGGCCTCCTGCGACTGCGCATAGGGCAAGGTCTCGCTGCCCTGCACCGCGGCGTCGATGCGGCCCTGCTTCAGCTGGTTGCGCACGTCGATCGAGTTCTCGCCGGGCACATATTGCGCCGCCGGCTTGCCGGCCGCCTCGCAAACCGCCTTGCTCCACTTCTCGATCTCGGCCGGAAAACTGGTCGAGCGCGTGGTGCCGATCTTCTTGCCGCAGAGATCGGCCGCGATCTTGGCCTCGCTCTCGGTGAGCACGAAGAATTGTGGGCCGGTGACGAGATAGTCGACGAAATCGGCGGTCCCGCGGCGCGACGCGCGGTCCGAAATCCCTGAGATGATGAAATCGGCGCGCTTCGTCTGCAGCGAGGGGATCAATTCCGCGAACGGCGTCTCGCTCCAGACGATCTTCAGCTTGAGCCGCTTGGCCAACTCATTGGCGAGATCGATGTCGAGCCCCTTCAGCTCGTTGGTCGCGGGATCGCGATATTCCATCGGCGCGTAGGTCGAATTGACCGTCAGCCGCAACATGCCGGACTGCCTGATCTCGGCCGGGAGTTCCGCCGCCGCTGCGGCCGATATCAGCGAAGCCAGCCCCATCACACAGATGCCGAACCAACGACGCATCATGTCCCTCCCCTCGCCAACGCTAGGCCGGCTCGACTGCGCCGGCGCGTTCGGTGATGACGCGGTACTGCTCGGGCCGGCGATGCGCCGCGAAGTTGAACATCTTCTCCTTGCCCTGCCGGCAAAGATCGAGATCGATGTCGGCCACGATCACCTCGTCGGCGAGCGATGTCGCTTGCGCAACGATCCGCCCGTTGGGATCGACGATGCAGGAGCCGCCGATCAGCCCGGAGCCGTCCTCGTCGCCTGCCTTGGCCACGGCGATGGCCCAGGTCGCGTTCATATAGGCGTTGGCCTGTGCGACCAGCGTCGAGTGGAAGGTGCGCAGCGATGCATCCTCGGTGTTGCCGCCGTTCGGATCATAGGCCGCGGAGTTGTAGCCGATGCAGACGAGTTCGACGCCTTGCATTCCGAGCACGCGCCAGGATTCCGGCCAGCGACGATCGTTGCAGATCATCATGCCGATGATGGCGCGGTCCCAATCGGCTCCAGTGCGCACGGCGGGAAAGCCGAGATCGCCATAACCGAAATAGCGCTTCTCGAGCTGCTGATACTTGGCGCCCGGCCGCGGCTCGACCGAGCCCGGCAGATGCACCTTGCGGTACTTGCTGATGATCTGCCCTTCGCGATCGACAAGAATGGAGGAATTGAAGCGCCGGCCCTCGGCGGTCAGTTCGGCGTAGCCGACATAAAAGCCGACGCCGAGCGCGCGAGCGCGGTCGAACAAGGGCTGCACATCCGCATTCGGCATGCTGCGCTCGAAATGCGCATCGAGCGCATCGTCTTCCAGGAGCCAGCGCGGGAAGAAGGTGGTGAACGCCAGCTCCGGGAACACTACGAGCCGTGCGCCTTGGCCGGCGGCCTGCTCCAGCAGCGCGATCATGCGCGCCAGCGTGTGCGCGCGGGAATCGGCCCGTTGGGTCGGCCCCATCTGGGCAGCGGCGGCGCGGACAATACGACTCAACATTGCCTCCGATCTGTGCGCATTGCTGAATTCCAAGGCGGCACAGCCTTGCCCTTGGCGCAATGCGAGAGGGGCGATTACGCGGAAGCGGCGCAAGTTTTGCAACGGGCCACGAAAGCCTCGCGCTATGATATTTTGCCCGCGACCATAACGACAGCTTATAAGGCGTTCATCCCATGAACCTGCGCCAGCTCGAAATCCTGCGTGCGGTCATTCGCCACCGCACCACCGTCGCCGCCGCCGAGGAGCTCGCGCTGTCGCAGCCTGCAATCAGCAACGCGTTGAAGGCGATGGAAGCCCAGGCCGGCTTCACGCTGTTCGAGCGCATCAACAACCGGCTGTTCCCGACCGCCGAGGCGATGGCGCTCTATGAGGAGAGCGAGGCGATCTTCACGTTGCATGCGCGGCTGGAGAACCGCGTCCGCGATCTGCGCGAACAGCGTACCGGCCATCTCTCGATCGTGGCGACGCCGCCACTCGCCTACAGCATCATCCCGCCGACGCTGTCGGGCTTCCTGCGCCGGCGCCCGCAGACGCGCGTGTTCTTCGACGTGCGGCGTTATGAGGGAATCATCGACGGCGTGCTCGGCAATGTCGCCGAGCTCGGATTCGCGCTCGGGCTATCCGATCATCCGGGCATCGCCCATGAGGTGGTGCATACCGGTGAAATGGTCTGCGTGCTGCCGCCGAAGCATCCTTTGGCGGAGCGGCTGATGATCTCGGCAGCCGATCTTGCCGGCTTTCCGCTGATCGGGCTCGAACGCGGCACGCGGCTCGGTGAAGCCGTGCGCGAAAGTTTTGCCCAAGCCGGTGCAACGTTCCAGCCCAGCGTCGAGGTGCGCTACTGCAACACGGCTTGCGTGCTCGCCGCGACCGGCGTCGGCGCTGCGGTGGTCGATCCGTTCTCGCCGCAGCAGGGCGGCCACGATCTCGTGGTCCGTCCCTTCACGCCGAAAACGCCTGTGTCGGCCTATATGTTGTGGTCGGAAGCCAAGCCGCTGTCGAACCTCGCCAAGACCTTCCGCAGCGAGGTGCGCAACGCCAGCCGGACATTGACCGGCTGCACATCCACAGAGACTGCATACCAGTCCTCGGCGCAGCCGAGACTGGAATCCGGCCGCGTTTGACCGGGCTCACCCCCTCGCCAGCTCGATCTCCTGTTCCTGGCGGGTCGCCACGTCATAGACTTTGATCTGCAGCATCGGGAAGCGCCGCTTCAGGTCCCTTGCGCCGTTCTGGGCGCCTTCCTTGGTCTTGAATTCGGTCTTGACCTGGCCATCGACAACGACGGCGTAGCCGCCCTGCGACAGATCCTTCGACATATCCTTGGAAGACTTGTCTTGAGCCGATTTCTCTTGGACAGATTTCTCTTGAGCGGGCTTGGGCATTTCGTTGCAGACGTCGATTGAGTTGAGGGGACGCGGTGGCAGCGCTTTGAACGACCTCGATCTAAGGTGAGTCTGCCGGCAGGGGCAAGCGGAGAAGCGTTCTACACAACCGAGCTAGATGCGACTCACTCTCTGCCTGTAAATGACCGCAAAGCGACTTCTGGATGTCAAGCACAGCGAGCCGTCAATGCGCGACCTGGCGATAGATCGCGGGCAGCGCCGCCGGCAGCCGGCGGATATTGCCGACGATCGCGTAGCCGCCGCGGCCGAACAGCGTCGGAAAATAGGATTGCGCCGCTGCATCGATGGTCACGCCGAACACCGAGACACCCTGCCGCCGCGCCTCCTGCACCGCCTTGCGCGTGTCTTCGACGGCGAAGCGGCCTTCATAATGATCGACGTCGTTCGGCTTGCCGTCGGTCAGAACCAGCAGCAGGCGCTTGCGCTGCGGCTGCCCTGACAGCTCCGCCGCGGCGTGACGCACGGCGGCACCGATCCGGGTGTAATAGCCGGGCCGCAGCGCGCCGATTCGCCGCTCGACCTGCGCACTCATCGGCTCGCCGAATCCTTTGACGGTCTCGACACGCACCCAGTCGCGCCGGCGCGAGGTGAAGGTGAGAATGCTGTTGGTGTCGCCGCAGGCCGCAAGTCCATGGGCCAGCACCAGCAGTGCCTCCTTCTCGACGTCGAGCACGCGATGGCCATCGACCCAGGCATCCGTCGACAGCGAGACGTCGACCAGCAGGGTGACGGCGAGATCGTGTCCCCGGGGACGCATCGCCAGATGCACCCGATCCAGCGCGCCGCTTCCGGCCCGCAGATCGCAGCGTGCGCGGACCAGCGCATCGAGGTCGAGATCATGGCCGTCGTCCTGGGCGCGCATCACCTCGTGTCGCGGCCTGAGCGCCTCAAATCTCCGCCGTACCTGGCGGATGCGGCGGCGCATGGCATCATCCGGCATCCAGCTCTCGCCGGTCTCCGGCGCATCGCCGGCGACCACGCGGCAATGATCGGCCATGTAGTTGCCGCTGCGATAGTTCCATTCCGGATAGAGCCGGCCGCTGGCGAGCCGGGAGGGATCGACAGCCTCGGGCGGCAGGTCGAGATCGAATTTCAGCTTGGTGGCCGGCTTGCCCTTGCACCTGGAGATCGCGAGTTCATCGAGGTCATCGGCCGCCTTGCGCGCGTCCTCGTCTTCGCTGTCGTCGGACGGACGATCGACATTGACCATCTCCGCCATGGCCATGATCTTCTCGAAGCGATTGAGGATGAAGGGATCGCGCTTGGCCGCATCGTCGCGCTCGCGCGTGGCGAAGCGCTTGCGCGGGTCCGGTGCTGTGGCCTCCTCGCTCGGTGCGAGGAGATCGTCATCGTCGGCCTGCACAGGGACGGCCTCGCGGGACCAGCAATCGCCCCACAGCGGACAGGGCAGCATCGCCTGATAGCCGGGCGGCGCGCGGCCGGGCAATTCGCGCGACCGCATTGCGGCGTCCCACAGCGCGCGCTCGGACGAACCGCCGCTGCTGAGCAGCGCCATCACGATGTGTTCGACCCCCTGTTCGACGCGAGGCAGCGGCCGACGCGGCCGCGCAACCGCCATCGCCTGAGCGAGTCGCGCATACGGCGTGGCGAGCCCTGGAAAACGCGCAATGACCAGCGCCGTGATCCCGCAGGCCCGCCGCAGCGTCGAGAGATCACGCTGCAGCGGATCAAGCGCATCGAGGCCAGGCGCCGGCGCGGTCGCAAACCACGCGGCGAGCCAGCGATACAGCATCGCGTTGAGATCAGCGTCCGGAAACAGCGCGATGCGCTCCGGAAGAAATATGGTGGCGCCGTCGCGCCCGGGCTGATCGAGACATTCGTCACCCAGCCCGATGCGCTGACGCCAGCCGAGTCGGTGGCCGGATTTGCGCGCCTTGGCTGGCGCGATCTGCACGCCCGTCTCGCCGCCGAGCGCGCGGAACATCACCGCGATCTGGCCCTGGATGTCGGCGAGCGCCACCGCATGCTCGGCGTGAACCGGATAGCTTGCAGTCGCGCCGACGAGGCGGTGCCAGGCCCGTCCGACCGTCTCCTCCAGTTCGAGGAAGTCGAGCATGGCTCACCCAATCACCGCATGAGCAACCTCGCGCAGCGCCATCTTGACCTCGGCATCGTCGGTCAGCGGCTCGATCATGCCCGCGAGCACCGCTTCTTTCACCGACGTTCCCGCCGCCACCAGCGTCGCGCAATAGACCAGCAGCCGGGTCGAGACCCCCTCCTCCAGGTCGTGCCCCTGCAGGGCGCGGAGGCGATGAGCAAGCGCAACCAGCGGCCGCACCCGCTCAGGCGCCAGCCCGCTCTCCGACGCCACTACCGCAATCTCCTGGTCGGCCGGCAGGAAGCCGAACTCGATCGCGATGAAGCGCTGCCGCGTCGATGGCTTCAGCGCCTTGTGCAGGCTCTGGTAACCGGGATTGTAGGAGACCACCAGCATGAAGCCGTCAGGCGCGACCAGTTCCTCACCGGTGCGCTCCAGCGGCAGGATGCGGCGGTCGTCGGTCAGGGGATGCAGCACGACAGTCACGTCCTTGCGCGCCTCCACGACCTCATCGAGATAGCAGATGCCGCCTTCGCGCACCGCCCGGGTCAATGGTCCATCGGTCCAGACCGTGTCGCCGCCCTTCAGCAGATAGCGGCCGGTGAGATCGGCGGCCGTGAGATCGTCGTGGCAGGCCACCGTATGCAGCGGCAGGCCGAGCCGCGCCGCCATATGGCCGACGAAGCGGGTCTTGCCGCAGCCGGTCGGGCCCTTCAACAGCACCGGCAGCCGATGCCGCCAGGCGTGTTCGAACAATGCACATTCATTGCCGCTCGGCGTGTAGGCCGGGAGGTCGAGCGTCGAGGCTTCGACGGCGTGAAGGGCGGCTTTCATCATCATTCTCCGCGATCGGGGATACAGGCGGCCGCGGCAATGCGGCCGCCTGCCGCTTGTCATTCGGCCGGCTGCAGCGCGCCGGAGATCGCCGGCTGCTTGGCGCGGCCCGGCACCAGTACGGCCCAGACGAACATCAAGGCCGAGATCGCGACGAACACGCCGGAGCCAAGCCGGACCCAGTAGAACATCGCCAGCTGATCCTGCACGTCCATGTAGCTCTGGCCGAGCACGCGCTGCAGATGCACCTGGATGATGCCGGCAAAGGTAAGCGCGAAGGTCATCACCATCATCGCCGTGCACATGATCCAGAAGCTCGCGATCGAGAGCCACTGATTATAGGGCGCGCGCTGCCTCAGCTGCGGCACCGCGTAGGCCATGACCGCGAGGTTGAGCATCACATAGGCGCCGAAGAAGGCGAGATGGCCATGGGCGGCGGTGATCTGGGTGCCATGGGTGTAGTAGTTCACGCTCGACAGGGTGTGCAGGAAGCCCCAGACGCCGGCGCCGAGGAAGGCCATCACCGAGCAGCCGACCGACCAGAGCAGCGCCGCCCGGTTCGGATGCCTGCGCCCCGCCTTCAAGGTCATCTGCACGGTGAAGATCACCATGGTGAAGAAGGGCGCGACCTCGAGCGTCGAGAACAGGGAGCCGATCCATTGCCAATAGCCGGGAGCGCCGATCCAGTAGAAGTGGTGACCGGTGCCGAGGATGCCGGAGAACAGCGCCAGCCCGATGATGACGTAGAGCCACTTCTCGACCACCTCGCGATCGATGCCGTTCAGCTTGATCATCAGGAAGGCCAGCACCGAGGCCATGATCAGCTCCCAGACGCCCTCGACCCAGAGATGGACGATGTACCACCAGTACATCTTGTCGACCGCGAGATTGGCCGGGTTGTAGAAGGCGAACAGGAAGAAGATCGCAACGCCCCACAGGCCGAACAGCAGGATGTTGGTCACCGTCGTCTTGCGTCCCTTCAGCGCCGTCATCGTGACGTTGAACAGGAACATCAGGCAGACCACGACGATGCCGATCTTGATCGGGAACGGCTGCTCGAGGAATTCGCGCCCCTCGTGGACATGGAAGAGATAGCCGACCACGGCGGCGCCCGCGGCGCCGAAGAACAGCCAGAACTGGATCTTCGCCAGCAGCGGGCTGTACAGCTCGGTCTCGGTTTCCTCGGGCAGCAGGAAATAGGTCGCGCCCATGAAGCCGATCAGCGACCACACGATCAGCGCGTTGGTGTGGATCATGCGCACGATGTTGAACGGCAGGATCACCGACAGCGTATTCGGCAGCACATAGATGGTGCCGGCCAGCACGCCGAACGCGACCTGGGCGAGGAAAAGCGTCAGCGCGCCGTAGAAATACAGCATCGCGACCTTCTGGGTTTCGTATTTCATCGATGAGGCTCTCTGTGTGGAGGGAGGACGGGATCCGACTCAACCCGCCTTGTTCGGCGGCCAGTCCTGGCGCTTGATGCTGTCGGTCCATTGCAGGAAGTCGGCGAGATCGTTCAGCTCCTGGTCGGAGAGATTGAACTGCGGCATCTGCCGGCGGCCCGGCGCGCCGGAAGGCTGAGACTGCATCCAGGATTTCAGCATCTCGCGCGCGGCCGCAGGGTCCTCCCTGCCGCCCCAACGGTCCCAGACATTGCCGACCTCCGGCGCGAAATAGGCGCCCTCGCCCAGCAGCGTGTGACAGTTGATGCAGGAATTCCTCTCCCACACATGCTTGCCCCGCGCGACGGAGGCGGTCAGCGTCGAGGCGTTGGTCGAGGTCGTGACCATGTAGTAATGGCTGTGCGCCGTGAGCGCGAGAAAGATCACGAAGAAGAAGGCCGAACCGCCATAGAACACGTTTCTGGCGGCCGACTTGGTCAGGCGTTCAGCCATGACACGTCCTTTCCGGTTGGAGGAGTCGAGGTGCTGAAGCAGTCTACCGACGCGCCCGGCCGGTTCTTTGTCGCGGCGCAATCAGCGCGGCGATGCGTGGGAAGCCTCTCAGATGGAAGTCTCTCAGATGAAGGTGCGCAGCGCAGCTGTCGCCCAGGCGAACGCCGTCACCGCGACGACCCAGGTCGTGATCAGGCCGCGCCACAGCGCCGGTGCTGCACGCAGATCGAGATAGTCGAGGATGATCTTGCGGCCCTTGATCGCGGCCAGGGTCAGCACGAGCGCATTGCCCGTATTGCCAGGCAGCGCGTCGCCGGCGCTCGAGAAGATCGCGATGGTTGCGACCGCGAGGCCGAGCAGCATGATCCAGGCGACATCCAGCCGATCGAGACGGAACATGGCTCACCGCACCAGATAGAGCATTGGGAACATGACGACCCAGACTAGGTCGACCATGTGCCAGAACGCAGTCGCGGTCTCGACGTGCGTGGGCTGCGCGCGGCGGCAGACGACGGCGATGATGACGATGCCGAGCAACACATGCAGCAAGTGAAAGCCGGTCAGCAGGAAGTACAACGTAAAGAACGGACCGCTATCCAGCACAGCGCCGCCGGCGATCTCACCGCGATATTCGGTGAGCTTGATGGCGATGAAGGCGGCGCCAAGCGCCATCGCCAGCAACAAGAAGCGACGCGAACGGCCCGGCCTGGCCGCACCCGCGGCTGCGGTTCCCCGCGCCGCGGCCCAGCCGCTCGTGACCAGCACGATCGTGTTGAGTCCCGCCAAGCGGACGTCGAGCACCGCCTGCCCGGACGCGAACGATGCGGGATTGACGACATGCGCTACCGCGAACGCGCCGAGCAAAAGGCCGAAGGCGACGAGCTCGCTGCCGATCAGCACCCACATCATGGGATCGCCGGGCAGCCCGTCGAAGCCCCCCCAGCTCTCTTGTTCCAGTTCGCAGTCAACCGCCGACATCGCTCTCTCCGCTTCCCGACGCCAGGAGGCTAGCGCTCGTGGCGAGGCGCCTCTTTGTCGGAGCACAAACACGGGGACGGCAGCGAACGGTCCGGATCGTTGCTGGGGCGCAAATTGCCGCGCAGAGAGATGCGATAAGAGCCGCAGCAACGGATCAAGGAACGGCGGACGGAGTCATGAGCGAAGCGCAATGGGGGCTCATCACGGTCACACCCATCATCATCGTCTTTGCAGCAGCTCTCCGGCGCATCGGCGTGCTGTCGACGACCGGCACCGTCTCCGCCGTCGCGCTCTCGGTCGCGATTGCGGTCGTGCTGTTCACCACGCAATGATCGCGGGATTGCCCGTCGTGCCAATCTGCCGCAGAGGTTTTCTCTTGCCGCGTCGGGCAAATCACGACGATCATTCCGTGCATCCCGCCTCGAGCAGAGGGACGTTTCGGCCGATCGTCACGACACGTGAGGCGGGGATGCGATGGCCGTGTTGGAGTTGCAGCGTGATCTGATCGCGCCGACGAACAACGCCGATGCGGACGTGAAATCGTGTGGTCCTGACCTCCCGGTGCTGAGGTCGTGCTGACGCGAAAGCGTCATGCGCAGCGGGGGCAATCAAGCCGGTCCCCGGGGAGATCACGTATAAGCGTTAAAACCATCGCGCAGGGAATGCCGGTTGATCGGCTGCACCTGTGGTAACTGCCGCCTGCTTTCTTTTCTGCAGGCGAGCCATGGGTGAGGCCTTCACCCGGCATTCCCTGCACCCTCTCGCATGCGAGCAGGGTGAACCTCCTGATCAACTCGGGCGCACGGCGCCGCGAGAGGGGTCTTGCTCGCCCATCAACAGGAACTTCCGGTATTGGGAACATTTATGGTGCCCGGACGTAAGAGCCTCGGAGGTGCCACATGGACGAAACAAGATTCGCCCAGTTGCTCGGCCAGGCCGCGATCAGCGTCTGGGGCGACATGCCGCGGGACATTCAGGAAGCGCTGTTCGAGACCGCGATGCGCGATCGCAACGAACTGCGCCATGATCTCGCGAGACTGCTGCACGAACGCCACCCGCGCACCGAACATCCGCCGCGGCCGGTGTGACCGCGCGACCGATACCGCGACAGCGGCCATCAGCCTAGTCGTGGTGGTTCTCGGGCCCTGTACTGCGCCTGCTCGTCGTAGCCGTGACGGCTGCTGTAGAACACGAGCGCCATCAGTCCAATGCCCACGATCAGTGAGAACACGACGCCGAGCGTGAGCGCGATCCAGCCCTGGGTCGGCATCGGCTCACCCGGCGTCGTCAGCCCGAGATAGGCGAAGGCCACCGCACCGGCCAGAATGACCAACATTGCCGCGATGGCTGCAATCGATCCTGCTCGCATGAGGCAGCGCTCCTTCGAGCAAGAACGGACCGCGGCCGCAATCGTTCCCGCCGGCCTATTCCCGCAACCGCGTCGGCGCTCCCCACGAGATCGTCGCCACAGCAGAACTCACTGTCTTATCCCCTGGCGAGCCGGCGCCCATGGCTCCCCTGCCCTGAGACGCGCAGCAAGCGCGGCGGCGCAGGCGTCGAGCAGCTGCCTGCCCTTTTCGGCGGAGGCCTTGCGCGCATCCCCGGCCACGCCGGATGGCGTGAGCTCGGCAAAGGAGCGGAACATCTTCAGCTCAGGCACCAGGGAGCCCATGATATCGAATTTCGGCCCATGCGCTTCACCGAGCCGGCCCGCGTCGACGAGGGCAGGATGAAGCGCCATCATCATCGACGTCTCGGCCTCGCAGGCGTGCATCACGCCGTCCTGGTCTTCCAGGACGCTACGCATCGTCTCACGCCCTTCCATGAAATAGGTCACGGTTGCGATCGGCGCATTCAGCTCGCGCGTCAGCTCGCCGGTGAACGTCGCCAGCGCCTGGATGTTGCCGCCATGACCGTTGACGATGACGATGCGGCGAAAGCCGGCATTGAGGATCGATCGGCAGAGATCCTTGAGTACGGCGTAATAGGTCGCAAGGCTCAGGCTGAAGGTGCCGCCGAACGCGACGTGATGGTCGGCAAGACCGCACCACAGCGTCGGCGCGACTACGACCGGACAGTCCGGCGCAAGCTGCACCGCAACGCGCCGGCAGACCTCGCTGCAGAGGAAATCGTCGACGCCGGTCGGCAGATGCGGCCCATGCTGCTCGGTCGATCCGACCGGCAGCAGGACGATTGCGTCCGCTGTGGCCAGCGCCCGCAGGCGCTCGGCAGACATTCTGTTCCAGGCATTTTCGGTCATGGCGTGCTCGACTGGTCGGATTGCGGAATACGGTCGGTACGCGCCTTCGTCGCCCCTCACCGGCCTTCGTTGCCCATCGTTATATACGATGCGCCGAATCGTCGAAGAGCCATCGCGCCGCCAAGGCGGCGGTCCTCACGTCTTTTGCAAGCGCAGGAGACCCCCGAGCAGTTCCAGAAAACGAGCCTCGACTGGGAGAGAGGCGGCCTGACATCACGGTCAGCGCCGTTGCGCTGCAGAAGGCGGCATGTTGCCCAGTACAATGCACAACGTGCACTCAGATTCGAGCACACAGAGGCGGTCTCATGATGCCGCGCATGGCTGCTAACGGCGAGCGTGCTAGGCGCGGGAAAGCGAAGCTGATAACCATGCAGCATCCCAACCAACATCACACTTCAGGGACCTAAGATGGACAACCGTAGCGACATCTGGCGTGACGTCGACGCAATCAAGCCCCGCTTCATCGAACTCAGCGACAGGGTTTGGGGCATGCCGGAAGTCTGCTACACCGAGGCGCGCTCCGCCGCCGAGCACCTCACCGAGCTGCGCCACCAGGGCTTTCGCATCACCGAGAATGTCGCCGGGATTCCGACTGCGCTGATGGGCGAATGGGGCGAAGGCGGCCCGGTGATCGCGTTTCTCGGCGAGTACGACGCCCTGCCCGGCTTGAGCCAGGAGGCTGGCGTCGCCGAACACCGGCCGGTCGAGACCGGCGGCCACGGCCATGGCTGCGGCCACAACCTGCTTGGCTCCGCCGCGTTGCTTGCCGCCACCGCCGTCAAGGATTGGCTCGCCGCCAACAAGGTGCCGGGGCGCGTGCGCTATTACGGCTGCCCGGCCGAGGAAGGCGGCGCCGCGAAAGCGTTTATGGTGCGCTCGGGCGCTTTCAAAGATGCCGATATCGCGCTCACCTGGCATCCATCGAGCTTCTGGGAAGTGGTGATGACGCCATCGCTCGCCAACACCCGCGCCGATTTCATCTTCACCGGGCGCACCTCGCACGCAGCTGCTTCGCCGCATCTCGGCCGCAGCGCACTCGACGCGGTCGAGCTGATGAATGTCGGCGTCAACTACATGCGCGAGCACATGCCGAGCGATGCCCGCGTGCATTACGCGCTGCTCGACACCGGCGGCATCGCGCCGAACGTGGTGCAGGCGCATGCGCGGGTGCGCTATTCGATCCGCGCCCGCGATCTGCCTGGGATGAACGAGCTGGTCGAGCGCGTGCACAAGATCGCGCAAGGCGCGGCATTGATGACCGAGACCAAGGTCGAGATGAAGATCATCTCGGCCGTCTCCAACATCCTGCCGAATGCGCCGCTGGAGCAGGCGCTCTACAGGATCATGGAAGAGCTCGGGCCGCCGCGCTTCGACGAAACCGACCAGGATTTCGCGCGCCAGATCCAGGCGACGCTGACCGACAAGGACATCTCTTCGGTCTATTACAGCATCGGCATGGAGCCGAGCGACCGGCCGCTTGCGGATTTCCTGGTGCCGCTCGATACCAAGCGCAATCCGCAGATCGGCTCCACCGACGTCGGCGATGTCAGTTGGGTGGTGCCGACCGTCCAGGTGCATGCGCCGACGGTCGCGATCGGCACGCCGTTCCACACCTGGCAGGTGGTGGCGCAGGGCAAGTCGCCGGCCGCGCACAAGGCCATGGTGCAGGCCGCCAAGGCGATGGCGGCGCTCGGCGTCAAGGCGCTGAACGAACCTGAGCTGATCGAAGCCGCCAAGGCCGACTTGAAGCAGCGCACGGCGCGGACGCCCTATGTCAGTCCATTGCCGGACAAGGTCGAGCCGCCGCTGACGATGTCCATCGCTTGAGAAAAGGTGTCCATCGCTTGATGGTAAGGAGGCACGGGAGCTGACCGATGGAAGCAAAGTTTCCATCCCGTGTCTCCGTAAGCTCCGCCCGGCTCTGTCACGCGCGCGTCGTCGTCGCGCAGTCACCATGTCGTCGCCAACTCCATGTCGACTTGCGTCGACGAATATGCGTTGATAGCTGGCGGAAACGGCGATCTGTGGGCTGATCGGCATGAGCGATATCGTCTTGATCGGGGACAGCGAAGAGGCGCGTCTGGCGCCGCATGCGCTGCGGACCGCAATTCTCGGCGAGGTTCATGCCCGGCCGTCGCATCCCGTGACGGTGCCGGCGCGCATCCTGCATTTCGGCTTCGACACGTCCGGTCCGCGGGCGCTCGCCGATCGCACCCAGCTGATCGAATTGTGCAGATCGCGCGGCGTGCCGCCACCGCTGCCGCAGGACAAGCATTTCCGGGTTTCGCTCGGCGGCACCGTGCTGCGCTGGGAGCAGCATTCCGAATTCACGACCTATACCTGGGAAGTGCCGGTCGACCCGAATGCCGGCGCCTTTCATCCGTCGGCTGCTTCGCTTGCCGCGCCGATGCGGCTGGTGCCGCAGCCGGGACCGCTGCTGGTCGCGGTCGATCTCAACGTGCTGCCCGATGACGACGCCAGCAGCAGCCTGCTTGCGATGTTCGATTCCGTCAGTCTCGCCATGGCCGAGATCGCCGACGGCACCGGCATCTACGCCACCGACTTCCAGGCCAATCCGGAAGGCTACGTGCGCATCCTGCTGCTCGATCGCGGCATGAGTCCGGCGCGGATCGGTAGCACCGTCCAGCATCTCCTCGACATCGAAACCTATCGGACGCTCGCGCTGCTCGGCCTGCCCGAGGCGCAACGGCTGGCGCCCTCGATCAACGCGGCGGAAAAGCGCCTTGCCGAGGTCACCGAACGGATGCGCAGCGCCACTGACCTGTCCGACAACAATCAGATGCTCGACGAGTTGACCGCCCTCGCCGCCGAGGTCGAGGCGGGTGCCGCCGCGAGCCTGTTCCGCTTCGGCGCGAGCCGCGCCTATGACGAGATCGTCACGCAGCGCCTTGACAGCATCGGCGAACGCAAGATGCCGGGTTTTCCGACCTGGTCATCGTTCCTGGCGCGGCGCATGGCGCCGGCGATCCGGACCTGCATGACGGCTGAAGCGAGGCAAGCCGCGCTGTCGCTGCGGCTGGCGCGCGCCGCCAATCTGCTGCGCACACGCGTGGACGTCGAGCTCGAGCAACAGAACCAGGAACTGCTGAAGTCGATGAACGCGCGGACCCGGCTGCAGCTGCGGCTGCAGACCACGGTCGAAGGTCTTTCGGTCGCGGCCATCACATACTATTTGACCGGACTGTTCTCCTATCTCGTGAAGGCCGCGCATGAGACCGGCACGCTGCATTTCGAACCGGGCTATGCCATTGCCGTGTTCGTGCCGCTGGCCGCGCTGACGATCTGGCTGCGGGTGCGCCACATCCGCCGCGAACATATCAACGAGCCGTTATGACCAAGCGATCAAATGGCGAGTTCGGTGAGATCGTCGACAACAGCAAGCGCGCCGTCGAAATCGTCATCGCTGAAATAGCGGCTGCGGGTGATCAGCACCGGAATGCCGGCACGCCTTGCGGCGAGAAGGCCGTTGCCGGAATCTTCGATGGCCAAGCAGCGTTCTCCCGAGAGGTCGAGCTGCGACAACACCTCGAGGTAGACATCAGGCGCCGGCTTCTTGCGCGCGACATCGTCGGCCGCAACGACCGCGGCAAACCTGGCTTCCCAGGCCTGGCTCAGCGCCGGCGCGAGCAATGCGTCGAGATTGGCGCGCGTCGTGGTGGTCGCAATCGCCAGCGTTTGCCCGCGCGCCAGCGCCGCATCGAGCAGCGGCCGAACTCCAGGCCGCAACGGACAGCCCTTCTCCGCCATCAGGGCAGCGAAGCGCGCGGTCTTCACACCATGCAACTCGGCGACCACGGCATCGGTCAAAGGTGGACCGGACCGCCGCATCTGGTCGAAAGCGCGGATGCGCTCCTTGCCGCCGGCCACCTGCAGCAGCTCCTTGTAGATGCGCGGTCCCCAATGCCAGTCGAGGCCAAGCTGCACGAAAGCCTCGTTGAAGGCCTCGCGATGCAGCTCCTCGGTCTCGGCCAAGGTGCCGTCGACGTCAAAGATCAGCGCGGAAGCTTCAGTCAGCCGATATCGGATCTCGTCGAGCGGCGTGGTCGCCGTCGCCAGCGCGAGGTTCATGCTTGCTGCTCCGCGTTGCGAAACACCCGGCTCGCCAGCACATCCGCCGCCTCGATCGACATGACGTCATTCGAGGTCAGCACCCGGTCGAGCCGCGACACCAGCCGGTTGGCCTGCCGGAGGCGGACGCGATCCAGTGCGTTGCGGATCGAGCGCGCATTGGAGAACAGCGGCTGCGTCCTGCGCACCGCGATATATTTCTCGAACGCCACGCGAGCCTCGGGGGTGAAACGATAGTTCTGTCCTTCCAGCATCAGCTCGGCGATGGTGAGGAGTTCCGGCTCGGAATAGTCGGGAAAGTCGATGTGATGCGCGATGCGAGAGCGGAAGCCGGGATTGGACTGGAAGAACTTCTCCATCCGGTCGGCATAGCCGGCGAGAATGACTACGAGATCCTCGCGCTGCTGTTCCATGATCTGCAGCAGGATTTCGATCGCCTCCTGGCCGTAATCGCGCTCGTTCTCCGGCCGATAGAGGTAATAGGCCTCGTCGATGAACAGGACGCCGCCCATCGCCTTCTTCAGCACCTCCTTGGTCTTCGGCGCGGTGTGGCCGATATACTGCCCGACCAGGTCGTCGCGCGTCACGCTGATGACGTGGCCGCGGCGAACGAAGCCGAGCCGGTGCAGGATGCCGGCCATGCGCAGCGCCACAGTCGTCTTGCCGGTGCCGGGATTTCCGGTGAACGACATGTGCAAGGTCGGGAAGGTGGTCGCAAGCCCCATTTTCTGCCGAATGCGTTCCATCAGAAGCAGCGAGGCGATCTCGCGGATCCGTGTCTTGACCGGCGCCAGCCCGACCAAGTCGCGATCGAGCTGTTCGAGCACCGGCGCGATGTCGACGTCCTCGAATTCGCGACGCAGGTCGATGGTGTCGACCGGCGTCGCCTGGGCCGCGTTCGCCTGCGTGGTCTGCATCATGAGTACCGTTCGCCCTCGGGCCGCCCGGTCGCATACGCATGCGTGGCATAGCGTACGTTGCGCCCGGCGGCTTCTTGCCGGTCGAGCCGGAAGCCCGGCTCATGCTGTGGCCGGTTGACAATGAAGGAAATACGCACGGATTCCCAGCCGTGGCTGGAATCGAAGCCGGAGATGCGGATATAGCGGTCGCCATAGATCTTCCGACAATCGGCAAGCTCGCGCATGATGCCGGCCGCATCGCGCAGATCGAACATCGGCAGCCCCCACATTTCCCAATAGATGTTGCGTGGATGCGGGTCGTCGGTGAACTCGATGTTCACCGCCCATCCCTTGTCGAGACAGTATTGGACCTGCGCCGTGATCTGCTCGTCGGTCAGATCGGGAAGGAAAGAGAAGCAGCCCTGGGTGACGCGCATTGTGATCTCCTCTCAGACCGCAGCCGTGACGCTCGGCACAAAATCCGGCGTATCGGTCGATTCATAGTTGAAGGTGACGTCCTTCCAGACCTCGAGCGCCTCGCGCAGCGGCGTGCAGCTTTGCGCTGCCTTGGCCAGGATCTCCGGGCCTTCGTGCACGTAGTCCCGCCCTTCGTTACGGGCCAGGATCATCGCTTCCAATGCGACGCGGTTGGCGGTCGCGCCGGCGGCGATGCCGCGCGGATGGCCGATGGTGCCGCCGCCGAACTGCAACACGACATCCTCGCCGAGCAGATCGAGCAGCTGGTGCATCTGGCCGGCATGGATGCCGCCGGAGGCGACCGGCATCATCTTGTTGAGGCTCGCCCAATTCTGGTCGAAGAACACGCCGTGCTCGAGCCGCATCGGATTGAAATCCTCGCGGCAGATGTCGTAGTAGCCGCGGGTCGTGTTGGGATCGCCCTCGAGCTTGCCGACCACGGTGCCGGCATGGATGTGGTCGACGCCGGCGAGCCGCATCCACTTGGCGATCACGCGGAACGAGACGCCATGCGAGCGCTGCCGCGTGTAGGTGGAATGGCCGGCGCGGTGCAGGTGCAGGATCATGTCGTTCCTGCGCGCCCACTTCGCCATCGACTGGATCGCGGTGTAGCCGATCACGAGATCGATCATGACGACGACCGAGCCGAGTTCCTTGGCGAACTCGGCGCGTTCATACATGTCTTCCATCGTCGCCGCGGTGATGTTGAGATAGGTGCCCTTGACCTCACCGGTCGCAGCCTGGGCCTTGTTCACCGCCTCCATGCAATATTGGAAGCGCTCGCGCCAATGCATGAAGGGCTGCGAGTTGATGTTCTCATCGTCCTTGGTGAAGTCGAGGCCGCCCTTCAACGCCTCATAGACGACGCGGCCGTAATTGCGGCCGGAAAGGCCGAGCTTCGGCTTCACCGTGGCGCCGAGCAGCGGCCGGCCAAACTTATCGAGCCGCTCGCGTTCGACCACGATTCCGGTGGCCGGGCCCTGGAAGGTCTTAACATAGGCGATCGGCAGCCGCATGTCCTCGAGCCGCAGCGCCTTCAGCGGCTTGAAGCCGAACACGTTGCCGATGATCGAGGCGGTGAGATTGGCGATCGAGCCCGGCTCGAACAGGTCCAGATCGTAGGCGATATAGGCGAAATAGCTGCCCGGCGAATTCGGGACCGGCTCGACCCGATAGCATTTCGCACGATACTTTTCGGCAGCGGTGAGCCGGTCGGTCCACACCACGGTCCAGGTCGCGGTGGAGGATTCGCCCGCAACCGCAGCACAGGCCTCGGTCGGGTCGACGCCATCCTGCGGGGTAACGCGGAACAGCGCGATGACGTCGGTGTCCTTGGGCTGGTAGGACGGCTCCCAATAGCCCATGCGCTTGTATTCCATGACGCCGGACTTGTAACGATCCTTACCGCGCACCGTGATCGACTGGTCGTTCATGTGTTCCTCCTCGTGTTTCTGCATGCTGGTCCGCTGCTCACGCAGCCTCTGTCATTCCCCCGATGCGTGGATCGAGCGCGCCTGAGCGATAACGCCTGGCCATCTCCGCCAGCGGGACGACCTTGATCCGGGATGCGTTTCCGGCAGCACCGAACTGCTCGAACCGCTCGCGGCACAGCTCCCGCATCGAATCCATCGCCGGCTTCAGGAATTTGCGCGGATCGAATTCGCTCTTCGACTGCGACGCCACCTTGCGGAATATTGCGGTCATGGCGAGCCGGCAGTCGGTATCGATGTTGACCTTGCGCACACCGTGGCGGATGCCGCGGACGATCTCTTCCACCGGCACGCCCCAGGTCTGCGGCATCTCGCCGCCGAACGCATTAAACATGTCCTGCAGTGCCTGCGGGACCGAAGACGAGCCGTGCATAACCAGATGCGTATTCGGCAGCCGCCGATGGATCTCTTCGATCACATGCATCGCGAGAATGTCGCCGTCCGGCTTGCGCGAGAATTTGTAAGCGCCATGCGATGTGCCCATCGCAATCGCGAGCGCGTCGACCTTGGTGGCGCGGACGAAGTCGACGGCCTGCACGGGATCGGTCAGCAGCTGGTCGTGGCTGACCTTGCCCTCAACGCCGTGGCCGTCCTCCTGCTCGCCGCCGCCATGCTCGAGCGAGCCGAGCACGCCGAGTTCGCCCTCGACGGAAGCGCCGACCCAGTGCGCCATCTCGACCACGCGCCGCGTGATATCGACATTGTAGTCGTAGTCAGCCGCGGTCTTGGCGTCCGCCTTGAGCGAGCCGTCCATCATCACCGAGGTGAAGCCGTGCTTGATCGCCGTGGCGCAGGTGGCCTCGTCGTTGCCGTGGTCCTGATGCAGGCACAGCGGGATCTGCGGATACATCTCCTCCAAGGCATCGATCATCTTCGACAGCATGATGTCGCCGGCATAGGAACGCGCGCCGCGCGAAGCCTGGATGATGACAGGCGCGTCGACAGCCGCCGCCGCCTCCATGATCGCAAGCCCCTGCTCCATATTGTTGATGTTGAAGGCCGGCACGCCGTAGCCTCGCTCGGCCGCATGATCCAATAGCTGCCTCAAAGTGATCCGCGCCATGATCTGTCTCCGTCCCTGTTGTCTGATTGCTTAAGATGCACGCGCGCGGATGATGCAGCGCAAGGCGGCGTCGGCTACCGCCGCGGGCGTGATGCCGAACTCGCGGTAGAGCACCTCGGCCGGCGCCGATGCGCCGAACCCTTGCATGCCGACGAACTCGCCGCTGTCGCCGAGCCAGCGCGTCCAATCGCCTTCGATCGCAGCTTCAATGCCGATCCGCGGCGCCTCCCCGAGAACATCGGCGCGATAGGCGGCAGGCTGCTGCCGGAACAGTTCGAAACAGGGCGCTGAGACCACCGCAGCGCGCACGCCGTCGGCGGCAAGCAGCTTGGCCGCGTCACGTGCGATGGCAACTTCGGAGCCGGTCGCGATCAGCGTGACGTCGCGCCCGCCCTCCGGCTCATCCACGACATAGGCACCGAGCGCGACGCGATTAAGGTCGGATGGCTCGGTCCGGAACGGAGGCAGCGCCTGGCGCGAGAGACAAAGCACGGACGGTGCGGTCTCGGTCCGCAGCGCGCAATCCCAGGCCTCTGCCGTCTCGACAGCATCGGCCGGCCGGAACACCAGCAGGTTGGGAATGGCGCGCAATGCCGCCAGGTGCTCCACCGGCTGGTGCGTCGGCCCATCCTCGCCGAGGCCGATCGAGTCATGCGTCATCACATGAATGACGCGGATGCCCATCAGCGCCGCCAGCCGGATCGCCGGCCGGCTATAATCGGCGAACGCCAGGAACGTACCGCCGTAGGGAATGAAGCCTCCGTGCAGCGCAATGCCATTCATCGCAGCCGCCATCGCATGCTCACGCACGCCGTAGTGGATGTAGTTGCCGTCCATTGCCTCGGGTGTGACCGGCCTCTGCGTCTTCGCTTTGGTCAAGTTGGAATGGGTCAGGTCGGCCGAGCCGCCCAGCAGATTTGGCAGCGCTTCCGCGATGGCATCGATGGTGACCTGCGAAGCCTGGCGCGTCGCGATCTTCGGCTGTTCGGTCGTCAGTTGCGCCAGCAGGCTGGACATCCGCTCGGCATAGGTCGCCGGCAACTTCTTGTTCAGCGCGTCGTGACAGGGCGAACGGTCGCCCGCGCACAGCCGCCGCGCACGCTCCTTCCAGGCCTGGCGTTCGATCCGCCCGCGCGCACCAGCCGCGCGCCAGTTCGCCAGAATTTCGCCCGGAATCTGGAACGGAGGGTGCGGCCAGTTCAACGCAGCCCGCGTTTTCTCGACCTCTTCCGCGCCGAGCGGCGCACCATGCGCCTTCTCCGACCCCTGTCGTCCCGGCGAGCCGAAACCGATGGTGGTACGGCAGGCAATCAGGCTCGGACGATCACTTTGCCGCGCCTGCGCAATCGCATTGGAAATCGCACTTGGATCGTGACCATCAATCCGGCACGTCGCCCAGCCTGACGCCGCAAAGCGCGCCAACTGATCATCCGAGCAGGACAGCGAAGTCGAGCCGTCGATCGAGATATGATTGTCGTCGAACAGCACGATCAGGCGGCTGAGCTTGAGATGCCCCGCAAGCGAGATCGCCTCGTGGCTGATGCCTTCCATCAGGCAGCCATCGCCCGCGATCACATAGGTGTAGTGATCGACGAGGTCATCGCCATACCGCGCATTCATCATGCGCTCGGCAAGCGCCATGCCGACCGCGGTCGCAATGCCCTGACCGAGAGGCCCGGTCGTGGTCTCAACGCCCGGCGTATGGCCATACTCGGGATGTCCCGGCGTCTTGGCGCCCCACTGGCGAAAAGATTTCAGCTCGTCCAGCGTAACGGCCTCGTAGCCCGTCAGATGCAACAGCGCATAGAGCAACATCGAGCCGTGCCCTGCCGACAGCACGAAACGGTCGCGATCTGGCCAGGCCGGATCGGTGGGATCGAATCTCAGGAACTCTCGAAAAAGCACGGTGGCGACGTCGGCCATGCCCATCGGCATGCCAGGGTGTCCCGATTTCGCCTTCTCGACGGCGTCGATCGCGAGAAAGCGGATTGCGTTCGCCATCTCGGCGTGGCCGATCTCCGGCTTCGCGGCCACGGTTTGCAGGGCGATTGCGGTCATAGCGTGCGCCTCTTTCGTTCCATCAGTTGCAGGATCATCGGCGTGAGAATCAGCTGCATCGCAAGATCGAGCTTCGCGCCGTGGATCACGATCGAATTGGCACGCGACATGAAGCTCTGCGGGATCATCGAGAGCAGATAGGGAAAGTCGATGCCGCGCGGGTTCTTCAGGCGGATGACCACCATCGATTCGTCCGGCGTCGGGATCCAGCGCGCGATGAAGGGATTCGACGTGTCGACCGTCGGCACGCGCTGGAAGTTGATGTCGGTCTCCGAGAACTGCGGAATGATGTAGTTCACATAGTCCGGCATGCGCCGCAGGATCGTGTCGGTCACCGCTTCAGTGGAATAGCCGCGCGAGGCGCGGTCGCGATGCAGCTTCTGGATCCATTCCAGATTCATCACCGGGACAACGCCGATCTTCAGATCGGCATATTTGGCGATGTTCACCTTCTCGGTGACGACGGCGCCGTGGAGTCCTTCGTAGAATAGCAGATCGGAATCGCCCGGCAGCTGCGTCCAGTCCGTGAAGGTTCCTGGCTTTCCCCCATAAAGGCTCGCCTCCTCGTCATCATGGACATAATGGCGGGTCATGCCGGTGCCGGATTCGGAGTAATCGCGAAACGTCCGTTCCAGTTCCTCGAACAGATTGGTATCGGGGCTGAAGTGGCTGAAATGCTTGTTGCCGCGTTCCTGCTCCTCGACCATCTTGCGCCGCATTTCCTCGCGGTCATAGCGATGGAAGGCGTCGCCTTCGATGTAGGCAGCTTTGACATTCTCACGACGAAAGATGTTCTCGAACGTCTTCTTGACCGATGTGGTCCCTGCGCCGGATGAGCCGGTGATCGAGATGATGGGATGACGACGTGACATGGCGGCCCCTCAGAGGAACAGGCCGCGGCGCGCGAACAGAGGCGCGTCGCTGCTTTCGAACAAGGGTTCGACACCTTCATGCAGGATGTCGATATCGCGCACCGCGCGGGAATCGCCCATCATCAACGGTGCACGCTGGTGCGGCGAGCGCGCCGAGAGTTCGAGAACGCGTGATCGCCCGTTGGACGCCGCGCCGCCCGCCCACTCCATGATCAGCGCCATCGGATGCGCTTCGTAGACCAGCCGCAGGCGGCCTTCGCGATAGGCGGGACGAGCATCGGCCGGATAGAGGAACACTCCGCCGCGCATCAGGATGCGATAGGCTTCCGCGACCAGTGATGCGACCCAGCGCATGTTGAAGTCGCGGCCGCGCGGACCGGCTGCGCCGGACAGGCATTCGTCCACGTAATCGCGCACCGCACCATTCCAATGCCGCTTGTTCGATGCGTTGATCGCGAATTCCGGCGAGTCCTGAGGAATCCGCAAGCCGGTCTTCGCGAGCACGAACTCCCGCAATGACGGATGGAACACGAACAGATCGACGCGCCCGTCGATTGCGAGCACCAGCGATGTCTGCGGTCCATAGATGAAGAACCCCGCCGCGAGCTGGACAGTGCCCGGCTCGAAGAAGCTCGAAACGACATCGCGGCCTCGTGGCCTGATCGAGAAGATCGTACCGACCGAGATGTTGTTCTCGATGTTGGCCGAGCCGTCGAGCGGATCGATCGCGACACAAAGCGGCGCCGCCGCATCGAGCGTTTCCGGCGCATCGACCTCTTCGGACAGGATGCCGGCCACCGGTGCGTTCCGGAGAGCTTCACGCATGAGTCCATCGGCGATCAGATCGAGCGGCTTCTGGCTGTCGCCGTCGGAATTGGTTCCCGCTACACCGCCATTCCCTTCGGACAATGGCGCGATGGCGATCAGCCGAGAGAGATCGCGCGCCGCTCCAGCCAGCGCCACGATGACGGCGGCGCAGGAGGCCTCCGCGCCTTGCGCCGCAAGATGTGCCTGCAATGTCAGATGTCGGTCCATAAAGCCCCTCCCGTGCCGTCAGCCATCGTTGTTCGGGCTTGACGCTTGCGGCGTCTCGGCATCGCCGTCCGCCTATCAAGCCGCGAATTGCATAATTAGTGAAATTTCTTTATCTTTGGAACAACAAAAGAATTTTTTATGGTGGGAGAACAATGGCGAAGCGATTTTCGCGCGACCTGACGATCCGGCAGCTGCGTGCGCTCGCCGCGGTTCAGACCTCCGGTTCCGTGACCTCCGCGGCCGGCCGGCTTCACCTGACCCAGCCCGCGGTGACCCTGCAGATTCGCAACCTGCAGGAGCTTGCCGGCCTGCCGCTGATCCAACGCACCGCCGACGGCATGGTCCTGACGGATGCCGGGCGCAGCGTGCTCGCCTTGACCGAACGCGTCGAGGCTGCGCTGCTCGATTGCGAGCAGGAGCTCGAGATGATCGCCGGCCGCAGCGGCGGACGGGTGTCGATCGGCGCGGTCAGCACCGCAAAATATTTCGTGCCGTTCGCAATCGCCGAATTCTCCCGCCGCTTCCCGAAGATCGACGTGTCGCTGCGAGTGGGCAACCGCGACACGATCCGCGAGGCGCTGCGCGGCTACGATCTCGACATTGCGATCATGGGACGTCCGCCCGCCGACCTTCAGGTCGACATGCGGCCGCTCGGCAAGCATCCGCACGTCGTGATCGCATCCGCCAACCACTGGCTCGCGAAGAAGCGGCGGATTACTGCAGCCGATCTCGCCAGCGAAGTCTTCATCACTCGCGAGATCGGCTCCGGCACGCGCATGCTGATGGAGGACTTTTTCCGGAAGAACAGATTGCAGCCGAAGACCAGCATGGAGATGGACAGCAACGAAACCATCAAGCAGGCCGTGATCGCAGGCCTCGGCGTCGCCTTCATCTCGCAGCATACGGTCTCCCACGAGCTCGAAGAGGGCCGGTTGGTCGCGCTGAAAATCCCGGGGCTGCCGATCATTCGCCAGTGGCACGCCATCCGGCGGGCCGACAAGCTCTTGTTGCCCCCCGCCCAGGCCATGCTCGATTTCCTTGGCCGGGAGGGTGCGCGCTATTTGCCCGATGCCGCCAAGCCCTGACCACTCGCAAAAAGCTTCGTCCGCCTGATTGTCGGATATCCGACAGGCGCGGACGCGCCAGCGGCTACGGTCCACATCGCCCGCTGGCGCACCGACCGCCGAGGGCGGTTGACGATGACGCCGCATCCCATTTACCGTGGTATATACATAGTGATATAGCTTCACTGCTGATCAAGCTGGACGCTCCCCCGACAATGGAACGGCACTTGCACCGCTCTTCGGGTCGCCGATGGCAGCGTCGGCTTCGAGACATTGAAGCCCGGAGGCGATCGAGCCGCGGCAGGCAACTGTCGGGTGCGGCGCCGGACCGGCGCGATGAATGAGGTTAATGTGATGAAACTGATCCGTTCGGTACTGGTCGCCGCCCTTTGCGCCACGACATGGCTGTTCACCAGCGCGGCCGCCTTTGCCGGCAGCGCCAATGTCGCGGTTGCCGCCAATTTCACCGAGCCGGCGAAGGAGATCGCGGCGCTGTTCAAGGCCAAGACCGGCCATGAGGTCGTGCTGAGCTTCGGCGCGTCGGGTCAGTTCTACACCCAGATCAAGGAGAACGCGCCCTTCGCCCTCCTGCTGTCCGCCGACGATGAACGGCCGAAAAAACTGGTCGCCGAAGGTCTCGGCGTGCCGGACAGCCGTTTCACCTATGCGATCGGCAAGCTCGTGCTTTGGAGCAAGGATCCGAATGCCGTGAAAGGCGAGGAGACGCTGAAGGCAGGCGCGTTCAACAAGCTCTCGATCGCCAATCCCACGGCCGCCCCCTATGGGGCCGCCGCGGTCGAGACCCTGAAGGCGCTCAAACTCTACGACACGGTGCAGCCCAAGATCGTGATGGGCAATACGATCTCGCAGGCCTTTCAGTTCGTGGACACCGGCAATGCCGAGATCGGCTTCGTCGCCCTGTCGCAGCTGATGCCCAATGCCGGCGGCTCGCGCTGGCTGGTGCCGCAAAATCTGTATACGGAGATTCGCCAGGACGCCGTGCTCTTGAAAACCTCCGCCGGTAACGAAGCCGCCACCGCGTTCCTCACCTTCCTGAGGAGCCCGGAGGCTCGCGCAGTAGTCGAGAAATACGGCTATGCTCTGGATCCGAAGTCGGGTTCGTAGGAGTTGGATGTATACTGATCGCCTGCGCATGTCGGCCACAGAGTTGGCCGCCCCCGTTGGAGAGCGGAAGACCCTGGGCTTGAGCGCGTCATGACTCTCTCCGGCGATATCTGGCAGCCGGTCCGGCTGACGCTGGAGCTTGCCTCGCTCACGACTGTCATTCTGATGATCGTGGGAACGCCCATCGCCTGGTGGCTCGCGCGCTCGAAACGCTGGTGGAAGGAAGCTATCGCCGCGCTGGTGGCGATCCCGCTCGTCCTGCCGCCGACTGTGCTCGGATTCTATCTCCTCGTGGCGCTGGGGCCGAATGGTCCTGGCGGCATGCTTGCGGCGCTATGGGGGGCCCGTACGCTGGCCTTCACATTCCCAGGGCTGGTGATCGGCTCCGTGCTGTTCTCGATGCCGTTTGTCGTGCAACCGATCCGCAACGCGTTCGAGGCGATGGGCGATAAGCCCATCGAAGCTGCGGCAACCTTGCGGGCCTCGCCCTGGCGGGCGTTCTGGACCGTCGCGGTGCCGCTCGCAAGCCCAGGCTTCCTCACCGGCGCCATTCTGGGCTTCGCCCACACGGTCGGCGAGTTCGGGGTGGTCTTGATGATCGGCGGCAACATCCCCGGCAAGACGAAGGTGCTGTCGGTCGCGATCTACGATTATGTCGAGACGTCGCAATGGACCGAGGCCTCGGTGCTCGCGCTCGGCATGGTGATCTTCTCCTTTTGCGTGATCCTCGCCATGATGCTGATCGAGAAGAAGGTCAGCCGATTAGCATCATGACGTCCAACACCATCAAGGTCGATTTTCGCGGGCTCCTTGGAAGCTTCGAACTGAACGCCCAATTCGAGCTGCCGGCGCGCGGTGTGATCGCCATCTTCGGTCCGTCGGGCTGCGGCAAGTCCGCGGTGATGCGCTGTATCGCGGGTCTGAACCGCATGAAGGCCGGGTTCTGTTCGGTTGCCGGCGATGTGTGGCAGGACGAAAAATCCTTCCGTCCGGTTTACCAGCGTCCGATCGGCTACGTGTTCCAGGAAGCCAATCTGTTTCCACACCTCTCGGTCCGCCGCAACCTGACGTACGGCCGTCCCGCGAAAACAGATCCCGGCGCGATCGCCTTCGACGAGGTCGTGGCGCTGCTCGGGATCGACCGGCACTTGGACCGCTCACCGCGCAACCTGTCCGGAGGCGAACGGCAGCGCGTCGCGATCGGCCGCGCATTGCTCAGCCAGCCCAAGCTCCTGCTGATGGACGAGCCGCTCTCGGCACTCGATCAGATGACCAAAGACGAGATCCTGCCCTATCTGGAGCGGCTGCACGGCGCGCTCGACCTGCCGATCCTCTATATCAGCCATGATATGGCGGAGGTCGAACGGCTCGCGGATCAGCTGGTACTGATGAAAAGCGGCCGTGTGATTGCGGCAGGATTGCTCACCGACCTGCAGGCTGATCTGGCGTTGCCGCTCGCAGTATCGCGCGATGCTGCAGTCAGCCTCGATGCAACGGTGGTCGCCCAAGACGAAGCCGATGGCATGACGACGCTGGCAGTGCCCGGCGGCCAATTCCTCTTACCCGCCGAGCCCCTGCGGATTGGCGACCATCGTCGTCTGCGGATCCTGGCCGACGACGTCAGCCTGGCCCGCGAGCAGCCCAGCCGGAGCACGATCGTCAATGTGCTCCGCGCCAAGATCCTGAGCATCCGCAGCCAGTCGGACCACCGGGTGACCGCGCTGCTCGGCCTCGGCCTCGACGGCAGCGGCGCACGTCTGCTCTCGCGCGTCACCCAACGCTCCTGGAAAGAGCTCGATCTCGCGGTGGGACTCGAAGTCTACGCTCAAGTCAAAGGTGTCGCGCTGGTACGCCGCGAACAGCCGTCCGTCTGACGCGCCGCAAATCCAAACGATCATATCGCTGTTATATCCGCGACAATATAGGATGCGTTGTTATATACGAAACAATACAGCTGGAACTCTCGAGAAAACACCAGACCAGCCGTTTCTGATGACAATCCAAATACTTAAGATCGCTCCCGACCGTTGGCGCGGTGCTTGCTATGAAGGATCTCGCAACACGAGGTCTCCCTATGAAGCCCGCCGCCGTCACCTGGCACCCCAACGCACCAAGACCCCTCGCGCTTGTGCTTGGCACAAACGAAATCGCCTCCGCCGTCGCGACCAAGCTCAATGACGCACGGTTTGCGGTGGTGATGTGTCACGACCCCTTTCCCCCGGTGATCCGCCGCGGCATGGCGTTTCACGACATCTTGTTCGGCGAACGTCGCGAACTCGCAGGCATTGTCGGTGAGCGTGCCGAGGGGGTCGCCGACATCGTCCGGATTCATCGGGAGTCCGACCGCGTTGCCGTCACCGAGATGCATCTCACTGACATCATCGCCTTCCGCTATCCCGCAGTGATCGTCGACGGTCGCATGCAGAAGCGCCTCATAACGCCGGACCTGCGCGGCGTCGCCCGCGTCGCAGTCGGCATCGGACCGCACTTTGCGGTCGGCTTCAACTGCGACGTCGCGATCGAAACCCACCCATGCGCAACGGGGGCGATCATTTCACACGGCACGACGCAACTTGCGGACGGAAAGGCGCGCAGCCTCGGCGGTGCCGGCCGCGAACGCTTCGTCTATTCGGATCATGAGGGCATCTGGCACACGCCGGTCGATATCGGGACCCGCGTCTACAAGGGACTTCAGCTCGGCTCGCTCGGCGGAGTGCCCGTGTTTGCGCCGCTGGACGGTGCGCTCCGGGGCATCGCTCGTGACGGCTCGCGCGTGCCGGCAGATGTCAAGCTGCTGGAGATCGATCCGCGCGGTCGGCACGCATCCTGGAGCGGCATCGACGAGCGCGGCCATGCCATCGGCACCAGCGCGATCGCCGCGATCACCGCCATTATGCAGACCGACCGGAAGGCGGGCCGCGTCTCCGCCAACGCATGAGGAGAATTGCCATGGGTATTGCCGAGATCGCAACGTGTCAGATCGTGGCGCTGCAGGGTGCCGCCTCCGCAGTCATCCAGGGCATGCTGCACGACTTCGCGGCGCGTCTTTCTGCAACCGGCCTGCGGGTCGTCGGCGTGGTCGAGAGCGCAGCCGACCATGACCATCCGTGCAAATCCATGGTCCTGCGCAGCCTCGATGACGACCGTGTGTTCTCGATCTCGCAGGATCTCGGCCCCGGCTCACAGGCTTGCAGTCTCGCCCCCGAAGGACTTGCGCTCGCCTGCGCCGCGGTCCAGGAGCAGATCGCACGCGGCACCGACATCGTGATCCTGAGCAAGTTCGGCAAGCAGGAGGCGATGGGGCGCGGCCTGAGCGATGCCTTCGGCACCGCAATTGCCGCGGGGGTGCCGATCATCACATCGGTATCGCCGGCCTTGATGAGCGAATGGCGGAACTTCGCTGGCGAGTTTGGCCAATGCGTCCAGGCCGAGATCGCACAGCGCCCCGGTTGGCTCGAGGGGTGGTCGGGCCGGGTGGTGACAGCCTCCTACGCACGTGACATGATCAGGCCGGTCAACGACTGGATCGGCACCGGATGAAGGACGCGGCACAGATCGAACTGACGATCAATTTCGGCAATGGCGGCCGCCTCACGCCGGAGGATCTTCTGTTGATTGAGACGATCAGGAGAGAGCGCTCGATTCTCGGGGCAGCGCGCGCAAGCGGCATCTCCTACCGCAAATGCTGGCTGATGGTTGATGCGCTCAACCGCACCTTCGAGACCCCGGTGTTCGAGACCCATCCTGGACGGCGCGGCGGCGGAGCAGAAATCACGCCGTTCGGCGAGCGGCTGATCGCGCTGTACCGCTCGATGGAGCGGCGCACGCGCACGGCGACGACGGCCGCGCTCGGCGAGCTGCAGAAGGCTACTGATCCGGACTATCAGAAGCGGGCCAACGGCGTGGCCGAGGCAGCTCCGAAGGCCGAACCGCGCCGGGTCCGATCGCGACGCTCTTGATCATCGCCCAGGCCGACAGGCCGGCCTCGAGCGCCAGGCGCTCGACCGATTCCAGGGTCACCAACGCGTGTAGCCGCGTTGCGCCGAGACCAAGCGTGACTCGGACGTAAGGCGCCTCCAGCGGCAGGATCTCCTCGATTTTCCCGGGCAGGCGGTTGGTAATGGAAACGTCCATCGGACGCGACAACGCGATCGAGACGTCGCGCGCTTCGATCGTCACCGACACACCCGCGTCGACCGGCGCATCGACCATCGGCACCCGCAACTCGCCGTCGGCAAAGAACAGCGTCGACATCCCGTATTGTGGGTCGTGTCGCAGCACCCGCGCCGGCACTGTCGTGCTCAGAACAGTGGAAGCAGCCGCCACAGGCAACGGTTGACCGGTCATCATCATCTCGACAGCGCGAGGCCGTCGTTCTCAGAGGCAAAGCCAGAACGCGATATCATCGACGCACTCTGCCGCATTGTCAGGCTGTAGGCAAATCAACAGGCCTGTCCCGAAGGCGACAGCGGCCAGGCGGCTTCCTGAGCTGTTTCGCCCATAATACAGCTGGCATGACGATTGCTCCATGAGCACCGCCACGGCATGTGCCGGACAATACGCCAGCGTCCCGTTTCGCGCGGCTCATGCTATATTGACATGGATATAACTTGCGGAGTTCTGCCATGAGTCATTCCGCGCTCCCTCTCCTCTCCCGTCGCAGCCTCGTTGCCGGTGCGGCGCTGGCCGCCCTGCCGCTTGGACGCAGCCTCGCCAAGGTGGTGCCCGGCCTTGAGATCCTGGGGGCGCCGACGGGCGCCACCATTACGCTGGTGCGGGCGCTCGCCTCCGGCGCATTGTCATCGGCGGCACCTGAAGCAACGTTCCGACTCTGGCGGGACACCGACGATCTGCGCGCCGCTGTCGTCAGCGGCCATACCAAACTGTTCTCCACGCCGACCCATGTACCCGCCAACCTCGCCAATCGCGGCATGCCGTTGAAGCTGTTGTGCCTGCTCGGCATGGGGCACCTCACGGTGGTCGCCGAAGACGAGAGGATCAAGAGCTTCGCCGATCTCGCCGGGCAGCCGGTGCTCGGCTTTTTCCGGAACGACATGCCGGATCTGGTCTTCCGCGCCTGTGCCAAGATGGAGGGCCTCGACCCGGACGAGGACCTCAAATTGTCTTATGTGCAGACCGGGATGGAGGCGGCACAAATGCTGGCGGCGGGGCGCGCCACGGCCGCGATCCTGTCGGAGCCGCCAGCCACCGCCGCGATCATGATGGCCGCTCAACAGGGCCGCACGCTTCATCGCGCCATCAGCCTGCAACAGGTCTGGACCAAGCACGGCGCCAAGAATGGCGCTACGACTGGCATTCCCATGGTCGGTGTCGCCGTGCATGCCAGCCTGCTCGACGATTCGCCGGAGCTGATCAATGCGCTGCGCAAGAGCCTGCCGCAGGCGAAGGATTGGGTCCTGGCGAACCGCAGCGAGGCCGCAGCCCTGGCCGAGGCCAAGATGCAGATGCGCCCGATGATCTTCGAGAAGGCGCTGGAGCATTTCAACATGAGCATCGTTCCGGCGGAAGCCGCACGTACCGAACTCACCCGGTTCTACCAAGCCATCCTCGATCTTGCGCCCGACGCGCTGGCAGGCAAGCTGCCGGGCGACGATTTTTATCTGGCACCGTGACCATTCCGGGACGCATCCTGTGGGGAACGGCCGGGCTCGCGACCGTGTGGGTGGCGTGGGAGTTCGGGTCCCGTGCATTCGGTCCGCTGGTGCTGCCTCGACCTTCGGATGCAGCATGGAAGCTGCTGACTCTGACCGAAAGCGGAGAGGTTAGCGCGGCCTTGAAGCTCACGGCCGTGCAGTCGCTGACCGGTTGGAGCTGCGGCTGCGTTCTCGGCACGGGTCTCGCCGCTATCGCGGCAGCATCGCGACGTCTCCGCTTTGCACTGAGGCCGGTTACGACAGCCTTTCTCGGCGTTCCACCGGTCGCCTGGCTCGTGCTCGCCTTTCTCTGGTTCGGGGCGTCGGGCTTCATGCCGGCCTTCACGGTCGCGATCACGATTTTCCCGGTTCTCTTCCTCTCGGCCTTGCAAGGGCTCGATGCGCGCGATCCGGGCCTTGCCGAAATGGCCCGGCTCTATCACGCATCGCGCCGGCAGACATGGATCGACATCGACTTGCCGCAACTGCTCGACCATCTTGTGCCAGCAGCTGCAACCGCGCTCGGCTTCGCCTGGAAGGTCTGCATCATGTCGGAGGTGATGGGGAGCGGGACGGGGATTGGTGGCCGGCTGGCGACCGCCCGCGCCCATCTCGACCTGGCGGAAACGATGGCCTGGATCATTCTCGTGATGCTGCTGGTGCTGGCCTGCGATTTCGCATTGGTTGCTCCGCTCCGTCTGTGGGCGGCGACACGGCGTGCGCCCAGCTTCGAGGCAGGCTGACGCATGCTCCGGATCGAGAACCTCGCCATGCACTTTGCCGACGTGGCCGTGATCCACAGCCTGACGCTTACGGTGCGATCCGGCGAATTCGTTGCCGTACTTGGCCCGTCCGGTTGCGGCAAAACCACGCTGCTGCGGCTTGCAGCCGGCGTGCTCCATCCAAGCGCCGGGACCGTCGGCAACAGCTTCCGGCGCAGCGCGTTCGTGTTCCAAGATGCGCGTCTTGCGGGGTGGATGACCGCGCTCGAGAATGCGGGCTTCGGCCTGAAAGCCGCTGGAATGGCGAGGAGCGCGCGCGAAACCGCCGCGACTCGCATCCTGCTTCGACTGGGGCTGGAGACTGCCGACCTCGCCAAGCGACCGCACGCATTATCCGGCGGCATGCGTCAACGCGTTGGCCTCGCGCGTGCGCTTGCCGTGGCGCCGGATCTGTTATTGTTGGACGAGCCGTTCTCGGCGCTCGATGTTGGCCTGCGGCGAGATATGCAGCGGCTGATCCGAAACGAGGTCGACACGGCCGGCATCGCTGCCCTGCTGGTTACTCACGACGTCGCCGAGGCCGTACGTCTCGCCGATCGCATCGTTGTGCTGTCGCCTCGCCCCGGACGGATCGTCGCAGAACTGCTCAACCATCCCTGCGACGACGAGGCGTTGATGTTCGAATCCGCGGCGAAGCTGTTGCGCACGCCAGGCGTCGAACAAGCCCTGCTCCGGACTGGGCCGCCGCGACGCCAGAGATCCCTTACATATGCCGCCGAAGGATAGGACGGCTTACGGCCGGTCGTGATCGTACAACACACGCACCCGGATCGTGCCGTCGACCGCCCGCAGCTCGGCGAGCAGTGCCTCGCCCTCCCCGCCGACCACGTCGGTTTCCAGCACGACATAGCCGACTTCCGGATCGGTCTGCAGATATTGCGCCAGGATATTGATGTTGTGGCGAGACACGGCTTCGTTGATCTGGCGGAGCACGCCCGGAACGTTGCGATGGACGTGGATGAAACGCGTGCCCGTCGGGCGCGCCGGCAGCTGCACCTGCGGAAAATTCACCGCACCAAAGGTCGAGCCGACGTCGGAATAGTCGATCAGCTTGCGCGCGACCTCGCCGCCGATCCGGTCCTGCGCTTCCTCGGTGGAACCACCGATGTGAGGCGTGAGGATCACGTTGGGCAGACCCTGCAGCGGCGAGACGAATGGATCGGCGTTCGAGGCCGGCTCAACCGGGAAGACGTCGACCGCGGCACCGGCGAGCTTGCCTTCGCGCAGCGCGCTTGCAAGCGCCTCGATATCCACCACCGTACCGCGCGAATTGTTGATCAGATAGGCGCCATCCTTCATGTGCCTGATCTGCCGCTCGCCGATCATGTTCGCGGTGGCCGGCGTCTCCGGCACATGCAGCGTGACCACATCGCTCATGGCCAACAGCTCGTCGAGGCTCTCGACCGGCTCGGTGTTGCCATGACGAAGCTTGTCGGTGAGATCGTGAAAGATCACGCGCATGCCCATCGCCTCGGCGAGGTTCGATAGTTGCGAACCGATATTGCCGTAGCCGACGATGCCGAGCGTCTTGCCGCGGACCTCACGGCTGCCCGCCGCCGACTTGTCCCAGCCGCCAGCATGCGCCGAGACTGAACGCGGGAAGATGCGGCGGAACAGCATCACGACTTCGGCGATGGTGAGTTCCGCGACGCTGCGCGTGTTCGAATACGGCGCATTGAACACGGGAATGCCGAGCCGCTTCGCCGCGTCGAGATCGACCTGGTTGGTCCCGACGGAAAAGCAGCCGACCACCATCAGGCGATCGGCAGCCTCCAGCACTTCGGCGGTCAGATGGGTCCGCGAGCGAATGCCGAGCATGTGCACGCCGGACAGCATCCGCTTCAGTTCGGCCGCGCCGAGCGCCTTGGGCAGCCGGTCCACCTCGGTATAGCCGTTGGCCTCGAACATGCGAACGGCGGAGTCGTTCACGCCCTCCAGGAGCAGGACACGAATTTTTTGTTTCGGCAGCGATAGCGGCATGGGCGTACCTGAATCAGTCTTCGGTTTGCGACAGTGTAGCGGTTCTGACACCCGCCAAGCGTTAAACTTCACGGACGGCGCTGCCGCAAGGCGCTTTCTGTCGCTTTCTCAAGCCGTTGTCTACAGCGCGCCGGATTTTCACCGGCAATGCAAGATCAGCACCGTCCTGATGTGACCGCAGCGCAGCAATCATAGATTGCTTTCTGGCATGATGACAAATCTCGCGCGCAGAACTAGCCTCCTGTCTCAACCATAAAATCATCGGGAGGAATCGCATGTCAGACGCAACGGTCACGGCAAGTGCTCCACAATCGGGCTCCAGCGAGACGCAACAGGTCGATGTTGCGGTGGTCGGCGCGGGATTCGCCGGCCTCTATGCGCTGTACCGCCTGCGCAAGGCCGGTTTTTCGGTTCTGGCGCTGGACACTGCCGATGACGTCGGGGGCACTTGGTATTGGAACCGCTATCCCGGCGCGCGCTGCGACATCCAGACGGTCGACTACAGCTACACTTTCGACCCAGAGCTCGACAGCGCTTGGCATTGGTCGGAGAAATACGCCACCCAGCCTGAGATCCTGCGTTATCTCGGCTTCGTCGCCGACCGCTACGATCTGAGGCGCGATATCCGTTTCGGCACCAAGGTCATCGCGGCAAATTGGGACGAAACCAGCGAGCGCTGGCTGCTGACCACCGACAAGGGACCTGCCGTATCCTGCCGCCATTACATCATGGCGACCGGCTGCCTGTCGCAGCCGAAGCCGCCGGAGATCGATGGCGTCCAGGACTTCAAGGGCGAGATCCACTTCACCAGCCGCTGGCCGAAAGACGAGGTGACATTCGCCGGCAAGCGCGTTGCCGTCATCGGCACGGGATCGTCCGGGATCCAGTCGATACCCGTGATCGCCGAGCAGGCCGCGCAGCTGATCGTATTTCAGCGCACACCGAACTTCGCGCTTCCAGCACATAACGGCCCGGTGCCGCAGGATCGCGCCGCCCAATTGGCGCAGGATCGCGCCACCTTCCGCGAACAGGCGCGGTGGTCGCTCGCCGGCGTGCCGTTGCCGCCCGCGACCGAATATAGCTGGCAGATGAACGAGGCCGAACGCCGCGCGCGGTTCGAGACGCTGTGGGCGGCAGGCGATCTCGTCGGCATGCTGACTCAGCTCTGGGCGGATCAGGGCGTCGACCCCGACGGCAATGCACTGCTCGCCGATCTGATCCGCGAGAAGATCCACGAGATCGTCAAGAATCCCGACACCGCGGCGGCATTGACCCCACACGATCATCCGTTCGGCGCCAAGCGGCCCTGCCTCGACACCAACTACTACGCCACGTTCAACCGGCCGAATGTCACCTTGGTCAACCTGCGCCAGGAGCCGATCACGGCGATCACCGCGAACGGCATCAAGACGGAGAAGCGCAGCTTCGATATCGACATCATCGTGTTCGCAACCGGCTTCGATGCGATGACCGGCGCGATCAGGGCGGTGCATCCGATCATGGGACGCGGCGGCAAATCGTTGTCCGACCTCTGGGCCCACGGTCCCGAGACTTATCTCGGCCTGACCGTTACCGGCTTCCCCAATCTGTTCCTGATCACCGGGCCGGGCAGCCCGTCGGTGCTCTCCAATATGGCGGTCTCGATCGAGCAGCATGTCGACTGGGTGGTCGATCGGCTGATCGCGATGCGCGAGTCCGGCTTCACTGCCATGGAAGCGACCGAGACCGCGCAGGCCGGTTGGGCGCGACACATGGCCGACTGCGCGATGCTGACGCTGCATCGCCTGGCCAACACCTGGTATACGGGCGCCAACGTGCCGGGCAAACCGCAGGGCGTGATGCCTTATACAGGCGGCGTCGGTCCCTACCGCAGCATCTGCAACGAAATTGTCAGCCGCGGCATGCTCGGCTTCAAGCTGAGCGGACCGAACGGCGCCACGCAATGTAACGACGGCGAAATCGTGCGGCTGCAGCCGGACGTGCGGCTGGTGTTGAACATGCTCGCCGAGATGAACCTGCCGCCGATCGAATCCATGGGCGCGCAAGGCGCGCGCGAGTTCGTCGCGCAGTTCAATACAACGCGGCCGCCGGGCCGGCCGGTCGGTGAAGTCAAGGACGGCACCTTGCAAGGCGCCGATGGTCCCCTGCGCTATCGGCTGTATCGCCCGGCAACACCGGGACCACATCCGATCGTGGTCTATTTCCATGGCGGCGGCTGGGTGCTTGGTGACGAGCAATCCGATGATCCGTTCTGCCGCGACATGTGCCGCCGCTCCAACATGATCTTCGTCAGCGTGGACTACCGCCACGCGCCGGAGCACCGTTTCCCGGCCGCAGCGGAAGACGGCTACGCGGCGACGCGCTGGGTCGCCGACCATGCGGCCGAACTCGGCGGCCGCAACGGCCCGGTGCTGGTCGCGGGCTGGAGCGCGGGCGGCAACATCGCTGCCGCCACCTGCCAGCTCGCGCGCGACCGTGGCGGACCTGCTATCGGCGGGCAGCTGCTTATTTGTCCGGTCACCGACTGCAGCTTCGATCGCCCCTCTTATACCGAGAACGCGACCGGCTACTTCCTGACCCGCTCGCTGATGTACTGGTTCTGGGACATCTATTGCTCGCCGGCCGACCGCACCGATCCGCGCGTCTCGCCCCTGCGCGGCAAGCTCGCCGACCTGCCGCCGGCCTATATCGTCACCTGCGAGTTCGATCCGTTGCGCGACGAAGGCATTGCTTATGCCGAGGCTTTGGCGGCCGCCGGCGTTCCGGTCGGCCAGCTGAAGGCGCATGGTCACTTCCATTCGTCGTTCACGATGGTCGACGTCATCATCACCGGCGTCAGCGGGCGCATGCAGATGGCCGAGGCTCTGCAGGTGTTCGCGCGATCGCATGATGAAGCCGTCAGCGCGCCGCCGGAGATCCATGCCGCGGCCAGCTAATCAGTGGCAGCCCGCAGCTTGCGAAAAGCTGCGGGCCGCTCGATGAGCTTGCCGGCGGCTTGCGCCAGAACCTGCGCGGTGCCGGAGGTCTCCACGGATAACCCTCGCGCCGCCGCGAGTAAGGCCCGCGCCGCGCGTGCGGGGTCCGCGCCCACCCGGTGCAGGCGCTTCAACGTTGCAGTCAGTCGCCGCTGGAGCCCCTGCGAGGAGGCGACGATCGCAAAGTCGGCAAGATGCTCGATTGCCTCTGCGACGCAGAGCAGCGCCAGCGCATCCTCGGCCAGCCGCGACGCCGGCAATGAGGCGCGCTCGCCCCAATAAGTCGCCAGCAGAATGCGATGATGCAGCAGCGCGCGCCATCTCCGTCGCCGTGTCGACCGAAGCGCGCTTGCCGCAAGGTGCTCCAGATCGTCGATCATGGCGGTGCGGACGGCCTCGTAGCGCCCGCGGCTGTCGATAGGATAAATCAGCTGGAACGCGACCAGGCCAACAGCAGGACCGATGATGACGGCAAGGCTTGCCATCAACGAATGTTCGAGCGTCATCGTCTGCGGCCAGGCCGGCTGCAACATCAAGAGCAGCACCATATTGTAGTCGAACGCCATGCGCTGCGTCAGCCGGTGCGCAAACAAGGGCGCGCCGAGCAGAATGAAGGGCATCATGGCGACGACCAGCTCGAGCGGGCCGTTCGCGAGCGGCCAGACCAGCCAGCGGCAGATCAGGGCGAACGCAGTACCGAGCAATTGTCCGACCAGGACATGGCGCAGCATCGATGCCGGGTTCTCGAAGGTCGAGAAGATCGACAGCATGATCGCGGTGCCCAGCATCATGAAGCCGCCCATGTCCCAGCCGGTCGCAAGCCAGATGGCGCCGGTCGCAAGCAGTCCGATCATGGCCCGCAGCATGGCGCGACGCGCCAGCAGCCAATCGCGATGCAGATCGAGTTCGGCGGCGGAATCGCCTTCGAGGTCACCAAGGTCGCAGGTTGCGGCCGCCAGTTCGTCCAGCACCGTCGTGAGATCATCCCTCGGATCTGCCGCGCCGATGGCCTGACGCAGCAATTCAAGCGCCCGCTCCGGATCCGATGTCGCGCACCGTTCGGCTCCCTCGAGGATTTGGTCGGATAGCATAATCGCTGGGGCCACATCCGATCGCAGCCACAGCACAGCCGCCACCTGCGCGGCCAGCAGCGCCCGAATCTTCTTGACCAGCCGGCGCCCCTGGCGCGAGCCGGCACTGTGCAGATCGAGCGTGCCTTCCAGGGCGGCAATGTCCGAGAGGATCGACCGCTGCTCGTTCTCCGAAACCGGAGCCCCATGCAGTCGCGCGACGAGATCGCCAACAATACGGGCGCTCAGACTGCGCGCCTTTTCGATCACCGTGACGTCGTCGCCGGCAGCTGCGAACAGCAGGCCTACGATCAAGGCCGCCACGATACCGACCGCGACCGTGAGCACCCGGTCGATCCCCAATGCCAGCACATGTTCGGGATGGGCGGCATCGAGCAGCGCCACCATCGCAGCGGAATAACCGGACAGCATCGCGGCGTAGGACGCGTAGCCGCGAACCAGATTGCCGATGAAGGCGCAGAGGCCGATCCACGCGGCGATGCCGATCACGAGCACCCAGGGCTCTCCACGCGACATCAGCACCAGGCCCATGCCGAACAGCGCGCCGACGATGGTGCCGGCGAACCGTGCAGCGCTTTTTTCCAGGAGGTGGCCACGCAGCGGCTGCGACGCCGCCCACACCGTCATCGCAGACCACTGCGGATGTTCGAGCCCGAGTAGCCAGGCCAGCAGAAGCCCGAGCGAGGCAGCAATCGCCGTGCGCAAGGCGAAGGCGAGCTTCGGCGGCTCGAAGCCGAGGCGCGCGAGCGCTTGGATCGTCATGGCTTGTCTTCCTTTGCCAGCCGGTGCTCGATCTGCGCGAAGACCTCGAGCGTCGCCTGCAGGTGCTCGTCGTCGACATCCTTCAGCATCGCGACCTCCGCCTGGTGCAGGATGCGATAGACCGACGTCAGCGCGCGCCGCCCCTTTGCGGTGAGAAAGATGAGCCGCGCGCGACGGTCGGTCGGCGACACCCGCCGCTCGACCAGCCCCTGCTCGCCGAGAATGTCGAGCAGCCGCACCAAGGTCGACCCGTCGATGCCGCAGCGGACGGCGAGCTCGTTCTGGGTGATGCCATCGCCGGCCCGATCCAAATGCACCAGCGGCGGCCAGGCGGCATCCGACAGGCCGAGCGCGGCCATTCGCGCGTCGAGCGCGCGCCGCCAACGGCGGCCGAGGCCGACCAGGGCAAAACCGAAGCGCAGACGCGCATTTGAAGCGGAGCCTTGCATTGGGTAATTACTTGAAGCAAAATCGTTTGAATTCAATCTATTTTCTCACAAAATCACGCAACGCTGCCCTGCTTCCCACGCCGCCCTGAACGCGTCTCTGCCCGCAGCCATCGACCTCGCCGCGACGCTCCGGCATGCGACAGCGACTTACCGGACGGACGGATCCGTTCGGGGCTCGCGGTCTCCGTCGCGCGTCGGCGAAGTGCTGCCCGCCACTGTTGGCGGCCCCACCAGACACCGACCGAAACCCCGAGCCATGCAGCGGAGGCTGCAATGAAGGCGGCGGGAATGCTGTGACGGACCAGCAGCAGAAAACAAGCTGCAAAGGCCAGCAGGCCAAGACTGCCAACCGTGGCGCCGACCGAATCCAGGGCCGCAGCCTCTTGCCCGCGCCTGGTCCCACCGAGGCCGGCCTCGCGCTTGCGCCGTTTCTCGTCCCCCTCGATCAGCGTGGCGCTGGCGCAGAAGATCGCGGGCAGAGCCAAGAACAGGCCGCCGAGCGCGGGACCGAACCCGCGCGCAATCAATCCGGCCACCACGGTCACGGCGCCGCCGAGGGCAAAGCGCACGACGTGTTCGTACCAGCGGCCCTCCTTCAGCGAGGACAGCGAGAAGCCGATCAGCATCAGGCGCCTCCCGGAAACAGCGCCTGCAGGCCGAGCGCCGCGATCAGCCAGACCGTGAGCGCAAGCAGGGTCGCGGAGAAGGCGCGCATGCGCGCCCGCATCAGGAGTTGGCAAACAACGATGCTGTAGATCGCGAGCGCGATGGCACCGAACATCATCGAGCGGCTCTGGATGGCGGCATATTCGGCGCCATGGACGGCGATCGCGATGCCAAGTGTCGCCAGCGCCACCGACGGCGCCGCGCTGAACAGGCCGGCAAAAGTCTTTGGACGCAGCACGTCGCCAAGCACGGCGAAAGCGGAGACCACGAGGCCGCCGAGGACGAAGCGAAGCAGATATTCGCTCATGAACGCCCCTCCGGCTTCTTGTCGCGAACAGGCGCCAGCGAGAGCTGCGTCGGACATCCGGTCACCAGGCGGAGAATGCGGTCGAGCGCCACGCCCATGACGAAGCCTGCGACGACGTCGCTGGCCCAATGCGCCAGGATGAGCACCCGTGTCAGCGACAGGCCAACGGCAACGCTGCGAATGAGCGCGCGCGGGCGCGAGGGCAGCAGGCCTGCCGCGGAGGCGACCGCTCCCATGTGCAAGGCGTGGCCGGAGGGGAAAGCGTCCTCGCGTTTGCCGGAATAGGAAATCCCGTTGATATGACCGAGCAGGGTCTCGCGGTCAGGGCGGGTTTGATCGATGTACCTCTTGAGGAGATGCGGCAGCACCGACGCGGCGGCCGTCAGCAGCAGCATGTGATCGGCCACGCGGCGCACCGATTTCTCCTGACCGCGTGTAGCAACCCAGCCCAGAGCAGCCAGTGCAAGCAGCACATGCTCGTCTGCGCCCCAGGAGAGAGCGCGCCCGAGCTTTTCAGGTGCGGGCCTTGCGTGATGTGCGATTGCATCGGCGATGGCGATATCGGGTTTCGTCGGCTGCACCCTCACCAGCGGCTTCGGATGAGCTTTGTCGAACATGCCGGCAAGCGGCGAATGCGTCACCTTCTCCAACGCGTCGAACACGGGCATCCTGGAGCTTCATGAAAGGGTTCCGTTCCAACGCTCCCGCGTCAAAGAAGTTTCACAAAACCGTCGCACGGGTTCCGCTGCTCCCCGCTCGGTTCGCCCTGCTCATCGCGCCATTGCGGCATCATAGGCGCGCACGGAGGCAAGCGCGGTGTCACGCACCTGCGCGGCCGTCATGCCCGGCTTGTAGAGACTTGATCCCAAGCCGAAGGCGCGAACTCCCGCCGCGGCATAATCGGAAAGATTCTTGTCCGACACACCGCCGACGGCGCCGACCACCACGCCCTTCGGAAGCACGGCGAGCTGCGCCGAGATGCCCGAAGGCCCGAGCACGGAAGCCGGAAAAAACTTCAGCGCGGACGCGCCGGAGCGCAGCGCCAGAAAGGCTTCCGTCGGCGAAAACACGCCGGGCATGGTCACCAGGCCCCGCGCGCCCGCCGTCGCCAGCACATCGGGATCGACATTGGGGCTGACCATCAAGCGGCCGCCGACATCGGCGAGGCGCGCGCAATCGGCAGCGCTGAGCACGGTGCCGGCGCCGATGAACACGTCGCCGCCGAAGCGCTTGCACAGGCGCTCGATGGACACGAAGGGATCGGGCGAGTTCAGCGGGACCTCGATCAGCTCGAAGCCGCTCTCGATCAGCACACCGACGATTGCCTCCGCTTCCTCCGGCTTGATGCCGCGTAGGATCGCGACCAGCGAACGTTTCACCTTGGGCCAGGATATCGACTGCGTCATGTTCAGAACTGAGCTCCCCAAATCTGCAAAGCGGCCTTGGCAAGGCCTTGCCGCGAGGCCTGCTCGGCATCGACGACGGTGACGGCAAAGCCGGCCTGCGCCAGCGCCTGCTGATAGAGCAGACCGAGCGCGCCGGCGCCAATCAGACGCACGGCCCGCTCGCCGCGGAAACGTCGGGACGCATCGGCGAGTTCCGTGCCGATCAGGAGACCGGACAGGGTCGCAGCCCCGTCGGCGCGCTGCGCGAAGCCGAGCAGCTGCGCGGCCCGCAGCCGAAACAGCGACGTGGTCAATCCGCTCGGAGAGACTTGCGCGGCGGCAAGCGCGTCGCGAAACGCCGTGCTCTCCGCTGCTGGCGCAGCCGACGGCTCCACCGCATGGGCGAGGATGCTGTGCTGTGAGATCACCGCAAACAGCTCTCCCGTCATGTAGGTCGTGAATTCGCTCACGCGGCCGGCTTCGATCGCGATCCACTTGCTGTGCGTGCCGGGAATGCAGACCAGCCCGGTGAAATCGGGCTCGGTGACGCCGAGCAGCTGCGTTTCCTCGCCACGCATGACATCCGGCTGATCAGCTCGCGCCTGGGCGAGCCCAGGCAGGATGCGGATGTCACCACCAGCCTCGAGATGAACCGCTCCTTCATGCAGGCTGTCGAGCCGGGTCGGCGTCCGCACATACGGCGCCTCGACCCAGCCCTGCTTGGCGCCGGCCATGCCGCAAATCAACACCGGCAGATCGTCGGGCGCGCCGAGCTTGGCGCGATGATCGCGCAGCACCGGCGCGAAACCGGTCGCCGCACAATGCAACATGCCTTCGGGCCCGCGGCTTTCGGCAAGCACGTCTCCTGCTGCCGATATCAGCCAGCCGCGAAAGCTCGACGTGCCCCAATCGACAGCAACAAAGGCGGGCTTGGCGTCCACTGACTTTGCGCTCACTCACTTCTCCTCACGCGCGCCTGCACCGGTAAATCCATCTCGCATCCAGCCCCATTTCGACAAAAGGTCAAGCGACCGAACGCCGACGATCCGCAGCATCGGTCACGCCAGTTCCGCCCGGACCGGGACGAGCAAGGCGCGCCTCCTCGCCTTCGCGGCGCGTTCGCGCCCGAATTATGGATCGTGAGCCGCCTCCGAAAGCAAAGAGGCGCAGGGAATGCCGGGCGCTGGCCGCAACCCATGGCCCGCCTGCGAAAAAAATGCAGGCGGCAGGTACCACAGGTCCAGCCGAACGATCCGGCATTCCCTGCGCGATGGGTTTAACGGTTGCTCCGCGCTCTCCCTGGTGCACCGGGCTTGTTGGCCACCATATCCGCGCATGATGCAGACGCATCAGCGCGAGGACACCAGCGTCGGGGTGTCAGGACCACGCGGCTTGGCCGTCCGCAACAGCGTCAGTCGTCTTGCGCAACAGCGCCTGACACTCTCGCGGCCACCGCTCCCCGCCTCCACGTATCGCGACGATGCGCACGTCCCTCTTCATCGAGGCGGGATGCCCTAGACAACCACGATTTCTGAAAAATAGAAATCAAAATATTTTTCGCGGAGCATCTGGACTGGGGTGATCCGCCTGGAAGCTCAAGCAAATTTGGCTTTTTGACGCATCGATATTCAAGGCACGCAGGGAGATCCGGCGAAGGCCGGCAAGGACGATCCGCGCTGACCTTCGGATGTTTGCACGTTTATGCACGTTGTTATTCTTGTTTTTGCATGATAGGGTCTCGGCCATGTCAGACGAAATTCCGATGGCGCGGCGGGACCTGATCGGCGAACGCCTGGCACAGGGACAATCGGTCATTGCAGCAGCGCTGGCGGCCGAATTCGACGTCTCCGAGGACGCGATCCGGCGCGATCTGCGGGCGCTGGCGGCCGAAGGACTTTGTCGCCGCGTCTATGGCGGGGCGCTGCCGATCACGCCGGGATGGTTGCCGATGGCGGCTCGCATCGGCGCAGATCGTGAGCGCAAGCAAGCGCTGGCGCGTGCTGCGGCTACGGCGATCAGGACCGGCGAATTCATTTTTCTCGACAGCGGCAGCACCAATCTGGCGCTGACCGAATTCCTGCCCGAGGATGCCGAGCTCACGATTGCGACCAATTCGATCGACATCGCAACTGCGGTGCTGCAACGCCAGGACCTGAAGCTCATCATGATCGGCGGCGCCGTCGATCCGGTGATCGGCGGCAGTGTCGATGCCGGTGCGGTTCTCACGATCGGGCAGATGAACGTCGACCGGCTGTTTCTCGGCGCCTGTGCGGTGTCAGCCAAGAGCGGGATCAGTGCGATCGACACTGCCGACGCGATATTCAAGCGCACGCTGCTCTCGGTCAGTCGAGAGACTCTCGTGCTGGCCACCACGGACAAGCTCGAGACCCGCGCACCACATCGCGTCGCCGCGATCAAGGACATCGCACACCTCGTCGTGGAGCATGACGCGCCCACCGCTCAGCTCAAGGCCCTTACGAAGGCCGGCGCCTCCATTCTCAAAGCCGGTCCACCGGCATGACGACAGCCAAACCATCATGCGGCCCGATGAACGCGGATCGCACCTGCTCGTCGCTCACCTGTCCCCACTTGCGGGACGAGCGCCCTGCGCCCTAGCCTGAGAGTTCATCATGTCGTCTTCTGTTCAGCGCGCGGCCAAGCTCGCGACACGGCTCGGGTTCTTCGTCGCCGGGTTCGGCATCGCTTGCTGGGCACCGCTGGTGCCGTTCGCCAAGCAGCGGCTCGCGGTCGATGATGCGACGCTAGGCCTGCTTCTGCTCTGCCTCGGCATCGGCGCGGTGGCCGCAATGCTGCTGACGGGCGTGCTGACGAGCCGCCTTGGCAGCAAGCCGATCATCGTCGCGGGCGGCTTTGGGCTCGCAATCATCCTGCCCCTGCTGGCATTTGCAGCCACGCCGGCAATGCTGGGAGCCGCATTATTCGCCTTCGGCGCCTCGCTGGGCTCGCTCGACGTCGCCGTGAACGTTCATGCGATCGAAGTCGAGCGTGCCGAAGGACGGCCGCTGATGTCAGGCTTTCATGCCCAGTTCAGCATCGGCGGCTTCGTCGGAGCCGGCATGATGACGCTGTTGCTGGCCATGGGGGCCGATGCGCTGATCAGCACCCTCGTCTGCTCGAGCCTCATGGGCCTAGCCATGGGGCTCACCACGCCGCGGCTCCTGCGCGCGCGGCCGTCCGAGGCCGGACCGCTCTTCGTTCTCCCACATGGCTTCGTGGTGCTGCTGGCCGCCTTGGCCGGCATCATGTTTCTGGTCGAAGGCGCCATGCTCGACTGGGGCGCGCTGCTGCTCACGGCTGCGGACCACCTGCCCAAGGCGCAAGCGGGCCTCGGCTACATGCTGTTCTCGATCGCCATGACGGCGGGCCGGCTCGGCGGCGATGCCATCGTGAGCCGCACCGGCGACCGCGCCACCCTGTTCTGGGGCAGCCTGATCGCAATCGCGGGCTTCGTCGTCCTGCTCACCATTCCCTTTGCCGCCGTCGCCATCACCGGCTTTCTGTTGATCGGCCTCGGCGCATCCAACCTCGTCCCGATCCTGTTCCGTAAGGCAGGCACGCAGGACGCCATGCCGGTCAGCCTCGCCGTCGCAGCGGTCACCACGACGGGCTATTCCGGCGTTCTGTTAGGACCCGCAGCGATCGGCTTCGTCGCCGAGTTCGTCAGCCTGCAGGCGGCATTCTGGATGCTGGCCGCGCTGCTCGGCATCGTGACGTTGTCGGCGCAGCGCGCCGGCGCGGAACAGAACTGAACGGACCTCCCTATGCATCTCGCCCATGTCGCGCTCTGGACCAGCGATCTCGACGCCGCAGCAGCGTTCTGGCAACGCTACTTCCATGCAACCGTGAGCCCGGCATATCACAGCACGCGCCGCGCCGGCTTCGTCTCGCGCTTCGCCACGCTGCCCGGTGGCGGCACGCGGATCGAACTCATGACCGGCCCGTGGCTTGCCGGTGCGAATGCGTCTGACTGCATCGGTTGGGATCACGTCGCCGTTGCGCTCGGCAGTGCGGCTGACGTCGATGCGCTCGCTGAACGTTGCGCGGTCGATGGCGTCCTCGTCTCGGCGCCACGCACGACCGGCGACGGCTTCTACGAGGCGGTGATCGCCATGCCTGACGGAAGCCGCGTCGAGGTCACGGCGTAGCAGCGCCGACATCGGCGATTTCACGCGATGACAGTTGTTTGAAATTCCTGCACACGTTGTAGGTGCCACAAATCTGCAATGGCAGGCTGCTACTGCTGTCCAACAAGGCAGCGGGACAGTGCAGCGATGATAGGCCGACGACATGGGATGCGCATCCGGCTCGCGGCGTGTCGCGCGCTTGTCTGGGCATCGGTCGCGGCGATCACGTCGCTATCAGCAACGTCGTCGTGCGTGCAGGCGGCCGAATTCTCCATCGTCAACGCATCGCCCGTCCATCTGCAGCACCTCTATGTCTCGCCCTGTCATGTGCGGCAGTGGGGCCCCGACCAGCTCGCCGAGCCGCTTGCGCCGTCCCGGCTTGCAACGGTCTCGAACCTGCCCGCCGGCTGTTACGACATCCAGTTCGTTGTCGCGCCCTGGAACAATTGCGTCATCGCCGGCGCGAACCTGCGCCGACGGACGCTCTGGAAGGTGACGCAGTGGACCGTGTTTGGCTCCCAGAGCGGCGATTGCTCGCATATCGCGGGTTTCGTTCCGACCACGCCGCGGCCGTGGGCCTGGCCGACGGATTCCGCCGCCGTTCCGATCATAAGGAAGGACTGACGTGGCCCGGGTGCTGGTGACCGGCGGCGCCGGATTTCTCGGCTCGCATCTGTGCGAACGCCTGCTCGATCGCGGCGACGACGTGCTCTGCGTCGACAACTACTTCACCGGCCGCCGGGCCAACATCGCGCATCTGATCGGCAATCCGTATTTCGAGGTGATGCGTCACGACGTGACGTTCCCGCTCTATGTCGAGGTCGACCAGATCTATAATCTCGCCTGCCCGGCCTCGCCGGTCCACTATCAGTTCGATCCGGTGCAGACGACCAAGACCAGCGTCCATGGCGCGATCAACATGCTCGGCCTCGCCAAGCGCGTAAAGGCAAAGATCCTGCAGGCCTCGACCTCCGAGGTCTATGGCGACCCGGAAATCCACCCGCAGCCCGAAAGCTATTGGGGCCGCGTCAATCCGATCGGGATCCGCTCCTGTTACGACGAAGGCAAACGCTGCGCCGAGACCTTGTTTTTCGATTACTGGCGCCAGCACGGCTTGCGCATCAAGGTCGTCAGGATCTTCAACACCTACGGGCCGCGAATGCATCCGAACGATGGTCGGGTGGTGTCGAATTTCATCGTGCAGGCCCTGCGCGGCGAGGACATCACCATCTATGGCGACGGCAACCAGACGCGCAGCTTCTGCTACGTCGACGACCTGATCGAGGGCATGATCCAGACCATGGACACGCCGGACGACTTCACCGGCCCGATCAATATCGGCAATCCCAACGAGTTCACCATCCGCGAGCTGGCCGAGCGCGTGATCGCGCTGACGGGATCGCGCAGCTCGCTGATCTTCAAGCCGCTGCCTGCAGACGATCCGCGCCAGCGCCAGCCCGACATTTCGCTGGCCCGCACCGTGCTCGACTGGATGCCACGCGTCCAGCTCGACGAGGGCCTGCAGAAGACCATCGCCTATTTCCGGCGCCTGGTGAACACGGCGGCCGAAGCGGCAGAGTAAGTGCGGCGGTTGCGGCGCGCCGCTCAAGCGCTCGGGCGGCGCCAGAACGCATGCACTGTCAGCGTGACCTTCAACACCGGATCGGCCGCGTTGCGCTCGGTCGAGCCACCGAGCTGCATCAGAAGCGAATCCACGAACACATAGGGCATTCCGCTCTCCAGCCGGTACAGCAGCTCCTGCAGCGCAGGGATCGTCGCCGTCAGTGCGAGCTGGAGCTTGATCGCATCGCTCTTGTCGTCGCGCTCGGCGGCCTGAATCCCCGATGAAACCAGGACCGCCTTCTGATCCGCGATCAGCTGCGACAGATAGGCCTGGAATTGCGCCGCTGCGAGCCCGCCGGTCGGCGCGTCGAGAAAGGCGAGCGCAGGCGCCGCCATGGCTTGCGACTTGCGCTGCTTGACCGTCGCGCCGACGCGCGACTGCAGGCTCGCGAGCTGATCGCGGCGCTCGCCAAGGCTTTGCGCCGCTTCGATCCAGGTCTGCAGCGCGTTGGCAGTGGTGAGCATGCAGATCAGCAGCAGCGCGCCGAAGGCGCCGGCCGCAAGCAGCTGCTCGCGGTTGAGGTCAAGCTTCAGCTTGAGGTTCAGCTTCGGCATGTCAGCCTCCGGCCATCGTCGGATGCGGCTCGACGCGCGCCTCGATGTGAAAGATGAAACGGGCGCCATCGGCGCTGCGCGTGGTCGGTGCGTAGAAATGAACGTCCTTGAACTGGCCTGATTGTTCGAGCGGCGCGATCAGCGCGGGCGCGTCCGTGGCAATACCGGCGATCCGCACCGTCGAACCGTCGATGTTCAGCTCGGTCAGATAGGCGCTGTCGGGCAGCACCCGCGACAGCGCCTCGATCACGATCGCCGACACCAGCGAGGTCTCCTTCAGCGCCCATGCCCGTTCGGCGGCCGGCAGCGATGCGATCGACTGCGGCGAGTAAGTGCCTTTGACCTGGCGCTGCAGTCTGGCGATCTCTGCGACGATCTCGCCGCTCTCGGCATCAGCCGCCGCGGCCGCCATGAACGCCCAGACATTCAGGACCACGGCGAGGCCAACTGCCGCAGCCATCGCACCGCCGATGATCCAGCGCAGCCGGATCAGGCGTGTACCGTCGGCATCCGCAAGCCGCGACCACAGCGTGATGCCGTTGGCTGCTCCCGCCGATGCTCCGCCGGCGACGACCGCGTCGACGTGCAGGCCCAGTGCCGCCATGCGATGACGCGCGTCGTCGACGACCGCGCGCGGCGTGATCAGAACCCGGACATCGAGGTGATTTGGCTCGGCACTATCCTGGACATCGAAGCCGTAACAGGCCTGGGTTGCGCGCCAGGGCGAGAGCCGTTCGATCTGGTTGCGAACGATGCCGGGCAACAGTTCGCGGGCCTGCGCAGGCACGCTCATGCGGCGCGAGACGATCTCCTCGCTGCCGAGCTCCAGCATCACGAAAGCGCGCTGCGCCGAGCGCGCAAGCTCGCCCGGAAGGGCGGCTCCCGGCGACAAGGCGCCGGGCCAGGTCTGCTGCGTCCCGTCGCTCTGCCGCACGATCAGATCGTCATCGTCCTGACGAAGCTTGAGCCAGTTGCGGGCGCGGCGCCGGTCGCGCCAGCCAAGCCAGAGCCGCGCGAGATGATCGATCCAGGCCTTTGCGATCGTCTCAAGGTCCATCGGTATCCCCCGACACCATCGCGGCGTCTCGCGCAACGCGCCGTCCGCCAGGATTCCAGGCCAGAACACGATAGGGCTGTTTGTCGCCCTTGAGCAGGACGATGAAAGCCCTCGCTTTGACCGAATATCCGTCCGTGGTGCGCGCCGCGAGCTCGACCGAGATCACCGATCTCTGCTGAACCTTCAGATATTGCTGGGTGCGGCCAAGCAGAAAGCCGAGCCGCTCGCCATCCACCAGCGGCGTCCCGCGCGTCGCAAGAAAGCTCTCCATGCGGGCTTCCTCAAAGAACGGCAGCGCCCTGATCACCGCGACTGGGGCGGTCAAGGGGTTCACAGCCTCGCTGCCATAGACGGTGATCAAGGGCGCCATCGCCGTGATCCATTCCAGCCGTATGCCGGGCACCGCGGCGAGCTGCCGGATGTCGCTGAACGGCGACTGCGCTTGTGGAGCGGTAGGCTGCTCGGGCTTCTTGTCAACCACCGACCGCTGGCGCTGCGCGCCGTCTGCGGGCGGCGCAGCGTGATCCTGATCGCGCAGCGCCACGATGGCCTTCGCCAGAGCGTCGGCCTCGTCATCATCGGCGCCGACATGGCGCAGCAGCGAAGCCAGCACGTCGGCAGGCGCCCGGCCGATATCGATGCGGCCGGTCTCGTCGCCGACACTCACACGCACCTCCCCGGTCGGCAAGGTCACGACGGTACTGCGCGCGGTGAGCGGCGCATCCTTGAGCGCAGCGGACATGCCGGCCGCGACCTCCAGCCCGGCGCTGAGCAGCACATCGGCCTGGACACGGTCGCGGTCGATCGCCACGATCCCGGCAAGGCTGCGGAAGGTCATCGACGTCGCCATCACCAGCACCGAGCAGAACGCAATCGCCCACAGCACGGCGAACAGAACCATTCCGCGCTCGCGATCCCGCACACTCATCCACGCGCTCCAGCGGGCTCAGTCCTGGGTCGATCCTGCTTTGGCGCAGCCTGCGTCGGCGCGCCTGCCTTCAGGCAATCGGCGCTCGCATCGGCCTGGGCGCAGCCAAGCGGCGCGTCGGAGCGCAGCCGGAACGCAAGACCCGGAAGCAGCTCGGCGCCGCTGGCCCGATCCCGGATCGTGAGCCGAACCAGCCGAGGCAGCAGCGGCTGGCTGCGCCAGCTGTCGCTCCAGATCAGATTGCCGTCGGCTCCGAAGCTGCCAAACGCGAAAGCGATATCGACATTGCCTTCGATCAGATCGATCGGGTCGCGTAGGGCCAGGCTCTCGAACAGCGTACGCGGCCCGGACCACGGCGCGCGGCGTCGGATCAGATGAGCAGTCCCCTCGACATCCTCGACCGTGAGACTGACCACCTCCTCACCTTGCGGTCCGGCAGCAACCCCACCCGCAGCGATGAACCTCAGCTGCCCCGGCTCGCCGACAAAGGCCACGCCCGCCTTGGCGTCGCGCCCGCGCGGAAGCTGGCGCGCCGACCCCAGATCCGCGCCGATCCGCTCCGCCGCCAGCAGCAGCTGATCCGCTTTGCCCGCAAGGCCGGTGCCCCGATCGAAGTTGAGCGCGACATTGTGGATCAACGCCGCCACGCCCGCGATCACCGCCGCCCCGATGGCAAGCGCCGCCAGCACTTCGATCAGGGTAAAGCCGTGCTCGGCTTGGCGGCGCGCGGGAAGCCGGAGGATGATCATTGATCTTCCCCAGGCAGGCCCAGCTGCAATGTGTCGGCAGTGACCGTTCGCCCCGGCGCCCAGGACACTGTCGCGGTCAGGTGATAGGCGATCCAGTTCGGGCGCTTCTCGACGGGTGCGTCCGGCTTCGCGGTCTTGGCCGGGACCAACTCAGCCTTCGGCGGGATCATGGCGTCGATGAACATCGGCTCCGCGGTGATGCGCCAGCGCATGCCGCCGGTTTCGCCGTCGCGAGGTCCCCGCGAAAGCGCGACACGGTCCGGCGGCGCGTCGAGCAGGGAGCGCAGCAGCGCCTGCGCCGCGATCCGCCCGTCGATGCGATCGGCAATGCGGCGCGCGTGGAACAGCTGAGGCCCCAGCACGGAGACGAAGGCGAGCAGCAGCGTCATCGCCACCAGCGCCTCGATCAGCGTGAACCCTGCGCGAGCGGCGCGGCGTTCATTGAAGATCGACCGCGACGCGGCCGTTGTACCAGGAGACATCGACCTCATAACGCACCTTGTCCCAGGAGAATTTGACCGCGGCGCCGGTCGAAGCGCCATCCGGCTCGAACCGCACCACCGCCTGCCGTCCCGCCCACGTTTCGTCCACGCCGACCACATCGACCACCACGTCGCGCGGAATCGCGATCACCCCGCTGTCTCCGACGAGCGTACGCGCGCTCGTATCGAGCGAGATGCGGCGGCTGCTTCCGGTGAGCACCGCCACGAGACGCTCACGCCGCATCATCGCGGCCGTCTGCAATGTGAGCGCCTTCAGCCGGCCGCGGCCGGTGCCGGGCAGCAGCACGCCGACCAGGGAGGCCAGCATGGCGATGATCACCATGACCGCCATCATCTCGATCAAGGTCGAGCCGGCGCGCGGATCGGTCGTGATGGAGTCCGTCATTTGGCGAGCTCGGTGATGCTCAGCAAAGCGCTCATGATGGAGACGATCAACGAGCCGATGCCGATACTGACCAGGATGATGGTGACCGGGCCGATCGCACCCATCATGCGATCGAGACCGATGGCGAGCCGCTGCTCGTAGAACTGCGATGCGTGCTGCGCGATCGCCGAAAGGTCGCCGGTCTCGTCGCCGACGCGGAGCATGCGCACGGCCAGCGGCGGCACCAGGTCGCTGTCGGCCAGCGCCTCGATGAAGCGGCGGCCGTTGCGGACCTGCTCATGCACCTGCTCGACCGCGGCGACATAATCGGGCTCGCTCACGACGTCGCGCAGGATCTTGAGCGCGGCCGGCAGCGCCACGCCGTTCTCCACCAGGAGCCCGAGCGTGCCGATGAAGCGCGCGGCGCGCCGATCGTGCATCAGCCCGGCAATTCCCGGCAGTGCCGTGAACGTGGCCATCAGTCGCGCTCGCGCCGCCGGCTGCCGCAGGACGAGCCAGCCGACCAGCAGCACGCCGGTGCCGACGCCGAGCAGCAGGTCGAGATGGGCGCGCAACCAGGTCGAGGCGGTGAGCGCGAATGCCGCCCCCGCATTCAAATGGCCCTGCATCTCGCTGAAGATGGGCTCGAACTGCGGCACCACGTAAAGCAGGAAGAAGAACAGGATCACGATCGCCGCTCCGACCAGGAACAGCGGATAGCGGACCGCGGTGGTGATCCGTTGCGACATCTGCTCGCGCCGGGTCCGGTCCTCGACGATCGCGCGCAGGACGATTTCGAGCTTGCCCGACGCCTCGCCGGCCCGGACCATGGCGATATACATCGGCTCGAGCAGCGCGGCCTGCCGCTCCAGCGCCTCGGCAAAGCCGTCGCCGCCGGACACGGCGGAGCGAAGGCCGCCCGCAAAGCGCGCCACCGACTTGTTGGTATCGTCCTCCAGCGTCTGCAGCGAGGCTTCGAGATTCAATCCGGACCGCAGCAGGAGCGCAAGCAGCCGCAGGAACGTCGTCAGCTCGCGACCGCCGAGCGATCCTCGGCTGACGATATTGGTTCGTGTCACGCCGCCGCCGGCGATTTCCGCCTCGACCGGAAGGTGGCCGAGATACTCGATCCGCCGCAGCACCTCCTCGCGCGAGGGCGCCTCGACGTCGCCGAGGATGATCTCTCCGGCCCGGGTCAGCGCGCGGTAGCGATAATGGGGCATGACCGCTACAGGCTCGTGGTGAGGCGAAAGATCTCGTCGAGCGTGGTCTGCCCGGCGCGGAGCTTGATGATGCCGTCCTGCGTCATCGTCGTCATGCCTTCGCGACGCGCCGCGGCTTCGAGATCGCTGGCGTCCGTCTTCGGACCGATTGCACGCCGCAGCGCGGGGCCGATCTCCATGATCTCGAACACGCCCTTGCGGCCGCGAAAGCCGGTGAAGCCGCACCACTCGCAGCCCTTCGGCCGGCAGACGGTCTCCCCCGGTTCGATGCCGAGCGCGGCATAACGCTCGTCGGCGGCGATCTCTGCAGCCGTCAGGCGACAGGCCTCCTTGCAATGGTCGCAGAGGATGCGCACCAGGCGCTGCGCCACGATCACCCGCGCACAGGAGGCCAACAGAAAACTTTCGATTCCCATGTCGATCAGCCGCGTGATCGCGCCGGCTGCGGTGTTGGTGTGCAATGTCGTCAGCACCAGATGCCCGGTAAGCGCGGCATGCACGCCGATATGCGCGGTTTCGGAATCCCGCATTTCGCCGACCATGATGACGTCGGGATCGAGCCGCATGAACGAACGCAGCGCCGATGCAAAAGTCAGTCCGATCGCAGGATGGACCTGGGTCTGGTTGATGCCGGGGATCTGGTATTCGACCGGATCCTCGATGGTCAGGATCTTGCGCGTCGGCTCGTTGATGACGGCGAGCGACGCGGCGAGCGTGGTGGTCTTGCCGGAGCCGGTCGGCCCGGTCACGATGACCATGCCATAAGGCGCGAGCAACGCCTTGCGCAGGATGGCTTCGTCGCGGGGGCTGAGCCCGATCTGGTTCAGCGCGGCGAGGCCCGAGCCCTTGCGCAACAGGCGGATCACGGCGCACTCCCCATGCATGGTCGGCATGGTGGCGACGCGCAGATCGATCTCGGTGCCGCCGACCGCGATATGCGCCCGGCCGTCCTGGGCCAAACGGCGTTCGATAATGTTGAGGCCGGCCAGGATCTTCAGACGCGACAGGATGCCCTTGGCCATGCTCATCGGCGGCGCCGGGACGTTCTTGAGCATGCCATCGACCCGCAGCCGCACCTGCAGGCCTTCGCCGTTGGGCTCGATGTGCAGATCGGTCGCGCGCTGCTCGGCCGCCATTCGAAACAGATCGTCCAGCGCGCGCACGACCGGCGCGCCGCGCGCGAGGTCGCGAAGGTTGTCGAGGTCGTCCTCACCCGCATGCGAGCTGGCCTGCGGCGCAGCCTGGCTCTGCTCCGCCTCAAGTTGCAGCGACAGCGCCGCATCGATATCGTCGGCGGTGGCCACCGCCAACACCACTGGCTCGCGCAACGCGATTTCGATCGATCGCAGCGTTTCGTCGTCGATCGGCGCGGCCACGGCCAGCTTGAACGCGCCGCCTGCACTCTCATAAGGAAACAACCGGCCTTCCTTCAGGAAGCGCATCGACATGTCGCCGCCGGCAAAACGGTTCTGCGTGAGATCGTCGCGCTTCACCCGGCTGCAACCGTAGAAGCTTGCGAGCTCATCGGCCAGCGTCGATGCCGTGAGCTTGGTCAACGCACTCCAATCGGGCGGCCCGGAGAGCCCATCGCCTTGACGGGACGCCCGCGCGACCGCAGCGCCCTGCCCGTCGCGCAACGCACCTCGCGCGGCGAGATGCGTCATGAAATCGGCCGGCAGCGGCCGCGGCATTGCAAGCTTTCTCTTCTGCGCAGCCAAGCTCATGCGCGTCCGACCTCATGGCCCCAACGGGCGTGCCGGCACCTTCCGGCCAGGACATCCGGGCGAGGATTCCCAGCCGAGGCGCGCAAATTCACAACGGCTCGTCCGGCGTTGCCGCGCACGACTGATCGCCGATAGCAACTGTCCGGGTCCAGTACACTGCACGGAGCGCGCGACCTTGCTGATAGACGTGATTCCGGGGCCGGAGCGGCGGCGAGTCCTGCGTCGTCCGTTCGAGGCGCGCCGCGCAATGGACCAACGCCTGTTTGAGCTCCACCTGCACGGTCCGGACGCTGACGCCGAAGCGCAGCGCCGTTTCCCGCAACGGCACTTCGTCGACAAAGGTCGCCATGAACATCTCGCGGCGGCGGGGCGGCATTTCCGAAATCACCCGCTTCAGTGCGCCGATCTCGGAACGCGCCTCGATCACCCGATCGGGTCCCGGCTTGTCGTCCACCATCTCGAACACTGCATCGCCTTCCGATACGGTGCGACGACGACGTTCCGCGACGCGCCGATTGCTGACGATGCTCAGCGCAACCCGAAACAGATATGCCTTCAGATCGCGGACCGGTCCTATTCCCGTCGCGTTCGAAAGGCGCAGGAATGTATCCTGAAGCGCCTCGTCCGCCAGCTCCGCAGAACCGGCACGTCGCACCAAGCGCGATCTGAGATCGTCGTAGCTCGCGACGAGAAGGCTGAGCAACGCCGCTCGATTGGTGTCGCTCATAGCTGGGACCCCATCCCCGGCCGCAGCGTTCTACTCGCTTGAGTTCAGCCGCGCTGTTCATAACCAAAGTTGATGACATAGCAATGAACTCAACCGCGGAAGCGACATCGCGCGATGCTCGCGACCGCCAACACATACAACGCACGATGAGTGATGCATCGCGCGATCGACTGGACTGTACGGCCACAACAGACACAGGCCCCGCGCCTCGTCGCAAGACGGCACTCGCAGGCCCTGCATTAGTTGCGCGAACTACACGCATGTTACGGCGCTCCGCTTGCCTCGCACGCGCGTACAGAGCGCGCGCGTTCCACACCGCTTTGCGCGTCGGTATCGCTCGGATCGAGAGCGAGCGCGGCGCGAAACGCGGCTTCCGCGTCGGCCGGCCGGCCAAGCCCCAGATACAACTCGCCAAGCGCATGATGGGCGCTCACGCACCTTCGATCGAGCGCGAGCGCGTGCTTCAGGCTGATCTCGGCCCCTTGCGAATTGCCGCGCGCGGCACAGGTCCGGCCCAGGCCTTCGTAGAACCGCGGCGACTGCTGCTGATTGATCCTGGTCGCCGCGAGAAAATGCGTCATCGCGCCGTCGAGATCGCCGAGTTGCCGCAGCGCCATCGCATATTGCGCGTGCGCCAAGTCGCTGTCGGGAAGGAGCTCCAATGCTTTGCGATAATGAACCCCCGCCTGCTCGAACCTGCCGCCGGCCATCAAGGCATCGGCGAAAGCGATCCGCGCCGGCGCGAGCCCGGGCGCCAGGGTTACGGCAGATTGCAACAAGATCTGCGCTCGCGCGACGTCGCCGCGCGCCAGGGTGATCGATCCGAGATTGCACAGCGCGTTGACGTGAGCCGGATCGATCTCGAGAATGCGCTCGAAGAACCGCCTCGAACGCGCGATATCACCGCCGCGATGGTGGCGGCAGCCTTCCATGAACAGGGCCTCGCACAGCGTGGCGCTGGCGACACGCGGCGTCGCAGTCATCCGCAGCGCTACGGCCGTCACCGGATCGGTCCCCCGGTCGGCGTTGGCGGCCATATCCACGGCGCCTGCAGCCTCTTCGGCGCCATCGGCCGGTTCGGCAGGTTCGTGCGCGATCCGAAGCAACGCCTCATGGTCTGGATGGCGCGCCAGCATCTCGTCCAACAGCGCCTTGGCATCTTCGCGCCCGCCATGCGCGTCGAGCAATTCTGCCAGCGCCGCAGCCGCAGGCGCCTCGGCCGGTTCGGGCGAGGCCGTGAGTCCGTCGCGAAAGGCGGCGACGGCAAGATCGGGCAGGTCGGAGCCGGCCAAGGCGCGCGGCAGGCCGAGCCGCGCCGCGGCGTTATCCGGCTGCAGCGTCAAGGCAGCGGCATAGGCCGCCAGCGCCTGCGGATATTGCCCCGACTTCAACAGCAGCCCGCCGAGATTGGCGTGCGCGTCCGCGTCGGCGGGTTCAAGCCTGATCGCCTCTTCCAGGAAATCGAGCGCGTTCTCGTCCTCGCCGCGATACAGAGCGATCACACCGCGCAGGTGCATGACCCGCTGCCGGACCACGAGCTCCTGCTCCATGGTTTCGAGCAGCACATCCGCACTGTCGAGCTGACCGTTGCGGAACAGCGCGAAAGCGCGGTCCAACACGGCTTGCGCGAATTCGGCCTGGCGCTCGGTCGAGGCCTGCTTCAGCATGGCCGCCGCGGCTCTCGATGCCTGCGCCTCAGAGGTCTCCGCTCCCGCCATCACCACGTCCCTTCCGTGCCCGCCTCACAAACAGTTCAGCAGCCGTGCGCCCCCAAACGAAGCTTCAGAGGCCGGCGTCAGGCGGCGCTGCGCGCGGCGCACCACTCGGTCCAGAGCTGCATCAGGGCGCGCGACAGATTGTCGGCAAAGCGCGGCGCGTCGCAGAGCGGCGACGCCGCCACCCGTTCGCGCAGAGAGCGGCGAAGCTCCGCCAGTTCACCGCGCCGTCGCGCCCATTCGACGGCAAGCGCGACATAATCGTCGACGCTCGAGGTGCAGAACTGGCCGAGGCCCGCGGCAGTCAGATGCGTGGCCGAGTGACGACCGGCGAAAGTGTCGCCGGCGAAAGTCACCGTCGGCACGCCCATCCACATGGCTTCGAGCGTGGTGACGCCGGCCGAATAAGGAAACGGATCGAGCGCCAGATCGACCTCGCCATAGGCTTCGAGCAGCTTGGCCTGCTCGCTCTCCCCGACGAGTTCGACGCGCTCGCGCGAAAGGCCGCCGCGCTCCAGCACGGCGTAGACGGCCTCGCGCGTAGAGGCCTCCCCGAGACCGCCATAGACCATCAGGATGCGCGAATCCGGTACCTCGGCGAGAATGCGCGCCCACGCCTTGCCCACCTCGGCGTTGAGCTTGGCCGGACGATTGAAGCAACCGAAGGTGAAACACGCGCTCGTCTCGCTCGGCAGCGACGCCACATCGGGCGCGCCGATCGGCGGCTGGTAGCAGACGTAGCAATCCGGCAGCCGGATCGCCCGCTCGACATAGCCCGCATCATGCTCCGGCGGAATCTCCACGGGATCGGCGATCAGGCCGTCATAGGTATCGAGCCCGACGGTGCCGACATAGCCGGCCCAGCCGAGCTGGATCGGCGCGGCACGACCGGCGAACAGGGACAGACGGTTGCCGGCGGTGTGACCGGCAAGATCGAACAGGATATCGACCCTATCCTCGGCGACCTGTCGCGCGAGCGCCGCATCGTCGATGCTCGACACGTCGCGCCAGGCGAGCGATATCGCCTTGTAGCGCTCGCTGAAATCGTCATCCTGAATCTTGCTGTCGGTCTTGTAGCAGAAAATCTCATAGCCGAGCGCGGCGAGCTGCTCGAAGGCGCGCAGGGTGAGGAACGACACCGCGTGCCGATGCAGGTCCGCCGAGACCAGACCGAGCCGCAGCTTGCGGGTCGGATCCGGCGGGTTGGCAAACGCCAGCCGGTCGTTCGGCATGCTGGGACGGTACAGCGCGGCCCAGCGCTTGTGCTCGCGCAACAGCTCCTCGCGGGTCACACCCGGCTTGTGCTGGAGCGCAAACAAGACCGTACCGGCGACCGCCGCATTTGCCGGATCGAGCTCGCCGGCACGCCGAAAGGCTGCGACGGCGTCCTCCACCCGGCCCTGGCCAAGGAAACCGAAGCCGCGCGCGATGTGATGCTCGGCCTGCAGCGGATCGAGCGCGAGCGCGCGGTCGACATAGCTGAGCCCGCGCTCGAACTGGCGCTGATTGATCAGGAAGTGGCCGTAGAGATATTGCGGCAACGCGACGTTCGGCGCGCTCTCGGCGGCGAGCTCGAACAGCCGCGCAGCCTGCTGGGGACGCTCTGCCGCGCCGAAGTTCATGCCGAGCTCGAGCATGGCCTTGTAGTTCTGGCTGTCGATGGTCGATGCGGCCTGCAGGTCCTCGACCGCCTTGTCGAACTGACCGTCCATCACATGAGCGAGGCCGCGGGTCCGATAGGCCTCGGCGTAGCCGGCATCGAGAGCAACGGCCTGATCGAGCGCCTCCAGCGCCTCCTTGCGCCGGTTCTCGGTGAGCAGCGCAAGGCCGAGGCTGTATTGCGCCAGCGGCATGTTCGGCAGCAGCCGCAAGCCTTCCTGCAGATAGGGGATGCCCTCGCGCGGGCGGCCGGTGCGCGCAAGACAGGTGCCGATCTCAGCCAGCGCCGGCGCATGCGTCGGCGTCACCTGCAGCTCCGCCATGAAGGCGTGCCGCGCATCGTCGAAGCGATCGAACCGGCACAGCGCCACACCCTTGCAGTAGTTGAAGCCGGGCTGATCGGGCGCAAGCCGCACCGCTTCATTGAATGCGCGTAGCGCCTGGCGCCAGCGCTCCTCCCGTGCATGCGCGATGCCCTGCTGATGCAGCTCCTGCGCACGCCTCACATTGCCCGAAGGCCCCGAATGATGACCGCCATACGACAGCGGGCGGGCCAACAATGCATGACCGCCATGCTCCACGCGAATCGCAAGTCGCCCGCTCGAATTGTCTTCCATGTGGAAGCCCCGCCTCACCGCCACTTGCGCAAAGGTTGCATATTAACGACTAAGCAACACGATCGCGCCGCGTTTCCATAGATCACGTCAGGCGGTATTGCCAAGAGCTTTTTCAAAATAAGGCTAGAAATATTCTCTGCGCGAATCTCATCTTCGAGTTGTCTATGAGACGTTAGCCAATCATCGACGAACGGAAACATTCCTTCGGTGCAGGAGATACTTAGGCCTATTTTAGATATATCTATTAGGCCTATCAAAAAACGACAAATAATACATCAGACATCCTGATGTTTACTTGTCGATCTCATGACGACGGAGTGACGCCGCAGCGCCGATGGTTACAACCCTCGAGATGAGTGAGATGAACATGCAATCGACTACCAAGTATCTGCTCGGCACGTCGTCGGCGCTGGTGCTGTCGGCCGCTGCCATGCTCTCGGCCGTTCAGCCGGCCAACGCGCAAGCGACCAACGGCCTCTACTTCGGCGGCAGCACGCTCGCCTCCGAAGCGTTCCGCCAGATCTTCGACTGCTACACCGGCGCGACGGTCGGCAATGACGGCTTCAGCTTCTCGGCGAGCTTCAATGCGGCCGGCCCGACCCCGGGTCTGCTGCCGGCGGCTTGTGCCGGCGTCGACACCACCGTCCAGGGCATGTATGCCGGCGTCGGTTCGGGCAACGGCTTCCGCGGCTATATCAGCAACACTCCGTCGCAGTGGTACAGCGGCAACGTGACCGCGGGCTCCGTCGTCGCGACGCCGTTCCCGGCCGCCCAGCCGCCGTACGTCGACACGCTCAACTCGACCAATTTCGGCAGCTATCCCTATCCGCGCGTCGACGTCGGCCTGTCCGACTCGCCGCTGGCCTCGACCCTTGCGGCGCTGACCACGGCGGCGTTCAGCTTCACTCCGTCGGCCAATTGGGCCAGCGGCGGCGCCACTGCGACCACCCAGGTCGCCGTCGGAAGCAGCAGCCCGGTGAGCTTCAACGTGGCTGCCTGGGGCAACCCGGTCCAGTTGCCGGCGTTCGAGGTTCCGGTCGCGATCCCGGTCAACGTCAACAGCACCCTGCTGACCATCAACTCGCAGATCAAGTCCGGCGGCGCCATCGTGACCGGCGGCGCGATCCAGCTCTCGAGCGCCCAGCTCTGCGCGATCTTCTCGGGCCTGGTCACCGACTGGAACAGCGTCGCCACCATCCCGACGCTTTCCAGCACGGGCACCGTTGTGAACCAAGCGTTCAACTACACCAACGTCGGCAACGGCGTCGGGACCGCGCAGCCCTACGCCAGCGCCTCGCTGCCGATCTCGGTGGCGTACCGCTCGGACGGCAGCGGCACCAGCTTCATCATCACCAACTACCTGAAGGCGGTCTGCCCGCTGATCGACCCGACCGACACCTACAAGTACAAGTCCATCTTCGGTGCTGCGAACCTGCCGAGCACCAGCTTCTCGAACCTGATCTCCAACATCGCCGCGGCCCGTGGCAACGGCCCGTGGAACGCAGCATCGACCGTCGCTGGCGCCTGGGCCGGCAGCAGCGGCAGCGGCGGCGTTCAGGCCGCGGTCGGCACGGCCGCGGCGCAGGCGGGCCGCATCGGCTATGTCAGCGGCGACTTCGTCAAGCCCTATGCGATCGCAACCAACGCGCCGTATGCGGCATCGGTGCAGAACGAGGCCCAGCGTATCGCAGGCGTGACCACTCCGGCCACTGCGGCGACCACGCTGACCTTCATCCCGCCGACGCCGGCGGCGGTGGACCTTGCCTGGGGTGACACCCGCCTGACGCCTCCGTCAGCTACGTCGACCTGGGCGAACTGGAACGTCTACGGCATCAACTTCGCGTCGACCGAACCGCTCCATGGCGGCGTCGCGGTGGCCGGCCTCTCGGTTCTGCCGCTCACCAACCAGACCGGTGCCTATCCGCTCTCGGGCACCACGTTCATGGCGACCTACAGCTGCTATGGCAACGCGACCAATGGCCAGAACCTGCTGAACTTCCTGAACTGGTACTATCAGTATCCAACAAGCGATGTGAACGTCAAAAACATCCTGAACAACAACAGCTTCTCGCCGCTGAATAAGCAGTGGCTGACTGCTGTCCAGGCCGTCTATCTGACCCCGGGCACGGGCGTCGCCCTCGCCCTCGCCTCGGGCGGCAGCGCGGACGGTTGCACCGGTGTCACCGGCGGCGCCAATCCGTGATGCGTGACGATGCAGGATCGGATGACTGCGCCTGATCCGGCATCTCAGCTCTGACGACAGCGACCGGGCGTCTCATCCGAGGCGCCCGGTTTTTCTCTTAATCTCCAAATACGGCGAGACCGCACTGGACAGAAAAGAAGTCGGAAGGTCCAGGTGCCGGCCTACAGCCCGGTTCCCCTCGAGCGCAGCTAATCCGTAATGCGATCGGACGTGGCTCCGGTCATCCGCGACAACAGGCTCCGCGAGCCCGATCCGGCCCGGGCGTGGGCGGTCCAGAGCCAGCATCTGCAAGCCCAGCAGTAAGCTGGCGCCAGCGCGATCGCAGCAATGCAGCCGGCAGTCAGGTCGACGGTTGCCGCACGTCATCACCCGTGATGGGTCATCACGTGGGACGGCGGCGTGATCCGCGCGTCGTCGCCGGATCGCGCCGCTCTCTCCGATGCGTTGCCCGCCGCTTCAGAGGGACAGGGAGCGCGCCGACGTCACGGATACAAGCAGATGCGACTGCGTAGCCTGAGTGCGGCCGACTCATAAGGCTGCCGCATCGTGCTTCACGGCTGCGGCTGTCCGCGTCGGCGCCCATCGTCCTTGTCGGCCGGCTTGCTCGCAGTGCCTCCGGCCGGAGGCTGGGTATCGAGGCTGGCGCCGCCGCTTCCGCCGCCATAGCCGACCACCTCGACCATGATGATCGACGGCCGGTCGTTGGACTGCGGCTGCGTCACCGGTGCGGCCTGCTGGGTCGCCGCGGTCGCGTTGGAGGCCGAGGTCAATGCCGCCGTGTTTGGCGGCGGCGTGAAGCTGAGGCCGGTGACCGAGGTCGCCTGGACATTGAAGCTGTTGAGCACGGTCAGCGCGGCCAGGGTGACGCTGGTGCCGCGCAGGCCCGCGGAGCCGAGGTCGATGGTGCCGTGCGGCGCCACCAAAGTGACGTTGCTCTTGCTCGGATCCTGGCCCGGCAGGGTCAGCAGCGCGGCGATGCCGGCGCCGGTGACCAGGCCCTGCGGATTGACGTAGCAATAGCCGTCCATGGTGCAGATCTCGCCGACGGCCGGGCTCGAGGCGTAAGTCTTCGGCCCGGAGCCGGCGCTGATGTCGCCATTGGCGACGAACACGCCGATGTCGCCGCCCTCCTGTGTCATGATGCGGCTCTGGTTCACCGCGACGGAATCGTCGGTGAAGATGCGAATGTTGCCGCCGCCGAGCGTCAGGATGCCCTCCTGGCTCGGCGACAGCACGTCGGTGGAGCTGTGGCCGACGGTAATGCCGCCGCCGGGGCCGATGATGTTGACGTCGCCGCCCTTCTGGGTCTCCAGCACCGACGAGGCGACGTTCATCTTGCCGGTTGCGACCTTCGCCGCCGCGCCATTGGCGCCGCCCGTAGCGTTGTCGGTGTAGCCGAGAGCGGCGGGGAACAGGGTCGAAATGGCAGCATAGGCGCGCGCGTACTTTCCAGCATACTGGCTGGCCGGATCCTTGGCGTCCTTGCCGACCCGGATCAGCAGATCCAGCAACGCGCGGTCGACCAGCAGATGCTGCCGCGTCGCCGACAAGCCCTGGAAAGTGGTCCAGGCCTGGTCACGCGACTGGCCCAGCGCGGCCGCGATGTCGGCGAGGAAATCGATGCCGCCGCTGCCGGCCCGGGCCGGATCGACGTACTGCGCGATCGCTGCCGCATAGTCGATACCCGGCTTGACGCCGAACAGGATATCGAGCTCGGCGCCCTGCGATGGGAGATAGTGCTTGACGGTCGCAAGAGTGCTTCCGTTGTTCGCCGCTGTCAGTGCGCTGCCGTCGCCGACCGTGAGGACGCCTTGCCCATTTGTTGTGAAGGGACCGAGGTCACGTCCAGCCTGCAGCAGGAGGGTGCCGGGACCATAGAGCAGGTAGTTGCCACCGACCAGATCGTTGCCGGCGACGATGCTGGTGATGTCGCCGGCATTGTTATTCTGGCCGGTAAATTGGAAGCCTGTGATCTGCGGACCACTGCCCGTTGTCGCCACCACGTTTCCCGTAGCCGTGGCCGCGTAGATGTTGTTGCCAGCCTCGATCCGCGCCGGCTTGATCAGCGTCATGTTCGTGGGGACGGTCGTGGCGGGGTTGACCGCGTAGATATCCTTCCCTGCGGCGATGATCACCGGCTGCGGATCGTTGGCGTGCAGCGCCTCGGTCAAGCTGGGCAGCACCAGCCCGAGCGGGCTGATGTAGCTGGAGAGGCTGACTTGACTGTTGCCGACCACCTGGGTCGACGTCGTGACGAGGTCCGGCATGTTGAGCGAAGGCCCAAGAAAAATCGACTGTGCCGCGACGATACTAAGAGTGCCGGTATCGCTGCCGCTTCGGGTCGGAATCGGGACCAGGTTGGCCGCGGTTGCGCCGCTGAGATCGACATTGCCCTGCAGCGATACCACGTCGAGCGTGGCTGGCAGCGACAATCCTATTCTTGCTCCATTCGAGCTAAATGACGTGAGGGTGTGATAGAATAGACCACCCACGTTATTCTGGGTCGTCGTATCGATGGTCAGGGCGGTCACGTTGCCGGCAGTGCTCGCCAGTGCGATACCGCTGCCGGGACCGAACGTGGTGAAAAGATTGCCCCAGCCCGGTGCCAACGCCCCACTGCCGTTGGGCCAGAAGCCCAACGGCGCGCGCACGTCGCCATCAGACGGAAGGGATGCGGGATCATAGACCCCACCGAGAGTGATCGATCCACGCGCGGTGACGGTCACAAAGCCGTCCTGCACCGCCAGCAGCAGCGGCAGCGGGATTTGTCCGACGACGGCGGGGATGATGATGCTCGACCCCGGCAATGGCGCCACCTGCGACAACATCGTCTGTTGTTGGGTGATCGGATTCGACGGATCGACCTGGACCGAACCGCCGACCTGGATCATGCCGGTACCGCGGCCGACCAGGAAGTCGCTGCTCAGGAGGTCGCGGCCGGCCTTCACCACCAGATTGCCGCCGCCATAATAGGTAGCCACAGGGCCGATCAAATTGCCGCTGGCATCGCGGGCGCCGGTGCCGCCGCTGACCACCAGGGTTTCCGGCAAGGAGGCGCCGACATCGACGATGTCGGCGCCCGACGTCAGCGTGATGTTGCCGCCGCCGAGCGCGCCGAAGCCCTGGAAGAAGGTGTTGAAATTGATCCAGGCGGCCGTCTGGCAGTTCTTGGGGGCGGGGCAATTGACGGTGTTCGTAAATGGCGTCGCCGTTCCGTTCGACAAGCCGTAATGGATGTACCACGAACTCCAGAACTCGCCGGTCGGCCCATTCGGGATGCCGTACTGGCTGCCGGTGGAGTTATCGGTGGGGGTCTCGATGCCGATGATCGAGCCGCCGGCCGTCACCGTCACCGCGCCGCCGCCGCTCGACCAGGCCGGCAGGCCGACGAGGCCGTTCGGAGTGGTCTTGTAGAAAACACCGGCCGCAGGCACGGTGTAGCCAGCCGGCGTCACGACCCTTGCGCCCGCCGTATAGACGGCGCCGGGCGCCGCCTGGTCGATGAAGGCAACGTTGTCGGCTGCGGTCATGTCGATCGATCCGGTGCCGGTCCGGACCAGCGTGGGGATATAGATTTGTGTGCCAGAGACCGCCGCATCCAGATAGGTCGTATGCCCATTGATCAGCACGCTGCCGGTGGTGTTGCTGGCGGACGCCGGATCGGAGATCGCCACCACGGCATTGGGATTGGCCGAAGGCGTGGTGCCGAGCACAGCGCCGGCGACGAAGTCGTAGGAGAACGAGCCGTTGTTGGTCCCCTGCGTGATCGACATCAGGCTCGCCGCTGAGGTGGTGTTGAGGTCTCTGACGACCGCACCGGAAACCGAGGTCTGCGCCGGATTGTTGGCGATCAGGTTGGCGACCAGTCTGTAGCTCGTTGCGGCATTCTTGCTGAAGCCGTCGAACGGCTCGTAGAAGCCGTCGCTGATGGTGGCATTGATGGCGACGTTGTTGGCGGCGCGCAGCGCCAGCGTGCCGGCATCGCCGGCAAAGCCGCTCACGGTGGAGCGATAGGCCGGAGTGTAGCTCGTCAGCGGCACATTTCGGCTCGACGTCGGGACGCTCGCACTCGTCGGCACCATGCCGCCGAGATTCCAGTTGCTGGCGACCGTAATGTTGCCGCCGTTGACGGCCGTCGACGGATTGACGAGGGCGATCTCGGGCCGCAGGTGCAAGGTCGAGCCCGGCGTCAGGCTCTGCGCCGCCGCGCCGGGCGCCGTCGTCCTGATCGTCGCACCGGACAGGTCATAGCCGGTCAGGCTGGTCTGCTGGACGAACTTGACCAGCGTGTTCTGATAGAAATCCAGATGCGCCAGATAGGCGCCCGCGGCCGCGGTCGCATTCCCGGTCGCAGCGTTATAATACGAGGTCGGATAGATGCCCGTCGAGCCGGTCACGGCGGTCGGAGTGACGACCTGCGTACCCGCCCCATTGAAGAAGCCGGCGGGATCGATGATGCCGTCGAAATGCTGGTCCATCTGCGCTTTTTGCGCCGCGCTCAGCGCGTTGTACTGGGCGACCGTGGTGATGGAGCCGCAGCCGGCTGCAATCAGCGAGCATCCGTCCGTGGTGCTCCACACCGCATAGGCATCGAGCACCAGCCCGCCGCCGCTCGGCTGGCCGCTGGCACCCGCGCTGGTGGCGATGGTGCCGTGGAATTGCGCATTGAAGCCGCCGCCGGCCAGGATCGGTGCGCGCAGGATCACCTGCCCGCCGGTGTTCGAGATGTTGGCGCCACCGGGGCCGCCGCTGACATCCAACGTGGTGTTGGCGGCGACCGAAATCGCGCCCGAGGATGTCACGTTCTCATAGCCATAGGTCGAATTCAGCGAGCCGTCTGCCGCCGGCGTACCCGAGGTGCCGAGCTTGATGATGCCGCCATTCTGCACCAGCAGCGAGCTGCCTTTGGCGTAGTTCGGATTGTTCGGATCATCTGCGACCCAGGCCGCAGTCAGCCGCGTCCCGGCCCCGATGCTCACGCCGTTGGAGCCGTAGAGCGAGATCTGGCCGTTGAGGCCGCTGGCATCGAGCACCGTGAGCTGGTTGGCGGGGTTGCCGGCGTCACCGCTGCCATAGACCTGCACGCTGCCGTTCTCGGCATCGAGCATGATCTGCCCGGCGTTCAGGGCCAACGCCCGCGTACCGGCAACATTGCCGATCACGATGTCGCCCTGTTGCAAGGTCACCGCGACGCTGCCGGTGAAGCTCGTCGGCAGCACGCTGCCGGCCTCGAGCGTGCCGGCCTTAAGCGTGAAGTCGCCGCCGAGATCCTTGAAGGCGGCGTGCCCGTCCAGCGAGCCGGCCAGCCTGACAACGCCTGGGGCCTGCATGGTCAGCGACCCGGCAAAGCCGATGCCCACGCCTGAGACGTCGACGCTCGCCCCGTTGTCGATCAGCACGTTGCCGGTGCTCGACACCAGCCGGACCTTGCCGCCCGGCGCATCCTTGACGATGTCGAGCACCGTGACCTCGGAGCCGGACGCACGGATCGAAGCTCCGTTGCCGAGCTCGACGTCGCCCGCGGTCGCGATCAGGCTGACATTGCCGGATAGCGCCTGGATCTTCGCGGTATCGAGGATCGATGCGGCGGTGATGGAGAGGGCGCCGCCGATATTGCTGGCGACGGCGGCAGGCGCGGTCCCCGCCCCTGTCATCAGGTTGACGGCGCCCGTGGTGGTGATGGACTGGGTCGCGCCGCTGTTGACCAGGAGCACCGGGGCCGAAAGCTGCATGTTCGCGGCGCCGGCATTGAGGCTGCCGGTCCCGCTGAATGCGATGGCCCGGCCGGCCTTGAGGACGACCTGGCTGACGCCGCCGATCGTCTTGGCGCCGACATCCTCCGTCAGGGTATCGCCGGCACTCAGCGTCAGGCTGCCGCTGCCCGCGCTGCCGGTCGCCGTGACGCCGCGGCTGTTGGCGAGGCGAATGTTGGTCGCATTGACGGTGGTCTGCCCGCCCTGGCTGATCAGGCCGGCACTATCGAAGATCAGGGTATTGATGGGGTTTGCAGGATCGGCGCCGACGATCAGATTGCCGGAATCGACGAGATTGATCACGGTCGCGCTGCGCAGCCGGACCGTGCTGGCACCGTTGAAGTTGGCGAGCACGGCCGGGTTCAGCGAGATGCCGGACGTGCCATTGCCGATGTTGATGACGGAGCCGGCGATCTCGTAGTTCTTGGCCTTCAGCGAAGCCGTCGCGTCGAGCGCGCCGCCGCCGCTGGTGTCCAGCGTCAGCGCGTTGCCGCCATCGATCACCGCACCGACCCCGATCGAGAACTTGCCTTGAGGCGATGCGGCGGGCGGCAGCGGGCCCGGACCGCCATATTGTCCCGGCAGGTAGGTCCGGGTCACATTCACCAGCTTGCCGTTGGAGACCCGCAGCATCGCGCCGTCGCCACTGACGCCGGCAGTGTAAGTTACGTTGCCAGCGCCGTCTTTCGTCGCCACCGGATTGGTGCCGAACGAAATGTCGCGACTGGTGCCGCCGGGCACAGCGCCTTTGGCTTGAATCACGCTGCCGGCATCGACGGTGAGGCCATTGCCGGACGTGACGCCGGGGATCTGGGCCAGCGAAACCAGGATCAGCTCCGGCCCGGTCAGGGCGTGCGCCGCGTCGGTCTTGACCTCGAGATTGAGCGCGGTCGCGGTGATGTTCTGGACGCCGCCCACGATCGATGCGGTGCCGCCGATCAGGACCGAGCTCGCGCCGAGATTGCTGATCTGGTCGGCGTCGAGCACGAGATAATTCGCCGATCCCGTGCAGCCCGGCGCGCTGCCGGCCAGGCAGTCCGCAAGCGGGAGCGCCTGGTCGGACGCCAGGATCACGATGTTGCTGCCGCCGATCTGCACCTGGCCGCCGCTGCCGACCAGGCCTGGCGCCAGATCGCTGGTGCCGGGGCCGAACAGGTTGGTGCCTGCAAGGTTCAGCGACTTGACGGCTCCGAGCACCAAGGTGCCGCCGTCGATCGGCAGCGGCGGCGGGGTCTGGCCGACGGCGATCGCCTGGTTGCGGAAGAACGTGGTGCCGGAGGTGACGTCGATGCGAGAATATTTCGACCAGACCGACTTCGACTGCACCTGGAACAGCGCCGATTGCGACGAGCTCGCGCCAGTGAGCGCGTTGCCAAGCTTGCCGACGACATATTGCGAGCCGTCGGCGCTCGTCGCGCTCTTGGTCGTGCTGGAGCTGACATTGCTCGCCACCTGGACGACGCGATAGGCGCCGGGCAAAGTCGCATACATGCCGGGCAGCAGCACATAGGTGCCGGCGGCGATGCCGCTGCCGCCGGCGATGGTCACGGTTTGCCCCGGAGCGATCGCGTTCGGACTGTTACCGGCCGTATTGAAATTCGAGCCCGGCGTCACGGTGACGCCGGAATAATAGGGATATTGCGCGAAAGTCGGATCATAGGCGCCGACCGGCGCTTCATAGGTCGGGACCAGGGCGTAGACCTGACGCCCGTCAGAATAGGTTGGTGAAGTGGCGCCGGTGGACACGTTCTGCTGATATGACGTCAGCACGTTGCGGGAACCGCCATTGCCGGCGACGAATTCGGTCGCGTAGATGTCGCCCCCACCGCTGAGGTCGAGCACCGCGCCGGACTGCGTGGTCACGTTGTTGCCGAACAGGCTGATCGACTTGCTCGGCGGCGCGGTCAGGATCGGCGGCAGGACATTGCCGCCGATGCTCGTAGGCACGCCGTAGTACCAGGTGGTGTCGTCGACCGTGACGCCATAGGGGATATCGAGTCCGGCGGCGGAGACCGAGGTGAGGCTACCCTTGCCCAGTGTGACGGTGTCGGTGGTCACGAATTGCGGCTTGGTGCCGGTACCGTCGAACAGCGCCGCAATTGCCGCAGGCATTGTGGTCGGCGTGCCTACGATCATTGTGCCGAGCGGCGCCCAAAGCGTGCCGTCCTGATTGATTGTCTTCGCGCTCAGCACCACCCCGCCTCCGGCGGACAGCGGCGCCGTGGCTTGACCGTTCGGCAGGATGGTCAGCGTGCTCGCGGAGTCGACCGTACCCGTGGAGACCAGCAAGAACTGTGTCCCGGTGACCGGATAGATCTCCGTTGCCTGCAGGGTCAGATTGCCCGACGTGACCAGCGCGCCGGCATTGACGATTTGGTTGGTTCCGACGAAGCCGTAATCGGAGGACAGTAGCCGAATGGCGCTGCTGCTCACGAAATTTGCGTTTGCGACGTTGTCCAGCGCGATCGAACGTTGCAGATCGATCCATTTGGCCGAGACGTTCAATGTGCCGTCGGCAAGCGACGGCGCCGTGAGCATTCCATCTACCCGCGAAATCCCAACCAAACGGGCATAGCTCGCCTTCAGATTGACCGTCGTACCGCCGACGCTGGGGATGCATGCCGTCGTGCCGCAACTCGGCGCGGTATACGCGGCCGCATCACTCACTCCCGCAGGCAGCAACCCGCCGCTATTCGGCAGCAGAACGACATGTCCATTGCCGGCGATCAGCGTCAGCGCGCCGGGCACGGACACATCGACCGAGCCGCCGAATGCGATGCTGCGATTCGCGGAGAGCGTGACGGAATCGAAGCCGCTGTTATTCAGGGTGTCGGCGCCGATGAAGGCGCCCGCCGGGCCTGCGCCGAGCGCCGGCAGGTTTGCGGCGACGATGCCGGCCGGCTCGATCACGAGCGAACCAGACCCGACCGCGACGCTCAAGCTGCCGCCTGTGGCCTGCGGCGCGCCGCCGGCCGCGTCGACCACGCTGGCGAAGTAGATTTTGTTGCCGCTAAGCTGCAGGCTGCCGCCATTGCTCCAGGCATCCTGCCCGCTATCGCGTGGCGAGAAGCGGACCAGCCCGCTCGCAGCGGAAACCGCAGATCCCCGCAGATCGAACTGCGCACCGGACTGCGCGATGATGCTGCCAGTGGTGCCGATCGTGGCATTGACCGTTGCGGTCAGCGTAACGGTGCCGCCGTCGAGCACAGTTCCAGTGGAATAGGCCACGACCTTGGGATTGGGCACGAAGGTGCCGCTCACATCGAGCAGCGCCGTCGAGCCGATCAGGATGTCACCGCCCGACACGTTGATGGTGCCGCCCGATGCGATGACGCTGCCGCGGATGTCGGCCGTCGTTGTCGCGCTCAGCGCCACGACGGCCTGCGGGTCTGCCTCGATGCTCGCGCCAACATCGAGCAGAACGCCCGCATTGGCCGAGGCCAGCGTCAGGCCGGCCGGCTTGCGCCAGCCATCAGGCAGCAGCCCAACCGAAGCATAGTTGCGTACCAGCGCCCCTGTCGGCGCCGCGAGCAGGTTGCCGTTCACGATCGCGTTGATCTGGCGCGGGGTCACATGCGTGCCGGACGTCACTTTGGCGCCGCCATCGGCACCATTGACGACGACCTGTGAGAAGCCGCTGGTGAAGAACGAATTCGGCAGCACCAGTTCGCCGGCATGCGCATCCGAAACCGCGTAGCTCGCTACTGCGGACGCGCCGGTGCCGGCCAATGCGGCTGCGGTCTTGCTCGACACGTAGGACGTCGCCTGCGTGGCCTTGCCATCGACGGTCACGGTCGGCACCTGCAGGGTCAGCGTGCCGCCGCCGTCGAGCCCGTCGGCATAGATCGTACTGCCGAGCACCACGCTCGCGAAGTTCGCCGGGCTCGAAGTCCCGTCGGCTCCCTGGGGACGAACGTTGAAACTATTGTTGCCGCCAGTCCCTGAACCCGGGGTCACAATCGAACCGTTGAAACCGCCGGCATAGGTCACGAGAGACAGGCTACCGCCTTTGCCGACCGGCAGCGCATCGGATCCGGTCTTCAGTTTGCCCGTAGTCCCGACATAGCCGCCGCCGGACACGTCGATGATGCTGCCCGCTGCCAACACGATGCTCTGCGTCGCGTCGGTGAACACGCCGGTGCCGGTCGACGGCCCATTGCTGGCGGCGAGCGTGCTGATGCTGACGCTGCCCCCATTGACGAAGCCGGCGCCCTGCACCTCGTCGCCCGACAGGCCGCTGTCGTTGACCCAGAGCCCGTGCACGTCGAGCACGGCCCGGGAGCCGATCACGACCGCAGCGACTGGCGGCGTCTGCGGCCGGTTGACGGGATAAGTGAAGCCGGTGAGCCTGATGCTGCCGGCGGGCGCCGACAACGTGCCATCGATGGTGGCCACGTTATCCAGCGTGATGCTGCCGCCCGCGCGCACGGACAGGGTCGCCCCCGTCTCCATGCTCAGCGTGTGAGCGCCCTTGATCGAGATCGAGCCAAGCGACAGGTTCGACAGCGAATCGGTAAAGATCGGCAACACGCCGTTCGCCAAGGTCGGCGACCATGTCGCGGCGGTCGCAAAGCTCACCCCCGCAAGGCCATAGGGATCGGCGCCAGCATTGGCCTGCGATTCCAGCGACACGTCGTATGCAGTGGCACCGGCGGGGGTCAAGGTGAGGCCCAGCGAGGCACCGCTCGGCATCTTGTCGGCAGCGGCGACATTCGACGATCCGGCCAGGGCGCGCTGGCGGCTTCCGGCGATCACGGTAGCCACGATGTCGCCGGCGAGGATCGGCGCCTGCGCCGTCACATTGATCGCACCGCCATTGGCGCCCGCGACGTAGCTGCGTTCGTAATGCGCCCCGCTGCCGGCCAGGCCCGCATAGGTCTCCGTGACGCCCCAGCGCGAATGATCGACCGTGAAGCCCGTGTAGACCGTGTATGACAGGTTCGGATCGGCACTGCCGATGTCGTAGAGCCGCCCGTTGGAGCCGAGCAATCGCGTCGTGGTGAGAACGCCGCCGGTATATTGCACATAGCCGCCCGAGACGTTGACGCTCGAGCCCGGCATCTGCACGACGTTCTTGGCCGACGAGGTAAAGCTGCCGCCCACCGTCAGGATCTGGTCGATGCTCTGCGGAATCAGGCCGACATAGCCGGACGCGTTGAGCAGCGGGGATCCGACCCATTGCAGGCCGTCGGCGCGGGTGCCGGTCAGCCGCGCATCGATGCTCACGGTCTTGCCAATCAGGGCGGCGGCCAGCGGCGTGTCGGCCACCTCGGCCTGGGTCACCAGGATGTCGATCTGGTTGACCGACATCGGCAGGGTCACACCGGCGATGCCGGAGACATCCACGGCGCTGCCGGCCTCGAGCAGAACGCTGCCACTGGTACCGTCGCCGCTGATGGTCAACGTCGCGCTTGGCGCCTTGATGAAGGCGCCGCCGAGGCCCGAACCGTGGCCCTGGACATCGACGCCGCCCAAAGCTTGGATCGTGAGCTGCGGCTGCAGCACGGTCTTGAAATAATCCGCGTTATTGGCGCCGTTCGCATTGGTGGGGGATGTGAGGGTCGATGTCGGCAGCGTGCCGCTGCTCTCGTCGGGCAGGATCGCGGTCAAGCTGTCAGCACCGAGCACGATATTCCCGGTGGTGGCCGTGATGCCGCTGGTGACCGTGCTGAGCAGGATCGAGCCGGTGCGCGTGGTGCTGGTGGTCGATACGATGGCGCCGAGCTGGTCGATCTGCCCGCCGGCCAGCGTGACCGCGCCATCATTGGAGATCAAGAGGCCGTTGGCGGCATTGGCGACGGGCGTGGTGCTGCCCTCGACGCGCACCTGCTGTGCAGTCTTGACGCCGACTAGGCTCGACAGCGGCGTCATCAGCGTGATCTGAGCGCCCGCAGCCAGAATGATCTGGCCGTTTTGCGTGGTGATCGCGCCGGCGTTGCTGACGCCGCCGGCGCCGAGCAGCGCCACATAACCGCCATCGCCACCGGAGCTCAGACTTCCGGTGGTGTCGATCCGCGCGCCGGCCTGAACCACGACCGTGCCGCCGCTCCCCTGCGAGAACACTGCGGCTCCTGCAACCTGATTGTTGAAGTCGGACGGAATGGTGTCCGAAAACAACCCGCTCTGGAGATACTGCTGATAATTGTTGCCGCTGAGATTGGCCGACAGGTCGAGCGTCGATGCGACCAGCGTATGCACATTGATCTGGCTGGTGCCGGTGAAGATGATGCCGTTCTGGTTGATGATGTAGACGGCGCCATCCGCCTTGATCGCACCCTGGATCTGGCTCGGCGCGATCCCCGGCGCGATCCTGTTCAGCGCCGACCAGTCGCGGTGGCCCTGCTGGTTGAACACGACCGTAGTATCGCGCGATACGTTGAAACTCTGCCAATTCAACAGCGCCTGCGACTGGGTCTGGTCGATGGTGACCGTAGTCTGGCCGTTGCCTTTGCTCTGGGTCGGGGTATTCGCGCCGACCCAGGTGGTGACGGGGTTGGCGACGCCCGGAGCGGCAAGGCCACTGTCCGGCACCAGCCCGCCGGCTGCCAACCCGCTTGGGATGGCCCCCTGCGCCGCCGCAGCAGCAGCGCGAGCCGCGCTCTGCGCCGCCTGCATGGCCTGGATCGCACTCAACGCCCGCGTCATCGATTGCTGACTGTTCTGCGCTGCCTGCTGGGCCTGTTGCGCCGCCGCTGCGGCCGCGGCTGCTGCGGCGGCGGTCGCCGACGACACCGGCCCGGCGCCTCCCAACGGACGCGCGCTCACTGCCGAACTCGCCGCAATCGCGATCGCAATCGTACTCACGCCGACGAGCAGCAAGGCACGATGTGAAGCGAAGCGGGTCCAGAAATGCGCAGGCATGCGGGGGCCTTTCGAAGCGACAACAAATCAGACCCACAGGCGCATCGGCCGGCGGCAGCCGGCCTGTGACGCAATCGACAGGCTGCGTCATCAGATCAACGTAAGCAGGTCGAGCGATCAGCCCTCCCCAAACCGCCGCGACGCCCGCCTGCACCCAAGCGAACGCGCCCGACGACTCGGGGATGCGCCTCTCCTCATCTCTAAGACTGTCTGCAGACCCCTAACACGCAGCCCCGGCGACAAAAATTTTCGGCTATATTGATTGAGTTCAGCCAGGAGCAGGAGCCGCGACATGAACGCGAACATCGAGAGAACGCGGAGTTGAACGCTGCCGATCTGGAGCTCGCTTGCGCGCTTGCGGCAGCCTCTCCTCAGGCAGTTCGGATCGAAAGCGTACCGGCCTCGCTGATCGGACCGTCATATTCGCCGCGACTAGCGATCGCGCCGCGCTCTCGCCGTCGCATCCGCCGACTTGATGCCTTTTTCAGCAGCCCCAAACAGGACGAAGTCGACTGAGCGCTCGCCCTGGGTCAGCACGATCCGCCGCGACTCGACCTTGTCGACCTTCCAGCCGCCGATGTCGTCACCGGTCCGCACGCGGACAACCTTGTCGGCCGGACGTCTATCGGCCGCACGGATCATCGCACGGCCCTCCCCGTTCTCGCTGACGATCCCAAGCACAACCAGGCTGGGCGGCGGCGCCGGCGGCGCTGCCTCTTGCCGCACCACAACTGGGGTCGCCACCTTCGGTGGCGGTCGCCGGAACGGTGAGAATAGCGGACGCTGATGCGTGGCCGTCAATTGCTGCAACGGCTGCAGTTCAACGGGATTACGGATGGCGACCTCCTCGCCGGCAGCGAGTGGAGCGATCACGATCAGCGCGATGCCGAGGACCAGGGTGACGGAGATAAAAAGCCGACCGCCGGCAGCATGCTTGCGTGTCGTCAGCCCGACCATGCCTATTCTCCCACCGCCCGTCGATATGAGCGTCATCCGAACATGCGAGCATAACCTGCGTCAGGCGACGACGTCTTGCAAGTCCTGCAAATTGCAGGTCTTGCAAACCAATCTGCGGAGGTTCCGAGCGAACCAAGGCTGTTTGCGTCAAATCGATGAAGGCGAATCACAACTAAGCATTCTCGCTATGCGCGAGATGAGCTTATCGTCGTTACAACGACGTCATCGAATTCGAACACACTCCGCGTGCTTCAGCGAAAGCGGCTTGCTGACGTTGCAGTCCACGATTGGCACCAAGACAATCATCAAAGACACATCCATCAAAGACCCATCGCGTCATGCGTTCGCGTCGCACTTCCGCCGGCCTCTCGGCCGGTCTCGCATCCTTACTGCGCGGAGGTGTGACGTTCGCCTCGCTCGCGGTCGTGGGATGCACATTGGGTCTTGGGCAAGCGCTCGCGGCCTGCGAACTGCACGCGCGGATGGGAACGATCACGCGCGTGGTGCAGATCCAGCTCGACAATGTGCATCTTTCTCGCGACGAACCGCTCGTCCCCTCGGATCTCGAACAGATGCCGCGCTTGCGTGCGTTTCTCGCCAGCAACGGAACCATCGGCAGCAATCGCCCGACTGCGCCGCCGTCACAGCGGGCTCCTGATGTCCTGGCCGTCCTGACTGGACTGCTTGGCGACCGCATGGGCGTTTCCATCGGCGACAGTTACGGCAGCTTTCGCAGCGACGGCAGCGTCGATTTCTCACCGGCCTTCGGCTACTGGACAGCAAGCGGAGGCGACGGCAAGCCGCTGATGCTGGCCGACAGCGGCAAGATGGCGGCGGCGCCGTGGGTCCCCTTCACCCGAGCGGGCTGCGACGTAGGCGCGTTCGCAGTGACCGGCCTCACGCTTCAGGCGCTGGACGCTGAGGTCGCGAATGTACTGGGGAGCTCGGAAGCAGAGGCCGCTGCCCGCGATCCCGCCAGCGCCGAGGCGGATCTCCTCGGCATCGCCATCCATTGTGCGCGCAACAGCCAAATTTGCGCTGATGGCCACGCACGACCCGATGTGCTGCCTGACGAACCCAACGGCTATATCGGCTTTAGCGGATTGCTCGGCAATCGTCATGTGCAACCAGCGATATCACCCGACGGCCCGGTGAAAGGGCTCGACGGCAGGGTGATTGCGGATCACGCCGGCCATGCCGGTTTTCCCGGCTCGAATCCAACGGCAGCCCAGTCGCTCGGCTACGCCGTGGCGATGCTCGAAGCCGGCGTGCAGGTAGTCTATGTCGCAATCGGTGATGCTCACAAAGACGGCGACCCGCGTGGCTCTGGCCCCGGTGAGCCGGACTATCTGATAAGGCTTGCCGATTACGATGCTGCGTTCGGATCGTTCGTGGACAGACTCGCCAAGCGCGGAATCACGAAGAGCAACACGCTGTTTGTCGTCATTTCGACCGGCAATGACCGCTTCACCGGCGGACCACCGCAGACACCGACATGCGACAGCTCTCACGCGCCGTGCGGCTACGGACCTATCGGCGCAATCGATGTCGCGATCGATCGACTGGTCGCCTCACAGAGCCGCAATGTGACCAGCTTCGATATCCAGCGCAGCAGTACACCCGCCTTCTACATCCAGGGCAACCCGCGGCCGACCGATCCACTGACCCGCACCCTCGAGCAGGACGTCGGCAAGCTCACGGCTTTGAATCCGGTAACGACGAAGACCGACAGGCTCGCGGCCCAGCTCGCCGACCGCGCACAGATGCAACTGATGCACATGATCACGGCGAGCCCGAAGCGGACGCCGAGTTTCCTCATGTTCGGCGATACGAACTATGTGTATCGCACCACGAACAGTCATGATGATTGCGCTGCCTCTCCTGCTTGTGTCGCGATCAACCCTCGGGCTCCCTGGGTCGCCGGGGACCTCCAGCAAGCCGACGGCGGCGGCTGGTTCGGCCTCGTCGGGCCCGGCGTTGCGAAGCTCGGACAAACCGACATTGTCTCGTATCCTGCCGATCTGCGACCCACACTGCTTGCTTTGCTCGGGCTCGATGATGCTTACGTCCATGACGGCGTCGTGCTCGCCGACGCACTTGAAAGCCAGGCGCTGCCGCCGGAGATAGCCAGGTCCCGCGACGTCTACGCCGGGCTGGCCCGGGCCTACTGGAATTTGAACGCGCCATTCGGGCCGCTTGGCCGGGCCGGCCTGGCGCTCGCGACGCAGGCCATCAGAGGCAGCGATCTCTTCTACGAACGCTATCTCGGCGCCATTGGCGCTGTCCAAACGCGGCGCGATGCGCTGGCTCTGGAGATGAAAACGCTGCTCGACGGTGCCGCATTTGCGCACGTCGCAATCGACCCTGCTTATGCGGGCAGGCTCGTCACCCGCGTCGAGACGTTGATCAACGAGGTCGAGGACCTTGCCGGACAGAGCCTGGGACCTGCGGATCGTCCGTGGAAAGCGGCGCGCGATGCGCAATGACCACAGCGATGCCGGTCTGGACCGCGCATTACAGGGGAGAGCAGCCGTGCCCTTCATCGAACAGTCCCACCGAGGGCGCATCGCCTCGCTCGGCGCCCTGGCCGGCGCCTGGCTCGCAATCGGCGGCCTGCTGGGTGGCTGCATGATCGACAAGAGCATCGATCTGCCGGCGCGTGACCAGGTGACGGATCCGATCCGCGATGCCGATCTTCGTGCCCGCTGGAACGGTCCGGTCAATGTCCAACCGGGTGCTGCAGCGGCGTCCCGTCCGATCCAGCCGATGATGTACCCGGGCATCGAGCAAAATCCCGCTACCCCGTCCTTGCTCCGGGAAGCGACGGGATCAACGCGCCTCGCGACCGCGCTCGACGGCGATCTCCCGAACAAGGCCGGCGAGGTCGAGCTGAATTTCGAGAATGCCGACATCCAGTCGGTCGCGAAGTCCGTGCTGGGCGACAGCCTCGGGCTGAACTACGTGATCGATCCGCGCGTCCAGGGCGTGATCACGCTCGCTTCCGCGCAGGCCATCCCGCGCAAGGACGTGCTGCCGGTGTTCGAGAGTGTCCTGCGGATGACGAACGTCGCCCTGCTGCGCGAGGACAACCTGATCCGCATCGTGCCATTGCCCGAGGCGTCGGGTGCCGGTCCCGCGAGCTTCGGCACGGGACAACCAGGCTTTGGCGTGTCGATCGTGCCGCTGCGCTACGTGTCCGCGGCCTCGACCGCCAAGACGGCGGAGAGCTTCCTGTCACGGCCTGGCGCAGTGCGCGCCGACCAGGCCCGCAACCTGCTTCTGATCCAGGGCACCACGTCCGAACGCCAAGCGGTCCTCGGCGTAATCGCAACGCTCGATGTCGAATGGCTACGCAATCAGTCGGTGGCGCTTTATCCGCTGAAATCGACCGCGCCCGAGACCATGATCCGCGAGCTCGACAAGGTATTCGATACAGCAGAAGGCGGCCAAGGCCAGGGCGTGATCAAATTCCAGCCGGTGTCGCGGATGAACGCCGTACTGGCCGTGAGCCGCAACAGCAAGGTGCTCGAACGCGCGACCCAGTGGGTGCAACGGCTGGATCGCTCCGATCTCAGCGGCACCACGGTGCGAACCTATGGATTGCGGTTCGGCAATGCACGCGCCATTGCCCGAATTCTCAACGAGATGTTCGTCGGCCGTTCCGGGCAAGGCAGCCCAGACAGCAGCCAACAAAGCCCAACCGCTCCGGGACAGACGGCGGCCACCTCGCGCATCGACTCGCTCGGGAGCGGAACGCTGAGCAATCAAGGCAACAGCGGGACGACAGCCGCCGACAGCTCCGGCACGCCGGGCAAGGGCAGCACGCCGATCCAGGCCGCCTTTGACAGTTTTGGCGACCGCAAGGACGCACAGCAGGATGACGCGAACGGGCTCGGCAGCTCAGGCACCGGCGCAATGCCACGCGGGCTGTTCCAGAACGTCCGGATCACGGCCGACACCACCACCAATTCGGTCATGATCTACTCCAATCAGGAGGACTATCGCGTGATCGAACGGGCATTGGAATCGCTCGACCGGCCAAGGCTTCAGGTGGCGGTCGATGCCATGGTCGCCGAAGTCACGCTGACCGATCAGTTGCAATATGGCGTGCAGGCCTATCTCACCAGCGCGAACGCTGGCCTCGGGACCGATAAAGGCTCGGTCGGCCTGTTCAACGCGGCACAGTCAGCGACGCAATCCGCCCTGCTCGCGCGGGTGCTGCCCGGCTTCAATCTCCTGCTCGGGGCCGAAGCAAATCCCAAGCTGATCCTGAACGCATTGTCGACCTTGACCACCGTCAAGGTGCTGTCGGCCCCCTCTCTCGTGGTCGCAGACAACCAGCCGGCCATTCTCGAGGTCGGCAATCAGGTTCCGATCTCGACCGGCACAGCCACCGTATTGTCGAGCTCGAACACGGTGGTCAACACGATCACGCTGCACAACACCGGCATCATCCTCAAGGTCCTGCCACATGTGCATCCGAACGGAGCGATCGATCTGGAGATCGAGCAGGAGATCTCCAACGTGGTCAACCCCGCCGGGATCAGTGCGCAAAACCTCACGCCGACGATCTCGCAGCGGCGCATCCATTCGACCATCGGCACGAGCAGCGGCCAGACCGTGCTGCTCGGGGGCCTGATCAAGGAGGATGACGAGCGGACCGTGGAAGGCATTCCGGGGCTCGCCCAGATCAGATATCTCGGCGACCTGCTGAGCCAAAAAACCGACATCAAGAGCCGCTCCGAGATCATCGTGTTCGTCACCACCAAGCTGATCCGCAACAGCCAGGATGCCCAAGTGGTCGCGGAAGAATTCCGCGAGCGGTTGGATACGATGCGTCGAAATCCATCGAGCTTCGGAGCAAACGCGACAGCAGCGGGCCCACGCAGATAGCAAAGCACGCGCCGATGTATCTGCGCAGGTCCATGCTGGGCATTCTGGGGGCGGCGGTTGCAGCCGGCACGGTCGCAGCAGCCGAACTGACCGGGGTGCGGACGGAGGATAACGCCACGATCATCGCCCTCCGCGGAGACATCGAGGAAGGCGACGCCGACGGGACCGAGGCGCTGATCAAGACCGCGAATGACGACGGGCGGCTGGTGATGGCGATCCGGCTCGACTCGCCGGGAGGCAGCCTCGCCGAGGGGATCAAGCTCGCCGAACTCATTCGTAGGGCCAAGCTGCCGACCGTGGTGGTGAGCGGAGCCCGCTGCGCGTCGGCCTGCTTCATCGTGTTCGCGGCCGGAGTTGAAAAATTTGCAAGCTTCGGTGCCGCCATCGGGGTTCACGGCGTCTCCGACAGATTGGGCCACCAGAGCGCACAAACCGAAGCGGCGACCTTGGCGATGGCGCGTATTGCCGGCCTGTTCGGCGTCCCGCCCCGCATCGTCGGCCGCATGATCGTCACGCGGCCCGATGCCATCGCATGGCTCTCGCCGGACGACCTCCGCTCCATGGGAGCAATCATGACGGACCGCGTGGAGCAGCCTGCTCCGCCCGTTTCGGCCAGCAAACCGGCAGGGCCGGCCCGGCGATGGCTGGTACGTGCACCGCATCGCGCCGATGAACCGTAGCTGTTGTGGCGGCTAACGGGTCATGCTCGCCGGCTCAACTCAACAGCACCACCCCGGCCGGCAGCGAAACCGCGCGAGCGCCGAACAGTTGCTCCACCTGGGCGACGAAATTTTCGAGCCGATCGAGCTGGAACGTGCCGTTCACGAGGCGGCGCTTGAGATCGTCATTCGTGATGATGATCTTGCCGGAGCGATAGCGATTCACCTCCTCCACCACGCTGGCGAGCGGCCGATCGCGAAAGATCAGCAACCCGGTTCGCCACGCCGACACCTGGGCCGTGTCGACCGGTATGACGGCCTGCAGACCTGCTGCCGAATAGCTCACCTGTTCGGATGCCCGCAGCTGAACCACGCGGCCGTCTTGCGCGACGGTAACGCTGCCGTCGAGGCAGGTGACCGCGACGACGCCATCGAGGCAGCGTGCATTGAAATCCGCTTGGGATGCGCTGACGCGCCCGCCCGCGGCGACAAGCTCGACCGGCTTCTGCGACGCGAGCCGCGCTGTGACCGATGCCTCTCCGGCGATCAACTCGATGCGGAGTTGGTCCGGCGCAGGCCGCAACGCAACGCTGGTCTGCGTGCTGAGTTCGAGCGCGATGTCGGGCGTCAGCATCACTTTGCGATGCTCGCCCTTGGTGGTGCGGTAATCGGCCGAGAACTCGCTGATCGAAGGCCAGAGGCCGAATGGCGGGTGCACGACCATGTAGGCGGCCGCCGCGGCGATCGAGCCGCTGAGGACCAGGCGACGCGTCACGCTACGCGACGGCAATTGCGGTGACGAGGCCCCGCGAGGCGCCCTCGCCCGCTGGTCCTCCTGCTCGTGGGCGAGCTCGCGCGCAGCAACGCCCGCCTGGCGAAACAAGCGCGCCGCTGTCTTGAACGCCTCATCATGCGCTGCACTTTGCTCGCGCCAGTGCCGTAGAGCGTCCAGATCGGACCGAAGCGGCGCGCCCGTCTTCAGACGAATGACCCAATCGAGAGCCTCGTCCAGTAACGGATCGAATTCGGGCGTCCACGTCGGCACGGTCACAATCGATCGCTCATATCCAATTCCGCCAGCTCCAAGCTCGGCCCGCTTGGCAATCCCGCCATGGGAAAAGTTCTGCGCCGGACGCCGCAACACGCGTCCATCGCATCCGGCGCGATCGAGCTCTTACCCGATAGACGACTGGAGCCTCGCTATCCCGCAGAAAAAACCTGCCGAAACCAACAAATTTCAGCCGGCCATGACGGAAATGCCACTTCTGCTTACCGAAATACCCGGTCGTTCCGGCCTGCGGGCCTCTCATCGCGTCCGTTTCATGCGTGTCAAGAGCGAGGCCGCGGACCGCCGAGCCGGCGAACCAGGGTGTAGTCCAGCGACGTTGCGCAGTGCTTGAGCGCCAGCCTCAGATCATTGTCGATGGTGCGCGGGCTGACTCCAAGCCGCGTGGCGACCTCGCGCGCCGGCTCCCCGTCGATCGCGATGCTCTGCAGCACCTCGCGCGCCCGCGTCGGCAATTCGGCGAGAGCGCGTTTCAAGGCATCGACCTCCGAGCGTGCCTCGACCACCCGCGCCGGATCTGGCTCCTCGTCACAAAAATCCAACAGCGCGTCGATCTCCGAGCTGCTGACCCGGTAATTCTGCGCCTTGCGGCGGTCATTGGCGATGTTGACGGCGATGCGAAAGATATAGTCGGCGGGGCTGCGCACCGTCACGCCGTCGGTCACCCGCTCGAGCCGCAAAAATGTTTCGTGCAACGCCTCATAGGCGAAGTCGGCGGATCCGAGGCACCGCGTCAGCCTCCTGATCAAGCTATCGTAATTCTCGACGAGCTGCCCCCGCAGCCGGATACGATTGACGTCAGCCACGTTCCGCCGCCCCCCAAGGCCGGCTCAAGCCCGGCTCGCTCGTGCGCGCGAGCCATGTCCGCAGCGCCCCTGGAGGTAGCGGCGCTGGGCGACACATTTATGACGCGAGTCCAGCGCGTGTGGAAACACAGGCCGGGCAGGCCCCTCCGTTCCCTCCGTGAGCTGCGGTCGCCGGATCATGACGGATCGAACTCGAGCGTGATCCGCTCATTGAGCAGGTCGGGCAATTCCGGTGGAATCGGCGGCAGCGGCTGCGCCCGGCGGATGGCGTCCATCGCTTCCTTGTCGAGCACGGCTTGACCCGAACTGGTCTTCACCCAGACGCCGAGCAGCGTGCCATCCCGGCGCATCGAAAACAGCACATCCACCGCGCCGCGCAGCCGCGCCGAGCGAGCAGCCCTGGGATAGCGCTGGTAGCGCGCAACGTGACGCAGCAAGGCCTGCTGGAAGCGCGCCGTGGCTCCGTTCGGCGGAGCTTCCAGCGGCGCCGGCAAGGCAACCGCGCCCGACGCGGGTCGCTCGGTCGGCAGCGACGGAGTCATCGGCGTCAATGCGGCGAGATCAACTGTGGCGGCGTCCGCATCGTTGATCGGGCTATCGACGCGGCTCGCAACGTGGCCGGCCGAAGGTAGCTCCGTTGCGGCAACGGGAATCGACGCCGGCGCCGGCCGGGGCAGCAATTGGACCTGCACCATCGCACTTCGCTCCCGTGCGGACGTCTCCGCCGACAGTTGCGAGCGGATCCAATAGATGCCGCCGACATAGAGCAAGGTGACGACCGTCGGAACCAGCACCAGCCGGAGCGCTTCGCTTTGGGTCCAGGATTCTTGAGACGCGGCCGCGACGAAAGGACTCGTCGCCCACAGCGCGGGAGCCCGCTCCTGTCCGCCGCCGGCCTCGCCCTTCATTGCATCGACCTCACGACGATGACGACCCGCACCGGCTGTGCTGCGTGCGCCGGTGTCGGTCGGCTGACGGTGAGGCCTCGTAGCGCCGCCTCCACTGCAGCGTCGCGGCCCTCACTGCCGGTTGAGCGGACCAGCGCGACCCGCTGAACGGTGCGCAGCGGATCAATCCACAGATCGAGCGTCGCGCGATAATTGCCGCCGCGCGTCTCCGAATTCTTTTGCAGCACTTTCTGAATGTCGGCCTGCAGGCCCTCGCTGTAATCGCGCAGCCGGCCGGCATCGTCTGCTTCTTCCGTCGCGCGCACGCGAAGCGTGCCCAAGGACAGCTCCGTTGCTGCCGGCACGCTCATCAAAGCAGCCCCGGACGGCGCGTCGCGCAGAGCGAGCGTGACGGCGTTCGGTCGGGCATACTGAACCTTCAGGTCGGTCCCGCTCAAGAGCGTCGCAAGCGCTTCTGCCGGCGTGTAGTTGCCCTCGACAGCGGCTGACGTGCGACCGACTGCGGAATGGCTTTCATACAGCACCTGTACGCCGGCTTTTTCCCCATAGACCTGCAAGGCGTTCGCCAGCGGTTGCGCAGGGATATGAAAGGCGATCGCCACCTGGCTGGACCGGGGCCCATCCTCTGCTGCTGCAGCGGCGATCCCGATGACCAGGATCGATCCCAGCATCGCAGCCAGCCAGCTCTTGCGTGCGCCGAACGGCGAACGTGGGACGCAGTGACCTGCGTTGCGCACGCACCGCATCGCGAGGCTTTCTCCGAGTCGGCTCGAAGTCAATGGCAGAGCGGTGATGCAGGCCTTCGCATGTCGGGTGCATTCGGTCATGACAGCGAGACGCCATTCAGCTCTTCATTATGCACGACTTGAGATCGGAAGAGCCGGCAGCGCGTGAACCGCGGGGTCGGCTTGCGCTGTGGTATCGCTCAAATGTGACAGCCGTCTAACCACCCGTTCCAAGTGAGTTCCATTTAAGAAGCTTCTGAAGGTTGAAAACCTTGGCTCGGCAGTGACTTCATGACGATGCCGACGTCTCTTTTCATTCGAGGGGGCTGCCCCCAACAATCATTATTTCTGAAAATAGGAAATCCGAATATCTTTCGCCAAGGGCGGAGCGACATATGCTCCGTCGATCCCAGTTCGCTCGTTCCGCCGAATACGCGGTGGCGCAATACAGATGAATGCGCCACCCGGAATACACCTGCGCCCGCTCCGATCGGTCTTACCCGCAACCTCGCTAGTGGAGGAAGCGGAGACGGCTCGGCATACGTCGACGGCCGTCCTATCGGCGAGAGGCAACAGAGCTTCGCTGCTGAAGCAGTCTATGCCGCCACGCTGGATACGGGCTCGGAGCCTGCGCGCTCCGCCCGACGATCATCGCTCGAAATGCGTGAGTGTTTCGGAGAGAAGATTGATCGTCGCTTCCAGATTGTCACGCCGCGCACGCAACGACTTTGCGAGCGTCGGATAGCTGACATGGGCCACGTCCGAGATCTGGCATTGCCGCTCCTCGGCCTCGATGTCGGCAGTCATGGTGTCGAGATTGACCCTGAGACTGTCGATGAGACCGCGGACGCGCGTGACCTCATTAGACGGCTGTCGATCGATTGTTTCGGAACGGAGCAAGGGCATCATCACATTGACCTCGATTGTCCGGCATTGGCACAGATCACGGACCACTCCGTGACCCCAGCGCCGACAGCAGCAAGCGGGGTGCCAGTCAGGTTCGGGCGGAACGAGCGGCCTCTGCCGTCGAATACCTCCCTATCGTCCACAGCTCATTGAGAATTCGGGCTGGACATGGGTTAAAGCGCGCGAGCGAGCGCGGTAGACTCACCGCGCCATCACTGCAGGATTCGCAACGTGCCCGATCCCCAGATCGTCTGCCCGAACTGTCGCACCGAGATCCATCTGACCGAGCAGCTCGCCGCCCCGCTGATCGAGGAGACGCGCCGCAGGTTCCAGGCCCAGCTCGCCGCCAAGGAGGCCGATTTCGGCCGTCGCGAGCAGATCATCAAGAAGGCGCAGGATGAGCTTGCCAAGGCAAAGGCTGCGATCGAAGAGCAGGTCGCAAGCCGGCTGAAGGCCGAGCGTGGGGCGATCGCGCAGGCCGAAGCCACGAAGGCACGGCAGGCGCTGGCGGACGAGATCGGCGCCCGCGATCAGAAGCTCGCCGAACTGCAGCAGGTTCTCTCCAACCAGGATGCCAAGCTCGCCGAGGCCCAGAAGGCCCAGGCCGAGATGCTTCGCAAACAGCGCGAGCTCGACGAAGCCAGGCGCGAGATCGAGCTCACGGTCGAGAAGAAAGTCCAGGAGAGTCTCACGGCCGTGCGCGACAAGGCCCGGCTCGAAGCCGAGGACGCGTTGAAGGCCAAGGTCGCGGAGAAGGAGACGCAGATCGCCGGCATGCAGCGCCAGATCGAAGAGCTGCGCCGCAAGGCCGAACAGGGCTCGCAGCAGCTGCAGGGCGAGACCTTGGAGATCGCGTTGGAATCGCAGCTGCGCGCGCGCTTTCCTCGCGACCTGATCGAGCCGGTGCCGAAGGGCGAATTCGGCGGCGACGTAGTGCACCGGGTGGTCGGGCCGAACGGCCAGGCCTGCGGCGCGATCCTGTGGGAATCCAAGCGCACCAAGAATTGGAGCGACGGTTGGCTTGCCAAGCTGCGCGACGATCAGCGCGCCGCCAAAGCGGATATCGCGATGATCGTCTCCACGGCGTTGCCCAAAGGCGTCGACGGATTCGACCTGATCGACGGGGTCTGGGTGGCGGAGCCGCGCTTCGCGATTCCGCTGTCGCTGGCACTGCGGCAGTCGCTGATTGATCTCGCAAGCAGCCGGCTTGCGCAGGAAGGCCAGCAGAGCAAGATGGAGCTGGTCTATGTCTATCTCACCGGCCCCAGGTTCCGTCACCGCATCGATGCGATCGTCGAGCGCTTCACCGAGATGCAGTCCGACCTCGACCGCGAGCGCAAGACCATGATGCGGCTATGGGCCAAGCGCGAAGAGCAGCTCCGGGGCGTGCTCGACTCGACCGCGGGACTCTATGGCGATCTGCAAGGCATCGCCGGACGCGCCATGCAGGAGATCGAGAGCCTGGACGTTCTCCTCATTGAGGCAAACAGCGAGGCCGCGGAATAAAGCACGCCTGATCGGTTGTAACGGCGCGTAGGGTGGGCAAAGCGCGTAGCGCGTCCCCACCACCGATCAACGCATGATGGCGGGCACGGCGCTTGTTCCGTCGCATGTGGTCGGCACCGGGCGGTAAACTCGCCCTTGCCTACCCTGCACGATCTGCAATTGACCCAGCCGCGAACGATCGTTCGAGCCCCCGCCCATCCGCCGGTGCAAATCTTTTCTCGTTCGTGCGCATGCTGGTCTGCTAGGATCGGCCGATCACGGTCGTCCCGGTTCCTGTCCGTCATGGTTGTCGACGAGCGCCTCCGTCTCCTCGCCCCAACGCTACTGAGCTACGTCATGATCGCAGCAGCGATCGGGGCGCCATACGGATATGCGACGTCGATTGCCGCCGGCGCGGGCCTTCATGGGCTGATCCGGGGCGCCGTGACCGGCGTGCTCATAGGCACCGCCGTGAGCTGGCTCAGCTTCTTCGTCCTGCAGGCGCCCGGCTCGCGGCTTGCGCGCACGTCGTTCATGGTCATCGTCGCCGTGCGCTCCCTGGTCTATCTCGTGGTCTTCCTGGTGGCCATGGCTATCGGGCAGCTGCTGATTCCCAACCACCCGCCGGCCCGGCCGATCAGCATCTCCGGCGATGACGTCCTGTTCTGCTTTGCCGCCACCTTCGTAGTCAGCTTCCTGTTCGAGGTGAGCGGTCTTCTGGGCCAGAACGTGCTGCTGTCCTTCGTAACCGGACGCTATCATCGTCCAAAGGTCGAGCAGCGCGTGTTCCTGATCATGGACATGAAGAACTCTACCGCAGCGGCCGAACGACTGGGCGAAGTCGACTTTCATCGGCTGCTCAATCGCCTCGTGACCGATCTCAGCGGGCCGATCGTGCTGCACCACGGCCGGATCTACAAATATGTCGGCGACGAGCTGATCGCCACCTGGCCGCTCGCCCAAGGGCTGAAGGACGCGGCATGCGTGCGCGCCTGCTTCGCCGCGCTCGCGCGGCTGGCTGCGCACAAAGCGGACTATGAGCGCGAGTTCGGAATCACGGCGCAGATGCGCGCCGCCCTGAATTGCGGACAGGTGGTGGTCGGCGAAATGGGATCGATCAAGAAGGAGATCGCTTTGTCGGGCGATGCGCTCAACACCACGGCGCGCCTGGTCGACGCCTGCCGCGAGCGCGGTGAAACGGTGATTGCCTCGGCCGAGCTTCTCGATGGCCTGACGCTTCCGCCGGGAATTGCAGCGCGGTCGCTGGGCCTGATCCGGCTGCGCGGCAAGGAACAGGCCATCGGCCTGTGTGCGCTGGCAGAGGCTAAGACCGATACGCGCGCCGCGGCCTTGTGAGAGAGGGCACCCGCGACTTTAAGACTCGTATCGAACCACTGGCGGGCCGATCCGATCGAGCCGCGTCAACTATCGAACAGCGCAGCTTCGGTGAAGGCGAGGTCGCCGAGCCGCGGCGGATGCGGGCCCTTGGCGTACTTGCGGCCTCGCTGTTCCGAGTACCAGCCGATCAGGCCCGGCACCGGCGCGTTCGAATCGAAGCGCACGAGGAGACCGCCGCGGCGGACCAGGAAGCGGCCGAGATTGCCGGCGAAGCGGATGAGATCACCAATATCGCGGCAATAGAGCAGCCGGAACACCGGCACGCGATTCCTGACCAAGTGCTTTTGAAACACGAAAGGATGATAGTTGTTGCCATCCTGCACGACGAGGCTGAGGCAGCCGAACTCTTCATGCCGCCGCAGCAAGTCGACCTCATAGTCGGAAAGGCCGGCGCTCTCGCCTGCAGCGAGCGGCCGCACCGTCGCCCGCGACACCGGCTTCGACAGTGCGAGCGCCGCGTAGATCTGGCCGCGGCAATAGACCGAGAATCCCTGCGCCTCGACCTGCGGCCAAGTGTGCGGCGCCGGCGTGATGTTGAAATAGGTCACACGCTTGTCGCGGGTGGCGGCCCTCACCAGGAGCGAGCTGAAGGCGCGAAACTCAGGCTCGACATACCAGCTCGAGACATTGCAGCGGACGACGGTCTCAGATCCCGCGAGCACCTCGGAGAACAACAGCAGGATCACGCCGACCGCGGCTCCGTCCTGTTCGAGACAGTATCCGAATGCCGGATAGCCGTGCGGACGCGGGCGCGTTGCGTGCCGCTGCAGGCCTCGCAGCCAATATTGCTGCGAGCAATGCGGAAAGCCACGGTTCAACAGCGCGGCGATCGCCGCCAGATCGGCCTCGCCGATCTCACGCACGCGAACGCCCGGGCGAGTTGCCGTCACGGGCTGCGCTGCATTGGAATTGTCTGCTTCACGACCGAATTGCATTCAGCGACGCTCAGGTCTCCACGGGCTCACCTCGAACACGGCATTGTCAGCAATTCTAATCAAAGATGCCGTGCTGCGCGAGCAACCGGTTCCCTAGGCTCGCCTTTACGTTAATCGATCGCTGCGTGAGGCCCTCGTATTTTGAGCTGTGCGGCAACAGACTGACCACCGCGTAGTTCGCGCAGCGGAAAGATGCCGGCCATCGGGCTAGCTGCCGACGCCGAGCAGCTGTGTCGGCTTCAGCCGCGCGGCGGCCCTATCGCTGGCGGCGGCGCGGCAGGCCGCTTCGATCGCCGTCGCTACGGCGTCATAGGTGAATCGCGCCAGCACATTGGCACGCGCGGCACTCGCCTTTGCCCGCAGCACGGCGGGATCGGCGGCCAGCCTGTCGAGCAGTTGCCGCAGGCTTTCGGGATCACGCTCCGGCACGATCCAGCCGCCCTCGCGGACCACATCCGGAATCGCACCACCGCTCGACCCGATCACCGGAATGCCGCAAGCCTGCGCCTCGATGATCACCCGCCCGAACTGCTCGCGCACTGCCTTGGTGGTGCGGGTCAGCAGCACCAACGCATCGAGCTCCTGTAGGAACGCGGCGACCTTCTGCGGCGAGCCCCAGCCGCGGAACGTCACGCAATCGCCAAGCCCCAAGGCTTTCGCGCGCCGGCGCAAGCGGACTTCATCGGGCCCCTCGCCCATGAGGTTAAGGAGGACCGGCGATGTGGCCTGCGCAATCGCGTCCAGCGCATCGTCGAGTCCCTTTTCCTCAACCAGCCTGCCGACATAGCCGATCGTCAGCGGCCGGGTGCGCGGCGTGCTGACCGGCTCGGCGCTGGGCACGAAGGTCGCCAGATCCACGCCATAGCCGATCGGCGTCACTGGGCCCGTATAGCCGCACGCGCGAACCACCTCGGTCGCATCGGGGCTGCGCGACAGGATGTGATCGGTCCGGCCCAGCACAAATCCGCGGATGGTCTCGAACGGCGGCGGCAGCCGCTTGAGGATATTCTGATCGACCTCGAGCACGACAGCCGCACGCCGCCGCAGCAGCTGCGCCTGCAGCGCGACGACGCTCCACGGCTCCTCCCAGAGATGGATCACGTCGGGATCGATCTCGGACAGCAGGTGCCGCAGTGCCGGATAGAAGTGCAGATACCATTTCATCGGCCCGGCCTGCGGCAAACGAATCGGCAGCACATGAATGGAGAAGCCCTCCGCACGCGGTGGCTCGGCGACGATGGTGCGGCCGAACTCCTTCCAGACCGCCGGCATTACCAGATGCAGATCGATGTTGGTCCTGGCTGCGAGCGAGCGGTAACGCAGGAAGCCGGCCTCGCTGCTTGCGGCCGTATGCGCGATCGACACGATTCGTATGGGCATCCGATTAGACACGGCCAATGATCCTCGCCGCCGTGCCGCTGAGGCCGGTCAGATGCATCTCCATGACCGCAAGATCACGATGCGCGCCATTGATGGTGTTGCGAGGCAGCGAGAACGGATCCTGGCCGTGACGAACCAGGCCCTTGCGCGTGGTCGCGGCGCTGCTGAATCCGGCCTGCCGGGCGAGCGCAAAATCGCGCGCACCGCAATCGGCTGCACGGCCATAGGGAAATGCGAAGTGCTGCACATCGATCCCGAGCCGTTCGTTCAAACGGCGGCGCGACTGCACCAGCTCGTCGAAGGCCGCTTGCGGCGAGAGATCCGAAACCCGCGCATGCGTGACGGTGTGAGCCCCGATCTCCGCCAAAGGATCCGTGGCCAACTCCTGCAGCATGTCCCAGGAGATCGCGTGCTTCCAGTGCATCGTGGTCATATCGATGTCGTTCGCCGCACAGAACGCAGCATAGTGGCGGCCGGCCTCGGGACCATCCCAGGACGCGGCTATCAACGCAAAGGCTGCGCGGCGCTGCTCGGACGTCGTCAGTTCGACCACCCCGTCATCGACCCGCACGCCGTCGTGGTGGAGCAGCACATCCTCCAGACCGGCCGTCCACAGCGGCAGCGTGCCGTCGGGAATCCCCGTGCTCACGAACAGCGTCACCGGCACCGCGTGCCGACGAAACAGCGGCAGCACCCATTCGTATGTGTCGCGATAGCAATCGTCGATCGAGAAATTGACGTAACGGCTGCGATCAGTTGCGTCCGCCGCGCGGCGCAGCGCTTCGCTCATCGTCACCACGTCCCAGCCGTCGCGGCGCAGATGTGTCAGGAACCGATCGAGAAAATCGAGGTCGATATGGAAGTCGCGGTTCGGCAGCCGCTCCCAGAGCGCAGACGGCGCAGCGCGGTGGAAGGTGAAAAAACATCCGCGGCGGCCCAGCACGCGATCATAGGCCTTGGCGAACGGCAGGACGAAGGCTTTGGTTCCCATCATGGCTTTTGCGACAGCGAGTGCGGCCAGGCTCAACTCAGCTCTCCCCTCACCTTGAATGATCTGCGGACCTGATTGAATGCCGCGCTGAATTGCGCCGGCATCAGCAAGCCCACGGCGAAAGCGAGACAGAGGAGATAGGCAAACCCGCCGGCGATTAAGCGCGGCAGCAGGCCGGCAATAGCATCCTGGATGAACTGGCCCAGCACCGCCATCAACAAAGTCGGCACAAGCGCGAGGCCGATCGATGTCAGCACCTTCCGCCGCTCGCCGAGCACGACCACGACGCCGAGCAGAAGGACGAGACTGCGCAGCGCCTCGCCGATGCCGAGCAGTTGCATGCCCGACGCGGGCGATGTCTCGACCATCGGGATCAGGAGGTTGAAGCCCATATTGACCGCGTAGCCCGACACGATGATCAACGCGGCCGCGCCGTTGCGGCCCGCGCCGTTGAGCAGGCGGATCAGGATCCAGCCGAGCGTCGCCGCCCAGACACCGCAGGCGATGCCCTTCAGCGCGTGCGAGGTCAGCAGCAGGGCCTCGTCGCCGAAGGCACCGCGGAAATAGATCAGGCGCACGATATCGGTCGCGAACATCAGGAGGAACGCCGAGGCGGGCAAGGTCAACGCCAACAGCGGCCGCAGCAGCGTATCCAACTGGCTGCGCGGATCCTGAGGCGCATGATGCGACAGGACCGCCATGCCGAGCGGCTGGCTGATGAGCAGCAGCGCGCTTTCGGTCAATGAGCGGGCGTAATCGAGCGAGGCCACTGCGCCGGTCGTGAGGCGGGAGGCGGTCAGCCGCTCGATCCAGACATTGCCCTGCTCGGCGAGCGGTAGCGCCAGAAGGACGCGTAGCCTGCGGAAGAAATCAGTGGCCTTGGCAAAAATGATCGGGACTGTCAGGCCGGAGAAGCCGAGCACGCCCTCGCGCCACAGCGTGATCAGGCCCCACAGCGCCAGCGCGTTGAAGGCCAAGGTGAAGGAACAGGCCAGGACGTAGGCGTCGCCGGTGAGCATCAAAAGCGCGATGCCGGCGAGCACGGCGAGGTTCAACAGGCTGGCGCGGATATTGGTGAGGCGCGTACGACCAAGCGCGATCTCGCCGGCTGCGAGCACATTGAGCACGGCGGAGGCCGGCATGCTGAACGCCATCATCCGCACGAAATGCAAGGTCAGGTCGCGGCCCTCGCGCGAAAATCCGCCGACGATGGCATCGACCCATATCTCGCCGAGCAAGAGCACGATCAGCATCACCAGCGTGGATAGCGCTCCGATCACGATCGTCAGCGCGCCGAGGCTGCGCGGCGGGTTGTCGCCCTGCAGCGCCGCGCGATGCATCGGGATCATGATCGCGGGCACACTTTCGTTCTGCAGGAAAGCGATCGGGATCAGCACGGCGGTCGTGGCGGAGCGGAAGCCGTCGGCGATCAGCGAGGCGCCGAGCACATGCGCCATCATCACTTCGCGCGCGAAGCCGAGCAGTTTGCTCGCCAGCGCGCCGCTGATCAGCAGTGCACTGAAGCGCCGCAGCGAATGCTGATGCGCACTCACGCGGCAGCTCCGGCCTGCGCCTTGGCGATCAGAAGCCCGATCGCCTCGCACATGCGCGCCAGGCTGTATTCGGCACGCGCGCGCTGCGCAGCATATTCCAGCTGGGTTGCGAGCTGATCCGGCCTTGCCAATACGGCGGCGATCGCGGCCGCCAGCGCGCGCGGATTGGCCGGCGGGATCAAGGTTCCAGCGCGACCGCGCTCCAGGATGTCAGGAGCCGCGCCGGCATCGGTCGCGATCACCGGCACGCCCGACAGCATCGCTTCGACCAGGGTACGGCCGAACGGCTCGGGATCGATCGAGGGATGCACCATCGCGTCGACCGCCTGCATCAGTTTCGGCACGTCGCTGCGATGGCCGAGGAAATGCACGCGCCCGGCCAAGCCGAGCTCGGCCACCATCTGCTGCAGCTGCGCCGCATAGTCCTGCTCGCCGAACAGCGCATCGCCGACCACGATACAGCCGACACCTGGAAGCGCCGCGAGCGCTTCGAGCAGGACGTGCTGGCCTTTCCAGGGCGCGAGCCGGCTGAACACACCGACGAGCGGCCCCTCCGGCAGGCCGAGCGCCTGTCGGAGGTCGCAGCGCAGGGTCTGCTCCCGCTGCAAGGCAAGCCCATTGGGTACGACCTCGACGAGGCTGCGCCGCCCGCCGGCGGCGATGAAAGCCGCGGCCGCCGCGTCGGATGGAACGATCACCTTCAGTGCACACCGGTTTGCAAGGAGGACTTGCATGCGCCGCTGCGCGGCGCCGAAATGTGCCGGGCTGATGATGTCGTGCAGATGCCAGATCAGCGGCCGCCGCGCCACGACACTGGCGAGCGCCGCCAGCACGAATGCCTTCTGCGAATTGGCGTAGACGAGATCGTGGCCGCGCGCCGCTTTCGCGATCTCGACCACGATCGCCGCGAGCCGGCCGAGCAGCGGCAGCGCCGCCAATGCTGAGCTATCACGGCGGAAGCGCGACAGGCCGCGGCCATGCTGCGAGATGATGAGCTTCAGACCGCGTCCGGCCAGCGCCGCGCTCAGCGGTCCGTCCTCGAACAGAAAGGCGGATGAGTTCTGCCGGCCCGCGACGACGTCGAGCAGGATCAGCTCGGCGCCGCCGATCTGGCCGGTGTGATCAACAAACAGCACGCGCGCGCTTGACATCACCCTGCCCTGGCATAGGCGTCTGTTGCCGTGAACGCCGGTTGCGGCCGACCACCGTGTTCTGCGTCGGTCATCGTGACGACGATGGCGAGGTCGTCGGCCCCCAGCAATTTGACACGGGTGATCGCGGAGATCACCGGCTCGATGACGGAGCGATCGCTCCTGACGCATAGCAGCAGGTTATCAATCTTAGAGAGACACAAGCTCTCGAGCGCAGGCAGCGGACTGTCGATCAGCACCGCATCGTAGTCACCCAGTCCGGACAACAGCTCGGCAATCTTCGCTCCGAACAGCACACTGGCGACCCGCCCGGTTCTCTCGCCGAACGGCAGCACGTGCAGGTTGGGACGGTCCGTCCTGATCACTGCCTGGCTCACCGCTGCCGCGCCGGACAGTACGCCGGACAATCCGGGACTCGCCGGCAGCGATAACACCTGCGCAAAATCAGGATGGACGGGCTCGCACTCGACCATCAGGACGCGGCGGCCCGCGGCGGCCAGATGCTCGGCGAGCGACAATACGCAGGTCGTCTTGCCCTCGCCGTCCCCCGCCGACGTCACCACGATGCGCCGTGTCGGCCCGGATTCGACGAGGCCAAGCGCCTGGACCAGCGCACGCATACCGGCCTGAAACTCGGCGTCTTCCGACGCCAGCCGCAGTACCTGCGGAAGGGCGAGGTTGCGGTAATCCTGGAGAATGGCGCCGACCGCCGACAGCTGCCGCAATGTCTTGAGCCGTGGCAGGCAGGCCAGGATCGGTACATCGGCGATCTTCGGCAGCTGCGACCTTGGGACCTCCGCGATGGGCGGATCGGGCGTTTGCTCCACACTTTGTGGCGCCAGCGCCGGCGCCTGCTCGATCTCGGCGACGGCAGGCGCGGACGGTGGCATCGGCTGAGGCGCGACCGGCTGCGCAGATTGGGGCGCGGCCTCGCCCGTCGCGGAACGGCTGAGCTTATCGGCCAGCATGGTGGCGCCGATGCCGAAGATCAGCGCCAGCGTGGTGCCTGCGGCCAGGAATGGGATCTTCTTGGGAAAGAACGGCTTGTTCGGCAGTTCGGCCAGACTCACCAGCCGGGTGCTGCCTTGCAGGACCCGCCGCTCGGTCTCGAGCTCGCTCGCCTTCTTGTACAGCTCGGCATATTGCTGGCGCTTGATCTCGGTGTCGCGCACCATGCTCTCGATCGAGGCTTCGTCGAGCGTGGCCGAGCCGGCCTCCGCCTTCGCCGCATCCATCTGCGTCTTGAGCGAATTCACCAGGGCATCGTTCGCGTCATAGGCCTTCTTGGCGCTTGCGGCGATGTTTTGCATCTCCTCGACCAGCCGCTGCTGGATCATCGCCTGCTCGCGGCTCAGCGCCAGCATCGAGGGATGCTTCGGGCCGAGCATCGTCGCCGCGCTGGCGAGCTGCGCGCTGACTGCCGTCAGCTGCTGCTTCAAATCCGCAATGGTTCGGCTCGACAGTACCGAGGGCGCATCAGTCGGCCCCCGCTCCTGCTCCGACTTGATCTCCTGCAGCCGCGCAGCGGCTTCGGCCCGCGCGGCTTCCGCCTGCGAAAGCTGCTGGCCGATGCTGGTGAGCCGCTCCGACGAGATCGGCGCATTGGCGCCGCGCATCAGCCCCTTGGTGCGGCGGAACTGCTGGATCTTCTCGTCGGCAGCGCGCAGCTGCTGATCGAGCTGTTTCAGCTCCCGCCAGATCCAGGAGCTTGCGACCTCGCGACTGTTGGCGCCTTCGTTGCGCTGGTCGTCGAGAAACGCCTGGGTCAGTGCATTGGCCAGCGTCTGCGCCACTTCGGGAATGCCCGACTGATACGAGATATTGATCACGCGGGAGCGGCCGGCGGATGCGACGCTGAAGCGACCATCGACATGCTCGATGAAGGCGCCCGCATCGGTCTTGAGCTTGTCGCAGCTGCCCGCGCCACCCAGCAGCCGTCCGCGCTCGCACTCCTCGACCACCGCCGGAATGACGCCCGGGGTGCTCATCACCAGCCGCAACAGCCGGGGCGAACGAATGACGAGCAGCTGGCTCTCCATATCAGCGGGATCGCCGACCTTCTGGGCCCACGCCGAAGAGGCATTGGCGGCCGCGCCAGGTTCCTGCTCGGCGACGATGACGGATGCAGTGCCGAGATAGCGCACCGGCAACAAGACCAGCGCGAGCACGGCCAAGCCCAGAATGGCGGCGAACACCGCGCCGAACACGCGGCGGCGACGCCACACCGTGCCGGCAATCGCAAGGCCGGCCAGGCTATCGGATCTGCTCGCGTGGCTCATCTTCCTGGTCTCACCCCAACGGTCCCGTTACGCGATCAGCCGCGCTGCCTGGCTCTGATCCCCCCCATGCAGGCGTTCGAACTCTTCGTTCACGGCCGCAACGAACTGGCTGCGGAACCGCTCGGCAGAGAAGAAGGCCGCCCGCTGGCGACAGTCGAGCCGCGAGATCGACCGTTCCTTGGCGACGAACGACAGCACGCATGCGGCGATCGACTGCGGATCGGCCGCCTCGAAGAACATTCCGGTCGGCCGCGGTCCGCCGGCCAGGATCGACTCGCGCGCGCCGCCGCGGCCTAAAGCCAGCACGGGCGCGCCTTCGGACTGCGCCTCGACGAGAACGATGCCGAAATCCTCCTCCGCCGCGAACACGAATGCCCGCGCGGTCGCCATCAGGTCACGCAGCTGTTTGTCGGGGACAAAGCCGACGAACTTGATGTTCGGCCCGGCAATCGCCTTGAGCCGATCAGCTTCCGGGCCGTCGCCGGCGACGATCAGCTCCAGATCCGGCAGCCCGTTGAAGGCGTGCACGATCGGCTCGATGCGCTTGTAGGGGACGAGCCGGCTGGCGGCTAGGAAGTGATTGCCCACGGGAAGGATGACATCGCGATTGGCCAGCGATACCGGCGGATAGATCACCTTGGCCTCGCGCCCATAGATCTTCTTGATCCGGCGGGCGACGAATTGCGAATTCGTGAAGATCGCATCGGGACCATGCGCGGTGCGTGCGTCCCAGATCCGCATCCGGTGCAGGAGCATGCGCGCCATCGCGCCTTTCAGGCCGGTCGCGTAGCCGCTTTCGTTCAGATAGACGTGCTGCAGATCCCAAGCATATCGCATCGGCGAATGCACATAGGCGACATGCAGCTGCTCCGGTCCGGTGAGCACGCCCTTGGCGACGGCGCAACTGCTCGAAATGACGAGATCGTAGCTCGACAGGTCGAACTGCTCGATCGCAAGCGGCATCAGCGGCAGATAGGAGCGGTGGCGCTTGTGCAGAAACGGCATCTTCTGCAGGAAGCTGGTGTGGGACGTCTCGAACCCCAGCTTGCGCCGGTCTTCGGGACGAAGAAGATCGAACAGCGTGAAGACGTCCGCATTCGGATAGCAGCGCAGGATTTCGCGCAGGACCTGCTCGGCGCCGCCCAGGACGTACAGCCAATCGTGAACTATAGCGACGCGCATCGGGACCTCCGAGTCCAGGGCAATTTAATGAAACCCTTAAGGGAGGTATCGACGCGCACAACCCGATCCTAAATTCCTAGTTAATCGCTGTTCGCTTCACGCCCGCTGTTTTTGGGTTAACAGGTAAGGAAGCGGAAAGGACACGCGCAGGAAAGTCCGCGTCATGCCGGAACATCTTTGCGTGCACCGAGCACAGATACGCGCGGGTCCTGTTCTGGCACACGTGCTGATCGTAGAATTTTTAGATTAACAGGCCATTGCCTGGATCAGATCCGCAGCCCTGGTCGTCAGACGGGCGCCTACCTGACCTGCCGCTTCTCGAGCTTGCGGGCCAAGGTACGGCGATGCATGCCGAGCCGCCGCGCGGTCTCCGAGATGTTGAAGTCGGTCTCGATCAGGGTCTGATGGATCCGCTCCCATTCCAGCGTTTTGATCGAGGTCGACCGGTCGGCGAGCGCGACCTGCGGATTGCCCTGCGCCTTGCGAAACGCGTCCTCGATGTCATCGGTATTGGACGGTTTTGCCAGGTAATGGCAGGCCCCGAGCTTGATGGCTTCCACGGCCGTAGCTATGCTGGCATAGCCGGTCAGCACGACGATCAGCATCTGCGGATCATGCGTATGCAACGTCTCGACGCAGACGAGGCCCGATGCGCCGCCGAGCTTGAGATCGACCACGGCGTAACCGGGCGACTTCACTTTCAGGATCTCGCCGACTTCATCGCAAGACACGGCAACCACGACGTCGTAGCCGCGCCGCTCGAAGGAGCGCTTCAAAGTGCGCGCAAAACCCTCATCGTCCTCGACGATGAGCAGGGATCGGTCACTCTCCACCGCATTCTCCAATCGCAAGCATCGACAGCGGCAATGACAATCGCACCGTCGCGCCACGCCCCCGATGGTTCCAGGCCGAAACGACACCGCCAAGCTTGCGGATCACGTTGACCACCAGGAACAGGCCGAGACCGCCGCCCGGCCGTCCTTTGCTGCTTTGATACGGCCGGCCGAGTTGCGCGAGAATGGCACGGTCGAAGCCGGGGCCGCGGTCGCTGATGCTCAGAAGCAGCATGTCGCCGTCACGTTCGACGACAAGCTCTACCCAATCGCGCGAAACTTCGTAGGCGTTGTCAAGCACGTTCACGATCGCCTGCTTCAGCGCGACGTCGGAGACGATCGCGAGGTCATCGCCAAACTCGTTCCGGAAGATCAGATTGCGGGCCGAGCGCGCGGTGCGCCACTCGTCGACCAGGGCGGCGAGAAAGCGCTTCAGCGTGGTCGGCGCAGATCCCTCGCCGCGCGCCTGCCCGGCCGATACCAGGATGTCCGTGACGATGGATTTGCAGCGCTGCACCGAGGCTTCCATCTCGGCGAAATCGTCCGCGATCGCGGGATCGGAGGCGATCGCCGGCATACGCCGCCAGTCGTTCAGAATCACGGACAGCGAGGCGAGCGGCGTGCCGAGTTCGTGCGCCGCGCCCGAGGCCAGCAGGCCCATCCGGATGATGTGATCCTGCTCGGCGGCATGTTGGCGCAAGGCGGCAAGCTTGGCATCGCGCTCGCGGAGGTTCCGGTTGATACGGGTCACGAATACGACGAGCAGAACGGCGTCGAGCACGAAGCCGACGAAGGTGCCTGTGACATACAGGCTGAAGACCTCGCTGGCGCTGTGGTGCGGCAGCTGCAACGGCCGATAGGAGACGACGAGCCAGATGAAGCTGACGCATGTCAGCGCGACCAGAGACCAGCTCGAACGTGCGTCGAGCAGCACCGCACCGAGCGTCACCTGGAGCAGATAGAGGCAGGTGAACGGATTAGAGGCGCCGCCGGCAAGATGCAGTTCGGCCGTCAACGCCACAACGTCGAGCATCAGCGCGATCAGGAGATCGCGGTTGTTGACGTCGTCACGGTATCTGAGCCAGGTCTCGCTGATCACATTCAACGCAATCAGCGCGCAGATCACGGCCGCCATCGGTGCAAGCGGCAAGCTGATATCGAACCACCAGGTGACGAACGTGATGGTGGCGATCTGTCCGGCCACCGCGGTCCAGCGCAGCTGAATCAGCAGCGCCATGTTCTTGCGGTTGGTCGTATCCGCGGCCGGCAGCGGCGAACCGAGCGCCTCGGTGGCATTGGCTGCGACCGGCAAGGTCGCGGCTTCGTTCCTCATGGCAAGTCCCGAGATCTCATCGTGTCGACTGCGCATCAACCTCAAAGCTTGGCCTATCAGAAGACCTTCAGCTTGTCCCGGCGGCATTGCCGCTAAGTTGCCTCCTGCGGACGGCGGCCGGGCGACCGGCGCAACTGGACAAGGCGGTGCAGTCCAGCCCCCGCCAGCATGGTTGCCAAGCTAAACCAGGTCAGCGCGTAGACCAGGTGATTGTTCGGAAAGGAGATCACGGTCAAGCCGCCCCGCGGCCAACCGCCCGGATTTGGGGTCGCATCGGCGTCGATGAAGAACGGCGCAACCTGCGGCAGGCCCCGCGCCGCCGCGATCGCCCCGACGTCACGTGAATACCAGCGGTTGGTAGCCGGATCATTCTTGCGCAGGAAGCCCCCGCCCGGTTCCGAGATCCGCAGCAGCCCGGTCACCGCGACGGGTTCCATCGGGTTCCCTTCCGCTCGCGTCGCGGGATTGCGACGGTCTACTGGGACGAAGCCGCGGTTGATCAGCACGATCGTGTGATCGGTTGTCTCGAGAGGTGTGACGACCCAATAGCCCGGGCCCTCGACGGTCAGGGCCTGCACCAACGTCTCGCGATCATTCAGGAAGCGGCCGCTGGCGATAACCCGGCGGTATTCGTCCTCACTGCGATTGACTGCCGACCACGATGCCAGGCCGGGCATTGGCACCGCCGCGGCATGGACGCGCTGTTCGACCCGGTCGATGAGATCGAGCTTCCAGACGCGCCGCTCCAGCTGCCAGACACCGAGCGCCAGCAGCACCGCAACGCAAACGCCCCACGCGAGCCCGAGCAACAGGGACGACAGCCGGCGCGCGTTGCGGCGCTCACAATCGATCCCCTCGTGCTCGGCCCCCTCCGTGGGAGGCTCTGTCACGGCGATGGGCTCATCTCGTGTACGGGCATCATGTTGGTGGTCAAATGGTGCATGACCCACAATGAACCGCTCAGGGCGATCACCACCACGATGATCGTGAAGATCAGCGCCATCATGGTCCAGCCGCCTTCCGCGCGCGAGTTCATGTGCAGGAAGTAGACCATATGGACCACGACCTGCACAGCCGCCAGCGCCATGATGACGAGCGCAGCCACCTGCTTGTCGAGCGTTCCGCTCATCACCAGCCAGAACGGCAGCGCGGTCAGGACGACCGAAGCTGCAAAGCCGATCCACAGATCGGACCGGGTGCCGTGGCTGTGGTCCCCGGCATCCGCGCCGTGGATGTGGGCTTGGGCGTGGACATCCGTGCTCATCGCAGCATTCCCATGAGATAGACGACGGTGAAGACGCCGATCCAGATGACGTCGAGGAAGTGCCAGAACATGCTCAGGCAGAACAGCCGGCGGCGGTTGGCCTCGATCAGACCATGGGTCCGGACCTGCACCATCAGGGTCACCAGCCAGATCAGGCCAAAGGTGACGTGCAGGCCGTGGGTGCCAACCAGGGTGAAGAATGACGACAGGAAGGCGCTGCGCTGGGGCGTCGCGCCTTCATGGATCATGTGCGCGAACTCGGACAGCTCGATGCCGAGGAAGCCGAGACCGAACAGGCCGGTCACCACCAGCCAAGCCTGCATCGCGCCGGCGCGCGACTGTCCCATGGCGAGCATGGCAAGACCATAGGTGAGCGACGACAGCAGCAGGAACGTGGTGTTGACCGCGACCAGCGACAGGTCGAACAGATCCTTCGGCGCCGGACCCGCGGCATATTTGCCGCCGAGCACGCCGTAGACCGCGAACAGCATCGCGAAGATGAGACAGTCGCTCATCAGATAGATCCAGAAGCCCAGCATGGTGCTGTGGCCTTCCGGATGCTCGTGCTCGTCGACGACGTAGAAGACCGGCTCGCCGGCCTTCATCGATCCCATCGCAATGGTCATGCCTTCCCTCCTGCCGCGAGCAGCTCGGTCCGTGCACGCTCGGTGCGCACGACCTCGTCGGCGGCGATATGGAAACTCTGATGATAGTTGAAGGTGTGGCGGATCGCGACCGCAAGCAGCGCAACGAAGCTCACCGCCGCCAGCCACCAGATGTACCAGATCAAGCCGAACGCCATCGCGGTCGCAAGCCCCGCCAGGATCACGCCAGTGCCGGTGTTGCTCGGCATGTGGATCGCCTTGAAGCCGGCCAAGGGCCGCGCGTAGCCGCGACGCTTCATGTCCCACCAGGCATCGTTGTCATGCACCATGGGCGTGAAGGCGAAGTTGTAGGCCGGCGGCGGCGAGGAGGTCGCCCACTCCAAGGTGCGGGCGTCCCAGGGATCGCCGGTGACGTCAGCAAGCTCCTTGCGGCGGAGAATGCTGACCGCGATCTGGACCAGGAAGCAGCCGATGCCGCAGGCGATCAAAAGCGCACCGATGCCGGCGATGACGAACCAGATCTGCAACGACGGATCATCGAACACGCGCAGCCGCCGCGTCACGCCCATCAGCCCCAGCACATAGAGCGGCATGAAGGCGAAGTAGAAGCCGACCACCCAGAACCAGAACGACATCTTGCCCCAGAACGGATCCAGCTTGAAGCCGAACGCCTTCGGGAACCAGTAGGCGATGGCGGCAAACACGCCGAACACCACGCCGCCGATGATCACGTTGTGGAAATGCGCGATCAGAAACAGGCTGTTGTGCAGCACGAAGTCCGCCGGCGGCACCGCGAGCAGCACGCCGGTCATGCCGCCGATCACGAAGGTCAGCATGAAGGCGACCGTCCACATCATCGGCAGTTCGAAGCGGATTCGCCCCCGGTACATCGTGAACAGCCAATTGAACATCTTCGCCCCCGTCGGGATCGAGATGATCATGGTGGTGATGCCGAAGAACGAGTTGACGCTCGCCCCCGAGCCCATCGTGAAGAAATGGTGCAGCCACACCAGGTAGGACAGGACGGTGATGACGACGCTGGCGTAGACCATCGAGGTGTAGCCGAACAGGCGTTTGCCGGAGAAGGTCGCGGTCACCTCAGAGAACACGCCGAAGACCGGCAGCACGAGGATGTAGACCTCCGGATGGCCCCAGATCCAGATGAGGTTCACGTACATCATCGGATCGCCACCGAAATCGTTGGTGAAGAAATTGGTGCCGACGTAGCGGTCCAGCGACAGCAGCGCGAGAACCGCGGTCAAGACCGGGAAGGAGGCGACGATCAGCACGTTGGTGCAGAGCGAGGTCCAGGTGAACACCGGCATCTTCATCATGGTCATGCCGGGCGCACGCATCTTCACGATGGTGCAGATCAGGTTGATGCCCGACAGCGTCGTGCCGACGCCCGCCACCTGCAGCCCCCAGATGTAGTAATCGACGCCGACGTCTGGACTATAGGCAAGATTCGACAGCGGCGGATAAGCGAGCCAGCCGGTGCGCGCGAACTCGCCGATGAACAGCGAGGCCATCACCAGCACCGCGCCGCCGACCGTCATCCAGAAGCTGAAATTGTTCAGGAACGGGAACGACACGTCGCGGGCCCCGATCTGCAGCGGCACCACGAAGTTCATCAGCCCGGTGACCAGCGGCATCGCCACGAAGAAGATCATGATGACGCCATGCGCCGTGAAGACCTGATCGTAGTGATGGGCCGGCAGGAAACCGTCCGAGCCGTTGAAGGCCATCGCCTGCTGCATGCGCATCATCAGCGCATCTGCAAAGCCGCGCAGCAGCATGACGATGCCGAGCACCATGTACATGATACCGATGCGCTTATGGTCGACGCTGGTGAACCATTCGCGCCACAGATAGGCCCAGAGCCGGAAATAGGTGATGGCGCCGAGCAGCGCGATGCCGCCGAGCGCGACCACCGCGAAGGTGCCGACGATGATCGGCTCGTGCAGCGGCAGCGACTCCAGCGTGAGCCGTCCGAAGATCAACCTGGTGAGATCGTGGGTGTCAAACATGGCTCTATCTCACGAATCCGATCTGGAGCTGCGGCCGAAGATGAAGGAGGTCGAAGACTTCAACGCGAAACCGGGACGCGCCAATCCGCTGCCGCGCAACGGCGTCGCATCGCGCGGCGCGGGAACGATGATCGAGGCGTCCGACATCCGGCTGATCTGGTCGCCGGGCAGACAGACCCCGCCCGTGATATAGCTGGGCTCGGGACCGAACACGGCGCCGCGCGCGGCGAACTTGTCGTAGGTCAGCGGCAGCGTGTTCCGGATGCCGGCAAGGCCCATGCCGCCCTTGGCGTCGATCGCCATCATCTCACTGGTGCACATCTTGCCGGTCTCGACGCACATGTTGAGGATCGCCGGGAACAGCTCCTCGTCCACCGGCGCGTAGAAGCGGACCGGCTCGTTCTCGCTGGGGCGCTCAAGCGCGAGATACTCCTGCCGGCCGAGCCGGCTGTTGGCCGACTTCGCTTTGGCGATCCATTTGTCAAAATCGGCATCGGCCAGCGCCTGGAAGGTGAAGCGCATGTGCGAGAAGCCGGCGCCGGAATAGTTGGCGGAGAAGCCGCGATAGCTGCCGGGCGCATTGATCACCGCGTTCAGCCGCGTCTGCATGCCCGGCATCGCGTAGATCTGGCCGGCGAGCGCGGGAATGTAGAATGAGTTCATCACCGAAGAGGCCGTGATCTTGAAATCGAGCGGCCGGTTGACGGGTGCAGCAAGCTCGTTGAGGCTGGCGACGCCATATTCCGGGTAGATGAACAGCCACTTCCAGTCGAGCGCGACGACATCGACCTCCAGCGGCCTGTTGTCCGGGCTCGCCGGACGATCCGAGGCGATGCGCCCGAGCGTCCGGTAGGGATCGAGCAGATGCGTGCCCATCCAGGTCACGGCGCCAAGGCAGATGATGATCAGAAGCGGCGCCGCCCAGATCATCAACTCGAGTTGAGTGGAGTGATCCCACTCCGGCGTGTACGTAGCCGACGTATTCGACTGCCGGTAGCGCCAGGCGATCACGGCGGTCGCCACCATGACGGGCACCACGATCAACAGCATCAGGACGGTGGCGATAACAACGAGGTCGCGCTGTTGCGCGGCCACGTCGCCAGCCGGCGACAGGACCACGAAATCACACCCGCCAAGAGCGAGACCAAGCGGCAATAAAGCCAAGAGTTTCAGATGACGCACGCTTAACCCCATCAAGCGACGGATTTTTTCCGGCGGAGAGGTAGCGATGCTGCAGCGCATCCAACATTGGACAATTTGTCCAATACCGAGCCCGCGACAGCGCGGCCAAACACAAGCAGGGCTCAAGGCCCGACAGGATCACTTAAGGTAGACTGGAATCGTGATGACACATGCGGCGGCAACGGCTGATGCGATCCCCGGCGCTTCCCACGGCCACGAAGCCCATCCGGGCGAGATCGCCATCGGCGTCATCATCGGGCGCACGTCCGAATTCTTTGACTTCTTCGTCTATGCCATCGCCTCGGTGATCGTGTTCCCGCGGCTGGTGTTTCCGTTCGCCGACGATTTGCACCAGACCCTTTATTCTTTCGCGCTATTTGCACTCGCCTTCATCGCCCGCCCCTTCGGCAGCGTGATCTTCATGGCGATCGACCGCCGCCACGGCAAGAATGCCAAGCTGATCACCGCGCTGGTCCTGCTCGGGACCTCGACGGTCGCGATCGCCTTCCTGCCGAGCTATTACACGATCGGCGCCTCGGCGATCTGGCTGCTGGCACTGGCGCGCATCGGCCAGGGTCTGTCCTGGGGCGGCAGCTGGGATGGCATGGCCTCGCTGCTCGCCATGAACGCGCCGGAAAACCAGCGCGGCTGGTATGCGATGATCCCGCAGCTCGGCGCACCGCTCGGCCTGATCGTCGCCAGCACGCTGTTTGCGTTCTTCGCCGGCTATCTGTCCGCCGCAGACTTCTTCGACTGGGGCTGGCGCTATCCGTTCTTCGTGGCCTTCGCGATCAACGTGGTCGCGCTGTTTGCCCGGCTGCGCATGGTGGCGACGCCTGAATATGCCGAGCTGTTCGAGAGCCGTGAGCTGCAGCCGGCCCGCATCTCCAACACCATTCGTCACGAGGGCCGCAACATCGTCATCGGCGCATTCGCACCGCTGGCGAGCTTCGCGCTGTTTCATATGGTGACGGTGTTTCCGCTTTCGTGGGTGTTCCTGTTCACGCGGGAGAGCCCGACGCGCTTCCTCGTGATCGAGACCGTCGGCGCAGTGTTTGGCGTGATCGCGATCGTGGCCTCCGGCCTCTTGGCCGACCGGATCGGACGCAAGCCGCTGCTGATGGGCTCGGCGATTGCAATCGCCGTGTTCTCCGGCTTTGCCCCACAACTGCTCGACGCCGGCGCAATCGGCGAGACGACCTACATGGTGCTCGGCTTCGTCCTGCTCGGGCTGTCGTTCGGGCAATCCTCAGGCGCGATCGCCTCCAACTTCGCCCGCGCCTATCGCTACACCGCCTCGGCGCTGACTTCCGATCTTGCCTGGCTGTTCGGCGCGGGATTTGCCCCGCTCGCGGCGCTGCTGCTGGCCGCCAATTTCGGGCTGATGTCGGCCGGCGCCTATCTGCTGTCCGGCGCGATCTGGACCGTGCTGGCGCTGTGGCTCAGCGGGCCGCAGCAGATCCAGCGCTAGAGCGGCGATCGGTCATCAGGCCGCGGGCAGTGCGAAGGAAAACGTTGCGCCGCCCTCGGGCGCGTTGCCGGCAATGAGTTCGCCGCCGTGCTCGCGCACGATGCCATAGCTGATCCAGAGCCCGAGGCCCGTTCCCTCGCCGACCCGCTTGGTGGTGAAGAACGGCTCGAAGACGTGGCTCAAGTGATCCTGGTCGATGCCGGGGCCGTTGTCGGAGACCCTGAACAGGATCTCATTGCCCTCGCGCTGGGCCGATACTATGAGCCGCGGCACCTCCGTCGTACGCATCGCATGGATCGCGTTCTCGACCAGGTTGACGATCACCTGATGCAACTGGCCTTCATTGCCCGAGATCCAGAGATCCGGCCCGACTTCGATCTGAACATCCAGATGCCGCTGCTTGGTCCGAACCGCCCACAGCACTGCGGTATTGATAAGCCGCTCGATGTTGACCCGCTCGACCTCGCCGATCTTGGAAAATGACAGCCGGCGCAGGTTCTTGACGATTTCGCTGATGCGGACTGCGCCCTCCAGGGTGCCCTCAATCAGCGAGCCGAAATCCTCCAGGATGGCATCGATGCGAAGCTCGCTCTTCAGCTGGGCAACCTCGGGAGCGATCGGCTGCTCGTGAATCGCATCGAGATAGGTGACGAGCGCCGTCCGATAGCGCATCAAGGTATGGATGTTGCCGTAGACGAAGCTGATCGGATTGTTCAGCTCATGCGCGACGCCGGCGACGAGCCGGCCGAGGCTCGCCATCTTCTCCTGCTCGACCAGCTGGCGCTGCGCCCGCTGGAGTTCCCGATGCGCCTTGTGGAGCGCCTCATAAGCGCGGCGGAGCTCGCCGATCGGGCGACCGGTCAGCACGACGCCGATAAAGCGGCCGCGATGATCATGCCGGGGCGAGCTGTTGATGGCGAACAGATCGGAACTGCCCTGCTCGTTGAGGAAGCGCAGCTCGCTGTCGACCACCTCCGCCGCACCGCGCGGCTTCAGCAGCGGCGGCAGCTTGGTCCTGTCGCCGGCATCGATCACATCGGCGACGTTGCCGCCGACGATCTCCTGCATGGCGCGGCCAGTGGTCTGCTGAAACGCTGAATTTGCCTGCTGCACCGTGCCGCCGGCATCGCAGACCACCAGGATGTCGGACACCGATTCGATCACATTGGTGACGAAGGCCTGCGCCTCTTCGAGCTCGGCGTTCTTGTGCTCGAGATCGACCTCGTAGCGGAGGAGATCGGAATAGACCTCGTCCATCTTGCGGATCACTTCGATCCACACCCCTTCGCGCTCGCTGTCGAACTCAAGCGAGCCACGGCCGGCGATCAGCTTCAACAGGGTTTCTGACCCCGGCATCTCAGGAGAGGACGTGGCCTTTGCCATTTTTTCTCAAATCATATCGGGACAATTTATTGCGTAAGCCCACGCGCGACAGGCCGAGCTCGTTCGCGACCCGGCTGATATTCCCCTCGTATTTCTCAAGATAGCTGACGATGACCGTCTTTTCGAGATCTTCCACCTTGTCCTTGAGGGTCGCTGAGCCGTTGAGCTTGCCATTGGCCGCCGAAGCTACACGGCGCGCGCTGCGGCGTCCGGCGAAGGGCGGACAGCGCAGCTCGTCGGCATCGGCCAACACGGCCATGCGCTGGATCTCATTCTGCAGCTCGCGCACATTGCCGGGCCAGTGATATCTGGAGAACTCCTCCAGCACCGATGACACGAAGCGCAGATGCGGCCGGTTGAACGAGGTCTTGACTGCCGACAAGACCCCTTCGGCAATCAACGGAATGTCCATGGGGCGGTCGCGCAGCGCCGGCATATGCACGGGAAACGCCGCAAGCCGGTAGTAAAGATCACGACGGAAGCGGCCAGCCTCGACCTCGGCTTCCAGATCGCGATTGGTGGCGGCGACGACGCGGACATCGACCTTGCGCACCCGCTGCGCGCCTAATGGCCTGATCTCGCTCTCCTGCAGCACGCGCAGCAGCTTCACCTGAAAGGCGGGCGAGGTCTCCCCGATCTCATCGAGGAAGATGGTGCCGCCATCGGCGACCTCGAACAAGCCGATACGATCCTGATAAGCGCCGGTGAACGCACCCTTCTTGCAGCCGAACAATTCGCTCTCCAGCAGTTCGTCCGGCAGAGCACCGCAATTCTGGATCACAAAGGCCTTGGTTGCGCGCGCGGAGCCATAGTGGATGGCGCGCGCCAGGAGCTCCTTGCCGGTTCCGGACTCGCCGGTGATCAGCACCGAGATGTCGTAATCCGCCGCGCGCCGGCCGAGCTCGATCACGCCGCGCATGGGACTGTCAGGCGCGTGCAGGATGCGCTCGAAATCATAGAGCTGCTTGGCGGCGCCGCGCTTGACCGAGACCACCTTCTTGACATGCGCAGGCCGCGCCTTGACGTCGACGCCGGCGGTCTCGGTCTCCTTCTGCAGCCGATAGAGCTGGACGGCCTCGCGGACGATCTCGATCAGTCGCTCCGGCTGCCAGGGCTTGGTGATGTATTGATAGATGCCGGCCTCGTTCAGGCCGGCAATGATGTCTTCCGAATCCGAATAGCCGGAGATGATCATCCGGACCGGATCGGGCCACAACTCGCGAACACGCTTGAGGAAGCTGACGCCGGATTCCTGCGGCATGCGCTGGTCGCAGATCACGGCGTGCACGATCTCGCCTTCGAGCAGCTTCTCGGCATCTGCCGTGCTGCCGGCGCAGAGCACCTCGAAATCCTGATTGAGGACCCGTCGCAGCGCCTCCTGCGAGCGAACCTCGTCGTCGACGATCAGTATCGTCCCCTGCACGCTCATCGCCTCAACAGATCCCTGCTCAACAAATCCTTGGCAACTGCTCGCCAGACAGCCAGTCGACAATCCGCCCGCCGCCAAAGCTCGTCGCCATCTGGACGAAGCGGTGGTCGTCAGCCACCGCCTCACCGACATCGGCAGCATCGCGACCGAGCGGATGCGCTCTCATGGCAGCCAGGACGGACGCCGCCACTTCCGGCGCGACCACCGCGACCAGCTTACCTTCGTTGGCGACATGCAACGGATCAAGCCCGAGCAGTTCGCAGGCGGCGGCCACGGCCGGCTTCACCGGGATAGCTTCCTCCTGCAAGCGGAAGCCAAGCCGCGATTGCTGGGCAATCTCGTTCATAGTCGCCGCAAGCCCACCACGAGTGGGATCGCGCATCAACCGGATGCCCTGCCCTCCCGCCGCGACCATGACATCGACGAGGTCGTGCAGTGCCGCAGAATCGGACACGATCTCGGTTTCGAAAGCGAGGTTCTGGCGTTTCGACATGATGGCGACGCCGTGATCGCCGAGGCTGCCCGACAGCAGCACGCGATCGCCCGGGCGCGCCTTGTCCGCGGACAGATCGAGACCATCGGGCAGCACGCCGACGCCCGCAGTGGAGATGAAGAGACCGTCGGCCTTGCCGCGCTCGACCACCTTGGTATCGCCGGTGATGATGGCAATGCCGGCGGACCGCGCCGCCTCGCCCATCGCATCGGCAATTCGCTTCAGATCGGAAAGGCCGAAGCCTTCCTCGATGATGAAGCTCGCCGAGAGATAAAGCGGCTTCGCACCCGCCATCGCGATGTCGTTGACCGTACCATGCACCGCGAGCGAGCCGATATTGCCGCCGGGAAAGAACAAGGGCGACACCACGTAGCCGTCAGTGGTCATCACCATGCGCCCGGGCCGCACGTCGAAGGCCGACTGATCGTTGCCCCGCGCCAGCCATTCATTGCCGAATGCCTCATGAAAGATGCCGGAGATGAGCTGTCCCATCGCCCGTCCACCGGCGCCATGCGACAGGTCGACACAGCCGTTCCTGAGATCGAGTCGGCGCTGCGGGGCGCTCATGATGCGAGCCTCCGCTGGTGGTCCCGGAAGCGGCCATAAGTCCAATGCGCAGCACACGCGCCCTCCGACGACACCATGCAGGAACCGATCGGGGTTTCCGGCGTGCAGGCGGAGCCGAACAGCTTGCAGTCGACCGGCTTCTTCAGCCCGCGCAGAATCGCCGGGCACTCGCAGGCGGAATTGTCGGCGACGATCTTCTCGCCCATCGCAAAGCGCAGCTCGGCGTCGAAGCGCGCGAAGGCCGGGCTCAACTTGAGTCCGCTATGCGGGATCGATCCCAAGCCCCGCCATTCGAACGAACCACGCAGCGCGAAGATCTCAGCCACATCGGCCTTGGCCCGCGGATTGCCGTCGCGAGCCACGGCGCGGCGATATTGGTTCTCCACCTCGTGGCGGCCGTCATTGACCTGCTCGACCAGCATCAGGATCGCCTGCATCATGTCAAGCGGCTCGAAACCCGCGATCACCACCGGCTTGCCATCCTCCTCGGCGAATGGCGCATAAGGCGCGGTGCCGATCACGGTCGACACATGCGCCGGGCCAACGAAGCCGTCGATCTCGACCGGATTCTCGCTATCCAGGATCGCGCGCATCGCCGGCGGGGTCAGCACGTGATTGCAGAACACGCTGAAGTTCGGCAGATCCTTCTTCGCAGCGAGCTTGAGCATGACTGCGGTCGGCGGCGTCGTAGTCTCGAAGCCGATGGCGAAGAACACGATTTCGCGGGCCGGATTGTCTTCTGCGATCCTGATCGCATCGAGGGTCGAATAGACCATGCGGATGTCGGCGCCACGCGCTTTCGCCCGTAGCAGCGAGGTGCCGCGCGAGCCGGGCACCCGCATCAGATCGCCGTAGACGCAAAGAATGACCTCGGGCCGCTCGGCAAGCTGGATCGCCATGTCGATACGTCCCGCCGGCAGCACGCAAACCGGGCAGCCGGGGCCATGGATCATGCGGACATTGGCGGGCAGCATGTCCTCGAGACCGTAGCGCGCGATCGCATGGGTGTGGCCGCCGCAGAACTCCATGAAGCGGTAAGACCTCTGCGGGTCCGCCTTGGCACGGATCGCGCGCGCCAGTCCTGTTGCAATCTCCTTGTCGCGAAACTCGTCGGCATATTTCATGGCTGCGCCTCCGCCTGTTCGCCGAACTGCCGGAGCAGATTGAGCGTCTCTTGAGCTTCCGCCGGATCGATCTTGGCCAGCGCATAGCCGACATGGAGGATGACGTAGTCGCCGACCGCGAGGTCCTCGACCAGCGCGACCGAGACCTCTTTGCTGACGCCGTCGATCGAGACGATCGCCATGTCGTCGGGCAAGAGCTTGATCACCTCAGCGGGAATGGCAAGGCACATCAGGTCGATCCTCCAAGATGCGATTGCGGGGCAAGCGTGAGCGCGGCGACCCAGGCCTGCCCCAGACTTAAACCACCGTCATTGGGCGGCAGCTGGCGTGGCCGCAGCGGATTCAATCTGGCGGCGCGGCAGCCATGCTCGATCTGCTCCACCAGGTGAGCATTCAGGAAACAGCCGCCGCTCAACACGATGTCGGAGACGTTCAGCCAACGCGCAGCGCCAACAACCCAATCAACGCAAGCGGCAGCGAAGGTGCCGTGGAAGAGGCCGGCGGCTTCGACCGCATCGCCGTCAGCGAGCAGGCGTTCAAACAAGGGCCTCAGCGACAGCACACGGTTGCGAATCTCCCAGCCGCCATCGAGCACCGAGGCTTTGCGTACCAGCGCTTCGAGCTTCATCGCCGCTTCGCCCTCGTAGCTCTGCACGGCACAAACACCGAGCAGCCCGGCCGCCGCATCGAAGAGCCGTCCGGCGCTGGTCGTCACCGGCACATCGGCCCGTTCGAGCAATGGCAGCAGATATTTCGCCTGCAGGTGAGCGGAAAACCGGCGCGGGATCTCGTTGCCCCGTCCGAGTCCATGCAACAGCGCCGCCGCCATCCGCCAGGGCTCCCGTGCTGCGCGATCGCCGCCCGGCATTTTCAGCGGGGCCAGATGGCCGATGCGGCGAAAGCCTGCGCCGTCACAGAGCAGCAGCTCGCCGCCCCAATTGCCGCCGTCCGAACCATAGCCGTAGCCGTCCAGCACCAGTGCAAGCGCAGGCCCAACGTGACCATGTTCGGCCAGCACGGACGCGGCATGGGCGTGGTGATGCTGTACAGCCATTGTCGGCCGCCCGCTGGCCTCGGCAAAGCGCGTCGAAGCCATGTCGGGATGCAGATCATGCGCGATCGCCACCGGCTCGACGTCGAGAACGCGGGTCTGATGATCGATCGTCTCTTCGAAAAAGCGGATAGCCGCTGCAGTATCGAGGTCGCCGATGTGCTGGGAGACGAAGGCCTCGTCGCCACGCGTCAAGGTCACGGTCGTTTTGAAATGCCCGCCCACCGCCAGGATCGGCGGCACCTTGCGCGCAAGCCGGATCGGCTCGGGCACATAGCCACGCGCGCGGCGGATGAATTGCGGCCGCCCCGCCACCACCGACAGCACGGAATCGTCGGCGCGGGTCACGACGGCGCGGTCATGGGTCACGACCAGATCGGCGATGCCGGCAAGCCGCTGTTCAGCCTCCATGTTGTCGATCAGGAGCGGATCGCCGCTGAGGTTGGCGCTGGTGCAGACGAGCGCCCAATGCGCCACTTCACCCGGCGCGTCGCGCAGGGCGAGCGCATGGAAGATCAGATGATGCAGCGGCGCCACCGGCAGCATCACTCCAATTCTATCGAGCCCCGGCGCGATCGATGGCGCCACAGCGTGACGCGACTTCAGCAGCACGATCGGTCGTGCGACGGATTGAAGCAAAGCCCGCTCGGTTGCATCGACCTCGGCGAACGCGACCGCCGTATCCGCTACTGCCACCATCACGGCGAATGGCTTCTGGTCGCGCTGCTTGCGTGATCTCAGTTGCCCCACCGTCGCTTCGTTGCGCGCATCGCAGAGCAGCTGATACCCGCCGAGCCCCTTAATCGCGACGATGCGGCCCTCCTCAAGCGCTGCGGCAATCTCGTCGAGGCCGTGGCTGAGTTGCGGCCCGCAGCACGGGCATGAGATCGCCTCGGCGTGAAAGCGCCGGCCGGCTGGATTCTCGTATTCGGCAGCGCAGGCCTCGCACAACGGAAACCGCTTCATCGCCGTGGTGGCGCGGTCGTAGGGCAGCCGTTCGGCAATGGTGAAGCGCGGACCGCAGTCGGTGCAGGTCACGAACGGATAGAGGTGGAAGCGGCTCTTGGGGTCGAACAGTTCGGCCAAGCATTGCGGACAAGTCGCGGCGTCCGGCGCGATCCGTGTCGCGATCTGTCCGCGTCCGCTCTCGCGAATTTGGAAGGCATCGCTTGCGGCAGGCGCGACGCGCTCCACCGAGATGTCGTCGATGCGCGCCAAAGGCGGCGTCTGGCGCGGCAAGGCTTCGACGAAATCGGCAGCGTTGTCGCCCTCGACCTCGATCAGGACTCCCTGCGGATCATTGGCGACGAAGCCGCCGAGCCGGTAGTGCTTCGCCAATCCATAGACATAGGGACGAAAGCCGACGCCCTGCACGGCGCCGCGAACGCGCAGCCGCAGCCTGGTGCCATGCTGTGCCTGGGCGCCGCCGTTCATGATCAGCCCGTAACTGCGCTCAGGGCGCGTGCCTCGATGTTTGCCCTGGCCTTTTCCGACTGCTTCCTGATCCAGGCGTAGAAGGTGGCAAAGCCTTCGCCGGTGCGCGCCGAGATCGTCAACACCTCGATCTTCGGATTGACGCGGCGGGCATATTCGATCGTCTGCGCCAGATCGAAATCGACCGCCGGCGCGAGATCGATCTTGTTGATCAGCATCAGCGCGGAGGCCGCGAACATATCGGGGTACTTCAGCGGCTTGTCCTCGCCCTCGGTCGTCGAGAACACCACGACCTTGCAGGCCTCCCCGAGGTCGAAGGCCGCCGGGCACACCAGATTGCCCACATTCTCGATGAACAGGATGCCGCCGCGCAAAGACGGCAGCTTGCGATAGGCCTCATCCACCATTGCCGCATCGAGATGACAGCCCTTGCCGGTATTGACCTGGACTGCCGGCACGCCGGTCGCACGGATGCGCTCGGCATCGTTGGAGGTCTGCTGATCGCCTTCGATGACGGCAACGGGCCGGCTCTGCTTCAGCTCGGAGACCGCGCGGACCAGCAGCGTGGTCTTGCCCGCCCCCGGGCTGGAAACGAAATTGAAGGCGAGTACCTCGTCGGCGGCAAAGCGGGCGCGATTATCGGAAGCGATGCCGTTGTTCTTGCCGAGAATGTCGCGCTCGATCTGAATGATGCGCGATGAGGAGAGACCCGCGATCTCCTGACCGGCCGGATTGGCGGCGCAGTCGATACGGTCGGCATCGCTGTGGTCATGATGATGATGGTCATCGTGAGCGTGATCATGGTGATGATGGCCGTGCCCGTGGTGGTGATGGTGGCCGTGATCACCATGGTCGTGGTCGTGATCATGTACATGATCACCATGGTGATGGTGGCCATGGGAATGATCATGATCGCCGTGATGATGGTGCCGGTCATCTCCGGCCTCGATGGAAGCCTTGCCCTCACTGCAGCCGCAAACCGTGCACATCACTCGACCTCCAATTCCCTGACCCGCATGTCTTCGCCGCCAGTGACCTGCAGCTGATAGCTGCCGCAGGACGGGCACGGTTCATAGCGCTGGGCGATCTCGACGCTTTGCGAGCAGTTGAGACACCAAGCAGTTCCAGGCTGCGCGATGATCTCGAGCGCGGCACCTTGCGCCACCGTCCGCGCAGTGACCGCTTCGAAGCAGAAACGCAATGCCTCCGGCGCGACATGACTGAGCGCCCCGATTTCGAGCCACACCGTCTTGACCTTCGAGAACGCGCCTTTGCGCGCCTCCTGCTCGACGATCTCAACGATGCCTTGGCACAGGGCCATCTCATGCATCGGCCAGCTCCCTGATGTCGAGGCGAACGCCGACGCACGCGTCGAAGGCGCTGACCAGCGCTTCGACGGTGTTGCGGCCGCAGGTGGAGATCATGGCACCGGTCAAACGCCTCACCACTGGCCCGCGCGGATGGAAATTCCATTCGGTCGGCGCCAGGAATTCGCAGTGAACAAGCCGGCCGGCATCGTCGAGTTCGACGGCGTGATAGAGTCGGCCTCGGGCGCATTCGACCGCCGCGGCGCCACGCCCGACGCCGAGCGCATAGTTCTCGATGCTACCGCGCTCGAATGTCTCATCATCGCCCTGCCCGTCCTCCAGCCAACGCAGGAGTAGGACGATTTCGGAGACCTTGGCCTGCAGCCGTTCCACCAGCGTCCCGTGCGAAGCAACACAGGCACTCCGAGCGTAGCGGGCCCAGACCCCGGTTTCGGGCACGCTTCCCTCAAGATCGGGATGCTCGGCGAACGAAGCGCCTTCGTCCAGCAGACGCGTCACGACGCCGAGATCGTTGTCCGCCGACAAGTAGCCTCGATCCGCGGGCATGTCCTGGTTCCATTCCCGGCTATGGGCGGCCGTCATGATCGATGCCAGCGGACGTCCCGGAACGATCCCCTCCGGCTCAAAGCATAAGCCGAGCGCCGCCAGCCCGCTCTTGATCTGTGACAAGGTTTCGACGCGAGCGCCATCTGCCGTTTCCACGACGAGAGACGACGCTGCCTGCAGCAGCGTACGGACCGCCGCGGCCATACGCCGGTCCTGCGCGAGACATTCCATCAGCAAACCGCGCAGCAGTTCGGCAAGCCGCTCGGCGAGGACGGCGTTGAGGCGGCGTTGGCGCGCCGGCGGGGCGAGATCGTGTCCTTGTGCTGCGTCCAGCGCGGAGAGAAATGCCACCTGATGCGCGGCAGCACACAATGAAAACAAACGCGGCAACGCCGCCAAGGCGATTTCCGCGGGCTTGGCTGCGAAAAGCCGGCCCAAAGGCGGGCGCCTTCTCGGCCCGATGTCGACCGCGGCGATCCGGCCGTCGGCGATCGACAGCGTCAGATCGATCTGATCGCGGACACCCAGGCTCACGGACGCCGCTCCGTCAACGTGCCACGGAGAAAGGCGCGGCGGTCGATCGCGCTCGCTTTCGGCTCGACGGCGGCCGGCGACCGCTCGTCACTGCTCATCATCAATTCGACCAGCGCCGCATGCGCCGCGGCACGTGCCGCGTCCATATCGGCGAACTCGAACATCGGCGAGAACAGCGAACAGCTCGCGATGAGCCCCAGCGGCGGGATTTCACTGACCGTGAACGGGATCGTGCCTGCGGGAAAGCTTATCTGCAGGACTGTGCCGGGAGGATCCACGGCGAGCCCGTCAGCAGGCGTGACCACATTCAAGAACCAGGGCGTGACGATGATGCCGACAATGTTGTCTTGTATCCGCTGGAATCCGATCGCCTCCACATCGAGCGCATCGTGATAGATCGGCAGCTCGCGCATGCTGCGCGCGCCGATGTCGCGATAGGCTGCAGCAAGGCGTTCGCCCCATGCGACCGGATCGTCAAGGGGAGCCCACCCTGGCTGTACCGCGACCGCGCTCATGACTCGACCGCCATGAATTTCGATTTCGGCGCGTCGCAGGTCGGACAGCGCCAGTCCTCCGGCAAGGCTGAGAATGGCGTGCCGGCGGGAATCTGCGCCACCGCATCGCCCTGCGCCGGATCATAGTGGGTCCAGCAGATGCCGCATTCCATGCTGACGTCGTCGGCGAGGCCGCTGGGAATGCCGAAATTCTCGAAGCCGCTCATGTGAAATAGGCCTCGATGATCTCCTTCAGCCGCTCGGCCGAATCCTCGAAATCCTCGTCAGCCGCAAGCGCCACCACCGGCACGCCGCCAACCTCCAGCGTGTCGAGGATGATCGTGTCCATCGCGTTGAAGAATTGCACGGACCACACATTGCGCACCCCGGTCGCCAGCACGCGGCAGGTCCCGTAACCGCGCGACACCAGCTGGATCGGCCCGTTCTTCAACGTGTCCTGCAGAAAACCCATGTCGGCCGGGCTCATCGGCAGCAGCGTAAAATTGATGGTCTGCGTGCGCATGCCGGGCTTCCAGGCGAGCGCACGCTCATGGATTTCGGCAAGCACCGGCAGCGCATTCATGATGCCCTCGGGCGGCGTCCCGATCTGAAAATCCGGCGCGGTCAGATCGGCCGCCGCGCGGGTCACGATTTCCGGCACCGGGCCGATCTCGATGTAGTCGAGCTGGCCATCCGCCTCAAAGCGCACGCGCCAGACTCCGGCCAGCACCGATTCCTGGATCTGCGCCAGCGATCCGTCGGGCAAAGCGACCAGACCGGCCACCTCGCCCTCGCCCAGCACGTCGTCGATCAGCTGCCGTTCCAGATCGTTGAGGCCTGCGAGCCGGAACAACTGGGTCGGTGCATCGCTGGTCTGGCGCGCAAGGCTTTCGGCGACCTGCGACAGCAGCGTGATCGCGTTCGGGCAGCTGCGTGCAAGCTCGGCGCTATCCAAGGTCGCAAGCTTCGCGAGCGCCCCCGCTGCGGTCAGGCCCTTATGCGTCGCATCCAGGCTCTCTTCCCCGATCGGAAAGATGTTGACCGGCTGCTCGGCCCCTTCCGGGGCAATCCAGAAACCTGCTTTCATCGCTCGGCACCTTGCGCGCTGTGGGTGGGAATGATGCTGGCGACGACGGTCGCCACGCCGGATGTCGGCCGGTCGATCAACCGCGAGATGCGCTCGACATAAACGGACCAGTCCTGAATCTTGGCGATCAGACCGAGCGTCGCGCCGCCGCGGCAGAAGATCAGGCTCGGTTGCACCCGCACGCCGAAGCGCTCGCCCAGCGCAGCCTCCGCGTCGCGCGCGATGACGGCTCCTTGCAGCCGGCCCTGAAACGCCGTGATCAGTTCGGGGAGCACGATGGCAACGTCGAGCGCTTCGGGGAAGCGCGCCGGATCGCCCGCGGACAACAGGACCGCGACGCTCCCAGCCCGATCGGTTGCGGCAAGAAATTCATCAATATTCGCGCCATCGACTTCGGGCAGCCCGCCTCGCCCGAGCCCACTCCGCCCATGCGCGCGACCGCGCTCCTGAAACTCCATTCGGCGCTCCTTCCTGTCCAGTTTCTCGTTGCCTCCCCAGCGGGTTAGCAATCGATGTGCCAGAGCGGCCCGATCGCGACGGACGCTCTAACCTATTGAAAATGAGAATAATTTCTATTGATCTGTCTCAAACCTTGCCAGCCGGAAAGCAGATTTCCGTATCGGACTGGAAAGATAATTTCCATATCGGACACTAAGTTACCGGCTGACGGCCAGCTATCGCAGATGCTCGGGCAATTCCGGCTCGCGATCGACCAGATCGGCGAAGAAGCGGTCGCAATCCTCGCCATTGAGCGCCGCCTGCAGCCCCTCGATGGCGTCGCCGATCAAGCGGGCCTCTTCGTCGCCGAGCAGGCGGACGGCATTGTCCAGATAGACCAGCACCTTCGCGCCGACCGGCGGATCGGACAGCAGCAGCACCGAGACCCGCCGCAGCTCATCGGCGTAGCGGCAGAGCGCCGACGTGCCGTCAGTCTCGACAATGGTCATCGGCAGGCCCAGGCACATCGCCATGTTCTCCAACGGCGAGCGGCTCAAGCCGAGCGCGCCCGCATCTCGTAATTCTGATGGTCGATATCGTTCGCGAGCAGCCGCTCGGCCGCCGCAAGCGGCTCAGTGCGCGCGACCGCCGGCGCGCCCCACTGCGCCAGCAACTCGCAGGCGAGCCGGATCGCCGGCTCGATCTGCGCCCGCACCGGCTCCGTCAGCGGCCCGCCCCAATCTTCCAGGTCGAGCGGCTGGCAGCCGATCAAGGCCAGACGCTTCGGATAGCGGCCGAGCAGGTCGGCCGCGCTCAGGACCTCCTGAAATCCGGTCTGATGCAAGCTCATCTTCTTGGCACCGGTGAAGCGCGGCACCTCGTCGTCGCGGACCAGCTTCAGTTCACCCGGCGCAAGACCGTAATCGATCGCATCGAACACGATGAGACTATCGGCCTCCTCGACATAGTTCACGAGATAGAGACCCTGGGTGCCGCCATCGAGGATGGTGACGTTGTCGGGAACGGCGTAGCGGCGGTGGAATTCCTCCACCACCCGCACGCCGAAGCCTTCATCCGCCCAGAGGATATTGCCGATCCCCAGCACCAGGATCCGCTCCTGCCTGGCCTCACTCATATCGAAGCCCTTATTTGCGGAATTGCCGCTCGCCGGAGATCATCGACGAGATGATGCTCTGGCGCGACATGATGTCTTCGCGGATCGCGGCGTAGATATGCACCGTCACGAACATGACGAGCGCCCACATGCCGAGATGGTGCCAAGTGTGGACATCCTGGCTGTTCGGCCAGATCACAAATACCCAGCCGAACAGCTTGTGCTGCCAGCTGTCGATGCCCGCGCCTTCCGAATAGAGCGCAAAGCCGGTGATGATCATGAAGGCTACGAACAGCGTGAAGCCCGTGAACATCGCGGTCTGCGCCAGCGGATTGTGGCCGACATACATTTTCGGCTCGCGCTCCAGGAACGCATACCAGCGGATCTCGTGCAGCACTTCCTTCCAGAACTGCAGACGATGCACCGGCACGTAGAAGATCTGCCGGGAGTGATGATTGCCGACGAAGGCCCACAGGATGCGGGCGAGGAAGAACACCGCCAGCACCTGCCCCGCCGCGAAATGCGTGAAGCGGATATAGCCCATCACGAAATGAGCCGAAGCCTCGCCGCCGACCGAGGGCAACGGCGTTCCGATCAAATAGCCGGTGACCATCAGCACGACGATCGCGAGAGCGTTCACCCAATGGCAGATGCGCACCGGCGCTTCATAGACATAGACAGTGGGGCGGCCGATCGCATGCTCACCGGCAGCGTCGGCCGCGATCGCGGCAAGGTTCTGTTCGGACTCCGCCGGACGTGCAACTGCATCCATCATGGCACCGCTCCCACGTTATCGCACCTTGACGGTGGCCAGCTCCTGGCCGTCCGGACTCATCACATGGGTCGAGCATGCCAGGCACGGATCGAAGGAATGGATCGTGCGGAGAATCTCCAACGGCTTCTCGGGATCCGCCATCGGCGTATCCATCAGCGATGCTTCGAAGGCGCCGATATTGCCCTTGGGATCGCGCGGCGAGCCGTTCCAGGTGGTCGGCACCACGCACTGGTAGTTGTCGATCTTGGTATCCTTGATCTTGATCCAGTGCGCGAGCGCGCCGCGCGGCGCCTCGGTGAAGCCGAAGCCCTTGGCTTCCTTCGGCCAGCTCTCCGGCTTCCACTTGTCGACATTGGCGGTCGAGGAATCGCCGGCCTTGATGCGACCCACCAGCTTGTCCTGGAAATAGCGCATCTGCCGCGCCGCCCATTGGCACTCCAGCGCGCGCGCCGCTGTGCGGCCGAGCGTCGAGAACAGCGCCGTGACCGGCAGGTTCAGATCCTTCAAGAACTTCTCGGTCGGCTCCTTAAACTCCGGCTTGCCTTGGGCATAGCCGACGATGTAGCGCGCGAGCGGCCCGACCTCGACCGCATTGCCGCGCCAACGCGGCGCCTTGATCCAGGAATATTTGCCGCCTTCGTCGAGCTCCTTGATGTCGGTCTTGGTGCCCTTGGCGTTCGGCCCGAGCTGGTAGTTGGGCTCGGTGACGCCGTCCCAGGGATGCAGGCCTTTGGTCTCGTCAGGGTATTTGTACCACGAGTGAGTCACGAACTCCTGGATCTGCTCGGGATCGGCGTGGTCGATCGGCAGCACCTCGTTGAGATTGCCATTGAGAATGACGCCACGCGGCAGCTTGAGGTTCTTGGCCGAATAGTCGTTGGCGTTTTCCGGGATGTCGCCATAGGCCATCACGCTCTTGCCCGAGAGCCCGCCGCCATAGAGCCAGTCCTTGTAGAACGAGCCGATCGCGGCGACATCCGGCAGATAGACCTGCTCGGTGAACTCGATGCAGCGGTCGATGATGGAGGAGACGAGGTTCAGCCGCTCCATGTTGATGGCGCCGACCGCGCCGGTGCCGTCGACATTGATCGCGCAGGGCACGCCGCCGACCAGCCAGTTCGGATGCGGATTCTTGCCGCCATAGACGGTGTGGACCTTGACGATCTCCTTCTGGAAGTCGAGCGCTTCCAGATAATGCGCCACCGCCATCAGGTTGGCTTCGGGCGGCAGCTTGTAGGCCGCATGGCCCCAATAGGCATTCTTGAACGGACCCAGCTGACCGGACTCGACGAACTTGGTCAGGCGGATCTGCAGGTCCTTGAAATAGCCGGGCGAAGACAGCGGCCAATCGGAAATCGACTGCGCCAGCGCCGAGGTCGCCTTCGGGTCCGCCTTCAGCGCGGAGACCACGTCGACCCAGTCGAGCGCATGCAGATGATAGAAATGCACGAGGTGGTCATGCACCTGCAGGCAGAGCTGCATGATGTTGCGGATCGAGTTGGCGTTCTCGGGGATCGAGATGCCGAGCGCGTTCTCGACCGCGCGCACCGAAGTCAGCGCATGGGTTCCGGTGCAGACGCCGCAGATCCGCTCGGTGAAGGCCCAGGCGTCGCGCGGATCGCGGTTGCGCAGGATGGTCTCGATGCCGCGCCACATCGTGCCGGTCGAAACCGCGTTGCGGATCACGTTGTCGGAGTCGACGTTGACCTCGACGCGGAGATGTCCCTCGATCCGGGTCAAGGGATCGACAACGATCCGCTTGCCGGAATTGTCGAGATTGAACCCATTGGGTGTCTGAATGCCCATCGTTACCTACCCTGAAGAGAATTAGTTGTCCTGGCCGGCGTTTTCTTTGGTGTCCTCGCGCTTGCCCGCGAGCCGCTTCACCGCTGTGGCCGCCGCATGCGCGGCAACCGCAACGCCAACCGCGCCGGCCGCAACCATGCCGACCTGGTCCGCATTGTGCTCGATGCCGAACTGATTGATCGTGGTCAGGCGATCGTAGAACGAGCCCTTGTCCCAGAAACCGTCCTCCGAGCAGCCGATGCAGCCATGGCCGGATTGGATCGGGAACGAAACGCCGCCGTTCCAGCGTACCGTCGAACAGGCGTTGTAGGTGGTCGGGCCCTTGCAGCCCATCTTGTAGAGACAGAAGCCCTTGCGAGCGTTCTCGTCGTCCCATTCCTCAACGAACTGGCCGGCATCGAAATGCGGTCGGCGGTAGCACTTGTCGTGGATGCGCTGCGAATAGAACATCTTCGGCCGCCCTTGGCGGTCGAGCTCGGGCAGCTTGCCGAAGGTCGTGATGAACGTGATGACGCCGGTCATCACTTCCGCAATCGGCGGACAGCCCGGCACCTTGATGATCGGCTTGTTGGTGATGACCTTATCGATCGGGGTGGCTTGGGTGGGATTGGGTTTTGCGGCCTGCACGCAGCCCCACGAGGCGCAGGCGCCCCAGGCGATGATGGCCATGGCATCTTCCGCCATCATCTTCAGCTTCTCGACGAACGGCTTGCCGCCGTCGATGCAGAACATGCCACCTTCGTTGAGCGGCGGGTTGCCTTCGACCGCGAGCACATATTGACCTTTGTACTTGGCGCGAGTCTCTTCGAGAATCTCTTCGGCCTGATGGCCGGCGGCCGCCATGATCGTGTCGTCATAGTCGAGCGAGATCATCGACAGCACGGCATCCTTCACCAGCGGATGCGCGGAACGGATGAAGCTCTCCGAGCAGCAGGTGCATTCGAGCCCATGCATCCAGATCACGGGGATGCGCGGCTTGGTTTCCAGCGCGTTCGCAATGCGGCTTGCCGCGAGCGGGCCGAGTCCAAGGCTCGTTGCCGTCAGACTGCAGAACTTATGAAAGCTGCGTCGCGTAATGCCCTGACGCCTGATCACGCTGTAAAAGGTTTCCATTGCCGCGCCCATGAGCCCTCCCTGGAATAATCGCGTTGGCGACCGAAACTGGTCGCGATCGTTCGAAGGCGGACAGCAAGAAGCAGGCCAGGATTGGCTGCTATTTAAAATCAGAATGATTCCAAGCAGTTGAAAACGTGCTGCAGTTTCGGGCGTGAGCGTATGGGCGCGAGATCAAGAGAAAGCGGAAACAACGGACTTTACAGTCGATAACGAAGTTTCCGGCGCCCTGATCGACGCCTCGCGATGCAGCAACGTCAATGCGCGGTGCACACCATGCAGGGATCGAACGAGCGCACCACGTGCTGAATCGTCACGGCGCGCGCACCGGCCGCGCCGACTTCCGTCCCGACCAGCGCCTGCTCGAGCGGTCCGGCCACACCATCCGCATCGCGCGGCGAGAAGTTCCAGCTAGTCGGCGCGATGATCTGATAGCGCGCGATCTGACCGTCGCGGACCGCAAGCCAGTGGCCAAGACTGCCACGCGCCGCTTCGACCAGACCGGTACAGCAACCATCCGGGATCTCGCGGGCGCTGACGCAGAATGGCTCGTTGAGGCGCAGCGCCTTGATCCAAGTCTCGATCGCGATCGCCAGACGCGCCGTCTCAATCAGGCGTGCAACGACACGGTTGCGGACATTGCTGCCGCTCTCGGCGACCAGCGCTGCGATCAGCGTTTGACCATCGACGGCCTGTCGCGCCAGCGCACCGACCTCGACTGGCTGGCCGGCAAGCCGCGGCGCCTTGCACCAGCTATAGGCGTCCGGCCTGTCGGCATCAGGCACGCTCGAGCTCTCCGCCGGATCTGGCGATGTGTCGCGCATCCAAGCGTGCGAGACATCTTCGGTGATCTGATCGAGCGGCAGCGCTCCAACCAGCGCAGACGAACTGAGGACGCCCGCGCTGAAATATGTGCCCTCATGATGATAGGCACCGAAGCTCATCAGACGCCCGATGCCCTTGCCGAGATCGGCGAGCGCAAGCGCGTCGGCAATCCGCAGGAAATGCGCGAAATCGCCGCTACGGCCTGCGCGCCAGCGATCGAGTTCGCTGGGGCTGGAGATGGCCAGCACATTCTCCAGCGTGTCGGCGAACACCACGCGCTCGAGAAAGCCGCGAAACGCCGCGGCGATCGCGGTCAGCCGGATGCGCTCGCCAAGCTCGATCGCGCGTGTCGTGCCGCCCGGCTGGAAGGCCAGGCTGTGCGGCCATTTGCCGGCGATCACGCCCATGATCTCCAACAGCCGCGCGCGGGCGGGCAGCGCCTCGCGCGCCGCGCTGCCGTGCGTCGCCTTGAAGCGCTCTACTGCCGCAGCGTGCCACGCTTGCGCGGCATAGGCTTCACGCGCAAAGTCCGGCATGAAGAACACATAGAAATGCGTCAGATGATCGGCCGCATTCTCGGCTGCATGCGCAATATTGGTCGCGAGCAGGCCGTTGGGCGCCGCCTCGAGCGCCATTGCAGCCCGCAAAGCGCTTGCTGCGGCAATCGACTGCGAGACCGAGCAGATGCCGCAGATGCGCGGCGCAATCACCAGCGCGTCGAGCGGCGGACGTCCCTCCAGGATCTGTTCGAAACCGCGATAGAGCGGGGCCGTCACCTCGGCCCGCGCCACGCGCCCGTCCGCGATGTCGAGCCGAACCTCGAGGTCACCCTCGACGCGATTGAACGGACCGACCGTGATCCGGGTCATGGCGCGCGTTTGCCGCTGGTCCGGCTCGGCGGCACCACGACGTGGTCCGACGTCGCGTTCACCCGCACCCGCCGCGGAGTTGCGGATTTCGACAGCGCCGCCAGCGCCACGAACCACGCCTTCGGCATGTCGGTCGGCAGCCCCACAGGTATGCCGGCGAGCTTTGCCGTCTCCAGATAATTCTGCGCCGTCTCGAAACCCGGTGAGGTGCAGGCGATACAGGCATAGCCGCCCTTGGTGCAGGAGCCACCGCCGTTCCAAGAGCGCTGATTGCAGTCGCCGACCGCCTGCGTTGCGCGGCAGCCGAGATGCTCCATCAGGCAGCCGCGCTCCGACATCGCCTCGGCGCTCGCCTTGAACTCATAGAATTCGTTGCGGGAGCAGCCATGATGCGCCAGATGGTTGGCGATGAATTTCGGCCGGCCATATCCGTCGAGATCGGAACCTGCGAGATCACCCGTACTGAGTGCCAACAGGGTTTCCATGATCCAGCCCGGATGCGGCGCGCATCCCGCGATATTGATGACCGGCAACCCTCGCCTCGACTTGAATCCAGCGCCGAGCGCGCCGCCGCTGTCCGTGCCCTCGAACTGCAGCCCGACCGCGTCGGTCGGATTGGAGCCGGCGGCCGGAATCCCGCCATAGGCGGCGCAGCTACCGACCGCGACCACATAATCGGCCAGCGGTGCGAGCTCCGAGATCCAGTGAAAGATCGAGCGGTTGGTCCCGGCGAGCATGTTGAAGCGGCCGGTCAGGTTGGGCCCGCGCGCCACCGAACCTTCGAGCACCAGCAGATCGAGCCGTTCACGTCCGTCGCGCACGGCTTCCAAGAGGTCCAGCACTTCCTCGCCGGTCTGCTCGCTGACCGAAGGATGCCACAACAATTCGAGACCGGACTGCCGGAGTTCGTCGAACCAGCCAGAGGCGCCGCTCTCCAGGATCGACATGGTGCATCCGCCGCAGCTCGCTCCCTGCAGCCAGAGCATCCTGGCAGTCCGCTTCGCGACCATATCGAGCGTCCTTCGGCTCCACCAATGGAGCGCCGCCCACGTTTAACGCGGCTCTCGCGCGAACGCCAGCGCCGCTGGCGAAACACTGAGGGGGACCTCCGGACCGGTCCCTGCCCGCGTCAATGCCAGGGCGGGCCACTCCCCGCAACTGCAGGAAGTGATCCGACAGGCCCCGCGGTGGCCGATTACTTCGCCGAAGACGGATTATGAATTGATCCGGCCGAATATTCGGATTGATCAATGGTTAAGGTACTGTCGTCAAGGTTGTAGATGCTTGCTCCTTGCGCCGCTCTGTTTCCGACGAACCGGCTCTGTTTGATGGAGACAACCGTTGCCTCCAATTGCGAGGCGCGGCTGAGCAGGTAGATTGCGCCGCCGTCGTGCCGCGCCCGATTTGCCTTGAACTCGGACTGATCGAACGCAACGTGCGAACCATAGTCCTCATAGGTCGCTCCGCCGTCTTGCGCGGCCCGGTTGTCCAAGAACAATGACTTCCGGTGCGCGGCCTTCGAGCCTTCGCGATCGACGACGGCGCCGCCATAGCTTGCACGATTGCGCTGGAAGGTCGTGTCGGAGATCGACAAGGTGGCCTTGCCGAAAGTATAGATCGCACCGCCCTCCAAGGCCACGTTGTCCTCAAACCGGCAGTTCTGGATCGTCATCGTGAAGCCGATCGGATTGTCGTGAGGCCGGAAGGTCTTTCCAGCGTGGTAGGCGAGCAGGCCTCCACCCTTGCCGTTGTAGGTGAAACCGGTCGCATTGCCATCGCGCACCGTCAGCCGATCCAGCACGACGTCGTCGGCACCGTAGAGCACATGCGGATAGCGATAGCCTCCCCCCGCAGCCTTCGCAGTCAGCACCGTCTGCCGCCCAGACGTGGAACGTTGCTCCAAGGTCGTTTCAGAGCCTGCAAAGCCGCCATAGAGCTTCACGCCGTCATACAGGATGAAGGCCGCGATCCGGCCATCCCGCTTGGTCGGACGGTATGTGCCTGCCTTGATCCAGACCGGAAGTTTCGAGACCGACGCCAGCTCGACTGCCGCCTGAAGATCGGTCAACGCAGTCGCCCAGGAACGTCCATCCTTCGTCTTCGCCGAAGATCGCGGGACCACATAAATGGCCGCCCCCGAAACCGCCTCGCGGCTGATGCTCGGCCGCGTATATTCGTCGCGATATTCGACCGCGCCATTGTTCTTTTCATAAAGCGCGACCAGTTTTTCGATCAGGCCGTTTTTGAGCAGGATGGAGCCGTCCCAGCCTGCGCGATAGCCGCGCCCAGATCGCGGGGCGGACTGCAGATCGTTCGGCTGCAACTCCCCTTTCAAGTTGCTGATGGCCAAGAACGCGCGAAGCGCGATGGTCTTGCCGCGCGGTGCGACTGAGCCGATTTCCGCGACCACATCCTCGTGCCAGTTATAGATGTTGTCGACCATGCTGTTGACGAGGATGGGATTGCTGTTCCTACCCGTCCCCTGATAAAGGTCCGGCCCCAACTCGCTGCTCGCTTTGTTCCCGGCAATGGTCACGTTGACGAGCAATGGCGCCGATCCGCCGTCGTTGCCGATCGCTCCGGCGGTGATCGCGGAGTTGTCCTTGAAGAGAACGTTGAACAGCAGCGGCGAGGCGGCAAAATCGTTATAGAGACCGCCGCCCTTGTCCATGCTCTTATTGCCGATGAACCGGCAGTTGACGAAGTGCGGCATGGCGCCGAGATCGTTGCTCACGCCGCCGCCACGAAGCTCGGCGACATTATCGATGAAATCGACATTGATGAATGTCGCTTGGTCCGCGCCGGGTTTGTGGACGTTGTAGACGCCGCCGCCCTTCGGAGAATAATTGTTCTTGAAGACGGCGTTTCGAACGATCGGACTCGTCATGAAGTTGCGCATGCCGCCGCCGGCGACCATGTTGCCCTTGAGAATGTCGTCGGGCACGAGGTGCATGCGGGCGGTATCCGTTGCGTAGGCATCCGAGACCGTGAAGCCGTCGAGGGTCGCTCCATCGGCGCCCACCACGACGGTTCTGCTGTTCTTGGTCTTGTCGCCTTTGCCGATGTTGCCGCTGAGTGTTGTCAGGTTCTTTCGAAAATCTCGCTCGCCCTGCGACGTCTCCTTGCCGGCGAAGCCGCCGTACAGAGCGACGCCTTGCTTCAGCACAAAGGACTTCGATACGTCGCTGACATCCGGATAGTAAGTGCCGGCCGCCACCCAGATCTCATCACCCGTCGCGGCTGCGGATAAGGCATCCTGCAAAGATGCGAATGCCGCCTTCCAGCTCCGCCCATCACCCGGCGCCGCACTGTTCTGATTGACATACCAGACCTTGTCCGACTGAGGCGCGGCCCAGGCTGTCCCGACGAGCGCGAAAACTGCCGCAAATGCCGCCACTAAAAGTGCGTGAAAATTCTGTACCGTTCTTCTCATTTCATGAATCCATAGCGGCCACGGCTTCTCATGTCGTGGCCTCGAAAGAACCGATTCGGATCGCCTTATCAATACTCGGGGCGAGCTCGAAACGATCATTGATCCTCGTCAATATGGATTCGCGGGCCTCCTCTGGGACCCGATTCGAATGGCTCGTGACGCGATGTGCAGGCGAACAATGCCCTGGGCTTGCCGAAGGCCCTGGGCTTACACTGGCTCTGCCGTGAGACAGTCGCCGGCGCCCGGCTTGTCGTCGATGCGGCAAGCCGCTACAGCGCTCGCGCGTCGGGAGATCACAACCGCTCCGATCCAAGCCATGGCAAAGAGGCCGATCGCGACGATACCGAGATTGGCCAGATACGTATTCAGAACCGCGATTGCCTCCCATGTCCCGCCGACAAGGCCCAGCCGCGGCGCGAGCAGGCTGAACACCTCGACGCTGCCGATCAGCAACGCGATCACGACCGAAGCTCCGGTGATCAGCAGGTTGTAGCGCAGCCTGCGATCGGGATCGGTCTGCGCCCAGCGGTAGGCCTCGGTCATCACCATGCTGTCGGCCGTGTCGACCGTTGCCATCGCTGCGGCGAACAGCGCCGGGAAGACGAGGACATGCACCAACGGCGCCCCGCGCGCGGCCTCGGTCGCCGACATACTCAACAGGCCGATCTCGGTTGCGGTGTCGAAGCCGAGACCGAAGACGAAACCGAGCGGGTACATATGCCAACTGCGGCTCACCATCCGCAACACGGGACCCAGCAAGCGAACCAGAAATCCGTTGGCCGGGATCGCGGGGCTAACATCCTGCGCGCTCGGCTCGGAGCGGCCGCGTGCCCGCAACTTCCGCCAAAGGCCGAACAGCACGACGAGATTGGCGACGGCGATCAGCAGCAGAAATGCCGCCGATACCGAGGTGCCGACCACGCTGCCGAACGATCGGAGCAGACTCTCGCTGTCTGCGAGGCCGATCGCCACGGCGCTCGCCAACGCCACCGTGGCCGCAACCACGACGGTGGAATGGCCGAGCGCAAAATACAGGCCCGCGGCACGGGGTGCCTGGCCGTCATGCATCAGCTTCCTGACCACGTTGTCGATCGCGGCAATGTGGTCCGCATCGACCGCATGGCGGAAGCCCAACAGCCAGGCCAGCAGGGCCGGCCCGACGATCGCGGGATTGTCCCCGTAGAGCAGAAAAGCCCAAATCCAAGCCAGCCCGTTCGCAACCGCGAGTCCGGCCACCAGCAGCGAAGCCGCGCCGCTACGGAGCCAGAAACGGGGGAGCCCCAAGCGGAGGAGCCATCGACGGGACTGCGAATGATGTTTTGGAGAAATCGTCATACTGTCGCTAAAGCAAAGCTCGCGCCAATCCGCAACTGTGCGCGTGCGGCAAAATATCGTGATGATTCAATGCCGGCCGCCCGAATGATGGCCGTCCGGGCTGGTAAGCTGCTGTCCGCCGGAGTGGAAAGCTGTTGGAGAAGCCGCGGGGGTGGTTCTGCTCGCGTGTGTCGAGACGGCTCGCTCGAACGATGCAGCGAATCGGAGGCGCTAGAGCCGGCAGTCACGGAAAGACAGCTTGGAGACGTGCAACGATCGTGCGGTGGATTGAAGGTCCCTGCAGCGAACGCTCGTAGCCCCGTCCTCGACGCGACGGCTCATTCATGGAAACCCTGCGCGAGGTGCAGCCGATAGTTCGGGCTAACGCCCGAGTGCGGATTCACCCGCTTCCCGACCCGGCACGCTCAGACGGACCGCATGGCCCTGGCGTATCGCAAGCGAGGCGGCTGCGGCGGCAGTTTCGAACGCAGCTTCCTTGGTGGCATATTCCCCTTTGATCTCGCCGTCGTGCAGCACGCCCCATTGATCCCGAACCGATACGATCGCGTATTCAGCGACAGCCATGTTCCTCTCCTCCCGCGATGGCGATGCAACGCATGCAGTAGCGCGATGTTCCAGCTACGTTCGCGCCGGCGACGTTGCGGAGTTCCGCTGTGGCAGCTGACCGCTTCTAACAAAGGTTAAAGACGAAACCGACTTACCCTGTAGCATTTGCCAGGCAGGAAATCATACGAACAGGTCAGAGTATGCAAAGTGGGTTTCCATTCACAAAATTCGCCGACCGACTCGCAAGCCTCGTAGAACTCTCTCCAGATGACCTCGATCTCCTTGCCAAGATGCCCGCCACGATCGGCCATTTCGGATCGCGCGACATCGTCGCGCGCAAGGGCGACCTGCCGTCGACCTGCTCTCTTTTGCTGCAGGGCTATCTCTGCTGGACCGCCGACGGGGAGAGTCAGCAGCAGATCACTTCGCTCCACGTCCCAGGCGATGTCCCGGACCTTCAATCCATCTCCGCTCCTCAGCTTCAATTCGATCTGACCGCATTCGGACCGGTGGTGGTCGCCTTTGTCCCCCACCGCTTTTTTCGCGAGGTGAACGAGTCGTCGGCGCGGCTGGCGCGTGCGCTGTCATTGCTGATGCTGACAGATGTCTGGTGCTTGCGGAACTGGATCTGCAACCTCGCAACGCGGGATGCATTGGCGCGCGTCGCCCATCTGCTCTGCGAGTTGACGGTGCGACTGCAAGCCGTCGGCCAGGCTCGGGACTTTCGCTTCCTGTCTCCCTTCACCCAGACCGATCTTGCGGCCGCCTGCGCCATCTCTGCAGTCCATGCCAACAGGACCATTCAGGAATTGCGGCGGCGCCGCCTGCTGCAATGGACGTCCCGAACCATCGAGATCACGGATTGGGGCGGCCTTGCCCGCTTGGCCGGATTCCAGCCGGACTATCTCGGCTTGCGCAAGCCGCCACTGCCGACAACAAAGGACTTCCTTCCGGCCATCACCGAACTGCGCGCCTGACTGCGCCGTCAAGGTCCTGATCGCGGCGATCACCGCGTCGAGCGTTCTTGCGTCGCGGCGCGCACTCGTCCGAAAACGCCCTTCCAGTCGCCGGTGGCGTCCTGATGAAACAGACGCGCGCTCGGATACCAATAAGTGTGCTCGCCCGTCGTCGGCCAGCGCCAATCGCAATCCGAATGAAGCAGGATCCAAGTGTCGATGCCAAGTGCCCCCGCCAGATGCGGCCACCATGGTATCGACCGAAATGACAAGGTCGAGCTGTCGCATCCGGCAACCAAGTTCGTTCAGATCTGGGGTACTGATGTCGATCGCCTCGATCTGCGGTGCGGCCGCCGCGGCCCTCCCCCGCTGAAGCGAGTAGAGTTGGGCGCCAGGTATCCGAAGTCCGCTGACCAACGACGGTGGCAATGCGCGCCTGGCGTCCCAGGCTCCGCCTTCCCAAACCACCCCGACGGCAAGCTGGCCGTGCTTTGGCAGGACGAAGGCCCTGACCGTGGACGACCCCTAACGCCGCAAACCCACGATCGACGCGGCGAAGCATGTATTGGGCTGGCAACCGACGATCCCGATCGAAAAGGGTATCGAGGCCACGATTGCCTATTTCACCCTGTCGCTAGCGACGCAAGATCCCAAGCCGTGCACGGCGCCGCCGCGTAAGCGACAGGTTCGGCGGCAGGGTGGCGCCGCGGCGGCCGACGTGCGGTGACGATCGGCCAAGCGGCCGAAACAGGTGACAAGCGGCAGGCTCTCCGAATTGGGAACAAACGTTCCGGGCCCCGGTTTGGTTGTGCAGGTCGCGGCCAGTGAAACTTCAGTGGACCCGCGGTGAAACCCAGAGGAACGACATCATGAAACGCTTGATGATTGTTGCGGGCTGCATGCTGCTCGCAGGCCCGGCGCTTGCTCAATCGGTCGGTGAAAAGACCGGCGTCAACTCCGCACTTGGCGTTGCGCCAGCCACCGCCGACTTCGTCAAGGAAGTCGCGATCAGCGACATGTTCGAGATCGAATCGAGCAAGCTTGGGGAGGAGAAGGGCACCGCGCAGGAGAAAACCTTCGCTCGCCAGATGGTGACCGATCACACCAAGACCAGCAGCGGGCTCAAGAGCATGGTCACCTCCGGCAAGGTCAAGGCGGAGCTGCCGACCGCGCTCGACAACTCCCATCAGAGCAAGCTCGACAAGCTCAAGGGCGAAAGCGGCAAGGACTTCAGCTCGGATTTCGCCTCGGACCAGGTCAGTGCCCATAAGGATGCGGTCTCGCTGTTCGAGCGCTATGCCAAGGGCGGCGACAACGCCGAACTGAAGGATTGGGCCGGCAAGACCCTGCCGACGCTGCGCCAGCACCTGGACATGGCGCAGGAGCTGAACAAGGCGCCGAGCGTAGGCCAGTCCAGAAAATAGACGGCCTCAACGTGATCGAAGAAAAATGCCGGCGCATTCCGCCGGCGTTTTTCTTCGTGTGAGCGAACCGCGCTGCGGTGGACCCCGGGCCGCGATTCCGCGCTGTGGCAGCGGCGCCCCGCCACCGCCACTGTATTCGCACTCGCACCAGATTTGCGCCATCTCCACTGCAGCGGACCGGCATTCGCATTTGGAGCGTGAGTTGATCGGAAGAGTTCAACACCTTGGCCGCGGCTACTCGGCTGCCCCTATCGTTTATCTCCGGCAGCGATCCCTGCCGCATCCAGGCAAACCCGCTGCAGCGATCGCTTCGTACGGCGCGGGTTGCTCCTGACCTTTCGACGGTGGGGAGGAAATGGGAGAGGCCGTGCGAATGAAGATTGCGAGTGGCCTTGCAGCGCGCGCGGCGCTGGATGACAACGCCTACAGAGAACGAAGCTCGCGCTCTTGCATTTGGCCAGGCGCTGTTCGCGCTCGGCTAGTCTGCCATGTGGGCGGTCAGAGCGGACTGGCTGATTGAAACTTCAAATGGCCGCAAGAGAACGAACTGGCGCCGTTCAGCGCCACATCGTCGGCACCACGAGTTGCACCTTCTCCGCGCCAGCGTGATCGGCGGCAACCGGAACGTCATGATTCGCGCCTGGGCCAGATGAATCGGATGGCTCACGATTCGGCTGCAGCGCGGGCGAGGCTTCGAGCCGCCGCGCGGTTTGGAAACCGCTGGCCGCAGCATGTTGATCCGAGCGCTTGTCGCTCTCGTGTGTGCCGGGATTTTCGTACGGGTCGTGCATCATCAGCTCCGTACCCAGGCTTCGCAAGTTAATCCGGATCGGCAAGCCGCAATATCAAATATGTTAAGCTCTCGGCTGCTGTCACGCTCGCGGGAAAGATGGCGTGACGCAGCGGCCGATGCGCGGCCTGATGCCATGATTTTGTGGCCCCCTCATGACAGGCGACACGTGTGAAGGATGCGACCGGCCGCCGCAGGTTCGCGCAGCATGCGGGTGTTTGAGCGCCTGCTCGTCGCACATCGCGGGCTGCGTCGCAAGGGAGTACCGACACCATCGGGCACCGTTTGCTTGTCCGGCACGAATCAGAGCAACCTCTGTTCAGCTCGACGCTGCGGCGGCCTCGCGGCTGAAACGCCCGGCCTTGCGCCTGACCTTCCGGATGCTCACGGTCGGACTTGAAGACTGTCGGAATCGGATTTCCGTACTTGGACTTTTGAATTTGCCCCCCGGACTTGGACCGGGTTGCCTTTTCCGAGTGTTATTGCGTATGAGGTCCGGAAGGCCTGGACCAGGAAACCAAGGGATCGCGCGCTGGTTCAGCTCAAAACGGGGGTCTTGATGAAGAACAAGCAAGTGGCCGCCTTGCCGTTCCGGATCGAGGACATGGAGCTCAGCATCCTCCTGATCACGACTCGCGGGAAACGGCGCTGGTCCGTGCCAAAAGGCTGGCCCATCGCGCGCAAGCGTCCGCACCGGACCGCTGCGGTCGAAGCCTATGAGGAGGCCGGCCTGCGCGGCAAGATCAGCCGCAGGGCGGTCGGGCAGTTCAAGCATCGCAAGCGCAAGGGCAAGCGAAAGATCACCTGCGAGGTCCAACTGTTTCCGCTCGAGGTGAGGAAGCAGCACACGCGCTGGCCCGAGCGCGGGCAACGCAAGGTGATCTGGCTTCCGGCAGCCAAGGCCGCGCGCCGTATCCGCCAAGCAAAGCTGCGGGAGCTGATCGAGAGCTTCGCGCGCAAGCAGACGAAGCGGCACTGATTCGCTGCTGAGTAAAGCCCTCACCCGCGCCTCCTGGAAGCACCGGTCGCGAGCCGCCCGGCAACCTGCGCAGGTCGGCGGTGTGACGAAGAGCACAAAGACGCGCGGAGTCGCTTGCGCATCTCGCTCTCGACCGCAACGGCGGCCCGCTCGATGCCTTCGGCGGATTCGACCTCGGTTGACGCTTTGGCAATTTCGAGAACGGATCGCGCGGGCTCCGGCCCGGCGGCCGCAGCTTGCCAGACCGCTTGGCGAGACATGTGGCTCCTGCTACTTCGACGGTACGACTTCGGAATCGGAGCACGCGTCAACGGATCGGACAGAAGGTGGGTAAGGGGCCGCAGAAGACCGTCACGGCTTTGGATGCGATCACCGCGGACCTGGTGGCCGTGCTGGTCGCGGTGACCGAGGGAAATCCCAAGATCATGACGATCGCGAACGCCGGCGCGTTGCCGAGCGGTCCGTTTCAGTTCGCGCATCGCTCGCTGCAGATGGGCCTGCGCGCCTGGGTCGAAGCCCAGACCGGCCATCCGCTCGGCTACGTCGAGCAACTCTATACTTTCGCCGATCGCGGCCGCTCCGGAGACCCCGAAGCGCCGCATCGCATTTCGATCAGCTATCTCGGTCTCACCCGCGAGGAACTGATCCGCGAGGGGTCCGAGGCGCGATGGTCGTCCTGGTACGACTATTTCCCTTGGGAGGACCATCGCGCCGGACCGCCCGCGCTGATCGCAAAGACCATCGCGCCGAAGCTGCGTGGCTGGGCCAAAGCCGAGGCCAATCCGGGGCTTCAGAAGGAGCGATGGCGCCGCGCTGCCATCACCTTCGGCCTTGACGGCCGCGACTGGAATGAAGAGCTGGCGCTGCAGCGTTATGAGTTGCTCTACGAAACTTCGCTGATCGCCGAGGCCGTGCGCGACAAGGGGCACGGCGAGCCGGCGGTGCCCGGCCGCGCCATGACCGCCGACCACCGCCGCATCCTCGCCACCGGCATCGCCCGTCTCCGCGCCAAGATCAAATATCGCCCCGTGGTGTTCGAGCTGATGCCGGCGGAGTTCACCCTGCTGCAGCTGCAACGCAGCGTTGAGGCGCTCGCAGGGCGGCTGGTTCACAAGCAGAATTTCCGCCGCCTCATCGAGCAGCAGGAACTCGTTGAAGAGACTGGCGCAATTGCCGCGGACACGATCGGCCGTCCGGCCAAGCTGTTTCGCTTCCGCCAGGGTGTGCTCGCCGAACGGGCCGTGATCGGAACCAAGCTCCCGCTGTCCCGCTCTTGACTTCGGTTATGCTCAGGATAAGTATAAGCTATGTTATGCTCATGGAGAGTATAAATGGCCTCACTTCGATCGGATGCGCTTGCGCGCACTGCGCCGCTTTATGACCGTGTCAAACGCGTGATCCCGCCGCCCGAATGGGCGACCTTCGCCGAGGATGTCGAGGCCATCCTCGAACTGAAGCGCAAGCGCAACGCGGTGGTGCTCGCGCACAATTACCAGACGCCGGAGATTTTCCACGGCGTGGCCGATATCGTCGGCGACAGCCTGTTGCTCGCGCGTGAGGCGACCAAGGTCGACGCCGACATCATCGTGCTCGCGGGCGTGCACTTCATGGCCGAGACAGCCAAGCTGCTCAATCCCGAGAAGACGGTGCTGATCCCCGACCTCGAAGCCGGCTGTTCGCTGGCGGATTCCATCACCGCGCAGGACGTGCGGCTGATGCGCGAGCACTATCCGGATGCGCCCGTCGTCGCCTACGTCAACACCTCGACCGCGGTGAAGGCGGAATCCGATATCTGCTGCACATCCGGCAATGCGCTCGCCGTCGTCGAGTCGCTCGGCACCGAGCACGTCATCATGCTGCCGGACGAATATCTCGCTCGCAACGTCGCCACGCAGACCAAGGTGAAGATCACGGCGTGGAAGGGTCACTGCGAGGTTCATGAGCGGTTCAGCGCCGACGACGTCCGTGCGCTTCGCGAGAGCCATCCCGGCATCACGGTCCTGGCGCATCCGGAGTGTCCACCGGAGGTGGTGGATGTGGCTGACTTCTCGGGTTCAACGGCCGCGATGTCGAACTTCGTCGGCAGAGAGCGGCCTTCGCGCGTGGTGCTGCTGACTGAATGCTCGATGAGCGACAATGTCGCCGTGCTGCATCCCGACATCGAATTCATCCGGCCGTGCAATCTATGCCCGCACATGAAGCGGATCACGCTGAAGAACATCCGCCACGCGCTCGAAGCCAATGCGCATGAGGTCACCATCGATCCGGGAATGGCCGATCGCGCCCGGCGTTCGGTGGAAAGGATGCTGGCGATATGAGCATCGACATTTCAGGACTGACCGGGCAGCCCGTGATCATCGGCGGAGGTGCCGCCGGCCTGATGACCGCGTTGCAGCTCGCCCCCGAGCCCGTCGTGCTCCTCTCGAAGTCGCCGCTCGGGGCCGAGGCCTCGAGCATGTGGGCGCAAGGCGGTCTCGCCGCAGCGGTGGGTAAGGACGATTCCCCTGCCCTGCATCTGCAGGACACGATCGCCGCGGGTGCTGGGCTGTGCGACGAGGCGGCCGCGGCCCGCATCGTGAGGGAGGCGCCGGCCGCGGCCGATCGCCTGGCGCAGCTCGGAGTCGCGTTCGATCGTGGGGCTGACGAGGGTAGCTGGCGATTGGGCCTTGAAGCCGCGCACAGCCGTAAGCGGATCGTGCACGCGACCGGCGACGGTACCGGCCGCGAAATCATGCGCGCGCTGATCGCCACCGCGCGCCGCTGCCCGTCGATCACGCTGCTGGAGAGATTCGAGGCGCGCAGGCTGATCGTCGAGGACAACGCGATCCGGGGCGTAATCGCCGCTGGTCCTGACGGCCCGGTGATCCTCGCCACCGCGCGCGTGGTCATCGCGACAGGCGGCATCGGTGGCCTGTTCCTCGACAGCACCAATCCAGCCGGCTGCTTCGGCCAGGGTCTCGCGCTTGCTGCCCGTGCCGGCGCTGCACTGTCCGACCTCGAATTCGTACAGTTTCACCCCACCGCTTTTGACGGGCCATCGCGGCCGATGCCGCTTTTGACCGAAGCGATCCGCGGCGATGGCGCGATCCTGATCGACGAAACGGGATCGCGCTTCATGGAGGACGAGCTTGCGCCACGCGACGTCGTGGCGCGAGCAGTCTGGCGCCATCGCGCGCAAGGACATCGCGTGTTCCTCGATACGCGCATGAAGCCAGGCAAGGATTTTGCTGCACGCTACCCTGTAATCAGCAGCTTCTGCCGAATGGCGGGCATCGACCCGGCCGCCGATCCGATCCCGGTGCGGCCCGCTGTGCACTACCACATGGGCGGCATCGCCGTTGACCATGTGGGCCGCAGCTCGGTCGAGGGCCTTTGGGCTTGCGGCGAAGCGAGCCGCACCGGGCTGCACGGCGCCAACCGGCTCGCGAGCAACTCGCTGATGGAAGCGATCGTCTGCGCGCAATGGGTTGCCGAGAGCGTCGCCGGAGCGCCCGGCCGCACTGGCAAGTCGAGTGGAGCGGTCGCGCTTCCGCCCACATCGGACCCGTCCGCGGTTCGGCCGCTGCTGTCAAAAGCGCTCGGCGTCCTGCGTGATCGCCAATCAATGGCAGACGCGCTTCGTAATCTCCTCCCGACGGCGAAAGGCTCCAGCGCCGCGGCCGATCCCGCCCTGGTCGGGCTGATGATCGCGGTCGCGGCCTACAATCGCCAAGAGAGTCGCGGCGCACATTTTCGCAACGATTTTCCCGAGCCGCTGCCAGCTGCGGAATCGTCCCCCCTCACGCTTTCACAAGCGCTCGGCGCTGCACGCGACATCGCCGAGGCCGAGCGCCCGCTCAGGAGCGTCCTGCCATGACTCTCGCCCCGCTCTCACCCTTGCTTTACGAACCGCTGGTGCGCACAGCTCTGCTGGAGGATCTCGGGCGCGCCGGCGACATCACCACGGACGCGATCGTCCCTGTCGAGCAGCGCGGTTCGCTCGCACTCAGGGCGCGTCAGAACGGGGTCATTGCCGGCCTCGAGGTGGCGCGCTGCGCGTTTCAAATGATCTCACCGGCCGTCCGGATGGAGGTGGAGCGCCCCGACGGAAGCGCAGTTGCGCCCGGCGAGACGATCGCGACCATCGATGGTCCAGCGCGTGCGCTCCTGACCGGCGAGCGCACCGCGCTCAACTTCCTCTGCCGTTTGAGCGGGGTCGCGACTGCGACCGCCTCCCTTGTGGCGGCCGTGAAGGATACGCGAGCGCAGATCGTCTGCACCCGCAAGACCACGCCAGGCTTACGCGCCCTGGAAAAATACGCGGTGCGCGCCGGTGGCGGCAGCAATCATCGCTTTGGGCTCGACGATGCCGTCCTGATCAAGGACAATCACATCGCGCTTGCCGGTGGCATCCGCGCCGCCATCGCGCGCGCAAAGGCCCATGTCGGCCATCTCGTCAAGATCGAGGTCGAGGTCGACAATCTGGCACAACTCGAGGAGGCGCTGGCACTCGGCATCGATGCGGTGCTGCTCGACAACATGACGGTCGAGGATCTCAAGCACGCGGTTGCCATGGCGCACGGCACGGTGATCACCGAAGCCTCAGGGCGTATCACTGCGGCCACGGCGCCCGCGATCGCCGCAACCGGCGTCGACCTGATCTCGGCCGGCTGGATCACGCATTCCGCCGCCGCGCTGGATATCGGGCTGGACCACCTTTGAGACGGGAGCGGCTATTCCGCGCGTCGAGATGATCACCAAGCGACCGGTGGAAGATTCTGTTTTGTTCTAATTGAGTTGATGACGGTAACTGCTCGGCCTCTGCCCAGCAAGCCGGTGAAAGGCTGTCGTGAAGGTGCTGGTTTCGCTGAAACCGAGCGCCATCGCAATCGCGGTGATCGACATGTCGCGGTTCGCCAACAGCAGTTTCGCCCGTTCGATGCGGCGAACCGCGTGATATCGATGTGGCGGAATGCCGAATGACCTCTTGAACGAGCGACAGAAATGATACGGACTTAGCTGCGCCAGCTCAGCCAAGGTTGCGAGCCCGATGTCCTCAGCCAGATGCTCCTCGATGTACTCGGTCACGCGCCGCTGCTGCCATCCCGCCAACCCGCCTCTGTCGAAAGGTCCTCCGCCCCGGCGGGCATTGCCGTTGAAGCGAACGAGTTCGTGCGCGAGCAGGATCGAAAGCGCCTCGCCATATTGTCGGTGCATCAGGCCGGGTCTTTCGATCTGAAACTTGAATTTGATAGCAGTCTCCCAGAGGTCCCGATCATGGAAGAACAAACGGGGTCTGAACTCGATCTCGCTGAAGCGTAGCGCAGGATCGGCAAGAGATCCGTCCGGATCGATGTAGAAGCACGCGATACGGGTCAATGCACGCGGCTGCTGCGAGCCCCGGAAGTCGTGTCCGGCAGGAACAAAGGTCAATTTTCGAGTGAAAATGCGTTGGGTCGAGCGAGGCAGACCTTCGACGAAAGTCTCTCCGCCATCTCGCTCCGCAAGCTCTGCCGCGATCAGGAGATGGCAAGGCGCCCGAAACCGATACTCAAACGGCGATAGCTTCAGCGCTTGAACAGTCTCGACTCTCACGCCAGGCCAACTTCCGAATTCTCGCTGGACCGTCTCCGACGAGCGTCACCGACCACCGCGGCGGTACCGGCGCCGATAAACACGAATGCGAAGGTGCCGACGAACTCGGCCAGAAGTTTGGGTGCAAGTCGAATTGGCATCAGTTCCTCCGGAATAATGAGATACGAGCTGCGCGTCATCGGTCGGCACTGGCCGCACGCCGAATTGCAGAGAAGGACAAGCGATCACGATCGGTTCTCCCGTCGCACTCGGTAAGTACGCAATCCTGTCGCGGGGACTTTGGCCGCATTGCTGCGAGTTGCCCCGGCTTGCGTTAACAGCAATAGCTCGCCATGCGGCGGCAAGGGTCGAAAGTGATCGCACAGCAGAATCGAGACAAGCCAGCGAAGCCAAGCTTCGGCTCATCACGCGTGCGGGCATACTCCGGCCCCGGTCGATATGGCGGGCATCAAGCACCAGGCGAGAGCGGCGGACGCGGGATCTTCCGCCGCGCGACACCCCCTCGACAGGCCTCCAGACCAAATGCCGCGACGAGACTCTCGAAGCGCCTGCGAATCGCCAGCAGGGGGCTGCCGGCAGCAACAAATGCGCGCGCGATCTCGTGCATGCCCGGCTCGAACTCTGCGATCTTAAGCGCTTCCAAGGGGAAGGGCTGAGCTCCAACTCCAACCGGCCGGAGCCTACAATCGAGGTCTGCCGACGGATCGGATGAGCCTCGGCGCGCAGCTCTGGACATCAAAAATCCCGGCAAGCCCCGGAAACAGCGCGTGAATCGGCGTTCAACGCCCGCGCGTCGGCCTACTACCTTCCGCCTATGAGAGCCCGGAAGAGGTGGTGGTGTAATTCACCCCGATGTTTGCAGCACGACTGCACATCGGGGCTCGGCGCGGCGCGCGCTACGCGACCACAACAAAGACAAACGCGGAGGGAACTGATGAATTTCACGAACAGGAGATTCTTGGCTGGCATCTTGGTCGTCGGCCTGCTTGTGACCGGCACCGCAGGTGTCCGCGCCAATGATTCGGCGCTGAAGGCCGCCAGCGAGCCCGGGGCCTGGGCAATGGCGGGTCATGATTACAGCAACACCCGGTTCAGCCCGCTCAAGGAGATCAACACCGGGAACGCAAGCAAGCTGTCACTGGTCTATTCGTTTTCGCTCGCCTCGCTGCGCTCGAACGAAGCCTCGCCGATCGTGATCGGCAACACGCTCTATGTATCAACCTCCTGGGGCCCGAAATACGTCTATGCGCTCGACGCCGCCACCGGCGCGCGCAAATGGACCTATGAGCCGGACATTCCGGATGACGTGCTGCAATACGCCTGCTGCGACGTCAACAACCGCGGCATCTCCTACGCCGACGGCAAGCTGTTCGTCGGACGGCTCGACGGCAAGCTGACCGCGCTCGATGCCGCAACCGGCAAGGAACTCTGGACGTCGAAGGTGGTCGACTACAAGCAGGGTTCGGTCATCACATCACCGCCGCTGGTCGTGCGCGACAAGGTCATCACCGGCTTCGGCGGCGGCGAGTATGGCGTGCGCGGGTCGCTGCAGGCCTTCGACATCAACTCCGGCAAGGCGCTGTGGCAGACCTACACCGTCCCTGCTCCCGGCGAGCCCGGCAGCGAGACCTGGAAAGGCGACACCAGCCTGCACGGCGGCGGGGCGGCGTGGCTGGTCGGCTCCTATGATCCGAAGAGCGACACGGTCTATTGGGGCACCAGCAATCCCGGTCCCTGGAACACCGCCGTGCGCTCGACCGGCAATGGTGATTTCGGCAAGCTGACCAATCTGTATACCGCGTCCACGCTGGCGCTCGATCCGAACACCGGCAAGATCAAGTGGCACATCCAGACCACCCCTGCCGACGCCTGGGATTATGACGGCGTCAACGAGGCCATCCTTGCCGACCTGAAGATCGGCGGCGCGTCGGTTCCGACCCTGATGAAGGCCGACCGCAACGGCTTCTTCTTCGTGGCAAACCGCGAAACCGGCAAGGTGATCTCGGCCGAGAAATACGTCTTCGCCAACTGGGCGCAGAAATGGGACATTTCGACCTTGCGCGCGGTCGAGGACCCGGACAAGCGGCCGGGCCCAGGACATCCCGTCAAGGACGTTTGTCCGAACCTGATCGGCGGCAAGAACTGGCAGCCGATGTCGTACAATCCGCAGACCGGCCTGGTCTATATCCCGGCCAACAATGTCTGCATGGACTGGGCGGTCAGCGACGTCTCGTACAAGCGCGGCGTGTTCTATCTCGGTGCTGAATTCCCTACCAAGGAAGGTCCGGGCGGCTTCCTCGGTCAGCTCATCGCCTGGGATCCCGTGAACAACAAAAAGGTCTGGTCCATCCAGGAAGACCTTCCCTTCAACGGAGGCACACTCAGCACCGCAGGCGGCTTGGTCTTCTCCGGCAATCTGCACGGTGATTTCCGCGCCATCGATGCCAAATCCGGAAAGATCCTGTGGAAGCGCAATCTCGGCTCCGGCATTGGCGCCGGTCCGGTGACCTACTCGGTCGACGGCAAGCAGTACGTCGCCGTCGTTGTCGGACGCACCGCGTCGATCCCGGCGTTCCTGGGCGAGATCGGCAAAAAGATAACGAACGCGGCTCCCGAGGGCGGCGCGTTGTTCGTCTTCGCGGTCCAATAACCGCGGCGGCCACGACAGAAGCGCGTGTCCCTGGAACCGGGACACGCGCACCGCCCAGTCAATCCGCACGAAGCGAAAGAGCATGGCGCGGCCGCGAGGACCGAGCCGGCCCGGATAAACAACAAACAAGATGACAAGATCGAGGGATCGAGGATGCGCCTGAATCGTCGTCAAACCGGCTCGAATTGGCAGGCCGCCGCCGAATTGTCAGCACGTGCGACGTCTCTCGCCGTATTGACGGTCTCCACCCTGCTGGCATCGTCGGTCGCCGGATTGGCAAACCAGGCGGCCCCGCTGCGGCTATGCGCGGATCCGACCAATCTCCCGTTCTCGAGCGACAATCCATCGCAGCCGGGATTTTATCTCGAGGTCGGCCAGGCCCTGTCGCAGCAGCTCGGCCGCCCCGTCACTTACGACTGGTACAAATCCTATTTCGGCAAGCGAACTGTACGCGTGACGCTGCTGGGCAAACAGTGCGACGCCATGATAGGCCTACCGCTGTCGTCGGATTTCATGGGACCAACGGTGATCTTCTCGCAGAAGATTACGACCGAGACCTATGCGCTCGTCAGCCGAGGAACATTTGTGGTCAGCAGCATCGACGACCTCCGAGGCAAGCGCATCGCGGTGCAATACCAGACCACACCGCAAAATCTGCTGGCCGAGCGCGACGACATCAAGAAGATCACCGTGCTGACGCCGGACGAGGGCATGACAGCTCTCGCCCAGGGCAATGCCGACGTCGCTTTCATCTGGGCGCCGATTGCAGGCTGGCTGAACAAGACGGCCTACGAAAGTCGCTTCCGGATCCAGCCGGTCGAAGGCGCCGGCCTGTCCTGGGATGTTGCGATCGGGTTCGCCAGAACCTCCACGCAATTGCGCGATCAGATTGACGCTGCCTTGGCGCAGCTCGGACCACGAATTGCCGAATTGGCTATCAAATACGGGCTGCCGGGCGATCCGCCGATCAGACTCGGCGCTGTGCCGAGCCCGATCAAGCTGGCCACGCTTACGGGTCCTGCTCAGCTCCTCCAGGAGCCTGCCGCGGAGGCCTCGGTGATCAGGGTTTCGGAATCCAATGCGACCGATCCCAGGGCCGAGACGATGACGCTAGGCAAAGAGATCTTCAACGGGACCTGTGCACATTGTCATGGCCCTGATGCCGTGCAGGCGGAGCGCCGGATCGACTTGCGACGGCTGCGCATTCGCTACGGCGAGGACATGCGCGATAAGTTCTGGACCACCGTGCATGAAGGCCGCCCTTCCAAAGGCATGCCGGCATGGAAGGAGGTCTTTACCGACGACCAGTTCGAGAGCATCTATACGTTCCTGCTGACTGTGCAGTCGCCGGAAACGACGAATTGAAGCAGGCGGGCGCCGCCGGTCGCCCGAAGTCTGCCGACGATACGAGCGAGGTCGGGAATGACGCGCTTTCTGATCATCGACGATCATCCACTGTTTCGCGAGGCTCTCGGCAACGCCGTGCGCCTTGCGCATCCGGAGGCGGAGATCTTCGAGGCTGTCTCGATTGCCGATGCACTTCACGTCCTCGCCTCCGACCCCGGAATTGATCTGGCGCTGCTCGACCTGACGCTGCCTGACGCGGTTGGCTTCGCGGGCTTCCTGCGGCTGCGCGCAAGCCATCCGCGGCTTCCGGTCGCGATCGTGTCGAGTGACGAGGATCAGAATATCGTGCGGGAGGCGCTATCGCTTGGCGCTGCCGGCTATCTGCCGAAGTCAACCTCGAAGCGCGAACTGACGTCCTCGATTGAACGCGTGCTCAGCGGTTCGATCTCCGTTCCAAAAGACTTCTTGCCCACGGCCGAACGCGACGGCGATCGCTCCGCGCGCGCGTTGCAGGCCCGCCTTGAACAGCTGACACCACAGCAGCTCCGTGTTCTGGACTTGATCAGGCGGGGCTTCCAGAATCGCGAAATCGCCACCGAATTGCGGCTTTCGGAATCGACCATCAAGGCGCACATTACCGAAATACTGAGAAAACTCCGGCTATTCAGCCGCAACAAGGCCGTGATCGAAATCGGCAAGATCGAACTGCGCCTTCAGACAGGCCGCCCGGGATCGAGGACCGCTGTCCGCGGAAAGCAGCAGTAGTCACGCCGCGGAAACAGACCACGGACGTCGCGATGTCGATGGAGCGCGATGATCGATCTGGACAAAACAGAACCGCGGGTGTCCCGGCTTTGACAATCGTATCCGTTTGCCACAAGCTCATTTGCAAATATTGGATCCGCCACACCAGACAGACTGGATCTTCGATCAGGACGGGGAGTGACAGGCAGTGGCTCGATTGCTGATGGTCGAGGATCATCCACTCTTTCGCGAGGCGTTGGAGAACGCAATACGTATCACCCTGCCGGATGCCGAACTGTCCGAGGCGACGTCCATCGACATCGCCACCGATCTTCTGTCATCCGCGCCGGGATTTGACCTGATCCTGCTCGACCTCTCGATTCCCGGCACGAGCGGACTGTCCGGCCTCCTTCGCATCCGCAAGACCGCGCCGCGGACTCCGGTCCTCGTGGTTTCAGCGCATCAGGACCCGCGGCTTGTCGCCCATGTCCTCTCTCTGGGAGTTGCCGGCTACATCTCGAAATCGACATCGAAGGAACAACTGGCTGATGCGATCCGGAGCGTCCTTCGCGGCGAGGCTCACGTTCAGGCCGGCGCAGTCGGTCTTGCGAGTGCGCGGCGGGTCAAGCTTCCTGCTCGAGATCTGCTGAAACGTCTTCACGAGTTGACGCCGCAGCAGCTACGGGTGCTCGACATGATCCGCTGCGGACTGCAGAACAAGCAGATCGCCTACGAACTGGGGATTTGCGAGACCACGGTGAAGGGCCACGTGTCGGAGATCCTGCGAAAGCTCCAAGTCATGAGCCGGACCAAGGCGATCATCGAGATGGAGAGGATCGATTTCGTGAATCTGATCGGCGAGACGCCTAGCCGCGCGCCGATCCACGCCCGCGGAGAAGACACCGAGACGCTCATGACAGCAGAAACGACAACAGAGCGCGAAGCTCCGCCGGCCTGACCGGCTTGGTCAGAACCTCAAGCCCGTAAAGGCTGGCTTCTTGGGCCGCAGCTTCCGAATAATCTGCGGTCACGATCATGGCCGGAACGTCGCCGATGAGTTGCCGGATGCTCCACACCGCGGCAAGTCCGCTCTCGTTGCCGTCCAGATGGAGATCGGCAATGATTGTCTCAGGGACCGCGCCGAGCGCGCTCAAGCGCTGCAATGCGTCCTTCAACGACACGGTGGCCACGACGTCGCAGCCCCATTTCTCCAGCAGACTGACCATGGCCTCGGCGCTCGCCAGGTCGTTTTCGATCAGCAGGATCTTGGCACCTTCGAGCCCGCCATATTCATGGTCGACGTCATTCGACGGATGCGAGTCCGGCAGGACCGCTGCTGGGTCTGCCCGGTCGAGTTCGAGCGTGAAAGTGGATCCGTAGCCGCCCCGTGAGGCCAACCGGACCTCGTGATTCAATGCTTTGGCGAACCGCCGGACAATGGAGAGGCCGAGTCCAAAGCCGGCCTGATCCTCGGCGCTCGGCCGACCGCGCTGGAATTCGAGGAAGATCGCCTCCTGCTGCGGTTTGGGAATGCCCGGGCCGGTATCGTGGACCTCGATACGAACACGGCTGGCCCCCGGCCGACAGCCCATGACCACGCCACCGCGCCTAGTGTAGCGCAGGGCATTGGCCAGCAGGTTCTGCAAAATACGCCGCAACATCATGGCGTCTGAGACGACGGCAACCGAGGACGGACAGATGCGCAACGTCAGTCCGCGTTTCGCAGCGATCGGAGCGAATTCGCGTTCGAGCGGCTCGAACAAGGTGGTGAGCAGAACGGGCCGGAGATCCGGGCGCAAGGCGCCGGCATCCAGCTTGGCAATTTCGAGCAGAGATCGCAGCAGATCCTCGAGCATGGCTAGCGAGTGGTCGATCTGCCCGACCATGGTCGTTCCGCGCTCGGACTGGACCTCGTCCGCCAGGGCCGACAGCGTCAGGCGCGCGGCATTCAGCGGCTGGAGCAGGTCATGTGTCACCGAGATGAGAACCGATGATTTCAGCGAGCTGGCCGCTTCGGCCTGCTGCTTGGCCCGGTAGAGGTCCTTGTTGGCCGTTTCGATCGAATGCAGCGCATCCCGCAACTGCCGCGTCCGTTCGCGGACCTGCTGATCGAGCGCGATCGCCGTTTCGAATAGCGAGAACGCGTTGAACTGCTGGTCCATCGAGCGTTCGACCCGGGACATCAGCGCAGCGTTGATCTTCCTTAGCTTGGCCGCTTCGCGCTGCAGGTGTTCCAGCGAGCCGGACGCCGTCATCGCTCCGCCCCTGCCCGTATGCCGATCGCGACACCCGTCAGCGTCTGATTGACGTGCATGGAACCGTACTGCTCGCCATAGGTATGGAATCCGACGATCCGGTTGTCGCGATAGAGTTCGGACATTTCCCGGGCGAACTGATGCTGCTCCGCGTCGAGACGCCTGAGAATGCACTCGAAGCCGATGAAGATCGAGACTTCGCCAATCTCGTCGCGGACCTCAGCCAGCATCTCGCGTGCGGCGGCCACCGAGTTGCGCGACCTCGCGGCCGTCAGCACCATTCCTTCGTCGATCGCGCAAAAGAATCGGAGCGAGCCGTCAGGGCTCACGCGCTGAATCGAGCGCGCGAAATAAGAGCCGCCGACACGCACCAGGACCGGATGGGCTGCAAACAGAAACGGGTCTAGCTCGGAATCCGCGATACCGACCGCGCGGCAATATTCCTCCGCCGCCGGCTCGGCGTTAAGCTGCTTGACGATACGCTGTTCGAGATCGGCTTCCGTCACCACCATCTTGACCGAGGTCGGCTCGAAATTGTCGCACTTGAACAACCGGAACGGCAAAGACGTCCTGATCAAGATCAACACCGCCATGTCGGTATGAGCTTTGCCATCGTGGAAAACCCAGGTGCGCTCAAAGCGCAGGCCATCGCCAGCCGACCCGCCAACCAGAGGAATATTGTCAAGCGACGCATAAATCGCCGACATGATCGCCTCTTCCCGCTGGCACATGCCGTCGATCAAAACTAGTCCGAACACGCCTTCGTCGTCACGACCACCATGCCGAAACAATTCCTGCCTCAACTGGTTGCCGAGGCGACGCCCTTCATCGACGCGAAAGCCCGATAACCCGAAGATGGGCTGCGCGAACACGGTGAAATCGTCTGCGGCAAAGGCGAGAGCAACGACGCTGTTGTCTTCCCAGCCATCCGGCGAGAGCTCTCCCGCTGTCGTACAGCCATACACCGGGATGCCTGTAAGACGCGTCGTCACCTCCGCGATGAATTCGTTCGGATCATAGTGGGGCGACAGGAAGACCAGCACCATGGCCAAGCCGTCGGCCGCTAATTGGTCGCAGATGTCAGCCGCCGCAGCTTTCTCCGTTGCAGCCTTCGACTTTGCAGCGATCACACCAGACGGGCGTGCAGGCCGAGGATCGGCATCTCCCACCAGGCACCTCCCATAGTATTCGTTGTTTTTTTTAAGATTAGGGCAATTGAGCAGCAACGGCAACTACGCGGCTTGATCCAGAACAAGGACTTGAGCCTGGCTTTTGTCCGATCATCTGCGCCGATCTACTGAGCGGCGTAGCCGTGAGGCTTGTCCGCTCGCTCCGGGTCGAGAGGAAGAGATTCGCATGCTCCGCCGCATCGTTCTTATCGTTGTTTTCGCAAGTCTTGCGTCCAGCGCCGGGGCGCTGGATGGCGACCCTGTCGCAGGAAAGAGCATCTTTCAGCGCATCTGCCAGAACTGCCACTCCTCCGAGATCGGGATCAACAAGGTCGGTCCGAGCCTCTGGAATATCGTCGGACGCCAGCCGGCGGCCGTACCGGACTATGCCTATTCCGAAGGCATGAAGAACAACAAGACACCTTGGACCGCCGCGGCGTTGGATGCCTACATCGCCGATCCGCGCGGGGACGTCCACGGCGTCAAGATGTACTTCAAGGGGCTGGCGGACGGGAAGGAGCGGGCCGACATCGTCGCCTATCTGTCGATGTTGAGATAGCGGGGCTTGCGGCGTCGCATTCTCATCGCCGATCGCATCGAGGTCCTTCGCCGAGTGCCCACGCTTCTGCGAACTGACCAAAGCCGAAATACGAAAGTCGTCCGTTAAGAAGCCGGCTTGACCGCAGGACGGCCTACGCCTGCGTGCCAAAGAGCGACCGGAATTGCGGCCAGCCAAGTCCTCGGCCATGCGAGGACGCGGCGGATTGTGACCGACGGTAGTGAGGACGAGTTGACCGCGTCGCCCTCAGGTCCGAGCGTTTGTGCGGAAATGCGTGCTGGAAAAACATCTCGCCGGTGAAGGGGAATCTCAAGCTGCAAATGCAGGCTTCCGAGGAGGCCCTACAGAGCCTGCAATCCCAAATTCACCAATGTCCGAAAACCGACTCCCGATCGCTCACTTATCCGTTCTTCACGGATGGCGACGGCGAGAGACACCTAAGCTATTGAAAACCTTGGTGGGCGCACTAGGGCTCGAACCTAGGACCCGCTGATTAAGAGTCAGCTGCTCTACCAACTGAGCTATGCGCCCGGAGCTTGCGTCCGGAAGGCCTTCGCAAGAGCCGGTCGTTTAGCAAAGCGATTCCCGGATGTCCAGCAAGAGAAGGCGATTTTTTGCCTTTCCACACCAGGAAAACCGGCCGCTACCGGCGGTTTTCCCAATATAGCCCGGCTCGCTGAGGGCGAACGGCCCATCGGCGCCCCCCGTTCAGAGCCGTCCGGAGTCGCCCTCTTCATCCAGGCGTCCCATATGCTCCATGGGAGGACCCATGTGGTCCATCGCTCCCATGTGCCGCATCGGCCCCATGCCGAAGCGGCGCTCGCCAAAGCCCGGACCGTCCCCCTCGCCTCGCTCCCGCCAATGATGGCGCCACCCCTCCGGACCGAACCGGTCGGCATGATGGGTGAGTATCGACAGCCGGCGCTTCTGGCCATCGTCCAGGGTCTTGTAGAGCGGGTCGGCCGCATCGGCGATCTTCTTCATGGCCTCGGCGGTCGCGGCCATCGTGTCGGCGCGCTCGCGCAGGCGGGCCACCGGATCGTCCGCCTTCTGCCCATCCTGATTGTCGTCGGCCGCCTTCATGCGGGCATTGGCACGATCGAAGCGCAGCTTGACCAAGTCGCGCACGGCGCTCTCGACCGGCGGCCACAATTTCTCCTGGTCGGGCGTCAGCTTCAGCCCGGCATGGACGGCAGCGATCCGCGCGTCCAGGAACGCGGCACGGTCTTCAGGACTCATTCGCATGTGGTGCATGTGATCGGCAAACCACGAGCGCTGAGCGTAAACAGCCGTGGAGCCCGCGATGGCGAGCACGGCGACTGCGGCAAGAGTGAACCTTTTCATGCGAACCTCCGTTGGAAAGGCTGCCGCAGCATGAGCGCCTGTCCGGGCGCGATCAACTTACAGTTTGGATAGAGTCGTCCGTATTACGCCGATGTAACCACCTGTCAGCAAAGCGAAATTTTGGCCATTTGTTTCAGATCATTGCGATACCGTTCAGATCATACCGAGCGCTTTCGGCAACCACAGCGAGATTTCCGGCACGTAAGTAATCAGTCCGAGGAAGGCCAGCATCGCCAGCAGCCAAGGCAGCACCGCGATGGTGATCTCGCTGATGCCCATCTTGGCGATGCTGGAGGCGATGTAGAGATTGAGCCCGACCGGAGGGTGACAGAGGCCGACCTCGGTATTGACGATCATCAGCACGCCGAGATGCACGGGATGCACGCCGAGCTTGGTCGCCAGCGGAAACAGGATCGGCGCCATGATCAAGAGGATCGATGACGGGTCCATCACATTGCCGGCAAGCAACAGGATGACGTTGACCACGAGCAAGAACATCCAGATCGAGAAGTGCTTGTCGACGATCCACGCCGCCATCGCCTGCGGAATCTGCTCATGCGTCATCAGGAACGAGAACAGCACCGCGTTGGTGATGATGTAGAGCAGCATGGAGCTCATGCTGGCGGCCTGCAGCAACACCTTCGGAACCTCGGTGAGCTTCAGCTCCTTGTAGACGAAGACGGTGATGAAGAAGGCGTAGACCGCGGCGACCGCGGCCGCCTCGGTGGGCGTGAAGACGCCGCCATAGATGCCGCCGAGCACGATGGCGATCAGCAGCAGCCCCCACAGGCTCTCGCGGAAGGCCGTAAACTGCTGGCTCAGCGTCGCCCGCTTCATCCGCGGATAGCCGTTGCGATAGGCGACGAACCAGGTGACCGCGGCTAACATCAAGGCGAGAATGACGCCGGGCACGATGCCCGCCATGAACAGCGCGCCGATCGAGGTGTTGGTGGAGACGCCGTAGAGCACCAGGATGATCGAGGGCGGCACCAGGATGCCGAGCGCACCGGAGGTCGAGATCACGCCGACGCCGAAGCGGCGAGGATAGCCGTAATCGACCATTGCCGGCATCATGATCGAGCCGATCGCGACCACGGTCGCCACGCTCGAGCCGGAGATCGCCGCGAACATCGCGCAGGCAGCGACACCCGCAAGGCCAAGACCGCCCGGCAGATGCCCGACCAGCGAGGTCGTGAACGCGATCATCCGCCGCGCGACGCCGCCGCGGGTCAGGAACGTGCCGGCCAGGATGAAGAACGGGATCGCCATGATCCCGAAATTGTCGAGGCCGGAGAACAATTTCAGACCGACGCTCTCGATCGGCACTTCCGTCATCGTGAACAGGAAGGTGAGCACGGTGAGGCCGAGCGAGATCGAGATCGGCATGCCCGTCAGCATCAGGGCAAACAGCAGTCCGAAGATCAGCGCCGCACTCATCAGGCCTCTCCGAGCGCGATCGGCGCCTTGGGACTGACCTCGATGTCGTCGACATGGGACGCGTCGTGATGCGGCAGGTCGTCGGTCCAGAAGTACGTCCACATCACCTGCATGAAGCGGAAACACATCAGGTAGGAGCCGAGCGGGATGCAGGCATAGACGATCCAGCTTGGGATCTCGAGATCGGGTGAAGTCTGGTCGGTGTGCATCAGCTCGATGACGAACTTCGCGCCCATGGTGCCGACGACGGCGGTAAACACCGCGCCACCGAGCAGGCCGAACAGGATCACCCATTTGCGCCAGCGGTCGTTGAGGCGGTTGATCAAGACGTCGACGCCGACATGGATGCCGGTGCGCACGCCGTAGGCGGCGCCGAACTTGGCCATCCAGATGAACATGTAGATGCAGAGTTCCTGCGACCAGGAGAGATCGATCTGGAACAGGTAAGGGTAGAGAAACGGCACATCGACCAGGAAGCGATGCGCAACCGTAACGAAGGTGATCAGGGTCGCGGCGCCCATCAGGCTGGCGATGATGATCTCCTCGAGCCGGTCGAGAATACGTAGCAACATCAGAGGTCCCCAAGCGACCGGACGGCGCCCATCAGCGCCCGATCAGACGTTTTCCGCGGCGCGCCGCCGCGGAAAGTCTCGGCTATTCCCATTCAGCCGTTCATCGGGCTGCGGCCGGTCTCCTTGAAGAATTCGTCGATCAGCGACTGGCTGACCCGCGAGGCGACCTCCTTGTAGACCGGCATCATCGCCTTGCGCATCGCCTCGTCCTGCTCGGGCGTCAGCGTCACGATCTCGGTCTTGCCGGCCTTCTTGATCTCCTCCAGCGCCTCGTCGTTCTCCTTGGCCGACTGGCTGTTGCCGAAGTCGGTCGCCTCCTTCATCGCCTTCTCGCAGGCGGCGCGAACATCCGGCGGCATGCCATCCCAGAACTTCTTGTTCACGACCACGACGTAGCCGATGTAGCCGTGATTGGTGACGGTGGCGTATTTCTGCACCTCGTGCATTTTCTGGGTGTAGATGTTGGACCAGGTGTTCTCCTGGCCGTCGACCACGCCGGTCTGCAGCGCCTGGTACACGTCCGAGAACGCCATCACCTGCGGGATTGCGCCGAGCGCCCGGAACTGCGCCTCCAGTACCTTCGACGACTGGATGCGGAATTTCAGGCCTTTGTAGTCGGCGGGCGTGATCAGCTTCTTGTTCGCGGTCATCTGCTTGAAGCCGTTGTCCCAATAGGCAAGGCCGCTCATGCCCTTGGAATCCAGCAGCTTGAGCAGCCTGCCGCCGAGCGGGCCGTCGGTCACCTTGCGCAGGCTCTTCAGGTCGGGAAGGATATAGGGCAGATCGAACACCTCGAACTGCTTGATCCCGATCGGGCCGAACTTGGAGTTCGACGGCGCCAGCATCTGCACGGCGCCGAGTTGCAGCGCCTCCAGCTCTTCCTTGTCCTTGTAGAGCGTCGAATTCGGATAGACTTCGACCTTGACCCGGCCGTTGGTGTATTTCTCGGCCAGCTCCTTGAACTTGTCGGCGGCCTTGCCCTTCGGCGTGTCGGACGCCACGACGTGGCTGAACTTGATGACGATGGGCTCATCTGCGGCCGCAGCCGGGCCGATCTTGGCGGCCGCCGCGAGCGACGCGGCGGAGACGAGCAAGTGACGACGTGTCAGATCACGCAAAGCATGCCTCCCGAATTTTCCGGGGAGCCGTGCAACGCAGCTCCCGCTTGTATGCCAAGGCATCAATAGCCATAAGGCCGACGGAAAGCCATTGCCCGTTAGGAGGAGCTACCGGGAATCTGTCGCTGCAGCGCAAAATTGCGCACCGCCGTTGTCGTCCTTGTCCTTCCGCCATTCCGGGGCAGCAGCGCCAGCGGCTGAACCCGGAATCTCGACGTGGCGGGCGCCCTCGCAAGACAATCTCGAGATTCCGGGTTCGAGGCCTGACGGCCTCGCCCCGGAATGACGGAATGTGAGGCGGTCCGGCATCGTGGGCCGACCGCCCCTCTATCAGCTCGCCGCAGCCGCCGCGTTGGCCTGCGTCACATCGCGCTGGCGCTTCATCACCAGCTTGTTGAGCGCACCGAGATAGGCCTTGGCAGACGCGACCAGCGTATCGGGATCGGCGGCGCGCGCCGTCATCGAGCGGCCGTCCTGCGACAGCCGCACCGACACCTCGGCCTGCGCATCGGTGCCCTCGGTCACCGCATGCACCTGATAGAGCTCCAGCTTGGCTTCATGCGGCACCAGCGCCTTGATGCAGTTGAACACCGCATCCACGGGGCCGTTGCCCTCGGTCTCCTCGATGCGGGTCTCGCCGTCGACATCGAGCTTCATGGTGGCGCGTTGCGGCCCGCGGGTGCCGGCGATCACGCTCAAGGACACCAGCTTGATGCGGTCATGGGCATGCACCATGCCTTCGTCGATCAGCGCGTCCAGATCCTCGTCGTAGATCTGCTTCTTGCGATCGGCCAGCGCCTTGAAGCGGACGAAGGCGTCCTCCAGCTGGTTGCCGGACAGCTTGTGGCCCATCTCCTCCAGCTTGTGGATGAAGGCGTGGCGGCCGGAGTGCTTGCCCATCACCAGCGAGGTCTGCTTCACGCCGACCGTCTCCGGCAGCATGATCTCGTAGGTCTGCGCGTTCTTCAGCATGCCGTCCTGATGGATGCCGCTCTCATGCGCGAACGCGTTCCGGCCGACGATCGCCTTGTTGTACTGCACCGGGAACGATGTCGCCGCCGACACCACCTTCGAGGCATGGGTCAGCTGGGTGGTGTCGATGTTGTTCCAGAACGGCAGCTTGTCGTTGCGCACCCGCATCGCCATCACGACTTCTTCCAGCGCCGCATTGCCGGCGCGCTCGCCGATGCCGTTGATGGTGCATTCGATCTGCCGCGCACCGGCGCGCACGCCGGCCATCGAGTTCGCCACCGCCATGCCGAGATCGTTGTGACAGTGTACCGAGAACACCGCCTTATCGGAGTTCGGCACGGTCTCGCGCACGCGCTTGAACAGGTCGTAATATTCCTCCGGCACGGCATAGCCGACCGTATCCGGGATATTGATCGTAGTGGCGCCGGCCTTGATCGCGGCCTCGACGCAGCGGCACAGGAAGTCGAACTCGGTGCGGGTGCCGTCCTCCGACGACCACTCGACGTCATCGGTGTGGTTGCGCGCGCGCGTCACCGAGGAGATCACCAGCTCATAGACCTGCTGCGCGTCCATCTGCAGCTTGTACTTCATGTGCACCGGCGAGGTGGACAGGAAGGTGTGGATGCGGCCGCGCCTGGCGGGGCGGATCGCCTCCGCGCAGCGGTCGATGTCCTTGGCGCCGGCCCGCGACAGGCCGCAGACCACCGCGTTCTGGGTGCGTTTGGCGATCTCGTTGACCGCCTCGAAGTCGCCGTCGGAGGCGATCGGGAAACCGGCCTCGATCACGTCGACGCCCATGCCGTCCAGGAGCGCTGCGATGTTGAGCTTCTCCTCGAAGGTCATGGTGGCGCCGGGGCACTGCTCGCCGTCGCGCAGGGTGGTATCGAAAATGATGACGCGGTCCTTGTCGGACTTCGGTGCGGTGGACATGGATTTAAGTTCCTTGTTCGCTGGTGCGCTTATCTTGACGGCGCTGGAGGGTTTTCGTGATCTCGCGCGAACCCCTGAGTGCCCAGGCGCATCGCGCCCAGCCGGCCCTCAGGGGCGGCTAAGAAGCAGGAGCCCAAGCGAAAGGGTCGGGCCAACGGGGCCATGGGCGCCACGGGTGGGCAGCAGCGGCGCGGCAGCAATCGTCGGTGCGGAAACCGCTCCGTCGCATGCTCCAATCCTTGCGCCGCGAATCAGCATTGCCAGACCCTTCGAGAACGCCAACAGCGTGCGGCAAAACCATTGATGCTTGGTTGCCGACGCGTCCTCTGGCGTCTTTTTAGCCGAGAAAACCCGACCACCGCAACGCCGAATAAGGGTCAGAATGGGTGACGTATTGGGAGCCCCGCTCCCCGTCGTTACCCGCGAAGGCGGGTGACCCAGTATCCCAGAGACGGTAAAGTGAGCCGGGATAGCGCCCCGAGCCCGAGCCATTTGCGAGCAGGAGGCCGGCTGATTGTAGGGCACCAACTGCATCCTAGAACGAAGCCTCTGGGATACTGGATCATCCGCTTTCGCGGACGATGACACCGAGCGTTGTGGCTTCGGCATCGCACTCCTCCTACGTCCAATCAAACACATCTTCACCGTCCCGCGGCACGGCGTGCCCGGGTCATGCTCGGCAACGCTCCCTCGAAAACGGAGGGCGCAGGGAAGGCCGGGAGCTTGCCGCCCCCATGGCCCCCGTGCAGTGAAGAATGCACGGGGCAGGAACCACAGGTTCGGCCAAGACATCCCGGCCTTCCCCGCGCGAATGGCTTTACGGCTTATACGTGGTCTCCCTGGTGCGCCGGGCTTGTTGGCCACCATTGCGCATGATGCTTGCGCATCAGCGCGTGATACCAGCGTCGGGGTATCAGGACCGCACGACTTCGCCGTCCGTGCCGGCCTGCGCTCGTCCGGCGCAGCCTTCACGTCCATCGCAGCCCGCTTCCACGTATCGTGACGACGCGTACGCCCCTTCCATGAGGCGGGATGGCTTCAGGAAAGCAGAATTTCTGAAAAACGAAAGCTGAATATTTTTCACGAGTCGTCTGGACAGCCGAGTCGGCCTTGATTGCGTTCACGAAATCTCCCGTTTGGCGCAACGCCTTTCAGCCGCCTCTCGTCCCGCAGCGCCAGGCCGGCGCGGCGAAACCTCACGGTGATTTGCCCGCCAGGCAGGCCCCTCTCCTATCGGTTGACCAGCCAGAGCACGAGGCTCACGACGACGCTGAGGAGCAACGACGTCATCAGGGGAAAATAGAACGAGAAGCCCGGCCGCTCGACGACGATGTCGCCGGGAAGTCGGCCGAGGCCGAGCTTGCCGATGTAGGGCCACAGCAAGCCGACCACGACCAAGACAAGGCCGAAGAGGATGAGCGCACGAGACATCGGTGTTCTCCATGTCGCCCGCGAGATGCCGGATCCTGCTTCGGGCGAACCGAGACCATCTCGGACCAACACGTGTCATCTATGAATCCCGGCCGATCTTTCCACCTGCATGGGCCGGCCATTGCCGTCTTCGGACGTTAAAGAATGGGCGCCAGCAGCGAGCGAGCCGCGCCGCGGCGGCGCGCACACGCGATCAAGGAGAACTCTATGTCCGATCGCACCATACCGCGCCGCAAGGTCGTCGCACTCCTTTCGACGATCGGCATCGGCGGTTGGCTCGGCTACACTCCCAGCCGCGGCAATGCCGCCTCTCCGGCCGCGTCCACATCCCTCGGTAGCACCGTCCGTGCAAATGTCACCGTCCGGCTCGACCGCGATACGCCCGGCGTAACGCTGACCAGCCGTTTCGTCGGCCTGAGCTACGAGAAGGACAAGCTCGGGCAACCGATGTTCACGGCGGATAATGGCGCCCAGCTCAGACTTTGCCGGCTGCTCGGTCCGGGCGTCTTGCGCATCGGGGCCAATGCGGTGGATCGCTGCGTCTGGCTCGGCGCGATCCCAGGGCTGATGCCGATTCAGCCGGCGATGGTCGACGCGCTCGCCGCTTTTGCCAAACAAACCGGCTGGCACGTGATCTATGGCATCAACCTCGCCAATAACACCACCGCGCTCGGCGCGGCCGAAGCCGCCTATGCCGCCCGGATTCTCGGGGATCAGTTGCTCGCCTTCGAGATCGGCAACGAGCCGGACCTCTATGCGCACAACGGCTATCGTCCCATGAGCTGGCGCTATGATGATTTCCTGTCCGAGTGGCGCGCGATGGCCGAGGCGATCACAGCTGCTGCTCCGTCGGCCCGCCTTGCGGGCCCTGCAGCCGCCTCCTTCGCGACCGAATTCGCCCTGCCCTTCGCGCGTGACGCCGCCGCGCAGATCAGCCTGGTGACCCAGCACTATTACCGTGCCGATGGCCGCGACCCAGGCTCCACGCTCGACCTGCTGCTGCGGGACGACCCTGCTCTGGCCGGCGAACTCCGACACATCAGCCAGGCGGTCCGCGACAACAACCTGCCGCTGGGCTGGCGCATGGCGGAGTGCAATTCCTTCTTCAACGGCGGCGCGCCCCACATCTCCAACGCGTATGGCACCGCGCTCTGGGTCATCGATTTCATGTTCCAGTGTGCGCTGAACGGCTGCAACGGCGTCAACCTGCACGGCGGAGGCCACGGCCCTGGCTATACGCCGATCGCCGACGACAATGGCGGGGTCGTCGAGGTGAGGCCTGTCTATGATGGCCTGCTGCTGTTCGCTCTGGGCGCGCAAGGCACCAGCGTTCGCGGCGTTATCGAAGGCTCTCCGCATCTTCGCGTCAATGCCTACGGCACGCTGCGCGAGGATGGCGGCGTCAACGTGGTGATGATCAACAAGGAAGCCGAGACTGCGGTCGATGCGCAGCTGACGCTCGGTCAGAGCGCCTCGACGCTGGAGTCGTTCTGGCTGACCGGCGCGGCCCTCGCCGCGACCAGCGGGCAGACGCTCAACAACGCCATCGTGTCTGCCGACGGCAGCTGGTCGCCACACAATCAGACGATGGTGCCCATCACCGCGCAGACGACGCTGATCCACATGCCGCCCGCCAGCGCCGTGCTGCTACGTTCGAGATCGTGACCGGCCATGGACCTGCCGCAAAGACGGCGAGACGGAGTCGAGAGTGGCGCATTCTGACTTCGGCGTCAGAAACTGGCGCATTTGTAAGTTGAAGGAGAGGCTGCCGTCGCTTCATCTGGTCCTCATCCCGCAGCGAGACGCTCGCGCAATGGCATGGAGGATCTTCCGATGACCAACAGGCTTCTCACCGGCCTCGTCACGGCGGCGCTCGCCGCTTCGCTGACAGTTGCTTCACCCGTGCTCGCGCGCGGCGGCGGTGGCTTTGGCGGTGGCGGACATGGCGGCTTTGGCGGCGGTGGCGGACATTTCGGTGGCGGCGGTATGCACATGGGCGGCATGGGCGGCATGGGCGGGCCTCATTTTGGAGGGTCTTTCGGTGGCGCTCGCTTCGGCGGCGCGGGCTTCGCCGGTGGACCCATCGGCGCGCATGCGGCGTTCGGACCGCGCTTCGCCGGCGCCGGCTGGCACGGCGGGCACTTCGGCGGCCGCCACGCCTTCTTCTTCCACCATCATCGCCGCTTCGCCTTCTTCGGCGGGCCGTTCATCTATGCCGGCTATGGCTATTACGACGGCTGCTGGCACCGCAGGTGGACACCCTGGGGCTGGCAGTGGTTCAATGCGTGCGGCGAATATTGGTACTAGATCAAATGATTGCTAGTGCTCTCAATTTGCGACGCTCGCACGAATTCGCCGCGATATGATGCGAACTTCGCCAATCGGAGCACTCGCGTTCCGCCGCCACCGCGGAGTTGAGCCATGACGGGAGGTCACCGCCGCATTCTCGTCGTCGAGGACGATTCGGAGACCTCCGGGCAGCTTGCTGACGAGCTCACGAAATCCGGCTACGAGGTCGATCTTGCCGGGACCGGCCTCGAGGCGCTCAGGTGCGGCAGCGAACGCGACTATGCCGTCATCACCATCGACCGCATGCTGCCCGATACCGACGGCATCACGGTGATGCGGCAGCTGCGCGAGGATGGCATCGCCGCGCCCTTCCTGATCATCTCCGCGCTCGGTGAGGTCGACGAGCGCGTCCGCGGTCTGCGCGCCGGCGGCGACGACTATCTGGTGAAGCCGTTCTCGTTCGTCGAGCTGCTGGCGCGCCTGGAGGCGCTCGGACGCCGCAGCGAAACGATCGCCAAGGAGACGATCCTGCGCGTCGGCGATCTCGCCATCGACCTGATCTCGCGCAGCGCCAGCCGGGGCGGCAAGAAGATCCCGCTGTTGCCGCGCGAATTCCAGTTGCTTGAATACCTCGTCCGCAACGAGGGCCGCGTCGTTTCCCGCGCGATGCTGCTGCGGCATGTCTGGGACCTGCATTTCGATCCGTCCACCAACATCATCGACGTCTATGTCGGTCGGATCAGACGCAAGGTCGACGATGCCCAAGCCTATCCGCTGATCCACACCATCCGCGGCATCGGGTATCGCCTCCGTGCTCCTGGCTAAGACACTCCGCTCATCGACGTTTCGCCTGGCGCTGATCGCGATCGGGATCTTCGGCCTGATCGTCGGCGCGATGATCGCCTATGTCTATTTCGGAACCCTGGCCTATGTGCGCGGCCGGGTCGGCGACCTCGGCGATCATGACGGCTTCACGGAGACGATTGCGCTGGCCCTGATCGCGGTCGCGGTGCTGGTCCTCGTGCTGGCTATCGTCGCCGCCGTGCTGGTAACGCGGCGGACGGTCGGACGAATCGAGCAGATCAATGCCACCAGCCGCGCCATCATGCTCTCCGGCCTCGACCAGCGTATCCCCCTCCGCGGCAGCTATGACGAATGGGACCGTGTCGCGGAGAACCTCAATCAGATGCTCGACCGTATCGAGACATTGATGAGCGAGGTCAAGCAGGTCGGTGACAACGTCGCGCACGACCTGCGCACACCGCTCACGCGCATGCGCGGACGGCTCGAGAAAGCCTATCATGCCCCGCGCAATAGCGAAGCCGACGCGGCGCTGATCGGCGACACTATCGCCGACCTCGATGCCGTGCTCGGCATGTTCGCCTCCATCACCCGGATCTCCGAGATCGAGAGCAGAGCGCGCAAGGGCGCATTCCGCGAGCTGAACCTGGTCGACATCGCGGGCGAAGTCGTCGAGCTCTACGATGCCGCGGCCGAGCAGGTTGCGACCCGTCTCAGCCTTGCGGGCGAGCGCGAGGTGAAGGTCACCGGCGACCGCGACCTGCTGTTCGATGCCATCGCCAATCTCGTCGACAACGCCATCAAGCACGGCCACGCGCACGGCCAGGTGACCGTAACCTGCGCGACGAAGAATGGCGGCGCGGCGATCGCCATCGCCGACAATGGCCCCGGCATCCCCGCAGACCAGTACGACCAGGTGTTCAAGCGCTTCTACCGGCTGGAGCGCAGCCGCTACACGACGGGAAATGGACTGGGCTTGAGCCTCGCGGCGGCGGTCGCGCAGCTGCATGGTGCCGGCATCGCGCTGCACGACAATGCTCCCGGGCTGATCGTCGAGCTCAGATTTCCGCCGCCATCCGCGCTCTAGCCCAGGGATCAGACGAGATTTGATATCCGCGCGTGATTGAGACAAATACGATCCGTGTTAGTCTCGGCAGCATCGTGCAGAAAACGCGATCGCCACCGTGAACCGGACGCTGGCCGAGCTGCGCGCGAGCCGGACCGTCGATTTCCGCGCCGGCACGCTGACGATTCACAACTGGCCGAAGCTCGCCGGGCTCGGCGAATTCGAACCGAGCTACCTGCACCTGAACAAGCCGCCGCTGTGATGCGATCCCAGCCTACCACGCCGCCAACTCACGGGACGTCAGGCGTCAGATGCACAGGCCCAGCAGCTTGATATTGAGATGGCACTCTTTCGGCGAGGCGCCCCATTTGTGGGCCGCTTCGGACTTGGCTTCAGTCTTGGTCTCGGATTTGCCGGTCGACTTCGCCTGCGCGACGACGGCCGGCTTGCCCTTGTCGTTCTTGTTCTTGTCGGGCTTGCCCTTATCGTTCTTCCTGGCCGGCGGCTTGGTCTCGTAATCGCCGGCGATGACCATCGCCCAATAGGTGCGCTTGCCGCTGGCATTCCTGGCGCTGGCGATGCCGACCTTGGTCGCGTTGTGCAGAAGCAGATTCTTGCGATGCGGCGGCGAATTGATCCACTGCCCGAGCGTCTTGTCGAAGGTCTCATAACCATAGGCGATGTTCTCCGCCGCGCGGCCGGCCTTCGACGGGGCGACACGGCGCGTGAACGGGCCGAGCACCTCGTGGCTCAGATCGTCCTTCTCGGCCATCGCCCGCGCCTGCTCGGCGGCGATGCGGTCGAGCGTGGCATCCCGCGCCACGCGAACCTCGCCATGCTTCAGGCGGAACTCGGAGATCTGCTCGGCCGGCGAGCTATCGGCCGCGATGGCCGTATGGATCGACACGGCGAGAATCAGCGCGGTCACGGCCGCGTTCCATGCACGGAACATCATCGATTGAATGCCCCCACTTGGACAACAAGGCAGGCCCGGCCCGACAACGGCACGTCCCCCTCTCGAGGAGCGGCTATACAGACCTTTTCGCTGATCGCAAAGTCCGGCCCACGTGCGCCGTCTCAGCGTCCCGCTGCCGCCCGGAGGCCGTAGACCAAACCCAGGATCACGGGAACGGACAGCGCCAGCCACGACAGGCCGTCCCAGAGGCCATCGCCGAACAGTGCCGACACCAAGCCAAGCGTGGCGGCCAGGGCAACCATCAGCGGCGCACGAAACACCTGCTGGGGACGCCGATGTCCGAGGTGCCGCAGCGCCGCTGTGCGGCCCGCATCCTGCTTCACGGCAAGGCGCCCCTCGCGGCCGCGGGCCGTAACCGGCGGCGCCCGTCGACCCTGCACGATGCGCGTCCGCGCCGCCCAAAGATAAAGTCCGCTGCCAAGCACGACGATGGCGATCAGGTCGAGCAGCGCCCAGACGATCTTCAGCGGCAAGCCGCCATAGTCGCCGAAATGCAAAGGACGCGACAGCTGAAGCGCCTGCAGATACCACGGCATCGCCGGCGCGACGATACGCTCCGCGTTCTCCGCCTCGACCAGCACCGGCCGCAACATCCGCGCCGACAATGGCGTGCTGCCCTTGGTCCAGACGATCAGATGCTGCGGGCTGCCAAAGCGGGCTGCAGTCGGCAAGGTCACGGAGGTGATCGACCGGTCCGGAAACAGCGTTCTCACCTTGGCCACGGCCGCTTCGACCGATGCGGTCTTCGCGACCGGCCTGCCCTGATAGGGGGAGAGCAGGCTCGGAAGCAGCTGCGCCCGCCAGAGGTCGAACAGCGGCGTCGCCAGCGTGTTGACGATGCCGGTCAATCCGACCGCAAGCATCCAGCTCACGGCGAGGATGCCGAGCAGATTGTGGCCGTCGAGCCACGTCAGCCGCGGCGAGGCCCGGCTGCGAATGGTGCCGAAATCCAGCTTCCGCATGAACGGCCCATAGAGCACGAGGCCGGAGATCAGCGACAGCATGAAGAGAAGTCCCATAGCCCCCAGGAACAGTTCGCCGGGCAGCCCGGTGAACATGTCCCGGTGGACGCTCAGCACGATGTCCATCAGGTCCAGATGCGGCGCCTCCTCGCCTAGCACCGCCGCGGAGCGGGCATCGACGGTGATGCGATGAAACGCGCCCGGCGCAGGGACCGGGGTCGGCGACAGCGCGACGGTCACCAGCGGTTCGCTCTGCTTCAGGTTCGCAAACAGCACGTATTGTCCGGGAAAGCGTGCCTGCGCCACTGCGATCACCTGGTCCAGCGAGGCGCGTGGCGTGGTCGCCGGCATTTCCGGCGCCGCAATCTCCCGTTCGAGCAGGTCGTCGATCTCGTCATGAAAGATCAGCGGCAGTCCGGTGATGCACAGCATCAGCAGGAACAGCATGCTGACGAGCGACGTCCAGGTGTGGACGAACGACCATATGCGGATGGTGCGCGCGCGTGCCATGCCTGCTCGCCCTTCGATTACCAGCGATAGCTGATGGTGCCGGTGATGGTGCGCGGGCTGGTGTATTGGCAGCCGCCGGACGTCGTGCAGGCGGTCGTCACGCGGTCGGCGATATTCTTCACGTTCAGAGCCAGATTGATGCCTTTCGGCTGACGATAATGGAGGCCTGCGTCGAACACGACGTAGCCCTCGTTGACGATCGTGTTCGTGGTGTTGGCGAAGGTCTCGCCGTTGTAACGGAAGCCCCCGCCCAATCCCCAATTGGCGAGGACGCCGCTCTGGAACGTGTAGTCCAGATAAGCGGAGGCCATGTTGGCCGGCACCAAGGTCGGCACCTTGCCGATCTCGGCCGCGGTGGAGCTCTGGGTCACCTTGACATCCTGGCTGGTGAAGGTCGCGATAGCGTTGAGACCCGGAATGAGCTCAGCCACCGCCTCGAATTCGAAACCGCGAGAATTCACCTCGCCAAGTTGCACGGAGAACCCGATATGGCTGGGGTCCGTCGTCAATGAGTTCTGCCGGGTCAGGTCATAGGCCGCTGCCGTGACCAACAGCCTGCGCGACGGCTGAAACTTGACGCCGACCTCATGCTGCTGCGCGGTCGTGGGCTTGAACGGCGAGCCATTGAAGTCGGTGCCGGGCGTCGGCAGGAAGGATTCCGAATAGCTGTAGTAAGGAACCAGCCCGCCATCGAACTCATAGGCGATGGCGCCGCGCTTGGTGAAAGCAGTGTCCTGCGTCTTCGTACGCGTGCTTGTCGCCACGCCGTTGGTCACGAGGCTGAGCGTGTCCTGTTCCGCCACATCGAACCGGCCACCGAGCGTCAGGATCCAGTTCCGGATCCTGATCTGATCCTGCAGATAGACCCCGACCTGGTCGATCTTCTGGTCCGCCGATCCCGAGTAAAGTGTCGTCGGAAAAGGAATTGCCTGACCGTAGACCGGATTGAGGCTGTTGAGCGCCGGCACGCCGGCCGTCGCCGTGTAGGTCCGGTCCGTCAGGCTCAGCATCTGGTAATCGAGGCCGGACACCAGCGTATGCTGGAACGGTCCGGTGCCGAGCTTGGCGACGAGGTGATTGTCGGTCGAAAAAGAATCGCTGGTCACATCGATGCGATTGGCGCGCCGCGAGAAGGAGGTCAGCGTATCGAGCGGATTGGCCAGAAAGGTCAGATAGCGATAGTCGAGATCGGAGTGCCCATAGCGGGATTTCGACTCGAAAACCAGGTTGTTGCTGAAGCGGTGCTCGAACTGATAGCCGACCCGCTCCTGTTCCTGCGCGAATCCATTGTAGCTGGGATCGCCGAGAAAGACCGGCAGCGCCTTCACGCCGGTGATCCCGGCCGAGGTGACATGAAACACCGACAACGGAAACGCACTGCCTGTGAGATCCTTGGTGTAGTCGGCGAGTATCGTCAGCGTGGTGTCGCTGGTCGGCTTCCAGGTCACCGCCGGCGCGATATACGTCCGATTGTCCTTCACATCGTTGGAGAAATGCGCAATCGGGGCATCCGCATCGCGGAACACCCCGGTGACGCGATAGAGCAGCGAGCCGTCCTTGGTGACGGGACCACCGACATCGAACGCGCCCTGGTAGCGATCGTAATTGCCGAACAGGCCGACGACCTCACCGAAGGCCTTGTCCGGCGGACGTTTGCTGATGCTGTCGACGAGACCGCCCGGCGCGCCCTGCCCGTACATGACCGAGCTCGGTCCCTTGATCACGTCGATGCGCTCCAGCCCATAGGGCTCGGTGCGAAAGAGCGAGAAGTAGTTGGGATCGCCGACCTCACGCAGGCCGTCGCGATAATTGCCGTAGCCGTTGATGTCGAAGCCGCGGATCTGGACGTTCTCGAAGCGAGGATCGGTGCCGCCGGTCTGCACGGCAAGGCCTGCGACATATTGCAGACCTTCCACCAGGGTCGTGACCCCGCGCGCATCGAGCTGATCGCGGCTGACGACGGAGACCGACTGCGGCGTTTCCAGGATCGGCGTATCGGATTTCATCGCGGCTGAGCTCACGGTGGGCGCGAAGCCGCGGACCGGATCGGTACCGCGCTCGAATGCAGACGACGACCGAGCGGCCTGCGCCGGGACGTGCATCGCCCCGGCCGCGCGCTGACGTGCGGTGTTGGCCGCAGCACCGGCCCCGCGCTTTGGACGGCGCGCCTGGCGGACGCGCAGCGCGGGCGAATCGACGGTGACAGGCGGCAACGTGTGCGCATCGGCCGCCGTCTGCGCCGGAGCGGCAGCCGAGGTTTGCATGATGAACGGAAGCAAACAGACACTCGTCAGCAAACAACAACAATACGCTCGCGCGCCGCTATACGCGGGCGCGTTGAACCCAACGCCTGACATGACGTCCCCCGAAATTTCTCGGTAGTACGTTGCCGCTGCGCTCACAGCGCATCAACGGATTTTCGGAACCTGCCCGCTGGAATCCATCCAGATTAGAACGGCTAAAGATCGCGGGCTAATTGCGACCGCCGTTCGTCGACAACTTACAAACTAGAGCAAAAACGCGATCGCTCAGTCCAGCCGGTATCGAAAGCGGCAGCGGCGCAAGCGATCGGCGAAGCGCCTGAACAGATGGTGCTTGGAGGATGATCAACTAATCGATCACTTCGATCGGGTAGACGTCGATCGCGGGCTCCTCATAAGGATGCGCGGCCCGGATCGCTCTCAACACACCGCGCAGCCGATCCTCGGCGCAGACGGTCTCGATGCGCTCTTCCTCCACCGTCTCCAGCCGTCCGAGCGCGCCGATCGTCGGGTTGGCTCCGGCAAGCGGCCGGAACCGGCCGGTGCCCTTCACAGTAAAGGAGCAGTAATCATAATTGCCGATGCGCCCGGCGCCGGCCTCACCCATCGCGGCCCGGAGAGCGTCCCCCTGCGCCTCAGGCACGTAAACGACGATCTTGTAGCTCTTCATCTCCAGGCCCTCTAAGCCGCGATCACGCGCCCGTTATCATGGTAATCGAAACGACGCGATTTGCGCCAAATGCTGCCGCGCTCACGATCATGCCAGTCGATCTGGGGCTGAGCTCGTTGACCTGCCATTCCGAAACGTGGGTTGTGCGACGCAGCAAAGCCAATCAAAATCGCTTGCATCCCAAGCATGCACACCTGGAAGGCTCTCGACTTGGCCGACACCAATGCCGACACCCTCGTCGTCGTCCGACACCGGCCGATGGGGTTCGCCGAATTCGTCATCGTGATCGCGACCATCATGTCGCTGAACCCGCTGGCCATGGACATGATGCTGCCGGCGCTGCCGAATATCGGCGCGGCATTCGATATCGATATGGCCAACCGGCTGCAGCTGGTGCTCTCGGCATTCATGGTCGGCTTCGGCGCCGGGCAATTCGCCATCGGCCCATTGTCGGACAGTTTCGGCCGCCGTCCTGTGCTGCTCGGCGGCATGGTGCTGTATTCCTGCGCCAGCGTGCTCGCGATCACCGCACACTCCTTCGAGATGCTGCTGCTGGCGCGCGTGCTGGAAGGTCTCGGCACCGCTGCAACGCGGGTGATCGCGACGTCGATCGTGCGCGACTGCTATGCCGGGCGGCGCATGGCGAGCGTCGTCTCGCTCGCGATGATGGTGTTCATCGCGGTGCCCGTGGTGGCGCCGTCGTTCGGCCAGGCGGTGATGCTGCTCACGCAATGGCGCGGCATCTTCATCGTGCTGACGGTGTACGGGCTGGTGGCGCTGGTCTGGACCATGGCGCGGCTGCCCGAAACGCTGCCGCCCTCCGAGCGCAAGCCGTTCTCGGCCGGCGAAATTCTCGACGCGTTCCGCAAGACCCTGACCAATCGCCAGACGCTCGGCTATGCGCTCGCTGCCAGCGGCGTCTTCGGTGCGCTGCTCGGCTACGTCTTCTCCTCGCAGCAGCTGTTCACCGGGATCTATCATCTCGGCCGTTATTTCCCGCTCGCTTTTGCTGCCATCGCGGCGTCGATCGCAATCGCGGGCTTTCTCAATGCGCGGCTGGTCGGCCGGCTCGGCATGCGGATGATTTCGCATTGCGCACTGCTCGGCAGCTTCGCTACGGCGATCGTGACGTTCGCCGCGGCGTGTCTGAACATGCTGTCCCTACCGCTATTCATGGCCGTGTCGGCCGGCATGATGTTCGCTTCGGGTTTGATATTCGCGAACTTCACGGCGCTGGCGATGGAGCCGCAGCGTGCCAATGCCGGCACCGCCTCCTCGCTCTATGGCTCGATCACGACACTGCTCGGCATGGGAGCCGGCGCCATCGTCGGCCAGGCGTTCGACGGCACGCCGCTCCCGTTCGCGACCGGCTTCCTGGCCTGCAGCGCGACCGCGCTTGTGATCGTGCTGATCACGGAGAAGGGCCGGCTGTTCCATTCGCACCAGCCAGGCGCAGTTTAGCCACAAGCTAGAGGCACGGCCCCTGGCCGCGCTGCGGACAGAGCTTCAGCGCGCTCGACAGCGTCAGCAGGAAGCGCGCGCTGCGTGTCTCGTTGGAGGGGGCGCGATAGGAGAGCGGGAACGCGACGCCCAGATCGGCGCGCCATTCGTTCGGAAAGGTGAAGCGCACGCCGGCGCCCACCGAGGTCAACGCGGCGCCGTCCGAGGGCCGGTAGCCGTCGTTCCAGACGAGACCGGCGTCGGCGAAGCTGTAGAGCTGATAGCCGGACAGATAGGCCCAGTTCAGCTTCTGGTCGAAGCGCAGCTCGAACGTTCCGGCGAGCGCATTGTCGCCGCTGATCTCGGCGCTGCCATAGCCGCGTCCGAAGGCGAAACCGCCGAGATAGAATTGCTGCGAGTTATAGAGCGGCCCCGAGGCCAGCTGGCCGGCGCCGGCGATCTTGATCGACCAAGCGTCGGACAGGGTCTGGTAGCGCGTGAACCACGCATTGAGCACGGAGAAGCTGGGCGAGGCACCGTCGCGCGAGGCCATCGGATCGCCGGACGGTGTCGCGCCGAGAATATCGAGGCCTTGGCGATAGCTCACGGTCAGGTAGCTGTCGCCGCCGAACCGATCACCCCAGCGATAGTCCGAGGTCAGCGTGAGGAAGCGGATACGATCCTGGTAGATCGTCCCGAACACGTCCCGCTCAGATACGTTGCTGAACGCCACGGCTGCGGTGAGGATCAACGAGGACTGCTGCGACTGGATCGGCGCGATGCTGCCATGCACCTCGAATGTCTCGGTCGTGGTGTCGTCGTTGGTGAGCCGGCGAATGTCGCCAGGCCGCACCTCGCTATAGAGCGCGGAGGCGCCGACACGGGCGCCGTCAGTGCCGACGGGAGCGTCATAGGACAGCCGTCCGAAGCTGAGCTGGCGCGGATCGCCCGGCGTGGTCGACAGGTTCACTGCGAGCGTATCGCCCGGCAGCAGATAGGAGTTGAAGGCGGCGGTGGCGTAGCTCTGCCACGGGCCGACCGTGGATGAGCCGAGATTATCGAGGCCGACGAAGCCATAGACGTGCCAGGTCTTCAGTTCGAGCACCAGACGGAAGCGTCCGGTCGTGCCGCCGATCTCCTCCAGAGCGGAATCCGCAATGCGCACGCCGCCGCGGCTGTTGATCAGCAGCAACTGGCGTTCCAGTGTCGAAAGGCGCGACGGCTGCTCGGCCAGCACGGGATCGAGCAGCGGCCGCACGCCGAACTCCTCGGCGCCGGCGCCTTTCAGGCTCACCTCGGTGATGCTGCCCTCGATCACCTCGACGCGGACCCGGCCGCCCGTGATGTCCTGCGGCGGCACGATGGCGCGGCTGAGATGAAATCCGGCCGCGCGATATTGCCCGGTGATGGCAGCCGCGATCGCGGCCAGATCATCCTGCGATACCGGCTTGCCGAGATAAGGCTGGTAGGCGGCGGCCAGCTGATCGCGACCGAGAGTTGCTGCACCGTGGAGCACGACGCCGCGCAGCACGAACAGCGGTCGTCCCTTGCCCTGCACCTCCGGCTGCGGCGCAGTCGTAAGGCGTGGCCTTGCCGGCGGTGCCGGTGCCGGTCGCGACTGCAGGTCCTCGAAGAACTTCTCGGTCTGCCGCGGATCGAACGCAGGGGCGCTGGCAGGGTCCGCTTGCGCCGTCGCGCTACCTGCGGCAGCAAGAACAACCGCCACAATCAGTGTGCGAGTTCGTCTCCGGCTGAGGGCAATCGGCGGTGGAGCGCCAGCATCGATAAAGGGAATAGATATCGTGAGTACCGGAACGCCCGAAGACCGCATAATTTTTTCTTAATTTCTTATGGTCAACGAACGGTTAAGGCGGCGCTGAAAGACCGAAGCATCGCTCAAGGGTCTCTTGAAACATTTCCGTTAGTTTGCGGCCTCGGCAACCAACGCGAGAGGCCACCATGCTGGGAATCCGCAGCCTGAAACGGATCGTGACGGCCGCGCTCATCGCCGGCTCGACTGGAGCCGCCTGGGCGGCCGATGGCGAGGTCTGGTCGGTGAGCAAATCCTCCGGTGACGTATGGGTCAGCACGCAAGGCGCAGCACAGGTTTCGCTCGGCCGTGACGACGTGCTCAATCCCGGCGATACGATCCGCACCGGCCGCAATGGCCGCGTACTGCTGACACGCGGCGCGGAGACCATTCTGATCGCGCCGAACTCGGTCATTGGCCTGCCGACCGAAGCCAAGGACGGCATGGCGACCACCATTCTGCAGCGCGCCGGCTCCATCCTGCTCGACGTCGAGAAGCGCAACGTCAAACATTTCGAGGTCGAGACGCCCTATCTGGCTGCCGTGGTGAAGGGCACGCATTTCAGCGTCACCATCAGTGCCAACAGCACACGCGTCGAAGTCAGCCGCGGCCAGGTCGAGGTCGCGGATTTCAAGTCCGGCCAGATCGCGCAGGTGCTGCCCGGTCAGACCGCGACTGCGTTCGCCAATGGCAAGACCGGATTGAGCCTGAGCGGCTCCGGCGCTTTCAGCCCGATCGAGCAGGGTCGCCCGCGCGCCTCGAGCATCGAGCGCGTCCCGGTCCCGAAAGGCGGCCTGCAGGCACCACGTGACACGGCCAAGGGGCAAATCATCCACGCGCTCAACGCGACCGGCGGTTCCGTGATCAACTCTGCCGCCGCGCCGCTGGCGTCGCAAGCCGGCAAGGCCGCGGGCCTCGCGAAGCCGAACGTGGTGCGGATTTCGACCACCATCGGCGAGGTGAAGTTGAATGTGCACCAGGCCACGCATGGGCTCGCCCACGGCGAGACCAAACCCGGGGTTCGTAGCGCATCGCGAAACGATACGGTCTGGAGCGACGCCAAAACGAGAGTGAGCACCCCCGGCAACAGCAGCAGCACCAGCGCCAGCAACGCCAGCACCAGCGCAACCGGAGACGCTTCGATCGCGACGGCCGTGACGACCGCGGTCGGCTCGTCCAGCGGACTGATCGGCGTCGGCAACGGCAATGCCGGCAACGGCAATGGCGGCAATGGCAATGGCGGCAATGGCAATGGCGGCAATGGCAATGGCGGCAATGGAAACGGCGGCAATGGAAACGGCAACGCCGCTGCGAACAATGGCGGCGGCAATGCCGGCGGCAGCGGCAATGCCAGCAACAACGCCGGCGGCAATGCCAACGACAACGCGAACGCCAATGGAAATAGCGGCAACAATTCCGGCCACGGAAACAGCGGTGCGCAGGGCAACGGCAACGGTCACGCTTCCGGGCACAACAAGAGCTAACTGAAGGCGCGACGCGCGCGAATGGGGACCAGGGGAGGATGCTGAAGCATTTGCGGCCGCATATTCTGGTGCTGATCGCACTCGTGACGGTCGGCCTGTCCGGCTGGCACGAGGTGCTGCGCAACGGCCTGGACGACCTCCGGCTCGCATGGGACCAACGCCAGGCGAGCGGAGAGATTGCCATCGTCGCGATCGACGCGCGCTCGATCACACGCATCGGCGCCTGGCCTTGGCCTCGCACATTGCACGCCGAACTGTTGCATCAGCTCGTCCGCGCCGGCGCCCAGGACATCGCCTTCGATGTCGACTTCAGTGCGCCGTCGAATCCTCTCTCCGATCTGGCTTTCAGTGAAGCGTTGCGGGAGGCGGATGGGTCGGTGCTCCTGCCGACCTTCAAACAGCCGGCGGCGAATGACCCGACGGCCCTTCATATCAATCGCCCCTTGCCGCAATTCGAGGCCAATGCCTGGCCGGTCTTGGTCAACGTCACGGTATCGCCCGACGGCCGCGTCCGGCGGTACAGGTTTGGCGAAAAGCTCGACGGCAACTTCGTGCCCTCGATGGCCGCAGCCTTGACCGGACAGAGTTTCGCCAGCGACAGCTCATTTTTGATCGATTTCGGCATCGCTCCCGCCTCGGTGCTGAGGGTGTCCTATGCCGACGTGATCGATGGCGACCCGGCAACGCTGGCGCAGCTCAGAGGCAAGAAGGTGATCATCGGCGGCACCGCGCTCGAGCTTGGCGATCGCTTCAGCGTGCCCAACGGAAAGATCGTGTCCGGCCCGCTGTTGCAGGCGCTCGCGGCGGAGTCGATACTGCAGGGGCGGACCCTGCGGGCAACTTCGTCTGCCGTCACGCTCGCGGGTCTTGCCGTCATCCTTACGCTCATGATGCTGACCTGGCGCCGGCTCGCCGCCGGATGGCGCGCCTTGTTCCTGGTTGGGACAGCGATCTCGATCGAAGCCGTCGCGCTGTGGCTGCATGTGCGGTACGCCCTCATCGTCGACAGCTCGCTGCTGCAGATCGCCGTCGTCGTCTACCTCGCGACGATCGCGCTCGATGAGATCGACTTCCGCGGCCTGCTCCGCCGGGTCGCCGAGAACCGTTTCCAGCGGATCGCGATGTCGCTTGGCGACGGACTCGTCTGCACCGATCGGGATGGACTAATCACGCTGTGGAATCCGGGCGCCACGGCGATCTTCGGTTATCAGCCGGCGGAGATGGTCGGCCAGCCGTTGCGGACGCTTTGCGCCGATCCGGCCGTGGGCATTGAGCTGTTCACCACGCGAGATGCCGCGCAAGCCCAGACACCTGCGGCAAGCGGATCGGTGGTGGAATTCGAGGCGCGCCGCAAGGACGGCGAATCGTTTCCCGCCGAGGCCAGCGTCTCCGCCTGGCACGGGCCGGACGGGCTGCAATATGGCACGATCCTGCGCGACATCTCCGTCCGCAAGCGCGAGGCCGAGCGCATCCGCTATCTCGCCGAGCACGACGCGCTCACCGGGCTGTTCAACCGCATCACGCTGCAGGCCAGGATCAACGCCATGCTCAGCGCCGCGGACGCCCGCGACCGCGATATCGCGCTGCTCGTGATCGGGCTCGACGGCTTCCATCAGATCAACGACACGCTCGGTCACGCCTATGGCGACCTCGTGCTGAAGGGCGTAGCCGAGCGGCTGACGGCCGAGATCGGCGACACCGGCATTGTCGCTCGCTTGAGCGGCGATGAGTTCGCCATTGCGGTTCCCTGCGCGGCGGTCGGCGGCACGGTCGCGGAGCTTGCCGAACATGTTGCCCGTGTATTCGACCTGCCGCTGCAGGCCGGGCCGCGCCAGCACCACGTCAAGGTGAGCATCGGCGTCGCAGTCCATCCCGAAGGCGGACGCACCGCGGACGAGCTCTTGGGCAACAGCCACCTCGCGTTCTGCCGCGCCAAGTCCGTGCGGCGCGGCAGTCATGTGATCTTCGAGGAGACGATCCGCAGCGAACTCGAGACGCGCCTCACCTTGGAGGCCGAGCTTGCGCTCGCGGTCGAACGCAACGAGTTCGAACTGTTCTACCAGCCGCAGGTGAACCTGCTCGACGGACGCCCGATCGGGGCGGAAGCGCTGATCCGCTGGCGCCATCCGACCCGTGGCCTCGTGCCGCCCGGCGTCTTCATTCCCGTGGTCAACACATCGGCGCTGTCCGAGGCGGTCGCGGGCTGGGTGCTGGTGACGGCATGCCGGCAGGCGCGGCAATGGGAGCTCGCCGGCACCCCCGTCCGTGTCGGCATCAACCTCTCGCCCTCGCAGCTGCACGCTGGCGATCTTGCCGCCACCGTCGGCAAGCTCCTGCACGAAATCGGCCTCTCGCCGGCGCTGCTCGAACTCGAGGTGACCGAGGACATCCTGCTGCATGACGAGCCGCGCGCGCTCGACATTTTCAAGCGCCTCAAGGCCCTCGGCATCAGCATCGTGTTCGACGATTTCGGCACCGGCTACGCCAGCCTGAGCTACCTGAAGAAATTCCGTCTCGACGGCCTCAAGATCGATCGTTCCTTCGTGCTCGATATCCTGACCGACAGCGACGATGCGACGATCGTCGGCTCGACCGTCAGCCTCAGCCGTCAATTGGGGCTCGCGGTGATCGCTGAAGGCATCGAGAACCAGGCCACCGCCGACCTGTTGTTGCGGCTCGGCTGCGAACACGGACAGGGCTATTTCTTCGGCAAACCGATGCCGGCCGCCGATTTCGAACGTCAATTCCTGGCGAAGCATGTCGGCGAGAGCCCCACAGAGGACCAGCGCGGCGCGGCGTGAGGTCTTGCCGGCGATTTGTAGGGTGGGCAAAGCGCAGCGTGCCCACCGAGATAGAAACCAGAGATCATGGTGGGCACGTCGCTGACGCGCCTTTGCCCACCTTAACGTCTCGCTAATCGTCGTTACGCCTTCTTCCGCCCCTTCGCTTCCGCTTCCAACGCCTTACGGACCGCCTTGAACTCCTTGAGCGAAGCGGGATCGGCGCGCGGATAGCGCAGATCGAGACTCTCGAGCGCCGCCACGATCGCCGAGCCGATCACCACCCGCGCGAACCATTTATGATCCGCCGGGACCACATACCAGGGCGCAAAGGACGTCGATGTGTGGCGCACGATCTCCTGATAGACGGCCTGGTAGCGCTGCCAGCGCGTCCGCTCGCTGATATCGTTCATCGAGAACTTCCAGTTCTTCGCCGGCTGATCCAGCCGGTCGAGGAAACGCTGGCGCTGCTCCTCCTTGGAGACGTTGAGGAAGAACTTCAGCACCACGGTGCCGTTGCGGGTGAGGTACCGCTCGAACGCGGAAATATCCTCGAAGCGCTCGCGCCAGATGTTCTTGGTGACGAGCCTGGGCGGCAGCTTCTCCGCCTTCAGCAATTCGGGATGCACCCGCGTCACCAGGCACTCCTCGTAATAGGAGCGATTGAAGATGCCGATGCGGCCGCGCTCGGGCAGCGCAAGAAAGCTGCGCCACATGAAATCGTGATCCAGCTCCTTCGAGGTCGGCTGCTTGAACGATGTCACCTCGCAGCCCTGCGGATTGACGCCCTCGAAGATGCTCTTGATCGCGCTGTCCTTGCCGGAGGCGTCCATGCCCTGAAAGATCAAGAGCAGTGACCAGCGGTCCTGGGCGTAGAGCTTGTCCTGAAAATCGGACAGCCGCTTGCGGTTCTGCTCGATGATCGCCTCGCCTTCCTCCTTGTCGAGGCCGCCCTTGGCACTGGTCTTGTGCGACTTCAGGTGAAATCGCTCGGCCCCATCGACACGGAACGGCGAGATGAACCGGTCGAGCGAGGGCGTCGTTGTCTTGCTCATGAGATGGTTTCGCCGTGGTGAAATTGCGCTTCGAGAAAGGCGGTGACGAAGCGCGGCATCGTCGCCGTCAGATCGTCCCTCGATCGAACCAACACGATCGCGGAGAGTTCCGGCTCGGCCTGCCCGGCGAGATTGGCCTCGATGCGGCTTTGCAGTTGACCGCCCGGGCTTTCGACGTCGAGGATACGCATCATCGCAATGGTTGCGCCGGTGACGACGCAATCCCAATGGGCGCTGCCCCGATAATCCGACGGCAGCAGCCCCGTTTCCTCCTCGACCTCGCGCGCCACATTGGCCGCGAGATCGAGGCTGCCGTCGCTGACGTCCTCGGGATCGGGCGTGCCGGCCGGAAAATAGATGCGGCCGGCATTGGCGGTTTGCCCGCCCATCACGCCGAGCACGAAGGCGCCGTCGGCCGCGCGCAGCGCGCCCATGCCAAACCCGTTGAACACGGAGCGATCCGGAAAGCCCCAATCGCGCCAGGCGAGCAGGTTGGCGAAGTCGGTCTCGAAATAGCTCGCCGATAGCCGCCCATCCGCGAAAACGGGGTCGCGCCCGAGCAGCACGCGGCCGTTGAATAGCGCGGGTATCGCGCGCTGCCGCTGCTCAAAATGAGCGTCGATGTCGGCGCGCCGCTCGCGTGCGAACGGCCAGTCCCACGGCTCGACCTTCAAGTCGAGCGCGGTCACGCGATGGATGACGACATCGCTCATGCACAGCCCTGCTTTCTATTTGGGGCTCGCAGCCGTGGCGCCCTTCGCCTTCTCGACGAACGCATTGGTGAAGGTCTTGCTGACGTCGACATTGGCCTTGGCAACCTCAGGCGAGCCGACGCTGAACACGGCGAGCACGGCGTCCGCGCCCTTCGGGTCCATCTTGCCGGTCTCCGAATACATTGGAATCGTGTTCTTCAGCGCGGCCAGATAAAGCGCCTTGTCCTTGCCGACGATCTCGGCAGGCATCTTCGCCATGATCTCTTCCGGCGTATGCGAATGGATCCAGGCGAGCGTCGCCAACATGGCGTTGGTCAGCGCCTGCGTTTCGGTCGGATGTGCGGCCACCCAGGTCGCCGTCGAATACAGCGCGCCGCCCGGATATTCGCCGCCGAACACGTCGAGCGTATCATGCTGGGTGCGGGTGTCGCTCAGGATCTTCAGGTCCGGATGGCTGCCCTGCAGCACGGTCACCGAGGGATCGAGCATCACGGCGGCATCGATCTGCCCCTGCTCCATCGCGGCGACCGCAGTGGCGCCGAGACCGACGCCGATCACGGCCGTCGCGGTGGGATCGACCCCGTTCTTCTTCAACAGATATTTCAGGAAGAAGTCGGTCGAGGAGCCCGGCGCGCTGACGCCGACCTTCTTGCCGGCGAGATCCTTGATCGAATTGATCTCCTTGCTATGGCCGGGAGCCACCACCAGCACCAGGCCGGGATAGCGGTCATAGACCACGAAGGATTGCAGCTCCTGCTTCTTGGCAGCGAGGTTCACGCAATGATCGAAATAGCCGGACACGACGTCGGCGCTGCCGCCGAGCACGGCTTTCAGCGCATCCGAGCCGCCCTTGAGATCGACCAGTTCGACCGCAAGCCCCGCTTTGTCATATTCGCCAAGCTGCTTGGCCAGCACGGTCGGCAGATAGCACAAGCAGGCACCGCCGCCGACGGCGATCGTCACCTTGCTCGCGGCGCTCGCGAGGCCGGTGGTCAGGGTCAAGGCGAGCAGCGAGCCCGCGAGTCGGCCGATGATGGTTTTCATTGTTTCCTCCGTTCAGATCGTCTTGAGTCCAAAGCGGCGGGCCTGGATCGACAAGACCACCGCATCAAACATAACGTCATCCCCGCGAACGCGGGGATCCATAACCACCGGCTGGCGTGGGTCGCATGGTCGTCGGCCAGCATCGTCCCGCGATGAATTCCGCGGTATGGGTCCCGGCTTGCGCCGGGACGACGCCGAATGTGTCGTCCTTAGCTTCGCGCATCACCGTTCCTCCACCCGCTCCGGCCGCCACACCAGGAGCCGGCGCTCGACCAGCGTGACGCCGATGTCGATCAGGATCACGAACGCCGACAGCACGAACATGCCGGCGAACACGCCGGCCACGTCGAACACGCCCTCGGCCTGCTGGATCAGATAACCGAGCCCGGCTGCGGAGCCGAGATATTCGCCGACCACCGCGCCGACCACGGCAAAGCCGACCGAAGTGTGCAGCGAGGAGAACATCCACGACAGCGCCGAGGGCCAATAGACGTGGCGCATCAATTGCCGCTCGTTCATGCCGAGCATGCGGGCGTTGTCGCGCACCACGGTCGAGACTTCCTTGACGCCCTGGTAGACGTTGAAGAAGACGATGAAGAACACCAACGTGACGCCGAGCGCGACCTTGGACCAGATGCCGAGGCCGAGCCACAGCGTGAAGATCGGTGCCAGCACCACGCGCGGCAGCGCATTGGCCATCTTCACGTAAGGATCGAACACGGCCGCGACCAGCGGCTTGCGCGCGAACCAGAAACCGACCAGCACGCCACCGAGCGAGCCGATCACGAAGGCCAGGATCGATTCCCACAGCGTGATCGCAAGATGCTTCCAGATCGCGCCGGTCGCGAACCAATCGATCACCTGCGCGAAGACGTCGAGCGGATTGGAGAAGAAGAACGGCGGCAGCAGGATGCGGCCGAACACCGGCACGGTGGAGAACAGCTGCCACAGCGCGATGATCACGACGGCGACGAGCAGTTGCAGCGCGAGCAGACCGAGACGCGACATCAAAGGACTCCACCACTTGCTCGGTGCGCTCCCTCCCCGCTTGCGGGGGAGGGTTGGGGTGGGGGGTCCACGAGGACAGCTGTGCGTGAGGTCCCCCCTACCCCCTCCCCGCAACGGGGAGGGGAGTTCGGCCCCAGCGCTTGGCGGACAGTCGAGATCGACGAGGACACCATCACACCGCCTCTGCCTGCTTGTAAGTCTTCTCGACCTCCGCCTTCAGCATGTGCCAGATCTCGCGATGCAGCTCATGGAACTCGTGGCGGAGCCGCACCTCGAAAATGTCGCGCGGGCGCGGCAGCTCGACCCGCCAGTCGCCGATGATCCGCGATGCCGGTCCTGCCGACATGATGACGACGCGGTCGGCCAGCGCGATCGCCTCTTCGAGATCATGAGTGACGAACAGCACCGCCTTGCGGTCGGCGCTCCAGAGCTCGAGCAGGAGATTGCCCATGATCTGCCGGGTCTGCGCATCCAGCGGACCGAACGGCTCGTCCATCAGGATGATCTTGGGATCGCGGATCAGGACCTGGGCGAGGCCGACGCGCTTGCGCTGGCCACCGGAAAGTATGTGCGGATAGCGATTGCCGAAGCTTGCAAGACCGACCGACGCCAGCCAGGCCTGTGCCCGCTCGTGCGCCTCGGCGCGCGGCGTGCCCGCTGTTTCCAGGCCGATCGCCACATTCTCCAGCGCGGTTTTCCAGGGAAACAGCGCATCGGCCTGAAACAGATAACCCGCGTCGCGGTTGAGTCCGGCGAGCGGCCGGTCGAAGATCCGTACCGCGCCGCCCGCGGGCTTCAGCAGCCCCGCGGCGACGTTGAGCAGCGTGGACTTGCCACAGCCGGTCGGCCCGACGATGGCCACGAACTCGCCGTCGCCGACGTTCAGATCCGCCTTGTCCACCGCGGTATAGACCCGTCCGCCGGCGAGACGGAACGCCACCGTCGTCTCCGCCAGCGCGACGGCCGCGGTCCTTGCCTGCGTCACCTTATCGTCCTCCCAATTGCGGATGATGGCTTAGCGTCTTGAGCGGCGAAGTTCAACGCGGCCGCAGGACGTGCTAGGCAGGGCGGGGTGCGCCGCAAGATCGTGCCCAGCCGTCAACGAGAGAGTGAAGACGTGAGTTGCTGCTCCAACCTGAGCTCGAACGGCCGATGCAGCAGACGCCGCTGATCACCTACAGCCATGTCTCCAAAAGTTTTGCCGGCAACGGTGAGCGCGTGCATGCGGTCAAGGACGTCTCGCTTGGCATCGCGGACGGCGAATTCCTCGCCATCGTCGGCACCTCAGGCTCCGGCAAGACCACGCTGCTCCGGCTGACCAACCGGCTGATCGAGGCGGATTCCGGCGAGATCCGAATCGCAGGCGAGGATATCAGCCGCCTCGATCCGGTCACCTTGCGGCGGCGCATCGGCATCGTGTTTCAGAGCGGCGGACTGTTTCCGCATATGAGCGTCGCCGCCAATATCGGCATCACGCCGCGATTGCTCGGCACCTCGCCCCCGGACATCTCGGCGCGTGTCGACGAATTGCTCGACCTGGTGAGGCTCGATCGCGCCGCCTATCGCGACCGCTTCCCGCATGAGCTCTCCGGCGGCCAGCGCCAGCGTGTCGGCGTGGCGCGCGCGCTCGCCGCGCGCCCTCGCATCGTGCTGATGGACGAGCCGTTCGGCGCGCTCGATCCGTTGACGCGCGACGCGCTTGGCGACGACTATCGCGCTCTGCACGATCGGCTCGAGCTCACCACGGTCATGATCACCCATGACATGACGGAAGCAATTCTTTTGGCCGACCGCATCGCCGTGATGCACGCCGGTCGACTGGTCGCAACCGGCACGCCGGCCGAGTTGGCCGCCAACCCTGAGCCCTACGTGACGGAGCTGCTGCAGACGCCGCGCCGACAGGCCGAGCGGCTGCAAAGGCAGCTCGCGGAGCGCGGCACCGCATGAGCTTGCTGTCCGATCCCCGCATCGCTGAGGCGTCGTCGCATCTTGCGGACTATCTCGGCAGTCACCTGCGGGTCAGCCTCGCGGCACTGGCACTCGGGCTTGCGGTCAGCTTCCCGCTGGCCTTGATCGCGCGCAACCGGCCGGTCGCGCGCGGCACCCTGCTCGGCGCCGCCAGCGTGGTACAGACCGTGCCGGGACTGGCGCTGCTCGCGCTGTTCTATCCGCTGCTGCTTGCGCTCGGCGCGCTCGCGATGCGGTGGCTTGGCGTCGGCTTCTCCGCCTTCGGCTTTCTACCCGCGGTACTAGCGCTTGCGCTGTATTCGATGCTGCCGGTGCTGCGCAACACCATCACCGGCCTCAACGGCATCGAGCCGGCCCTTCTCGAAGCAGCGAAGGGCGTCGGCATGACCGCGCGGCAATCGCTCGTCATGGTGGAGCTGCCGCTCGCGCTGCCCGTCATCATGGCCGGCATCCGGACATCGGCCGTGTGGGTGATCGGGACCGCAACGCTGTCGACGCCGATCGGACAGACCAGCCTCGGCAACTACATCTTCGCCGGGCTGCAGACGCAGAACTGGGTGCTGGTCGTGTTCGGCTGCGTCGCGGCCGCGGCGCTGGCGCTCGCGGTCGATCAGTTGCTGGCGCTGATCGAGACCGGCCTGCGCAATGGCAGCCGCATCCGCGCGAGCCTGGGCAGTGCCGGCATCGCGGCGCTGGTCGCAGCCAGCCTTGTGCCGGCGCTGGCCGGATCGGGCGCGCGCTATGTCGTCGGCGCGAAGACCTTTACCGAACAATATGTGCTGGCAGCCCTGATCAGCGAGCGGCTGCAGGCAGCTCGACTGCCGGCGACGACGCGCGCCGGGCTCGGCTCCAGCGTGATCTACGAGGCGCTCCGGAGCGGCGACATCGACGTCTACGTCGACTATTCCGGCACGCTGTGGGCCAATCAGTTCCACCACAGCGAGCAGCTGTCGCGCGAAGCCTTGCTCGAGGCCCTGAAGAACGAGCTTGCGCGCGAGCGCGTGACCCTGCTCGGCGAGCTCGGTTTCGAGAACGCCTATGCGCTGGTGATGCCGAGGGCGCGTGCGGAGGCGCTTCATATTCATACGATCGCAGATCTCGCAAGCCATGCCGGCACCATGACCATTGCGGGGGACTACGAGTTCTTCTCGCGGCCGGAATGGGCCGGGCTGCAAAAGGCCTACGGCCTTGCATTTCGCGCCCAGCGCCAGATGCAGCCGGACTTCATGTATGCGGCGGCAGCTTCCGGCGACGTCGACGTGATCGCGGGCTACACCAGCGACGGGCTGATCAAGAAATACGACCTCGTCGTGCTCGATGACGTCAGGCACGCCATTCCGCCCTACGACGCGATCATGCTGCTATCGCCGAAGCGCGCTTCCGATCAGGCCCTGCAGAAGGCGCTGCTGCCTCTGCTCGGCAGGATCGACATCGCCACGATGCGCGAGGCCAACCTGCGCGCCTCCGGCAGCGACGCGAACTCCTCGCCCGAGGCCGTAGCGCGCTGGCTGTGGGACAAAGTGGCGCGGACGAAATAGCGCGATGGCTGCGGCAGGCGCGGTCATCTTGTCTCATCGCCAAGCAAGCGCTCCTGCACCAGACGCACCGCGCCGCGCCCCCAGGAATAGTTGGCGCCCATGCGAAGCCCGCTGTCGCCCGCGGCGATGACGGCTCCGGTCTTGGCATCGCGGAGCTGGAAGCGGATCGTGTATTCGGTGCGGCTGATCCGCCCGACCACGCCGATCAGTGACTGGTCCGCACCCAGCTCCTGGGCGAGCCGCAGTTCGCAGTCAGCGCAGCCGTTCTGCGGCTTTGCCGCAGCATTCACCTCGACGAGCCGATAGCGGCCGGATCGATCGAGGAGCTGGCGAACGGCTTCGGTCGCGTCAGTCAGGCCCTTGAGATCGGACTCCGTCTCGGCGACTGCCCCGGCCGCAGCGCTGGTGTCCTCCAGCGTGAACGGCAGCAGCGCAAGCCGGAGCGGTGCTGGCGCAGTGGCAACCGCATCGCGGATCTCACGGGAGACGAAGGTCTCGGCCCGCTCCCACGCCTCGTCGTTGTCGCCGCGGAACGTGAACAGCTTCTCGAAGATCACGCGGTTGGATGCGACATCGATCGCGGCGGCGCGGGCCCACTGCACCAGCGTGCTCATCTTCTGAATACTGCCGATGACGACGACCTGGGCTCCGGCCTCGCGGGCGATGCGACAAAGCTGGTCCGGCGAGGTGTCGGCGGAAAGACAGGACGGTGCACAGGACGGATCGCGCAAATGGAGGCGCTGGTCGGCGGCAACGTCGCGGTGGAGTGCGGCGATGAAGGCCTGCAGCCGCCGCTGATGGACGGCGCTCTGATCGGTCGGCTCGCCGGATGTATCGAGATAGCTGAAATCTCCCACCACGACGGCCGGAACAGGAGCGGACTGCGGCTCCGCCCCGGCCGGGCGGAAGCCCGGTGCAAATATCAGGCTCGCAATAGCGAGATGGCGCAGCAGGCGTGAATGGCTGATCATGAGAGCTCCTTCCGAATTGCTGGTCCGCCGGGCAGAGGCGAGAAGCATCGGCAAGCTAGGGGCGCGGTCCGCGGCCCGAAACGGCGCGCATCCCGGTCGGGAGCGGGAAAATTTCACGACGTCAGGTCGCGGCGCCCGGCCGTCCTTTTCGCCGCATCGTTTCTGCCGTTAAATGCCACGGCGGCGCATGCCGTGAACCAAGCCCCACGCGCGAGGCCTCGACGATGTGGACCTTCGCCAACAGCGATCTGAAATACCGCCTGACCTTGCGGATATCGGCCGTCTCGGCGCTGTGCTTTGCAGCGATCTCCGCAGTCGTCCTGTATGACATCGACCGCTCCGTTCGCACTGAGCTCGGCGACATTGCCGACATCACGGCCAGGACGCTGCAATTGCAGCTCAGCAAGACGCATTGGGTCAACAATCCGCCGTCGACCTTTCCCGACCTCGACAGCATCGCCGCCCCGGTGATGAGGCCGGGCCTGTGCATCGCCTACCGCGCAGGCAACGGCCAGATGGTTCAGCAGTTCTGCGGCGGAGCGCAAACCGCGGCCGATCCGCCGCGCGCCTTTGCCGTCTTGCATCGCACGATCTTCGATCCGGGACAGGAGACCGCAAGACCTGTGCTATCGCGCGACCGGCGGGTCGGCGAGGCCGTAGCCTGGATCGATCCCTCCATCGTGACCGCGGAGGCATGGCGCGACCTCAGTCGGCTGCTGCCCGTGCTCGCGGGTGCGCTCGTGCTGCTCTGCCTGCTGACCTATGCGGCGCTGGCGCGGGCGCTACGGCCGACGCGGCTGATCCATGCAGGGATCGAGCGGATCGCCGCGGGCGACCTGACGGCGCGGCTGCCGCCGTTCGATCTTGCCGAGCTGTCGGCGATCCGCGACGCCTTCAACCAGCTTGCCGAAAACCTCACGGCGGCCATCGCAGAGCGCAACGCGCTGACGCGGCGGCTGATCGCATTGCAGGACGACGAGCGCCGCCATCTTGCCCGCGAGCTCCACGACGAGTTCGGCCAGTCTCTCGCCGCCATCCGCGCGCTGGCCTCCGCTGCCGGCCAGAGCGCCGCCCAGACCTGTCCCGAACTGTCGTCCGAATGCGACAGCATCGCGCGAACGGCGACCGGCATGATGACCGCGCTGCGCGGCGCGCTGTTTCGGCTGCGGCCGCCCGATATCGATGAACTTGGACTGGCCGCAAGCCTCGAAGGCCTGGTCGCGGGTTGGAGCAAACGCCAGTGTGGGCGGACGCGCTTCGAGATCAGCCTTTCGGGGGCTGTCGACAGCTTGCCCAGCACGATCGGCCTGAACCTCTATCGCATCGCGCAGGAGGCGCTGACCAATGCGGCAAGGCACGCCGACGCCAAGTGGGTGCTGCTGCAGCTGATATTGCAGGAGCCAGACGACGCGGCCGCAACGATCGAGCTCACGGTCGAGGATGACGGCCGTTCTGCCGATCCGCCCGGCAAGCCGGGAATGGGGCTGCTCGGCATGCGCGAACGCGTGGCGGCGCTGGGCGGGCAATTGAATTTCGAGGCGAGGGCAACCGGCGGCACGCGCCTGCTTGTCGCCATCCCCTTCGCCGCGCGCAGCGAGCCTTTGCGCGACGAGCGCGCGGCCGCGGAGTGCGCCGCGTGAGCATCTCCGAGGCGACCATCCTGCTGGTCGACGATCATGCGGTCGTGCGCGAAGGCTACCGGTCGGTGCTGCAGAAACAGCCGGGCTTGCGGGTGGTCGCCGAAGCCTCCGACGGCGCGGAAGCCTACCGGCTGTTCAAGGAAGCGAAGCCGGATCTCGTCATCATGGATCTCAGCATGCGGGAGGTCGGCGGCATCGAAGCGATCCGCCGCATCCGGCAATGGGACCGCAATGCCAGGATCCTGGTGTTCACCATGCATGAGAATGCCGGCTTCGCCGTGCAGGCCATTCGTGCCGGCGCCAAGGGCTATGTGACCAAGAGCAGCCCGCCGGAAGTGCTGGTGCAGGCGGCGCGCGACGTGCTCGCCGGACGCGTGGCCGTCAGCCCGGACATCTCTCATGAGCTCGCGCTCGGCAGGCTCGCGGGCGAGACTTCGGCCGCCGACGTGTTGACGGCGCGCGAATTCGAGGTGCTGCAGATGCTGCTGGCGGAACGGACCACGGACGAGATCGCAGACGCGCTCCATCTCAGTCCGAAGACGGTCGCCAATCTGCATTCGATCATCAAGGACAAGCTCGGCGTCGGATCGGATATCGAGCTCGTCAGGCTGGCGCTCCGGCAAGGCCTGCTCTCGCAGCCCCTGCCGCCGGCCTGACCTCGAGCTGCACCGAACTACATGCCGGGCTCGATCGGCTTCTCGATCGCACCGCCGCTCTCGGCCCAGTCCTTGAACGCGCCGACGTTGTAGACCTTGTCGTAGCCGAGATCCTTCAGCGTCTTGCCCGATAGCGCCGAACGGCCGCCCGAGGCGCAATACAGAATCACGGTCTTGTCCTTGGCAAAGTTCTTGTCGTGATAGGGCGAGTCGGGATCGGCGCGGAATTCCAGCATGCCGCGCGACACGTGCACCGCGCCGGCAACCTTGCCGCTCTTCTCGACCTCCGGCGCATCGCGCACATCGACCACGAGCGTGTTGCCCTTGGCGATCATCGCCTGCGCTTCGCCAGGTGTGATCTTGGGGACTGCGGCATTAGCCGCCTCCAGCATCTGCTTGACCGTCGTTGACATTTCGGGACCTCCAGCGATGAGCGGAGATTATGCCCGCGATCTGCGGCGTCGGTCGTCAAAACTAGCTTATGTCCATATAATGGACATATACGATAATTCTTATCAGCTATGTAGACAGATGATGTGAAATGTCCCATTCATATGGACATGTCTACCCTCACCGATCCCCGGCCGAGTGCCGTTCGCCCCCTCCCCGTCGATGCCATGCTCGCCGACAGCGCCGGCGACGCCGCCTTTGCCACCACGCTCGCCAAAGGGCTGATGGTGCTGGAGGCGTTCAAGGCGGGGTCACCCGTGCTCGGCAACATGGAGATCGCCGCACGCACCGGCATCCCGCGCCCCACGGTGGCGCGGCTGACGCACACGCTGGCCGAGCTCGGCTATCTCGACTACGACGCCGACCGCGCCCGGTATCGCGTCGGCATCCGCGCGCTGCGGATCGCCCACCCGTTGCTCGCCGACATGCCTTTCCGCCAGAGCGCGCGGCCCCTGATGCAGGAGGTGGCGCAGAGCGTGCGCGGCACCGTGTCGATCGGGCTGCTCGACGGCACCTCCATGATCTATGTCGAGACGGCCCGCTCGGGCGATGTCGGGCCGCATGTGCCCGATATCGGCATGCCGATCCCGGTCGTCGGCACCGCGATGGGCCGCGCCGCCGCATCCCTGCTGCCGGCGCGCGATGCCGCACGGCTCGAACAGCAGCTCGATGCGTCCGACGCGGAGCAATGGTCGGCCTACCGTGACGCCTATCGCGCCGGCATCGCGCAATGCGCCGAGCGCGGCTTCTGCACCTGCTTCGGCGAATACATGGCCGCGATCCACGCCGTGGCGGTGCCGCTGTTTCAGGCCGCCAACACGACGCGATGCTACTCGATCAATTGCGGCATTCCCGCCTTCCGCCTGCAGCCCGGGCAGCTCGAGGCCGAAATCGGCCCGCGCATCCGGGCACTCGCCGCCAGCATCCGCGCCCAGATGAACGAGCGGGAGCCGACGCTCGCCGCGCAGGACGCAAAACTCAGGAAATGAGCGGCAGGACACGCCGGACCAGGAGGCCGAGGTGAGCGGGCCGCTTGAAGGATTGAAGGTTCTCGACATCGCGACCATCGTCGCCGCGCCCTTGTCGCAACGGCTGCTCGCCCGCGGCGTCTCCAGCCGCATCTCGCGCGGCGTGCTCACCTGCTGCTGCGTGATGCTGGCGGGCGTGGCGATGATGCTGCTGTCGAAATCGACCGGCGAGCTCGTGCAGATTCCGCTGGTGATGGTCGCTTTCGCCGTCGGCAGTGTCACCTATGCGCTCGGACCGCCATTGATCGGCGAGATCAGCCCTGTGCACCAGCGCGGCGCCATGCTCGGCATCTGCAACGGCACCTTCACGCTGGCCGGCCTGATCGCGCCCTGGCTGATGGGCCATATCGTCGATATCGGCGCCAATCCGGCCCAGGGCTTTCGCGACGGCTTCATGTTTGCGGGCCTGCTGATCGTCGCCGGCGGCGCGCTGGCGATGGTCATCATCAATCCGAAGGACGACCTCAGGCGCTTTGCGCGGCGCGAGCGCGCAGCTGTCGGCAGCGGCGTGCCGGCACTTCAGTCGTAGCGCTGGGCTGCACGTTGGCGAAGCCGGCATCAAGGCCGAAACAAATACAAGAAGAAGGGAGACACCTCATGAGGATCAGCCTTAGGATCAGCCTTGCAAACCTGATCACGGCCAGCGCACTTGTCTGGGCCACGTTCTGTTCGTCTGCGGCCGCGGAGAAGACATACGACACCGGCGCCAGCGACACCGAGATCAAGGTCGGCCAGACCATCCCGGCGAGCGGCCCTGCGTCGGCCTATGCGACGATCGCCAAGGCGCAAGCCGCCTATATCAAGATGATCAACGACCAGGGTGGCGTGAACGGCCGCAAGATCAACCTGATCCAGTACGACGATGCCTATTCGCCGCCGAAGACGGTCGAGCAGGTGCGCCGGCTGGTCGAAGGCGACGAGGTGCTGCTGACGTTCCAGATCATCGGCACCGCGCCGAATGTCGCGGTGCAGAAATATCTGAACGGCAAGAAGGTGCCGCAGCTGTTTGCGGCCACCGGTGCCGCGCGCTTCACTGATCCCAAGCACTTTCCCTGGACGATGGGCTTCAATCCCTCCTACCTGGTCGAAGGCCGCATCTACGGCCAGTACATTCTGAAGACCTATCCCAACGCCAAGATCGGCGTGCTCTATCAGAACGACGATCTCGGCAAGGACTATCTCGCGGGACTGAAGGCGGGGCTCGGCGACAAGGCCGCCAAGATGATCGTCGCCGAGACCTCCTATGAGATCACCGAGCCCACCATCGACTCGCAGATCCTCAAGCTGAAGGATGCCGGCGCGGACCTGTTGTTCAGCGCCTCGACCCCGAAGCAGGCGGCCCAAGCCATCAAGAAGGTCGCCGAGCTCGGCTGGCATCCGGTGCACATCGTCGACATCAATGCCAACTCCTTGACCGCCACGCTGAAGCCGGCGGGGCCGGAGAACGCCAAGGGTCTGATCAGCGTCAACTACGTCAAGGACCCGCTCGAGCAGACGTTCAAGAACGATCCCGGCGTGCAGCGCTATCTCGACTTCATGGCGAAGTATTATCCCGACGGCGACAAGGGCTCGAACTTCAACGTCTACGGCTACATCACCGCCGAGCTTCTGGTTCAGGTGCTGAAGCAGTGCGGTGACGATCTCACCCGCGAGAACGTGTTGAAGCAGGCCACGCATCTCGACCACGTCCAGCTCGACCTGCTGCTGCCGGGCATCACCATCTCGACCTCACCGACCGACTATCGGGTTAACAAGCAGCTGCAGATGATCCAGTTCGACGGAGCGCACTGGCAGAACATCGGCGACATCATCACCGACGAAGCGGCTGAGTAGAGCGAGCCGCTGCGGAAGCAGGGCCATGGCATATGGCCGTGGTGGTTCAGGCCTCATGGTTCGAGACGCGCGGTTTCGCCGCGCCCTCACCATGAGGGTCTATCGGCCGCAAAATGGGCCCTCGTCCTGAGGACCTCGCCGCAGGCGAGCGTCTCGAAGGACGGCCGCAGAAGAGATCGTCGGTCGAGTTCGTCCCATATGCGATAGCCTTGCTGCGGAAGGGACGGTCGAGAGGTCGTCCCCTTCCGCATTCCCTCGCCTCGCGCTCAGCGGGCGTTCTGCCCCGCGACATTCCTAAGCCTGGAAGTTCTTGCCGCCGCGCTGCGGTAACGTTCACGTATTTGTTAAGCTAAACTTATAAGTCTAACTGTACAATTTGACTCCGGTAGCCTATTTGCTGCCCCCCATGAACCGCGCCCCAGGGGATGCCGTCCCCGCCCCGCGCGCCTCGGCGCTTGCAGCCGAGCTGCGCGGGCTGATCGGCAAATTGAAACGCAGGCTGCGTGAGCAGGCCAATGTCGGCGACCTGACGGTCTCGCAGATCGCCGTGCTGCTGCGGCTCGAAAAGGACGGCCCGGCGACGGCGTCGCAACTCGCGCGCGCCGAGGGCATGCGCGCCCAGTCGATGGGTCCGATCGTCGCTGCGCTCGAGGCAGCGGGTCTGGTGAAGGGCGCGCCGGACCCAAGTGACGGACGGCAGACCATCATCGCACTGACGGACCAGTGCCTGGACAGGATCAGAGAGGGACGCGCGGCGCGGCAGGACTGGCTGTCACGCACGATCGACCAGCGCCTCTCCGCTGAGGAACAGGAGCAGCTGCGCGCAGCCATCGCGCTACTCAAGCGGCTGATCGACGACTGATGGCGCTTGCGCGCAATCGAGGCGCGGCAATTGAAGGACACACCATGGCACTCACGACGCTCGATCTGGACACCGCTCTCATCGTCGTCGATCTGCAGAAGGGCCTCGTCGGACTTCCCTGCGTTCATCCAATCAATGAGATCGTGGAGCACGCCCGTGTGCTGGCCGATGCGTTCCGCGCACGTGCCCTCCCGGTCGTGCTCATCAACGTCGCCGGAAGTGCACCAGGCCGCACCGAGCAGCCGCGCCGTATCGATGCACTCCCGGAAGGATGGACCGAACTCCTCCCCGAGCTGAACCGGCAACCGAACGATATCGTGGTGACCAAGCGCACATGGGGCGCCTTCGCGAGCACCGATCTCGAACGGCAGCTGAAGGCACGCAATGTCACGCAGGTCGTGGTGGCCGGCGTCGCCACCGGCACCGGCGTGGAGTCGACCGCGCGGCAGGCCTATGAGCAGGGCTTTAACGTCACGCTCGCCCTCGATGCCATGACCGACACGCGCGCCGAAGCGCATGAGTACAGCACGACGCGGGTCTTTCCGCGACTGGGCGAGACCGGAACGACCCGAGAGATCATTGGACTCCTGAACACGAGGACGGCCTGACATGACCTTGCTGCATCTGGTTTCCTATTTCTTCGGCGGCGCCTTCCTCAGCAATGCCGTGCCGCACTTCGTCAGCGGCGTGACGGGCATGCCATTCCAGACGCCGTTCGCATCGCCGCCGGGGCGCGGCCTCTCCACCTCGACGCTGAACGTGCTCTGGGGCTTTCTCAACCTTGTCGTCTTCTATCTGCTGGTCTGCCGGGTCGGCGATTTCGGACTGCGGCATACGGCTGACGCGCTTGCGCTGGGCTTCGGCATGCTGGTGATGGCTCTCTATGCGGCGCGGCACTTCGGCTCCCTCCACGGCGGCGATCTGCGGGAGCGCCCATGAGGCGCGCTGCGGCGGACATGTTCCGTTCGCTGCGCAGCCGCAACTATCGCGTCTGGACCGCCGGCGCCTTCATCTCCAATGTCGGCACCTGGATGCAGCGGACCGCGCAAAGCTGGCTGGTGCTGGTCCAGCTCACCGACCGCAACGCTTCGGCGGTCGGCATCGTGATGGCGCTGCAGTTCGGACCGCAGCTTCTGCTATTGCCCTGGACCGGCTACGCAGCCGATCACTTCAACCAGCGCAAGCTCCTGATGGCGACGCAAGCGACGATGGGCGCATTGGCGCTCGCGCTCGGCCTGCTCACCGTCGGCGGCGTGGTCCAGCTGTGGCATGTCTACGGCTTCGCCTTCCTGTTCGGCTGCGCGGCCGCCTTCGATGCGCCAGTGCGCCAGACCTTCGTCGGCGAACTGGTCGGCGATGCCGACCTGCCCAACGCGGTGGCGCTCAATTCGACCTCGTTCAACGCCGCCCGCATGATCGGACCGGCGATCGCAGGCATCGTCATTGCAGCCGCCGGCACCGGCTGGGCCTTCCTGATCAACGGCGCCTCCTTCGCCGCCGTGCTGGCTTCGCTGTCTCTGCTGCGCAGTTCCGAACTGCGCAGCCATGCCCGCGCCCCTCGCGACCAGGGCAGCCTCGGGAGCAGGCTGACCGGCGGCCTGCGCTATGTGTGGTCGCGCGCCGACCTCAAGGCGGTCCTGATCATGCTGTTCCTGATCGGCACCTTCGGCCTGAACTTCCAGATCTTCATCGCGACCATGGCGACCCGGGTTTTCCATGCCGATGCCCGCGGCTATGGTTTGCTGTCATCGGTGATGGCGGTCGGCACCGTCGCGGGAGCTCTGCTAGGCGCTGCGCGGGCGCGGCCGAACTTCGCCGCGCTGCTCGTCGGCGCCCTGCTGTTCGGGCTGGGCTGCAGCTTCGCCGCGCTCGCGCCGACCTACTGGATGTTCGCAGCCGCCCTGGTGCTGATCGGCCTGGCCGCGCTGACCTTCACCAACACCACCAACAGCCTGATGCAACTTTCGACCGCACCCGCGATGCGCGGGCGGGTGATGGCGCTCCGCGTCGGTGTCGCCCTCGGCGGCACCCCGATCGGGGCGCCGATCGTCGGCTGGATCGCGGACCAGTTCGGGCCACGCTGGGCGCTCGGCGTCGGCGCGGCATCCGGCTTCGCCGCCGCGATCGTCGCCGTCACCACCATGATGCGACGCGATCATCTGCCGCACGAGGACATGTTGAGCGGCGGCCACGTGCGACGCTGACCGCCTGCGTCGCTCCAGCAATCTCAGCGTTGGGCTTCCTCACGATCGGACTCGTCCGCGATCAGATGAAACTCGCGCCCCAGCCGGCGCTGCACGCTCAGCACGGCGCGATCGACATCGCTGATCAGGCTGTCCCCGAGCACGACCTGCGGAATCTGCCAATTGCGCCCCTCGCGGACATGCGGCAGCAGCGTCACCGCACGAACCTGCGCGGTCTCGCATCCCGGCTCGCTGCGGATCGCGTCCTCGACCAGCCGGGTCAACTCCGCCGGCGTCTTGCCGATCGTCGCCATCAGGATTGGCCTCCCGGAATCAGACGCACGCCGAGACCGCAAGCAGCTGGCCATCTGAAGCCGGCGTGATGATGGTCGACGTCCCGAAACACCTTCCGCCCGGCGCCCGATACAAAACAAACACGCCCGCGTCTCGGGCGCACCCGACCGACACAAGAATGTGCATTAAAGCACAATTCTATCAAGCTCCGATCTGGAGCGGGCGATATTCCGATCAAGGAAGAAGATGAAGAAGCCGGGCTTGCTGCTTGTTCCTGCAGGCGGTTTGCCGACAGAGCGCGCCATCGAGCAAGCCTTGCGAAGATTGCGGATCAGCTCCCAATCCTTGGCCGCCTCAGCTTTCGGAACGCCTCACAGCCCGTATCATCGGCGGCTGACACATCACGTGAAGCACTGCATCCGACATCGAAAACAAAGCTAGCCCGCCCGGCTTAATTTTCCGTCTCCATTAGCCCGGGTTTCTACGGAGCTTCGATCCGGCGACGGTTAGTTCGGTCCGCAAAACGCAGATGGCCGGGCAAGAGCGACAACGCACTCTGCCCGGCCATCGAGGTCAGCATCGCCCGCCTGAAAGCGCGTCCAGGCGATCTGGCGCCCGCGAGCTTAGTTCTTGCTCTTGTCGACCAGCGCGCCCTTCTTGATCCAGGGCATCATGTCGCGGAGGCGAGCGCCGACTTCCTCGATCGGGTGCTGAGCGAGCTTGGCGCGGGTCGCCTTGAACGAGGTCTGGTTGACCTTGTTCTCCAGCATCCAGTCGCGCGCGAAGCGGCCGGACTGGATGTCGTCGAGCACCTTCTTCATCTCCTTCTTGGTCTCGGCCGTGACGATGCGCGGTCCCGTGACATATTCGCCGTATTCGGCGGTGTTGGAGATCGAGTAGTTCATGTTGGCGATGCCACCTTCATAGATCAGGTCGACGATCAGCTTCACCTCGTGCAGGCACTCGAAATACGCCATCTCCGGCGCGTAGCCGGCCTCGGTCAGCGTCTCGTAGCCGGCCTTGATCAGCTCGACCAGGCCGCCGCAGAGCACGGCCTGCTCGCCGAACAGGTCGGTCTCGCATTCCTCCTTGAACGTGGTCTCGATGATGCCGGCGCGGCCGCCGCCGATCGCCGACGCATAGGACAGGCCGAGATCATGCGCGTTGCCGGAGGAATCCTTGGCGATCGCGATCAGGCAGGGCACGCCGCCGCCGCGCTGATATTCCGAACGCACGGTGTGGCCGGGGCCCTTCGGCGCGATCATCAGCACGTCGAGATCCGCCCGTGGATCAAGAAGATTGAAGTGCACGTTGAGGCCGTGGGCGAAGACGAGCGCGGCGCCCTTCTTCATGTTGTCGTGCAGGTGCTCGCGATAGATGTCGCCTTGCAGCTCGTCCGGGGTCAGCATCATGACGAGGTCGGCCCATTTGGCGGCCTCGGCGACTTCCATCACCTTGAAGCCGGCGGCTTCCGCCTTCTTGGCCGATGCGGAGCCCTTGCGCAGCGCGATCGCGACCTCCTTGACGCCGGAATCCTTCAGGTTCAGCGCATGGGCGTGGCCCTGGCTGCCATAGCCGACGATGACGACCTTCTTGCCCTTGATCAGGTTCAGATCGGCGTCGCGATCGTAGTAAACACGCATTGTCGTTTCCTCTTTGAGATGGCCGGAATTGGCTGGAAAGTCAGACGCTTGGGTGAGGCACGGGCGGCTGCGCCCGGACGAAATCCGGCCCGTGTCTAGAGCATTTTGGGCCGGCTTGGAAACCCCGATCTCGCATGGTGGAGGCGCCCCTCATGCGTCCATGAACACGGGGTAGAGCGAGGCAAGCAGCAGCACGGCCATGACGATGTTGAAGGCCCGCACGGCACGTTCGGAGCTCAAGAGCGGCCGCAGCGCAGTCCCGAACAGGGTCCAGGTGATGGTCGAGCCGATGCCCATGGCGAGGCTGATCGCGGTCTGGATCAGGATGTTGAACGGAAAGCGCGCGATCGCGGCGTAGGCCGTGATGGTGCCGATCACCATCACCCAGCCCTTGGCATTGACCCATTGGAAGATCGCCGCGCCCCAGAATGTCATGGGACCGCGCGAACTGCTCGCGCCCGCCTCGACCCGCCCTGACAGCGCGATCGCGATGGCGAGGTAGATCAGATAGGCGGCGCCAAGATATTTCAGGATGGTCTGCAGCACGGGATAGGCGATGAACACGGTGCCGAGCCCGAAGCCGACCGCGGCAACCATAAAGGCGAAGCCGAAAGTGATGCCCGCCATGTGCGGCACCGTGCGGCGAAAGCCGAACGTGACCCCGGAGGACAACAGCATGACGTTGTTCGGCCCCGGCGTGAAGAACATCACCAGCGCGAAGATCACGAAGGCAAACAGCAATTGTTGCGACATGGCGCTCAGCCCTGCCCCACTGGCTTCTGCAAGAGATAGGTCCCGTGCAGCGGCGCGTGATAGTCGGCAGACACGAGCCTGAAGCCGGCTTCTATCAGCAGCCGCTCCATCACCCAGGCGAAGGTCGAGTTCTCGTCGCGCATATGCGCGATGACGCTGTCGCGCGAGAAATCATGGTTCTTGATGTTGAAATCGGCCCATTGCTCGACCGAGCGCTCGGCGCCATCGGGCGCGCTGACATAGACGATGTCGCGCAGGTAGAAATGGGCCCCGGGCTTCAGCGCGGCGAAGATCCGCGACAGCGCCACCGCCTTCCAGAAATCGGGCAGGTGATGCAGCGTGAACTCGCTGACGATCAGATCGTAGCTTTCCGGCGCATAAGCGAACGAGAGCAAACCCGCGGATTGCGGCCGCACAGTTGCACGCCGGTCGCGGGCGTAGAGCTTGGCCAGCGCCAGCATCGCAGGCGAAATATCGATGGCGTCGACCTCGGCCCCCATCAGCGCAGCCTCGCAGGCGAGCACGCCGTTGCCGCACCCGATATCGGCCACGCGCCAGCCGGGCTTGACCCCGAGCATCGTCAGCGCCGCGCGGGCGCGCAGGTCGGCATCGTCGGCCGATCCGTAGATCGAGGCGACGGCATGGTCCAGACCGATCCGGCTTCCCTCGTTATAGTACCAGTCGCGCGCCAGCATGGTTCACATCCCCTCAGGTCCCCGCCCGATCGCAGCCACACCCGTCCGCGACACCTCGACCAGCCCGAGCGGGCGCATCAGGTCGATGAACTGATTGATCTTGCCGGTGTTGCCGGTGATCTCGAACACGAAGCTTTCGGTGGTGGCGTCGATCACCCGGGCCCGGAACGCATCCGCGAGCCGCAGCGCCTCGACGCGGGCATCGCCCGTGCCGTGCACCTTGACCATCGCAAGCTCGCGCTCGATGGCGCGGCCCGACAGCGTCATGTCGACGACGCGGTAGACCGGGATCATGCGATCGAGCTGGTGCTTGATCTGCTCGATCACCATCGGCGTTCCGGTGGTGACGATAGTGATGCGCGAGAGATGCTTCTGGCTCTCGGTCTCCGAGACCGTGAGGCTCTCGATGTTGTAGCCGCGCCCCGAGAACAGGCCGATGACGCGCGCCAGCACGCCGGGCTCGTTCTGCACCAGGATCGCAAGCGTGTGCGTCTCGTTCGGATCCTGACGGTCTTCGATGAAATAGGCCGATGCGGGCTGTGTCATGATTGTCCCCGTGTCTCGCGTCCGTCATGGCCGGGCTTGTCCCGGCCATCCACGTCTTAATAGAGAAGGCGCGCTTTCCTGGATGCCCGAGTCAAGCCCGGGCATGACGACAGTATTTGTGGCAGGCCGAATGCCCTCATGAATGTGCCCCTCACACCAGCGCCTTGCCGCTGGCGAAAAAGGCGGCCGGATCAGAGGCTTCCGTGGGCAGGATCATCTCGTTATGCGCCTTGCCGGAGGGGATCATCGGGAAGCAGTTTTCCAGCGCGGCGACGCGGCAGTCGAACAGCACCGGCTTCTTGACCGAGATCATCTCCTTGATGGCACCGTCGAGATCGGCAGGCTTAGAGACCTGCAGCCCGACGCCGCCATAGGCTTCCGCGAGCTTGACGAAATCCGGCAGCGCCTCGGAGTAGGAATGCGACAGCCGGTTGCCGTGCAGCAGCTGCTGCCACTGCCGCACCATGCCCATGTAGCTGTTGTTGAGGATGAAGATCTTGACCGGCAGATCGAACTGCACGGCGGTCGACATCTCCTGCATCGTCATCTGCACCGAGGCGTCGCCTCCGATGTCGATGACGAGGCTGTCGGGATGGGCGACCTGCACGCCGATCGCGGCCGGCAGGCCGTAGCCCATGGTCCCGAGACCGCCCGACGTCATCCAGCGGTGCGGCTCCTCGAAGCCGTAGAACTGCGCCGCCCACATCTGGTGCTGTCCGACCTCGGTGGTGATGTAGGTGTCGCGCCCGCGCGTCAGCTCGAACAGCCGCTGGATCGCATATTGCGGCATGATGACCTCGCGGTTGGCCCTGTAGGCCAGCGAGTTGCGCGCGCGCCAGGCAGCGATCTCGCCCCACCACTCCTTGATATCGGGCTTCTTCGCTTCCGCCTTGAACACCTGCAGGATGTCGCCGAGCACGTCGCCGCAATCGCCGATGATCGGGACGTCGACGCGGATGTTCTTGTTGATCGAGGACGGATCGATGTCGATGTGGATCTTCTTCGAGCCCGGCGAGAACGCGTCGGTGCGGCCGGTGATGCGGTCGTCGAAGCGCGCACCGACGCACAGCATGACGTCGCAATCATGCATCGCCATGTTGGCCTCGTAGGTGCCATGCATGCCGAGCATGCCGAGCCAGTTCTTGCCCGACGCGGGATAAGCGCCGAGTCCCATCAGCGTCGAGGTGATCGGAACGCCGGTGACTTCGACCAGCTCGCGCAACAGCTTCGAGGCTTCCGGCCCCGAATTGATGACGCCGCCGCCGGAATAGATGATCGGGCGCTTGGCCGAGGCGAGCAGCGCCACCGCCTTCCTGATCTGCATCGCATCGCCCTTGAGGCGCGGTGCGTAGGAGACGTGAACGTCGGACTTGCGCGGCGGATGATAGGTGCCGGTGGCGAACTGCACGTCCTTCGGCACGTCGACGACGACCGGCCCCGGCCGGCCTGAGGTCGCGACATAGAACGCCTCGTGCAGGACCTTGGCGAGATCGTTGACGTTGCGGACCAGCCAATTGTGCTTGGTGCAGGGCCTCGTGATGCCGACCGTGTCGCATTCCTGGAACGCGTCGTTGCCGATCAGATGCGTGGGCACCTGCCCGGTGATGCAGACCAACGGAATCGAATCCATCAACGCATCCGCGAGCGGCGTCACCATGTTGGTGGCGCCGGGGCCGGAGGTCACCAGCACCACGCCGGGCTTGCCGGTCGAGCGCGCATAGCCTTCGGCCGCGTGGCCGGCGCCCTGCTCGTGGCGGACCAGGATGTGCTGGACCTCGCTCTGCTGGAAGATCTCGTCATAGATCGGAAGCACCGCGCCGCCGGGGTAGCCGAAGATGTGCTGCACGCCGTGATCGATGAGCGCGCGCACGATCATGGCGGCGCCGGTCATCTGGTTCGGATCGTGGCTCTTGTCGGTCATGGCTGGCTCCGGATCGCTGTCTTGTACGGCTTTCGAGGTATCCTGGTGGTCGGTCGGCTTCGTGGTCGTTCGGGCAATAAAAAAGGGCCCCTGGAGGCCCTGCGCACCGCTCGGATTTCAGATGGCCGCTAGCCATCCCCGGCGGTGCGCCTGGGTACGACGGCGATAAGGAGAATGGCAATAAAGTTGCGCATGATGCCGAGCGGACTTCCCAAAGGTTGCGCGAACATAGCCCGAGATGCCTCAATGTCAAGGCGAAGCAGGGCTACCCGCGCGATTTTGTCAGGTTAACGCGGTTTGAGCGGTTCGGCGAGAGGGAATTTAGTCAGCTGTCACCCCAGGGCGACGCGCCACCGTCGAACCCGACTCTTGAGATTGCTGCTCCCGGTGGTTGGCCGAACCGACAGCCTGCTCAGACGTCTAGGTCTCGGGTTGGCGTTCCGCGCTCCCGGAAGGACAAGGGATCGCGCCACCATCGGGCAGCACCGATCGCCGATCACTCCCAAGGATTGATCAACCCCAGTCCCAATCCGTCGAAGTCGCCGACGTTACGTGTAGCAAGCTGAAGTCCATAGGCCGATGCGATGCCGGCGATCTGAAGGTCCGCGAGCTTCTTTGGAACTTGGTGCAGTGCATGTCCTTGCGCACGCGCCTGCGCCAACAGCAGTGCGGCCGATTGGGCGGCAGCAGCGTCGAACGCGTATACGCGCGTTCCGAAGCGGCGGATCGCCCTGCCGATAGCGTTCTGAAGCTTGTCTTTTCGCCGTCCGTCACTCAGCCACGCCAGCCCGGCGCCAAGCTCGAAGATCGTAATGCTTGAAATAGCAGTGTTCGAAAAATTTGCGTCGAGCCAGCCGATGACTTGTGGTGCCGGCGCCAGTTTCAGCACCTCCGAGATGACGTTGGTGTCCAGGAGGATCATTCGAACGAAACTGGCCGAACAGGCGCTGACCGAATCAGCTCAAGCGCCTCGTCAAGGTCGACACCTGGTCTCGAAATCGCAAAGAGCCACTTGCCAAACGGCTCTGCGTCATCAGGGGATTCCGCTTCCTCGCGGGCCAGCTTTTCGAGCGTCTCGCGCAGGTCAGCTTCCAGGCTCTTGCCGCGCCGTTCGGCGCGAAGCCGCAGCAGCTCCTTCGTCGCCTCGTCCACTTTGCGGATCAGGATATCGGCCATTCGAACCTCAGACATAGATGATATCACGATATCATCTCATCATCAATGCCGAGAAGAGACCCTCGCCTCTTCCGGCGTCATCCACTGGAACTCCGGCAGCTGGTGCCGAAACCAGGTGAATTGGCGCTTGGCATAATGACGGGTGTCGGCCTTGCCGATCGCCGCGGCCTCCTCCAGCGTCAGCTCACCCTTCAGGTAACGGATCAGCGCCGGTACGCCATGCGCCTTCATCGCCGGCAACAGCGGATCGAGGCCACGCGCAGCCAAAGCCTCGACCTCCGCGATCGCGCCCGCCTTCAGCATGATGTCGAACCGTGCATCGATCCGCGCATAGAGCGCGTCGCGCTCGGGCGCCAGGAACAACGCCTGATACTCACCTTCCCGCAAGAGCGGCGGCTGGGCCTGATCATGCCAGTCGGCCAGCGGCCGGCCGGTGGCCTCGATCACTTCGAGCGCCCGGGCAATGCGGGTGCGATCGCGCGGTTTCAGCCGTTCGGCCGCTTCGGGATCGCGCCGCGCCAGTTCCGCGTGCAGCGCCTCGACGCCATCGCGATCGAGCCGCGCGCGCACGGCGTCACGGATCTGCTCGGGCACCGGCGGCACCTGCGACAAACCGCGCGTCAATGCCTTGAAATAGAGGCCGGTGCCGCCGACGAAGATCGGCCGCCGCCCCGCGCCGCGCGCCTCGTCCAGCACCTTTGCGGCATCCGCGACATAAAGTCCGGCCGAATAGTTCACGCTGGCATCGACATGGCCATACAGCCGATGCGGCACGCGCGCTTCTTCCTCGCGCGTCGGCCTCGCCGTCAAGACGCGGAGGTCGCGATAGACCTGCATCGAATCGGTGTTGATGACGACGCCGCCGTTTTTTTCCGCAAGCTCGAGCGCGAGCGCCGACTTGCCGCTGGCGGTCGGGCCTGCGATAAGCACGGCTTTGTTGTCAGTCTCCGAAGTCACCTCAAGAAAACCCTAGATGTCTCTCGTCGCCACCTTCATCTGCAATCCGGCCGATCCGGCACTCGATACCACGATTGTCGAGGCCTTCCTCGCCGTCCTGCCCTCGCCTGGCACCCCGCAATGGCTGTTCGACGAGGTCGCCATCGATATCCCGTTCGGCGGTGAGGGCGAGGTTCACGCGATCGAGGCTCGCCTGCGCGACCTGCGCGGCGACATGCCGATCGACATCGTCGTGCAGCCTGCCGCGTTCCGGCGCAAGAAGCTTTTTCTCGCCGACATGGATTCCACCATGATCGGCCAGGAATGCATCGACGAGCTCGCCGATTTCGCCGGGCTGAAGCCACGCGTCGCCGCCATCACCGAACGCGCGATGCGCGGCGAGATCGCCTTCGAGCCGGCGCTGCGCGAACGCGTCGCACTGCTGAAAGACTTGCCGGTCAGCGTGGTCGACGAGGTGCTGAAGAAACGGATCGTGGCGACGCCGGGCGGCCGCGAGCTCGTGATGACGATGCGCGCGCACGGTGCCTATACCTGCCTGATCTCGGGCGGCTTCACCTTGTTCACCAACGCGATCGCAGCCAAGCTCGGCTTCCAGGAGAACCGCGCCAATGAGCTGGTGATCGACGGCGGCAAGTTCGCTGGCGAAGTGCGCGAGCCCATCATTGGCCGCGCCGCCAAGCTCGCCACCCTGCTCGAACTGCGCGAGTCGTTCGATCTCGACGAGATCGACACGCTGGCGGTGGGCGACGGCGCCAACGATCTCGGCATGATCGAGGCGGCCGGCCTCGGCGTTGCCTATCACGCCAAGCCCGCAGTCTCGGCGGCGGCGAGCGCGCGCATCGACCATGGCGACCTCACCGCGCTGCTCTACGCGCAAGGCTACAAGCGCGACGAATTCGTGGATTGATCAGCCGACGTGGGATGTGAACTGGCCGCTCGCCAAGACGGAGCGTGCTCCCAAGTCACAGGAGCTGGCATTGACCACGATAGTCAAGATTCGGGCCACTGATCAGCTCATGTCCGCGGTATATGCCTTGCGACGGCAAGTGTTCGTCATTGAACAAGGTGTCCCCGAAGACCTTGAAGTCGATGAGAACGACAAGGCCGCCACTCATCTTGCGGCACTTTCTGACGGCCACGTCATTGGAACGCTGCGCATTGTGCGCCATGAACGCACGGCGCAGATCGGCAGGATGGCGGTATCGGCACATTCACGGAAAAAAGGGATTGGACGAGAGTTGATGGAGTTCGCCGCGGCCGCGGCTTCCCGCGACGGCGCCCAGGAAATCATCCTAGCCGCGCAATTCACGGCACGTGAGTTTTATAAGCAGCTTGGATACATCGAAGAAGGAGCGGTCTTCGACGAAGCAGGCATCTCCCACGTGATGATGCGCAAGAGGCTTCGGCCTTGAGCTCCACCGTAACCGGATCGCACGCGCGGATCCCGCGTGGTTAATGGAGTGAATCGAGCGACAATGATCACGGCTTGCAATCGCGTCATTGGCCGATCGAATTGAACAGGTACCAAACTGCCTTTTGCTGCACTGCAAAAAAAATCGTTGTCAAAAGAGCTCTTATGAGTTAGAAGGGATGCACGTTTAGGGAGCGGCCAAGGAAGGCGGAATGCGATTGCGGATCACGCGATCGACCAATCGCCAACCATAGGACCAGCTTCCATGACCTTCGCCAAACATCTCCTCCCCGGCGCACTCGTTGCTTTCGCTGTCCTGCACGGCGCTGCCGCAGTTGCAGCCGAACTCCCCACCTACGACGTCTCGTCGTTTCCGGCCACGCCGCTCCAGCTCACCGTAGTCGGTGCCTCTGCCGCCGACGAGCAGGCCCCCGTTGCGACGCTGACCCGCGCCAACATGCCGGCCACCCCTGTCCAGCTTTCGGTGCTCACGCCGCATCACCGCAGCGCCGCGGCTGCAACCGTCACCACGGTCGGCGCCGCACGCAACTAATCAACACCTGCTTCTCGATCTGAAGTCCGTGTATCGATTTCGCCACACGCGAATCATGGACTTCAGATCGGCGGTAAGGAGTGAAATGGTCACGACCAGCGCCGGAACACGATGCTGGCGTTGACCCCACCAAAGCCGAACCCATTCGAGATCGCATGGTCCATTCTCATGGGCCGAGCTTCGCCGCCGACGATATCCACGCCTTCGGCCGCCGCGTCGGGCGTATCAAGATTACGGGTCGGAGGCGCGACCTGATCGCGCAGCGCCAGAACGGTGTAGATCGATTCCACTCCGCCGGCAGCCCCAAGCAGATGGCCGGTCGCCGATTTGGTGGCGCTCACGGCAATGCGCCCGTCACGTCCGAACACCGACTTGATCGCTTCAAGTTCGCTGCTATCGCCGGACGGCGTCGAGGTCGAATGGGCATTGAGATGCTGGACATCCGCCGGCGCGAGCCCAGCTTGCCGCAGTGCGAACTCCATCGCCCGACGCGCGCCTTCGCCATCCTCGGGCCCGGACGTGATGTGAAAAGCGTCAGCCGTCGTGCCGTAGCCAACGATCTCGGCGATCGGCTCGGCTCCGCGCGCCTGAGCGCTCGCCAAATCCTCGATCACCAGGATGCCCGCGCCTTCCCCCATGACGAAGCCATCCCGATCCTTGTCGAACGGCCGCGACGCGCGCTCTGGTGCGTCGTTGAAGTGGGTCGATAGTGCACGAGCGGCGGCGAAGCCTCCCAGGCTGACCGGGTGGATGCATGCTTCTGCGCCACCGCACACCGCGATGTCGGCTTCGCCTGATCGGATCAGGCGTGCGGCGTCTCCAATCGCCTGCACGCCCGCCGCGCACGCCGTCACCGGCGTTCCGATGGGCCCCTTGAATCCATGCCGAATGCTGACATGACCAGAGGCGAGATTGGGCAGGAACGACGGTACGGTGAACGGCGATAACCTGTGTACGCCCCGCTGCTCGGTCGTCCTGACTGCCTCGGCGATAGCCGGAAATCCACCGATGCCCGAAGCGATGATCGTCGCCGTTCGCTCGGCCGCGTGCGCGTCAGCGGGAGCCCACCCGGCCTGTGCGATCGCCTCGGCGGCAGCGGCCAACGCGAAAAGTATGAACCGATCCATCCTGCGCTGGTCCTTGGGCGGGATCGCACGGTCGGCGTCGAAGCCGCCTTCGGCATCCTCAACCTTGCTGGGTACGATCCCGGCGACCTTAGCCGGCAGCGCCGCGGCCCAGGCCGGCAACGAGCGAAGCCCTGATCGGCCGGCGAGGAGGCGCGACCACGCGAGTTCGACACCGCATCCCAAAGGGGACACCACACCCAAGCCGGTGACGACGATCCGACGCATGCTGTTTCCCTACGATGTTGGCGAAGACGACGTTGGCGAAGACGACGCGTCCGCGCGCAGCGCCCTGATCGAGGCAAGACGACTGCGCATGCCTGTGCTTGCGCGTGGACCGGGGAGCAGCACGGCATTCGCCGGCGTGATCGGCGTCTTGCTGTGGGCGTCCGCCACGATCGGATCGAGCGTGCGTCCGGTTTTGCGATCGGCCAGCACGACCGATTTGCCTTCGGGGGCCAGGTGCTTGTTTCCCCACGCGAACATCGCCACCACGACCGGGAAGAAGTCTCGGCCCTTGGCGGTGAGGATGTACTCGTACCGGGGCGGACGTTCATTATAGAGCCGTCGCTCGAACAAGCCGGCCTCGGTCAGATGCGCAAGGCGCCGTGACAGGATGTTGGAGGCGATGCCCAGGCTGTTCTGAAACTCGTCGAAGCGCGTGAATCCCTGGAAGGCATCGCGCAAAATCAGAATGCTCCACCACTCGCCGACGCACTCGACTGCGCGTGCGGCCGGACATTCCGCAAGTGTGAACTCCTTCGACTGCATGCGCGAAGCTTAGCCGAGTAACTTTCATTTTGCAAGTTAGTTACGAGAACGGACAGCACCTAATATGCGCTATTGCGCAAATGCGCATTAGCGCATATTATGGATGGATGTTGAACACCGTTTCAATTCTGGCTGCCCTTGCCGAACCGACCCGCCTCGCCGCGCTGCGCATCCTGTGGGATGGCGGCGAGCACTGTGTCTGCGAGCTCATGACCAGGCTCGGCGCGAGTCAGTCGCGCATGAGCCGGCATATGTCCGCCCTGAAAGCCGTCGGTCTCGTGATCGATCGGCGCGACGCACAGTGGGTTCGATACCACCTCAGCCCCGAATTGACGCCGGACGAGCGCGCGATCCTCGCCGCGGTCATGGCGACCGTCCCGGAGCCGGCAAGGAGGGCAGCATGAGGATTGAGCTTTCGACTGAGCCGGCGCGCACGGCTTCATCGCTGATGTGGGCCGCGGGGACGGTGGCGGCGATCGGCCTCTGGTTCGCGATCTACTGGCAATTGGAAGACTTCTCGGCGCGGGTCGTTTCGTCGCTGCCGATCACGCCCGGCAGTCATCTGGACGAAGCGGCGCGCTTCTTCGTGTTCGACGCGCCAAAAGTCCTGATGCTGCTGACGCTGGTCGTTTTCGGCATGGGTGTCGTGCGCAGCTTCTTTTCACCGGAGCGCACGCGCGCGCTGCTTGCCGGCGAGCGCCAGGGCCTCGGCAATGTTGCTGCCGCAATCCTCGGCGTTTTCACCCCGTTCTGCTCCTGCTCGGCCGTCCCGCTGTTCGTCGGCTTCGTGTCGGCTGGCGTGCCGCTCGGCGTCACCTTCTCGTTCCTGATTTCCGCACCCATGGTGAATGAGGTCGCGCTCGGCCTGTTGTTCGCGCTCGTCGGCTGGAAGGTGGCCGCGATCTATCTTGGTTTTGGTCTGGCCGTCGCGATCGTTGCAGGATGGATCATCGGACACCTCCACCTCGAAGGCTGGCTCGAGGATTGGGTCCGCAACGTGCGTGCCGGCGAAACGGATCTGCCGCCGGATGCTCAAACGGTCGTCGACCGAATTCAGGCCGGCCTCGAGGCGGTGCGCGACATCGTCGGACGTGTCTGGCTCTGGATCGTTGTCGGCATCGCCGCCGGCGCGTTCATTCACGGCTATGTCCCGAACGATCTGCTCGCCTCGATCATGGGCAAGGGGCGGTGGTGGTCCGTGCCGGCAGTCGTGCTGATCGGCGTGCCCATGTACTCGAATGCCGCGGGGATCATTCCGGTGGTGGAAGCGCTGCTTGGAAAGGGCGCGGCGCTCGGGACCGTGCTCGCGTTCATGATGAGCGTGATCGCGCTTTCGTTCCCCGAAATGCTCATCCTGCGCAAAGTGCTGAAGCTGCGGCTGATCGCCGTCTTTGTCGGCGTCGTCGCCACCGGCATCGTCGCCGTCGGCTATCTCTTCAACGCCCTGTTCTCCTGAAAGGACAAACCCATGAAGAACGTGAAAATTCTGGGCTCCGGTTGCAAGCGCTGCGTCCAGACCGCCGAAATGGCTTCGGCCGAAGCAAAGAGGCTCGGCATCGACATCGAGCTCGAAAAGGTGACGGACTTCGCCGAGATTGCGAAGTTCGGGATCGCCTCAACCCCGGGTGTCGTGATCGACGGCAAGGTTGTTCATGCCGGCGGCCTGCCGAAGCCCCAAGACATGGCGAAATGGCTGGGGGCGTAATGGCAGCGCGTTCTTCATGCAACCTTGCTTCGATTAGTTGTTCCTGTTCTAACGTTCGCAAATAGGCCCGCCGGTGATCCGAACGTCCAAATGGGACATGGACCTCCTCGACCACGCCGCCGGGGATCGTTCGAAAGAGTATGGCCTATCGCTGACCGATACCGGAGGAAGCCGGGTTGCCTGACACGACGCCACAGTTGGACGAAGCCTCTTTCCGACCGATCGATCAGGCGAAGCTCCTGGAGCCCCAGCGATCCTCGCATCCTCCGCGTATCCTGTTGCTGTATGGATCGCTTCGGCAGCGCTCGTTCAGTCGGCTCCTGACCGAAGAAGCCGCGCGGATCCTGGCTCGCTACGGCGCGGCGACACGGACCTTCAACCCACGCGGACTGCCATTGGTGGATGACGCCGAGCCCGATCATCCGAAGGTTCGGGAGTTGCTGGATCTCGTGACCTGGTGCGAAGGCATGGTCTGGTGCTCGCCCGAGCGGCACGGCGCAATGACTGGCGTGATGAAAACCCAGATCGACTGGATCCCTCTGTCGCTCGGAGCCGTGCGACCGACGCAAGGGAAGACACTCGCCGTCATGCAGGTCAGCGGCGGTTCGCAGTCGTTCAACGCGGTCAATCAGCTGCGCGTGCTCGGTCGCTGGATGCGCCTGATCACCATCCCGAACCAGTCGTCGGTCCCCAAAGCCTTCATGGAATTCGACGGTGCCGATCGCATGAAGCCGTCGGCCTATTACGACCGCCTCGTCGACGTGATGGAAGAGCTGACCAAGTTCACGCTTCTGACACGCGACCGGGCCGACTATCTGGTCGATCGCTATTCCGAGCGCAAGGAAAGTGCGGAAGAACTGTCAAGGCGGGTCAATCAAACCTCCATTTGATCCGCGTGGCGATTTGAGTCGCGCGGCCGAAAACGGGTCGCGCCTAAAAGCCAATTTCAGCAGGGATTTCAATCTGATTTGCCCTGTCCAGTCCGGCGGCGACAAAATAAATTTCTTTCGCTTTTCCAGAAATTGAGCTCTACTCCATCCATCCCGCCTCGAGCAGAGGGACGTTGCGCGCGATCGTCACGACACGTGAGGCGGGGATGCGGTGGACGTGACCGCCTTGGCGCGTGATCTTCACGCGGACGAACGAGGCGGATGCGGACGTGAAGTCGCGTGGTCCCGGCGCCCCGACGCTGGCGCTAAGTTCGCAGGTGATGATCCTGCTGACGACGGTGGCTAACAAGCCCGGCACACCGAGGAGATCGCGATATATGCGTTAAAACCGCCGCGCGGGGAATGCCGGTTGATCGGCTGCACCTGTGGTGACTGCCGCCTGCTTTTTTTCTGCAGGCGGGCCATGGGTGAGGCCTTCACCCGGCATTCCCCGCGCCCTCTCGATTTTCGAAAGGGCATGTCGTTCGCAGAACTCGGGCGTGATCCGCCGCGGGAATGCGATGTCGTGTCCGACGCTGTTTGAGATGTGAATCTGGTCAGAGATGGTGGGTGCGGTGCTCACCTGAAATACGCTGGTCGTCCCCGCGAACGCGGGGACCCATAACCACAGGATTTCGATGTTCGCGAGATGGCAGCCAGCCTGCCAATTTCGTCGGTCACGGCGTATGGGTCCCCGCGTTCGCGGGGACGACACCGTCTTCTATAGGAATGCTGGCGGCCCCCCATGGAGAGCTCGCGGCTTTCCATGGAAGCTGGCCGCGCAGCGCGACGAGGCGTTGCTACTGCAAACTCACCGCGACGAAGCGGAGCTCGCCGTCGGCGTTGGCGACGAGCAGCAGCACCGATTTCTTGCCGTCCTTCTTCAGCTGATCGACACGCTTCTTGATGTCGGCGCCGGATGTCACCGCCTCCTGCGCCACCTCGACGATGACGTCACCGGCGGAGAGCCGCTTGTCGGCGGCGTCCGAGCTGGCGTCGACGCCGGTGATGACGACGCCCTTGACGCTGTCCTTGATCTTGTAGCGCGTGCGCAGGTCCTTCGAGAGCGCGGCGAGATCGAGGCCGAGCGCCTTTTGCGTCACCGGCTTATCGACCGGCTCATCCTTCTTGATCGCGGCCGGCTGCGCCTTGTCGGGATCCTCGAGTCGGCCCAGCGTGACCTTGCGGGTCTCCTCCTGGCCCTTGCGGATGATGACGACGTCGACCTCCTTGCCGACCGCGGTGTCGGCGACGATGCGCGACAAGTCCTTCGGCTCCTTGATGTCGTGACCGTCGAACTTGACGACGACGTCGCCGGGCTCGATGCCGGCCGGCTTGGCCGGGCCCTTGTCGTCGACGCCAGCGACGAGCGCGCCGCGTGCGGGCTTGATGTTGAGGCTCTCGGCGATCTCGTCCGTGACGCCCTGGATGCGCACGCCGAGCCAGCCACGGCGCAGCTCGCCGAACTGGCGAAGCTGATCGACCACGCCCGCCACCGTCTTCGACGGCACGGCGAAGCCGATGCCGATCGAGCCGCCGGACGGCGAGATGATCAAGGTGTTGACGCCGATCACCTCGCCATCGAGGTTGAACAGCGGACCGCCGGAATTGCCGCGGTTGATGGCCGCGTCGGTCTGGATGTAGCTGTCATAGGGACCGGAGGAGATGTCGCGGTTCTTGGCCGAGACGATGCCCGCCGTCACCGTGCCACCGAGGCTGAAGGGGTTGCCGATCGCGACCACCCAGTCGCCGAGCCTGAGCTTGTCGGAATCGCCGAACTTGACCACGGTCAGCGGCCGCGGCGGCTTGAACTTCAGCACCGCGAGGTCGGTCTTCTTGTCGATGCCGACGATATCGGCCTTGATCTTGGTGCCGTCGTTCATGATGACGTTGATCTCGTCGGCGTCGGCGATGACGTGATTGTTGGTCACCACGATACCGGACTCGTCGATGATGAAGCCGGAGCCGAGCGAATTGGTCCGCCGCGGCGTCAGGTCACCGCCGCCCTTGCCGCCGGGACCGCGCCGGTTCTTGAAGAAGTCATCGAAGAACTCCTCGAAAGGCGAGCCGGGCGGCAGTTGCGGAACCGCGCCCTTGCCCTCGCTCCCACCCTTGACCTCGACGGTCTGCGAGGTCGAGATGTTGACGACGGCGTCGATCACCTTTTCGGCGACATCGGCGATGCCCTCGGGCCCCCGCGCCTGCGCCGGTGCCGACACCAGCGCGCCGGCCACCGCAACACAGGCGGCGGTCAGGATCGGGCGCAGGCGCTGGCTGAAAGCAAGGGTGGGTATCATAGGGGCGGATCTCCAAAAGGGCGAAATACGAAAGACTACAGTGCGCCCGAAGCGGGCGACGGCGCAAGCGCCGCGGGCGAGCGCGGCGGATTCCTCATTGAAGACAACCTAATACGGCAAAACGGGGCCTGTCGCGCGTCACAATGGCGTGGATGCGCCAACGTTCCTAATCCGGGAGCGCTTCAGATGCCGATCAGATCGGCCGCCGGACCACCCAGATCAGGATCAGGCCGGCCAGCGCTGAGCCGATTCCGACCATACGCAGGATATTGTCCGGCGTGGTCATCGCGCTCTTCATGGCCTTGCGCATCCACTCCGGGCTGGCTGCGAACATCAGGCCTTCGAGCACGAACAGGATTCCCAATCCGATGAGGAAATCGGAAAACGCAAAGGACCTCATCGGATTGGAACCTCCCTTTAACCTTGTTAGCCCCGTGTCGGTCTTCTCTGGGCTTTCCGTGAGCTTTGGGGGCGAAGCAACGACGCCTCGCCCCCGTCAACTCTGATGGACCCGCCCCGCGATCACGGCTTGCCGGGTTGTGTGGCCGTGTTTGCCGGCGCAGCAGTCCCGGTAGCCGGCTTGCCGGCGGGGTTGGCGAAGTAGCGGAAGAAGTCCGAATCCGGCCGCAGCAGGAAGCGGGTCTCGCCCGGCTTGAGCCCGTTCTCATAGGCCGTCATCGAGCGATAGAAGGCGAAGAAATCCGGGTCGTTGCCGTAGGCTTCGGCGAACAGCCGGTTGCGCTCGGCATCGCCGGTGCCGCGAATCTGCTCGGCCTGGGAATTGGCCTCCGCCACGATCACGGTCGCCTCACGGTCGGCCTTCGACCTGATCTCCTGCGCCTTCTGGCCGCCGAGCGCGCGGAACTCGGCCGCTTCACGTTGACGCTCGCTGTTCATGCGGTCATAGACCGCCTGGCTGTTGGCGTCGGGCAGGTCGGCACGGCGGATACGGACGTCGACCACTTCGATGCCGTAGGCGTCGGCCTCGTGGTCGAGCTGGTCGCGAATCTTGCGCATCAGCGCTTCGCGCTCGTCGCGTACGACCTGGATGAAGGTCACTTCGCCGAGCACGCGGCGCAGGGCCGCGTTGAGCAGCGTTCCGAGCTGCAGATTGCCGGTCTGGATCGAGCCGACGGTCTGGTAGAACTGCAGCGGGTTCTTGATCCGGTAGCGCGCGAAGGCGTCGACCACAAGCCGCTTCTGATCCGAAGCGATCACCTCCTGAGAAGGGTTCTCCAGGTCGAGGATACGCTTGTCGATCGAGATGACCGTGTCAACGAACGGCGCCTTGAAGTGCAGGCCGGGCTCGGTCGCGACGTCGACCGGCTTGCCGAACCGCACCACCAGCGCCTGCTCGGTCTGTTGCACGGTGAAGACCGAGCTGTAGCCGATGATCGCAAGCACGAGCACCGCCACCAGCGTGACGATTCCTGCAACGGGAGACCTCATCGGACGCCTCCGCTCTGCGACGTGCTCGATCCGGTGGTCGCGCCGAGCGCGCCGGTTACGCCTTGCCGACGCGGCGCAAGATCGCCGAGCGGCAGCAGCGGCACGGGGCCCTGGCCGCTGTCGAGCACGAGCTTGTCGGCCCCGCCGAGCACGCGCTCCATGGTTTCGAGATAGATGCGTTCGCGGGTCACGTCGGGCGCCTTCTTGTATTCCTCATAGACCTTGAGAAAACGCGCGCTCTGGCCCTTGGCTTCGGCAATCGCCTGCTGCTGGTAGCCCTCGGCGTTCTGCACGATCTGCGCGCCGCGACCACGAGCGTCGGGGACGACCTTGTTGGCGTAGGTCTGGGCCTCGTTCTGCGCCTTTTCGAGATCGGCGCGCGCCGCCTGTACGTCGCGGAACGCCGCGATCACCTGCGCCGGCGGATCGACCTTCTGCATCTGCACCTGCGTCACCTGGATGCCCGAGCCGTAATTGTCGAGCGTCTTCTGCATCAGTTCCTGCACGTTCTGCTCGATCTGGGTGCGGGCACCGGTCAGGATCGGCTGGATGTTGGAGCGACCGACCACCTCGCGCATCGCGCTTTCGGCCACCGCCTTCACGGTGCCTTCGGGGTTCTGGATGTTGAACAGGAAATCCGCCGCGCCCTTCGGCTTGATGCGCCACAGCACGGTGAAATCGACGTCGACGATGTTCTCGTCGCCGGTCAGCATCAGGCTTTCTTCCGGCACGTCGCGACCGCCGCGATTGCGTCGTCCCGCATCGTCGCCAAGGGTCACCCCGATCGCGATCGTGTTCACGCGCAGCGCCTTCGGCAGATAGACGGTTTCGATCGGGTACGGCAGGTGATAACGGAGCCCGGGCTGCTCATCGCGGACATATTTGCCGAAGCGCAGCACGACGCCGAGCTCCTCCGACTGCACGCGATAGAAGCCCGACAACAGCCAGATCGCGATCGCGCCGAACACGATCAGCGCGACGCCGACGCTGCCGAACTGTCCGCCCGGCAGCATCTGCTGCAGGCGGTCCTGGCCACGCCGCAGGAGATCCTCCAGGTCGGGGGGCCTTGGACCGCCCGGTTGCGGTCCGGAGCCCCAGGGCCCCTTCGGACCCTGACCCCAAGGGCCTCCGCCCTGATTCTTCCACGGCATCGATGATCTCCTTCGAGAGGCGGATGGCGCCTGAGGCAGCCAGCCTCGCAACGTCGGCGGGCTTTATAAGGGACGGCCAAGCCCCTTACAATGTAGCGCTCCAGCTAAGCCCGAACCGGCTTTTGTCAATGTAAACAGAGGCACAGCGTTGCTTTGCCGCGGCCTGACGGTCGGTCGCGCGCCCTCAAGCGGCGCAAGTTCATCCTTAACGGATTATCTTGACAGCCACTCGCGATGCGGCGCGCGCGCAATCAGCTTACCGCTTGCGGCGGTAAGTCACATAGGAAAATGCGGCTTGATCGTCCGGGCCCGAGGGGTGGGTTTCGCGCGCGACTTCCTTCCATTGCGAACGCTCGATCGAGGGAAAAACAGTGTCGCCGGTCGGGCTCATATGCACTTCGGTGATCTCAAGCCGGTCTGCGTGCGGCATCGTTTGCACATAGATCTCGGCGCCCCCAATGACCGCGATCTCCGCGGCTGAACGCCGCAGCGCATCGCCGCGGGCGATGCTCAGCGCCTCCGCGACCGAATGGGTGACGACGGCGCCCGGAGCGCGAAAATCTGGATCACGGGTGACGACGATGTTGGTCCGCCCCGGCAGCGGCCGGCGCGGAAACGAGGTAAACGTCTTGCGGCCCATCACGATCGGCCGCCCCATCGTCATCCCCTTGAAGCGGAGCATGTCGCTCTTCTGCCGCCACGGGATCGCGCCGGCCGCGCCGATGACACCGTTGTCGGCCATGGCGACGATGAGCACGATCTCGATCATGGCGCGCGCTCGGCGAGCTTGCTTAGTGCGGGTCCCGTCACCTTGCAGAGCGTCCAGTCGTCCATCAGCTCGGCCCCGAGCGATTTGTAGAACGTGATCGACGGCGCGTTCCAATCGAGCACCGACCATTGCAGCCGCGCCCAGCCGCGCGCGACGCATTCCAGCGCGAGATAGCCGAGCAGCGCCTGGCCGATGCGGTTGCGGCGGAATGCCGGCCGCACATAGAGGTCCTCGAGATAGATGCCGTGGCGGCCTGCGAAGGTGGAGAAATTCATGAACCAGACCGCAAAGCCCGCGACCTCGCCGTTCCATTCGGCGATCTCGCAGAACAGACGCGGGCTCTCGCCAAACAGCGCCTCGGCGATGTCGGCCTCTGTCGCCTCGACCTCATGGCTGAGTTTCTCGTACTCCGCGAGTTCCTTGATCAGGGAGAACACGTCTCCGATGTCAGCCGGCGTGGCGCGGCGGATCAGAAGCGTCATGCCCTCACACCGCCACTTCGGCCTTGATGTGCGGATGCGGATCGTAGCCTTCCAGCGTGAAGTCCTCGTAAGTGAAGGCGAAGAGGTCGTTCACGTCCGGATTGAGCTTGATCACCGGAAGCGGACGCGGCGCGCGGGTGAGCTGCAGACGGGCCTGCTCGATGTGATTGGAATAGAGGTGCACGTCGCCGAAGGAGTGCACGAACTCGCCCGGCTTCAAGCCCGTGACCTGCGCCACCATCAGCGTCAACAGCGCATAGGAGGCGATGTTGAACGGCACACCGAGGAAGACGTCGGCCGAGCGCTGATAGAGCTGGCACGACAGCTTCCCGTTCACCACGTAGAACTGGAACAGGCAATGGCACGGCGGCAACGCCATCTTGCCGACATCGGCCGGATTCCAGGCGGTGACGATCAGGCGCCGCGAATCCGGGTTGCGCTTGATCATGTCGATCACATCGGTGATCTGATCGATATGACCGCCGTCAGGGGTCGGCCATGACCGCCACTGATAGCCATAGACCGGGCCGAGATCGCCATTGGCATCGGCCCACTCGTCCCAGATGGTGACGCCGTGATCGTGCAGATATTTGATGTTGGTGTCGCCCTTGAGGAACCACAGGAGCTCGTGCACGATCGCCTTCAGCGGCAGGCGCTTGGTGGTCAGCAGCGGAAAGCCGGCCGCAAGATTGAAGCGCATCTGGTGGCCGAACACCGACAGCGTGCCGGTGCCGGTGCGGTCATGCTTCTCCGCGCCATCGGCGAGGATGCGTTCAAGCAGGTCGTGATATTGGTGCATGGCCGGATGCCGCTTTCAAAGGCGCAGGTGTAGCGGAGCCGGTGCCGGACCGACAGCCGCGACTCGCCGCTCTCCCCAGCAAATATACACCGGAAAGCATCGGCAGCAGCCCGCAAGTCCGGCGACGGAACCCACAACCGCCAGCTTTCGTCAGGATTCCACGAACACCTCGTCGCGCTTGCGGCGCAGGATCGGCAACACCGCCAGCACCAGGAGCACGGCGGCTACCACCAGAAGCGAGGCCGAGAGCGGGCGGGTGAGAAACACCGACCAGTCGCCGCGCGAGATCAAGAGCGCCCGGCGCAGGTTCTCCTCCATCAACGGCCCGAGCACCATGCCGAGCAGCAGCGGCGCCGGCTCGAAATCATGCTTGATCAGCCAGTAGCCGAACAAACCGAAGGCGCCGGCCAGGATGACATCCACCGGCGCATTGTTGATCGAGTAGATGCCGATCACGCAGAACACCACGATGGAGGGAAACATCAGCCGGTAGGGCACCCGCAACAGCCGCACCCAGATCCCGACCAGCGGCAGGTTGATGATGATCAGCATCAGATTGCCGATCCACATCGAGGCGATCATGCCCCAGACCAGGTCCGGCTGCTTCTGCATCACCTGCGGTCCCGGCACGATGCCATGGATGGTCATCGCACCGACCATCAGAGCCATCACCGCATTCGGGGGAATGCCGAGCGTGAGCAGCGGAATGAAGGAGGTCTGCGCTGCCGCATTGTTGGCGCTCTCCGGCGCCGCAACGCCTGCGATGGCGCCGCGGCCGAAGCGCGACGGATCGCGCGCAATCTTCTTCTCGAAAGTGTAGGCGGCAAAGGACGCGATCACCGCGCCTCCGCCGGGCAGGATGCCGAGAATCGAGCCCAGCACGGTGCCGCGAAAGATCGCCGGCGCGGATTCGATCAAGTCCTTCCGCGTCGGCATCAGGCCGGTGATCTTCTGCTGCACCAGTTCGCGATCCCCCTCCGCACCAGCATCGAGGTTGCGAATGATCTCGGCAAAGCCGAATACGCCCATCGCGACGGTGGCGAAGCCGAGCCCGTCGGCGAGCTCCGGAATGTTGAAGGCCATGCGCGAGGCCCCGGTCTCGATGTCGGAGCCGACCATCGAGAGCAGCAGTCCGAGCGCGATCATCGCGACCGCCTTGAGAACGCTGCCCTTGGCGAGCACCACGGCGAAGATCAGGCCGAGCACCATCAGCGAAAAATATTCGGCCGGGCCGAAAGCCAGCGCGATCGACGTCAGCGGGGCGCCGAGTACGGCGATCAGCACGGTCGCGGCACAGCCGGCAATGAACGAGCCGATCGCGGCAATCGACAGCGCAGGTCCCGCGCGCCCCTGCTTGGCCATCTGGAACCCGTCGAGCGTGGTGACGACGGAGGTCGCCTCACCCGGGATGTTCACCAGGATCGAGGTCGTCGAGCCGCCATATTGCGCCCCGTAATAGATGCCGGCGAGCATGATCAGCGCGCCGACCGGCGGCAGCCCGAAGGTGATCGGCAGCAGCATCGCCACCGTGGCGATGGTGCCGATGCCGGGCAGCACGCCGACCAAAGTGCCGACCAGCGCGCCGATCAGGCAGAGCAGCAGATTGAGCGGGCTGACGGCGACTGCGAAACCGTGCCCGAGGTTCGTGAACAGCTCCAGCATTCAAGCCCTCACGGCACCAGGAAACGCGGAACCAGCGGCATCGGCAGCCCCAGCACATAGGGGAACAGCAGCGCACAGCCGATGGTGAGCGCGATGCCCACGACCAGCGTCTCACCCCAGCGTGTCTCCGAACTGCCGAGTGCGGAGATCAGAAAGCTGGCGAGCCCGGCGATCACCAGTCCCAAAGGACGAATAGCGACAGCAAAGGTCAGAATGGCCAAGAACACGAACAGAGGGCCGCGCCAGTGATACGGCATGATATCCGGGCCGTCGGCGATCACACCGATGGTAGCGACCACGGCGCCCAGCCCCAACAGCAGCACGCCCAGCATGCGCGGCGCGGTCCCCGGGCCAAATGAAAAGCCGCGCATGCCCTGCAGGTCGCTCGAGGCCCACAACGCAAACAAGGCGAGGGCCATCAGCGCCACGCCGCCATAATAGTCCTGCGGCGCGCGAATCCGGGCGAGCCGCGTGAACAGCGCGAGGGCGAGCAGCGGAGTGGTGTAGATCACCGCCAGCAGCATATCGGACGACAGCGCAATCCTGCTCCCTCCGGCCGCTTGCTGCACCAATGTCGGAATTGCTTGCGTGAGCGCGCCCGAATGGGCGGAGAGGACCTGCAACGGGCCGCGCCCGGACAGAGGCACGATCAATCCAGCCAGCGCGATCAGCAATTCGACAAGCTGCGGCGCGAAGGCGAGCAGCAGAATGACCAGGGCGCCCGTCAGGTTGCGCGCGGACGATGCCGCAGTTGCTCCACCCGGCAGATGGCCCGTTGTTTCGGCCATGTCCGATGTTCCTCCCCGGTCGGCCTTTGTGGCCGAAAATCTTCTTGTTCGTCGGTTGGGCTCGGCGAGGAGCCACTTCGTACTGCGTAATCGCTTTCCCTAGAGAAGGCCAGCGAAACCCAGGCAACCGCCGGCGACAAGCAGCCACACCGGATTGAGACGTGTCAGGGAGGCAACGAGCGCCGCGGCGATCGTGATCGAGACGGCTGTCCAGGTCCGGTCGGAGGTCTGCGCCAGAACCAATGCGCTTGCGGCCATCAGTCCGATCGAGAGCGGCACCAGGGCCGCCTGCAGGATCGCAGGCCAGCGCGCATTGCGCGAATGGGAGAGCCATCGGCTGACGACATAGGCGAGCGCGGCAGTCGGCCCGCACATTGCGACCGTGGCGACTACGGCGCCAGTGACACCAGCGACCACATAGCCGATCAAGGTGACAATAAGGACGTTAGGGCCAGGCGACATCTGCGAGATCGCAAATGCATCGGCGAATTGTTTGTCGGTCATCCAATGCCGGACATCGACGGCGATGCGGTGCATCTCCGGAATTGCCGCGTTGGCACCACCGACCGCGAACAGGGAGATCAGGGCAAAGGTCCAGAACAGCTGGAACAGCGGATTGCCGTCATCACTCATCTGGCCCACCGGATCTTGGCATAGGTGACCGCAAGGCTGACCGGGATGGCGACCAGCAGCACGGCCGGCAGCGGTAGCCGCGACAGCCCGATCGCGGCGAACACCGCCCCCATCACGAGCAGACCCAGCACGTCACGTTTTTTCAAGAGCGGCAACATCATCCGGAACACGGCGGAAACGAGCAGGCCCACCGCCGCGCAGGAGACCCCGCCGAGCACGCGCCTGAGGCCGTCGACCTGACCGAAATGGCTGTAGATGGCCGCCAAAGCCGTGACCAGCAGCATCGGCGGACCGACTAACCCGGCAAAGGCGGCCACTCCGCCGGCTATGCCCCGAAACCTCGAGCCGAACACCAGGGAAAGATTGACGATGTTCGGCCCGGGCAGGAAATGGCACAGTGCAAAAGTCTCGTTGAACTCCTCCGCAGTCATCCAGCGATGTTCCTCGACGATGGCGCGGCGGGCGAACACGAGGACGCCGCCGAAGCCTGACAGGGACATCTTCGCAAATGCGATAAAGAGCACAGCCAGACTGGGCGGAGAGTTGTGGATATCCGGTGCGGCAGGAGCCGCCGGCGCGGCTTGGGACGACATGCGGCCAATCTAGGGCCGCTTCGTCGGCTGGACCAATCCAAATCGGTGTGTTCCCATGATCGCCCACATTTTTGTCCGCCAATGCGGCCCCGAGGGCACTGTCATTCTCACCGCCCTCCCCCTATATTGGGGGTGCCGGCTTGCCGGCTATGGAAATAAATCGCCGTCGAAATAAACCATTCGGACCCGGGGGCGGTACCCGGCGCCTCCACCCAAGCCCGCCGTTTCCGGCGGGTTTCGGCGGGGGCGAAATAGGATCGACGAGGGCGTAAAGGGCGAGCTTTTTCCCGGTATTGTTCCGCCGTTATCGGGCTACTGCAATAGTTGCCAACGACAACTTTGCTCCGGTTGCTCAGGCTGCGTAACGCAGTTTGAAAGACCACTTTAAAGTCCTAGCGGGTTAAGCTCCGCTAGGCGGGGTTCGGAGGCACCTGGCAACAGAAGCCTCCACTTCTTCCTTGCGGCGATCCGGCCTTTTCTGTTGGGATTTCCGCTCTCATTTCTCACCTGATGATGTGACCGCGGGCATGGGATGGATGCTGACCTCCGCTGCCTGCCGGGTTACGATGGCAAAAATCCCGAGTCGGTCCCCTTAGGCGCAGGCCGGCTCTCGGCACCATCAGAATACAGGACCGATCATGGCGACGGATCATATTCGTTACGACGTGTTGGCACGCGACGCCCTACGCGGCGTGCTGCGCCGGGTGTTGAGCGATGCTGCCGCGCATGGCCTTCCCGGCGAGCACCATTTCTTCATTACTTTCCTCTCGAAGGCCGAAGGGGTGAAGCTGTCGCCACGGCTGCTCGCCCAGTATCCGGACGAGATGACGATCATCCTGCAGCACCAGTTCTGGGATCTGGAAGTCAGCGAGGACCGCTTCGAGGTTGGCCTGTCGTTCGGCGGCGTTCCGGAACGGCTGGTCGTCCCCTTCCACGCCATCAAGAGCTTCTTCGACCCTTCGGTGCAGTTCGGCCTGCAATTCGAGCCGTCCGAAGCGGGAGCCGAGACGACGTCCGGCACGACATTGCCGGCATCCCCTGCCGCCTCCGCGACTGTCGCCCCTGCTCCGGCAGCGGCGTCCGAGCCGGAGAAGCCCGAGCCGCCGAGCGAGGGTGCGGAGGTCGTGCGGCTGGATCGTTTCCGCAAGAAATAGGCCGTATCCGCAAAAATAGGTCCCGCGGAACGGCCACGATTTCAGTTAATTGAAGCATGCTTGAACCGGCCGGCGCCGGTTCGCGACCAAGGGCATGTTTCATGGCGCCATCAGCTGAATCCCCCCATCCCCCGTCCACTCGCACAGAGACGGACAGTTTCGGCCCGATCGAGGTGCCGGCAGACCGCTATTGGGGCGCACAGACCGAACGCTCGCGGCAGAATTTCCGCATTGGCCAGGACCGGATGCCGATGCAGATCGTCCGTGCGCTGGCCGTCGTCAAATTGGCCGCTGCCCGGACCAACCTCGAGCTTGGCCTTCTCGATCGGAAGCTCGCCGAGGCGATCGCACGGGCCGCCGAAGAGGTCACCGAGGGCAAGCTCGACGACCACTTTCCGCTGGTCGTTTGGCAGACCGGCTCCGGCACCCAGACCAACATGAACCTGAATGAGGTCATCGCCAACCGCGCCAACGAGCTGCTTGGCGGCGAACGCGGCGCCAAGGCGCCGGTTCACCCGAACGACCACGTCAATATGAGCCAGTCATCGAACGACTCGTTCCCGACGGCGATGCACATCGCTGCGGCTCGCGCGATCTTCGGCCACCTGATCCCGGCCCTGACCGAACTCCTTGCTGCGTTGCGTGCCAAGCAAGAAGCCTTCGCCGACATCGTCAAGATCGGACGTACTCACACCCAGGACGCCACGCCTTTGACGCTCGGCCAAGAGTTTTCCGGCTACGCTGCGCAGGTCGAAAGCGGCATCGCTCGGATTCGAACGGCTGCAAGCGACCTTTTCCCGCTCGCCCAGGGCGGCACCGCCGTCGGCACCGGCCTCAATGCAGATCCGCGATTTGCAGAACTATTTGCTAGGCATGTTGCTGGGATTACCGGACTCGCCTTTGTCAGTGCTGTAAACAAATTCGAGGCGCTGGCATCGAACGACGCCTACGTATTCGTGCATGGCGCACTCAATTCCGCAGCAACTGGTCTCTTTAAGATCGCAAACGACATTCGCTTGTTAGGATCCGGACCGCGCTCAGGTCTGGGTGAACTAATCCTGCCGGAAAACGAACCGGGCTCCTCAATCATGCCGGGCAAGGTCAACCCTACACAATGCGAAGCGATGACCATGGTGTGCTGTCAGGTGTTCGGCAACCACACCGCGATCACGGTCGCCGGCAGCCAGGGGCACTTCGAATTAAACGTCTACAAGCCGCTCATGGCGCATTGCATGATCAGCTCCATTCAACTGCTGGGTGATGCCGCCCGTTCGTTTACCGAACATTGCGTGACAGGCATTCGCGCCGACGAGAAGCGGATCTTTGAACTGATGGAGCGATCGCTGATGCTGGTCACCGCCCTCGCGCCAAAGATCGGCTACGACAACGCCGCAAAGGTGGCCAAGGCGGCGCATCAGCACGGAACAACCTTGAAGGAGGAGGCAACACGGCTGGGCTTCGTGTCAGACGAGGAATTCGATCGGCTCGTCCAGCCCGAAAAGATGACCAGGCCTGGACGATCATAAAGGTAGTTCCGTAGTACTACGGGGGCTAATGCATTTGTTGCCGTTAACTCGTAAAGGATAGTGTCAACTAGCTAGTTCTGCTGCGTGCGCGGACACAACTATGTTCATCTTTCGCAAAGCGGGATCGGAAGTCTGGCAGTATGAGGGCGATGGCATGATGGTCTACCTGACGGTTGAGCCGACTGCGCGATGCGCGGCAGGTCATGCCTTTCGTTATGACTGTCGCGCTCTGCGATCTCTGTAATGATGGAGCGAGCATGGGAGAGGTGATCAATTTGAAGCGTTTCAAGAAGCGCATGGCACGCGATCAGGCCGGCAAGGTGGCCGACGCCAATCGCGCAAGCTTCGGCAGAACGAAGGCCGAGCGCACAGCCGACGCGCAACGCGAAAAGCGTGCGAGCGAATTATTGGATCAACATCGCATCAATGGCGAGGACGCGTGATGAAGTCGCCGGTCGTAAAACGTTCAATTGTCGTCGCGGGTCACAAGACCAGCGTCAGCCTCGAGGAGGCGTTCTGGAACGGCATGAAGGAGATATCCGGATTGCGTAACATGACGCTCTCCGAACTGGTGGGAGAGATCGACAGCAACCGTCAGCAGGGCAACCTGTCGTCGGCCATCCGGCTGTTCGTGCTCGATCACTTCAAGAACCGCGCAGCCGCTTCATCTGCGGCCGAGCCGAAGCCGTCGGCCGAGAGCCGGCATCCGGCCTCCGCCCCGGCTGCTTGAGCCAGATCAGAAGCCGCTCGCTCGGTCCTGTTTAAAATCGCTCTAAGGTGCAGTGGCGTCGTGCACGCGGCGCTTGACCTTGTGCGTTGCGATTGAAAATACAGGTTATGAGCGAAATCTGCGATGATCGGCAGCACCTGCCACTTGGCTTGGCGCGGCGCGGCTATACCGGAACGATCCAACACCTGGCGGCGAGCGGGACCAGCTCGTCCCTACCCGAAGTTGAACTCGAAAGCCGCCTGATCGAGCTCGGCTTCGTCGAGGGCGCTCGGGTGGAAATCCTGCACGAAGGCATCGTCGGACGTGATCCGATCGCAGTTCGGGTCGACAACATCACCGTTGCTGTCCGCCGACGCGAGGCGATGGCCATTATCGTGGCATAGCGCCAGGGGCGCCGGTCGATGGAAAGTGCGTTGATGCATGTCGCCCTGGTGGGCACCCCCAACAGCGGCAAGACCTCGCTGTTCAACGCTCTGACCGGAAGCCGCCAGAAGGTCGCCAACTATCCCGGCGTCACGGTCGAGCGGAAGGAAGGCGCCTTCGTGACCCCGCAAGGGCGCCAAGTCTCCGTGGTCGACCTCCCGGGCACCTATTCGCTGCGCGGGCGTAGCCCGGACGAGGAAATCACCCGCGATTTCGTGCTTGGACGCGCCACGGGCGAGATATTGCCCGACCTGGTGTTGTGCGTTGCCGACTCCACCAATCTACGGTTGACGATCCGGCTTCTGCTCGAGCTGAAGAGCACCGGCCGGCCGCTGGCGCTGGTGCTCAACATGTTCGACATCGCCAAGCGCCGCGGCGTCACCGTCGACGTGCCCAAGCTCTCCGAGGCGCTCGGCGTGCCTGTCGTCACCTCGATTGCCGTGCGCAAGGGCGGCACTGCCGATCTGCTCCAGCTGACGGATGAACTGCTGGCGCAAAGCCCCTCCCCCGACCGTCAGAATACCTGGCGTCCGCTGACCGTGTCGGAACTCCGCGCCACGCAGCGCGAAGCCGATCGCATCATCGCCTCCGCCGTGACCCTGCCGGAGCGGCCGGACACCTGGACGGGGCGGATCGACGCGGTCGTCCTGCACCCGGTCGGCGGCCTCTTCATCCTGCTGCTGATCCTCTTCGTCATGTTTCAGGCAGTCTTCGCCTGGGCGCAGCCCTTGATGCAGCTGTTATCCGCGGCCTTCGATGCGGCAGGCCAGCTCGTCCATGATCAACTGCCCGAAGGACTTCTGCAAAGCTTTCTGCAGAACGGCGTGATCTCCGGTGTCGGCAGCGTCATTGTCTTCCTGCCGCAGATCGTCATCATCTTCCTGTTCATCCTGCTATTGGAAGATTTCGGCTACATGGCGCGCGCCGCCTTCCTGATGGACCGCATCATGGGCGGCGCCGGCTTGCACGGCCGCGCCTTCATTCCACTGCTATCGAGCTTCGCCTGCGCCATTCCCGGCATCATGGCGACGCGCGTGATCGACAACCGCCGCGACCGGCTGACCACGATCCTGATCGCGCCGTTGATGACCTGCTCGGCGCGGATCCCGGTCTATACGCTGATCATCTCGGCCTTCATCCCGCCAACGCAGGTCTGGGGCTTCGCCAATCTGCAGGGCCTCGTGATGTTCGGCCTCTACGCCGCCGGCATCGTCAGCGCGCTTTTGATGTCCTTCCTGATCAAGTTCTTCATGATGCGCGACTACCAGCCTGCGCCGTTCATGCTGGAACTGCCCGATTACAAGATGCCGCGGCTGCGCAGCATTGCGATCGGCGTCTACACCCGCGCCAAGATGTTCTTGCAGCGCGCCGGCACCACGATCTTCGCGATGATGGTGCTGATCTGGTTTCTGGCATCCTTCCCGCAGCCGCCGGGGGGCGCGACCGAACCCGCGATCAATTACAGCCTTGCCGCCATGATCGGGCAGGCCATCGCGCCGTTGCTGTCGCCGATCGGCTTCAACTGGCAAATCGCCGTCGCCCTGGTCCCGGGCATGGCAGCCCGCGAGGTCGCGGTCGCAGCGCTCGGCACCGTCTATGCCATCGAAGGTGGCAAAGAGGCCGCCGAACAGATCGGTCAGGTGCTGGCGGCCAAATGGAGCCTCGCCACCGCTTTGTCGCTGCTCGCTTGGTACATCTTCGCGCCGCAATGCGCCTCAACGCTGGCAGTCATCCGCCGCGAGACCGGCAGCTGGCGCTGGATGGCCATCACCTTCGGCTACATGCTGGCACTCGCCTATGCCGCGAGCTTTGCCACCTACCACATCGCCGTCGCGATGGGCGCGGGTTAGTCCCGCGCCCATGACAGCCGTCACTCCGCGGCATCGTCCACGTGCAGCGCGAAGCCGTGCGCAGCTCGATCGCCGAGTTCGGAGCGCAGCTGCATGGTGGGGATCAGGTAGTCGCCGTGGTTCTGCCGCCGGTACGGAATTGGCGTCGCGGTGAACAGCGTACGCATCCGCTCACGAAGCCGCTCCGCGATCGCGGCGAAGCCCGCCTCATCGAGCCGATTGACCCGATGCGCCACGAAGGCCGGCAGCACGTCGAATCCGGGATAGAACAGGATGCCGTGGTTGATCGGGAACAGCAGATCCTCGATCGGACCGTTGATGCCGCGCGCTGAATAGTGCTCCTCCCATCCGCCGGTGGTCACAATGAGCATCGCGCGCTTGCCGGCGAACACACCCTCGCCGTAGCGGTTGCCCCACCGCTTATCGCTATGCTCGCCAACACCGTAGGTGAAGCCGTAGGAATAGACGCGATCGACCCAGCCTTTCAAGATCGCGGGCATCGTAAACCACCACAGCGGAAACTGCAGGATCACGGCATCGGCCCACAGCAGCTTCTCCTGTTCCGCCCTGACGTCGTCCGTCAACCTATGTGCCGCGAACGCCTCGCCAGACGCAGCGGCGACTTTCAGCCTGGCGTCCGGCGCGAGTTGCGGAAAATCGGCGCGATCGGCGGCGCCTTTCCAACCCATGGCATAGAGATCCGAGATCCTGACTTCGTGGCCCTGGGCCTGGAGTTCAGCTACGGCGGCGTCGCGCAAGGCGCCGTTCAGCGAGCGGGGTTCTGGGTGGGCGAAAACGAGCAAGACATTCATGGCATCGATCCTTCGGTGGAACCGAGCCGTGACATAGACCCGCACGCATTTATCCACTATATGGCGCATATCGATAATATAATGCCGTAAAATGGATAAATCGAACGTCAGCTTTGCGCATATGCGCAGCTTCGTGCGGGTGGCCGAACGCGGCAGCCTGTCGGCTGTGGCCCGCGAGTTCGGCGTCGGGCAGTCCACGATCACGCGCCACCTGCACGAGTTGGAAGACGCCATTGGCGTGCCGCTGCTCAGCCGCACCACGCGCCGGGTAATGCTGACCGACGAGGGCAGCCGCTATTACGCGAACTGCATCCAGATCCTGCGGCTGATTGAGGAGGCCGGCGACGAAGCGCGCGGGAGACGCGGCGCCGCTGCAGGCATGATCCGGATCTCCTGCACGGCAGCCTTCGGCATCCTGCACATCACCCGGCTCGTCTTTGCCTTCCAGGATCGCTATCCGGAGATCGCGATCGATCTCAGCCTGACGGATGAGCGGATCGACCTGGTGCGCGAGGGCGTCGACATCGCGCTGCGCCTCGCCCCACTCGCCGATAGCGCGATGAAGCTGCGCGGGCTCGGTCACTCGCACCGCCTGATGGTCGCCTCCCCCGACTATCTGGACAGGCACGGCACGCCGCGGGTGCCCCAGGACCTGATCGGCCATGAAGGCATCCGCATGACGAACGTCGCGGGCAGCGACCTTCTGACGCTCCAGACGGCCGATGGCCGGCATCATGACGTGCCGTTCATGGGACGCTTCCGTGCCAATCACGGCCTTGCCGTGCGCGAAGCGTTGCTGGCCGGACGCGGCATCGCGGCCGCACACCACTGGCTGGTCCACGACCTCCTCGCGGCCGGGCGCCTGACCGCGATCCTGCCCGACTACCGGCTGTCTTCAGTGCCGCTCAACATGCTGATCGTGCCGGAGCGCGCCGGCATCGCGCGCGTCAGACTGGCAATCGACTATCTCGCTGACGAGATCGGCCGCCTGCCGGGTATCCGCAGAGAACGCTGACCCTACATGCGCGGCATCGATTCCGGCCGGACCTCGCGCGCCTGCGCGGCGAGCCGGATCGAAGCATTCGGCGCGCCGAACCCTTGATAGTTTCGCCGCTGCACGATTTCAAAGAAGAAGCGCTCCTGGAAGATGTGGGTATAGACCTGGAAGAATTCGCCGTCGCCCTCGCGATCGTAGAGGATCTTATTGGCGCGCAGGGCCGCCAAGGTGCCGGCGTCGAAATCATATCTGGCTTCGAGATCATCATAATAGTTGTCGGGAATGTCGAGAAAGCCGGCACCGCGGGCCCGCATCTCCGCAACCGCGGCAAAGATGTCCTCCGTGGAAAATGCGATGTGCTGGACGCCGGAGCCGAAGAACTCCGAGATGAAGCGCGACGGCAGCGTGCGCCTCGCTGCCGAACCGTTGAGGATGAAGCGCAGGCTGCGGTCGTCATTGACGATGGCCTGGCTTTGCACGAGACCTCTTGGGTCGGCGATTTCCATCTGTGGCAAGCGTTTGAGGTCGATGATTCCGGCATAGAACAGCAGCCATGACAGCATCTCGTCATAAGCCATCGATTGGGCGATGTGATCGACCGCCTGGAGGCGCGCCGCGCTGTCGTCGTTGGCCACGGCCTCGAAATCCACGTCCCAATGCTTTCCGTGAGTGTCGAGGAAATACAAGAGGCTGCCTCCCACGCCGTGGATGGCCGGAATTTCCAGCTCGCCCGGCCCGACCGGCTGGGAGAAGGTGCGCGTCTTCAACGCTTGCGCCCGCACCATGGCCCGCTCGGCACTGTCGACATCGAGCGCGATGGCGCAGACGCCGGGACCATGCGTTACATAATGCGAATGGGCAAAGCTCGCCGGCTCGCAATTGATGACGAGATCGACGCTGCCCTGCGACCACCGTTCCACCGCCTTGCTGCGATGACGGCCGGTCTTCCGGAAGCCGAGCTGGGCGAACAGCTCGGCGAGCCCGCCCGCGTTATCCGGACTGACCGCAAACTCGATGAAGCCGATGCCCCTGGCCGTCACTCTGGGAGCGAGCCGCTCATAAGATGCCGCTGGCGTTCGCGCAGCGAGCGCATCGTCCAGCAGCAAGAGCGAGCGCATGCCATCTATGGCAGTGCGCGCGGCCGACCCGGCGCGGAACTGGTCGTTGAATATCTCGAGCGACAGAGGTCCGGCATAGCCGGTTGCAGCCACCGCTTCCATGAAGTCCAGCACCGGCAGATCACCCTGCCCCGGAAAGCTGCGGAAGTGCCGGCTCCAGGACAAGACGTCGAGTTCGAGCCGCGGCGCATCGGCGAGCTGCACCAGAAAGATCTTGTCGGCGGGAATCGCGCGGATCGCGTTGATCGGCAGTGCCGGCGCCAGGGCATGGAAACTGTCGAGAATGACGCCGATCGCCTTGTGGTCGGCACGGCGCACGATCTCCCATGCATCGCGATAATCGCTGACATGCCGGCCCCAGGCCAGCGCCTCGTAACCGACCCGCAGATTGCGGCGCGCCGCCCGCTCGCCGAGCTCACGCAGGTCCTCTGCGGCGCGATCGATGCCGCCAAGCGAAGCCGGAGACACATTGCTGCAGATCAGGAGCAGATCCGTACCCAGCTCCTGCATCAAGTCGAACTTGCGCTCGGCGCGAACGAAGTTGCGCGCACGCTGCGGCTCGGGCATGCCTTCGAAATCGCGAAATGGCTGATAAGCGCAGATCGCCAGACCGAGGTCACGGCACATCTGGCCGATGTCGCGCGGAGTGGCGCCGAACGACACGAGGTCGCTTTCGAAAATCTCGACCGCTTCGAAGCCCGCCGCTGCGGTGGCCCGCAACTTCTCGTCCAGGGCACCACTCAGCGAGACGGTCGCGATCGAACGCTTGCTCATGCTGCGGTCTCCTCCATGGCGCCGCCCAGGAACAGCTGTCCGATCCGCGGATCGGACAGCACGCGGTCTGCCTTGTCGATGAGCCGGGTACGACCAAGCTCCAGTACAATGCCGTAGTCGGAGATCTCCAGCGCGGAGCGCGCATTCTGCTCGATCAGGAGCACGGAGACGCCGCGATCGCGCAGCTGCTTGAGGATATCGAAGGTCTGCTGCACCATCAGAGGCGACAGTCCGATCGACGGCTCGTCGATCAGCACGAGCTGCGGCTCGAGCAAGAGGCCGCGCACGATCTCGAGCTGTTTCTGTTCTCCGCCGGACAGGGTCGAGGCTTGCCGCTCCGCCTTCTTCCGCAACACCGGAAAGATATCGAGCGCGGTCTCGACCCGGGCGGCGATGTCGATATCGCGCGGAGCGGCCACGCCGCCAAGCTCGATATTGTGGCGGACCGACAGTTCGCCGAAGATGTTGCGTCCCTGCGGGATGTAGCAGATGCCGGCAGCGAGCAGCGCGCGCTGGCTCTGCCCGGTGACATCGCGCCCCTTGAAGATCACCTTGCCCTCGCGCAGCTTGAGCAAGCCGAAGATCGCCTTGAATACGGTCGACTTGCCGGCGCCGTTGGGACCGATGACCGTGGTAATCGAGCCCGCCGGCACCGAGAAGCTGGTGCCGTTCAGGATCGTCATCTTGCCGTAGCCGCCGACAAGGTTCTGAACGTCGAGGATGGTGTCGCTCACGACCGCCTCCATCAGTGTCCGAGATAGGCTTCGATCACGGCAGGGTTCGCACGAATCTCGTCGGGTTTGCCGATCGCAAGCACCCTGCCTTCCGCCATCACAATGACGCGCGAGCACAGCGACATCACGAATTCCATGTTGTGCTCGATCACCACGAAGGTCGCGCGCCGCTCGCGATTGATCGCGATCAGCCGTTCCTTCAGATCGCCGAGCATTGTCGGGTTGACGCCACCGGCGGGTTCATCGAGTAACACCAGCCGAGGGCCGCCCATGAAGGCCATCGCCGCATCCAGCAGCTTCTGCTGTCCATAGGACAGGCCGCCGGCCGGCTCATTGGCGAGATGCTCGAGCTTGAAAAAGCCGATCATCTGCTCGGCAGTTGCGGTGAGTCCGGCGTCCGACGGGCCGAACAGGCGGGACAGCATGCTGCCGCGATGCTCCTGGCCGGCGAGGATGAGATTGTCCCGCACCGAGAGTTTCGGGAACACCTGCAGCAACTGGAAGGTCCGGCTGACACCGAGACGGTTCAGCTCGGACGGCCGCTGCCCGGTGACGACCTTGCCGTCGACGCGGACCTCGCCCGAACTCGGCACGAGCTGACCGAGGATGCAGTTAAACAGGGTCGACTTGCCGCAGCCGTTGGGACCGATCAAGCCGAGAATCTCCCCTTCCTGCACGTCGAAGCTGACGCCGTTCACCGCTGTGATACCGCCAAAGCTCTTCTTCACCTCGCGAACGTCCAGAACCGCGGTCATCGCACCGCCTCCAGCTTGGACTGCGCAGCGGCACGCAGCGTCGATGCCGCCTGGGTACGGCGTGCGCTGAGATAGCGATCGAGGATGCCGAGGATACCGGTGGGCGAGTAGATCAGCAGCAGGATCACCGCTGCCGCATAGAGCATCAAATAATAACCTTCAACCACGCGCAGCCATTCCGGCAGCAGCACCGCGATCATGGCCCCCAGGAACGGACCGAACAGGAAGCCGGAGCCGCCCACGATCACCATCATGAGGAGATCGAGCGAGAGCTGCAGGTTGAACGGCACCGGATCGATGTACTGTGTCAGCGGCGCATAGAGCACGCCGGCAACGCCGCCGAGCACCGAGCCGATCGCGAAAGCCATCAAGGTGTAGCGCCGGGTATCGACGCCAAGCGATTGCGCACGGATCGGGTTCTCGCGCAAGGCCATGAAGGCTCGCCCCCAGGGGGAGCGGATCAGCCACCACATTGCAAGCGTGACGAGACCTAGCGAGCCGAGACAGAGATAGTAGAACGGCAAAGGCTTGCGGGTCGCAAAGCCGAAGATCTCCGGCCGTGGAATGTTGCTGATGCCGTAGATGCCGTTCGTCAGCCAGCTCTCATTGCGGAACACCAGGAACATCAGCGTCGAGAAGGCGAGCGTGACAAAGGCCAGATAATGATGCTGGACGCGCAATGCGGGATAGCCGAGCAGCCAGCCAACGGCGAAGCACAGCAGGACAACCACGCCCAGCGCAGCAGCCAGCGGCCAGCCATGCGTAGTCAGGATCGCGGCACCATAGGCGCCGATGCCGACGAAGGCGCCCTGCGCCAAAGACACCTGTCCGGCATACCCCAGCGTGAGGTTGAGCCCCATGGCCGCGACGGTCATGACGGCCCATTGGCTCAGGATGAACAGTCCATAGCGGTTGAAGTTCATCGGGACGATGATCAGGCCCGCGATCACGGCGAGGCCGATGGCGATGCGAAGCACTTTACCGTTCGTGCTCATACGGTGCGCTCCTCTGCGCGTCCGAGCAGCCCCTGCGGTCGGAACAGGATCACCAGGATCAACAGCACCATCGGGACCGCGGCGCGGTATTGCGTCGACACATAGGCCGCGGCGAGATTGTCGACCACACCGATCAACAGGCCGCCCGCGATCGCGCCGCGCACCTGGTTGAAGCCACCGACGATGGCTGCGACGAACGCCGCCTGCCCCAGCACCTCGCCGCTCGAGAACTTCGCGAGGTAGATCGGCGTGATCAGCAGCGATGCGAGTGCCACCAGCACCGCATTGATCAGAAACGTCAACAGGATCATGCGCTCCACCGGCACGCCGATGATACGTGCCACCGTCGGATTCTGCGCGGCGGCCTGCATCTGGTGGCCGAGCGAGGTACGGTTCAACAGCATCGTCAAGCCGAACACGGCGAGAACCGCGACCGCGAGCACGCCGAGGCTTTGCAGCGAGACCGATCGGCCGAGCAGGACAATATCATCCACCGGCACGATCGACGGGAACGGGGACGCCTCAGCGCTGAAGAACTGCTTCACCGCTTCCTTGATCCCGATCGCCAAGGCCATCGTCGCGATCGCCAGCGGCAGCACGCCATGCCGCAGCATCGGATCGACCAGGAGCATCTTGAAGGCGAGCCCGAGCAGCAGCGCAGACAGCAGAATGCCGACGAGGACCGCGAGCCAGAACGGCGCACCGAGATGCATGACCGCGAGCATCAGGAACGCCGGCAGCATCACGAACTCGCCCTGGGCGAAGTTGATGGTCTGTGAAGTCTGCCACAGCAGCGTGAAGCCGACCGCGATCAGCGCGTAGATTGCGCCGGTGGCGAGACCCGCCACGATCAGATCGAGCAGATTGGACATGGTTTCCCCGTGAGCCTTGGGTGAGGCGGCGCCCGACATCCCGACCGGCGCCACCGGCCGCCCGTTCGCCTCAGTTGAGCTTTGGCAACACCTGCTCCACGACTTGCTTGCCGTCGACCACTTCGACCAGAAAGCCCTGCCGGTCGATATCGCCGTTCTGATCGAAGGTCACATCCATCAGGATGTTCGGCTCGTCAGACGTCTGGATGGTCAATCCGTGCAGGGTATCCGCGAACGCCTTGGAATCGACCTTGCCCATCTTCTCGGTGGTCGCCTTGATCATGTAGACCGCGAGATAGCCCTTGAGGCCGTTGTGATCGGGCACGTAGTTGTACTTCTTCACGAAGCGGTCCCGGAACGCCTTGATGGCCTCGACCGGCGCGTCGGTGGTCAGGCCGACATGGCCGCGGGCGCCATTGGCGGCATCGCCGGCGAGCTCGATGACCTTCTGCCCAACCAGCGTGGTCTCGCCGATCAGCGGCGCCGTCACGCCCTGGCGCTTGATCTCCTTGAGGATGCGCGCGCTTTCCTCTTCGTTGACATAGATGAAGACGGCGTCCGGGGCTGCGGCCTTGATCTTGCTGACATCGGCTGCGAAGTCCGCCTGGCCTGCCTCGGTCGACAGATCCGCGACGACCTTGATGCCGAGGCGATTGAACTCCTTGGTGATGACGTCGCGTCCGCCGCGGCCAAAATCGTTGTTCACCCAGACGACCGCCACCGACTTCGCCTTCAACTCATCATTGATGTACTTGGCCACCTTCGGCATCGACGACTGCTGACCGAAGGATGTGCGAAACAGAAACTTATTGCCGGCCTGCGTCAGTTCGGCCGCCTCGCCGCCCATGATCTGAGTGATGCCCGCTTCGGCAGCGAGCGGGGCGGTGACCTTGACGGAGCCGGAATAGCCCGGCCCGAGCAGGACGTAAGGCTCGGCGTCGAGCGCCTTCTGTACCTGCGCGCGCGCCACGCCCGGGTTGGACTGGGAATCGGCGTGGCTGACCTCGATCTTGCGCCCGAGAATACCGCCCTTGGCATTGATCTCCTCGACGGCCAGATCGATGCCATTCTTCCAATTGTTACCGACGGTGGCGCCACCGCCCGACAGCTCGGCAACATCAGCAATCTTGATGGGTGCCCCGGACTGTGCGCACGCAGAGCCGGACAGCAATACAGCCGAGCAAAAGCTCGCCAAAATGAACGATCGCACGCGTCTCCTCCTCGTTTCTACTCTTCTTGCGTTTCTTGAATTCGATGTTCCGGCTCGTATTGGCCGGTTTGCTCAGGCGGCGTCAACCGCCGGATATCTCTCCGCCATGTGGTCGTCGAAAGCTCGCCCCATGACGTCGGTCGAAGGCGTAAGCCCAGTGAACAGCTCGAACGCGTCGGCCGCCTGATAGATCGCAAGCTCGCGTCCAAGCAGGACCCGCGCGCCCTTGGCTTTGGCCGCCTTCAAGAGAGGCGTCCAGAGCGGCGAGTACACTGCGTCCGCCACCCATAAACCGTCATGCAGCAGCGCGTCGGGTATCGGCGTGCCGCGGTTCGGCAGCATCCCGATCGGAGTTCCATTCACGATCCCCACAGCGCCCTGCACCGCCTGCTCGATGCTGTCGGCTACCACGATGCCTTTCCCGGAAGGCAGCACGCTGGCGAGCCTCTCTGCTCGCGCCCGCTCGGTATCGAAGATGCGCAAGCCCGCGACATCAACGTTCGCAAGTGCAAACGCGATCGCCTTGCCAACACCGCCGGCGCCGATCAATGCCACGACGCCGTTGCCCGACCCCGCAACAAGGGGCGCCACTGCACGCGCAAAGCCCGTCGTGTCGGTATTATGGCCGACCAGCCGCCCATCACGCACCACGACGGTATTGACGGCGCGCATCGCGGCTGCCTTGGGCGCGAGCTCGTCGAGCAGGTCGACGACCGCCTCCTTGTAGGGATAGGTGACGTTGACACCGGCAAAGCCAAGCCGCCTGACACCTTCGAGCAGGATCGCAAGCTCGGCACGGTCGGCGCCGGCGACCTCGATGAGCTGGTAGTGACAGCGGACCCCGAGCGCCGCGGCAGCCGTCTCGTGCATCGCGGGTGAAGCCGAGTGCGCGATCGGGGCACCGAGCAACCCGGTCAGGAATTTGCGGCCTCCGGATGCGGAAATATCTGGCACGATGGTCGTCGTCTCCGGTTGGAGCTGTCGCGGCTCCGTAAGGACGGTGAAATCAGATGCGGACGATAATGTTTTCGCCAGCTAACACAATTACCCAAATATCCGCCGAACCTAACATGATGTTATCTTTTGCGGCCGGCCGCGCTGGCCCTTGCCACCTGACGTCGTCCCGGCTCCAGCGCGCGCATCTCCGCGCGCAGGCCATCGATGAAGTATTCCGCATAGAGCGATAGCGGGGCGCCGCGCTTGACCGCGACATAGGTGTCGAACCGGGTCGGCTCGGCGATCTTCAGAAGCTCGATGCCGGGATAGCCGCCGTGGGCCACCGTGAACTGGTCTATGATGGCGATGCCGAGCCCTGCCTTTACCAGCGCGCACACGGTGGTGCCGAAGCGAGCCTTGATCGAGATGTTGTAGTCGAGTTTGTTGCGCTCGAAGATCTCGGCCATGATCCGGCCGTAAGGATCGTTGGGATCGATGCCGATCAGCGGATAGCGCGTCATCTCGGCGGCGGAGACCTGCTTGCGGCCGGCGAGTTCGTGCCCCGGCGGCACGATGCAGAACAATTCGCCGGAGGCGAGCGGCAGGAAATCAAGCCCGGAGTGGTCGAGCCGGTAGCTCATCGCTACGCATTCGCCCTTGCCGAGCATCAGATAATCGATCGCTTCCTCGATCTTGAGGATATTGATGTCGATGCCGAGATCGGGATAGCGCCGGCGCACGCGCTCGATGGCGCGCGGCACCATCACCTGCGCGATGCTTGGCACCGAGCCGACACGCAATTCCGAGAGCGCGCCGCGGCCAATGTTAGAGATGATGTAGCTGAGATCATCGACCTTCTCGTAGACGCTGTTGATCTGCTCGAAGATGTTCTGCGCCTCGGGGGTCGGAAAGTACCGGCCGTTCTGGCGTTGAAAGAAACGAATGCCGAGCGAGCGTTCGGTGTATTTCACGAGCCGGCTGACGCCCGGCGCCGACACCTTCAACAGCTTCGCCGCGCCGTTGATGGTGCCGGTCACCATCACGGCTCGAATGACCTCCACTTGACGCAACGTCATCATCGGCGCGGATGCTCCCCGAGATGCACCGAGATCAAGGACTGCCAGGCGGCGTCAGCACCAGCGGCGGGCGCAGCATCGGCTTGGGCCTAGGCGGCAGGGCTCCCGGCGGGGGCTTAACCTCAACCGGCGGCGGCAAGGGGGCGACCTGCTGGTTCGCTGCCACCGGCGGCACCGGAAGCGGCGGCGATCCGGGCGGAGGACCAGACAGCGGCGGCTGCGGCGGTGGTTGCTGGCGGGGCCCGCCCGGCCTTGTGCGGCGCGGATCGCGTCCAGGCACCGGCACATCGGTCAGGCTTGGCGGTGCGCTCCCGGCCCCCGAGGGCGACGGCAGGGAGGCGGTGGACGAGGGATAGGACGGCGGCGGCTCGCCCCGCGCGATCGCATCCAACCGCCGCGTCTCGCGATCGATGGCGCGCACCGCAAGCCAGGACGACAGCGAGGTGACATCGACACTGCGCTGCAGCCCGTCGGGCGTCCCGACCACGAACAGCTGGATTTCCGGGCGGCTGCTCTCGTTGCCGATCGTCGTCGTGATCAGGCTGGCGCGAATATCCGCCTGATCGGCCGGGATATCATAACCGCCGGAGACGATCGCGCGCGCGTCCTTGGCGTCCAAAGTCGTCGCACTGACGCGCAGCCGCCCATCGCGGATGACGAACGGAATCTGCGCGGACGCCACCGCCAGCGATCCCGTGGTCAGCACCGGCTCCACGATCTGCCGAAGCTTCACATCGTCGGTGATCTGGCCGGCGTCGAAGGCACGCAGCGCCACATCGAAGGCGCGTGGATCGAGACCCGGAATCGAAACACCATCCAGCGTGACGGTGCCGTTGCCGGCAAAGGCGCTGGTCAGCGCCTGCACGCTGCGCCCCTCGCTCGCAAGCGCCATCTGCGCGGAGATGCGGCCGGCGGGCATCGCCAAGCTGCGGTAGTGCAACGCGTTGCCATCCACGTTCGACAGCTCCAGGCGGCCGCTCAGCGCCAATCCATTGGCATTCGGCCGTGCATCGAGCGTCGCCGCGACGTCGCCGCCGCCAAGCCGCCCCTTCAAATTCTCGACCGTCAGGCTCTGCCCATCGCTCTTGATCGTGCCGCCAATCGGGCGCAATTCGCCACCGCCCGGCAGCGCAGCGCTGAGCGCCTGGAATGACACCCGACCTCTCCACCCCTTCAAGAACCCCGGACCGAGCGGCTCGGCGGCATCATGGCCGGTCGCACCGACCACAAGCGCGAACATCTGCGGCAGGTTCAGCGCGTCCAGCCCAAGCTCGCCGTCGATCTGCCTGTCGTCGTCGAGCGTGAGCGCGAGGCGCCCGCGCAGCCGTGCTCCGCCGATGAGGCCATCGATGTCGTCCAGGCTGAGCCGGCCAGCGACCAAACCGACGCGAGCGAACAGCCGCGCGTTCTGCGCCGCCGCAGCCTGCGCGCCGAATCCGGCGAGCGGCGCCAGGTTCGCATTACGGACCCGCAGGTTCAGATTAGCCTTGAGCAAATCGGCCGCGGGCAAGGACCAGGACCCGGACGTGGTCTCGAGCGTGCCCTGCACATCCCCGTCGAGACCCACGCCTGCGATCTTCGCGGTGACGCGCAAGGGCGCGCGCCAATTGCCCTTGATGTCGGCATCGAGCACGGCCGGGCCGCTGCCCGCCGCGGCGATGCGATTCACGCCAAGCAAAGCGAGCAACAAATTGCCCTGCTCCGCCGAGATCTTCGCATCCAACCCGACATCGGTGCGGCTGATCGCATCTAGATCGAAATTGCGCAGCGCCGAGGCCGCCGGCTTTGCGGTCAGCGTCGTCGTCCCTTTGATTTGCGGAGCTTCAATGTCGAGCACGGCTTTGGCCTGGGCACGATCGGCGCTCGCCGGATCCTTGGCAAGATCAAGCGCGAGCTTGAGCCGCGCCGGCCCAGGTTGAACCGCGGCCTTCTCGAGTTGCGCAGCCAGGTTCGGCGCAAATGGCTGCAGCAGAGCCGTGATGTCGTGGAGCGACGCCGCGTTCGTGGTCAGGCTGAGCCGTCCGGTTGCGTCCGTGCGGTCGAACCGGCCCGATCCCTCGCTGGTCACCCCTCCCTGGCTGAACTTGACCTGATCGACCGTGATGCTCTTCGGCCCGTACGACGCTTTGGCTGTGAACGGACGAAAGTCCTGGCCGCTCCATGTCGCGCGTCCAACGTCGATCGCGATGCTCGCTTCGTCAGGCCACTGCCCCGATGATCCGGCGAGCGAGCGGGCCAGCGCCGTGGCGGCATCGACGTCGAGCCGCTCGCCCTTCAACGCCGCCTCGAAGCGCGATCCTGCGCCGCTGGACGGGGTGATCAGTGCCATCCGGCCCTCGACCGCCCCGCTGTCCATCTCGGCCTTCAGACTTTCGATAGCGACACGGTCGGACCCGATATTGACATTGCCACGCAAGCGTAGCGGCCGTTGGCTGCGATAGCTGGTCTCGGTGCGGCCCTGCAGCCAGGCGACCAGCGCGTCGGGATCAGCCGAATCGAGATCGAGTGCGCCAGAAACACTCGACGTCGAAGCGGCCGACGCCCCCGCTGTCCTGAACGTCAGATGGGTTGCGCCGGGCGCCTTGAGATCGACCTGTTCCAGGCTCCATGACGCAGGCTCGTTGTGCAGCCTCGCTGAAAAATCCTGCACCGGACGTCCGGCGAGTGTGATCTGTTCGGTCGAAATCTGGATGTCCGCAGGCAGCGGCAAGGTCGGCAGCCGCGCCAGCCAGTTGCGCAACTCCGGCAGCGCCTGTGCCGGAACGGTCGCCTTGCGATCCGTATTGCCGTCGATGCCAAGCAACCGGTCGGCATCGAGCCGGCGCGCCGATAATGCGGCGCGCAGCAGCGGTGCCGCGCCAAAGCGCACATCGCCGTTGCCGGCAAATTTCAGCGCCCGCTCCTCCCGGCCGAAGCTGAACTCGATCTGGTCCAGTTTGGCGACCGAAGAATCGGCTGCCACCTTGGCCGTCATCCGCCAGGGCGCATCGCCGATGGCTTGGTCCTTGGCATCGACCGGCTTGGCCTTGCCTTGTTCCTTGGACTGTCCTTTGGGCGGCGGCGAGGACAAGGTCAGCGCACCGGCAAAGCGCGGCGAGCGGTTGGCAAAGCTGATCAGGCCCTCGACATCGGCGGCCACCGGACGCTCGCCCGGATCGATGTTGAGATGCACGCGCAGGCCGCTGGAATCCTTGTCCTGGCTAGAGGACACGCGGAACGGATAGCGCACGCCGAGAACCGAAACCGCGCCGTCGCCGCGCAGCGAGCCGGCAAGCGAGCGGACATCGCCGGAAAACACGATGTCGGTGAGCTCGAGCGTCGAGTGGCTGACGGCGTCATGCAGCGCGACGCGGCCGGTCAGATTCAGACGATCGATCGACAGCGCAGCCAGATTGAACCGGCCGCCTCCGCCCGCCAGATCGACGCGGCCCTTCGGATCGAGCCCGAGATCGGCGGCCATGCCGCTGACCGTGAGCTCATTGGCGCGCCATTCTCCCCGCATCAGGTCGCCGAGGCTGAACTCGACATCGAGCTTGTCGGCGCGCAGCTTGCCGAGATCATTCGCTCCGCCGAACGTGACCTGGCGCAGCCGCAAGGTCGGCGTCGGCAACAGGCGCGCATCGAGCGCGCCCGCGACCCGCACAGGCACCCCGATCACCTGACTGGCTTCGGCCTCGAACTGCGGCCGGAACTGGTTCCAATCGACGAAATAAGGCCCAATCAGCGCAGCCAGGAGCGCAAGGATGAAGGCAATCGCCAATCCGAGCAGGGTCGTCTGCACGGGGTCTCCCTCAAAGGACAACGCTCCGGCGCCTAACCCTCAAACCCGCGGTGCGGCGCCGCCCCACCAGATATCGATGCCGGAGCGCCACATCATATAGGACGAAGTGCGGCGAAGTCACAGCATCATGCGATAAATGGCCCGCGCCGCACAACCGCCGTTAGCAAAATGGTTACCAATGGGCCGGCAGCCGTTTCAGGCCCCGCAGCACGAAGGTCGGCCGCCAATCCGGATTGTCCGGATCGTCCAGCTTCAGCTCCGGCAGCCGGCGCAGCAGCGTTCCGATCGCCACCTCCGCTTCGATGCGGGCGAGCTGCGCGCCGAGGCAATGATGGATGCCGCCGCCGAACGACAAGGGTTTCACATTGGGCCGGGCGATATCGAGTTGTTCCGGGCGGTCGGGATAGACGGCCGGGTCGCGATTGGCTGAGCCGAGCAGGCACAGCACGGTCTCGCCCTTGGGGATGCGCTTGCCGCCGAGATCCTCGATATCCTCCAGCGCGACGCGGCCGGTCAGTTGCACCGAGGAGTCGTAGCGCAGGAACTCCTCGATCGCATTGGTGATCAGCTCCGGGCGCGCCTTCAACAGCGCCAGCTGATCCGGATTGCGATAGAGCGCGAGCAGGCCATTGCCGATCAGGTTGACGGTGGTCTCATGTCCGGCGCCGAACAACAGGATGATATTCGCGGTCAGTTCCTCATGGCTGAGCTTGGCGCCGTCTTCCTCGGCCTGCAGCAGCTGCGTTGTCAGATCGTCGCCGGGCTGGCGTCGCCGCAACTCGAACAGCTGCTGGAAATAGGCCTTCGAGACCGCGTTGCCGGCATTGCCCTCCGCGATCTCGGCCGGCGAGAGCGGCACCGGATCGAGCAGGCGTCCGCCTTCGCGCGAACTCTTATAGAAAGCTTCGCGGTGCTCCTCCGGAATTCCGAGCATCTCGCAGATCACGGTCACCGGAAGGCGGAACGCGAAATCCTCGATCAGGTCCATGTTCCCGCGCGGGATCACCTCGTCGAGCGTCTGGTCGACGATCTGCTGGATCCGCGGGCGCATGTCCTCCACCCGCCGCGCCGTGAACGCTTTCACGACGAGGTTGCGCAGGCGCGTGTGATCGGGCGGATCCTGCTGCAGCATCCACAGGCTCATACTGCGGAAAATCGGCTCGTCCATGATCTTCGGGCCGTAGCGGCGGATGCTGCGGGGGACGAAGTCCTTGCCGAAACGCTTGTCGCGCAGGACGAGGCTCGATTCCGCATGGCGGCTCGCGAGGAAGGCGCCGAACGGCGTCACATGCATCGGGTCAGTTTCGCGCAGCTGCTGATAGAAAGGATAGGGATCGCGGATGAACTGCGGCGACAACGGATTGAACAGCGGCGCGGCCGGCTTCGCCTGGACAGTCTCGGCCTGGACATGCTCGTTCATGGTCGTTCCTCTCCTGATTTTTCGTTTTGGCCGATTAGCTCATCTGGAGAGGGGCATGGCAAGCGAAATCCTGATCACCTAAATCCATCATGGGACCTCGGTGGCCGGCTTCAGCCGGTGCAATTGGCCGGCGACCGCGCGGACTTTCCGCGGCGCGGCACACCACACTGCGACCGCCGAGACGAGACACGCAGCGATCGCGATCGCAAAACCGGCCGTGTAGCTCGCCGTGAGATCGTAGAGCACGCCGGTGACCCAGGGGCCTGCCGCGCCGCCGCACAGGCCGATCAGCATGATCGTGCCGAAGATCGCCCCGAAATGCGGTCCTTGAAAGATCTCCAGGACCACGGCGCCCATCACCGAGGTGATGCCGTAGCCGAGCACGCCCTGGCTCGCCACCATGACATAGACCAGCAGCAGGGTCGGCGAAGCCTTGAGCGCGATCAGGGCGGCGAAGCAGATGGCAAAGCCGACACAGCTCAAGACCCAGACGGCCTCGCGTCCGATCCGATCCGACACATGACCGAGTGCGATCTGGCCGGGAATGCCGAGCAGGCTGACCGCACCGAGCGCCCACACCGCGACGTTCGGGCTGAAGCCGATCTCGAGCAGATATTTGGTCTGGTGGACCTGGACCGCGTACCAGATGTACAGGCCAAAGAAATAGCCGATCGCAAGCCACCAGAACCTCATCGTGCGCAGCGCGCGCGGCAAGGTCCAATCGACGGCGGCCCAGGCAGGATCGACGATGTTGGAGACCGGCTTCGCCGCCGAAGCCAATGGGACGGCATCGCCATCGGGCCGCAGGCCGAGCTCGTCCGGCTTTTTGCGCAGGAGCAGATTGATCGGCGCGAGCACGATCAGCACGAGGAGGCCCATGGCGGTGCAGGCGGTGCGCCAGCCGGTTTCGGCAATCATATGCTGCACCCAGGGGAGCAGCGTGACCGAGCCGATGCCGACGCCTGCAAAGGCAACGCCGATCGCAAGGCCGCGCCGGCGGATGAACCAGTTCGGCAGGAACAGCGATTGCCCGGAATAACCGAGGCAGACGCTGCCGGCGCCGACCATGACGCCTATGGTGACGTAGAGATGCCAGGGCTGCGACGTCAGTGGGGCCAGCAACAGCCCGCCGGCCATCAGCGCCACGCCCAGCTCCATCACCGCGCGCGGGCCGGTGCGGTCCATCAGCCGGCCGATCAAGGGACTGACGATTCCCGATATCACGAAACCGAAGGAGAACGCGCCGGCGGTGATACCGCGCTCCCAGCCGAATTCGGACAGGATCGGCGGGAAGAACAGCGAGAAGGCGGTTCGTGCATTGACGCCGATCGCCATCGTGACGAAGGTCACGGCGACGACGACCCAGCCATAGAAGAAGGGCAGTCGCATTGTGTCGTTTCTCTCCCTGGTCACTCTTCGCATCATTTGTGCGCGAACGGGTCAAGGACTTTGTGGGTTGGAGCGGCTGATGTCACTTACGTCGGAGGTCAAGACGGCCATGTTTGTTTGCAACGCGCTCGCGGCGTCATTGCGATGAGCGTGAGCTCCGAAGGAATCCAGAATCGTCGCCAAAATCTTCACTGGGTTCTGGATTGCTTCGCTTCGCTCGCAATGACGGAAGCGGCATGCGTTCATAGTCCCGCGGCGCGATTTGCGTCCGAGCTTTGCTCATTCGGTGACCCTCTTCAAGAAAGAGGGTGCAGGGAAGGCCGGGCATCGACTGATACCCGCGGCCCCCGTGCGATAAAAATGCACGGGGCAGGAACCACAGGCTCAGCCGGATGATCCGGCCTTCCCTGCGCGATGGCTTTAACGGCTGCTTCGCGTTCTCCTCGGTGCACCGGGCTTTTTGGCCACCGTAACCGCGCGAGGCGAAGCCTCGTCGCGACCGCGACAACGCGCTTTCGCGCGTTGCGCGGGATACCAGCGTCGGGGTATCAGGACCGCGCGACTTGACCGTACGTGATGACATCGTTCGTCCGCGCATGAGATGCGCTGCAATGACATCACGTCCACCGCATCCCGCGCTCAACGTTCGTGACGATCGCGAAACGCCCTCTTATCGAGTGCAGGACGCACGGATCATCGTTGTGATTTGCCCGACGCCGCAAGCGAAATTGGCCGCGACACGTTGGCACGACGGGCAGTCACACATCACTCACACCGCCGCCATCTCGCGGATCTGACGTGTGGCGGCCTGCGCGATCAGCTTGCCGAGCGCGGCAAAGTCCTCCTTGCGCGGTGAGGTCTTGCGGAAGGCGAGTCCGACCACGCGCTTCGGCTCCGGATCGGAGAAGCGCATCAGCTTGATGTCGCCGCGGCGGCATTCGACGTCGACCGAGAGCTCGGGCAGCAAGGTCATGCCGAGCCCGTTCGAGACCATCTGCACGATGGTCGAGAGATTCGAGGCGCCGAAGGTGTCGATGTTGTCGACGCGGCGCAGGTTGCAGAACGACAGCGCCTGGTCGCGCAGACAGTGCCCCTCCTCCAACAGCAGCAGCCGGTCCTGCTGCAACAGCTCGGGCGTCGCGCGCACGCGATTGGTCGAAATCTCCCGCGATTTCGGCAGCGCCAGCAGGAAGCGATCGGTAAACAGGCGAATGGTTTCGATATCGGGGTGATCGACCGGCAGCGCCAGCAGCAACAGATCGAGCCCGCCGTCGAGCAACTGCGCGATCAGGGTTTGTGTCTGGGTCTCGCGCAAATGCAGGTCCAGATCGGGAAAGCTTCTGCGGATCAAGGGCAGTGCGACCGGCAGCACGTAAGGCGCGAGCGTCGGGATGACACCGAGATGCAGCGTGCCGGCGAGCACGCCGCGGTGACAGTGCGCGGTGTCGATGATGTCGCGCACACTGGCGAGCACGCGTTCGGCGCGCGCGGCGATCTCGCGGCCCGCCTCGGTCAGGATCACGCCCTTCCGGCTGCGCTCCAGAAGCTGCACGCCGAGCGTCTGCTCCAGCTCCTGGATCTGCATCGAGAGCGCCGGCTGTGTCACCGCGCACCGTTCGGCAGCCCTGCCGAAATGCGACAAACGCGCGACCGCATCGAAATAACGCAGCTGCTTGAGGGAGATATTCATGATCAGAATTCCTTATTATGTCCAAAAAATACTACGATTGGAGCTGATCATCAATCGTCTGTAGGTTCCGGTCAGATCTGGAGACATCACTCATGCGCAGACGGTCGATGGTTTTTCGCGTCCTTGCCTCCGCCGGTGCGGCAAGCGTCGCTACGCTCGTGTATCTCGGAACGGCGCTGGACTTGCGGGCCGGCGCGGCGGACGAGCCGGTATCGTACGTTCCGAGCGTCAGCGATCTCATGATCGCGACCATCCAGCCGCGTCACATCAGGCTATGGATCGCGGCTCACGAGGGAAATTGGGAGTTCGGCGCCTATGAGCTCGGCAACCTCAGGGGCGCCTTCAATCGCCTGGGGCGCGCCCATCCGACCGTCGAGAACAATTCGCTTCCCGACATGGTCAGTGCTGTCACGCAGCAGCCGTTCGCCGAACTTGCAGCGGCGGTGAAGGCGAAAGACATGGCCGCATTCGACAAGGCCTATGCCGACCTGACCTCTGGCTGCAACTCCTGCCACCAGGCCCTCAATCGTGGCGTCGTCGCAATCAAGGTCCCGCAGGATGCGGCTCTGGACGACCAGGATTTCGGTCCGAGGTCACAGTGACTCGATCGGAATCGTGACCGCCTGACCTGCGAGCTTTCGTACAAGACGCGCAGGGTTGGGCAGAGCGGAGCGTGCCCCCTGCAGGCCCGATCACGCGGCCGCGGCAGTCTCATTCGCCGCATGGAACGCGTACACGTCCATGCGCAGCACGCCGTAATTGGCACTGTTGTGCAGCCGCTCGACGCGCGCCCCCTCGCCGGCCGCCCCGAGCGCGGCAAACAGCGGCAGGAAGTGCTCCTCGGTCGGATGGTTGTTGCGGGCATATGGCGCGAGCTGGCGATAGTCGAGCAGATCCGCGATGCGACCGGCGATCGCCGCCTCATGCACCCAATCGGCGAAGGCATCGACCCAGGGCAGCGCCGGAGCGTTCAGCTCGGGCCGCCGTATCCGGAACTCGGCGAGATTGTGGGTGAAGCTGCCGCTGCCGATGATCAGTACGCCCTGCTCACTGAGCGGCGCCAGCGCCCGGCCGAGCGCGAGATGGTGCTGCGGCCCGCGCTCGGTCTGGATCGAGAGCTGCAGCACCGGAATATCGGCCTCCGGATACATCAGAAGCAGCGGCACCCAGGCGCCGTGATCGAGGCCGCGGCTGCGGTCGATCGATGCCGCGAAGCCGGCGCTCTTGAGCCGTGCCGCGATGTCTTGTGCGAGCTCCGGCGCGCCGGGCGCGGGATAGCGCAGCTCATAGAGCGCACGCGGGAAGCCGTAGAAGTCGTAGATGGTGTCGTTCACGGCGACCGCGTTCACCTCGGGCTCGGCCGTCTCCCAATGTGCCGAGATCACCAGGATGGCCTTGGGCCGCGGCAGGCTGCGGCCCAGATCGATCAGAAACTGCCGCGCTGGCGCGTCTGTCAGCGGCAGCATCGGCGACCCGTGCGACACGAACAGGCTCGGCAGTGTCATGTTCAACCCTCGGCTAATGGAGCGGGCTCGCAAGCCGTCAATGTGCGCTGCGCAGCGCGCCGCTGGCAAGGTTCGCGCGCGGCGCACGCAACGCGAAGGCACCATCACCGAGCAGCGCCTGCACGATCAGCGCCACGGCCCAGAACGCCGGATATTCCCAGCCGCCCCTCGGATTGTTGAAGAAGAAACCGGCCGCGCCATGCACGGTGAAGATGGCGCCAAGCAGGATCGGCACCGCGGCGAGCGCCGCCCAGCGGGTGTAGAGACCGAGAATGAGCGCGATGCCGGCCAGGATCTCGGCGGCGATGACGAGGTAAGCGAGCTCCGCCGGCAGGCCGATGCTGCCGAAGAATTTGGCCGTCCCGGCCGGGGTGAACACGAACAGTTTCAGGCTGGCGTGGGCCAGGAACAGTCCGCCCAGGGTCAGGCGAAGCAGAAGCGCGGCATAGGGTGCGGTGCGGGAATCGATCATCTCAGCCTCCAGTAGGAATCGCTCGCAAAGATATGGATCATTTCCCGAGGGGCGATAATCTGGTATCCGGGAAAGATAGTTCACACCAATAGAGTGAAGTGAATGCTCGACCGCCTGACCGGGCTCGAAGTGATGTCCAAGATCGCCGGGAGCGGCAGCCTCTCGGCCGCCGCCCGGGCGCTCGGGATGTCGCAGACCATGGTGACCAAGCATCTGGCGGCGCTGGAAAGCCGGCTCGGCACCAAGCTGTTTCATCGCACCACGCGCCGGCTCGCCATCACCGATGATGGCCGGCGCTATCTGGAGCTCGCCGAACGCGTGCTCGGCGATTTCGAGGCGGCCGAGGCGGCGGTCTCGGCCGATCGGATCGAGCCGCGCGGGCTGCTCCGCCTCAACGTGCCGCTCGCCTTCGGTATCCGTCAGATCGCGCCGCGGCTCGCCGAATTCGCCCGGCACTATCCCGGCGTCACGGTCGAACTCGGTCTCAACGACCGCCTGGTCGACCTCACCGAGGAGGGCTGGGATCTGGCGATCCGCATCGGGACCTTGCGCGATTCCAGCCTGGTCGCGCGGCGGCTGGCGCCCTGCCGCATGGAGGTCTGCGCCGCGCCATCCTATCTCGCAGCCCATGGGACCCCGCGCACGACCGCGGAGCTCGCAGGTCACAACTGCCTCGGCTACACCCTGGCGCAGGCAGGCGCAGGACGCTGGCGCATGGGGGCGCGCAAGAGCGTCGACATCTCCGTCAGCGGCAATCTGCGCGCCAACAATGGCGATGCGCTGCTGGCGGCCGCGCTCGCCGGCCAGGGCATCATCTATCAGCCGACCTTCATCGTCGCCGACGCGCTCCGTGAGGGACGGCTGGTGCCGATCACGCTGGAGCTGCCGGCCTCCGATCTGCTTGCGGTCTATGCCGTGTACCTGCCGGATCGCTCGCCCTCGGCCAAGGTCCGCGCCTTTATCGACTTCATCGCCGCCGCCTTCGCGCCGGAGCCGCCATGGGATCACGGGCTTGCCTGACCCGATGAATCGCTCTTGTGTGGCACGACAGGAGGTGACCGTGATCCGACAAACATCGAACGCAGGCAACAAACGCTGGCCGCTGCTGCGCTCGCTGCGGGGCTGGAGCTTGAGCGCCCTGCCCGCCGACCTCGTCGCCGGGCTCACCCTGGCGGCGATCGCGATCCCCGAGCAGATGGCGACCAGCCGGCTCGGCGGCTTCGCGCCCGAGATCGGCTTCTTCGCCTTCATCGCGGGATCGCTCGGCTTCGCAGTGTTCGGCGCCAACCGCTATCTGTCGTGCGGCGCGGATTCCACCATCACGCCGATCTTCGCCGGCGGCCTTGCGCTGCTCGCAACGAGCGGCACGCCGGATTATTTCGCGCTGGCGGCTGCGCTCGCGCTGCTGGTCGGGCTGATGCTGGCCTGCGCCGGCGCGTTCAAGCTCGGCGGCATCGCCGATCTGCTCTCCGTGCCGGTCACCGTCGGCTTTCTCGCGGGCATCGCGATCCACATCATCGTCTCGCAGCTGCCCGGGGTGCTCGGCGTCCCCTCGCCCGCCGGGCCGACGCTCGAACACATCGCCGTGCTGGCCCGGCACGTCACGGACGCCAACCCGTTCACGATGACGATCGGCTTCGGGGTGGTCGCCATCGTCACGACATCGGAGATGATCAGCGTGCGGATTCCCGGCGCGCTGATCGCGCTGATGGCCGCCACCCTGCTGGTGATCGTGGCGCATCTGGAGGACAAGGGCGTGCACGTGGTCGGCGCGCTGTCCGGCAATCTGCCAACGCCGAAAATTCCGGAGATCGCTCCCGAGCAATGGGCGAAGCTGGTGCCGCTCAGCTTTCTGATCACCATTGTCGTGATGGTGCAGTCCGCGGCGACCTCGCGCGCGTTTCCGTCCGACTCAGACCAGCCGGCCGACATCGATCGCGATTTCATCGGCGCCGCCGCGGGCAGCCTGCTGGCCGGCCTGATCGGCGCCTTTCCGGTCAATGCAAGCCCACCGCGCACCGGCATCGTCGCCGAAACCGGCGGCCGCTCGCAATTGTCCGGCCTAGTCGCAGCCGCGCTCGTGCTCGCGCTGATCGGCTTCGGTGCGCGGCTGCTCGCCCATGTGCCCGAGGCTGCGCTCGGCGGCGTGCTCCTGTTCATCGCGCTGCGCATCATCCGCCTGTCGCAGATCCTGCGCATCTACCGGCAGTCGAAAGGCGAGTTCCTGCTGATCCTCGCGACCGCGGCTGCCATCGTCGTGCTGCCGATCGAACAGGGCGTGGCGCTCGGCATCGGCTTGTCGCTGTTGCACGGCATCTGGAGCACGACGCGCGCGCACCTCGTCCGGTTCGAACGCGTCCCGGGCACGACGATCTGGTGGCCGGCGCATCCGAGCATCAAGGGCGAAAGGTCGGCCGACGTAGCGGTGGTTGGCTTCCAGGCGCCGCTCAGCTTCCTGAATGCGACGACGTTCCGCGCCGGTGTTCAGCATCTGCTGCAGAACCAACAGCCGCGGCTGCTGGTGCTGGAAGCGAGCAGCATTCCCGAGATCGACTTCACGGCGGCACAGGCGCTGCTGGAGCTGATCAAGCTGTGCAACCAACAGGGCGTCAGCTTCGCGGTGGCGCGGCTGGAATCGTTGCGCGCCCAGGACGCGTTCGAACGCTTCGGCCTGTACGACGTGCTGCCGCGCGATCACATGTTCCACAGCGTCGATGAAGCCGTGCGCGCGCTCGCACCGCCGGGCGGCTGATCTACGCCGCCGGCATGATCTTGCCGGGGTTGAAGATGTTCTGCGGATCGAGCGCCTGCTTCAGCGCGCGCATCGTGTCCAGCGCCTCGGGCCCGAGCTCAGCCTCCAGATATTTCTGCTTGCCCTGGCCGATGCCGTGCTCGCCTGTGCAGGTGCCGCCCATGCCTTGCGCGCGCTCCACCAAGCGATGCATGAACTCTTCGCCGCGCGCCATCTCCTCGGCGTCGTCGACATCGCACATCAAGGAGCAGTGGAAATTGCCGTCGCCGACATGGCCGACGATCGGCGAGGTCAAATTGAGGCGCTTGAGATCCTCTTCGGTCTCGGTGACGCAGTCGGCCAGCCGCGAGATCGGCACGCAGACGTCGGTCGCCACCACGCCGGCGCCGGGCCGGATCGCCTTCACCGACCAATAGGCGTCGTGCCGCGCCTGCCACAGCCTGGTGCGATCCTCCGGCCTGGTGGTCCAGGTGAACTCGCCGCCACCGCATTCGCGCGCGATCTCGCCGAAATTCCGCGACTGCTCCGCCACCTCGGCCTCGCTGCCGTGGAATTCGAGCAGCAAGAGCGGCGTTTCCGGCAGGCTCAGCTTCGAATAGGCGTTGCAGGCCTTCACCTGCGCGGCGTTCAGAAGTTCGATGCGTGCCACCGGAATGCCGGTCTGGATCGCCAGGATCGTGGCCTGGCAGGCGCCGCGCACGGTCTCGAAGGAGCAAGCCGCGGCCGCGATCGTCTCCGGAATTCCGCGCAGGCGAATGGTCAGCTCGGCGATGATGCCGAGGGTGCCTTCGGCGCCGATGAAGAGGTGAGTCAGATCGTAGCCGGCGGCGGATTTCTTGGCGCGCGTGCCGGTCTTGATGATCTCGCCGTCGCCGCGCACCACTTTCAGCGCCAGCACGTTCTCGCGGATGGTGCCGTAGCGCACCGCATTGGTGCCCGACGCGCGCGTGGAGGCCATGCCGCCGAGCGAGGCATCGGCGCCGGGATCGATCGGAAAGAACAGGCCCTGGTCGCGCAAATATTCGTTCAGCGCCTTGCGGGTGACGCCGGGTTGGATCACGCAGTCGAGATCCTCGGCATGGACCTCCAGCACCTTGTTCATGTCGCGCAGATCGATGCAGATGCCCCCCGCAGGTGCATTGACCTGGCCCTCGAGCGAGGTGCCGGTGCCGAACGGGATGATCGGCACGCCATGGCTTGCGCAAATCCGCACCACGTCCTGGATGTCGGCGGTCTCCTGCGCCAGCACCACGCCGTCCGGCGGCTGCGTCGGCAGCCAGGTCGTGGTATGGCCATGCTGCTCGCGCACGGCCTGCGAGGTGATGAGGCGGTTGCCGAAGCGCGCGGCAAGAGCGTCCAGCGCGTTCTTCAGCGCTTGCGGCTCGGGCCGTTTCAGGTCGTGATGGGGGATCGTCGTCGCCACTGTTTCCTCCGCGATTTGCGGCGGACCGTGACAAAGGACGACACAGGGGTCAAGGGAGCAAACGGAAGAGCCGATGAGCGATAATGCAGTGCCCACCACGCGAGGGACCGGGCCGTTCCTGTCCTCGGTGATGCAGATCGAGCCGCAATGGATCGACTACAACGGCCATCTCAACATGGCCTATTACAACGTGATGTTCGACCGCGCCATCGATCAACTCTGGGCTGCGCTCGGCATCGGCCCGGCCTATATGAACGACCGGCAGGGCTCGACCTTCACCGCGGAATGCCACGTGCGCTATTTGCGCGAGATCCACCTGGGCGATCCCGTGCAGATCGCGGTGTGGCTGATCGCCGCCGACGAAAAGCGCCTGCACACCTTCGAAGAGCTGCGCCACGCCGGCGAAGGCTGGCTCTCAGCCACCTCGGAGAACATGTCCGTCCATATCGACATGAGCAAGCGCAAGGTCGCGCCGTTTCCCGACGACATCCAGGCGCGCATCCAGGAGGTGGCACGCCAGCACGCGGCGCTGCCGCGCCCTGACGGGCTCGGCCGCGCCATCGGCATGCCGGTCAAGACATAGCGCTATGCCTGCGTGACCCAGGCCGGCAGCTTGTCGAACCAGGGCTGCGCCTGTTCGAGCTGATGCGCGAGCTGCAGCAGCCGTGTCTCGTCGCCGAGCCGGCCGACGAACTGCACGCCGAGCGGCAGGCCATCGGCCGTCCAGTGCAGGGGCACGCTCATCGCCGGCGTGCCGGTGAGATTGGCGAGCTGCGTGAACGGCACATATTGCAGGCTGTCGCGGGCGATCTTGTCGATGGTGCCGTCGAGCAGACCGGCGCGGCCGAGCAATCCAAGCAGCCCGATGCGATCGAGCCAATCGAGCAGCGTCTGCTCCGCCGCGCTCGGATCGCCCTGGCCGTGCCGGACCGGCGGATGCGCGAGCGTCGGCGTCAACAACAGGTCGTAACGCTGATGGAAGCGCGCCAGCGCCCGCGCGAACTCGTTCCACTTCAACAGCTGCGTGGTCAGCGCGCCGGCGGAAATCGCGCCGCCGAGCGTGGCCAGCACCCGCGTCAGCAGCTCGAAATCCTGACGCTTTGCGCCTTTGGCGCGCGCATCGGCCACGAGGGCTGCGACCTGGCCGAAGTAGATGTGCAGGAAGGATTTCGCGAGCGCTGCGCCATCGATATCGGGCGAGGCTTCTTCGACCTCGTGGCCGAGATTGCTCAGGAGCTTCGCTGCATTCTCGACCGCCGCCTTCGCCTCCGCGTGAACCGCGGTGCCGATCGGCGAGGCCGCCGTGAAGCCGATGCGCAGGCGGCCGGGCTCGCGGCTCATCGCCTGTGCGAAGACGACGCCGGGCTCTGCGACGAGAAACGGATCGCCGGGCTCGGCTCCGGCGATGACGTCGAGCGCCGCCGCGGTGTCGCGCACGCTGCGCGAGATCACGCCTTCGCTTGCCGCACCATACCAATATTCGCCGAACGCCGGCCCGGCCGAGACCAAGCCGCGCGACGGCTTCAGGCCGAACAGGCCGCAGCAGGCGGCGGGAATGCGGATCGAGCCGCCGCCATCGCTGCCGGCCGCCATCGGCACCACGCCGGAGGCGACCGCCGCCGCGGCGCCACCGCTGGAGCCGCCCGGCGTGTGATCGCCATTCCAGGGATTGCAGGTCCGCCCGAACAGGCGGCTATCCGATACGCCCTTCAGCGCCAGCTCCGGCAGGTTGGTCTTGCCGAAGATCACGAAGCCCGCTTCGAGATAGCGCCGGACCACATGGGCATGCTCGGCGGCGACAAGGCCCGACAGCGCCTTGCTGCCATAGCTGGTCGGCAGGCCCGCATAATCCTGCGCGGCATCCTTGATCAGAAAGGGAACGCCCGTAAACGGTCCCTTGGACGGATTTGCGAACTGGGCTCGCGCCTGGCCCGCCATCATCAGGCAAATCGCGTTCGTTCGCGGCTGCGCCCGCTCGCTCTGCGCCAAGGCGATCTGCAGAAGTTCTGCCGGCGAGGTTTCGCCGCGGGCGATGCATTCGGCGAGCGCGACGGCATCGCGCTGCACATATTCCGTGAACTTCACGTGGCCTCCCCCTCATCATCGTCTTGGTTCGTCGTCCCCGCCAGCGTCGGCTAACATTGCGGCCGCTGCCCATGGGGCAGCCGCGGCAGCGGCACAGACGCGGCGATGCGATGCGTACTTTGCGAAGATTGCCTGCAGTCCGTCGTATCACCGGACCGGTTTGAGTCGCACCTGCAAATCACCTGCGACGATTCCTCCCGCAAATCGGTGAACTCTTACCACGGAGGGTATCCCGGGAAGATTGTGATCTTATTGTGATTTGATTCAGATCATTCGGGCCGAGGTGAGACACAAGTTACGCTGCCGATCAGTTGTGTTGCGTTGAGTAGGATGAGAGTAGCTGTGGGCATCGCAAACCTCTTACGGAGGTCGCAAGGCTCGGAAGAGGAACCGTTCGTCAATCGCGTGACGACGGCCGACTACTTCATCCTATTGTCGCGCGCGATGGACAGCTTGCCGGACGCCAATCCCGCGCGCCGGGCCGAGTTCTATCAATCGGCGCGGGCCGCGTTGATCTCCCAGCTCAATTCAATGACGCCTCCGGTCTCGAAGGCCCGGATCAAGGCCGAACAGCGCGCCCTCGATGACGCGGTCGAGACCATCGAGGCGCGCGCCGCCGCAAGCGACGGCCCCCGACCGAACGCCGACGACACAGCAGCGCCGCTGCCGGCAGCCACAGCTCCGGACAATTCCACGCCAACAATCGAGCACGACGATATGGCCAAGAGTCAATTTCAATCCATGTTTTCCCCCCGTATTGTCGAGGAGAAGCCGATGTCACGGCTCGATGAAATCAACCGCGTTCTGCGCAAGCTGCAAAGCGACTCCTTCGGGGTCGAGGCATGCGCGCTGATCTCGGAAGATGGATTGATGATCGCCAGCGTGCTGGCTGCCGACATGGAAGAGAGCCGCGTCGCCGGCATGACCGCGACGCTTCTCAGCCTTGGCGGACGCGCTTCGATGGAGCTCGGCCGCAGCCATCTGCAGGAGGTGATCATCCGCGGCGAGTCCGGCTATGCCGTTCTCGTCAGTGCCGGCCGCGGCGCGCTGCTGCTGGCATTGACCAACGAGAACAGCAAACTGGGGCTCACCTTCTTCGACATGCGCGAGGCAGTCCGCTCGCTGCAGAAGGTGCTCTAAGCCGGTCACATCAGTCAGGCCGGCGCGTGCTTCACATGGCGGCACCGGCGCGGAGTACGCGTTCATGCCCAATACCGTCCTGTACGACGACGGCGTTCACAAGAACATCCTGCTGGAAGACTTCGCCGCGGGCGATCTCGCGGTGCAGACCAACCAGCATCTGATCATTCACGACGGGGTCGGCATGATTCTCGATCCCGGCGGCCACAAGGTCTACGCCAAGGTGTTGTCGGAGACTTTCAGCCAGCTTTCCGGCGGCAAGTTGAAATATCTGTTCCTGTCGCACCAGGACCCGGACATCGTCGCGGCGATCAACGGCTGGCTGATGACCACCGATGCCGACGCCTATATCTCCTCGATCTGGACCCGGTTCGTTTCGCATTTCTGCTTCGACCACATGGTCCTCGACCGGATGAAGCCGATCCCGGACGAGGGCATGGTGTTCGATCTCGCCGGCAGCAAGCTGTATGCGCTGCCCGCGCATTTCCTGCACAGCGAAGGCAACTTCCAGCTCTACGATCCGATCTCGAAGATCCTCTACTCCGGCGACCTCGGCGCCTCCTTGGGAACGGACTACAGGGTGGTCCGCGATTTCCAGGCGCATGTGCAGTACATGGAAGGATTCCATCGGCGCTTCATCGCGTCCAACAAGGTGATGAAGGCCTGGGCAGACATGGTCCGGCCGCTCGATATCGAGATCATCGCCCCGCAGCACGGCGCGCTGTTCCCCACCGCAGCGATGAGCCGGCAGTTCATCGACTGGTGTGCGCAGCTCGAATGCGGCATCGACCTGATCACGCCGAAATTCAAGATTCCTGTTGGCTGAAGATGCTGGCTCCGCCTTCCATTGCCGGCCCGCCACCACCTGAAAGGCTGACCCAGCGCGTGCCGTTTCCCCGGCACGACGCCGGCGGCATCGATCCGTGTGCGGTCGCCGGCGAGGACGCCCCCGCCTGGCTCGCAATCGCCTTTGCGATCGCCGGCACGATGATCGCGATGGCGTCGGCAGAGCTCTCGCTGCAGAGCTTCAGCGCGCAGCTCCGCACAGCCACCGTGGCAACAGTGCCGGCCGAGCCGCCGCGGCCGCGGGTCAATCCGCCGGCTGAACGCCAGCCGGTCGCGCAGCAGGACATTCGACCTCCGGAGCCGCCTCGGCCGCCGCAACCGGCGGAAGCGCGTCCCGCACCTGCGACGGTGGCCGCTCAGGTTGCGCCAGAAACGCCTCCAGCGCCGGTTGTCGTGCCGGAGGCAAAGACGACGCTCAGTGTGACCGAGCCGCCTGCCCCGAAGCCGACGCCGACGGAATGTTTCCAGCCGCTGACGATCGCCTTCGATCGCAACAGTAGCCGGCCGGACCCGAGCGACATGCGGCGATCGCTGGAGGTGCTGCACCGCTGGCTGCCGCGGCATGGTGAGGCGACGGTGCTGATCGAAGGCCATTCCGACACGACCGGCACCGAGGACTACAATCTGCTGCTCAGCTATGCCCGTGCCAAGGCGATCGCGGGCGAGCTCAAGCGCGTCGGAGTTCCGGCCAAACAGATCGCGGTTCGTGCCGCCGGAGCGGGCGAAGCCCCGAGCGGCCGCGGCACGGGCTCTGCAAGCGAGCGCAGCGCCATCCTGCGCATGGCCGGGGTTGAGGAGTGCGGCCGACCTGAGGCGGCAGCGAAAAAACCATGACGATCTTTGCCATCGCGAGCGGCCTCGGCGCCGCCATTCTATTACTGAGCGCGGGCTATCTGTTCGGCGCCCGCAAGGGTGCAACGGCGCGCGACCTTCTGCGCCGGCAGGTGCAGCTTCAGGCCGCCAGCCTCGACCAGCTGCGCGAGCAGAGCCGGCAGAAGGTGACGGAGCAGGATGCAAATCTGCGAAATACGATCCAGGACGTGCTGGCCCCGCTGGTCGAACGTGAGCGCATCTCGCTAGACTTGGCGCAGCTTGCGAGCGAAGCCGGCGAGCGTCGCGAGCTGGTGCCGCTGCTCGACAAGATCGCCGAGGTCGGACGTTTCGAGACGGTCCTGCTGACCAATGAGGAGGGATTGCCGCTCGCGGCCAATTCCGCCGCACGTCACCAGGAGCGGCTCGCGGCCGCGGCGACACGGATGGCGCTGGTGGCGGAGAAGATCGCAGAGGCGCATGGCGCCGCGCCGCTCTCGGTCATGCTGCGCGATTCCTCCGATGCCACGACGCTGTGCCGGATTTTCCGCGTGCAGGACCAGAAGCTGACGCTGACCGCCCTGTCAAACGATTCGCGGCTCGCCTCGGTGGCGCTCGATCCGGCGGTGACGAAGATCGAGCTGGCACTCATGCCCGCCTGAAGTTCGGCAGGAGCGCTTGCGCGCAGCGCGAGCGAACGGGACCACGTCATCAACTCAAAGAGCGCAGCACCTCCGCCGAGGCACTGCGCCCTTGACGCGACCTCACTGTCAGGGATGAGGCCGGACTACACGCGGCTGCGTCCGCGGGCCACGCCGACCACGGCGGACACCAGGAACAGCACGACGGCGATGAAGAAGATGATCTTGGCGATCTCGATCGACGCTCCGGCGACGCCGCCAAAGCCGAGAATGCCAGCGATCAATGCGATAACCAGGAAGGTGACAACCCAGCCTAACATGACGCGACCTCTGTCTCTCGAAGCTGTCTTTCCAATTGTGGCCGGAGCGCTCCGACGCTGTGGCGTTGCCAGGACAATCCGCCCCTGGAACAATGGTTCCGGGCCCGGAAACGGCTAAAAATTCGCCGGTCACTGGAACGAATCGGCGGTAGCAGGCGCAATCCCCGCATCGGCGGGCGCATTTAGGTCTGTAAAACGGGGACAGGCGGCCCCATATGGCCATCAATCCCTGCTATGAGGCTCCCCTTTGACGCTCCGCGGTGCCATCGTGGAGATGAGATTGATTCGCTGATGACCGAGCCGAATAAGCTGAGCCATTTTCCCGCGCCCGACCACCAGCCGCTCGCCGGCGGCATCGCGGCGCGCGCCCGTGCGGCTGCAACCGGCGGCCCGCGCTATCTCGCAGGGCTCAATCCGGAGCAGCGCGAGGCGGTGGAGACGCTGGACGGGCCGGTGCTGGTGCTCGCCGGAGCGGGCACCGGAAAGACGCGCGTCCTCACCACGCGCATCGCGCATATCCTGAGTCAGGGCCGGGCGCGTCCGAGCGAAATCCTCTCCGTGACCTTCACCAACAAGGCGGCGCGCGAGATGAAGGCGCGCCTTGCTGACATGCTCGGCCAGGCGGTCGAAGGCATGCCCTGGCTCGGCACCTTCCACTCGATCGCCGGCCGCATCCTGCGCAGCCATGCGGAACTGGTGCAGCTGAAATCCAATTTCACCGTGCTCGATGTCGATGACCAGATCCGGCTGTTGAAGCAGCTGTTGCAGGCCGAGAACATCGACGACAAGCGCTGGCCCGCGCGCATGCTGGCCGGCCTGATCGACGGCTGGAAGAACCGCGGCCTGATGCCGTCGCAGGTGCCCTCCGGCGAGGCCGCCGTGTTCGGCAACGGCAAGGGCGGCAAGCTGTATGCGAGCTATCAGGAGCGGCTGAAGATCCTCAACGCCGCCGATTTCGGCGATCTGCTGCTCGAGAACATCCGGCTGTTTCGCGAGAACCCGGACGTGCTGCGGCAGTATCAGACCCGCTTCAAGTTCATCCTGGTCGACGAATATCAGGACACCAACGTCGCGCAATATCTCTGGCTGCGGCTGCTGGCGCAGGCGCCGAGTCAGTCACGCGCAGTCACCCCATCCTCCGTCATTCCGGGGCGGCTCGAAGAGCCGAGCCCGGAATCTCGAACTGATGGGGACTCATCTCGAGATTCCGGGTTCGCACCTGGCGGCGCGCCCCGGAATGACGATGCCGCGCAGTCTCCCACGCCCCCCAAGAACATCTGCTGCGTCGGCGACGACGATCAGTCGATCTATGGCTGGCGTGGCGCCGAGGTCGACAACATCCTGCGCTTCGATCACGATTTCCCCGGTGCGAAGGTCATTCGGCTGGAGCGCAACTATCGCTCGACCGGCCATATCCTCGCCGCCGCTTCGCATCTGATCACCCATAATGAAGGCCGGCTCGGCAAGACCCTGCGCACCGAAGATGCCGAGGGCGAGAAGGTGACGGTCACCGGCGCCTGGGACTCCGAAGAGGAGGCCCGCGCGATCGGCGAGGAGATCGAGGATCTGCAGCGCAAGGGCGAGCATCTCAACGAGATCGCCATCCTGGTCCGCGCCTCCTATCAAATGCGCGAGTTCGAAGACCGCTTCGTCACCCTCGGCCTGCCCTATCGGGTGATCGGCGGCCCGCGCTTCTACGAACGTGCCGAAATCCGCGACGCGTTGGCTTACCTGCGCGTGATCAATTCGCCCGCCGACGACCTCGCCTTCGAACGCATCGTCAACGTGCCGAAGCGCGGGCTCGGCGATGCCACCGTGCAGATGCTGCACGACCATGCGCGCAAGCGCCGCATCCCGCTGTTCGAGGCAGCGCGCGCCGTGGTCGAGACCGACGAGCTGAAGCCGAAAGCGCGCGGAAGCTTACGTGGGCTCCTCCTGCAGTTCGACCGCTGGCGCAAGCAGAGCGAGGTCACGCCGCACACCCAGCTCGCCGAGATCGTGCTCGACGAGAGCGGCTATACCGAGATGTGGCAGAAGGACCGTTCGGCCGATGCCGCAGGGCGGCTCGACAACTTGAAAGAACTCGTCCGCTCGATGGAGGAGTTCGAGAACCTGCACGGCTTCCTCGAGCACATCTCGCTGGTGATGGACCGCGAGGGAGCTGCCGACGAAGAAGCAGTGTCGCTGATGACGCTGCATTCGGCCAAGGGGCTGGAATTCGAGAACGTCTTCCTGCCGGGCTGGGAGGAAGGGCTGTTTCCGAGCCAGCGCACGCTCGACGAACAGGGCCGCGCCGGCCTGGAAGAGGAGCGCCGCCTCGCCCATGTCGGACTGACGCGCGCCCGCCGCCGCGCCAAGATCTATTTCGCCACCAACCGCCGCATCCACGGCACCTGGACCACGACCATCCCCTCGCGCTTCCTCGACGAACTGCCGGCGGCGAGCGTCGAGATCACCGAATCGAAGGGCGGCTCAGGCTGGGGCGGCGCCGGCGGCTACGGGCCGTCGCGCTTCGACAATGTCGAGGCGTTCGGCTCGACCTATGCGACGCCGGGCTGGCAGCGCGCCCAGGCCCGCAATCGCGGCCCAAGCGGACGCGGCCCGGGTCAGGCGCAAAGTCAGGAGCGCGGCGGCTTCGAGGAAAGCCAGTCCCCCTTCGGCGGCCACGATCCGTTCGGCAGCGGCTTCTCCCGCAACCGGCGCGGTCCGCTGACGATTGAGGGCGAACTGGTGGCGAAATCCACCGGCACGACCTCGGAATTTGCCCTCGACGACCGCGTCTTCCACCAGAAATTCGGCTATGGCCATGTGGTGAAGATCGACGGCAACAAGCTGACCATCGCCTTCGACAAGGCTGGCGAGAAGAAGGTCGTCGACAGTTTCGTGCAGCGGGCGTGACGAGGCACATTGTGCTGCGTCCTGCCGCATGGACGCACAACTTCGCCCTTGTTGGGCCTTGACCGTGGCGGCCGCCATCGTATGAGATGCGGCCATGGTCCGGGGAGGCATCATTCCACTCATCGCAGCACTCGTCGTGCCGTCGCTTGCGGCGGCCGAGACGATGAGCTTTGGCGATGCAGCCGCAATGATCGCGGCGAACTGCGCGGCCGACATCACCACCAATTGCCGAGGCGTCAACCTCGATGCCTCGCGTCTGAAGGAGTGCCTGTCGCGCAACCGCGACGTCCTCTCTGCCCAATGCAGCGCGACCTATCCGAGCGCCTTCGACGCCATTCAAAAGCGGATCGGCGCACGGGTGGCCGTCGCCAATGCCTGCCAACGCGAAATCGTCAAGCTGTGCGGGGGCTCGACCAAGGAAACCAGCAAGTCTGTTCCCTGTCTGGTGACCAGCAACGGCGTCAACGCCCGCTGTCAGCAGGCCATCGGGGACGCGGGGTATCGCTGATGCGTCAGACCGCGAAAGCTGCGTTCGGCGCGGTCGTGATCCTGCTGCTGATCTGCGCGGCGTGGAGCCTGCCTGCACGTGCGCAGGAGACGACGCGCGACGCCATCATCGGCCAGCTCGATCATCTGGACGCGGCCCCGACACTGGACCTGCCCGCCCTCAAGCAGCAGACCCAGGACCGCTCGAAATCGCGCGGCCGCAACGAGCCGCCGCCACAAAAGCGGCCGCCGATCGCGCCTGAATTGATGAACCTGCCGACGTTCAATGTGGATATCGCCTTCGACGTCGACACGCCGATCGTGAAGCCGGAATCCTACCAGACCGTGGGGCGCATTGCGGACGCGATGGTGCATTCCTCGCTGCTGCCCTACAACTTCCTGATCGTCGGCCACGTCGAGGCGAACGGCAAGCGCGAGGCCAACGTGATCTTGAGCCAGCGCCGGGCAGACGCCATTCGCGACATCCTCGTCAACACCTTCAAGATTTCCGCCAAGCGACTGCAATCGATCGGGCTCGGCGAGGAGCAGTTGCTCGATCCGACGCGTCCGACCGCGCCGGTCAACCAGCAGATCCAGATCATCACGATCGCCAAGGCTGAAGAAAACACAGCGCCGGCGGTCCCTGCCGAGCCCAAGAATGATGCGAAGGGCGGCACCAAGGCTGGAAAGAGCGCCAAGACTGACGGGCTGCGAAGCCATCGCAGATAATTCGCGACGCGCTCTTGAAGCTGGCACACGGACTGCGCGACGATTTCTGTGCGATGCGAGAATTGAAACGCAGTTGAAACAAGACCATCGGTAAAATGCCGTGTTCATGTCGCGGTGGACCCGGGTTTCCCGCCCGCAGCAGGAGTCCGACTCCCGAATCCGCAGCTTCAAAATCGTACTGAAATCAGGGATTTGCTACCACCTCTGCGTTGGCCGGAGCATGCACTGGAGCCGGGACTCGGCATGTCCTTCAGCCTCAGACATGCCGCACCGGACCTGGAACCCGCATTCGCCGGTCTGCACCAGAGGCCAGCGCGACAAAATAGCCGGTTGAGGAGCGGCGATTCGCGGTTTGTCGATGTTGCCTCTTGATGGTATAGGCCCATCTTTGCGGCCGTCGATTGCGCGGCATCGATGTCATCATTGACGAGCGAGTCCGACATGAACGCCTTGTTCCGACGCCAGATGATCGATTACGTCGAGTACCACCGAGATCCCCGCAACGCCCTGATGCATGTCTGCGGCATCCTTCTCCTGTTCACGGGTGCCGTCCTGCCACTCAGCCTGTGGCATTTCGATGTGTTGGGCTTGAGAATCAGCCTCGGCGCCGTGCTGGCGCTGCCGGTTTTCGCCTACTGGCTCCTGCTCGATGCTGCGCTCGGCGCCGGCATTCTCGCCTTCGCGGTCCTGCTCCTTGCTGTGGCCATGATGATTGCGGATCACGTCCACGGAACGGCCCTATGGATCCTGTTTGCCGGACTTGTGATCCTTGGTTTCGTGTCCCAGACGGTCGGTCACAAGGTCTTCGAGCGGAACAATCCTTCGCTGCTGGACCACCCGGCCCATCTGTTTCTCGGACCGATGTTTGTGATGGCGAAATTGTACATGGCGTTTGGTTTCCGACCTTCCGTGGCAGACCTCATCGCGCCCACCTGGTCAGCGGATCAGAGCGCATCGGACCGGCTTCAAGGCGATCAGCACTCACATTCCTAAATGAAAGTCCTCGTCACCGGCGGTAGCGGCTTCATCGGACACCACCTCGTCTCCGCCCTCGTCGCGCGGAACGTGGACGTGCGCGTGCTCGATATCCGTTGCCCCACGCATATGACCGCCGAAGTCCAGTATCTCGAGGGCTCGGTGCTCGATGCGGCCGCCGTGCGCGAGGCCGTCAACGGCGTCGATCAGGTTTACCACCTCGCCGGCCTGCCCGGGATGTGGATGCCCGATCGCGAGGATTTCCACCGCGTCAACTGTATCGGCACGGAAACCGTGCTGGCGGCCGCGCGCAATGCCAATGTGCGGCGGTTCCTGCACTGCTCGACCGAATCGATCCTGTTCGACTATCCGGGCACGCAGGGCGCCGCGACCGCCCTGACCGCGCCGCCCGCCGCGGCCATGCCGGGCGCCTATACGCGCTCCAAGGCGCTCGCCGAACAGCGCGCGATGCAGGCCGCAGCCGAGGGATTCCCGGTCGTGATCGGCACGCCGACCATGCCGATCGGACCGCATGACAGCAACCTGACCCCGCCCTCGCAGATGCTGCGCCATTTCCTCGACAGCCGGGTCCAGCTCTATCTCGACTTCATCGTCAATCTGGTCGATGTCCGCGACGTCGCCGCAGGCCTGATCCTGGCGATGGAACGCGGCAGGATCGGCGGCCGCTACGTGTTCGGCGGCGAAAGCCTGCGGCTCAGCCGGATTCTCGACCTGGTCGCGGCGATCAGCGGTCGCAAGCATCTGGCGATCCCGGTGCCGGGCAAGCTCGCCGAAGTCTCCGCATGGCTGCTGGAATTCATCTCCGATCAGGTGACGCGGCGCGCCCCCTCCGGCACCGCCGAAGGCGTACGGATCGCGCTTTATGCCTCGGACCTGTCGATCGACCGCGCCCGGCGGGAACTCGGCTATACGCCCCGCCCGATCGAACCAACCTTGCGGGAGACCATCGCCTTCCTGCTCGCCGCCGAACAAGGCAGCGGACTCGAGGTCAAACAACACCCTTTTCGTACGGCGGCCGAATAGGTAAGAGCGGCCGCATCTAAATCGAAATAACGGTTTCAGGACATGTCCGGCGAGTTCAGCCACGTCATTACGTTCGCGTTCAGCGGGTGGACCACCACTTGGCCGACCTCCCTGCTTGCCACCATCTGGCTGATCTGGCTGGCGAGCTGGGTCGGTGCCTCGTTCTGGTCGGGCCAGACCCGTAAGCATGTCGCCACGCTGCATGCGAGCCGCTACCACATCCTGATCGTGGCCGGCGGCATCCTGTTCACGCCGTGGACGTCGCGCGTGCTCGGCGAGAAGCCGATCTGGAACCCCGGCACGACGGGCGTCTACCTGCTGACAATCGTCACCTTGGCAGGGATCGCCTTCACCTGGTGGGCGCGGATCCATCTCGGCCGCTTCTGGTCGAACGCGATCACCCACAAGGAAGGCCATAAGGTCATCGATACCGGGCCTTACGGCATGGTGCGCCACCCGATCTATACCGGGCTCATCCTCGGCATGCTGGCGACGGGTATCGCGGTCGGCACGATCTCCGCGATCCTGGGGGCGATCCTGATCTCGCTCGGCATGAGCCTGAAGGCCAAGATGGAAGAGGTCTTCCTCTCCGCCGAGCTCGGCCCGGATTACACGGCCTATCGCCGCCGGGTGCCGATGATCATCCCATTCTTGCCGGCCGGCTGAGCCGGAGCGGGCGCCGCGTCGGCGCCCTGCTGGCCCTGCAGCGCACTGATTGGGGTCGGCAAAAGATGCCGCGGGATCACGATGCGCTCGCCCGGAACCAGCGGCGTGCCGCCCGCTCCGGGATTGGCCTGCTGCACTGCCCACAGCGGCAGACCATAATTCGTCGCAATCTGCTCCAACGTGTCGCCCGGCCGTACCGTCAGCGGAGTGCCGCTATCCCATAGCTCCACCGACACGCTGGGTGGCACCAGGTAGCGCAGCGGCACGGGATCGGGGTCCGCCGTCGCCGAGATCTGATTGAGCTGGCTGATCATGTTGACCAGCTGCGCGTGGACATCATTCATCTTGTCGATGTTGATATGCGTGACCTCGTCATGATCCTTCATGTCGTAGCTCGCATAATGGCCGTGATAGCCCGACTGCCGCTTCACATCGCCGCCACCCAGCACATTGTCCGACAGGAAAATGTTGAAGAAGCGCTCCACGTTGGGCGGCACGTCCTTGGTCGCATGCGCGGGATCGATCGTCACCACCAGGCTGACCGGAATATGCTCCTCCTGCAGTGCGATCGCGATCCGCACGCTGCACAGGCCGCCCATCGAGTGGCCGATCAGGACGATCGGGGCGGGCTCGGCACGGTAGCTCTTGGCGACCTGAAGAGCGATGAAATCGCACAGCGTGAATTCGTAGACGCTGGCCCAGAAGCCGGCCTTTTCGATCTTTTCGGCCAGACGATCCATGCCGGTGGAGAAGATCGGCCCCAGGGCGCCGCGAAACAGATAGACCTTCGGCGGGAATTGCGGGGCCGCCGGCGCGGTGTCGGCGGGGACGACGGCCGCAGGTGCCGCCGCAACGGCCGCGCGTGCGGCCGGCTTGCCGCCGGTCGCCACGGGAGAGGCCGGACCGGCGAGGCATGCCGTCGGCGTGAGCGCTGCGACATCGGCGAGCAGCAATGCCCCGACCAGCCAAATGGCCGCCTTGCAGGCGCGAAGCTTCACGGAATTCTTGGAAGTTGGTCGTCCCAGACCGATCATGGGCGCCGTCCTGCAACATTAAACGCAGGGCGAATGGTATCGCCTTGCGCCGCCGCTTGTCGCCCTGGAATCAGCACAATTTGAGGCGCGCCCGGGCCCCAGGCCCGAACGGAACAGCCCAATACCTCAGTTGCGGGCGCCGACCGCGCTCGCCGCGCGCTGCGGACGACCGACGGTCGTGGGCTGGGGCCGCCCACCCTTGCCGCTGAACACCACCGAATCGATCGCCCCGATCACCTTCTGCTGCATGATCAGATTCTTATCGATCGTGATGTGGCCGACGCCAGGCACCGCTTCGACGTCGACATTTTCCAGCTTGCCACGGAAACCATCGTCACGGCGGACCGGCTCGCCGGCACCATTGGCGATGTAGAAGTTGATGTACCGCTCGGCATTGCCCGCGGCCAGCTTGGTCTTGAATACCGAATCTAGCCCGATCGCCAGCTTCACCGGCACGCCGAGCTGGCCAAGCTTGGCGATCATGTCCGGCAGCGCCGTGGCACCTGAGGAGTGCCCGACCAGGATGACCGTCTTGATCCGGCCGGAACGGTAACCCGCCGCCGCCTCGTCGGCCAGCGAGGACCAGGACACGAAATTGGCGACGGTCACGGGGATGCCCTGGGATTCCAGCTTGGCGGCGATGTCGTCGAGCCCGAGCGAAAAGATGTTGAGCACGCCGCGCAGCAGATAGACGTGGGTCGTGCTGGCCGGATTCACGGGCGCCGTCGGCGCAGCCCGCGCCGAGACGCCGCCGAGCGGCAGCAGCAACAGCAACGCAAGCGCACCCGCGCTCAACCAGCGGACAACCGGAACAATCCCAGCACCCGTTCCCATGGTGCGGCTTCGTAGCGTCATCGATGGCCTCCGCGGCGAATAAGGCGAATAAAATGTCGCGACGGCGCGACCGTAGTCCCGCAACGCTCGCAGACGCAACACGGACGAACCTGCCAAGCCATGTTACCGCCGAATCGTGTCGCACTTGCAACACATCATCGCTTTCAGCCTTTAAAAAACCCCGAAAGCGACCGAATTGCGCGGCGGCTCGCGATTGCGTGCGACCCGCTGCCTTCCTATCTGTCGCCTGCCCTTCGGCAGTTGCCCGACCGCCGCCCGTTTGCCTGCCGTCCCTCCCAATCCAGCCCCATCTTATGGCCCCTGTCATTTCCGTTTCAGGTCTGACGAAGACCTACGCATCCGGCTTCACCGCGCTGAAGAAGATCGATCTCGAGATCCAGCGCGGCGAAATCTTTGCGCTGCTCGGCCCCAACGGGGCGGGCAAGACCACGCTGATCAGCATCATCTGCGGCATCGCCAATCCGAGCGCCGGCAAGGTCACGGTCGGCGGCCACGATATCATCAGCGATTATCGGGCCGCCCGTTCGCAGATCGGGCTGGTGCCGCAGGAGTTGCACACCGATTCGTTCGAGAGCGTGTGGGGAACCGTCAGCTTCAGCCGCGGCCTGTTCGGCAAGCCAAAGGATCCGGCACTGATCGAGAAGATCCTGAAGGACCTCTCGCTGTGGGACAAGAAGGACTCCAAGATCATCACGCTGTCGGGCGGGATGAAGCGGCGCGTGATGATCGCCAAGGCGCTCGCGCACGAGCCGCAGGTGCTGTTCCTGGACGAACCGACCGCAGGCGTCGACGTCGAGCTGCGCAAGGGCATGTGGGACGTGGTGCGCGAACTCCGCGCCAACGGCGTCACCATCATCCTGACCACGCATTACATCGAGGAAGCCGAGGAGATGGCGGACCGCGTCGGCGTCATCAACAAAGGCGAGATCATCTTGGTCGAGGACAAGGCCGATCTGATGCAGAAGCTCGGCCAGAAGCGCCTGACGCTGTATCTGCAGCACAAGATCGATGCCGTGCCGGACGCTTTGACCGCCTACCAGCTCGCGCTGTCCGACGACGGCTGGCGCCTGAGCTATGACTACGATGCCAAGGGCGAGCGCACCGGCATCACCAGCCTGCTCGGCGATCTCAGGACCGCCGGCATCCGTTTCGTCGATCTCGAGACCGAGCAATCGTCGCTCGAGGACATTTTCGTCAGTTTGGTGCGGCAATGAATTTCCGGGCAATCGGCGCGATCTACAAGTTCGAGATGGCGCGCACCTGGCGCACGCTCCTGCAGAGCATCGTCTCGCCGGTGGTATCCACCTCGCTCTATTTCGTGGTGTTCGGGGCTGCGATCGGCTCGCGCATCAGCCATGTCGAAGGCGTGAGCTATGGCACCTTCATCGTGCCAGGGCTGGTGATGCTGTCGGTGCTGACGCAGAGCATCGCCAATGCCTCGTTCGGGATCTACTTCCCGAAATTCATCGGCACGATCTATGAGATCCTCTCCGCGCCGATCTCCCATTTCGAGATCGTGCTCGGCTATGTCGGCGCGGCCGCCACCAAATCGATCATTCTCGGCCTGATCATCCTGGCGACCGCCGCCCTGTTCGTACCGCTGCAGATTCATCATCCGGTGTGGATGCTGATCTTCCTGGTGCTGACCGCCGTCACCTTCAGCCTGTTCGGCTTCATTATCGGCATCTGGGCGGATGGCTTCGAGAAGCTGCAGATGATCCCGATGCTGGTGGTGACGCCGCTGACCTTCCTCGGCGGCAGCTTCTACTCCGTCAACATGCTGCCGCCGACCTGGCGCTCGATCGCCCTGCTCAATCCGGTGGTCTATCTGATCTCCGGCTTCCGCTGGAGCTTCTACGAGATCGCCGACGTCAACGTCGTCGTCAGCATCGTCATGACGCTGACCTTCCTCGCCATCTGCATGGCGCTGGTGTGGTGGATCTTCAAGACCGGTTACCGGCTCAAGCGCTGAGCCGCGACAGCCCGATCTCAGCGATAGCAGTGGAAGCGGCCATAACGGTCGCGATAACCGCGGCAGCGGTAGTGCCGGTGGTAATAGGAGCGGTGTGGGACGCCGAACACGCCCTCGACCGCACCAACCGCCCCGCCTACACCGGCGCCGACCGCGCCGCCGACGACGCCGCCCACCGGGCCGCCGATCCGATTGCCTTCATAGGAGCCCTCCCGCGCACCGCCCACGATGCCCTGGGCATGGGCGAGGGGTGGCAACGACAGCCACGCAGCTGCAAGGGCGGCAAGAGCGAGCGCCGCGAGGGCACCCGTCAGACGTTGCGGCGAGCGGTCGCGGACCGTCGCCGTCCTGGCTCTGTCTTTTTGCATTGTCATCCTGCTTCGGAAGGTGGACGGGGAAGGATCAATATAACGCAGATCCGGCCAAATGGTTGCAGGCATATGACGGCCGCAGTGCTGCTGAACGCCGACTCGCGAAAATGTCACTCGCGCCGCCGCGCCCACGACTTGCTTGCGCCGGGCGGGCCATTAAGGATGAGAGGGTCCTCAGGCTGGAACAAATATGCAATTTCCGACATATTGCAGGCCGAGGGACACGAGCTCGGTGGGGACTAGAACTGCAAAGGCCCGGAGGCCAGAGGTCACATGCGTACCACCCTTTTTGCGCTTGCCGGATTGATTCTGCTGACCGGCACGCCTGCGTTGGCAAAGGTCGACATCACCGTCGATAAGAACAACCAGATGATGACGGTCGCGGTCGACGGCGTGGAGCGCTATCACTGGCCGGTCTCGACCGGCATTCCCTCGCGCGAAACGCCGAGCGGCACCTTCCGCGCCTTCCGCATGGAAGAGGACCACTACTCCAAGGAATTCGACGACGCGCCGATGCCGCACTCGATCTTCTTCACCAAGATCGGGCACGCGATCCATGGCACGGATTCGGAAGGCCGCCTCGGCACGCCTGCTTCGCATGGCTGCGTGCGACTGTCGAAGGCCAATGCCACCACGCTCTACGATCTCGTCCAAAGGGACGGCGTCCTCAACACCACCGTGACCTTGACCGGCTCCGCTGCGGTGGCGCTGGCGCGCAATCCGCACCGAGGCACTGCGCTGGCGCGCCGCGACACGCAACAATATGAGGACGCCGGCCAGCCGGTGGTGCTGACGCCGCAGCCGCAATTGCTTCCAGGTCGCCAGATCGTGCCGCAGCAGCGGCCCGACGACGGCTACATCTACCCGGCCGACGGCAGCGACCACGGTGCGCGCTATCCCGCGCCGCGTGGGGTAACCCGTCGGGTCTACGATGCGCAGGCTTATCCGCAGCCGCAGCCCCAGTATTACGGCAACAACGCTCCGGCTTATCAGCAGCCCCAGCGTTATTATCAGCCGCGGGACTACTACTACGGCGGCACATATCGGGACTGAGCTGGTCCTGACATCGACACATGAAAGGCGGCCCTAGAGCCCGCCGTTCATGTTTTTTAGCCCACTAAAAAGAAGGTTCGATCGGCGAAGGAGCGGAAACGCGACGACGCCGACGCTCCGCGGCTAGTCGCCATCCCTGAGCCGGCGGTAGACCGCGCCGAGAATGTTCGAATAGTCGTCAGTCCACACCCGCTCGCCCTCGGTCGGCTCGGTCTCGGTCCACTTGTCCGACGAGGCGAGCTTGCCCACATCGGCCTCCTCCCGCGCCGACACCACGACATCGGTGGGGAAGATGTATTCGTCGTCGCGGCCGGAATCCTCGTCATAGACCCAGCTCTTCAGATCGTTGGCATCGGCAATGCCGACGACGACGCTTTCGAGTTCGAGGTGGCGGTTCGACACGTGCATGACGACAGCGCCCTGCGGCGCGAGCTTCGCCTTGTAGATCGCCATTGCCTCTTCGGTCGCAAGGTGAATCGGGATCGCATCCGATGAATAGGCGTCCACGATGATGAGGTCATAGATGCCGTCCGGTTCCTTGGCGAAGGTCAGCCTGGCATCGCCGATCACCGGCTTGAAGTCGGGCGCGCAATTCCTGACATAGCTGAAATATTTCGGGTCGCTCGCCGTATCCACCATGGTCTGGTCGATCTCGAAGAATTTCCAGCTCTCGCCGGGCTCGGCCGCGCAAGTCAGCGTGCCGGCGCCAACCCCAATGACGGCAACCCTGAGCGGCGCACCCTTGCGTTCACGAATGGCGGTGATGGCGCGGCCGATGCCACCGTCCTTGTGATAGTAGGTGATCGGCTCGGGGCGTCCGGCGACCGGCGAGCCGTCGTCGTTCTGATATTTCTGCGCGCCGTGAATGGTCGTGCCGTGCATCAGCACGTGATATTGGCCGTTCGCCGTGACCACGATCTTGTGCACACCGAAGAAGCTGCGGACAGTCTCGATCCGCCCGTCATCCGCCGGATAAAGCCGGATCAGCACCAGCGCAGCGACCACGGTCGCAAAGATCTTCCAGCGGTCGGCATTGAGCAAAATCGCGAGCAGCGCCGCCAGCACCCCGACCGATCCCACCACCCAAACGCGATGCTCCTCCAGATAGCCCGTGACCTTGCTCGTCATCTCCGCCGGCACCATCAGCGCCAGTGCAAGCACCGCCAACACCAGCCAGTACCAGCGGGTCACGAGCGGGAGTCGCTCGCCCTTCTCCGCCGGCCGGCATAGCGCCGCGAGCGCGAGCAGGATCGGGTATTCGGCGACCCAGGAGAATGTGAACGGCGCGATGAGCCCGGCGAACAGACCGCCGACCATGCCGCCGAACGACAGCGCCACATAGAAGCCGGTCAGATATTTCGCCGCGGGGCGCGTGCGTGCCAGCTCGCCATGACAGGCCATCGCGATCAGGAAGAAGCAGAGCTGATGACCGCCGAGCGTCAGCAACAGGTTCTGCTCGCCGCCGACCGCCAGCAGCACGACGACGCCGGCGATCGCCAGCGGCTGCAGCGCCAGCATCCATTTGTGCGGCAGCAGCGGGCGCGACTGGAACACCAGCACCCAGGTCAGCAGATAGAGCGACAGCGGCAGCACCCAGAGCAGCGGCGCCGCCGCGACGTCGGTCGAGATATGCGCGGTGACCGCAATCAGAAGGCCTGAGGGTACCGCGGCCAGGAAGATCCAGCGCCCGCGCAACAGCCAGCTCGGCGGCGGCAGATCGCTCCCCTCCGCCTCCAGCTGGACGGCGGTCTGCACCGGCGCGCGCAACAGCAAGGCCCCGCACGCGGCAATCAGCACGATCAGCACGCCATAGCCGGCCGTCCAGATCAGGTTCTGCGTGCGCAAGGTGAAGATCGGCTCGATCACGAACGGATAGGACAACAGCGCCAGGAAGCTGCCGATGTTAGACGACGCGTAGAGAAAATAGGGGTCGGGCGCGGCCGGATGGCCTGTTCGCACGAACCAGGCTTGCAACAGCGGGTTGTTGGCCGCCAGCGCGAAGAACGGCAATCCGATCGAGACCACGAACAGCCCGAGCAGCCACAGCGCGTAGCCCGAGGTCGGCGGATCGCCCCAGCTGCTTGCGATCGACAGCGGCAGGGTCAGGATCGCCACCATGAGCAGCACGAGATGCACGACCACCGGCACCACCCGGCTGCGAAGCTGCATCAGGAAATGCGCATAGGCATAGCCGGCGAGCAGCAGCGCCTGGAAGAACACCAGGGCGACCGACCACACCGCAGGCGAGCCGCCGAGCCGCGGCAACACCATCTTGGTGAACAGCGGCTGCACCGAGAATAACAGCAGCGCGCTGACGAAGATCGCGGCGGTATAGACCACCAGGATCAGGCTATTCCGCGCGGCAGAGGGCTGATGGGCGACGGACGACGCGACTGAGGTCATGGAAACTCCGGCGGTGATCCGGCCAAGGTCGGTGCGGATGGCCCGTCCGCAACGTCCCGGCAACACATAGCGGATGGAAGGCCAGTAAGGCGACAGCGCCGGCAGCACACTTTCGCTTGACGGCATGCCGCAGCGGCGCGAGAGCACGGTCCCGGACAACCGGTTCCGGTCGCCGTAACCGTGCTTCTTTAATCAGGGCTTTTTGAAGCGGACATGAACGAAACCGACGTCGTCGTCATCGGGGCCGGCCATAACGGCCTGACCTGCGCCGCCTATCTCGCGATGGCGGGCTTGCGGGTGCATGTCGTGGAGCGGCGCAAGGTTGTCGGCGGGGCCGCCGTGACCGAGGAATTTCACCCGGGCTTTCGCAATTCGGTCGCCGCCTACACGGTAAGCCTGCTCAATCCGCGCGTCATCGCCGATCTCAAGCTGCACGAGCGGGGGCTCAAGATCGTCGAGCGGCGGGCGCAGAATTTCCTCCCCGCCCCCGATGGCCGCTATCTGTTGACGGGAGAGGGCCGCACGCTCGCCTCGGTTGCCAAGTTGAGCGCGCATGATGCTGAGGCGATCGGCTCGTTTTCGTACAGGCTCGAGGCGATCGCGGACGTCCTGCGCGCCTTCGTGCTGCGCGCTCCGCCGAACCTGGTGGAAGGCCTTGGCCTCGCCGCCATGCGCGAGACCGTCAATGCGCTGACTACGGCCAACGCGCTGCGCGCGCTGACGCTGGAGCAGCAGCGCGACCTGCTCGATCTCTTCACCCGCTCGGCGGGCGAGATGCTCGACGAGGTCTTCGAGAATGACCTGGTAAAGGCGCTGTTCGGCTTCGACGCCATCGTCGGCAATTACGCAAGCCCGTACGCGGCAGGCTCGGCCTATGTCATGCTGCATCATGCCTTTGGCGAAGTGAACGGCAAGAAGGGCGCATGGGGCCACGCGATCGGCGGCATGGGCGCGATCACGCAAGCCATGGCGCGTGCGTTGCGCGACCTTGGCGCGCTGATCGAACTCGATACCGGCGTGCGCGAAGTCATCGTCGAGCGCGACCGTGCCGTGGGCGTGGTGCTGGAGGATGGCAGGACCATCCGCGCCAAATATGTCGTCGCGAATGTGAACCCCAAGCTGCTCTACACGCAGCTGGTCCCCGCCGATGCGCTGCCCGACGACTTCCTTGCGCGCATCAAGCACTGGCGCAACGGATCCGGCACCTTCCGCATGAATCTGGCGCTGAGCCGCCTGCCCTCTTTCACAGTGCTCCCCGGCGATGGCGACCACCTTTCGGCCGGCATCATCCTCGCTCCGAGCCTCGCCTATATGGACCGGGCCTATCGCGATGCGCGCGAGCATGGCTGGAGCCGCGAGCCGGTGGTCGAGATGCTGATCCCCTCCACGCTCGACGACAGCCTGGCGCCGACCGGCCAGCACGTGGCGAGCCTGTTCTGCCAGCATGTCGCCCCGGAGCTGCCGGAGGGCCGTTCCTGGGATGATCATCGCGACGAGGTTGCCGATCTCATGATCGCGACCGTCGACCGCTACGCGCCCGGCTTCGCCTCGACCGTGCTCGGGCGCCAGATTCTCTCGCCGCTCGATCTGGAACGGCAGTTCGGGCTGCTCGGCGGCGACATCTTCCACGGCGCGCTCAGCCTCAACCAGCTGTTCTCGGCCCGGCCCATGCTTGGCCATGCCGATTACCGCTCTCCGCTCAAGGGGCTCTATCACTGCGGCTCCGGCAGCCACCCTGGCGGCGGCGTAACCGGTGCGCCCGGCCACAACGCCGCGCAGGCCATCCTGGCCGACCATCGGGCGCTGTTCGCCTGGGGGTAAGTGGCTAATAGCTCGTGAACGAGGCTGTGGATGAGCGTTGGACAAGTCTGGGGATAGGTCGTGGAAAAGGCCTGCTTCTGCGGTGGACAGGTTCGCCCCGCGATCCCGCTTGCGCGCGGTGACAAACAAAAAGGCCGAGCGCAAGCGCCCGGCCCAAGCATTCCGCGCCGAAAAGATTATTTCAGCGACGTGTTGATCGAGTCGAACTTGCTGCCCAGCGACGTGCCGAGCCCATTGACGGCCGCGATGATCGCGAGCGAGATGCCAGCCGCGATCAGGCCATATTCGATAGCAGTGGCACCGGATTCGTTGCGCAAAAACTTAAAAATCATTGATTTCATGCTCACCTTACTCCCCCTGTCGTTGGATCAGAGCTGGTCGGGATCGTGATGGAACAATACCCGCAGGAAGCTAAAATCGCTTAAACGGGGATCATCCAACTTTCCCGAACATTCCACGCAATTTCCCGGTGATTTCCGACCATGCCGAGCGGCCCGCGCTCCGCCGTCGTGAGCCGTGCGGGAAATTGGCGGGTGCTCCAGGATTCCGAAGTTCGCAACCGAAGCCACTCCGTATGCGGCTTCCGATCCCGCTTGCTTTGGTGCCCAAAACGCTTCACCACGGCGGCCAATTGCCTGCGGATCCCGTGATGCCCCTATCTCCCACCCCAGCCACTTATCGCGCCAGCTTCACCTTGCCCGACGAGAGTGCGGGCCGTCGTGCCGTCGACGTCCTGACCGAGATATTCTTCGAAAGCGATGCCGCCGTGGCCTCTTTCGAGCGGCCGGACGGACACTGGGATGTCGCGGTGCATTTCGCCGAAGAGCCGGATCGCGAGCTGGTTCGCGAGCTCATCGCGGCAGCGGCTGGCCAGCACATTGCCCAAACCGTCGCTTTCGACGTGGTGGAGGCCAAGGATTGGGTCAAGGCCAGCCTCGACGATCTGGTGCCGGTGCCTGCTGGCCGCTTCATCGTCCATGGCAGCCATGACCGCGCCCGGGTACCGCCGAACAAGCTCGGGATCGAGATCGAGGCGGCGCTCGCCTTCGGTACCGGCCATCACGGCACGACCCGCGGTTGCCTGCTGCTGCTCGATCATCTGTTGAAGTCGTATCAGCCCCGCCGTGTGCTCGACCTTGGCACCGGGACTGGCGTGCTCGCGATCGCCGCGGCCAAGGCGCGCCGCCAAGCCATCCTGGCCAGCGATATCGACCCGGCCTCGGTTGCGGTCGCCCGTGACAATGCCCGGATCAACGGTGTGGCACCGCTGGTGCAGGTCATCGGCGCCACGGGCTTCTCCGCACCCGACTTCGGCCGCCGGGGCCCTTTCGACCTGGTGATGGCGAACATCCTCGCCAACCCGCTGCGGCAGCTGGCAGGTCCGATGCGGCGCCACCTGGCGCCCTCCGCCCACGTCATCCTATCCGGCCTGTTGACCCCGCAGGCGCGCGGGGTGGTCGCAGCCTATCGCGCACGCGGACTGGTGCCGGTGCGCGAATGGCGTATCGAAGGCTGGAGCAGCTTGCTGCTGCGATATGTCGGGGAAACGCCTGATCGGGGATGAGCCGGAGCCGGCCGGCGCGGCGACTACTTCGAGATCGGACGAGTGGAAGATTCATCTCTTGCTGGCTGATCGCGTCTGACGCGTGGCGCCACCAAACGATTGACCAGCTGAACCAGCGTGCTGCGTTGCTTCTCGGCGGGCGCTTCTACCGGTCCTCCCGGTGCGGGAGTCGATAACTTCTCGAAGGTAAAGGCAGGCATCGTGCGTCCCCTCGCCGCTGAGTTGAGGCACTCCTTGAAGGCGCTACAGCGTGGTCATTCGACCTTCGTCGCAACGTCTTTATGTTTCCCCGCAGCATCTCTTTCGGATGACTAGCGTAAGACAGCAAATCGTTTTGCACAGGCGAATGCAAGGAGATTCTTCATGCGCTGCACACGACGGGTGGGGAAGGTTGATTGCGGATGCGCGTGCGCGACCGTAGACTGACGGACGATGTTCGAAGCTCACTTCCAGACATTCGAGGACCCCGAAGCCGGGGTCGCTCTCACCGCACGCCTGTCCGCGCTGCGCGAGGAACTCGCCAAGCGCAAGCTGACGGGCTTCATCGTTCCGCGCGCCGACCAGCAGCAGAACGAATATGTTCCGGGCTCCGAGGAGCGGCTGGCTTGGCTAACCGGCTTCACCGGATCGGCAGGTGCGGCAGTCGTGCTGCCACATAAGGCGGCGGTTTTCGTCGACGGCCGCTACACCTTGCAGGCCGCCAAGCAGGTCGACGGCAAGGCGTGGACCGTCGAACCGCTGATCGAGCCACCGCTGGAGACCTGGCTTTCCGCCCATTTGCAGCCGGGCGACCGGTTCGGCTTCGACCCCTGGCTGCACACAAGCGCTGCGGCAGAACGGCTGGCGGCGGCCTGCGCCAAGGCCGGAGCCGAACTGGTCGCGGTCGACAGCAATCCGGTCGATACGATCTGGACCGAGCGGCCGCAGCCGCCGTTGGCGCCGGTCGCGATCCATGCAGCGGAATTTTCCGGCGAGAGCGAGGCCGGCAAGCTCGCGCGGATCCGCCAGGAGATCGACAAGCTCGGCGTCGAGGCGCTGGTGCTCTCGGACGCGCACAACGTCGCCTGGGCCCTCAACATCCGTGGCGCCGACGTAGCGCATACGCCGCTGCCGTTGTCCTATGCGCTGGTGCCGAAGACCGGCCGGCCGACGATCTTCATCGACCACCGCAAACTCTCCAACCTCACCCGCGACCATCTCGAACAGTCCGCCGATGTCGTCGAGCCCGATGCCCTGGGGCCGAGCCTGACCAAGCTCGCCCAATCCGGTGCCACGATTGCGCTGGACAGCGCGACCGCGGCCGACGCGCTCACCCGGCTGATCCAGACCGCCGGCGGCAAGCCGGTGCGAGGTCCCGATCCCGTCAGCCTGCTCAAGGCCGCCAAGAACGCGACCGAGATCGAGGGAACAAGGCGCGCTCACCGTCGCGATGCGATCGCGCTGGCCCGCTTCCTGGCCTGGATCGACCGCGAGGCCCCCAAGGGCAGCCTGACCGAGATCGACGCAGTGGAAGCGCTGGAGACGTTTCGCCGCGACACCGGTGCGCTCAAGGACGTCTCGTTTCCGACCATCGCCGGCACCGGTCCGAACGGCGCGATCGTGCATTACCGCGTCACCCGCAAGACCAACCGGCGCATCATGCCCGGCGATCTGCTGCTGATCGATTCCGGCGCGCAATATCAGGACGGCACCACCGACGTCACCCGCACCATCGCGATCGGCATCCCGACCGACGAAATGCGCGACCGCTTCACCCGCGTGCTGCGCGGGCATCTCGCGATCGCCCGCGCGATCTTTCCCGATGGCGCCACCGGCGCGCAGCTCGACAGTCTGGCGCGGCAGTTCCTCTGGCAGGCCGGGCTCGATTTCGAGCACGGCACCGGCCATGGGGTCGGCAGCTATCTCTCGGTGCATGAGGGGCCGGCGCGGATCTCCAAGCTCGGCACGACCGCGCTGAAGCGCAGCATGATCCTCTCCAACGAGCCCGGATACTACAAGACCGACGGCTTCGGCATCCGGATCGAGAATCTGGAGCTGGTCGTCGCAAAGGACATTGCCGGAGCCGAGAAGCCGATGAACGGCTTCGAGGCGCTGACGCTCGCGCCGATCGATCGGCGCCTGATCGACACCGCGATGTTGAGCGAGGACGAGCGCGCCTGGCTCGATGCGTATCATGCGCGGGTCAGAAACGCCGTCCGCGACGCGTTGGACGAGGCCGATCAGCGCTGGATCGATGCGGTCACCGCGGCGCTGTAGCCGCAAGGGATGTCCTTTCGGGACGCGCATCAGCACGCCCTCATTCCGGGACGAGGCCAAAGGTCTCGAACCCGGAATGATGAGGTTGTAGCTGCCGTGTTTTGCATCACCGCCTGCAACATCCTTGCGCGTGCGATGATAACAGTCCCGCTGGCGGCATAGGCGTATGCCGAAACAGCCATTTCGGCGAAGTGGCAGCTCGCTACAGTCGGCCGCGTTCGCAACGACCTGAGCGCCACCGCAATGCACGGAATGATCAGCAAGCCGGCCGAGGCTGCGGCGCAAGCCGGCGTGGCGAATTCGCGCCTGCTGCTGGTCCTGTTGGTCGTGATGACCGGGCTCGCGCCGATCTCGCTTTATCTGCTGGTTCCGGCGCTGCCAATGCTGGCCACCACCTTCGGCCGCGACGCCTCCGTGGTGCAGATGACCGTATCCTGCTACATGGTCGGTATCGCGCTATCACAGCTGCTGTTAGGACCGCTGTCGGACCGCTACGGCCGCCGCCCGGTGATGTTGGCCGGCCTTGCGCTGTCGATCGTCGCAAGCCTCGGCTGCATCCTCGCGCAAACCCTGCCGCAACTGATCGTCGCCCGCTTCCTGCAGGCCCTGGGCGGAGCGAGCGGCATGGTGATCAGCCGCGCCATCATCCGCGACCTCTATCCGCGCGAGCGCATCGGCGCCATGATCAGCCTGGTCGTCGCGGTCATGATGATCGCGCAGATGCTCTCGCCGCTGACCGGCGGCCTGATCGAGACGGCGCTAGGCTGGCACGCCATCTTCTACGTCGTGGCGGCGCTGTCGGTCGCGATCGCGGTCGCGGTGACGCTGGCGCTGCCGGAAACCCGGCGGACCCGCACCGAAGGAGCCAGCTTCCGCGGCGACGTTGTCGTGCTGCTCAAGAGCCGCGCTTTCGTCGGCTATATGCTGTGCCAAGTGCTGGCATCGCAGATCATCTTCACCTTCGCCGGCGGCGGCCCCTACATCGTCGAGATCCAGATGGGACGCTCGAGCGCCGAATATGGCGCCTGGTTTGCGACCACCGGCTTTGCGTATTTCGTCGGCAACCTGTTCTGCGTCCGCTTCTCGCCGCGACATTCGCTCGACAGGCTGATCTGGTTCGGACTAGCGCTACAGCTTGCGGGCAGCTCCTTGAATGTGTGCTGGAGCCTGCTCGGCCTCAATCAGGTCCCCGTCATGCTGTTCGGCACCCAGATGCTGGTGATGTTTGCGAATGCGATGGTCATGGCCAACTCGGCGGCGGGCGCGATCAGCGTGCGCCCGAGCGCGGCCGGCACCGCATCGGGCGCCATGGGGTTTCTGCAGATGGGAATCGGCGCCTTGGTGTCGCAGTTTGGCGCCTATCTCGGCGGACATTTCACCACGACCCGACCGCTGACATCCGCCATCCTTGCGATGTCGTTCGCCTGCGCCGGCAGCATGATCTTCCTGGTGCCGCGCGGCAACGCGACCGTGAGCGAGGAGATGATCAAGGAAGCAGAAGAGGATGAGGCCGGCGTGATGTGAGGGCGCTTCGTCATCCGAGCGAAGCTGCACGCCCGAGCACAAGGTCGTCATGCCCCGCGCAGGCGGGGCATCCAGTACGCCGCGGTCTATCAGTTGAACAATCACTGGCTCTGGGATACTGGGTCACCCGCCTTCGCGGGTAACGACAGCGGAGCGTGGAACGTGGGTCGGCCACGATGGCGAAAGCAACAAACGCTACTCCCCGATCAGCTTCAGCCACTCGTCCTCGGTCAAGACCCGCACGCCGTGCTTCTCGGCTTCCGCGAGCTTCGAGCCGGCGCCGGGCCCCGCCACCACATAGTCGGTCTTCTTCGACACCGAGCTTGCCGCCTTCGCACCAAGTCGCTCGGCTGTGGCTTTGGCCTCGTCGCGCGTCATCTTCTCCAGCGAGCCGGTGAACACCACGGTCTTGCCGGCGATCGCCGAATTGCGCTTCGGCTTCTCCGCATCCTGGATCGTGACCTGCCCGGTCAGGCGCTCGACGATGCCGCGGTTGTGACTCTCGCCGAAATAGGCGGCGATGCTCTTGATCACGGTATCGCCGATCTGGTCCAGCGCATCCATCTCGGCGATCGCCTCCTCGTCGCCGTGAGCGACCTTCAGGCAGGCTTCGTGGAAGGCCTCCCACGAGCCATAGCCGCGGGCCAGCGCCAAAGCCGTGGTCTCGCCGACATGGCGCATGCCGAGCGCGTAGATGAAGCGCTCGAGCGGGATGTTGCGGCGCGCCTCGATCGCGTTGAACAGATTGCGCACCGAGGTCTCGCCGTACCCCTCGATCTCTTCCAGCTTCAGTTTCGCGTTGCGGGCGGCAAGGGTGAAAATCTCGGCCGGCTCCTTCACCCAGCCTTGCGCGAAGAAATACTCGATCTGCTTCTCGCCGAGGCCGTCGATGTCGAAGGCGCGCCGCGAGACGAACAGCAGCAGATGCTGGATCTTCTGGAACGGACAGGCGAACTCGCCGGTGCAGCGCGCGCGCGAACCTTCTTCACCAGTCGCAGTCTCCTCGCGCACCACATCGGTATGCAAGGGACACGGGCACTTCTTCGGGAAATGGAATTCCTTGGCGTCCTTCGGGCGTTTGTCGATGATGACGTCCACCACCTGCGGGATGACGTCGCCGGCGCGCTGGATCACGACCGTGTCGCCGATCCTGATATCGCGCCCCTCGCGCAACACCTCGCCCTTGTTGCCGATGCCCTTGATGTAGTCCTCATTGTGCAGGGTGACGTTCTGCACGATGACGCCACCGACCCCGACCGGCTCCAGCTTGCCGACCGGCGTGAACGAGCCGGTGCGGCCGACCTGGATCTCGATGTCCTTCAGCACCGTCATGGCGCGTTCGGCCGGAAACTTGTGCGCGATGCCCCAGCGCGGCGTGCGCGACACGAAGCCGAGCCGCTCCTGCCAATCGATGCGGTCAACCTTGTAGACCACGCCGTCGATGTCGTAGTCGAGCTCAGCGCGCTGCTCCTCGATCGAACGATGGAACGCGAGCAGTTCCTCGACCGAATGACACAGCCGTGTCAGCGGATTGGTCGTAAAGCCGCAATGCTCGAACCATTTGATCATGCCGCTCTGCGTGTCCGCAGGCATTGCGCCCGCGCTCATCTCGCCCCAGGCATAGGCGAAGAACCCCAAGGGGCGCGACGCCGTGATGGCAGGGTCTTTCTGCCGCAATGACCCAGCGGCCGAATTGCGCGGATTGGCGAACACCGTGTCGCCTGCCGCCTTCTGCCGCTCGTTCAGCGCCAGGAACGCCTGCTTGGTCATGTAGACCTCGCCGCGCACCTCGCAGATCTCGGGGATCTTTCGGCCATGCAGCTTGTGCGGCACATCCTTGAGTGTGCGGATGTTGGCGGTGACATCCTCGCCTTCCGCACCGTCGCCGCGTGTCGCCGCAGTGACGAGTTCGCCGCCCTCATAGCGCAGGGACATCGAGAGGCCATCGATCTTCGGCTCGGCGGAGAAGTCGATCTTGTCGTCCGCGAGCTTCAGAAAGCGAACGATGCGGCCGACGAAGTCGCGCACGTCCTCCTCGGCAAAGGCGTTGTCGAGCGACAGCATCGGCACCGCATGACGCACCTTCTTGAAGCGGCCGGACGGCGCGGCGCCAACCTTCTGCGACGGCGATTCGGGCGTAACGAATTCCGGGAAACGCTTTTCGATGGCGTTGAAGCGCTGACGCAGCGCGTCATACTCGGCATCCGAGATCTTCGGCGCGTCTTCCTGATAGTAGAGCCGGTCGTGGGTCGCGAGCTCCAGCGCGAGCCGCTTCCATTCCACCTTGGCCTGCGCCTTGGTGAGATCGGCGACGTCGACGGGCTTCCTTGCTTTTGCTGCTCTGGCCATTGCTTACTACAGTCCGTCATTCCGGGGCGATGCGAAGCATCGAACCCGGAATCTAGAGATGATGGGCATGATCCTATGGCCTACTCTGTGTACATTCTCGCGAGCCGAAAGGATGGGGCAATCTATGTCGGCGTCACCAACGACCTTGTGCGCAGAGTTTATGAACACCAGCAGAAGGCCGTACCGGGATTTACGTCTAGGTACAATATCACACGGCTCGTTTGGTTCGAGATCTACGAGGATCCGATCTCCGCGATTGCCAGGGAGAAAGAGCTGAAGAAGTGGAAGCGGGACTGGAAGGTGAAGTTGATCGAGGCCGGCAATCCGGAGTGGAAAGACCTATACGAGACGATCTGCCGTTAAAGAACCGTCATTCCGGAGCGGTTCGCAGGACCGAATCCGGAATCTCGAGATTCCGGGTTCGATGCTTCGCATCGCCCCGGAATGACGTAGCAAGTCGCACCATCGACTGAGCAGCAATTAAGCCGCCATCTCGAGCAACCGTGCCGCCGCGGCGCGGGCCTCGGCGGTAATCTCGGCGCCGGCGAGCATGCGCGCGATCTCCTCGCGGCGGTGCTCGGCCGGCAGGGCATTGACGCGCGTGGCAACGCGCTTGCCCTTGTCGAGCGCAGCTTTGGAGATCAACAGATGCTGGTCGGCACGGGCTGCGACCTGCGGCGCGTGGGTCACCGCCATCACCTGGACTTGGCCGGCCAGCCGCGCCAGGCGGGCGCCGATCGCATCGGCCACCGCGCCGCCCACTCCGGTATCGATCTCGTCGAACACCAGGGTCGGCGCCGAGCCGCGATCGGACAGCACCACCTTCAACGCCAGCAGGAACCGCGACAGCTCGCCGCCCGATGCCACTTTCATCATCGGCCCTGGCCTGGTGCCCGGATTGGTTTGCACCCAGAACTCGACGCGATCGATCCCCTGCGGTCCCGGCATCTCGGCATCGGCCTCGACCTGGGTCATGAACTTGGCGCGTTCGAGCTTGAGCGGCGCGAGCTCGGCGTTGACGGCCCTATTGAGCTTCTCGGCAACCTTGCTGCGCGCCGCCGAGAGTTTTGCAGCCGCTGCGGCGTAGCGCGAACCGGCATCGGCGGCTGCGGCTTCCAGCTTCTTCAGCTGCTCGGCGCCGGCATCGATCAGCACGACGTCGGCGGCATATTTCGCCGCGAGCGCCGCAAGACCATCGACCGGCGTGGAGTATTTGCGCGAAGCCGCACGCAGCGCGAACAGCCGCTCTTCGATGCGCTCCAGCTCCAGCGGATCGAAGTCCGTCGCGGCAAGCGCAGCCGTCAGATGCTGGTCAGCCTCCTCCAGCGCGTTGATTGCGGCATCGATGGCCTTCACGGCCGGCTCGATCAGGGCCGGCGAGCTGCCGGCCCGCCGCTCCAAGCGCCGCACGGCAGCCGAAAGACTGGCGATCGGCGACTGGTTGCCACCGACAGCTTCCTGGGCGTCGCGCAGATCGGAAGCGATCTTCTCGCCCTGCATCATCGCGGTGCGGCGCGCGGCAAGCTGGGTCTCCTCGCCGTCTTTTGGCGCCAACGCCCTCAGTTCGTCCGAGGCATGGCGCAGATAATCGGCCTCGCGGGCGGCACGCTCCATGCCGGCGCGATGTGCCTCCAGCGCCGCGCCCGCGCTGCGTCGGGCCGCCCAAAGCAGTTCGACCGCCGCGACGTCTTTCTCCAGCCCTGCAAAGGCGTCGAGCAGGCGGCGGTGGGTGGCGGCATCGACCAGCGCCCGCTCGTCGTGCTGGCCATGGATCTCGACCAGCGCCGCGCCGACCGCCTTCAGGGTCTGCACGCTGACGGACTGGTCGTTGATGAAGGCCCGGGTCCGGCCGTCACCGAACTGGACGCGGCGCAGGATCATCTCGCCGTCGTCCTCAAGGCCGTTATCCGCCAATATCTTCGCTGCAGGATGGTTCTTGGCCACCTCGAACACGGCCGTCACCTGGCCCTGTTCGGCGCCCTGGCGGACGAGGCTCGCATCGCCTCGACCACCCAGCGCCAGCGCAAAGGCGTCGAGCAGGATCGACTTGCCGGCGCCGGTCTCTCCGGTCAGCACCGCAAGCCCTTGCGAAAACTCGATATCAAGCCGCTCGATCAGAACAATGTCACGGATCGACAAACGCGCCAGCATGGCAGTTGAGTCCTCGTTGAGGGCGAGAGCCCTGAAGCGATCGACTCAAATGCTAGCAGGATTTTGAGAACATAACAAGAACACGAATTTTCGAGCGTACGGTGATCCCCCGCTCAGCCTCCTGAGAGACGCGCCGGGGTTCAGCCGAGGCCCAGCTTCTTGAAGGCCTTGGAGATGTAGGAGCCTTTGTTCTCTTCCGGCTCCACACCGCCGTTCTTCACGAGATCATAGGCGTCTTTGTACCATTTGCTGTCCGGAAAATTGTGCCCGAGCACGGCAGCCGCGGTCTGCGCCTCGCCGACGATGCCGATCGCCATGTAGGCCTCGGTCAGCCGAAACAGCGCTTCCTCGACGTGGCGGGTGGTCTGATATTGCGTGACCACGGTCTTGAACCGGTTGATGGCCGCCGTGTAGTCGCGCTTCTGCATATAGTAGCGGCCGATATCCATTTCCTTGCCGGCGAGCTGGTCACGCGCGCCCTCCAGCTTGGCCTTGGCGCTGACGGCATATTCGGAGGTCGGATATTTGCGAACCACCTCGTCGAGCGCTGCGATCGCCTTTTCGGTGCGCCCCTGATCTCGGCTGATGTCCGGGATCTGGTCGTAATGCGAGGCCGCGATCAGATATTGCGCATAGGCCGCGTCCGGGCTGCCCGGATGCAGCGTTACGTAGCGCGTCGCCGAACCGATGCAGCCATCATAATCGCCGGCCTGATACGAGGCATAGGCGGACATCAAAAGCGATTTGCGGGCCCAGTCGGAATAAGGATGCTCACGGTCGACTTCCTCGAACTTCTTGACCGCGCCCTTGGGATCCTTCTTCTCGTTCATCATGTACAAGCCCTGATTATAGAGCTTGTCCGCCGGCTCATCGACGAAGGTGTCGTCCTTGGCCAGGAACTTGTCCCACAGTCCGCCGGTGCCGCATCCGCTCAAGGGCAGTGCGAGCACAATCAGCGATGCAGCCAGCCTGATGCGGCCGGCTAATGGGGTGCAGAGTTCGTGCGGAAGACGCTGTGTCGACATGAGCTTCTCAGAACCTGACGCCTGTGATCCGGTGTGTGCCGCGCGTCATGAACTTTACGATCATGAACGCCGGTCAGGGCTTGTCCAGGCGCCTGCCGTGCAGCCATCGCCTCTTTAGCCGAAACGCCCTTGTTAACCAACCGCATAGGCAGGCATTTCGCCCGGATTAAGGCGGCATCGGGACGCACCCGTCCACATGGTTACCTGGCAAAGCCCTGGAAAGCCTATGAAGTTTAGCGCTCCCGGCAGCCCGCTCGCGCCCGGCAATCATCGGCAACGAAAATCCCGTGGAGGACTCGCCGGGCGAAACGAGCAGCCATCAGAGACTCACTCGGGTGAGCCGGCTCTGCCAAGCCGCGAATCGAGGCGTCCCGTCAGGACACGTCCGGGCCGTAAGCCGGAGCGATCATGCCGCCGACCATTCCACCCACCGCGACCTCGGTCGCAACGCGCGGACGCCGCACCGCCGGCTCGCCTTCGACCACCCGCCAGGCCGTGCGGTCGGCAAGCAGCGCGGTCAGCACCGCGTGATTGAGCTTATGGCCCCCGCGCACCGAACGGTAAGTGCCAAGCAGCGGCAGGCCAGCGAGTGCGAGGTCGCCGAGGGCATCCAGCACCTTGTGACGGGCGCATTCATCGGCGTAGCGCAGCCCTTCCGGGTTCAGGAGCCGCTCCTCATCGAACACGACGGTGTTCTCGAAGGACGATCCCAGCGCGAAACCGGCGCTCCAGAGCTTCGCCACGTCGCTCATGCAGCCGAAAGTGCGGGCGCGGGCGATCTCGCGGCGGAAACGCTCCGGATTGAGATCGAAATGGTAGGACTGACGGCCGATCACCGGATTGGTGAAGTCGATCTCAACCTCGATCCGGAACCCGGTCGCATTCGGACGGAGCTCGCCGGAACAAGCGCCGATCGCGACCTGCACCGGCTTGAGGACCTGGATGAAGCGGCGGGCCGCCGATTGCGAGACGATGCCCGCCTGCTCGATCGCCGCAACGAAGGGCGCTGCCGAGCCGTCCATGATCGGAACTTCGGGGCCGTCGATCTCGATGGTGGCGTTGTCGACGCCCATACCGCGCAGCGCGGCCAGCACATGTTCGGCGGTGGAAACCAGCGGACCTTCGCTGTCGCCGAGCACTGTTGCAAATTCGGTGGCGATCACGGAGCCGGCGGTCGCCCTCACCTCGCGATCGGCGCCCTCGAGGCCGGTGCGGACAAAAACGAGGCCTGCATCGATCGGCGCAGGCCCAACGGTCAAGCTCACGGGCGTCCCGGAATGAACACCAACACCGGTTACGGTGGCCTGCGAACGAAGCGTGGTTTGCCGGCTGAATTTCATCGACTATCGCCCAAGACCCCACCTGAACACCGGGCTGGCGGCTACTTCGCGCCGACTCAATGTTAGGTATCCCCAAGTCACGTCAAACCTTAATCACGGGCTCCGAAGAGCGCCAACTCACGCTTCTTTACGGATTGTTACCCTATCTCCGCCGTATTCGCGCCAAGGCTTAACCAAATTGGAACGCGCCCTTTACCCTCCACGGCCCCTATCACAGCACCGAAAGAATAATTAATCATTTAAAATCAGTCATTTGAACGACACCGAGTGTTCGGTCCCTCCAAGCGAAGAGGCCCGGCTCTTGCGAGCCGGGCCTCTTTTCCACAGCCAGGGCTGTAACAATTCTCAGGTTGCCTGCCGACGCAGGAAGGCCGGGATATCCAAATGATCGTCGCCCTGTGGCGCCGGCGACACAGGTGCGGGCCGGCCGTGGATGTCCAGACCTTGCGGCGCCGGACGACGGGCATATTCCGAGACCGGCTCGTGGGCCGCGACCTGCTGGGCCACCGTGCGCTGCTGCGGCTTGCGCTCGGGCAGCGGCGGCATCACCGGCATGGCCGGTCCTGCCCCACGGCCAGCGACCGGAGCCTCGCTCTCCTCATCGCGACGGCCGAGACCGACATTGGCCAGCCGCTGCAACAGCGACATCCGGGACTTCTGCGGATGCTCGTCGGCTTCGTCACCCCGCGCCTGGCGAATCTCGGCCTGGGCCGGCATCGGCAGGTCCTCGAATTTCGGCATCCGCGGGGCCCGGACCGGCAACCGTTCGGCGGCCTGCGGGATGAAGGTCTCCGGAGGCGCCGCCGGCTCCACCGGTGCGGCGCGCATGGTCTCGGGCTCCGGGAATAGCGACGGCTTCTGAGCGATCGGACGCACGGTCACGTCACCGTAGGACGCCGGGTGTACGGGAGCCGCGGCGGCGGGCTCGCTCGCCATCGCCGCGGCAACGGCCGCCAGCGTATCGCGTTCGAGATTCGGTGCCGGGCGAGGCGCTGGCGCGACCGGTGCCGGGGCTGCGGGCGCCATCTGCGCCGCCTGGGCTTCGAGCTTGGCCGCGCGATCGGCGAGGCGCTGATTGTCGGCGCGCAGCCGCGCCGTGAGATCGGCGAGCCGGCTCTCCGGGGCGCCCATCGCAACCGACGGAGCCGGCGCGACGGCTGGCTGCACCGGCGCAGAAGGCGGCGCCACGCCGCGGTTGAACTGCGCCTGCTCGATGCCGGTCGCGACCACGGAGACCCGGATCAGCCCGTCGAGCGATTCGTCGAAGGTGGCGCCGACGATGATGTTGGCGTCCTGGTCGACCTCCTCGCGGATGCGGGTCGCAGCCTCGTCCACCTCGAACAAGGTGAGGTCCTTGCCGCCGGTGATCGAGATCAAGAGGCCCCTGGCGCCCTTCATCGAGGAATCGTCGATCAATGGGTTGGCGATCGCAGCTTCGGCGGCGGTCAGCGCGCGCTTCTCGCCGGAGGCTTCGCCGGTGCCCATCATCGCCTTGCCCATTTCCCTCATCACCGCTCTGACGTCGGCGAAGTCGAGGTTGATCAGGCCTTCCTTGACCATCAGGTCGGTGATGCAGGCCACGCCCGAATAGAGCACCTGGTCGGCCATCGCGAAGGCGTCGGCGAAGGTGGTCTTCTCGTTGGCCACCCGGAACAGGTTCTGGTTCGGGATGATCAGCAGCGTATCGACGACCTTGTGCAGTTCCCCGATGCCCGATTCCGCCGTGCGCATGCGGCGCTGGCCTTCGAAGTGGAACGGCTTGGTGACGACGCCCACGGTGAGGATGCCCATTTCGCGCGCGGTCTTGGCGATCACCGGTGCTGCGCCAGTGCCCGTTCCGCCCCCCATGCCGGCGGTGACGAACACCATGTTGGCGCCAGAAAGGTGGTCGCGGATCTCGTCGATCACCTCTTGTGCGGCAGCCGCGCCGACATCGGGCTGCGAACCGGCGCCCAACCCTTGCGTCACCTGCGTGCCCATCTGGATGATGCGCTGCGCCTTCGACATCGTCAGTGCCTGGGCATCGGTGTTGGCGACGACGAAGTCGACACCCTGCAGGCCTGCGGTGATCATGTTGTTGACGGCGTTGCCGCCCGCGCCACCGACGCCGAACACAGTAATCCGCGGCTTCAGCTCATGGATATCAGGAGGTGTAATAGTGAGTGCCATGGTTGCCTCTCGATCACGCGCGCGTGGGTTCGCCACGGCCGCCGGCCGCGGGTGTTGGTGAAAATCGCATGGGGCGGAAAAAATTCATCAGAAGCCCTCGCGTAGCCATCGTCCGACCTTTCCGAAATAGCCGTCGGTCCCTGTTCCAAGCTGCCGCGTATGCCGCGGTTCGACATGTTCGAGGTGCGCGTATTGCGGATAGACCAGGAGCCCGCTGGGCACAGCAAAGGCGGCGTTCTTGGCTTCGTTCGGCAGGCGGCCAAAGCCGAGCGGACGGCCGACCCGCACGGGGCGGCCGAGAATCCGACTGCCGAGTTCGACAAGGCCGGTCAGTTGCGAAGCCCCGCCGCTCAGAACGACACGGGCCTTGGGCTCTGCCGCAAAGGGAGAATCCTTCAGCCGGTCCCGGACCATTTCAAAAATCTCCTCGGCGCGGTGCCTGACAATATTCGCGATGGTGGCGCGGGACACGATCTGCGGGAGATCCCGCTCATTGTCCCCGGCCGTCGGAACAGACATCAACTCACGCGCGTCAGACCCGCCGGTCAGCACCGTGCCATATAACGTCTTGATTCGCTCGGCATCCGCAATGCACGCTGATAGTCCGCGCGCAAGATCCATGGTCACGTGGTACCCGCCGAGCGCAAATCCGGAGGCGTGGATGAATCGACCGCCGGAAAAGATCGCGATCGTCGTGGTGCCCGCGCCCATTTCGACCACGGCCGCGCCGAGATCGGCCTCGTCATCGGTCAAGACCGACAATCCGGCAACATACGGGCTCGCAGCCATGGCCTCGACATTGAGATGGCAGCGCTCGACAACCAGCATCAGGTTCTTGGCGACCGTGGCATCGCTGGTCACGACATTCATGTCGACGCCGAACTGGCGCGCCAGCATGCCCCTGGGATCACGGATGCCCTTCACGCCATCCAGCGTGTAGCCGACGGGCAGCGCGTGCAGCACTGCACGGCCCTCGCCCGTCGCATGATGCATGCCGGTCGAGGTCACCCGGCTGACATCGGCCTGGGTCACGGCGCCGCCGCGAATGTCGGACGTCGCTTCGATCAGGTGCCCCATGAGCCGGCCACCCGCCACCGGCAACAACACGGATTCGACTCTCACCTTCGCCATGCGTTCGGCAAGCGCCACCGCCTGACGCACCGCCTGCTCGCACGCGACCGGATCGACGACGGCGCCCGCCTTGACGCCGCGGGACTGGATCTGGCTGTAGCCGATCAGTTCCACCGCATGACTGCGGCCCCGCAGCGCGTCGCTCGGCGGCGCCGGCCTGAGCCGTGCGATCATGCAGGCGATCTTGCTGGTGCCGACGTCGAGCGAGGCCACCAGCGCAGTCCGCTTCTGCGACATCGGACGGGTCTTCGGGGTCTGGCGATCGAAGCCGGTCATGCGTCACCGGCTTTCTTCTTGGACTTCTTGTCCTTGAACAGCTCTTCGCGCGCCTTCGCCGCATCATCGGACAATTGCACCATGAGCCGGTCCGGCAGGCGCATGTCGATCGCGACGATATCGCGCGAGAACAGATGATCCTCCTGATCCAGCTGGGAGAGCGCGGCCAGCGCATTGCCGACGTCGTACTCCGGCAGGCGGATGTCGAGCCCGTCCTTGGTGCGCAGGTTCCAGCGGCGCTCGCCGACGAAGACGGCCGCCTTGGTCACCGCGCGCACCTGCGGGTAGCGCGCAAGCAGCGCCAGGAAATCGCGGGCATGACTCTCGGCGCCCTTGCCGACCACGAGCGGCAGGGTCAGGAACGGGCGCGACACATAGGGTTCGAGCACGGCGCCGTCATCGGCGATGACGGACAGCCGCCCGTTCTCCTGCCACAAGGCGAACGCCTTGCGCTCGACGATGTCGATCCGCAGCTGGTTCGGAAAGAATTTCTGCACGGTCGCATCGGCGATCCAGGGATTGGACTTGAGCCGGTCACGCACGGCGGCGGCATCCAGGAACAACAGCGAGGAACGGCCGGTCACGCCGCCCACCGCGAGCACCTCGTCCTGGGTCAATTGCTTGCGGCCGTTGATCGCGACCGCGGTGATGCGGAAGCCGACCGAATTGGCGAGCGCGTTGCGCGCATCGCTGAAGGCGGTGCTGAACTCCTCGGCGTGTCCGCCCTTGACGATGCCGAGCCAGACGCTGCCGAACAGCAACGCCACCGTCATGGTGGAACCGACACGGCGGGGCAGATAGCGTTCGACCAGCTCCACGATGCGCGGCGGCGCCTCGCGCTCGACCAGCGGCGCGAGCGGAACGGGCCTCGCTGAGTTGGCAGCAATGTGCGCGGACCGGCGCGCAGATTTGAGGCGGATGAACTGGGCGGACAGATACTCGCGCAGCAAGATCGCCGCGCCAAGGGCAGCGGCCTTCAGGTCAGCTTGAGGCCTCTGCGATCGAGCGAGGCGTCCTGCACCATCCATTGCACGAGCTCATCAACTGTTATGCCCACAGATACGTTGCGGGCCCCGACCCTCGCGGCTCGAACCGGCCGGAGCGCTGATCTCGATCGCCATGCAGATCGTCACGACAGCGCGGACCGGCGGCCGAGCACCGCTGGATCGCCAGCGTTAACCTTCGGACGTCCTGGTAAACAAAAGGTAAAGCCGATCCGGGGAGACGTATTTTTTCTCCGATTTATGAGCACCTTGAGCCGGATTCTTAAGTATTTTACGGACCGTTGGAACTCGCGGGCCGGAACCCGGGCGGGTTCCCCCGGTCAAACGACCGCCGCTACTTGCGGACGCGACGCTCGGCGAGCGCAATCTGCTGATGCAGGAATTCCACGAAGGCAATCCCCTGCGCGTTCAGCGCTTTCGGATAGAGCGAGGCGGCGGTGAGCCCCGGCAAGGTATTGGTCTCGAGATAGACCGGGCCATCGGCCGAGACGATGAAGTCGGTCCGCGAATATCCCCCGCAGGACAATGCGCGGTGCGCCTTGATCGCCTCGGCCTGGATCGCCGCCGTGACATCGGGACTGAAACGGCCTGGACAGATCTCCTGCGTGGTCTTGGCGAGGTATTTCGCAAAATAATTGAAGGCACCTTCCGCCGGCACGATCTCGATCGGCGGCAGCGCGATCAGCGAGCCGTCGAGCTGCTCGAGCACGGCGCAGGTTGATTCGGCACCGGAGACGAATGGCTCGATCAGATAATCCTCGGCTTCGGCCGCGGTGCGGACCGCGACGAGATCCTGCTTCGCGTTGACGAAGATCAACCCATAGCTCGAGCCGTCCTTCACCGGTTTGGCGATCAGCCTGCCATACCTCGCCAGCGCAGCTTCCGCATCGTCGAGCACCACGCCTTCCGCGGCGCGGACGCCGCCGAGCACGGCGAAGCGTTTGGCCGCGATCTTGTCGAAGGCGAGATGCGATGACGCCGAGCCCGAGCCCGTAAACGGGATACCCCGCATCTCGCACATGACTTGAAGCTCGCCGTTCTCGGCGCGACCGCCATGTAGACCGAGCACCAGCACGCGATCTTCGGCCTTGGCGCGGTCGAGCGCCTCGGCGAGGCCGCCGAGTTTCCCGCCATCGGCCTTGAACGGCTCTTCGAACGGCTTGGTGTGGAAGGTCAGCGCCTTGCTACTGGCCTCATGCACCGTATCGTCGGCGTCCCAGAACCAGAGATCAGCCTCGGGGAGCGCTACGTGCAGCGCCTGCGCGCTCGCCACCGAGACGAGCCGCTCCTTGTTGGAGCCGCCGAACAGAATCGTGATGCGCATCAATACGTTCCCGGGTTGATCTCAGGCTGGGCTCTCAGACGCCATGACAATTCTTCAAGCAGGCGAATTAGCTCGCGTTGATTCCAATGCGCTTGATCTCCCACTGCAATTCAATTCCCGAACTCGCCTTCACCCGCTCACGCACGGTCTCGCCGAGCGCCTCGATATCGTGGCCGGTTGCGGTGCCGGTATTGATCAGGAAGTTGCAGTGCATTTCGGAGACCTGCGCGCCGCCGACCTTGAGGCCTCGGCAGCCGGCCGCATCGATCAGCTTCCAGGCGCTGTGGCCGGGTGGATTCTTGAAGGTCGAGCCGCCGGTCTTCTCGCGGATCGGCTGCGCGGTCTCGCGATGGGCCTGCACCTCCGCCATCCGGGCGCGGATCGCCTCGGGCGCGGCAGGCATGCCGCGGAAGCGCGCCGACGTGAAGATCAGCGCCGGATCCGTGCCGCTCGACCGATAGCTGAACTTCATGTCGGCATTGCTGAAGCGATGGGTGTTGCCCTGGCGGTCCAGCGCCGTCGCCTCGACCAAAACGTCCTTGGTCTCGCCGCCATTGGCGCCGGCATTCATGCGTAGCGCGCCGCCGATCGTGCCGGGAATGCCGAACAGGAACTCGAGCCCGGACAGATTGGCGGCGGCCGCCGCCTCGGCAACACGCTTGTCCAGCGCTGCCGTGCCCGCGGTGACGATGTCGCCCTCGGTTTTGACATCTCCGAACGCGCGGGCTGCGAGCCGGATCACCACCCCGGGGACGCCGCCGTCGCGTACGATCAGGTTGGAGCCGACGCCGATCACATAGACAGGCAGCTCGGCCGGCAGGTGTTTCAGAAAGTAGGCGAGGTCGCCGGCGTCGGCCGGCGTGAACAGCACCTGCGCCGGTCCGCCGACACGAAACCAGGTGAGCGGCGCCAGCGGCTCGTTGGCGAGCAGCCGGCCGCGGAGCTGCGGCATGGCGGCTTTCAGCTCGGGCGTGATGTCGGGAAGGGTCAATGCCCGCCTCTTAGTACGCAACCCGATCGGGTCAGGCCCGGCACGCTCTCTCCGTTCCCTCCCCCCTTGTGGGGGAGGGTCAGGGAGGGGGGTAAGCCACAAGCACCTGCGTTTGTGACACCCCCCTCTCTAGCTCTCCCCCACAAGGAGGGAGAGAACAGAGTAGTTTGCCTTGCCGTGAGTTCGGAGCTCACCACGCTCATATTTATTTACCCCAGAGCCTTCAATTCGCCGGGCAGCGCGTAGGCCCACTGCGTGATGTTGCCGGCTCCCAAGCAGACGACGAGATCGCCTGTCTTCGCCAAGCTCTTGACGATGCCGGCGAGATCGGCGGGCTTCGGCAGCGGCACCACATCGCGATGGCCATGTGCGCGCAGGCCGAGCACGAAGTGATCGCGGTCGATGCCCTCGATCGGCGCCTCGCCGGCCGGATAGACCTCGGCGACCACGACGGCATCGGCGTCGTTGAAGCAGGTGCAGAACTCCTCGAACAGCGATTGCAGGCGGGTGTAGCGGTGCGGCTGCACCACCGCGATGATCCGGCCGCTGGTGGATTCGCGCGCCGCCTTGAGTACCGCGGCGATCTCCACCGGATGATGGCCGTAATCGTCAATGACGGTGACACCGTTCCACTCGCCGGTCCGGGTAAAACGGCGCTTGACGCCGCCGAAGCCGGCGATCGCCTTGCGGATGGCTTCATCGGAGATGCCGAGCTGATGGGCGACTGCGATCGCGGCGGTCGCGTTCGAGGCGTTGTGACGGCCCGGCATCGGCAGCTCGATGTCGGAGATTTCGTGGGTCGCCCCGGTCTTGCGATCGCGGAAGACGACCGTGAATCGCGAGCCGCCGCTTGCCGGCGTCAGATCGACCAGCCGCGCATCGGCCTGCGGGTTCTGGCCGTAGGTGATGATGCGGCGGTCCTCGATCTTGCCGACGAGAGCCTGCACCACCGGATGATCGATGCACATCACCGCAAAGCCATAGAACGGCACGTTCTCGACGAAGGCGCGGAACGCGTCCTGCACCGCGTCGAAGGTCTTGAAGTGATCGAGATGCTCAGGATCGACATTGGTGACGATCGCGACATCGGCGGGCAGCTTCAGGAAGGTGCCGTCGCTTTCGTCGGCCTCGACCACCATCCAGTCGCCCGCGCCAAGTCGCGCATTGGTGCCGTAGGCGTTGATGATGCCGCCATTGATCACGGTCGGATCGAGGCCGCCGGCATCGAGCAGCGCCGCGACCATCGAGGTGGTTGTGGTCTTGCCGTGGGTGCCGGCGATCGCGACGCAGCTCTTCAGCCGCATCAGTTCCGCCAGCATTTCCGCGCGCCGTACCACCGGGATGCGCTGTGCGCGCGCCGCCATCAATTCCGGATTGTCGCGCTTGATCGCGGTCGAAACCACGACCACGTCAGCGCCGGCGATGTTCTCCGCCTTGTGGCCGACGTTGACGGTGATGCCCTTCTCCCGCAGCCGCGCGACATTGGCGTTGTCGGCCGCATCCGAGCCCTGCACCGTATAGCCGAGATTGCAGAGCACCTCGGCGATGCCGCTCATGCCGATGCCGCCGATCCCGACGAAGTGAATGGGTCCGATCTCGCGCGGCAGTCTCATGGCCAAGTCCTTGCGTCATCGTCCTTGCGTCATCGCCGCACCGGCGGACGATCGAATGTCCGGGCGGCGGTCTGCCAAGCAGACCAAATCAGCCACGTCGAAACACTGGATGCCCCGCCTTCGCGGGGCGTGACAAGGGAATATTTCAGTGCCGCGGGCCTAAATTCCGGCGATTTTGACCACCAGATCGGCCAGCCGTTCCGCCGCATCGAGCCGTCCGGCCCCGCGCGCCGCCTGCGCCATGGCAGCCAAGCGCGCCGGCTCGGCTGCGAGCGCCGAGATTTCCGAGGCCAGGCGGTCCGGCGTGAACTCGGTCTGCACGATACGCATCGCGCCCCCCGCCTGCGACAACACCCCGGCATTGGCGAACTGGTCCTGATCGATCGCGCCGGGCAACGGCACCAGGATCGCAGGCCGGCCGATGGCGGCGAGCTCGGCCACGGTGCCGGCGCCCGAGCGCGAGATCACCAGGTGATTGGCAGCGAGCCGCGCCGGCAGATCGGTGAAGAACGGCGCGAGTTCGGCTTGGATCTTGAGCCTGTCATAGACCGCCCGCACCCGCGCCATGTCCTCCGGCCGGACCTGCTGGGTCAGCACCAGCCGTCCCCAGAGCGCCGGCTCCAGCCGCTCGATCGCGCCGGGGACGATGTCGCTCATCACCCGCGCGCCCTGGCTGCCGCCGACGACGAGCAGCCGAAACGGTCCGGATGCCGCCGGCGCGGTGTAGCCGACTGCCGCCGCTTCCAGGATCGCCGGCCGCATCGGCGTGCCGACGGTGGTGGTCTTGGGCGCAAGTGCCGGATCGCGATCGAGCACGCCGGGCAGCGAGGTTGCGATCGCTTTGACGTAAGAGGACAGCAGGCGGTTGGCGCGGCCGAGCACCGCATTGGCGTCGTGGATGATGCCGGGCACCCCGGCGAGCCGTGCCGCGACGAGCGGCGGCACCGTCGGATAACCGCCGAAGCCCACCACGGCCACTGGCTTCAGGCGGCGCATCAGCCTGAACGCCGCGAGCGTTCCGGTCCCCAGCATCAACGCGGTGCGCGCCAACGCCAGCGGCGAGCGGCCGCGCACCGTCTCGCTCGGCACCACGTCGATCATGTCCTTGGTGAACAGGCCGCTATAGCGCTGCGCGCGCATGTCGGTGACGAGGCGGACGCGAAGGCCGCGCTTGATCAATTCGACGCCGAGCGCTTCGGCGGGAAACAGATGGCCGCCGGTGCCGCCGGCGGCCAGCAGGATGAGAGGCGCAGTGGTCATGATGGCCCCTCTTTACACACAAAGAGTCGCCATTGCGAGGCGCGGAGCGACGAAGCAAATCCGGGAGCTCAGGGCTTGCACTGCATGGCTTCGCTCGCAGGGCGCCGGCTAGGCGTAGCTGCGCGCAGCCCCGGCGGCGTCGGTGGCCTCGATCTCCATGCGCGGCCGCTGTCGCGTCAGCGCCAGCATCATGCCGACCCCATAGGCCAGCGAGACCATCGACGAGCCGCCATAAGAAATGAACGGCAGGGTCATGCCCTTGGCCGGAATCAGTTGCAGATTGACCGAGATGTTGATCGCCGCCTGCACGCCCATCAGGATCGCAAGCCCCGAGGCGCCAAAGCGCGCAAAGCCATCCTCGGTCGCATAGGCGCGCGACAGCGTGCGAATGACAATGAATGCGAACAATGCGACCAGGGCGAGGCACAGCACGATGCCGAACTCCTCGGCCGCCACCGCGAACACGAAGTCGGTATGACTGTCGGGCAGGCTGCGCTTGGCTATGCCTTCACCCGGCCCAAGCCCGAACCAGCCGCCGTTCGAAAATGCTTCCATTGCGGTGTCGACCTGGAAGGTGTCGCCGGAAGCCGGGTTCATGAAGCGCTTGATGCGGCCGGCGACATGCGGGACGAACAGATAAGCGCCGAACAGCCCGGCGGCGGCGGCGCCGGCAAGGCCGGCGACCCAGATCATCCGCATGCCCGCGATGAAGAACAGTGCGCCCCACACCATCAGGACCAGCATGGTCTGGCCGAAGTCCGGCTCCATGACCAAAAGTGAAACCAGCGTCAGCAGCAGCACCAGCGCGATCGAGGTGGCCGGCATATCCGGCCGCCGCGCCGATTCCGAGAACAGCCAGGCCGCGACCACGACGAAGGCCGGCTTGGCCGCTTCGGAGGCCTGGATGTTGACGCCGAGCAGCGTGATCCATCGGCGCGATCCCTTCACTTCGGGTCCGATCGCCAGCGTCACCACGATCAGCGCAAGGCTGATCAGCAGGATGACCAGCGCGCTGCGCCGGATCTGCCGCGGCGACAGGAAGGAGACGCCGATCAGCACGACGAAGGACGGCAGCAGGAACAGCACGTGCCGATTGAAGAAATGGAACGGATCGAGCCCGATGCGGGTCGCGACCGGAGGACTTGCGGCCAGCGACAGGATGACCCCGCACAGCATCAGCCCGATGATCGCACCGAGCAGCGGTCGATCCACCGTCCACCACCAGTCCGACAGCGGATTGCGTTCTTCACGGGAGAGCATGGGTGGTCCCTTCGGCCAAAGGCGGCCCTCATTGGTCGCCCATGATGGTTTCCGAAAGGTTAAGGAAATTCCTTACGTCGGGTGGCAAGCAGGCGCGTCGCCCTCCCTCTATGTCCCAGCGTTGAGTGCGGCATCGGCCCACGGAAACACCATTCTCAGACAAGCACCCTTGGACGGCCCGACGACAATTTCGGCATGACCGCCATGGAGGCGCATGATCTTTTGGACGAGATCGAGACCGAGGCCTGCACCGCGGCCACCTTGTCTGAGGCGGTAAAACGGCTCGAAGACCTGATGGTGATCGGTAGAAGGAATGCCATTTCCTTCGTCGCAAACCTCGATCCATCCAGCACGAGCCACACGGACCGTGATCGTGCCACCCCGGCCCCCGTGGTCGATGGCGTTCTGCACGAGGTTGGTCAGGGCCCGGTCCAGCGCGGTCTGGTCTCCCTCGACCATGACATGCTCGATCTCCGCTTCAAAGGTCATCTCATAGCCGGCCGCGAAGGCGAGCGGCGCCAAGTCGAGGACGACACGCTCAGCGACACCGACGAGATCCACCGGGGCAGACTGCAGGCCTTGTTGATCGAGGCGCTGAAGGTCGAGGAGTTGCCCGGTCAAGACGGTGAGCCGGGTAGTGTCTTCAAGCAGTCGTATCTTCTCGGGGCCGGGCGGAAGCGAGGATACGCGCGCCGTCAGGATCGCAATCGGGGTTCGAAGCTCATGGGCAGCGTCAGCAAGGAAGCGCTTATGCCCCTCATATCCCTTGTCGAGACGACCGAGGGCATCATTGACAGCTCTCACGAGGGAGACGACCTCGATCGGGACGTCATCCATGGTTAATCGCACGCCGCTGCGATCGATATCGATTCGTTTCGCCTCGTCGGCCGCTCGCCCCAATCCAGCCATGGCGCGTCGGACCACGAACGGGGTTACGAGGAGAGTCGCAAGCGTCATAAGCCCGATGATCGGCAAGACGACGTTGAGAAACAAGGGCTGCGCGGTGGCGATGACCTTGCGCACCGAAACGCGGCCCTTCGCCGCCGTCAGCATCTGGACCTTGCCTGCGGCCGTATCAACCCATCTCACGATAGCCGCCGGCGGAACGGCCTCTCCGCGCCCCTGCCCCAGGCGAGCTTCACCGATCTGATCGAGTGCATTGGCGATCTGGGCCAAGTCTGCCGGCACGATTCCTTCCGACAGCCGATGCCCCTGACCGTCGCGCACGATAAACCAGAGATCGGCATTCTCCGACCGTAGACGGGCGAGATCGGACGTCGGGCGCAGGACCAATTCACCATCGGCGTTGCGTCCCACGGCCTCGGTGAGGACGTCGATCGCGGTACCTTCATAGTCGTCCCCCAGGACCCCGCTTCGCCACATCGCGCCGAGGACGACGAGAACGAGCACGCCAAGTAGTCCCAGCATCGCCGCCTGCATCACGGCAAGGCGCACGACAAGCTGCCATTTCAGCGAACGGGGATGCCACCAGTTCATGACATCTCCCGCAAGAGATAGCCGACGCCGCGCACTCCGTTGATGATCACGCCACTGTCAGCATCCGCAAGCTTGCGGCGTAGTCGCGACACCTGGGTATCGAGCGCATTGGGTTGAACCTCGTCGTCCAGCGCGAACACAGCGTCCATCAACGATGATCGCGGCACCATGCGTCCCATGCGGCGGAGCAGCGCTTCCAGAACCAGGATTTCGCGCCGCGTCAGGTCGATGACGCGGCCCTCGATGCTGGCCTCACGGTTCATGAAATCAAACGACAGGCGTCCGACCCGAAAGACATCGGATTGCACGTTCGCAGGCCGACGCAGGAGCGCACGAAGTCGGGCCAGGAACTCCTCGAAGGCGAACGGCTTGGCCAGATAATCGTCCGCCCCCCGGTCGAGCCCTGCGACACGGTCAGCAAGATCACCTCGAACCGTGAGGACAAGCACTGGCACAACGTTACCCTGGGCGCGCAACTTCGGGATCAACGTCAGGCCATCTCCATCCGGCAACTGACGGTCCAGAACCAAGACGTCATAACTGCACGCTGCGGCGATCTCCTCGGCCTCAAAGAGGCTGGGGGCGTGATCCACGATCATGTCATGGCGCATGAGAGCGGCGCGTAGCGCCGACACCATCTCGGGCTCATCCTCGACCAACAGCACCCGCATCAGGGAATTTCCTAAACCTCAAAGCCCGGTCGCCTCACGCGGAGCCTTTCTAGAGCACCTTCATGGCGTCAACCTTGCAAGAACCTCCGCAAACGCGATTTCTCCAGAAATACCCGGTGGATGGACACACGACAGACTGCCGACATGCACGCACGATACACGGCTCAATACAGCGGTTGCAAACAGCCAATCAATCAGGCGCCGCGCGCGATGGGTCTTTCCCGAGTAGTGGGTTTTCCGAGAATTGGGCTTTCACAATGTTCTCCAAAGAAACGTGCAGTCCCAACGTCGAGCACACGACAACCGTGGATATTCGGCAGACGGGGGCGGTTGGCGGCCTTGATCTGCCGGTCGACGAGCCGCAACCGCGGGGCCAAGCCGTCCTGACAACGACAGCAACGAGCCCAAAAAGATGGACATCCAGACCTAATGAGACCGTCCATCACATCGCCGAGGCGGGCCTTGCCCGATTGGCTCAGATCGACCTCGCGCTCGTTCGGCTGGTCTCCATCTGCGCCCGACCGAGCCCGATTCGATTCTCAGCGATCACTTTCAGTCGCTTGGGGAACGGCGGTATCTATGTCATCGTTCTGATCTTTGTCTTCGCGCGGCTCGGGAAAGGCGCGCTCCACGTTATCGCCATCGCGATCTGCACCGTTGCCACGCTGCATGCGTTCTATCCGTCTTTCAAGCGACGGGTCGGCCGTCAGCGCCCCTATAAGATCGACCGCAATGTGCCGTCTCTACTGGACGTGCTCGACGAGCACTCCTTCCCGAGTGGCCACATCATGACACTTACGGCGACTCTCGTACCGACCTTCTACGTCGATCCAGGCTCGGCCGCCTATGGCGCGGGAGTGCTGGTGGCCATGGCCTGGGCTCGGGTCGCCTCGGGCCACCACTATCCAACCGACGTCATTGCCGGCGCGTTCTTTGCTTTTGTAACCGGCTATCCGCTGACCGTCATTTGGTTCGGGCAATGATGACTCGCGTTGACCGATGCTTCGGACATCGTCCAACCGGCCGAGATTCTCCGGATGTGACAGCAGGGGCGGAGCGGAGAGCGTCATGACCAAGGTCGTGGTGGCGACGGATGCTTGGCACCCGCAAATCAACGGCGTAGTCCGCACGTTGGAAAATCTGGCATCGGCGGCGTCAGCGTTCGGTGCATCGTTCCGCTTCTTGACGCCGCAGAACTTCAGAACAATCGGCCTTCCTATTTATCCCGAGATCCGACTTTCCCTGGTCGGAGCCTCGACGGCAGGTCGGCTGGTCGAGGCAGAGCCATTCGACTTTGTACATCTGGCGACCGAAGGCCCCCTTGGCCTCGCGGTGCGTCTTCATTGTCTTCGGGGGGGCATCCCCTTCACGACAAGCTATCATACCAACTTCCCGGCCTACGTGGCCAAACGGACTCGCATCCCACCCCGCTGGACGTACGCTCTGCTACGGCGCTTTCACAATGCGGGCGCCGCCACGTTCGTGGCAACGAGATCCATCGAAAACGATCTGAGGTGCCGCGGATTTGAACGGCTAATGCTATGGTCGCGCGGGGTCGACCACGATCAGTTTCGTCAACGACCGGGTGCGTGTCTCGGGTTGCCTGGCCCCGTTTTCCTTTACGTAGGCCGGCTCGCGATCGAAAAGAACCTGCCCGCCTTCCTGGGCCTCGACCTTCCGGGAACGAAAGTGGTGGTCGGCGACGGGCCGGCCCGGCGCGCGCTCGAGGTCGCCTATCCCCACGCGATCTTCCTAGGTCGCCGGTCCGGCAACGACCTGGCACGTGTCTATGCAGGCGCCGACGTCTTCGTTTTCCCGAGCCTCACCGACACCTTCGGCCTCGTGCTGCTCGAAGCAATGTCCAGCGGACTCCCAGTGGCGGCCTTTCCGGTGGCCGGCCCGCACGATGTCGTCGGCACATCCGGCGCCGGCGTGCTCGATCAGGATCTCAGGCGCGCTTGTCTATCGGCCTTGGAGATTCCCCGATGGAAAGCGCGGGCGCATGCAGAAACTTTCAGTTGGCGCGAGAGCGCCCGCCAGTTCCTCGACAACCTGGCCGCATCGCAGAAAGAAGAATTCCGTAGCATCACAGACTAACTGCCGCTGTCGCGAACTGTATAGCGCCGATAGTCCCGGCAATCCGAAGTCCGAGCACCATCTCAGCAAGCAGCTTTCACAAGCTAAGGAAACCTACGAGTACCAACAAACCCGCGATTCAATTACCGCTCTTAAATCCGACGAGCCAGGACCGCGGCCTGTTGCGCGGCCTTATCAGGACGTGTGCGTTCGTGCGGCACCGTCTCGGCCATGTCTTCCTATCCGTCATATGCATCGGCGAACTTCGTGCTCCACCGGACTTCGCGCGGCATCCGGGAATCCCTACGAAGATTTCTTCACGGCAACAGCCATGCAGAGAATTCTACGAATGGGAAAAAACGCTTGAAGATCGGCGCACGACAGACCGCCGACATGCACGCATGAGACATTGCTCAAACGGCACCCCCACAAGCATGGACCGGGCGCCGTACTTTGATTTTCACCACAACTCGGGTTTTCGCAATGCTCTCAAAAATAATGTGCGGCACTCACGCCGTATCACACGTCATGGCCATGGGGATTGCGCATGTCGATCGCTGACGTGTTTCCGTTCTTTCGAGAGTGGCTTCGCAATCCGCGGAGCGTCGCGGCCGTCGCTCCCTCAGGTCGCGCCCTCGCATTGCTGATCACAAGGGAAATCTCGGCAAAGACCGGTCCCGTTCTCGAGCTTGGTCCAGGAACCGGGGCCTTCACTTATGTGCTGCTGGAGCGCGGCGTCCGGCAAGGGGACCTGACGCTGGTCGAATACGGCTCTGATTTCGCACGTATGCTCCAGATGCGGTTTCCCCACGCACGTGTCCTGTGGATGGATGCCGCATGGCTGGACAAGCAGCCGCTATATGAGGGGGCGCCAGTCGGCGCGATCGTGAGCGGACTGGGATTCCTGAACATGCCGCAGCAAAAGATCGCGGCAATCCTCAAGGGAGCGTTCGGCTATCTACGGCCGGAGGGAGCGTTCTTTCTCTTCACTTACGGTCCGCGCTGCTCGGTATCAGACGCTACCCTCGACGAGCTGGGCCTTCATGCGACCTGTATCGGCACGACATTCCGAAACTTTCCTCCGGCATCCGTTTATCGGATCGTGCGTCGCCAGGTCACGACGGGTTGATATGGATGCAAGACTCATACGCCGTCGCGCTCTTCCTAAACTCCGGGCTCCTGGGGGCGTTCTGCATCGCCATGGCAGAAAAATTCGCGCCGATGATCCCATCCTATGTCACGCTAATGCTGCTTGGCATGACGGCGTCCGACGGAGCCTGCCTCGTCATGACAATCCTGGCCACGGCGACCGGCTCTCTTGTCAGCTCCATCGGCTGGTACGGGATTGGCCGCGTCCTGGGAGAGGAACGCGTCGAGGCGGCTGTCGCGCGATTTGGAAAGTATGCCTTTCTCAGCTCGCGCGCCTATGGACGCCTCGCCTGCGCTTATCGCCGAAACCGGTTCTGGGTCACTCTGATGGGGCAGACCGTACCCGTGGCACGTGTCTATCTCGCGTTGCCGGCCGGCGTGCTGAAGCTCCGGCCTGCTTCCTTCACCGCAGCGACCGCCCTCGGCATCCTGTTGTGGAATACGCCATTCCTGACGCTCGGATACGCCCTGCGCGGCAGCAATCATGATCCGGTCAATGTCGGCTTTTGGGCTTCGATCGCCCTCATCGGACTTGAGATGACGATCCTCTTGGGATTGCGGCTCCACAGAAGTATGACCAAGTGAAATGCAGTGCCTCAACGACATTGACCTCTATTCGTCATGAGCAGTGTGGCAGGACCGGCCTGCCCCCTGAGATTCAGGGGCATACGCAAGCAACGATCCCTGTTCAGTCATTCACGGCTCCTCGCAAAGGCTGGTCCGCCACCGAAGTCGGCTGGCCTCCCATAGACCGAAGAGCGCCCCCGTCGAATCGCAGTCCAATTGCTCAATGGACCGTCGTTACGGGCAAATGCAGTGGAAAAGTGTATCCGCGGCCTCACACCACCGGTGTGACGCCCGGCAGCGCCTGGACCAGCTCGCGGAACTTGGCCCCGCGGATCTCGAAATTGCGGAACTGATCGAACGAGGCGCAGGCCGGCGACAGCAATACCACGGCATCCCTGAGCCCGGAGGCTTCGGCATCGGCGGCGGCCTGCGCCACCGCAACATCGAGTGTGCCGGACATCGCATGCGGCACCTGGTGGCCAAGTGTCTTCGCGAACTCCTCGGCGGCCTCCCCGATCAGATAGGCTTTTCGGATGCGCGGGAACAAACCGGTGAGGCTGGTGATGCCGCCAGCCTTGGGCTTGCCGCCGGCGATCCAGAAGATGTCGGCGAAGGACGACAGCGCATGCGCGGCCGCATCGGCATTGGTGCCCTTGGAGTCGTTGACGAACAGCACGTTACCGCGACGCCCGACCTGCTCCATGCGATGCGCAAGGCCCGGGAAGCTGCGCAGCCCCTGTTGCAACACATCCTCGCGCACGCCGAGCGCGAGCGCGCAGGCCGCTGCGCAAGCGGCATTCTGCGCGTTGTGCAGGCCCCGCAGCGAGCCGATGCCGCCGATCCGCGCGACCTCGTTGCGGGCACCGCCCGCGGCGCGCAGGATCGTCTCGCGTTCGACATAGATGCCGTCAGGCAGCGGGTTCTTCACGGAGACACGCACGACGCGCTTGCCGGCCTGATCGAGCCGGTCCGCGACAGCGCGCGAGAAACCGTCATCCACGCCGACGATCGCTGTGCCCTGCGATGTCACTCCCGCAACCAGGCGCTCCTTCACCGCGGCGTAGTTCTCGATCGTGCCGTGACGGTCGATGTGATCCTCACTGACATTGATGAGAATACCGACGGTCGGGTCTAGCGAGGGCGTCAGGTCGATCTGATAGGACGACATCTCGATGACATGCACGCGGCCCATCCGGGGCGGCTCCAGCGACAGGATGGCAGTGCCGATATTGCCGCCCATCTGCGTGTCGTAGCCGGCAACCCGCATCAGATGCGCGATCAGCGCCGTCGTGGTCGATTTGCCGTTGGTACCGGTGATGGCGACGAACGGCGCATCCGGCGCATGGCGCTTGCGCTCGCGGCAGAACAGCTCGATATCGCCGATCACCTCGATGCCGGCTTCACGCGCTTTCAGCACGCTCCAATGCGGCGCCGGATGGGTGAGCGGGATACCGGGTGCGAGCACCAGCGCGGCGAAATTCGCCCAGGAGACGCTGCGCAAATCGGCGGTGGCGAAGCCCGCTTTGGCGGCCTCTGCGAGCCGGTCCGCGCCGTCATCGCCAGCGATCACTTCGGCGCCGCCGGCGCGCAGCGCGTGACAGGACGCAAGCCCGGAGCCGCCGAGACCGAACACGGCGACCGTTTTTCCGGCGAAGGAAGTGACGGGGATCATGTTAGCGCAGCTTCAGCGTGGACAGGCCGACGAGCGCCAGCATTACCGAGATGATCCAGAAGCGGATCACGACCTGCGGCTCGGTCCAGCCAAGCTGCTCGAAATGATGATGGATGGGCGCCATCTTGAACACGCGCTTGCCGGTCAGCTTGAACGAGACCACCTGCACGATCACCGACACCGCCTCCAGGACGAAAAGCCCACCGATCACCGCCAGCACGATCTCGTGCTTCACCGCGACCGCGACCGCCCCGAGCATCCCGCCCAGCGCAAGCGAGCCGGTATCGCCCATGAAGATCGAGGCCGGCGGCGCGTTGAACCAGAGAAATCCCAGGCCCGCGCCGAGCACCGCACCGCAGAGCACCGCGAGCTCGCCGGTGCCGGCGACATAATGGATCTGCAGATATTCGGAAAACACGGCATTGCCGGCGAGATAGGCGATCAGGCCGAAGCTGGCGGATGCGATCATCACCGGCACGATGGCAAGACCATCGAGCCCGTCGGTGAGATTCACCGAGTTGCCTGCGCCCACGATGACGAAGGCGCCGAAGAGCACGTAGAACCAGCCGAACTTGATGACTAGATCCTTGAAGAAGGGAATGGCGAGCCCGGTCGAGGACGGATCGCGACCGAGCCGGACCAGCGCATAGCAGGCCACCAGCGCGATCGCCCCCTCGATCAACAATCGGAAACGGCCGGCGAAGCCCGAATGCGACTGCTTGGTCACCTTCAGATAATCGTCATAGAAACCGACGAAGCCGAAACCGAGCGTGACCGCCAGCACGATCCAGACATAGGGGTTGAGCGGGTTGGCCCATAATACCGTCGAGACCACGAGGCCCGACAGGATCATCAGCCCGCCCATGGTGGGCGTGCCCTTCTTGGAAATGATGTGCGACTGCGGACCGTCGGTGCGGATCGGCTGGCCCTTGCCCTGTCGCAGCCTGAGATGGTCGATGATCCAGGGGCCGAACAGGAACACGAACAGTGCACCGGTCACAACCGCGCCGCCGGTCCGGAAAGTGATGTACCGGAAGACGTTCAGGGCGGTGCGGAACATCCCGAGGCTCGGGAAAGTGTTGGTGAGGTCGATCAACCAGTAAAACATACAGTCCGCCTGTGCCGTCCCGCCGAGGCCGCCCGGTCCGCGGCGCTTATCGCGAATCCACGTTTGGGGGAATCTTTAACCACGAACGAGGCCTCCGTGCGAATCGTCGCAATCAGCTCGTGCCTGTGCGGGCATACCTGCCCCGCTCACGCAAGGGAAGAGCAACGCACACGCGCCGCGATCTCGCCCTATTTCGAGCTCCCGATCTCAGACTGATGCTTGCAATGCCGCGGCAAGCCGTGGGACGAACTTGTTCACCCAGAATATCTTCTTGCTGCCCTTGATGACAACGACGTCGCCGCGCTTCAGAAGCGCCGCAACCGACGCAGGATCGAGCGTCACCGGGTCATCATGGCAGCCGAACCGCTTGCCCTCCGGCAGGATCTCGAACAGGTGGCGCATGAGAGGGCCCACACAGTAGACTCCGTCGATGCCGGTGAGATGGCGGAGCAGCCCTTCGTGATAGGCCCGGGCTTCCGCGCCAAGTTCCAGCATGTCGCCGATGACCGCGATCCGCCGTCCACCGACGGGACGCGCCTGCAGGCTGTCCAATGCCGCGGCCATGCTCGCCGGATTGCCGTTGAAACTGTCGTCGATCAGCACCACGCCGCCGGCAGTCTGCTCGACGCCGCGCCCGGTCATGATGCCGACATCACCGAGCTCTTCGGCAAGCCGCGCCGGGTCGAGGCCGGCGGCCGCAACTGACGCAAGCGCGGCCAGCGCATTCTGCACCCGATGCGGCGCACCTGGGGTGAGCGTGAATTGAACATTGCGGCCGCACACCTCTGCGCTGACGTCCCAACTGTCACCCCGCGGGGCATGCGAGAGTTCACGCACCTCGCCGCCCTTGCCGAAGCGGACCATCTTGCCGCTCCATTCCGGCGCGGACAGCTGCGCGGGCAGCACCAAAATCCCGTCGTCAGAAAGGCCGCGCGCGATCGAGACCTTCTCCTTGCGGATCGCCTCCAGGCTGCCGAGTTTCTCCAGATGCACCGGCTGGACATTGACGACGAGCGCGACGGTCGGCCGGGTCAGCTCGGTCAGCCGCGCGATCTCGTCCCGCTGGTTCATGCCCATCTCGACCACCCACACCGACGCACTCGGATCGGCGTTGCAAAGCGTCAGCGGCACGCCCCAGAAATTATTGAAGCTGGACGGACTTGCGGACGCGTTCGGATAGGCGGCGATGAATTCCTTGGTCGAGGTCTTGCCGGCGCTGCCGGTCAGCCCGATCACCGGTCCAGAAAAGCGGGCACGCGCAGCGCGTGCGAGCCGCCACAATCCATCGATCAATGTGTCTGATACGATCAGCTGCGGCACGCTGATGCCGTCGATGGCGTGCGGCACGATCATCGCGACGGCACCGGCCTGTTGCGCATTCGCCGCAAACTCCCAGCCGTCGCGGCTCGAGGCAAAGCTCGAGATGAAGCCGCCGCTCGGCGTGCCGCTCAAGGCCACGAACAGGCTGCCGGGCTTCACGGCGCGGCTGTCCTGGGTGACGAAATCGATCGGCGTATCCGGGAAATCGCCGGCCAGATTCAGCGCGCGCGCCACTTCGGCCACGGTCCACAACGGCGCCTTCGTCATATCGTCCTCGATGCTTGGGTTCCGAGGCTTGCCAACGCTTCGGCGACCGCTTCGTGATCGCTGAAGTGCAGAACCTTGTCGCCGATGATCTGGCCGGTCTCGTGGCCCTTGCCGGCGACGACGAGCGCATCACCCTGTTCAAGTCCGTCGACCGCCACGCGGATTGCCTCGGCACGATCGCCGATCTCGCGCGCTTCCGTAGCTTTCGCCAGGATCGCCGCGCGGATTGCCGCGGGATCTTCGCTGCGCGGATTGTCGTCGGTGACGATGATGCTGTCAGCATTCTCGGTCGCGATCACGCCCATCAATGGCCGCTTGCCAGTATCGCGGTCGCCGCCGGCGCCGAATACGACGACCAGCCTGCGCTTCGCGTAGGGCCGCAGCGCCTGCAGCGCCTTCGCCAGCGCGTCGGGCTTGTGCGCATAGTCGATGAAAATCGGCGCGCCGTTACGTTCGCCGACCAGTTCGAGCCGGCCTTTGGCGCCTTCAAGAGTGGTGAGCGCGTCGAACACGGCATCAGCATCACTGCCAGTGCCGATCGCAAGCCCGGCGGCAACCAGCGCATTCTCGATCTGGAAAGCGCCGACCAGCGGAAGGCGGATGTTATGAATGCGGCCGCGATGCTCGATCGCAAGTGCTTGCGCGAAACCTTCGATCGCAGCACTCACCAGCCGGATGCCCTCGCCCGCCCCGTCGCCCTTGGCGCCCACCGTCATCACGCGCAGACCACGGGCTTTCGCCGCGTCGATCACCTGTTGCGAGCAGTCGTGGTCGGCCGAGATCACCGCGGCGCCGCCGGTCGGAATCAGATCCCGGAACAGGCGGAGCTTGGCATTGAGGTAATGCGCGACGTCAGGATGGTAGTCCATATGATCGCGGGACAGGTTGGTGAAGCCGCCGGCCGCGATGCGCACGCCGTCGAGCCGATATTGATCGAGCCCGTGCGACGACGCCTCGAAAGCGAGATGGGTGACACCACCGTGCGCGATCTCATCGAGCTGACGATGCAGTGCGATCGGATCGGGCGTCGTCAACGAGCCATAGACCGTACGTTTGTCCGAGACGAGGCCGATGGTGCCGATACTCGCTGAGGAATGGCCGAGCCGCTGCCAGATCTGCCGCGTGAAGGCGGCAACCGAGGTCTTGCCGCTGGTGCCGGTGACAGCTGCGATCGTGGACGGTTGCGCGGGAAAGAAGCGCGCGGCGGCCAGCGCCAGCGCACGCCGCGCATTCGGCAGCACGACAAACGGAACGGCAAGCTCGCCGGAGGGCGCATGCTCGCCCGCGACAGCGACGGCGCCGGCAGCGACGGCCGCGTCGACGAAGCGCGCACCATCCGTCTTGGCGCCGGCCAGCGCGAAAAACAGATTTCCCGGCTTGACCACGCGGCTGTCGACGGCAAGCCCGGTGACATCGGTCGCAGCGACGCGCGGATCGAGCCGCGTCTCGTCACCCAGGAGGTCGCCAAGTTTCATCGTCATCCCATGCAGCGCCGCGGAACCTGCGGCGCCTTCAAGTCAGGCTTACTGCGTCAGCCGCGATGCCGCAAGAATTTGACGGTCGGACGGCGGCAGATCGAACCGCGGCTCGATGCCGAGCAGCGGCCCGATCCGGGAAATCACGTTGCCGGCCGTCGGCACCGCGTTCCAGCCGGAGGTGATGAAGCCGTAAGTCTCCTTCAGCGGCTGCGGCTCGTCGAGCATGATCAAAAGCTGATAGCGCGGCTTGTCGGCCGGGATGATGGCGGTGAAGGCGGTCAGCACCTTTTTCTTGGCATAGCGGCCGTTGATGACCTTCTCCGCGGTGCCGGTCTTGCCGCCGATATAATAGCCCTTGACGTCGGCCTTGCGCGCGGTGCCCACCTCGGCGTTCAGGCGCATCAGGTAGCGCATCTTCTCCGAGGTCTCCGGCTTGATCACGCGCTTGGCGATCGCGCGCGCCTCTTCCTCGCTGCGCTTCAGGAAGGTCGGCGGAATCAGCAGCCCGCCATTGGCGAGCGCACTCACGCCCATCACGGCCTGCAACGGCGCCACCGCCATACCGTGACCGAAGGCGATTGTGATCGTGTTCAAGTCGCCCCAGCGCTTTGGAACGAGCGGCGACGCGCTCTCGGGCAGCTCGGTGCGCAGGCGGTCGAGCTGTCCCATCTTGCGCAGGAACGCCTTATGCGCGTCCACGCCTTGCGACAGCGCGATGCGCGCCGCACCGACGTTGGAGGAGAAATAGAACACCTCCTTCATGCTGAGGAAGCGACCCTTCGGCTCGTCGTCATGGATCGTGAACTTGCCGTAATGCAGCGGCCCGCGCGCATCCCACATCGAATCCAGGCCGTATTTTCCGGTATCGAGCGCCATCGCCAGCGTAAAGGCCTTGAAAGTCGAGCCCATTTCATAGACGCCGGTGGTCAGGCGGTTGATGCGGTCTGGGTCGTGCGCCTCCTTCGGACTATTCGGATCGAAATCCGGCAGCGACACCATCGCGACGATCTCGCCGGTGTTCACGTTGGCGACAATGCCGGAGGCTGCCTTGGCATGGAACTTGTCCTTCGCCTTGAGCAACTCATCGCGCAACGCGTGCTCGACGCGCAGATCGACGGACAATTCGATCGGACGCTGCAGCCGGTCGGTCGCGAAGCCCGCGCGATGAAGGTCGGCCAGGCCCTGATTGTCCAGCCATTTCTCCATTCCGGCGATGCCCTGATTGTCGATGTTGACGAGGCCGATCACATGGGCGACCTCGTTGCCGGTCGGATAGACGCGCTTGTTCTCGCGCAGGAAGCCGATGCCGGGAATGCCCAGCTTGTGAATCTCGAATTGCTGCTGGGGCGTGATCTCGCGCTTGAGCCAGACAAACCCCTTCTTGGACGACAGCCGGTCGCGCACCTCGGCGGTGTCGAGATCGGGCAAGGTCGCGGTCAGAAGCTCGATCGCCTCGTCCTTGTCGATCAGCCGACGCGGCTCGCCGAACAGGCTCGGCGTCTTGACGTCGGTCGCCAGCACCTCGCCGTTGCGGTCGACAATGTCGGGCCTCGCGGTGGCGACTGCGTCCTGCTGCGCGGCGCGGCGCGAATTCGGACCATCGGCACCGAGCGCAAACATCACGAGTCGTCCGCCGATGATGGCATAGACCGCGGCGAAGGCGATCATGGCAAGACCAACGCGTGCGCGGGCCTTCGCCGCGCGATCGACATTGCGTCCGTAAAGCAGCGTGCGCACCAGCCGCTGATGCCAGGGCTCCTTCGTCCGCTCCTTGTTGACCCGCCCCTGCGGCACCAGAGCACGGTTTGCTGGATTGGTCATTGCTGGTCCTCCGGATGAGGCACCGAACTCGTCACGGCGGGGTCGTCCTGATTGGCGGAGTCGATCGCATCGATCATGGAGCCGATCGGGTCCGGATTGTCCGGCCGGGCGAACCTCGGCGGCCGCTCGGGAAGGTTTTTCAGGTTATCATATTGGTTCGCGTTGAGCGGCTTGAGCGGCAGATGCCGCTCGACCAGCCCTTGCAGCCGAAGCGGCGCATCGAGCTTGGCCCATTCGGCACGCAGCACCGCGATGGCCTCGCGCTGCTCGCGGATCTCGGCGCGCAGCTGCAGCACGCGTTCGACCCGCGCCGTCGAATCCATCTTGATCCGGTAGACATAGGCCGCAGCGAAGATCAGCGCGCCGATCACGAGCAGGTGGATGAGACGCATGGCTCAGCCTCCCCTCATCACGTCGGCGAGCCGCGGCCAAGACGGCAGATCCGCCGCGCGATGGGCGGGCGCAGCGGTGCGCTCGGCGGCGCGCAGCTTCGCCGAGCGCGCCCGCGGATTGGCGGAGATCTCGGCGTCCCCCGGCGTCATGGGGCGGCGCGTGAGCAGGTGAAAGCTCGGCGCGATCTGCGCGACTTCCGGCAGATGCCGCGAGCCGCCGCCGGTCTTGCTGCGCTCGGCCAGGAAAGTCTTGACGATCCGGTCTTCCAGCGAATGGAACGAGACCACGGCAAGCCGGCCGCCAGGCTTCAGCACGCGCTCGGCAGCCGACAGCGCGAGCTGCAGTTCGTCGAGCTCCTCATTGACCAAGATACGAAGCGCCTGAAAGGTTCGCGTCGCCGGATGAATCTCGCCGGGCTTGCTGCGCACCACGCGCGCGACAATGTCGGCGAGCTGCCGGGTCGTCGTGATCGGCTGGTCCTTGCGCGCGGCCACGATGGCACGGGCCACGGCGCGCGAATGCCGCTCCTCGCCGAAGATGTAGATGACGTCTGCGAGGTCGCGCTCCGAGCCGCGCGCGACGACATCCGCCGCAGTCGGCCCGTCACTGCCCATGCGCATGTCGAGTGGGCCATCGGACCGGAACGAGAAGCCGCGCCCCGCCTCATCGAGCTGCATCGAGGAGACGCCGACATCCATGACGATGCCGTCAACGGCATCGCGCCCTTGCGCCGCACAGATCTCGGCGAGCTGCGAAAAGCGGCCTTCGACCAGCGTCAGCCGCCCCGCGGCTTCTCCGACCAGCGCAGCACCACCGGCAATCGCGGTACGGTCGCGATCGATGCCGATCACTTCGGTTCCCGCCACCGACAAAAGCAGCCGGCTGTAGCCGCCGGCCCCGAAGGTGGCGTCGACATAAATGCCCCCCTCGCGCGGCGACAGCATCTCGACCGCCTCGGGCCCGAGCACGGAGATATGGCGCTGGCCAGCCGCGCTCATCGGCCGGCTCCGGTCAGGAAGCGGCGAGACATACAGCCATTGGTCGGCAGCGAGTTCATCGCGCCCTCGATCCTCGCGCCAAGTCCACGCGTCAAGCTGCCAGGCAGCGCCGTGCACCGAGCGGCATCCCCGCCACGCCTGCGACCTTCGAAAGGCCACGCACGCGCGAATGAGGTCCAATCGCCCGGAATCCGGTGTTCCCCACACCTCGAACTATCCTTCCTTCGCGTGCAGGAACGTCAATCATTGCCACTTGCCGACCTTTCGACCTGATCGGCCCATCACCCCTGAGTAACGACCGTTAGCGTTAAGAAACCGTTGACGATCTCGGGCGGATTTGAGGCGGACTGCATCGAGCCACGGGATTGTCAATGCCGATTGTCAATGCGCGGACGGCATTGCCGGCTTGGCGCAGGCCATGCATGCAAGTTCGATCGCGAGTGGTGCATGCAAAGGAATAGTGGCAGGCTCCATCGGATTTGAGCTATGGCCGTCCGCCGAAATCTTGCTTTGAGTCGCTCCATGCCGCCTGCCCCACCCGACAAGTCCGATTCAAAGCCGGCACTGCCGATTCCAAAGGGCAGCGAAGGTGTGGAACCGTTCACGCCGGATTCGTCGATTGCCTCCGATGTCGTCCCCTCGCCTAATTTTGGCGAGCGCAACGACATCCGCCAACCCGATATGATCCTGTTGCACTACACCGGGATGCCCGATGTGGAGGCTGCGATCACCAAACTGTGCACGGCCGGCACCGACGTTTCCGCACATTACATCGTGCTGGAAGACGGCCGGATCATCCAGTCCGTGCCGGAAGCCAAGCGTGCCTGGCACGCTGGCGTCGCGTCCTGGGCCGGCGAGGAGGATATCAATTCCTGCTCGATCGGCATCGAGATCGCCAACCGCGGCCATGAATGGGGCTACCCGGATTTTCCGTCACGGCAGATCGCGGCCGTGATCGCGCTTTGCCGCGGCATCATGCTGCGCCGGAACATTCCGCCGCATCGCGTGCTTGGCCATTCCGACGTCGCGCCTGCGCGGAAGAAGGACCCCGGCGAGAAATTCCCATGGCATTCGCTGGCCAATTCCGGCGTCGGGCACTGGGTGCAGCCGGCACCGATCACGCGCGGCGCATCGCTCAAGCTCGGGAGCATCGGCGACGACGTGCGCGACCTGCAGAAGGCCCTCGCCAAATATGGCTACGGCGTGCCGATCAGCGGCAAGTTCGACGGCCCGACCCTGGAAGTGGTGACGGCGTTCCAACGCCATTTCCGTCCCGAACGTGTCGATGGCATCGCCGACCATTCGACATTGCTGACCCTGGGCGCCCTGCTGACGAGCCTGCCGACCGAGGTCGTGGCGCGGTGACGAATCAATCCTCTGCACTCAGCTCGGCGAGCCGGCGCGCATAAAGCCGCTTGAGCGGCGCAAGTTGCGTGGCGGCGGACGCGGCGAGATAAGCGCCGCGCGCCTCGTCCCGCCGGTTCAGGCGACGCAACAAGTCGGCGCGAACGGCGGGCACAAGGTCGTAATCCTTCAATCCACCGCGCGCGGCGAGAGCGTCGACCAGCGCCAGCGCTCGCGCCGGTCCGTCGACCATCGAAACCGCCGCCGCATGGTTGAGCTCGACGACCGGCGACGGCGCGATGCGCAGCAACACCTCGTAGAGGCCTGCGATCTGCGGCCAATCCGTCGCGTCGTAACTGGGCGCGCGGGCGTGAAGAGCGGCAATCGCAGCCTGTACGAGATAGGCATGTGGCCGGCCCTTGATATTGAGAGCCTCATCGACCAACTGCAAGCCCTCCTCGATCTGCCCGCGATCCCAAAGGCTCCGATCTTGTTCCTCCAGCAACACGATATCGCCCGACGAGGTCGCACGCCCCGCCCGGCGCGCATCATGCAACAGCATCAAGGCCAACAGCCCCTTGATCTCGCCCCTCGCCGGCAACAGACAATCGAGCAGACCTGCGAGCCGGATCGCCTCGCGCGCGAGACTGGGCCGCATCAAATCGTCACCCGAGGTCGCAACATATCCTTCGGTGAACACGAGATAGATGACGGCGAGCACGCCGTTGAGGCGCTCCTCCAGCGCCTCGCGCCCAGGCACCTCATAGGGAATGCCGGCCAGCCGGATCTTCTGCTTGGCACGGACCAGCCGCTGCGCCATCGCCTCCTCGCCGACCAGGAACGCCCGCGCGACCTCGCCGGTCGTCAGCCCACAGACCGTGCGTAGGGTGAGCGCGATCTGGACTTCGGGCGCGAAAGACGGGTGGCAGCAGGTGAAGATCAGTCGCAGCATGTCGTCGTCGATCTGCTGCGGATCGGCCAGCTCCTCGACTGCTGCCGCATCGAGCTCAATCGCGAGCACCAATTGCTGCTGCTTGTCGCGGAAGACGTTTCTGCGACGGATGCGATCGATCGCCTTGTTGCGGCCGACATTGACCAGCCATGCCCGCGGATTGGCTGGCAGTTCGCCGCCGCGCCAATTCTCGATCGCCGCGGCGAATGCATCCTGCAAGGCGTCCTCGGCGAGATCGAAATCGCCGACCAGCCGGATCAGCGTCGCGAGCGCACGGCCGGACTCGTCGCGGAATATCTTTTCAAAAGCTGCTGGAGTCATACGCGTACGCCTTCAGCATTCGTCATTCCGGCGTCCAAAGGACGAGCCTGGAACCCATAACCACGATCGGGAGCATGGATTCCGGGTCTGCAGCTAACGGCGCAGCCGGAATGACGACGGAGAGAGCTGGCTAATTATACACCCAGATCGGCCGCACCTCGATCGAACCGAAGCGCGCACTGGGGATCCGTGCGGCGATGCCGATCGCCTCATCGAGATCCTTGGCCTCGATCAGGTAGTAGCCGCCGAGTTGCTCGCGGGTCTCGGCAAACGGACCGTCGGTGGTCAGGATCTTGCCATCGCGAACGCGCACGGTGGTCGCGGTCGTCGTCGGCCGCAGCCGGTCACCGGCCTTGAAGTTGCCGTTCTGGATGATGGACTGGGTGAAGGCCTGATATTCGGCGAGCGTCTTCTCGGCTTCGGCCGGGTCCCGCTTCGCATATTCGACCTCGTTCTGATAGATCATCAGCAGATACTGCATGGCTTGCTCCTTGTGATCGGCTGGATTGCCGACATCCTGTCGAACGGCCAACGCTGGAAACGACAACGCAGGATAAAATATTCTGGACGAAAGCTGGCGACTTGACGGGCGGCGCGCAAACCCCCATGCAGAGCGGGTCAGTCGGCCGGACGGCCGCTCCGGCAGGTGCCGAAAGGCCGCCGGGGAGGAAAGTCCGGGCTCCATCGACATGCGGTGCCGGATAACGTCCGGCGGGGGCGACCCCAGGGACAGTGCCACAGAGAACGAACCGCCTCGCCTTCGCCCATCCGGGCTTCGGCGCGGTAAGGGTGAAAAGGTGCGGTAAGAGCGCACCGCGGGTCCGGTAACGGAACCGGCATGGTAAACCCCACCGGGAGCAAGACCGAATAGGGACGGCAACGCGGGCCCTTCGCGCAAGCGATAACGCCCGTGGGAGCGATGTCAGGCTCGCCGTCCGGGTAGGTTGCCCGAGGTCGCGCGCAAGCGCGATCCCAGAGGAATGGCCGTCACGTATCGCCGCATGCAAATGCGACGGTGCCCTACAAAACCCGGCTTACAGGCCGGCTGATATGTTCAATGAGGGGTTCGGCGCGATAAGCGCCGGACCCCTCGCCATTTCCAATCTGTTCATATAGCCGCCTCTCATACAGCCGCTTCGAGCTTGCCGATCTCGATGGCCTGCCGCTCGAACAGTCCGCGATAGAGCCCGTCCGGCCGTCCGACCAGCGCAGCATGATTGCCCTGCTCGACGATCCTGCCGCGGTCGAACACCAGGATCCGATCAAGGCTGCGCACGGTGGCAAGCCGGTGCGCGATCACGATCGCGGTTCGTCCCTTCATCAGCCGTTCCATCGCTTCCTGGATCAGCGCCTCCGATTCCGAATCCAGGCTCGAGGTCGCCTCGTCCAGGATCAAGACCGGCGCGTCCGCCAGGAAGGCGCGCGCCAGCGCCACGCGCTGCCGCTCGCCGCCGGACAGTTTCACGCCGCGCTCGCCGACCAGGGTGCCGTAATCCTTGGGCAGCCGCATGATAAAGTCATGCGCGTTGGCGAGCTTCGCCGCCTGCTCGATCGCCGCTTGGCTCGCCCCGGGACGGGCATAGGCGATGTTCTCCGCCAGCGAGCGGTGAAACAGGATCGGCTCCTGCTGCACGATCGCGATCTGGCTGCGCAGCGACTCCTGCGTCGCGAGTGCGATATCCTGACCATCGATCAGGATCCGCCCGCCGCTGACGTCGTACAGTCGCTGCAGCAGCTTGACGAAAGTGGTCTTGCCGGAGCCAGACCGGCCGACCAGCCCGACACGCTCGCCGGGACGAATGTCGACCGACAGCCGCTCATACAGCGGCGCACGATGGCCGCCATAGTGGAACGTGACCTCGTCGAACACGATATGCCCGCCCGTGACCCGGATCGGCCTGGCAGCCGCGGCATCGACGATGCCGATCGGCTCGTCATGAATCGCCACCAGCTCATCCATGTCGTTGACCGCGCGCTGCAGGTTGTTGATATGCATCCCGACATCGCGCAAGTAAGCATGGATGACGTAGTAGCTGGTGAGCACGTAGGTGACGTCGCCCGGCGAGGCGCGGCCCGCGATCCACAACAGCACCGAGCCGCCGATCACCGAGGCGCGCAAGCACAGCAGCACGAACAGCTGCACGGCAGCCGTGGTGTTGTAGCGCAGCCAGGTGCGATTGACGCGCTTACGCCAGCGGCTGATCACACGGGCCAGTCGCATGTCCTCGCGCGCCTCGGCGCCGAACGACTTCACCACGGCATTGCAGCTGACCGCATCGGCCAGCGTCCCCCCGACCTTGGTGTCCCAGGCGTTGGAGACGCGCGCAGCCGGCGCGATGTAGCGGGTCGAGAACACGACCGTCATCGTGACATACAGCACGGCGCCAAGCGCGATCACCGCCCCCAGCGACGTCCAATGCAGGCCGAGCAGCACCATCGAACCCAGCAGCACCGCGAGCGACGGCAACAGCGCCAGCAGGATGGTGTCGTTGTAGAGATCGAGCGCCCACATGCCGCGGGTGATCTTGCGCACGGTCGAGCCGGCGAAGCTGTTGGCGTGCCAATCGGTCGAGAAGCGCTGCACGCGCACGAAGGCGTCGCGCGCCACATCCGACATGAGGCGCAAGGTGAAGGGCACGATCAGCTGCAGCCCGGCAAGCCGCAGCACGATCGACACGAAGCCGAGTGCGACGATCGCGCCGAACGCCGTCAGCGCGGCATCGCGCGCGGCCGCATCGGCCGGGCCGAGCGTCAGTGCGTCGACCAGCTTGCCGGAGAACACCGGCATGAACAGGTCGGCGACGGTGGCGGCGAGCAAAGCCGCGCCGATGCCGAGCGTCATGCCTGGCTGCTTCAGCCAGTGCCGGAATACGAACGGCATCACGACGCGGATGGCGGCGGGTCGCTCCTTGGCTTTCGACTTAGTGACTTCAATGGTCATGGCATCATCCGGCCACGCGTGTCGCGCGGATCGGCTCCAGTTCAATGCCAGCGCGCGCGGCAGGCCGCGCAAGCGTCAGGCGTAATATCAGTGACTTAGTGGGAAGTGCGGCGACCGCGCTAGCAGTCGTAGCGGGTGTCGGCAGCGCTCAACGAAAAGAGCGGGACCCCGGCGCAAGCTTCGGACGCGGGCATGTGATCTGCAGATGCGACATATCCATGCAAATCTCCCCGGTTCGAGCGACAATGATCGTTCTATATACGCGGCGGTATGATTTGGCAACACGCATGCATCACATGCGCGTGCGCAGTCAGTGATCCCCGCCCACAGCGGCCATCGGCGAGCTCGGCTTGTTCAACAGCATCACGGTCAGGCTGAGGCCGATATAGAACAGGGTCAGCATGAAAAACGCATCGCCATAGCCCATCACCACGGCCTGGCGATGCACGATCTGCGACAGCTGCTTCATCGCCATCACGGTGGAATCGCCCATGCCCTGCAGCCGCTGCTGCAGCATGTTCAAGGTCTCGACCGCGGCGGCATTGCCCCAGGTGACGCGGTCATGCAGCCGGCTGATGTGCAGGTCGGTGCGGTCGTTCAGCACCTCGTTGATGACGGCGAGCCCGACCGCGCCGCCGAGATTGCGCATCAGGTTGAACAGGCCGGAGGCGTTCTTGACGCGCTCCGGCGGCAGCGTGCCGAGCGCAATATTGTTGGTCGGCACCATCGCGCACATCATGCCGATGCCGCGCAAGACCTGCGGCAGGAACAGCTCCCAGAAATCGTAGTCGCGGGTGATGCCGGTCATCTGATAGGAGCCCATCGCGAACACGACGAGGCCGAAGGCGATGATGTAGCGCATGTCGAAGCGCTGCATCAGCCGCCCCACGATCGGCGCCATCAGGAACATGGTGACGCCGGAGACGAACATCGTCTCGCCGATCATCATCGCGCTGTAGCCGCGCACTTCCGCGAGATAGCGCGGATAGATGTAGGTGAGCCCATAGAGCCCGATGCCGATGCAGAACTGCAGCAGGCAGCCGACCGCGAAATTGCGATTGCCGAACGCGTAGAGGTCGACGATCGGCACCCGCGCCGTCAGCACGCGCCAGAAAAACGCCACTGCCGAGACGATACAGATCGCGGCGCAGACGGCGACACTGGTGTCCTGGATCCATTCATATTGCGGCCCCTCCTCCAGCACATATTCGAGCGAGCCGAGGAAGCCGCCCATGAACAAGAGGCCCCACCAGTCGAAATGGTCGAGCAACTCGAAATGCGGCTCGTCGAAATCGACCAGCGCCAGGACGCCGATTGTGATGAGGATGCCCGGCGGGATGTTGATGAAGAACAGCCAATGCCAGGACATCGCATCGGTGATGTAACCGCCGATGGTTGGACCTATGGTCGGCGCCAAGGTCGCGACCAGGCCGATGATGGGACCGACGATGTAGAATTTCGAACGCGGAAACACCGTGTAGGCCGAGGCGAACACGGTCGGGATCATGCCGGCGCCGAGGAAGCCCTGCAGCGCGCGCCACAGGATCATCTCCTCGATGCTCGAGGCGAAACCGCACAAAAAGCTCGACAGTGTGAAGCCGGCCGCCGAAATCGCAAACAACAGCCGCGTGCCCAATGCGCGCGACAAGAAGCCGGACAGCGGAATCGCGATCACTTCCGCGATCAGATAGGCGGTCTGCACCCAGGAGACTTCGCTCGAGCTCGCAGACAGCCCGGCCTGGATCTCCGTCAGCGAAGCCGAGACGATCTGGATGTCCAGGATCGACATGAACATCCCGAACACCATGATCAGGAACGCGAACAACCGTCGCGGCGCCACGTAGTCGGACGCGGCGCCCGGCGCTTCGATCATGGTTGGGTTGGCTGTCGTCGCGTTGGCCATGGGTGTGTTCGGTTGTCGAGAGGAACCTCAACGCCGCCGCATCTTCCGCTCTGCTCCCCTCCCCCTTGCGAGGCCAAGACGAGCAAAGCTCGCTCTGAGGGGTCGGGGGTGGGGGTCCACAACTGCAGTCTCGCTTGGAGTACCCCCCTTCCCAACCCTCCCCCGCAAAGGGGGGAGGGAGCTCACTTCCGATGCTGCAGCATCTCACAAGAAATCAGTCATGCGCGTTCGAACGCGTCGTGACCATGAGTCGAAAGCGGCCGCGTCACTGCGGATGGATCATCATCGGCGAGTCCAGGTCCTCCTCGCTGTCGGCATCCTTGGCTCCATCCGTGCTGTCGACGGTGACGTAGACAGACATGCCCGCGCGCAGGAGATTCTGCCGCGCCACCGCCTTCGGCACGCGGATGCGCACCGGCAGCCGCTGCACGATCTTGGTGAAATTGCCGGTCGCATTGTCCGGCGGCAGCAGCGTGAACACCGAGCCGGCGGCCGGCGAGATGCTGTCGACCGTGCCCTTGAACTTGCGCGAGCCGTAGGCATCGACCTTGATCGTCACCGGCTGGCCGGGACGGATGCGCCTCAGCTGCGTCTCCTTGAAATTGGCGTCGATATAGACGTCCTCGAGCGGCACGACATTGCCGAGCCGCTGGCCGACCGCGACGAAATCGCCGGTGTTGACCAGACGGTTGGAGAAGGTGCCGTCGACCGGCGCGCGCACGGTCGCGAAATCCAGATCGCGCTCGGCTTTCGCCAGCGACGTCTTCAATTCCGCAAGCTGCGCCTGCGCCTCGACCTGCTGTGCCTTGGTCACCTCGACATTGTCGCGCGCGGCATCGTAGGCGGCCACTGCCGCCTTCACTGCCGCCACACCCTGGGCGCGGGCGGCCTCGGACTGTTCGAAGACCGCGTGCGAGGCGAAACCCTTGGTGCTCAGCGCCTGCTGGCGATCATAGTCGAGATCGGCCCGCTTCTGCCCGGCTTCCGCCGAGGCAAGATTGGCCTGCGCCTGCTCGACCGCGCTCTGCTGGGCCGCGACCTGGCGGCCGATGCGGGCGATCGTCGCCTCCTGCGTTCCGATCTTGGTACGGGCGGCATCGACGGCAATCCGGTAATCGCCGTCATCGATCCGGAAGATCACGTCGCCCTTCCTCACCACCGCGTTGTCGCGCGGCAGGATCTCGACGATGTGGCCGGACACGCGCGCTCCCAGCATGGTGTTGTTGGCGCGGACATAGGCGTCGTCGGTCGAAACAAAGAAGCGGCCGACCAGATAATAATGCACGCCGTAGCCTGCGGCTGCGAGCGCGAGCAGAAGGCCGACGCCCATCATCACCCGCTTGCGCTTGCCGGATTTCGGCGGCGCCGATGCGGCGGCTTCCGTGGCTGCGGGCGGCTCGTCGGCGGGCGGAGTGGCTGCCGGCGGCGTGCCGGCGGGCGCCTCGTTCGAGGTCTCCAGTCCGCGGCGCTTGGCCTCGTCACCGACATGGCCGCGCAGCTGTTCACCCAGCCCGGCGCTCTCGCGCGCGGCCGAGCCCGTCGCCTCCTCCGGCTCCGGACGGCGCACTCGTGCGGCCTGATCTCTCGCTACGGCCATAAGACACCCCTGAACGATCGCATGAGCGATCACGAAACCATCACCTGGGCCGGCATCCGGCCCGTTGCCAATCAATAGCATTGACCGAACGGTTCGGTCAATATATCCATTCGCAGTGCAAACTAGGCGGTCACATCCTTCCCTGACCTTTTCGTCCGACAGAATCTTTGCCAAGACGCTGAACCAATGATTGAAGCCCACCCAGACACCGTCCAGGCCCATGGCGAGGAAGAGACCTCGAAGCGGCGCCAGATCCTCGAAGGCGCCCGCAAGGTGTTCATGGATCTCGGGTTCGACGGCGCCAGCATGGGGGAGATCGCGCGTTCCGCCGGCGTGTCCAAGGGCACGCTCTATGTCTATTTCACCGACAAATACGCGCTGTTCCAGGCCATCGTCGAGGAGGAGACGCGCACCTCTCTTTTGTTCAGGTTCGACCTTTCGCGCGACGTTTCCGCCAATCTCGCCGGCTTCGGCGAGGCGTACCTCGCGCTGATCTGCCGCCCCGGCGGCGGCTCGGCCATCCGCACGGTGATGGCGATCGCCGAGCGGATGCCGGATGTCGGCCGGCGCTATTACGACCGCGTGCTGGAGGGCACCATCAACCGCCTCGCCGCCTATCTCGACGGCCGTGTGAAAGCCGGCGAGCTCGCCATTGACGACTGCCAGCTTGCCGCCTCGCAATTCCAGCTGATGTGCCAGGCCACCCTGTTCCTGCCCTTCATCTTCCAGGCCGCGCCGGCGCCCTCCTCCGAACGCATCCGCGAAGTGGTCGCCAGCGCCGTCAGGATGTTCCTGGCGGCGTATGGAGTGAAAGGGTAGCGGCCGGACAGAGCGGCGTGGGCGCTGCCGCTCGGTTACCTCGCTGTCGTCGTTCGGCTTGCCGCCTTCGCTGACGCTTCGGCGTGCCATGAACCTGTAGCCTCGTCGAGGCCTTGGCGAAGACGTGACCGGACGACGACGTACTCTAGGGACCGCAGTGATTGAGCCGGCGGAGCGCGGAGTACGAGACCGTCCGCTGGAGCCTGCCCTCGGGTAAGCCGAAGGCGAGACCCTGCGGCGGACAATGACGCCGGGGATTGCGCCACGGGCATCGTGGACGTCAACAGACACGCGCTCTCCTTCTCGCGACGCTCATGCGCCCGAGCCTTGCAGATCGATCACCCTCGAAAAGGCAGAGGGTGCAGGGAAGGCCGGGAGCTCGCCGCCCCCATGGCCCGCCTGCAGAAAGAAAAGCAGGCGGCAGTCACCACAGGATCGGCCGAGACATCCCGGCCTTCCCCGCGCGATGGTCTTAACGGCTGCTTCGTGCTCTCCTCAGGGACCGGCTTTCTTGCCCCTGTCCGCGTGATGCGAAGCATCATCGCGTCGCGACAATGCGCGAAGCGCATTGCGCAGGCATCAGCACCGGGATGCCAGGACCACACGACTTGACCGTACGCATCGGGCCGTTCGTCGGCGTGAAAGATCACGCTGCAGCTCGAGACATCCACCGCATTCCCGCACTCCACGTATCGTGACGACCGCGCGTACGCCCCTTGCATGAGGCGGGATGGCCATAGACAAGCACAATTTCTGAAAAAGAGAAATATGAATATTTTTAGCGGAAGGACTGGACAGGCGGAGTCGCGTTGAAACTGCTGGCGAACTTCGCGTTTCGGCGCACGCGTTTTGGGACGCGACTCTGCGGCCTTCGCGCGATTTCGGCTCGCGGGATCGACGCTCTGCTCGACCGCCATCTCCTCGAAGGTGCGCACCGGGGGCCGCGGGGCTATCCGCTGTCGAGGGCCATCCGACCCACCATCGGTGATTGCGGACCTATCGCTCTCACGTCGCGGGCGTCTTCGGCAGGGAGACATTTGCGGTCACTTCACATGGTTCTCGTCCGTCTACAGATGAAAGACCGCAAAGGCGGCGGTTGATCTCACCTGTTGGGCGGCCTATGAGGCGCGCAGCGGCGGGTTTGGAAAAAGACGAGAGAAGCCGATGTCGAGACGTATCGATAGCTCGTGGACGGTCTTCGTCAGCGTCGAGAATTCGGAGCACGACAGGTGCGTGGATTTCTTCTGCAGGGCAGACCGCAGCTACGGATTTGAGGAATTCAGACGGGACGTTGAAGATGGCGGCCGATGGACGCCCGTTCAGTTCTATTCCGATGCGACCTACGCTTCATCAATTGACGCACTAGACGCCGCGCAGCGATGTGTATCGTGGCTGATACCCCTTCTCGTCCGGAAGCCGGACCTCAAAAATCGTATCAGCTTAGGTTAGGCGCCAAGCACCTCGCGCAGCAAAACCGCTTCGACATGCCCCGGCTATCGGTCATGAGGCTTGCTCAGCCGTGTAGCCTGGATGAGCGAAGCGATATCCGGGACTTTGACCTCGCATGTCGCTGCGCTCATGCGGGCTACTCGCTGTTCACGTCGATCAGGGCGGCCTGTGAACAGTGAGACCTCGTCAAACACCTTCGGCTTTCCAGGGGGAGACGTGGAAGCCAGCCGCCAAATTCCATAGTCACGCCGCTGAGCATCGATGCTCGTCGTCATTCAGCAGGTCAGCACCGGCCTTAGCCAGAGCTATGCTTAGTCAGCATTGACAGGACCGCGGAAGGGAGATCAGAAGTCTGCTCCACCAGCCGGTCCGCTCCGGCGGTTTCAAGCTCGTCGCGGCTGCCATACCCCCAAAGCACACCGAGGCTGCGCATCCCGACTGCATGAGCGCCGGCGATGTCGTAGCGGCGGTCTCCGATCATCAGGCAGCGCGAGGCCGGAATCCTCTGTTCGGATAGGATGTGCGTGAGCAGCTCCGGCTTATGATCCAGCTCTCCGCTCGGCACCGAGCCGTAGATGCCGTCGAAGCATGCAGCCAATTCCAGGTGCTGCAGGATGCGACACGCGAACGCTTCGCGCTTTGACGTCGCCAGAAGGAGACGCAATCCGGCTTCTCGCAGTTGCTGAAGGGCCCGGCCAATTCCCGGATACGACTCGCTGCCGAGCAGACCGCTTTCGCCGTAGTGCTGACGAAAGGCGAGCACCGCCTCGTCAACCCGATCATCTCCATAGGACTGCAGCAAGACCTGCATGACGTCCTGAAGCGGCGGTCCAATGAAGCGCTTCACATCGAGCGCTTCGTCCGGCTCGTGGCCGAGCGCGCGCAGCGCAGCCAGGCAGCTTGCGACAATGCCGGGCTGCGAATCGATCAGAGTACCGTCGAGGTCTAGAAGAACGGCGTGGGTCGCGGACATAATCGAGGATAGCGATCGGCCAAAGGCCGGTAAATGGCTATTTGGTCGGACCGGCTTCGGGGCAAACCGCCCATTCCGGAGCAGGACCTTCGAGCGGCGTAACGGTAGAGTGTGGATGAGCGAAGCGACATCCGGGGGCTCTGACCCCGCATATCGCTGCGCTCATGCAAGCTACGCGCTTCACGAAGGTGCACGTATCCCCAGGCGTTCGGCGAAGCGGATCAGGTAACCGTCCGGGTCTTGAACGAGAAACTCGCGCTGGCCGTATTCCTCGTCTCCGACCCGATACCAAGTTTCGCTCGGTTGCTCGTAGAGTGCCCATTGAGCACCGTCCAGAGCTTTCAGGATCGGCGCGATGCTATCGACGAGCACCTGAAAATTGATGCCTCGTCCGAACGGGCGCGCCATCTCCGCCGTCTCCCAACGCCCGTTCAGTTCGCAGAGCATGACTTGCAGACGTCCCCTCGCGAGATAGGCAAATCGAGCATCCGGGCGATCATAGGCGACTTCGAAACCAAGCAGATCCCGCCAGAACGATAAGGCGTCTTGAATATTCGAGACACTGAGTTCGGGGACGAGATCGGCCCAGCCGCCGTGCGGCGCGCTCCCTGTGCTGTCGGCAGTCGCGCGAGAGGCAGGGTCTGAAAGTGACGGTTGGGACATCTTCTGCATCGCTCCGGTGGAGCTTTGGATGATACGCGCGATGAGAGCTCGCCGCGATAGTGTAGCGAAGTCGCGCAGCCCGGATGAGCGAAGCGACATCCGGGGCTCTGCGCCCGCATGTCGCTGCGCTCATGCGAGCTACTGGCTATCGGGAGTGCTCATTCAATTCGCGGCCATTTGTCGATGCATTCCTTGGAGTCGCACAAAGGACGCCCATGCCTTTCGATATTCCGTGTCCAAGGTATCGATCGTAAGCAAGGCTCTGCAGGCTTCATGGATTTCTTCCGCTGAAGGCCGCTTCGTCGTATCTCTGGCGGCCTCCGATCGGTGCCAGCGATCCTCGACATCTTCCGCCAAAGCCAGTGCCTCGGACGTGGTCCGCTTCCGGGTCGGCTTGGCCAAAGGATGGGCCGACGGGAAAGTGGGCCAAGCGAGCGGAGGCTGATCGACTCGCCAGTCAACGGCGTTGCCGCCGCCGGCCTGCTCGGTCGAATGCGGCTGCTGCCCAGTCACCTGGTCCGCGGCCATTGCCGTCCGTCCAGCCAGCTGGCCGATCTGCTGCTCCATGGTATCGCCACTCGACGTGCCGCCGGCTGAGGGGGCCAGCGTTGCCAGGGTCGATAGCGTCGAAGGATCAGCCTTGGGAGGAGTGATCTTCTGGACGGCCTTCACCATCGACATCGCTCCGGGTGATATCGCCACATCCGGCTTGCCTGCCTTTTCCTCCGCGGTCGCCGGGCAGGGTCTGAACGAAGAGCGCTGGTGCGTCAGCCGTCCGTCATCGTCGATGTAGGCAAAGTCGAGCGACACGGCATAGGCAAAGGCGACATCGGCGAAGCTTCCGTCTTTGTCGCGTGCTTTGACCGCACCACAAACGTATTTCGCAGCATCCGCCTCGACCGAACGCAATCCGTTGAATTGCGCAGAATCCGGATCGATCAGCACCCGTCGAACCGCCGCGCGAGCTCTCATGTGTTCTGTCGAGAAGGTGCTCTTCAGAACAGCCGGGTTGATCACGTCGGGCTGGTAGTACCACCTGCAGCCCGCAGCGAAGAACGCTGCGCCGACGCCTGCTGCAATCACGAGGGCAGGCACATTCATCTGGTTGCTTCTATTTAACTAAACACGTTAAAATTGATATTCTGCGCAATCACGCTCCGGAGAGCGCGCGCAATCTCGCTCTTTCTAACCGGTACGGTGATACTCAAAAATGGAGGAGAAAAGCAATCTTTACGTGTGTTCTATCATGATACCGCAAGACGTAGTTAATAGATCCTTCCATCGTGAGATATGCAAATCACGCGTCTGGGTGGCGTACGATGGAGAGCTGATGGAGTGAAGCCGAATGCAGCGATCTGGCTCGTGACGGCTCGGGCTCCGGTTGGGCTCTCATCCTGCGCCGGATGAAAGGTCGATGCCCTGGAATCGGCGCGCTCATCCGCATCATGATGCGCACAACGTTGGCGTCTCTGCGCGTGACGGTGTCCGGCTTTCAGCCGGGCTCGGCACCGAACCCCAGATCGCGCAGGGACGCCTGATCGTCGTACCGGCCCTTGGTCGTGCGCTTCGGCAGCTTGACCTTGTCGTGCTTCACGCGACTGAACGGAATCGAATTCAGGATATGTGAAATGCAATTGAGGCGTGCGCTCTTCTTGTCGTCGGAGTGGACGACGTGCCACGGCGCATGCATCGAATGCGTGGCCTTGAGCATCTGGTCGCGCGCCCGCGAATAGTCATACCATCGCCGGTACGATTCGAGGTCCATCGGGCTCAGCTTCCACTGCCGCAACGGATCGTCGATCCGGGCCATGAAGCGGCGCTCCTGCTCCCTCATGCCAACCTCGAGCCACAGCTTGATGAGAATGATGCCGCCGTCGGTGATGTACTTCTCCACTGCGGGGCAGAGCGCGAGAAACCGGTCGTGCTCCGTGGACGTGCAGAAGCCCATGACGTACTCCACGCCGGCGCGGTTATACCAGCTGCGGTCGAAGATCACGATCTCGCCGGCGGCGGGAAAGTGCTCGATGTAACGTTGCATGAACAGCTGCGTCTTCTCCCGGTCCGATGGGGCCGGAAGCGCGACGACCCGAAACACCCGCGGACTGACACGCTCCGTGATCGCCTTGATGGCACCGCCCTTGCCGGCGGCGTCGCGGCCCTCGAACACGATGATGACGCGCAGCCCCTTGAGCTTGATCCAATCCTGCAGATAGCACAGCTCGATCTGAAGCTTGCGCAGCGCCGTTTCATAGGCCTTCCGCTTCATCTTCGTCGGCGCCTGGATGTCCGTCTGCCGTCTTGCCATCGCCATCTCTCCGAAAATTGTCGCCGGACCTGTCTTCCTTTCGTCGCGACGCGTCGGGCCTTTCAGCTTCCGAAAATGACGCGGCGGAAACGACTGAGAGCGAATACGAAATAGACGCTGCCGATCAGGAGCATCGCCACCAGCGGCTGCCACACCAGGGAAAGATCGGCGCCCCGAAACAGAACCGCCTGCCCGAAAGCGACGAAATGAGGCGTCGGGCTGACCGTCTGCACCAGGTATTGCAGCCAGACCGGCATGCTCTCCATGGGCGTGCTGCTGCCGGACAACAGCTGCGTGACCATCAGGACCGGCATCGCGAGCAGACCGAACTGTCCCATCGTGGTCGCGAGCGTGCCGAGCAGGATGCCCAGCGCCGCAACCACCAGCGCGTATTCCGCCGCGCCGAGCAGAAACAGCAGCCGCGACCCCGCGATCGGCGAGCCGATCCACCAATGGACCACGAACTGCAGCGACAGCATCGCGGCGACCAGGATGACGAGACCGTTGGCGAGCATCTTGGCGAGCATGATCTCGGCCGGCACCACCGGCATCACGAGAAGATGCTCCACCGTGCCCTGCTCGCGTTCGCGAATGAGTGCGGCGCCGGTGAGAATGACCGTAAGCAGCGTGATCTGATTGATCACCTGGGTCATGGCCGAGAACCACGAGGTGATGAGATTGGGGTTGAAATCGGTCCGTACGACGAGATTGATCGGCGCCGACTTCGCGCCCGGACGCCCTGAGAGAAAGCTCCGGATCTCGTTGCTGATCGCGGTCTTGAGGTAGTTGGCGCCGTTGCCGGCCTGCGCCACCACCGTGGCGTCGATGTTGATCTGCAGCGACGTCTTGTGCTGCGCCCGAAGATCCGCCTCGAAGTTCGGGGGGATCTCGACCACGAAGAGGAGGTCACCATGATTCATCTTGGCGTCGATCTCGGTGGCGCGGATCTGGACCGCGGGCTGGAAGGTCGGCGGCAGCAACGCCTCGGCGATCTGGCGCGAAAGCGAGGAGCCGTCCTCGTCGACGATGCCGACCGACATGTGAGTGGCATCGGTCACGGCACCGGTCGCGACCGTGTTCACCGAGATGCTGAAGGCGTAGACCACGAGCACCAGCATAGTCGGGTCGGCGCGGATGCTGCGAAGCTCCTTCACCACCAGCCTGAGGGTGTTGACGACATGATCGACGAGCGTTAGCGGCTTGGCTTTGACGAGGGGCGAGGCTGGCGTGTCGGAGGATGCGGCCATATCACGCCTCCTGCTTGCGAAGGAACAGCAGCGACAGCAGCAGGAACGCGACCGCGATGACGGTGATGGCGACGATATCGGGCCACAGATCCGCCATGCCGAGATCTTTCGCGAACACGCCGACCGCGATCGGCTGGTACCATGCGGAAGGAAAGGTAAGGCCCATCAGCTTGGCCGTTCCCGACAACGACGACACCGGGGCGAGCAGGCCGGACAGGTTGACGGCCGGCACCATCGACAGGATCGCGGTGGCGAACACCGCCGCGACCTGCGTCTGCGTGAATGACGACACCAGCTGCCCAAATCCGGTGGTCGCGATCACATAGATGACCGTGCTGAGCAGCAGGACGAGGAGCGGCCCCTTCGGCGGCACGTCGAAGACGAACACCGCCAGCAACATCAGCGCGACGAAGCTCACGAGCGAGATCGCCACGTAGGGAAGCTGCTTGCCGAGCAGGAATTCGAGCCGCGTGATGGGCGTCGAGCGGAAATTGGCGATCGAACCGGTCTCCTTCTCGCGCACCACGGCGATCGCCGACATGATCGCCGGGATCAGGCACAGCAGCAGCATCAGGACGCCCGGCACCATGGCGTTGACGCTGAGGAACGCCTGATTGTAGCGGAAGCGCAATTCGATGTTGTCATCGCTCCAGGCCGTGGTCTTGGCCGCGCGTCTGGAGGTCAGCTCATCCCCTTCCTTGCGGATGACGCCGTTGACGTAGTTCACCGCGGTCTGGCCGCGGAACGTCATGGCGCCGTCGATGCGGGCGTCGACTTCGGGTTGCCGCTTGTTCAAGAGGTCGCGCCCGAACCCCGCGGGCACTTCGACCACGATTTGCGTGTTGCCGCTGCGCAGGCGCTGGTCGGCCTCCTCGGCAGATCGGATCGGCGGCTGAACCGAGAAATAGCGAGAGCCGTTGAAGCCGTCGAGCAACTGCCGGCTCTGCGGCGTGTCGTCCTGGTCGAACGCCGCCATCTGCAGGTTTTCGATGTCGAAGGAAATGCCGTAGCCGAACGCCAGCATGAGCAGGACCGGACCCAGCACCGCGAACGCAAGGCGGATCGGATCGCGGAGCAATTCCAGCGTCTCACGCCGCGCATAGGCCCAGAGCCGGCCGGGATTGAAGGCGTGCATCGGCGTCGGCGGGCCGGCCGCAGCCGCCGTCGCGCTCTGCTGCGGAGGCTCGACCTTCTTGGAACGGTCGATACCAGCGGCATCGGCGAGGTAGCCGATGAAGGCGTCCTCGATCGAGCTGCTGCCGCGCGCGGCAACCAGTTCCTTCGGTGTGCCGACCGCCAACACCTTGCCTGCATGCATCAGCGAGATGCGGTCGCAGCGCTCGGCCTCGTTCGAGAAATGCGTCGACAGGAAGATCGTCACGCCGTCATCGCGCGAGAGATCGATCAGCGTCCGCCAGAAGGCGTCGCGCGCGATCGGATCGACGCCCGAGGTCGGCTCGTCCAGAATGAGCAGCGGCGGCTCGTGCAGCACGGCGACGGCGAGCTGCAACCGCTGCTTCAGGCCGAGCGGCAGGCTCTCGGGCCTGCTGTCGGCGACGCCGCGAAGATCATAGCGCTCCAGCAGCAGCGCGATCCGAGCCGCGGCCTTGTCAGCCGGCAGACGGTAGAGTTGCGCGTGCAGTTCGAGATTCTGCCGGACGGTGAGCTCACCGTAGAGCGAGAACGCCTGCGACATGTAGCCGACATTACGCCGCATCTCCATGTCGTTGGCGCCCATCGGGCTGCCGAACAGCGTCGCGCGGCCTTCCGATGCCGGCAACAGGCCGGTCAGCATCTTCATCGTCGTCGACTTGCCGCACCCGTTCGAGCCGAGGAAGCCGAAGATCTCGCCGCGGCCGATGCGGAAGTCGACATGATCGACCGCGACGAAGTCGCCGAACCGCCGCGTCAGTCCTTCGGCCTCGATCGCCGGGGTCTCGTCCAGCGGCGCGACGCGCGGACGCACCACGACCTTCTCGTATCCGACGCGCTTGGCTTCCGGCAGCAGGCGGATGAAGGCGTCGTCGAGGCTGCTCTCGCCGGCCCTGGCGAGCAGCTGCTGCGGAGTGTCTTCGGCGATGATCCTGCCGTCGTCCATCGCCACCAGCCAATCGAAGCCCTGCGCCTCGTCCATATACGCGGTCGCCACGACGACGCTCATCTGCGGTCGCCGGCCGCGGATGGTGTTGATGAGATCCCAGAACTGGCCGCGGGACAGCGGATCGACGCCGGTGGTCGGCTCATCGAGAATGAGCAGATCGGGATCGTTGACCAGCGCGCAGCAGAGGCTGAGCTTCTGCTTCATGCCCCCTGACAGCTTGCCGGCAGGACGCGCCTCGAAGGGGCTCATGCCCGTGGCGCCGAGCAGTTCGGTGATGCGCGCCCGCCGCTCAGGCTCGCTTTGTCCGAACAGGCGTCCGAAGAAATCGATGTTCTCGAAGACGCTGAGGGTGGGGTAGAGATTGCGACCGAGCCCCTGCGGCATATAGGCGATGCGTTGCCGTATGCTGGTGAGATGCCGCTGGTCGGCCATGTCGCCGCCGAACACCGAGACTGCGCCGGACTGGATCCTGCGCACGCCGGAAATGAGGGCCAGCAGGGTCGATTTGCCGACGCCGTCAGGGCCGATGAGTCCGACCATCGCGCGCTGGGGGATCGCGACGGTGATGTCGTTCACCGCGATCGTGGCGCCGTATCGGTGCGATACGTTCACGAGTCTGGCGACGGCCTCGGTCATTTGGGCCGCGAGACCTGAAGATCTGCCGGCCAGGGCGTCTCGCTATCCGTGCGCACGATGCCCATGCCGCGCACACCGGTCTTCACCTTGCTGATATGCTCCAGCAGCATCTTCGGATCGATCTTCAGCTTGACGCGGAACATCAGCTTTTCGCGCTCGTCCTTGGTCTCGACGGTTTTCGGCGTGAACTGCGCGTCGGCGGCAACGAAGCTCACCGTCGCGGGAATCACGAACTGTGGAGCGGCGTCCAGGATGATGCGGGCTTCGCCTCCCAGCTCGAGTTTGGCGGCCGCGTCGGCCGGCAGGAAGATCGTCATATAGACGTCGGTCAAATCGAGGACGGTGAGGACCGGGGCGCCGGCGGCGACCATTTCACCGCTGCGCAAGAGCAGATACTGCACCCGTCCGATCCGCGGAGAGACGAGCACAAGGTCCTGCAGTATCGACTGGATACGTTCGACCTCGGCTTGCGCCTTGCGGATGGCAGACAGCGCCTGGTCCCGTTGCGCGAGCATCGCCTTGAGCGATGCGTCCGCCGATTCATAGTTGCGACGGCGCTGATCCAGGTCCTTCTGGGTGATGGCGCCGGTCTTGATCAATTCGCCGCCGCGGTCGAACTCGGTCTTGGCATAGTCCAGCGAACTCTGGCGCGAAGCGATCTCCGCCTCGGCCTGGGTCAAGGTCTGCTTGGCCCGGTCAACGTCGGATAGCGCCGCCTTCAGCTGGGCCTCGACTTCCGGAGACGAAACACGCCCGACGACCTGCCCCGCCTTGACGCTGGAGCCTTCCTCGACGGTGACATCGGCCAGCCGCCCCGCGTATTTGGCAGAGACATCGACCTGGGTCGCCTCGATGCGTCCGTTGGTCTGCACGATGCCGGCCGGCATCTTCTTGCCGCGGAGCCGTGCGATCATGTTGCGTACCGGCTGGGGGCGCGCTGCGGCAGAGGCGAACCAGTCAACTCCCGAACAGCAGGTCGTAGATGGTGCAAGCGATAGGACCGCGGCGCTCACGAAAGCCGCCAACAGCGTGCCGCATAGACGAGAACGCATTATGAGCCTCTTCTCCGAATGCGAAAACCTTCTCACGAAACGAGGTCGAATATCGCTGGCCGATACGATCCGGCCGAAAATCCAATTGTTGAAACTATGGAAGCTATTGATCCCGGCGTTGTTGCGCTGGATCAAAACCGGACCGGTTTGGCAGTCGCTCCGGCCGACGCACGCGCAGATGTTGGCGCCGGATCAGCCGGCGTCCAAGTTCCTCATTGCGATAGAGACTGAGCTGAGGCGTGCTACTTCCTGCCGCCCTTCCCGCCATGGGCGTGGCTGTGGCCATGCTCATGCGCGTGGCCGTGCCCGTGAGGATGAGAATGCGAAGCCTCGATCGGCATCATCGCGACATGGCCGTGGCGCACGCCGCGCTCGGCGATGACGTGATCGGCGAAGGCCTTCACTTCGGTGCTCTTGCCTTTCAGCACCGTCACTTCGAGGCAGCTCTCGTGATCGATATGCACGTGCAAGGTCGCCTGGGCGAGGCCGGAGTGATCGTGCGCCTCCTGCGTCAGCCGCTTCGGCAGTTCGCGCGCCGCGTGATCATAGACATAGCTCAAGGTGGCGATGCAGTTGCGGCTGTCGCTGCTCTCGGTGTTGGCGCGCTCCAGCCCACCGCGCAACAGGTCGCGGAACGCTTCCGACCGGTTGGCATAGCCACGCTGCGCCATGAAGTCGTCGACTTCGGCCAAGAGGTCGTGGTCGATCGTGATCGTCAGGCGTTGCATGCATCGTCTCCCGGGCGCACTGAAGCGCGTTTTCCACCCGCCTGAGTATGATCTTTCCACGTTGACATCATACCAGCGTCACCTTAGCGTTGTTTAACATTCGACAAGCGGGCGATCCAAGCGACCTCGCCGCAGGCCAGTCAAACGTCTGCGGCGAATGACGATGCATGCCCGCATCGGACGGTGGGGCCCGGTTACGGAATGCGTTTGCGTGGGATGGGGGCCGGTCTGCTGGCATTGTCAATCGCCCAGCAGGTCGGAGTGGCATGTGCACAAACGGCGACGGAGCCAACGGCCGACAAGCCGTCAGCCGCTGCAGCCACGCTGCCGGCGGTGAATGTCGAGGCGCCTGCGCACAGTGCCAGGCCGAAACCCCAGATCAAGCGCGAGGCGCGGCGACTGCAATCCAGCGGCACCCGCAGCACCGCGGCGACGGCACCCACGCCGCAGCCGACGGCCGGCGGTCCCTCCGGTGCGCCCAACGTCGCTTCAGGCCCTACCCCTGTGCAGAGCATGGCGAGCGAGGTGGTGATCTCAGGCGAGGAGATCAATGCGCGCCCTGTGTCGCGGCCGGGCGAAGTGCTGGAAGCCGTGCCCGGACTGATCGTGACCCAGCATTCCGGCGAAGGCAAAGCCAATCAGTATTTTTTGCGCGGCTATAATCTGGACCATGGCACCGACCTCGCCCTCTATGTCGACGACGTGCCGGTCAACATGCGCACCCACGCGCACGGCCAGGGCTATGCCGACCTCAATTGGCTGATGCCGGAGACGATCGGCCGGATCGACGTGCGCAAGGGCCCCTATTACGCCGACGAGGGCGATTTCGCGTCCGCCGGCAGCGTGCATATCGGCCTGATCGACAGCGTGCCGAAGGCGATCGCGCAGGTCACGGCCGGCAGCTTCGACTATCGCCGCTTCTTCGGCATGGATTCGACCAAGGTCGGCAACGGCAATCTTCTGATCGCGGGCGAAGCGGCGCATTACGACGGGCCGTGGACGACGCCCGACGACATGCAGAAGCTCAACAGCCTGGTGCGCTACACCCAGGGCACGGCGACCGATGGCCTCTCGATCACCGGCATGGCCTATGCCAACCGCTGGACCTCGACCGACCAGGTGCCGGAACGTGCGATCACCTCTGGCCTGCTCGGCCGCTACGATTCGGGAGACCCGACCGACGGCGGCAAGACCAACCGCTTCGCGCTGTCGACCCGCATGGCAGGGACCGACGATGCTGGCTCGTGGAAGGCGAACGCCTACGCCGTGAAGAGCCAGCTCGATCTCTACAACAACTTCACCTACTATCTTCGCGATCAGCAGGCCGGCGACCAGTTCCACCAGCACGACGACCGGCTCATGCTCGGCGCCAACGCCTCGCGCACGCTCGACGGCAGCCTCAATGGATTGCCGATGCAGACCACATTCGGCGTACAGACGCGTTACGACGATATCGCGCTCGCCCTCAGCTACACGGCCCAGCGCGCGTTCCTCTCGAACGTCCGCAGCGACAAGGTCGGCGAAGGCTCGATCGGGATCTATGTCGAGAACACGGTCAAATGGACCGATTGGCTGCGCACCACTGTCGGTTATCGCGGCGACGCCTACCAGGCACACGTCTATTCGCTGTTCAACGGCAACAACACCGGGAATGCCGGCGCCGGGATCGGCAGCCCGAAATTCCGCATGACCATCGGACCCTTCAACAAGACCGAGTTCTTCGTCGGTGCAGGCTATGGCATGCATAGCAACGACGCGCGCGGCGCCACCACGACCGAGGATCCGGCCGATCCGACCAACAAGCTCGCCTCCTCGCCGCTGCTGGTCCGCACCAAGGGCGCGGAGGTCGGCGTCCGCACACGGGTCATCCCGGGGCTCGATTCGTCGCTGAGCCTGTTCATGCTCGACCAGGATTCCGAGATCCTGTTCTCGGGCGATGCCGGAGATACCGAGGCCAGCCGGCCGAGCCGGCGCTATGGCTTCGAGCTCACCAACCATTACCGCCCGGCCTCCTGGATCGATGTCGACGCCGATCTCGCCATGACCCATGCCCGGTTCGTCGGTTATGACAGCGCGCAGGCTGCGACCTATGCTTCGCTCGCCGGTTACCCGGAAGCCCAGCTCGGCAACGCGCCCGGCAACTACATCCCGAACGCGCCGGCGATGGTGGCTTCCGCCGGCATCACGCTCGGCGAGAAGACCGGCTGGTTCGGCACCTTGCGCTGGCGCTATCTCGGCTCCACGCCGCTGACCGAGGACAATTACTTCCGCTCGACCGCGACCAGCATCTTCAACGGCCGCATCGGCTTTCGCGACGCCAATGGCTGGCGCATCCAGCTCGACGTGCTGAATCTGTTGAACAGCAAGGCCAACCAGATCTCCTACGGTTACGGCTCGCTGCTCCCGACCGACCAGCTCTACAAGGCCTGCTACGGGGCGCCGACGAGCACTGTGCCCACAGCGGTGTGCCAGAACGGGGTCATGGACCGGGTGCTGCATCCGGTCGAGCCGCTGGCGTTTCGGGTGACCGTGGCGGGGACGTTTTGAAGCGTGCTACTCTGCACCTCGCCCCTCAACCTGACGCAGCCCATGTCCGACCGCACATCACATTGGCAGAACGTCTACACCACAAAGGCCGAGACCGACGTCAGCTGGTATCAGGATGACCCTGCGACATCGCTGCGCCTGATCCACGATGCGAACGCGACGCCGGCTTCGCGTATCATCGATATCGGGGGTGGCGCTTCGCGGCTGGTCGACGCGCTGCTCGCCGCCGGGTTCCGCGCAGTGACAGTGCTCGACATTTCCGCCGCGGCGCTCGAGGTGGCGCGGGCGCGGATCGGCGAGCGCGCCGCGGAGGTGGACTGGATCGCGGCCGACGTCACCACATGGACGCCGCAGCGGCAGTACGACATCTGGCACGACCGCGCGGCGTTTCATTTTCTCACCGAGGAGCGCGATCGCCGCGCCTATATCGAGAACCTGCGCCGAGCGGTGATGCCTGGCGGACAGATCGTCATCGGCACCTTTGCACTTGATGGTCCGGAGAAATGCAGCGGGCTTCCGGTGCAGCGCTATGACGCTGCCAGTCTCGCCGGCACGCTCGGGCCGGCTTTCGAGCTGCTCGACAGCTGCAGCGAGGCACATCACACGCCATGGGGCGCGGTCCAGCAGTTCCAGTTCAGCCGCTTTCGGCTGAAGTAAGCTCGCAGCAAAAGACGCCGTTCCTCACGCGGTACGCCACATCAGGTCCGCATCATCCAGCTCGGCAACGTCGACGAATTCGGCGCCAGCCTCGTCGCAGGCGGGCGATGCGCGCGAAGGAATCGGACGCCGCGGTGTTCGCTCCAGGCGCACGGCGTCGGCCACGATCCGACGCGCGGCCCTCATGGTCCTGCACAGCAAGACGGCGCCCTCCTCGCTGCCGACCGCGAAGCCCGAGCCCAGCGCCTCGATGCGATACACTGCCATATGCGCCTCCAACCCCCGGCAACACGATCCCGCGCGCCTTGTTCCTGGCGACTGTGGCAGGTCTAGTGTCGGCCAAAGGCGGACCTCTGATCTGGTAAACGAGTGGTTAGCAGGCTCGCCGAACCGCAGCGCTCTGCCTCAAACCAGGACGTCGTGCGGGTGGGATCGCGCCTGTGCGACAGCGGCTCAATCCTCGCGGCTCATTCGTCCCGGAATTCGTCTTCCTCGTTGATCCTCTCCCGCTTCGAGCGCGCCTCCTTGCGGCTCGAGATGGAGCTCGTGAGATCGGGATCGCGCACCCCATAGCCAAAGCGGCGCTGCTGGGCGCGCGCGGCGACCACTTCGCCCGAGATCGCTGCAGGCTCGCAGATCAGACGGCGGCTGGCACGGCGCATCAGATCGACATGGATGTGATCGTAATGATAGACGTTCGATCCCGGCGCGAGCACGGTGGTGAATTCCCGGCAGGCGCCGCCCTGCACATCGCGCAGAAAGCCCTGCTCCTCCGGCAAGCCATGCCAGCCGTCCTTCACCGTGATCCGCCGGCCGTCGGCGAGCGTGAACGCGGCGATGTCGAGCGCATTGCCGAAGGCATGCTCGGAGATATGGGCGTGCGAATTGCCGTTCATGCCACGGCAGGAATAGGCAGAGATCTGCTTGATCTCGACGACGCGATTGCCGAACCAGCGCATCGCCGCCGGCTGCACCGTCTCGGCAATCCAGCGGTCGAGCACCGAGACGATCGGGCACGCCAAGGTCGCGGTCGGCTTCACCGCGACGGGTCCGACCGCCGCGACAGGATCGCCGCGCGATGGCCCGAGCCGGGGCGGCGCATCGGACTGCTGGCCATAGGGCCGCAGCGGCGCGGCCGCAGACGGCGGATAGGATCCGCCCGGCGTGCCTTCCGGCGGCAAATTGATGTCGTCCTCACCGGGCGCCGTGCCGGGCGGGTTGAGCGACAGCGGGCCGCTCGGCGCCGCGTAAGAGGGTTGCCGCACTGTGTCGGCTGGATAGGCGGCCGGCGGTTGATAGGACGACTGCGGATATGACGACTGCTGCGGATAAGGCGGCCGCGCGGGATAGGGCTGCGGCGCCGGATAGGACGACGGCGAATAGGTCGGCGGCGGCGAGCTCTGTTGCTGATTGATCGGCCAGCGCGGCTGGTTGCCGATCGGAGCCGGCGGACGCAAATCCTCGTCGGCAAAGCCGTATGAGCTCGCGCTGTCGCCGAGCGCGGCCACCTTCAGCGGATAGTCCGCGCCACAAATCCCGGGCCCGGAGATCGGCTCGATGCGCACGATCTCGGCGCTTTCCTTCACCGCACCGGATTTCAGGCAGGCGATCTCGGCCTCGGCACGCCACGGTTCGCGCTCCTGGAAAAATCCACGGCCGCAACCCGCAAGCGTGACAAGGACGATGGAGCCGACGAGATACAAACGAACTCCGCGCGTCATACGCAGAGATTTGCGGCAATTTGCTTAAGGACTTGTCAATGCCGTGCATTGATACCGCGTGCCCCGCACAGCGACGGAAGTGGCAATGCGGCTGTCCTTTTTGCCGCCTCTGATCCGCTATGATCCGGTGCTCGCAGAGTTGATCGCGAAAACGGAGCCATTCCGATGACCGTAGCCGGTCGGCTGAGCATGGTCGCCGCCTATCTCGCGTTTGCATTCGTCGCCGCCATCGTGCTCGGCCTGCTCTGAACAAGAAAACTTGATCTGTTTCAGCTTCGCAGAGCTGCTGTGACGCCCGTCACAGAGCATGCTCCTGCGGGCGCCTAGGGTCGGCTTGTCGATGCCGCCGAGGAGCCCTCCATGAAATCCGTCTGTATTGCCGCTGTGCTCGTGCTGGCCAGCCAGGCCGCTCATGCCGGCAGTTCGATCGCCTTCGATGTTGACGGCCACACGATCCGCGTCACCGCGCCGCGCAACTGTCAGTCACTGTCCTGCCTGCAGATTTCCGGAATCGATCTGCAGGGCCTGACATCCGGCGGCAGGAGCGCCGATGACGACGATGCGCCGCGCACGACTCCTGCCTCTGCACCGAGCGCAGCGGCCACGCTTACCGCTCCGGCCGCTCCGATGAATCCACCGGCCACCGCCCCTGCTCCGGCGACGCCCGCGCCGGTCGCAGCGACTGCGGTCCCTCCGGCCGTTACGCCCGCGACGGCCGCCTCGACATCGGCCCCGGTCGCAACCAGCACCGCGGCACCTGTCGCGCCCGCTGTCACCGCGCCGGCTGCTTCAGCCGCCGCGCTTTCGCCTGGGCAGAACTCTCCGACCGGCCTATGGGCGACCGAGGACAACAAAGGCAATGTGCGGATCGAGCCCTGCGGCGCCAATCTCTGCGGCTTCGCCGAGAAGAGCGGCGAGAAGGTTCTCATCAACATGAAGCCAAAGGAGAACAAATGGGTCGGCCGCATCCATGATCCCGACGGCGGCGGCAATTACGACTCGACCATCGCGCTGAAGGGGCCGAATACGCTGAGGGTCCAGGGCTGCGCGTTCGGCGGCCTGTTCTGCGGCGGCCAGACCTGGAAGCGCATCAGCTAAGCGATCTTCGCCATTAGGAGAAGGCGCCGGACTGCCGGGCCTTTCGCATTCATCACGCATTCAGCCATGTGCCGCTGAAATCCGCGCGAGTCTCCCTTCACCTCCTCCCGCGGACTTGATCGTGATCGTTTTTCGGCTTGCCTTCGCAACCTGGCTGGTCGCCGCCGTGCTGATCGGCGCCCCCGCTGGTGCGGCCCCGTCGCTGCCACCGGCGGCAAGCGCGACAGCACCGGGCAGCACGCAGATCGCACAGGCGCAGCCGGCACAACAGCCGGTGACGCCGCCATCCGCTGATAGCGCGGCAGCGCCCGCCATCTCCGAGCCGATCGGCAATGTCGCCGCGCTCACCGGCACCGTCACGGTGATCCGCAACAAGGATTCGCGGCCACTCAAGCTGCGCGACGACATCTTCCTCAACGACGTCGTGCAGACCTCGGCCTCCTCCTCGCTCGGCATCACCTTCGACGATGGCACCACGTTTCACCTGTCGGCCAATGCCAAGATCGCGATCGACAACTACGTCTATAAGGACGGCGGCAAGCAGAATAGCGCCGTATTCAATATCGGCCGCGGCACGGTCGCCTTCGTCGCCGCCGCGGTGGCGAGGACCGGCGACATGAAGATCGACACACCGACCGCAACGCTCGGCATTCGCGGCACCACCGGCGTGGTCGACGTGCCCAAAACCATCTCGGCCGCAAGCGGGGCCGCTAACAACGTCGCGATCAAGCTCTATCCGGACGCGGATGGACGCGTCGGGCACATCGAGGTGAACGACCGTAACGGCGCACGGCTGGGCGCGCTGACGACGGCGGCGAGCGGCTTCTCGATCCGGCCTGGCGCGGCCGGCGCGCGCTTTGCCGCTGTGCCGATGGTGATCGCCGCGCGCGAGATCCAGCGCGACCAAGGCATCGTACGGCAGGTGCATACGACGCAAAGCGTCGGCCGCCAGATCGTGACCGAACAGCGCGCCTTCCGCAGAGCCAATCCAGGCATCGCGCCGAACCGCAACGCGCCGCAAGCACCGCAAGCACCGCAGCGGCAGACTCCAACGCCCGGCCAGAACAACAACCGTCCGGGTGGACAGCCGCCCGTCGCGCCGAACAGCCGACAGGGCCAGCCGCAGCAGAAGCAGCTGCCGCAGCCGGGCCGCTCGCCCGATCGCCGCGGCGGCCGGCTGGATCATCCACAAGGCGGGCAGCATCAGCAGCCGGCTCAACCGCAACCGCCGGCGCTGCCGGGCCGGCAGGGCCAGCGTCAGCCGCAGCAGCCAAATCCAAATGATGTGGCACGCCCGGCCGCGACCACCTTGCCTCCGCCTCCTGCGCAAGTGCGGCCCGGGGCCGCGCAACGGCTCGCACCGCGGCTGCAGCGGCCGGCTTTGCCACCGCGGCCGGCACAACAGCGCCGGCGTCCGGCGCCGAAGGACGGCCGTCAGCTGGAGCCGCGATGAGATCGCAGAGCCGGAGCATCCCGTCTCGGACGCGCCGGCTCGAAGTTCGGATCAAGCGACCTTTGCCGGTCGGTCGGCTGCCGCAACGGGTGCAGCCGCGCGCAGCGGCAAGGACAATCGCACCCGCAATCCCCTCGGCTCGTTCGGCATCAGTGCGATGCTGCCGTCGTGCTTCTTCAGGATCTCGTGCGCGATCGAGAGCCCCAGGCCGAAGCCGGAACCGGTGGCGGAGCGCGCCTGATCGAGCTTGACGAACGGCTCCAGCGCCCGCGCCTGCAACGCCGACGGAATGCCCGGGCCGTCGTCGGCGACCTCGATCGCAATCGCGCCATCGGCGGACAGCGCAAGACTGACGACGACATCCGTCCCGTGCTTCACGGCGTTCTCGACCACATTAGTCACTGCGCGCGCCAGCGCCCGCGGCCGGCATTCGCAGACGAGCCGTTCGGGTCCTGCATAGGATACGGCATGACCGACGTCGGAGAAGTCGCAGCAGATGGTCTCGAGCAGGCTCGACAGTTCGATGCGCGAGAGCTGCTCGGCCTTGGAATCGTCGCGCAGGTAATCGAGCGTCTCGTCCAGCATGCGGCTGACCTGATCGATGTCGCGCAACATCGCGTTGCGCAGCTCGAGCTGGGCGATGCGTTCGGAGCGCAATCGGAGCCGGGTCAGCGGCGTGCGCAGGTCGTGGCTGATCGCAGCCAGCATCCGCGTCCGATCGTCGAGCAGCGTACGGATGCGCGCCCGCATCTCGTTCAGCGCCTCGCTGACCTGCACGATTTCGCGCGGCCCGCGGTCGGTGAGGCGCACATGCGCATCCGGCGAACGGCCGAAGGCTGCGGCCGCGCCGGCCACCGCCGACAACGGCTGGATGATCGCCCGCGCCACATAGATCGAGAGCAACAGCGCCATCAACACGGTGATGATCAGAGCCCCCACCGTGGGCTTCAGGAGCAGCGGCCAGATGCGCGGGCGGGGAATGTCCTCGAACACCAGCGCCCGCTCCGCGTCGACCTGGACGACGACCTGCGTCGGCGGTCCGTCGGCATAGCGCACGCCGCTGAGGACGCCGATGTCACGCTGCGCGGCAAGCTGGCGCCGCGCCAGCTGCGAGGTCCAGGGTCCTTGCTTATCGCCGCGCCCGACCGGCGTGAGCGCGGCCAACGGCGCGAGCGAGACGTTGATCCCGGAGGCGCGCGCCCCCGAGAGCACGCTCTCGACGGCACCCGCATCCTTCGCCGCCCGAATGAAATGGGTAATGTCGGCGACGCGGACGATGCCATAGGCCGGCGATTCCTGCTCGTCCGGCGGATCGAAGATCAGCATCACCGCCGCGATCACCAGCGCCACGCCGAGCAGCACCGACAGCGAGGCGAGCGCGACGATCTGGGTGGTGATGCCGAACGGCAATCGCAACCGTTTAAATTCCATCATCGATCGTCTCGACTCGTGGCGTGAAGACATAACCGCCCAGTCGGACGGTCTTGATCATGGTCCAGCTCTTCGCGCCCGGCTCCATCTTCTGCCGGATGCGGCTGATATGCACGTCGATGCTGCGCTCGACCGGCCCGGCCTGGCCGCCATGCGCCAGCTCGATCAGCTGCTCGCGCGACATCACCCGCCCGGCATTGCGACAAAACGCGAGCAGGATGTCGAACTCCGCGCTGGTCAGCGTGATCTTGACGCCGTCGGGGTCCACCAGCGAGCGCGCCACCGGCTCGATGCGCCAGCCGTCGAACGACATCGGCGGCAAGCGGCGTGCGCCTGCCGCGCCGGGATAGCCCTGGGCGCGGCGCAGCAGCGCGCGAATGCGCGCCACCAGCTCACGCGGATTGAATGGCTTGACGACATAGTCGTCGGCACCGAGCTCGAGCCCGAGGATGCGGTCGATGTCCTCGCCCTTGGCGGTGACCATGATGATCGGAACGCGCGAGGTCTGGCGCAATCGCCGACAAATGCTCATGCCGTCCTCGTCGGGCAGCATCAGGTCGAGCATGATGAGATCGACCGGCTCCCGCTGCAGGACGTCGCTCATCGCAGCGGCGGAAGTGACGAAGCGTGGCGAGAAACCGTGATCCTGCAGCACCTCGGTCAGAAGGCTGGCGATCTCCCGATCGTCCTCCACGCAGAGGATGCGCGCACTGCCCGGCAGGGCCACATCCGCAGCAGCCGCGGTCGCGTTATGTGACGACATCATGGGCGTAACATGGTCGATTTCCGTCGCAAAGAATAGTGCGAAGCCCAGCCAAACATGGCGAAAACAAGTTGAATTGTTAACGCGGAAACATTTCTTGACACCTCTTAATCCAGCGCAATCGGCACTGCGCCTATCGTGCGGCCTCATCGAACCGATCACAGGGATGTCTTCGCAGCAAGGCTGATTGGCCGGCGCGGCCATCTTCGAAAAGCGCAGCAAAATTGTCGAACGTGAAGGCTCCTCTCCTCCTGTTGTGTTTCGCCACCCTGCCGCTCGCCGGCTGCGCCGTTGGTCCCGATTATGTAACGCCTGCGCTCACGCTGCCGACCGCCTGGAGCGGCGATCGCCACACGCGGCCGAAACCGGCGGCGCTGGCGCGTTGGTGGCGCAATCTGAAGGACCCGTTGCTGGACGACCTGATCGCGGAAGCCGTCAACGGCAATCTCGATGTCGCTGCGGCGAAGGCCCGCATCCGCGAGGCGCGCGCGACGCGGCAGCAAGCCGTGGGCGCGCTGTTTCCGACCATCACGGGCTCCGGCTCTGCGACCGAGAACCGCACGGCAGCGAGTTCGACCGGCGGCTTCGACGTCAGTCCGGCGACTTATGGCCAATACCAGGCCGGCTTCGATGCGAGCTGGGAGCTCGATCTGTTCGGCGCCAACCGTCGCGCCGTCGAAGCGGCAACGTACGGCGTCGATGCCGCCGACGACGATCTGCGCGCGACGCTGCTCACCTTGGTCGGCGACGTCGCGTCCTATTACATCGACGCGCGCGGCTATCAGGCCCGCGCGGCGCTTGCGCGCCGGACCGCCGCCTCGCAGCGGCAAACCGCGGCGCTGACCGAGCGCAAGCTCGCCGCCGGCTCGGCCTCCGCGGTCGACAGCGAGAAGGCCAACGCGCTCGCCGCCAGCACCGAAGCTACGATCCCGACCTATGAGGCCTCCTATCAGCAGCAGGTGCATCGGCTCGGCGTACTGCTCGGGCGCGACCCGACCGCGCTCGCGGCGTCGCTCGCCAAAACCGCGCCGATCCCCGCGCCAACCCTGCCGCTGCCGAAGGGCATCCCCGCCGACGTGCTGACGCTGCGCCCCGACGTGCGCAAGGCCGAGCGCCAGCTCGCGCAATACACCGCCAAGATCGGCCAGGCCGAGGCCGCGCTCTATCCCGATGTCAGCCTGAGCGGCTCGGTCTCCACCACGGCGCTGAAGCTCGGCGACCTCGGCAAGACGTCGACCATCGGCTGGTCGATCGGGCCGAGCGTGAGCGTTCCTATTTTCAACGGCGGCAAGCTGCAGGCCGCGGTCGAGATCGCGCAAGCCCAGCGCGATGAGTATCACGTCGCCTGGCGCAGCGCGGTGTTGAGCGCCCTCGAAGACGTCGAGAACGCGATCGTGAATCTGAGCCAGGAACGGCGGCGCATTGTAAGCCTCGCCGATTCGGCCAAGCGCTATGGCGAGGCGGCGCGATTGTCCCGCGCGCTCTACGAGACCGGATCGAACACCTTTCTCGACGTGCTCGATGCCGAGCGCTCGCAATTCTCCGCCGAAGACAGCCTGCTCGCCAGCCGCGCCAACGTCGCGAAGTATTATGTCGCGCTCGCCAAGGCGCTTGGCGGCGGCTGGGACGGTGAGATCGACGTCCGCAAGCCGGAGGTCGTCGATGTCGGCACCGGCCCGCATCTGAGTCAGAGCCGCTGATGAGCCGCTGTGAGAGGCTGACCGCATGAACGCTCCCTTTGCCAATCCGCCGCGTCCGATCGAGGCGGCGCAGCCGCAAGATCCCGGCAAGCCGTCGCAGCCAAAGCCGCGTCAGCCGCGCCGCTGGCTGTTATGGGTCCTCGTTGCCGGCGCGGTCGCCTCTGCCGGCCTGTTTGCCCGCGCCAGATGGCCGGACAACACCGCCTCCAAGCTTACCACCGCGTCGGTCACGATCGGGAATGTCGAGCAGACGGTGCTTGCGACCGGCACGTTGAAGCCGGTGAAGCTGGTCGCCGTCGGCGCCCAGGCCTCGGGACGGCTGGTGAAACTGAACGTCCAGCTCGGCCAGAGCGTCAGGGCCGGCGACCTGATCGGCGAAATCGACTCGCTGACCCAGCAATATACGCTGCGCACCAATGAGGCCGCCCTGCGCAACGTCCGCGCCCAGCGCGATGAGAAGGTGGCGACATTGGCGCTCGCCGAAGCCAACCTGGTGCGACAGCAGACCACGCTGGCGCAGAAGGCTTCGTCCCGCGCCGATTATGATTCCGCCGAGGCGACCAAGAAGCAGACCGAAGCCCAGATCGCGCAGCTCGATGCGCAGATCGTCGAGGCCGAGGTCGCGATCGAGACGGCGAAGGTCAATCTCGGCTACACCCGCATCACCGCGCCGATCGACGGCACCGTGCTGGCGATCGTGACCCAGGAGGGACAGACCGTCAACGCGGTGCAGTCGGCGCCGACCATCGTGGTCCTCGGCCAGGTCGACACCATGACCGTACGGACCGAGATTTCCGAAGCCGACGTCGTCAAGGTGAAGCCGGGACAGAAGGTCTACTTCACCATCCTCGGCGATCCCGATCACCGCTTCGAGGCAACACTCCACCATATCGAGCCGGCCCCGGAATCGATCAAGAGCGACTCGAGCTTCTCGTCGTCGAGCACCACGACATCCTCGAGCAGCAGCTCCTCGTCCTCCTCCTCATCGTCAACCAGCTCGTCGGCGATCTACTACATCGGCGTCTTCGACATCGGAAATACCGACGGCAAGCTGATGACCTACATGACGGCCGAGGTGCACATCCTGCTCGGCGAAGCGCATCGCGTACTGACTATGCCCGCATCCGCGCTCGGCCGTGCCGGTCCGGACGGCAGCTATTCCGTCCGCGTCGTCGGCAACAACGGCAATGTCGAGAAGCGCGCGGTCAGAATCGGCCTCAACAACAAGATCACGGCCGAGGTGCAGTCGGGCCTGCGTGAGGGCGAGCGCGTCGTGACCGGCGCGGTCGAGGACACGACGCCGAAGAAGACGACCATGCCCCCGCCGGGAGGGCCATAGGCATGGCCGAGCCTCTCATCGCGATCGAGAAGGTCAGCCGTGTCTATGCCTCCGGCGAGAACATGGTCTATGCCCTGCGCGAGCTCGACATCACCATCTCGCGCGGCGAGATGGTGGCGATCATCGGCGCTTCCGGCTCCGGCAAATCGACCTTGATGAACATCCTCGGCTGTCTCGACCGGCCGAGCACGGGCAGCTACCGGATCGCAGGACGCGAGATGAACTCGCTCGATCCGGACGAACTGGCGGAGCTGCGCCGCGAGCATTTCGGCTTCATTTTCCAGCGCTACCATCTGCTCGGCGAGCTCACGGCCGCCGACAACGCCGAGGTGCCTGCGGTCTATGCCGGACTGTCGCCGAGCGCCCGTCGCCGCAAGGCGGTGGGGCTGCTCGAGCGGCTCGGCATGGGCGGCCGGGTCGAACACCGGCCGGGCCAGCTCTCCGGCGGCCAGCAGCAGCGCGTCTCGATCGCGCGCGCGCTGGTCAACGACCCCGACGTCATCCTGGCGGATGAGCCGACCGGCGCGCTCGACAGCAGCAGCGGCGAGGAGGTCCTGCGGATCCTCGACGAGATCAGCGCCACCGGCCGCACCGTGATCATCGTGACGCATGATCCGGGCGTCGCCCGTCGCGCCCGCCGCATCATCGAGCTTCAGGACGGCCGCATCCTGTCCGATCGCGCCAATACGGAACGCACAGGGATGGCTGTCTCGCGCGCGTCCGACATAGCCGCGCAGGAGACCGCCGCATCAGGCGATGCGACGTCAGGTTCCTGGCACGCCCGGCTCGACCGCTTCCGCGAAGCCGCGCGAATGGCGCTGCTGGCGATGAACGCGCACCGGCTGCGCGCCTTCCTGACCATGCTCGGCATCATCATCGGTGTCGCCTCGGTGGTCTGCGTGCTGGCGCTCGGGCTCGGCTCGCAGGAACGCGTGCTGGAAAACATCAACAGCCTCGGCACCAACACGCTCGAGGTGTTTCCGGGCAAGGATTTCGGCGACACCCGCTCCGGCAAGATCAGGACCTTGGTGCTGGCGGATGCGCGTGTGCTCGCGCAAGAGACCTATGTCGACGCGATCTCGCCGACGGTCTCGACCACCAGCACGCTGCGCTTCGGCGCGATTGAGGTCAGCGCGCAGGTCAGCGGCGTCAGCGAAGATTATTTTCAAGTCAAGGGCACCAAGCTCGCTGACGGCAGCTTCTTCGATCATGATACCGTGCGCTCCTACGCCCAGGATGCCGTCATCGACGACAATGCACGCAAGGCGCTGTTTCCTGATCCCGACGTCAGTCCGCTCGGCAGCGTGATCCTGATCGGCAAGGTGCCCTGCCGGGTGGTCGGCGTCACCAAGCAGCAGCAGGGTGGCTTCGGCTCCAGCGCCAACCCGACCGTCTACCTGCCCTATACCACGGTGGAGGCGCGCTTCCTCGGCAATCAGATCTTGCGCTCGATCAGCATTCGCGTCGCCGAAACCACGCCGATGGACGCTGCCGAGCGCGCCGTCACCTCGCTGCTGACGGCGCGCCACAACACCAAGGACTTCTTCATCCTCAACACCGACGACATCCGCCAGACCATTCAGAGCACCGCGCAGGTGCTGACGCTCCTGGTCGCCGCCATCGCCGTGATCTCGCTTCTGGTCGGCGGCATCGGCGTGATGAACATCATGCTGGTTTCGGTCTCCGAGCGCGTCGGCGAGATCGGCGTGCGCATGGCGGTCGGCGCCCGCCGCAGCGACATCCTGATGCAGTTCCTGATCGAGGCGGTGTTGATCTGCCTGCTCGGCGGCTCGCTCGGCATCGCCGCCGCGCTGCTCTTCGGCACGGTCTTCAACGCCTTCGATGTCGGCTTCCGCCTGATCTATTCGCCACTCGCCATGGTCGGCGCAGCCGCGAGCTCGATGGCGATCGGGATCGGCTTCGGCTACATGCCGGCCCGCAGCGCCTCGCAGCTCGATCCGGCGACCGCATTGGCAAGAGAGTAGATGCTGGCTGGCGGCACTATTATCGCGACGCCGTCTCGGTCACCTGTTGGTCAGCCGGCGCGCCCTTGTCGGCCCATTCCGGCGGTGCGCCCAGCCGGTTGGCCACCAGTCCGATGACGCCGGGATCGCGACCGAATGCGTCGCAGGCTGCGTATTTCGGCTTGCCGCCGAGCGACGATCCGATCTTGTCCAGCGACGGCAGCTGCGGCAGCTTGCCGAACGGCGTCGTGCCCGTGACCAGCATCTGGCCGAAATCGTCGCCAAAGGCGACGGCGAGTTCGTAGGCATCGCCGGCGGTCGACAGCGTCGGGGAGTTGGTGAAGGAGTTGGCGCCGCGCGCCCAGACCATCGCGGCCTGCTGCTTGCCGGCGTGATCGAGCGCTTCGGCCTCGATGGTCAGGCTACCGAGTCCGATCGGCAACCGCGGCACCGGGACGGGCGCCGCGACACCGAGCGCCGCGGGCACCACCGAAACCACTTTCGATGCTCCCGCCGCTATCCTGTCCGTCGGGGTCGCCTGCGTGATCACGGCGTGGGTGGTCAGATCGGCCGGCTCGCCGTGCGCCACCACGACGAAACGTTCGCTCAAATCAACGCACAGCGCGCGGTCGACGGCATTGGCAACGAGCCTGCGCTGCTCGTCCGACAATGCGGGCGCTGCGTTTTGCGGAAAGATCGCCCGCGACACGCGGATGGTTTTCGCGGCGAGCACGCTATCCTTGTTGACATGGAGCAGCGACTTCGCGAGCACGCCGTTCGACGGCGCCAGCTCCTGATAGGAGGCGAGCGTGCCGCTCTGCGTCATCGGAGCAGTTGCGCAGCCGCATAATATGAGGGCGAGAGCGAAACTGACGAGACACGCCCTGTTGCGTACCGAAGCGGAGGCCTTGCCAATACCGACTGCGGTGGCAGACTGCCGCTCGACGTCTTCATCACGCATCCGGCTGCCCCAACATCACATTGCGCGTCTTACACGCAAGCGCGCGATCTCTGTGTGAAAAATAGTGAGTACATGGGAGCGGCGTGATTAAGAATATTGCGCGGCGTAACGAAGTGTTGAGGCGCTTAGTTCGCTTCTCCTCCTGCCGCGCCGTCGCCGTCACTCTGCCGGCGCGTTGCGCGCTTTTTCCGCTTTGAACACGCTTTTGCTACAACTGAGCCTCGATTGCTGCTTTGTCGACGACCGACCAGACCCGCCAGATCCTGGCCTCACGAAACAGATAGAATACATTTTCGGCGAACGAGACTTTCTTTCCGTCGACCGGAAGGCCTAAGAATTCTCCTTTCGGCGCGCATTCGAACCGCAGCCGGCTCGCGATATGAGGCCGATCCGAGATCAACAGATCGATATTGAAATGAAGGTCGGGTATCTCGCGAAAATCCTGCTCCAGCATTTCGCGATAGCCTGACAGCCCGATCAGCCGGTCATTGTGGCGGATCGACGCTGGCGGCCATGACCGGTCGCGCGATCAGGACGGCGCCGGCCGCGCACAGCGCTGCGGCCAGCCCGAACAACACGCCTGAGATTGAGATTCCCTTGCTGCCGTCAGCCGCATCCGCTGCGGCAGACTGTCGATACATGACGGCCAGCACGATCCCGCCCACGACAAGGCCCATGCCGCCAGCCTTGATGAGCGACACTCTCTCGCCGAGCACGAGGTAACCCAGAATCGTCGCGAAGGCCGCCCAGCTGGTGTAGACCACCGCGCTCCGCCGCGGGCCCAGCCGCGCCAGCGCGGCATAAAAGCAGGAATCCGCGATCACGATGCCGAGCGTGCCGGAGGCAGCGAGCAGCACGATCTGGTCCGCCGGCGGCCAGACCCAGCGGCCACGGATCGCAACGAGGCCAAGTACGACGGCCAACGCCGCCGCAAGCCGACAGCCGTTGAAGACGACGGGACCGAGATGACGTACGGCGCTGGGAGCAATCAAATTGCTCAGCGCAATACTGAACGCAGCGGCGAACGCCGCCAGATCGTACAGCACGAATGAAAGCCCATTCCCGACCGGACGATGTTACGCGTCCAATGAGCCGAGCTTACGATTAAACTGCTTTATTGTCGTGATGCGGTCTCGGTTGCTTGCTGCTCGGGAGGCGCGCCCTTGTCGGACCATTCCGGCGGCGCGCCAAGCCGGTTGGCCACCAGGCCGACGAGGCCGGGATCACGACCGAACATCTCGCAGGCGGCATATTTCGGCTTGCCGCCGAGCGAGGAGCCCATCTTATCGAATGACGGCAATTTCGGCGGCTTGCCGAACGGCGTCTCGCCCGTCACCAGCAGCTGACCGAAGTCGCCGCCGAACGCGACCGCGAGCTCGTAAGCGTCGCCGGCACTCGATACGGTCGGCGAGTTGGTGAAGGAATCGGCGCCGCGCGCCCAGACCATCGCAGCCTGCTGCCGGCCGGTCTGGTCCAGCGCCTCGGCCTCGATCGTGAGGCTGCCGAGCCCGATCGGCAGCCTCGGCACCGGCGCCGGCACACCGAGCACACTCGGGACCACCGAAACCACCTTCGAGGCGCCGGCAGCCACCTTGTCGGTCGGCGATGCCTGCGTGACAACGGCACGCGTCGTCAGATCGGCCGGCTCACCCGGCCCCACGATCTTGAAACGTTCGCTCAAGTCCATGCAAAGCGCCCGGTTCACCGCGTTGGCGACCAGCTTGCGCTGCTCGTCCGACAACGCAGGTGCGGCGGTCGGCGAGAATGCGGCAGGCGAGATGCGGACCGTCTTCGCGGCCAGCACGGCGTCCTTGTCAATGCGGAGCAACGACTTCGCCAGCACGCCGTTTGACGGCGCGAGATCCTGATAGGAGGCAAGCGCGCCGCTCTGGGTGATCGGCGCTGTTGCGCAGCCGCACAACATGATCGCAAGGCCGAGACCGATGAAGCCCGCGCCATGCGTCGCAATGCGCGCCAGACGGGCAGCCACGCAAATGCCGACCGCGGCCGCCGGCTGCGACACGACGTCTTCCCCACGCATCCGGCTACCCCCACTCTCATCGTTGCGCGCGTGACACGCGGACGCACGACATCTATGTGAGCAATAGTGAATACATGGGAGCGACGAGATTAAGAAATATTACGAAGCGTAATGAATTATTGCAGCCAGCTCGCCGCCACCGATGCGGCGCCATCGCAGCTTGCAGGCGCAGCCATAACGACAGGCGCCTATTATTCCCATTCTTTTCACTTAGTTCGTTGGAGCATCGGCAAGTAACGGGAGGCGGATTTCCGTTTCCGGACCCTCCCGTGAGTGCCAGATTTGTTTCGTTTCCTTTTTCCCGCGCCAGACCCGATGCGCTCTCCCGTTCAAGCACGCGTCGCGCAATGCCTGCGTTGATCCGTTGAGTTTTCGGAATGGCGTCGAAAGGATACCCGGTGAACAGCGTCGGACGGTTCTCGCCACGACCATTGCGTCGATGGCTCTCAATCCTCCTTGTCTCGGTCGTCCTCTCGCGCCTTGGAGAGGCCATGGCAGGAGCCGATCATTCGCCCCCCGCGCAGGCTGGGCCGGCGGCGCATCAATCCAACCCGCGTTTCCTATCACTCGGCGTCGGTCAATCGATCGTGGTGGATCTGCCGCGCGACGCCAAGGATGTCCTGGTCGCCGATCCCAAGATCGCGAATGCGGTGGTGCGCTCGGCAAGGCGCGCCTACATCATCGGCGCGACGATCGGCCAAACCAGCGTGGTGTTTTTCGACGCGAGCGGCGACCAGATGGTCGCCTACGACATCGCCGTGAAGCGTGACCTGAACGGTGCTCGTGCGGCCCTGAGACAGCTCTTGCCCCATTCCAATATCCAAATCGACGGTCTCGGCGACGGCGTCGTCCTGACCGGCGTGGTTGCGAGCCCGATCGAAGCGCAACAAGCAAACGACATTGCCGCTCGCCTGGTGGGCTCGTCGGACAAAGTCATGAATTCCATCGCCGTCCAAGGCCGTGACCAGGTCACCTTGAAGGTCACGGTCGCGGAGGTCTCGCGGTCGATCGTCAAACAGCTTGGAATCGATCTCAGCTCGAGCCTGAGTTCAGGCACGACCGCCGTGAGCCTCACCAACTCGAATCCGTTCACCGCATACGGACAAAACCTGGTGTCGGGCAACAACGTGACGCTTTCCGCGGGAGGAACGACCGCGACCTTGAGGGCGATGGAAAGCACCGGAGTCGTGCGCACCCTGGCAGAGCCGACGCTCACGGCGATATCGGGAGAGTCGGCGACCTTCACTTCCGGCGGCGAGTTCCCGGTTCCGGCCGGCTATTCATGCGACCCGACCACGCATGTCTGCACGACCCAGATCAGCTACAAGAAGTTTGGGATCTCGCTGAATTTCACGCCGGTGGTCCTGTCAGGAGGACGCATCAGCATGCATCTCATGACCGAGGTCTCAGAGACCTCGAATGACAACGCGATAACGCTCTCCCAAGCGGTAAGCTCGACGACGACCAACTCGCTGACTGTCCCGTCCATCAAGACGCGCCGGGCCGAAAGCACACTCGAGATTCCTTCCGGCGGCGCGATGGCCATCGCCGGACTGATACAAAATCAGACCAAGCGAGCCGTCAACGGCCTGCCTGGACTGGCGCAGGTGCCAGTTCTCGGCGCGCTGTTTCGAAGCCAAGACTTCGTCAACAACGAAACCGAGCTGATGGTTCTTGTGACCCCCTATATCGTCCGCGCGGTGGCCCCGCGAGACCTCTCGCGGCCCGACGACGGCTTCGTTACGGAACGCGATTCAAACGCCAATCTCATTGGCGCCATTAACCGCATTTACGGCACCAAGGGCAGCCCGCCTCCAAGCGAATCCCGCGGCAGCGCCATCGGTTTCATCATCGACTGATCCGCGTGCCGGAATCCGCGCACGATCAGCCCGCGAGCTTATCCAGCGTGATCGGCAGGTCGCGCACGCGCTTTCCCGTCGCGTGGTAGACCGCGTTCGCGATCGCCGCTGCCACGCCGACGATGCCGATCTCGCCGACGCCCTTGATGCCCATCCGGTTGATGGCGCTATCGGGCTCGTCGACGAAGATCACCTTGATGTGGCATTCATGACGCGGCCGAAGCGGTGGTCGATCGACGCCTCTTCGTGCAGGGCCATGCCGATGCCCCAAACTACGCCGCCCCTGATCTGGCTCGCCGCGCTCTTGGTGTTGATGATGCATCCGGCCGCGACCGCGCTCACCACCCGCGTCACCCTGATGACGCCGAGCTCCTCGGCGACCTTCACTTCCGCGAATACCGCCGAGTGGGCGTTGTGGGCGTGCTTATGGACCCGTTCGAAATCCGAGCCGCGCTCCTTCTCGATGCGCTCCAGCCCGCCGTGCCGCATCACGTCCGCCATGGCCAAGCTGCGGTTGCGATCCGCGATCGCAACGATGGCGCCGCATGGGGCGGCGGAGGCGAGCTCATCCACATCTCTCCGGAGTGGCGGCGGCAGACCGGTGCCTCTCCGGGCATGTCTCGACCGCCGCAAAACAGCTCACCTTAACCCGGGATGAGAGAGAGGAAGTTCTTCGCCAACTGGCAACAGCCTGGCGCAGGCGTGCCATTTGGAAGAATGCAGCGCACTTTGGAAAAAACGAGCGGCCTCGTCTCAGGCCGCGCGTCCGAGCCAGGCACGCATCTTCTGCGCCAAGGTCGGGCGTGGCGGATCGTCGGGATCGCGCGGATCGTCGGAGTCATCACCCGCACCATCATCGGATTGGCCGCCGGCAGACCCCCTATCCTGCTCCGGGAATCCTGGATCGATGGCATCGTTCGACGGCCTTGATGACGGCCTTACGTCGGGGATCATCGACTTGATCTCGGCAGCCACGGCCTCGACCCGATCGACATCGTCCAGCATGGACGTCGCGGTTTCTGGCGGCTCGGCTCCTGCATCTGCCGTCGCAGCCGGTGTTGCTTCGGCGCTCGCCATCGGAGCCTCCTCCGCGACCGCCGAGCGCCCGGCTTCGATGATGTCAGCGGCGATCTGCGCGAAGGCCGCATCAGCGGCCAGCAAACTCGGTGGCTCCGCAGGGGCAGCCGCAACTTCCGGCAGCGGCTGTGCCGGCTCCTCAGCGACCCGGCCGCGGCGCTTGCGTGTTGCAACGGGCTTGCTCGCCGGCGCAGCCTTCGCGGCCGGCTTGGCCACGGCCGCCGCAGGCTTGCTCGTGGCGGCGACCTTGTCCTTGGTCTTGCGGATCAGCCCTGCCAGCGCATACGGACCGACATTCTCCAGAAACGTCTTCTCATGGTCACGCGACAGCCGCTCCACCGCGGCGTCGAGCGGCAGCCAATCGACCGCGCGGACATCGTCCATCAACGCGCGGGCCGGTGCGCCGCTCGCTTCCATGCGCCAGTAATGCACGATCTTGGCGCGCGCGCCGGTGTCGTAAACCAAGGTGCCGAGGAACTCGTGCACCGTGACATTGTGGCCGGTTTCTTCCAGCACCTCGCGCTTGGCAGCCTCGCGCGGAGTCTCGCCCTCATCGAGCTTGCCCTTCGGCAAAACCCATTCGTCGCGCTTGCGCAGGCGTACGACCGCGATCCGCGGCGGTTGCTCCCGCCGCAGCACAATGCCGCCCGCCGCCATGACCGGCGCTCTCGCCATCGCGTCTCCCAGATCTTCAGTTTCGCATCCGCAGGTTTGGAACGCCCGCTGCGATTCGTCGATTAAGGCAAACGATATAGCGACGGTGAACGGCGAAATCGAGGTTTTGCCGCCGCACCGTTTGCATTCGCCGCTCTCAGGCGCGCCGGCGCCACAGCTTCTCGCCGGCCTTGATCCGCGCCCCTTCCTGCACCTCGCCGCAGAATTCGAAATCCTGCGGCGCGAGCAGGATGATGGTCGAGCCGTGCTCGAACCAGCCGAGTTCGTCGCCTTTACGCACGGACGTGGCGCAGGAATATGTCAGCGGACGTTCGGTCTGCGCATTCAGGACGCGTCCCAGCGCATGCAGGCGGATGCTCGCGACCAGGATCGCCGCGACGGGCACGATGGTGAACGGCTCGCCGGTGGCGAGATGGGTGCGGATGACGGCGCGCTCGTTCTTGCAGAACAGCCGCTCGACCCGCTTCAAGGCGATCGGATTGACATTCCAGGTGTCGCCGTGGATCAGGCTGACGTGCTCGAGCGTCATGTCGTAGGGCGCATGAAAGCGGTGATACATGCTCGAGGTCAGCCGCAGGGTCACGAAGCGGCCGTTGCGGTGGGTTTCAACCACCGCGGGATCGGCGACAAGCTCGGCCAGCGAATACGGCGCGCCCTTGATCTGATACAGTTGCCCGTCCTCGATCGTGCCATGGGCGCCGATGATGCCGTCGGAAGGGCTCGTCACGATGGCGGGATCCGGATCGAACGGCCGCAGACCAGGCTTCAACTCCCGGGTGAAACAGTCGTGCAGGCTCTTGAACTGCGTCTGCCTGGCCTCCGAGAGGTCGAGATCGGAGAACAGCTTCCACAGGGCGATCGAGGCATCCGCAACCAGCGGGTTCTCGATCTTGCTGAACCAGCCCATGAAGCGGGTCAGCGCCGCCCGCGGGACGCGATTGGTCAGCAGGAAGTTGAGGTCTTCCTGCTGGGTGAAGGTGGAGATCAGGCTCTTGACTGTCATGAATCTGTCAGCAGGACTGGGTAGCGCTTGTGGACATGGAAAACTCGATTCCTCTGTTGTCGCTCGCGGCCGGCGCGGTTGCTGTCACAGCCGCTGTCGCCCCGAAGGTCAAGGCCCGCATCGAATTATCACGGGCCAAGCACCGCTCGCTCGCCGGGCATTCCAAGATGTCGCGCCGGATCTCGAAACTGATCCCGCGCTACGAATTCGAGATCGACGATTTCTTCCGTTCGGACGGCGCGCCGGGCGATGTCGCGACCAGGCGGCAGGACGGATTCTTCCGGCTCGGCGCCCAGTTCCAGGAAAAATTCGCCAAGAGCCGGGCCCTGACGTCCGAGGCGGCCGCCGGCATCTCCGACCTGCAGTTCACGCAAGTCTACCGGGTGCCGTTCCAATACAGCCGGCTGGTCAAGGAACATCTCGGCGCCGGCTCCTTCATGCAGGCTTCGTCGGGCGTCACTTTGACCGACCTCGATGGCAATGTCTTCTACGATCTGGCCGGGTCCTACGGCGTCAACATCTTCGGCTATGATTTCTACAAGGAATGCATCGCCAACGCCGACAAGCGCGCGCAGACCTTGGGTCCGGTGCTCGGCTTCTATCACCCGGTCGTGGCCGAGAATGTGAAGCGGCTGCTCGAACTGTCCGGCATGGACGAGGTCTCGTTCCACATGTCCGGGACCGAAGCCGTGATGCAGGCGGTGCGGCTCGCCCGCTATCACACCGGCCGGACGCATCTGGTGCGCTTCGCCGGTGCCTATCACGGCTGGTGGGGCGATGTGCAGCCCGGCGTCGGCAATCCGATCGCGCCGCATGAGACCTATACGCTGGCGGAGATGTCGGAGCGGACGCTGCATGTGCTGCGGACGCGGCGCGACATCGCCTGCGTGCTGGTCAATCCGCTGCAGGGGCTGCATCCGAACGGCAACGCGCCCGGCGATTCCGCGCTGGTCGATTCCTCGCGCAAGGGCGGCTTCGACCGCGAGGCCTACACCGAATGGCTGAAGAAGCTGCGCGAGGTCTGCACCGAGCGCGGTATCATCTTGATCTTCGACGAGGTGTTTCTGGGCTTCCGGCTCGCGCCGGGCGGCTGCCAGGAATATTTCGGCGTCCCCGCCGACATGGTCACCTACGGCAAGAGCCTCGGCGGCGGCCTGCCGATCGGTGTCGTCTGCGGCAAGTCCAGGTTCATGCGGCGCTTCCGCGACGACGCACCGGCCGACATCTGCTTTGCCCGCGGCACCTTCAACTCGCATCCTTACGTCATGACGGCGATGGACGAGTTCCTGAGCCGGCTGAAAAGCCCGAACTTCTCGGCGATCTACAACGGCCTCGACGAGACCTGGAACGGTCGCGCCAAACAGCTCAACGACATGCTGAAGGCGCGCGACCTGCCGGTCCACGTCTCCAATTTGCAGTCGATCTGGATGGTGGAGTACACGACCCCCTCGCGTTACAACTGGATGCTGCAATATTACCTCCGCGCCGAGGGCCTGGCCCTGAGCTGGGTCGGCACCGGCCGCTTCATCTTCAGCCTCAACTACACCGACGCCGACTTTGCCGAAGTTTCCAAACGTTTCGTCGCCGCGGCGGAGAAGATGAAGCAGGACCAATGGTGGTGGAACGACGGCTCGCTGACCAACAAAGCGATCAAGCGCAAGATCCTGAGAGAGATGCTCGGCCACGCCTTCGGGCGGTAAGGGCGCTCCTCTCACGTCATCGTCGTCTTGCGGCCGGGTCTCGTCCCGGCCGTCTGCGTTTAAGAAGTTCGTCGCTTCGGCGCCCTGCGCTCTGCTCCCCTCCCCCTTTGCGGGGTCGAGACGAGCGAAGCTCGCTCTGAGGGCTCGGGGTGGGAGGAGCCCCCAAGGACTGCCGTTGAGGACACCCACCCCAACCCTCCCCGCAAGGGAGGAGGGAGCGCACTTGCGCTGGGGCAACGACACCGGATCAAGGCGAGTACCAAAAGCGACAATGCCCGGGACCAGCCCGGGCATCATCTTAATCCAGAACCGGAAGCCGCTCAGGCGTGCTGTTCCTCGAGGCCATGCTCTTCCATCAGGTGCACGCCGGGATCGATCAGCTCGCCGCGGAGCAGCGCCAGCGGCGCCTTGTGATAGAGCATGAAGTCGTTGAAGGGATCGGTGATGATCTTGGTCATCCAGACGAGGCCGGTCTCGACATCGCGGATGAAGAACAGATGCACGGTGCGGAACAGCAGGCCGCCGATGCCGATCACAAGCCACAGCTTGCCGGTCTCGCGGGCGAAGTCGATCGCCGAGGTCCAGGGCGAGAGCAGGCCGAAAAAGCTCGGCTGCAGGTAGAGCACGACCGGCGCCGCGGCCCAGATCGACATCAGCACCACCTTGCGCTGCAGGTTGTAGCCGACCTTGATCTCTTCCTTGTGCTCGTGGGTCGCCTGGTTGACGTGGTCATAGCCCTTCGGCTCGAAGAAGAAATGCCCGGCCTGGCGCGAGGTCATGGAGACGAGCCAGCCGATCAGGGCCGACACCAGCGGATCGAACCACATCATGACGTAAGCAACCATGAAGCTGATGGCGCTGACGAAGTGCAGACTCTGGTTGATGCGGCTGTGATGATAGTAGCGGTGGTCATCCCAGCGCTGGATCCGCAGCTGCTCCAGGAAATTCTTGATCATCGGTGGCTCCTAAGAGTGAGTTGCACGTCCAATACAGAGATTCGGTGTAAATCATGTGACATCATCATAATGTCACATAGCCAGACGCAACAACACGCGAGGGAAAAGGGAGGCAAAAGCGCCCTGAGGGGGGAGCTGCCGCGCGGTTACGCGGCGGCAGCGAGCTCGACCTTGCGGAAGCGCACCAGCGAGAAGTGCCCGAGCGGCGGGATCAGGCGACGCTCGACGAGCTCCATGTCCTTCGCGCCCGACAGCCACTTGGTATAGCGCGACCAGGCGAACTCGGCGGTGCGGAAGCCGAGCCGGCGCACCACCGGCTGCAGCGCCTGCTCGATGACGCGGCGCAGGCCGTCGTCGGCGCTGACGCGGGTCAGGATGACCAGCTCGCCGCCGGGGCGGAGCACGCGGGCGAACTCGTCCAGTGCGGCTTCCGGGTTCGGCACGGCGGTGACGACATATTGCGCCATCACAACGTCGAAGGAGTTGTCGGGGAATTCGAGATGCTCGGCATCCATCACCGCCAGCCCCTCGACGGTCTTCAGCCGCTGCTCGGCGACGCGGCGCTTGGCCTTGGCCAGCATGGCTTCCGAGATATCGGTACCGAAGACGCGGACATTGGGCGCGTAGAGCGGCAGCGAGATGCCGGTGCCGACACCGACTTCCAGCACGCGGCCGCCCATCTTGTTGGTGGCTGATATCGCGGCTTTGCGGCCCTTCTCGAACACCCCCCCGAACACGAGGTCGTAGATCGGAGCCCAGCGGTCATAGGCCTGTTCGACCGACTGGCGGTCGAAGTCCAGCTCCCGTGCACCGTCAAGCTTCATGGTTTCTGCCATCGTTAGATCTCGCTTACTTTAGACGTGGTTTGTGGACGCGAAGTTCTGTCAGCCGCGCACCGCGCTCTGTGCCGCGACGACGGGCGCCGGCCGCGGCGCCCGGTTCGGCTGCAGCACGGCCAGATTGCCGATGAATTGGCGCGCGCTGTTTTCCCAGGAGCGTTCGAGCGCGAACGCCCGGCAGGTCTGCCGCGACATGGTCAGCGCACGCATGCACGCGGCGTGCAGATCGTTGTCGATGGCGCCGATCGGGTTGTCCGCGATCACGTCCAGCGGACCGGTCACCGGAAAGGCCGCCACCGGCGTGCCGCAGGCGAGCGACTCCAATTGCACCACGCCGAAGGTATCGGTGAGGCTCGGGAACACGAAGACGTCGGCGGCCGCCATATGCGAGGTGAGATCCTTGCCGCTCTTCTCGCCGAGGAAATGTGCCGCCGGGAAACGGCGTGCCAGCTCGTCCTTCTGCGGGCCGTTGCCGATCACGACCTTCGAGCCCGGCAGATCGAGCGACAGGAACGCCTCGAGGTTCTTTTCGACCGCGACGCGTCCGACGGTCATGAACACCGGGCGCGGCAGATCGAGCTTGGCCGGCTCATCCGGATTGAACAGGTTGGTGTCGACGCCGCGGGTCCAGAAGCCGAGCCGCTTGAAGCCGCGCGCGGCCAGATCCTGCTTCAGCGAGTTAGTCGCGACCATGGTCATCGCCGCCGCATCGTGGAAGCGGCGCATCACCCAATAGCCGACTGCATCGGGAATGCCGGTGCGCACCGAGACATATTCGGGAAAGCGCGTCGTGTAGGAGGTGGTGAAGGCGAGCTTGTTGCGCAGGCAGTAGCTGCGCACGGCCCAGCCGATCGTGCCTTCGGTGGCGATGTGGATCGCCTCGGGCGCGGCCTGTTCGATCCGCCTGGCGATCTCGCGGCGGTTGGTGATGGCGAGCCGCAAGCCCGGATAGGTCGGCACCTGGAACGACGGGAACCCCTCCGGTGTCAGGAACGTGATCTCGGCACCAAGCCCGCTTGCCGCGCGGGCCAGCGACGTCAAGGTCCGTACGACACCGTTCACCTGCGGGTGCCAGGCATCGGTCGCGATTAAAATCCGCATGAGCGATCCGAATAAGCTGCATCGATTCTTAACGGCTGCAAAATCCGACATTGATATTTCAAACGTGTGACGTCATCGAACTGTTGAAGATTCTTTTTGCGGTCCAACGCGACGCGACGCGTCGCGAAACCGTCATAAAGACCAAATGGCTGGACTGGAGCGCGCGACCGGCGACGATCCCGCTCCAATCCTCTCTGCCGCGCTAAAATGGCCAGAGTCCCGGCAATCCGCACGACGCGTGGGCGATGAACTTCGACGGCCTCCTATGACCAATTCATTCATGGCCCCGATGCTCGTATCTTCCTGTTAGTTGTTAGCTCGAGCGATCCCCGCGTAGCCCCCCGCCGACCCGAAGAGTGATACCAGCGCAATGGCGGTCGTAACGCACGCCTCGATCCGGCGCTCTCGTCATCTGTTGCCATATGTGTCGACATGTTCGGAAGGCCTGCCCTTCATGGCCGACCGCCCCACGGCATTTTTGGCCGATCTGGCGCCGCGGTCCCCTCCCCTATAGACTTGCTGGTTCGGCCGATGACCTCGCCGCCGGTTCCGCACGATGCGGCGCCGGCAGCCCGATCGGGGCCGATCATGATTTCTCGTTAAGTGTTGAGACCGACATGAAGCTTCCGACGTCGCGCCCCGATTGGCAGGCCAAGCCGCATCCGCTCGCGCCGAAATCGCCGCGGCCGCCGCGCGGCCCAGGCCGGCTGAACCTCATCCTGATCGGCACGGCGGCGGCCACTGCGCTGGTTCTGCTCGGCGTCATCGCCATCGAGCTGATTTCGGGGGGCGGCACGACGCCGACGCCACCGATCGTCGCGCTGCCGCCGCTGCCGCCGATGACGAAGAGTTCGATCATCATGGCGCCGGTGTCGATCTCCTTGAGCGCGATCCGCGACGTCGCGGAAAAGGCCACCCCGCGCAGCTTCGCCGGCAAAGCCGACAATCCGGCGTCTCAACTGCTGCAGAATGCCGACATCGGTTGGACCGCATCACGCGGGGCGATCGCCGTAGCCGGCGCGCAGGACACGCTGTCGCTGGCGACGCCTTTGACCGGCAAACTCAATGTGACGGGAACGCTGTCGGGGAAAGCGACCGGCGCGGTCACCGACGCCATCGGCAGCCTGCTCGGCGCCGACGCCGCCAGCAAGGTCGGCGCCATCAACATCAAGAATCTCAACGCGACGGCCGAGATCAAGGGCAATGTCATCATCACGATGCGGCCGCGGCTCGCGGCGGCGTGGTTCCTGGAGCCGAATTTCGGCGCCCAGGTCAACCTCGGCGACACCACGCTGTCGGTCGCCGGCGCCCGCGTCAACGTTCCGGCCCAGGTCAAGCCGGTGATCGACAAGACCGTTGGTGAGCAGCTCAACCAGCTCGGCGAGCGCATCCGCAAGGATCAGACCCTGATGCGCAGCGCACAGGCGCAATGGACCAGGGCCTGCCGCTCGGTGCCGCTGCAGGGCTCTGCCGTCGGGCTCCCCACGGTCTGGCTGGAGATCAAGCCGACGCGGGCGCTGGCGGCGCAGCCTGCGATCGACGCCAATACGGTGACCACCGTGATCGGCATCGAGGCTGAAACGCGCGTGACGCCGACCGAGACCAGGCCCGACTGCCCCTTCCCGGACAAGCTCAGCGTGATCCCGCCGACATCGGGCGGCGTCAACGTCGCGGTGCCGATCGACGTACCCTTCACCGAACTGACCAAGCTGGTCGACAGCCAGCTGTCGGGCCGCACCTTTCCCGAGGACGGCTCGGGTCAGGTCGCCGTCACGGTCAAGCATGCGAGCGTGATCCCGTCCGGCAATCGGCTGCTGATCTCGCTGCAGGTCCGGGCCAAGGAGAAGACGAGCTTCTTCGGCCTCGGTGCCGACGCCACCCTGCATATCTGGGGCCGCCCGCTCGTCAACCAGGCGCGGCAGACCTTGCAGTTGGCCGACCTGCAGCTCGCCGTCGAATCGGATGCCGCATTCGGGCTGCTGGGCGCGGCCGCCCGCGCCGCGGTGCCATATCTCCAGGACGCGCTGCTGCAGAAATCCGTGATCGACTTGAAGCCCTTCGCGGACAATCTGCGCGAGCGGATCGGCGCATCGATCGCCGAGTTCCAGAAGAACGATAACGGTATCCGGATCGATACCGACATCAACAATCTTGCTTTGACCGACATTGCCTTCGACGCGACCGTGCTTCGCGTCATCGCCTCGGCGGAGGGTACGATGACCGTTCGCGTCAACGCGCTGCCGGCCCTATAGGCCCCGCGAGCATCGCCTCTCATCACGCGCGAGCCGCGACCGCGTTGGATCATGCGGGAATTCGATCAGCAGCGAAAAGTGGCGATCGGCGCGCAACGCAAAGGCGCCAAAACCACAAACCTCCGGCGGGGCATCGCCGGAGGTCCGTGGTGCTGTTGGAGGTTTAACAGATCAACTTCACCAATTCCGCTGAGCGCGGAGCAGCAAGCTCACGGTGTTCTGGTCCTTGAGCTCATAAACGGCGGCCGGCTTGGCAACGCTCGCCAATGTCGGTGCGATCGCCGTGCCGGAGAACTTCTGGTCCAGATGGCTGTAGGTCACGTCCGCCGAGAAGGTCAGGTTCCTGACCGGAGTCCAGCGCGTGATCAGGCCGATCTGACCCAGGTTGAAGTCCGGATTGCAGGTCGAACCGGCGGACAACACGCCGCTCGCGGCAATGCCGGCGCAGATCAGAGCAGAGCCGGTGCTGCCATAACGCACCTGGGCATAAGCGCCGTAAAGCGCCGTATTCCAGTGCGGATCCCAATTGTGGCTATAGGCGCCGCGCATGCCCCAGGTCTGCACCGTGGAGAGACCGCGTCCAGGCGCGAACACCGCATCCGCAACGCCGGCGAAGCCGATGCTCTGATAGGCATTGGCCATGCCGGTGCCGCCATACATCGCATAGGAGGTCGCGGCGAGGCTCTGGAAGTTGTAACGGCTTGCGCCATCGGTATAGACGCCCTGGATGTTCACAGTGTCGCCAGGACCGGTCGGGATGTTCTTGATCGACAGCGCCAGCTGTGCGGCCCACCCCCATTTGTCCTCGGGGTGCCCCGTGACCTCGGTCGCACCATTGTAAGCGGCGTGGTTGTCATGCGCCGCGAACGAGGCCTGGAACAGGCCCCAGGCCTGGTCGACCCGCACCATGCCGATGATGTCCGGCGCCACATTGCCGCCGAAGCTGCTCGTCCCGTACGTTCCGCTCAGGACGCCGGCGGCAGTGATGCCGGCAGTGTTCCAGAGGTTGCTGGTGAAGAACTGAGCCTGGTCCTCCAGCGAGATCGCAGCCGTGATGCCCTGGCCGAAATCGGCCGTATAGGTGAACTGGTTGACGCCGTTGACGGTGCCGCCGCCGCCGACGAGCCCGTCGAAATTGTTGCCGGGATAGTTGGTCCAGGGCGCGTCGAACTGCGACACCGCCTTACCCATCGTGAATCCCGCGAACTGGATGAAGGCGTAGTAGACGCCGAGCGTGCCGCCGGAGATGCCGTCGCCGCTGTAGGAGGTCGCACCGCCGCCCGCACCGCCGGTGGTGCCTGAAGTCCAGGTGAGCACGGCATCGAAATACGTCCGAACGACGCCGTATTCCGTCGCGGTCCGGGTGTCGATGTTGAAGTCTTCACGCGAACGAGCCTGGTAACGATTGCTCAGACGGTTGTCGGCGCCGGCCACGCCATTATAGGCGCCGCCATAATTGCTGTTGGTCCAAAGCGCGGTTTCGGCGCGCAGGTAACCGCCCAGCTTGATGCAGGTGTCGGTGCCGGGAATGTAATAGAAGCCGGCACCGTAAAGCGAACAAACCTTCACATATTCGACCGCCTTGGCCTTCAACGGAAGATCGGCGGCATGAGCCCCCACGGACGCCATCATCACTGCTCCCGAACCGAGAAGCAGGCCCCGAATCGTTTTCATTTGAGAAAATCTCCAACTTGACCGGCGGCGCGCGCGAACCCCCGCGCGGCCGCCTCTTGCTCAGCGAAATTTTCGCGCCTGCCCTCCGTTTGGTTTCGGATGACACCCGCGCGAAATGTCGCCGTAATATCTGATGACGGTCATCATATAAAATGACGAACCGGTTACGTCTGAAATATGGCGATCAACAAATCGCGAAAACGGAAACATGCACGCACTCCACGCAAGAAGGACATGCGAACGCGCATGCTTCACTACCGCTGATGGAAGGTCGGCACATGAACTCGCAAATCACGCGAGCAATTCGTCAACTAATAACACTTATAAAATCACAGAACTAAAAAAGATGACAATTCATTTGTAGACAAACGATATCGTCCGCAACCGGACCGTGTCCGATTCGCGGACGAGTGCGTGCGATCGGGGCACCCGAGGCATTCGCGAACACGCCGTCACACAACGAACGCTCAGCCGGCGCACGCCCCCGAGAAGCGCTCGGGCGTGTACGCATCGCGAACGCCCCCCCGTACGCGGCGGGACTCTCGGCTGCTCTCCTCTGGCGGGAAGGACAGGGTAGTCCGGCCAATGCCATCGCCGTTTTCAGGCGGATAGCCAGCGTGTCGCGGGCCATTTGGCTTTGCACAGAGCCTGAAGGCCGGGTAAAACTCCATGCGCTCGCCAAAACGTTCAAGAAGAGCACATCAGGGAGAGAAGCATGAAATCCGCGGCCCAAGCCGTCATCGCTATTCTTGCGCTTGCAGCCTTGTGCGCGCCTGCCACGGCGCAGACCATTTCCGACGATGTCGTCAAGATCGGCGTGCTCACGGACATGTCGAGCCTTTATGCCGATGCCACCGGCAAGGGCTCGCTCGCGGCGGTGCAGATGGCGGTGGAGGATTACGGCGCCAAGGTCAGAGGCAAGCCGATCGTCGTGGTCGCCGCCGACCACCAGAACAAGCCGGACGTCGGCGTCAACATCGCCCGCAACTGGTATGACAACGAAAAAGTGGACGCCATCTTCGATGTGCCGACCTCCTCGGTCGCGCTGCCGATCTCCGCGCTCACGCGTGAGAAGAACAAGATCAACATCAATTCCGGCGGCGGCTCCTCCGACATCACCGGCAAGCAGTGCTCGCCCAACACGGTGCATTGGACCTACGACACTTATGCGCTCTCGAACGTCGCCGGCAAGGCGATGGTCAAGCGTGGCGAGGACACCTGGTTCTTCATCACCGCGGACTACGCCTTCGGCCAGGCGCTGCAGCGGGACGCGGCCAACGTCGTCAAGGAGAACGGCGGCACGGTGCTCGGCGATGTCCGCCATCCCCTCAACAATTCCGATTTCTCCTCCTTCCTGCTGCAGGCGCAAGCGTCGAAAGCCAAGGTGGTCGCGCTCGCCAATGCCGGCGGCGATACCACCAATGCGCTGAAACAGGCTTCCGAGTTCGGGCTCACGCAAGGCGGCCAGAAGATGATCGCGCTGCTGCAGGAGATCACCGACACCCATTCGCTCGGCATCAATGCCACCCAGGGGCTCATCGTCACCGACGGCTTCTATTGGGACATGAACGACGAGACCCGAGCCTTCTCCAAGCGCTTCAACGAACGCGTCGGGCATATGCCGACCATGATCCAGGCCGGGCTGTATTCGGCGACGATGCATTATCTCAAGGCGATCGAGGCGATCGGCACCGACGAGGCGCCCAAGGTGATGGCGCAGATGCGGGCGACCCCGGTCAACGACTTCTTCGCCAAGAACGGCAAGATCCGCATCGACGGCCGCATGGTGCACGACATGTATCTGTTCGAGGTCAAGAAGCCCTCGGAGTCCAAGAGCGAGTGGGATCTCTACAAGCTGATCGCGACCGTGCCCGGCGACGAGGCCTTCCGCCCGCTCGACAAGGGCGGCTGTCCGCTGGTGAAGACGAACTGACGGGGTCGGCTCCGCCAGCCTAACCTTGAGCTGCCAGATCCCAACATCTGGCAGCCTCGTCTCGGTGAGCTTTGGACGCCCGCCTCCGGCGGGCGGCCGGCGATCCGGCTTCAATCGTCCCGCGTCATGCCGCTCAGCGAACAGCAGAACTGTTCGATGAGCGGGACCAGCGCATCGGCGGACTCCCTCCGAACTACGACCGCCCCATCCAGATGGTGCGCCCCGCCGGCTCGCCGAGTGGTAGGCCGCGAAAACCCATTTTCTCCCAGAAGCGCAGTGCGCCGGAGTTGGCGCCATTCACCGCGACATGCGTTGCCGCCGCTCGCTGGCCATCGAGGGTAGTCAGCCATTGATCAAAGAGCTTCTTGCCGAGACCGCGTCCCCGCAGCCGCGGCAGCAGGTTCAGATGCAGATGCGCGGGGAAATTGGCGGCGACCGAGGCGAGCGCAGGTGTAGGTGGTGAATCATGACGATCCGTTGCTGATCATGGCTCCAGCGCGCCGGATCCTCTTTAACGGGGAATGCGTATTGCTTGCGGAGCGCGGGCCACCAGAGCGTTTCGAGCCTGTCTTCCCACTCGATCGTATCGGCCGTGCCGACTGCGAAACCGGCGACGCCGTCCGGATCTTCAACGACCAGGGCAAGCCGCGGCTCAAGCACCGCATAGGGAGCGGAATAGATGTGACCCATCAGCCTCGGATCGGCATAGAGCTGCGAGGCATCCTGGCCTGCCAAGCCGGTCGCAAGCGAGATGCGGTACAGCGCATCGAGATCATCGGCGTGAAGCGGCCGGATTGTCGGCATGACGAGGTCCGATTGCCTGCAGCGAGCCTCTATAATCGGCGTTTCGACGTGCCGTCGGTAGCATCATGCAGGTGGAGGGGCTGCGCTCGCCCAGGATGGCCGCTAACCATCATGTCTGAGTGTGAACGTGCTTTCCGGATCTCCACCACGGTCGGATTGACGCGCGCCGCCTCATCTGCCAGCTGATGTGCAGGGATTGTCCTGCTGTTTCAGTGCACTGGATGGAAATATTCCGAAACAAAATTCTTCGCAAACCGTCCCAATCTTAGGTCAATGCTGAGCTCATGGCCCAGACACCACCCCATATCCTCGTCGTCGAGGACGACCGCGAGACGCGGACGCTGATCGCGAAATATCTGCGCAACAATTCCTGCAACGTGACCACCGCGACCGACGGCCGCGAGATGACGAAGATCATGGGCGACCACCGCGTCGATCTGCTGATCCTCGACGTGATGCTGCCGGGCGAAGACGGTTTGACGCTGTGCCGCAAGCTGCGTGCGGAATCGCAGGTGCCGATCATCATGCTGACCGCGCGCGGCGAGGACGTCGACCGCATTCTCGGGCTCGAGATGGGCGCCGACGACTACCTGCCGAAACCCTTCAATCCGCGCGAACTGCTCGCCCGCATCAATGCGGTGCTGCGCCGTCAGGCCGCGGCCATGACCGCGAGCACGACCGAAGGCGCAAGCGCGCTGACCTTCCTCGGCTGGAAGATCGACTTCCGCCTGCGCGAATTGCGCAACCCGGAGGGCGCCCGCGTCGCGATGACCAGCGCCGAGTTCGACCTGTTGCGCACCTTCTGCGAGCGGCCCGGCCGGGTGCTGTCGCGCGACAGCCTCCTCGACCTGACGCAAGGCCGCAGCGCAGGTTCGTTCGAGCGGTCGATCGACGTGCTGGTCAGCCGCATCCGCCGCAAGATCGAGCCGGACCCGCAGGAAGCGACCATGATCAAGACCGTGCGCTCCGGCGGCTACATGTTCACTCCCGTGGTCGAGGTGCTGACAACGACCACACAGAGCCACTGACCTTCGCAGGAGTGCGGATGACGGCAACCGGCAAACGCGCGCGATGAGGTTGTTTCGCTCTCTCAGGCTCGTAGGAATCCGCAGCCAAATCACGGCACTGGTGGCGGCCTCGATCATCGCGCTGCACGTCATCATCACCGCCGTCTTCGTGTTCCACCGCGCGGAGCAGCGTGAGCCGGACAGCGAATTCGGACCGTCGCAGCTCACCACCGTGGTTCGGATTCTCGCTCACGCGCCCGCATCCGACCGGCCGAGGGTCATGGCCGACATCACCCGGGCCTTTCCGGACTTCGACATCAAGAGCTATTCAGGGCCGCTGCCGAGCGGCGAAGCGCCGCGGCCAGTGTACCACGGGTTTCGGGCGCTCGGGCCGAGCTACCAGTTTTTCCCATTGCCGCCAGAGGGCGAGAGGCCGGGCGAGATCGTCGTCTTTCCCGACGGCAGCATGATCTCCGCAAGATTCGGCAACCGTTCGCACCGCCCACCGTTCTGGGGCGGTCCGTGGTTCACCACGGTGATGTTCGCGCTGATCAGCATCACCATGCTCGGCCTGTGGGCGGCGCGTGCGTTGACCGCCCCTCTGACCTCGTTTGCGAGGGCGGCCGAAAGCTTCAGCCTCGACGGCGACGCGCCGCTGTTGCCCGAGCGCGGGCCGGAGGAGATCCGCTCCCTGGCGCGCGCCCTCAATCGCATGCGCGAGCGCATCACCACCCTGATCGACGATCGCACCAAGATGCTGGCCGCCATCAGTCACGATCTGCGCACGCCGCTGACGCGCATGCGGCTGCGCTGCGAATTCGTCGAGGACGAGATCCAGCGCGGCCGCATGCTCGCCGATCTCAACCAGATGCATGCGATGCTCGGTTCGGTGCTGTCGTTCCTGCGTCACGGCCGCAAGCTCGAACCGATGACCCTGGTCGAGGTCGCCAGCATCCTGCAGCTCGTGGCCGATCAATTCACCGACATGGGACACAAGGTCTGCTATGTCGGTCCCGCGCATGCGATGGCAACCGTACGGCCCGACGATTTGCTGCGCACCGTCACCAACCTGGTCGACAATGCGGTCAAGTTCGGAACCGAGACCGTCATCCGCCTCACGGTCGCGCCGGATGTCTTGACCATCGATGTCGAGGACGACGGCCCCGGCATTTCGGATGCGCATAAGCCGCAGATGCTGGAGCCGTTCGTGCGCGGCGACCAGGCCCGCAACATGGATGAGGCCACCGGCTTCGGATTGGGGCTGTCGATCGCAAAATCGATCGTTGCGGCGCATGGCGGGGACCTATCATTGCACGATCGCGAGCCGCACGGGCTGATCGCCCGCATTCGCCTCCCCCTCCGCCAGGCGCCGCGGCTGCGTCCCGCGGCATAGTAAAGCGCGCCCGGACAGGCCGAGCGCGCTCTTGTCATGACACAGCCGAGATCACCCGGACCCGCTTACTCCGAGTACTTGAACTGGGGCATCTGCTTGAGCTGATCCTTGGTCGCGTTGACCATCGCGTGGTCCGGATACCAGCGGCTCGCGCGCGAGGTGCTCGAAGACGAAGAGCCCGTGGCGGCGCCCGTCGTGGTGGTCGAAGCCGGCGGGGCTGCCGAGTTGGAGCCCGAAGCCGGTGCATTGGAGGCCGTATTCGCGGCGACCGGCTGCTCGGAGAACTTCACCTGGTCGAACGGGATCGCAACGAGGTGCTCGCCCATGCCGAGGAAGCCGCCGACGCCGATGACGACCGCCTTGATCTGCCCGTTCTTGTCGGTCAGCAGATCATCGATCGAACCGATATTCTCGTTGTTGTTGTTGTAGACCTTGACGCCAGAAAGCTTCGAGGCGCGCCAGTCGCCCTTGTAGGACGCTGCGGTGGTATCGCCGCGAACCGTCGTTGTCGTGCTGGTGGTTGAGGTCTCTGCAGCGAATGCTGCGCTTGCAAGCAGCAGTGAGCCGGCAAGGCCGGCCAAAACAGTCTTCGTCACCATCGGATGTCTCCCTCTCGGTGAATGGTGACGAGAGAACTGCAAGAGCCTGTCAGCGTTCCGCGGGAACCACGATTTCGCAATTGGCGGCGCCGTCCATCGTGCGCCGCGATATGGCGCGAACGCCGCAATCGGAAATGAGCACCGCACGCCGGTCGTATCAGGCCGCAAGCGCGCCGTGGCCGTAATCAGCATCGGGAGAAAATGCGAACGCCTCGAAGTGGTAATCACATGCGCTGCAGTACCAAAGATAGGCCGTACCGTTCTCCCTGCTCTCCACCCATTCGGGCAGAGCGATCGGCTTGCCACATTGGGCGCAGGGGTTGTTATGCGGCAGCTCCGCGACAAACGCGGCAAGAGTTGAGCGGAGAAAGCCATTCGACAGATCGGCGGATGACATGCGGGCCATGGCGCGCTCCCTCTCGGTTTCAAGATTTTTTGATGAGTAAGCTCGAGTGAGTAAGCTTGGCTGTCCAACTCATCTGCTTGTCATGAAGCATACGGCCGGACCGCGGCTTTTTCACGACGTTTCGGCACGCGTGCGACACCTCGCCTCGCCTGATCGACTTTATTTGATGGAACTGATCTGTAGCGGAACTAATTTCCTCAACTAACAGTTTGGAATGGTTTCGCGCCGAAATCGGCGACGAGCAGGCCGAAGACGAAGCCGCCGTGCAGATCGGCCCACAGCGCCACCAGCAGCGGGAACGGCCCAACACAGGTGGCTGCGCGAGCAGATGCGGCAAGACCGGAGCAGCGCGTAGAGGCCCCGCCCCGACCCAGAGCGGCAATAGGCCGCGTGCGGGGTGAGCGGCAGTCTCAGCGTAGGCGACGAACGGCGTCATCGCGTGCAGGTCCCTGGACGGCGTCCACCAACCCATCGCCGGCGAGAATTCGGGTAAATGGCCACCCATGCATGCCTGCCACGGCAATGTAAGTCCGATTTTCGCCATATTCTTGCCCGGCGAACGCGCCATTTACGGTGCGTAAATCATGTATGCGCGCGGGCGGGGGTTGCTTCGCGCGCCTGGTTCCCGGGGGATCCTGAAACGATGAAACGTCTCGTGCTGTCGGCCTGGCTCGCAGGCCTTGTGCTCGCGGGCGCTGCGCCGGTCACCGCGGCTGAAGATGCCTCCACCGAAGCCGCCGCCAAGCCGGGCAACAGTGACGCGGGAAAGACCGGCAGCTCGGCCGCGGCGAAGCTGGCCGGTGCCAAAACCCAGACCAAGACCGGCAAGGCTCAGAGCAAGACGTCCGTCGCCGCGCTGCGCAAGATGCCGACCGCGGTGACGAAGACGGCGCGGGAGGCGGAAGCCATCGAGGCCGTCAGCACCACCGACCCTTCATCCGTGCCGCTGGCAAGCGCAACCGAGACGGCCGAGGCGCCAGCCTCCGAGGCGAGCAGCCAGCCGCAAACGGCGGACGCCAGCGCCACCGAACGACCTGACGATGCCACCGCGAGCCCGGATGCCGACAAGAAGGCGGCCGAGGCAGAGCCGAAGCACATGAACACCGGCCATCCGCAGATCGACGCGCTGGTCGCCATCCACGCCAAGGCCAACAACGTGCCGGAGGCGCTGGTGCATCGGGTGATCGTGCGCGAGAGCAAATACCGGAAGGATCTGGTTGGCAGCTGCGGCTGCATCGGGCTGATGCAGATCAAGCTCGGCACCGCGCGCGGGCTCGGCTACGCCGGCGATGCGCAGGGCCTGCACGATCCCAACACCAACCTGACCTATGGCGTGAAATACCTGGCCGGCGCCTATCGCGCCGCCAATGGCGATCACGACCGCGCCGTGCATTATTTCGCCAAGGGCTACTACGAGGTGGCCAAGCGCCAACGCTTCGCCGAGGCGTCCGCCATCGGCAGGCCCGAGCGCGTCCACGCGCCGCTCGATATCACCCCGAAGCTCGCGGGCCTGAAGCATGTCGCCCAGGCCATGCCGGCCAAACTGGCCAAGCACGCCGGGACCGCGGCGAGATAGCCTCGCCGGGCATAGCCGGTTCCCGCGAGCATGACAGTCCGTTGACAGACGCGGCGATCGGTCTACATTAGCGCCGTTCCGAGGGGAGCTCCGAGGGGGAGCTGAGATACCGCAGCGAGATGCGGTGACCCTTTGAACCTGATCCGGGTCATGCCGGCGAAGGGACAGGGATGCAGCAGACCAAATCTCCACGCGGGGAGTCCCCCGTATCCATCATCGGCGCGGGCATTGCCGGTGCCTGGCAGGCTTTGCTCTTTGCCAAGGCCGGCCATGCCGTCACCCTGCATGAGCGCAGCGACGCCGATCTGATGCTCTCCACCAGCCATTGGGCCGGCGGCATGCTGGCGCCCTATTGCGAGAGCGAGATTTCAGAGCCGGTGATCAGCCGGCTCGGGCTCGCCTCGCTGGAGCTGTGGCGGCGCGAACTGCCGGATACCCCGTTCAACGGCTCGCTGGTGATCGCCCATCCGCGCGACCGCTCCGACTATGAGCGCTTCGCCCGCCGCACTTCCGGCTATCGGCGGCTCGATGCCGCGCAGCTCGCCGAACTCGAACCGTCGCTGGAAGGCCGCTTCCGCGAGGGCCTGTTCTATCCCACCGAAGGCCATGTCGAGCCGCGCCGCGTATTGCCGAAGCTGCACGAGCGCATCATCGCGGCCGGCGGCACGATTCTGTTCAACAGCGACGTCACCGCCGACGACCTCGATGGCTTGGTGATCGACTGCCGCGGCCTCGAAGCCCGCGACACCGAGCCGGAGCTGCGCGGCGTCAAGGGCGAGATGATCCTGATCGAGACCTCGGAGGTGCAACTCGCCCGCCCGATCAGGCTGATGCATCCGCGCTGGCCGCTGTACCTGATCCCGCGCGCCGACAATCTGTTCATGCTGGGCGCGACCTCGCTGGAAGCCGAGGACACCGGCGTCAGCTTACGCTCGGCGCTGGAGCTGCTCGGCGCGGCCTATTCGGTGCACCCCGCTTTCGGCGAAGCGCGCATCCTGGAATTCGGCTCGGGCCTGCGTCCCGCCTATCCGGACAATCTGCCGCGCATCACGGTGAAGGGCGAGCACGAGATCCGCGTCAACGGGCTCTATCGCCACGGCTTCCTGATCGCGCCGGCGCTGGCCGAACTCACGCTCAATTATGTCGCGCGCGGCCAGATCGACAATGAGGTGATGCGATGCGCGTGACCGTCAACGGCGAGGCGCGCGACATCTCCTCGACCTCGGTCGCCGCGCTGCTCTCCGAGCTCGACTACGAAGGCACGCATTTCGCGATCGCGCTGAACTACGACGTCGTGCCGAAGAGCCGCTGGGCGGAGACGCCTGTGAAGGCCGGCGACGAGATCGAGATCATCACGCCGCGGCAGGGAGGGTGATCATCATGTGTCGCTCGCTCACGCCACATACTTCACTGTCGTCCCCGCGAAAGCGGGGACCCATAGCCACCGGCCGTCGTAGGAGCGCTCGATATCTGCCACTCTGCCCGATCGCGAAATCACGCGGTATGGGTCCCGGCCTGCGCCGGGACGACATGGAGAGAAAGAACGCGCCACCCGCTCTATCGTCGTCGCTCGGCTTGACCAGGCGATCCAGTACGCCGCGGCCGATCGATTTGACCGAACCGTCTCTGGAATACTGGATCCCCGCCTTCGCAGGGATGACGGCTTCCGTTGCGAACACAGTCTGGAATGACAGAGACCGCTGATGCCCAGTTTCTACGACAAGACCTTCGCCTCGCGCCTCCTGATCGGCACCGCGCTGTATCCCTCGCCGGCGATCATGCAGGAGGCGATCCGCGCCTCCGGCGCCGAGATCGTCACGGTGTCGCTGCGGCGTGAATCCGCCGGCGGCAAGTCGGGCGATGCGTTCTGGAAGCTGATCCGCGAGTTGAATGTGACGGTGCTGCCGAACACCGCCGGCTGCCGCAGCGTGCGCGAGGCGGTGACCACGGCCAAGCTGGCGCGCGAATTGTTCGGCACCTCCTGGATCAAGCTCGAGGTGATCGCCGATAACGACACCTTGCAGCCCGACGTGGTCGGCCTGGTCGAAGCGGCGAACATCCTGGTCAAGGAGGGCTTCGAGGTCTTCCCCTATTGCACCGAGGACCTCTCCGTCGCGATGCGGCTGGTCGATGCCGGCTGCAAGGTGGTGATGCCGTGGGCGGCGCCGATCGGCAGCGCGAAAGGCATCATCAACCGCGACGCCCTGAAACTCATGCGCGACCGCCTGCCCGACATCACGCTGGTGGTCGATGCCGGGCTGGGCGCACCGAGCCACGCGGCGCACGCGCTCGAGCTCGGCTATGACGCCGTGCTGCTCAACACCGCGGTCGCCAAGGCCGCCGATCCGATCGCGATGGCGCGCGCCTTCAGGCTCGGCTGCGAGGCCGGCCGCACCGCCTACGAGGCCGGGCTGATGGACGCCCGCGATTTCGCCTCGCCCTCCACCCCTGTCGTTGGGACCCCGTTCTGGCATGCCGTATCCTGATAAATTCTATCCGGTCGTCGACTCGCTCGCCTGGGTCGAGCGCCTGACCCAATTGGGCGTCGGCACGGTGCAGCTGCGCGCCAAGGACCTCAACGACGGCGAGGCGCTGCAGATCGTCACCGACGCGCTCGCCATCACCAAGGGCAGCAACACCAAGCTCGTGGTTAACGACTACTGGCGCGCCGCGATCGTCGCCGGCGCTGCGCATGTCCATCTCGGCCAGGAGGATCTGGTCGATGCCGATGTCGCGGCGATCAAGGAGGCCGGGCTGACGCTCGGCCTCTCCACCCATGACGATGCGGAGCTTGCGACCGCGCTCGCCGCCAAGCCGGACTACATCGCGCTCGGCCCGATCTTCCCGACCACCTTGAAGGCGATGCGCTTCGCGCCGCAGGGCATCCCGAAGATCACCGAATGGAAACAGCGCGCCGGCAGCATTCCGCTGGTCGCGATCGGCGGCATCAAGCTGGAGCAGGCCGCAGATATCTTCGCCGCCGGTGCCGATTCCATCGCCGTCGTCAGTGACGTCACGCAGAACGCCGATCCAGATGCGCGCGTGCGCGCCTGGCTCGAAGCCACCGCGGAGCTGGCATGATGCGCGCTGATATTGCGAATGCGTCTGAGAGTGAGTGCTGGCGGCAGCCAGCCGCGAACACGGTGTCCTCCCCTCCCCCTTGCGGGGAGGGGGCGGGGGTGGGGGTCCACGCAAAAACTGTCGGTGTTGCGACCAAACCCCTCGGCACTTTGCATTCCAGAAGAGCGCTCAATCGTAGGCACCGCCTTCCTGATACCCCCACCCCCAACCCCTCCCCGCAAGGGGGAGGGGGGCGCACCGCATTTCGCGCTGACATCTCGCTTCAATCCATCAACACCTCTGGATTCCGGACTCGCGTCTTCGCGCCCCGGAACAACAACAATTGAGAGAAGGAGGACTCCATGAACGTCCGCTCCAACCCCGATACCACCGTGCCCGCCGTCACCACCGGTCCCCTGCCCTCCTCGCGCAAGATCTATGCGACGCCTGATACGGCGCCCGATCTGCGGGTGCCGCTGCGCGAGATCATCCTCTCCGATGCCGCCGCCGAGCCGAACCTGCCGGTCTACGACACCTCCGGTCCCTACACCGATCCCAACGTCACCATCGACGTCAACGCCGGCCTGCCGCGCAACCGCCAGGCCTGGGTGCTCGAGCGCGGCGGCGTCGAGGAATATGAGGGCCGCGTCATCAAGCCGGAGGACAACGGCAATGTCGGCGCCACGCATGCAGCGAAAGCCTTCTCCGCCTATCACAAGCCGCTGCGTGGCCTTCCCGGCCACAAGGTGACGCAGCTCGAATTCGCCCGCGCCGGCATCATCACCAAGGAGATGATCTACGTCGCCGAGCGCGAGAATCTCGGCCGCAAGCAGCAGCTCGCGCGCGCGCAAGCCGCGTTCGCCGACGGCGAGAGCTTCGGCGCCTCCGTGCCCGCCTTCGTCACCCCGGAATTCGTCCGCGACGAGATCGCGCGCGGCCGCGCCATCATCCCCAGCAACATCAACCACGCCGAACTGGAGCCGATGATCATCGGCCGCAACTTCCTCACCAAGATCAACGCCAATATCGGCAACTCGGCGGTGACCTCATCGGTGGAAGAGGAAGTCGACAAGATGGTGTGGGCGATCCGTTGGGGCGCCGACACTGTGATGGACCTCTCCACGGGCCGCAACATCCACACCACCCGCGAATGGATCCTGCGCAACGCGCCGGTGCCGATCGGCACCGTGCCGATCTACCAGGCGCTGGAGAAGTGCGAAGGCGATCCGGTGAAGCTGACCTGGGAGCTCTACAAGGACACCCTGATCGAGCAGTGCGAGCAGGGCGTGGACTACTTCACCATCCATGCCGGCGTGCGCCTGCAATACATCCACCTCACCGCCAGCCGCGTCACCGGCATCGTCAGCCGCGGCGGCTCGATCATGGCGAAGTGGTGCCTGGCGCATCACAAGGAGAGCTTCCTCTACACCCATTTCGACGAGATCTGCGACCTCATGCGCAAGTATGACGTGTCGTTCTCGCTCGGCGACGGCCTGCGTCCGGGCTCGATCGCGGACGCCAACGACCGCGCGCAGTTCGCGGAGCTGGAGACGCTGGGCGAGCTCACCAAGATCGCCTGGGACAAGGGCTGCCAGGTCATGATCGAGGGCCCCGGCCACGTGCCGATGCACAAGATCAAGATCAACATGGACAAGCAGCTCAAGGAATGCGGCGAGGCGCCGTTCTACACGCTCGGGCCGCTGACCACCGACATCGCGCCGGGCTACGACCACATCACCTCCGGCATCGGCGCCGCCATGATCGGCTGGTTCGGCTGCGCCATGCTCTGCTACGTGACGCCGAAGGAGCATCTCGGCCTGCCGGATCGCAACGACGTCAAGACCGGTGTCATCACCTACAAGATCGCCGCGCACGCCGCCGATCTCGCCAAGGGCCATCCGGCAGCGCAGCTCCGCGACGACGCGCTGTCCCGCGCGCGGTTCGAATTCCGCTGGACCGACCAGTTCAACCTCGGCCTCGACCCGGACACCGCCAAGAGCTTCCACGACGAGACGCTTCCGAAGGAAGCGCACAAGGTCGCGCATTTCTGCTCGATGTGCGGACCGAAATTCTGCTCGATGAAGATCACCCAGGACGTGCGCGACTACGCGGCGACCTTGAACGATCCGGCGAGCGTGGGGCTGAGCATCTCCGGCACGATCGAGGACGGCATGGCGCAGATGAGCGCCAAGTTCAAGGAGATGGGCTCGAGCGTCTATCTCGATGCGGACAAGGTGAAGGAGAGCAACAAGGCGTTGTGAGCCCTGCTGTCGCGTCATTAACCGCTGTCGTCCCGGCGAACGCCGGGACCCATAGCCACCGCTCTCGTTGGCAAGCAAGGAAAGACAACGAATAGTCCTCGAATAACTGCCACCGCGGCGTATGGGTCCCGGCGTTCGCCGGGACGACATCTAGGCGCCGCAGGGTCGGCAAAGCGTCGTTCGTAGGGTGGGCAAAGGCGCGTTCGCGCTTCGCGCGGACGTGCCGTGCCCACCTCGCCCGATCTGCGGGGGATTTCGAGATCATGTCACGATATCGCCGAGCCGAAATCGACGGCGGAATGTTCTTCTTCACCGTGACGCTGGCCGACCGCCCCAGCGACCTGTTGGCGCGCGAAATCGATCGCTTCCGCTCGATCTACCGCACCATCAAGACCCGCTATCCGTTCGAGACCCTCGCGATCTGCATTCTGCCGGACCATCTGCACGCAATATGGTCTTTGCCGGAAAATGATCATGACTTCTCAACACGATGGATGCTGATCAAATCCGGATTTTCCCGCGGTGTTCCCGGCGCAAACGCGCCTTTGCCCACCCTACGCTTGCTCAACCGGTCTTAGACAATCTCCGAACCCAGGTGCGGGCAAGCATCACTGGCTTGAAGCCCAAACGAGCGTAAAGGCGCTTGGGTTGTTCGGTGGCGAGCGCTCCAAGAAAAATGGTGTGGCAGCCAGCGGCGCGCAGGCGCTCGGTGAATGCGGCTATAATGGCGCTCGCGATGCCACGACGCCGGACAGATTGTAGTGTGAACAGATCCTCAATCATGCCTACGCCATTGGGCGCAGCAGCGTAGGCACCGTACGCGACCGGAACACCGTTGTGTGCCCCAAGATGAAAATGATACGTGCTGCTCTTGGCGCGATAGCCGGCCACCATGCCAGCACTAACGTCCGGCGGCACGTGAGTGTTGCTAGTGCGCCGGCCCTCGGCATGATCGGCGAGAACGAGTTGTAGCAATATCTGCCAATCAGCATCGCTAATAACGGGGCGCAGCTCGACTTCTGTAGCCTGATTGGCGAGGTCGCCTTGTAAGGCCATCTGGATGGTGACGGGACGTTCTTCGAAATCATCGAAGGCGAGGCGGGCGAGAAACGGATCTGGTGTGAAGCAATCGGTATGGATCACGCGCCAGGGCGTGTGATCGAGATGTCGATCCATAGCTGCAAAAACGGCGTCAATCTCGGCGTCGGTCCGAGCAGTGACCTCGTCGGCATGATTAGAGTCCCACACATCCGGGTGTGCCGGATCGACCACGAGCTGGCAACCCGGTCCCATGATCTTCGTGTTACCGAGCCGGCGCTGCCACCGGTAAGCTTCGGCGATCTCCTGAGCCAGATCAGCGGTCATAATTTGTGGTCCTAAGATCAGATGAATGCTCTGTCTAAGGCATTCGGCCTCGAAAGTCAGCAATTGGCGCATCGCGTCAGTTGCTATGGCTGCACATCGATGGTCACTATCGGAGCGAAGCGGACATGGTCGCAATTATGAGTACACACTCTAGCTTGCGCATGCACATCCACCACATCCCCGCTCCATCGAACGTCAAGGCGCCGCCGCTGTCGTTCGGCACCCGCGTCGGCGATCTCCTCTTCATCTCCGGCATTCCCGGCTTCGACGCTGATAGCGCGCTGCCCGACGGCTTCGAGGTGCAGTTCGCCAATGTCGTGACCAACTTCACCCGCGTGCTCACTGAAGGCGGCGCCACGATGCGCGATCTGGTCAAGGTCAACGTGCTGCTGACCCGCGCCGCCGACGTCGCGACCATGAACAGGCTCTATGCCGAGGCGTTCGGCCCGGCGCCCTATCCGGCACGCACCACCTGCGTCGTCGCCGCGCTGCCCGATCCGAAGATGCTGATCGAGATCGAGGGCATCGCCGCGCTTCGGAAATGATAGCTCCGGTGTCACGGCGAACGACCCGGCAGCGGCTGAGGGCGCCGACACTCCCTTAGATTTGATACATGTCAACGCAACGACATCCACAGGTTGTAGTAGCCTTTTTCCCAATCTGACAAACCGTGGGAGGATGGGATGGAGGTTCGCTCGCTGGGCCAGGGGATCGAAGTCGAGATCGACGTCCGCCCGACATCTCACGGCTACATGCTGATCCACCGCTTGCGCGGCAAGGGCAGCTACACGGTCACCTGCTGCTGTGAGGGCATGGGCTGCGTCAGCAAGACCTGCACATACCCCGACGGCGAGCCGCCGTCACCGACCTGCGACTGCACGGGGTCTTCGCCGTCGATAACGTGTTGAGGCCTTCATCGTCTGAACGTCACGAGACGTGCTCGTATGGCCCGCCTGCGAACCGGACCAGTCAGCACTCCATAGGCCCGACGCACGACAGTCCTGGTGCCAGACAGTTCCTCCCAGCCGGAGACTAACGGATGTCGAATCAAAAGCGCGAAACCCTGACCATCTCACCCGACGGACGGTTCCTGCTCGATGCCACCGGCAAACCCGTGCGACAATTCGTTGAACGGGTCCGATCCTTCGGCCCGATGACCGCGACGATCGGCGGAGGGGTCGAGATCGATCCAGTTGCCGTGCTGGAGAAGGGCCAGTTCGGCCAGGGCTTCAACATCCATCCGTGCAACTTCCGAAAGGAATGCATTGGCTGGGACGCGAACGGCAACTGCACGCAGTGGATCACGACCCACGACATCTGCTACGACGACCCCGAGTGAGCCTAAGGATCGGTTCAATGCAGGACATCCTGATCACGCGCATTTGGCACGGCCGAGAAGCGCGCCTCTGATCTTGCCCCACATTGCGGCGTCGCCGCACTGCCCCTCCCCTGACATCGCTGTGAGCGGTCACGCTGCCACCTTGCCAGCAGCGCGCTTTTGTCGCAGGAGTCCATCGCCCATCCGCAGGCGCGGATCGGCGTCGTCGCGCGCGTTGTCGGCCGTGGCGGCTGGGGTTCTGTTCGTTAGGGGAGATTTCCGATGCGTCGCTTGACCGCTCTCGTTGCCGCCACCGGTATTGCTGCCGCTTCCGTCGTGCCCGCACTCGCCGCGCCTCGGCATGCTGCGCCCGTGGCCGGCTATTACGTGATCCGCTGGGATAACACCGGCATCTGCCAGATCTGGAATACCAACTTGCAGTCCAAGCCGGTCGAATGGCCGTCGACCTACAAGGTCGTGAGCCAGCCGGTTGCGACCTTCGGCGAAGCCAACGCCATCCAGCTCAAGCTGCGCGACGAGCGCCGCTGCACCCTGTAAGGTCCGGCCCGGCGTATGCCTCCGTGCCACGGCGGCCGCCACATGGCGGTCGCCGATCCATGGGCGGAGCGCTGACAGTTCTGCCGCGGGCCATGTGACGGGGGACAATCGCGTTCGACGCCGGCTCCCGGCCTCGCTTGGACGGTCGCGGCCGTATATGCTGGTCGCGGGCGTGCTGCTGCCGCTCGCCCGGGGAGACCGGCATGGCTCAGACCGAGACGTTCATCCTCCGCGCCGCGCTCGACGGCGGGCGCTCGGTCTATCGGGACATCGAAATCGATCCGACCAAGTCGCTGTACAGGCTGGCCGAAGCGATCGTGCAGGCGTTCGGTTTCGACTTCGACCACGCCTTCGGATTCTACACCGGATTGACGCTGTCGAAGATCAAGGTCGTCCATCCGCAATATGAGCTGTTTGCCGATATCGGCGAGGCCGCCGCCGGAGTGCTCGGCGTCGAGAAGACGCGGATTGCGCAGGCTTTCCCGGAGGTCGGCCATACGCTGCTGTTCCTGTTCGATTATGGCGACGACTGGCTGTTCCGGATCACGCTGAAGGCCACCGGGACGAAGCAGCCGAAGCTGCGCTATCCGCGCGTGGTTGCGGCCAAGGGCAAGGCGCCCGAGCAATATCCCGGGCCGGACGAGGATGATGACGACGAGGATGGGCCGCCCCGTGCGATCAATCCGCGCACCGGCGAAATCATCAAGATCGGAAAATCTTGAAAGAAGCGCCTGGGCATGCCGGCGCGGACAGGCGGCACCGCCTGCCCGACCAGCTCGCACCGAACCTGCGCCTCGTCTTCGTCGGCACGGCGGCGAGCGAGCGGTCGGCCGCGACTGGCCATTATTACGCGCATCCCGGCAACCGCTTTTGGCGCACCCTGCACGCGACAGGGCTGACGCCGCGGCTGTATCAGCCGCGTGAGTTTCCCGAGCTGCTGAAGCTCGGCATCGGCTTCACCGATCTCTGCAAGCACGGCGCCGGCATGGACCATGTCGCGCTGCAGGCCGGCGTCGATGTCGCCGGCTTGGTCGAGAAGATGCGGCGCCATCGGCCGCGCACGGTCGCTTTCACCAGCAAGAAGGCCGCAAGCCTGTTCTATGGCCGGCCGACGACCCGGATCGCACTCGGCCGGCAGCCGCCGGCGGCTGACTTCCCCGACATCTTCGTGCTTGCTTCCCCCTCCGGCGCCGCGTCGGGCGCCTGGACACTTCAGCCGTGGCTGGAACTGGCGGCGCATGTGGCGAGCGCTTAGCTGCTCTCCTCTCGTTCCGGGACGCACAGCGAGCGCGCGCGCAATGACGGCGATGGATTGGGCAGGTTCTGTGCCCGCCGGGCAAATCGATGCGCGATGGCCTCACGACGGCCTCGCGAAAAGCCGGAAAATCGCACCGAAAATCCTCGCGCCGACAGACGAATTTCATCCGCACCTTCAACGCGTCGCGCGATGTAAAGCCGCCGGGCAAAAAATATTCCACTTCCGTTTTTCAGAAATTGTGCTTTCCTACGCCCGACCCGCCTCCATGCAGAGGGCGTACGCGTCGTCACGATACGCGGAGGCGGGCTGCGATGGCCGTGAGCGCCGCGTTGGACGAACGCCGGCGTTTCGCGGACGGTGAAGTCGTGTGGTCCTGGCATCCCGGTGCTGATGCCTGCGCAACGCGTCAGCGTTGTCGCACGCGATGCGCTCCGCGCATTGTCGCAACGGGGGCAAGAAAGCCGGTCCCCGAGGAGATCACGTATAAGCCGTAAAGCCTTCGCGCAGGGAAGGCCGGTTGTTCGGCCGTACCTGTGGTACCTGCCGCCTGCATTTTTTTCGCAGGCGGGCCATGGGTGCTGGCCAAGCATCCGGCCTTCCCTGCGCCCTCTCGATTTTCAGGAGGGACTGACTGCCGCATCACTCGGGCGTCATGCGCCGCGAGAGTGCGAAGCCGCGCCAGGCTGTTTGGAGGGGGAGTTCGGGATGTCGCCAGACCTGTCATGTACCGGCGTGAGCGATGTCGCTTCGCTCGACACGACGGAGCACGTGGCAGGCCGCAAGCCGGCCCCTCAGCTGTCAGCGCCCACCTTGCCCGCCGATCCCGTACGCCGAGACGACTTGGATGACGACAAGCGTCTCTGGAATGCTGGATCACCCGCTTTCGCGGGTGACGACAGCTTGTTCGGTCGAAAGACCCGCCGTCTACCGCAGTGTAATCGCAAGCCCCGACAGATCGACATTGGCCAGCAGGCCGACCTGCTCGCCGGAGAGCTCCAGCACCGCGCCCTTCTGGTTGGTGAGCACGATGCCGCGCACGCCGCGGCCGACCGCAAGGCCGGCGCCGGCCGCGCCATAGACACCCTCGACGTCCGACGGACGGTAGATGTTGCTGACGCGACCACGCAGCACGGTGCGCGAGCCGCCGAACACCAGGCCGTAGTCGAGGCCGCCGGTCGAAAGCGGATAGGCGCGGCCGTGGAAGTTCAGAACGCCGCTGCCGCCGGAGCCGCCGATGATCCATCCGGCCTTGTAGATGGTCAGCGTGATGAAGCCGCCATCCGCATGCGCCGTGGTGGGCAGCACGGCGGCGGCGGCAGTCGTGAGTGCCACCAGCGCAGTGCGAAGGAAGGACGCAATGGTCATTGAAAAACGCTCCAGTGGGTGTCGAACGGGAGATGCCGCGGTGAGACCAATCGAATCGGTAGGGCCGAATTTAGCTCCTGGCACGGCGAAGTACATGTGGCGCCTGGCGTAGACGCCCATGACGGAGACCGCGAGGCAAAATACAACCTCAGCGAGCTTTCATCAGCGCATCCTGCGCGGCCGCGAGCTCGCGAAACGCCTCCGCGCTGCCGCCTGTATCCGGATGCATCAGCTTGGCGGCACGGCGAAAGGCGCCGCGGATCTCGGCGCTGGACAGCGGGCCGTCGATCGGCAGGCCCAACAGCTTGCGGGCGCGCTGGTCGGGGCTGAGCGGCTTCGGCTGGGTGCCGCGCCGGCCGAACCGCGGCGTGGTCAATTCGACCAGCACGTCGAGCACGACGAGCAGGCGCCGGCGCGCCGCCTCGTGCGTGGCATGGTCAGCGAGGGACATCGCCGCCGCGCGCACGATCGACAGCGCCTGGCTTGCCGCCTGGCGCAAGGCCAGCTCGGAGCTGTCCCGGGCAATCTCGGAGACGAGCTCGGCCGCCTCTTGCCAATCGATCTCGGGCGCCTGCAGCAGCCGTTCGAGCCCGGCTCTGAGCGATGCGGCGGATATCGTGGTGGTCGCGGCCATGGCGGCCACACTGGCGCGCGGTTGCCGGGCTGCCAAGCATCGGCTGGCGCGGCCGTTAATTTTGCATTTCGCCACATTCCGCGCCGAAATGGGTCGGAGATCTCGCGAAAGAATGGCATTTTGGCGATTTCCCACGCCAATACCCGCAATGGTAGTCCTCGTTAAGGTCTCGTTAACTTTGTCGGACCAGTTTGTTTACGGGCAGGTGCTAGTTGAGTCTCGACTCCATATACAACTTAGGCGGGACTTCAATCCGGAGGTTTACATGTCACGCGAGTTCACACCCTATGCCGCAAGCCCATTCATCATCGAGCCTGGCTCGATCGCGGCGGCGGCGCGCCCCGCCAACGAGGTCGTTCCGCTCCTGATCGGAATGCCGCTCTCGGAGGTCGAGCGCGAACTGATCGTGCAGACGCTCGCGCGCTGCCACGGCAACCGGACCCATGCTGCCAGGCTGCTCGGGATGCCGGTCCGCACCTTGCGCAACAAGATCAGGATCTATGCGGCTGATGGCGTCGACGTGCCGGCCTATGGGACGTAAGCACAGGCCTTGCAGCGCGGCGCCGGCCACCGTTTGATGTTGATCGATCGGGCAAGGCCGGCGCGTATAATTGCTGGTCTCGTCGCGCGTCTGCTAGATTCGCGTGCGAATCAGGAGTTGTACGCGTGGCGCGAAATCCGGCGAGTCGAGGGCATCAGGGACCTGCGGGTCCGCGAGGACCACAGGGGCAGCCGGGACGACGCGGAGCGGACGGCCAGCGCGGCAAGCCGGGGCCGGACGGCAAGCCCGGTCCACAGGGCAAGCCGGGGCCGCAAGGACCGCGGGGAGAAGCCGGCAAACCGGGCCCGATCGGTCCGCAGGGTCCGGCCGGCGCCCCGGGTCCGCAAGGGCCCCGCGGCGAGCAGGGTCCGCCCGGCACCCTGCCGACGATCGATCAGATCATGCCCTGGCTGCATCAGCTCTTCGAGGCGTATGAAGAGTACAAGCGGACGCGCGAGCGCGAGGCGCATGAGCGCGACGCCACCCAGCTTGCGGTGCGCGACATCTTTGCCGCCGTCGAACACGACGATGCGCTGGACGACGCCTTCGAGGACGACGATCCGCATCTCGACGACGCGCACCATCACAAGAAGAAAAAAGACAAGAAAAAGAAGAAGCACAAGAAGCATAAGCCCGACGAGGCGTTCTGACGCTGTCGCACGCCGCGCGCCGATCGTGCTGTTTCAGCGGCCGGCAAATCTCGCCCGCGAGCGCTCCTTGGCCTTGGCCGCTTCGATCGTGCGATCGCGCGTCGGCGCCTGGGTGTGCAGCGAGGTAAGCAGCCGCCGCGCCGCCTCGGAGACCTCCTGCACCGCCCGTTCGAACGCCGCTTCGTTGGCCTGCGACGGCTTGTTGAAGCCGGACAGCTTACGCACGAATTGCAGCGCGGAGGCGTGGATCTCATCCTCCGTCGCCGGCGGCTCGAAATTGAACAGCGTCTTGATGTTGCGGCACATCCCGTTTCTCCGCTCGGATAGGGGTTCCCGGTCTCGAAAGACATCGCCTCGCGCTTATCTTGGCCTAGAATGACGGCCGTTTCACCTGCGGCAATCGACGTCGACAAAGCGAGGCATGAATGACACACGTGACCTATCGGATCGTTCAGCATGATGGCGGTTGGGCCTACACGGTGGACGGCGCTTTTTCGGAGAGTTTTCCGTCCCATGCCGAAGCGCTCGCCGCCGCCAAGCGCGCGGCCGAGGAACAGCGCACGCCGGGCCGCACCGAGGCGATCGAATACGAGACGGCCGATGGAAAATGGCACACCGAGACGGCCTTCGGCGGCGATCGCCCCGAGACCGAGATCGAGGACAAGCCGTGAATCGCCCTTTCGGCTGCCGGATGGTTCCGTGCTAATCTGCGACCAAGGCCCGCCATCAGAGCGCGCCCATCCGGGGGAGACGAACATGACACGATCAGTCATCGCCGCTATTGCGGCGCTGCTGCTGAGTTCGATAGCGGCACTGGCGAGCGACTATCCGGCACCCAAGCAAGGCGACTTCGTCGTCAAGGATTTCAAGTTCCACACCGGCGAGCGCCTGCCGGAGCTGCGGCTGCATTATGTGACCGTCGGCGAGCCCAGCGGCCAGCCGGTGCTGGTGTTGCATGGCACCGGCGGCTCGGCGGCAAGCATGCTGTCACCTGCCTTTGCCGGCGAGCTGTTCGGCAAGGACCAGCCGCTCGACGCCACAAAATACTACATCATTCTTCCCGACAGCATCGGCCACGGCAAATCGTCCAAGCCATCCGACGGCTTGAAAGCGAAATTCCCGGCTTACGACTATAACGACATGGTCGACGCGCAATATCGGCTGCTCACCGAAGGACTTGGCATCAAGCATCTCAGGTTGGTCATCGGCAATTCGATGGGCGGCATGCACAGCTGGATCTGGGGCACGCGCTACCCTGATTTCATGGATGCGCTGGCGCCGATGGCTTCACAGCCGACCGAGATGGCGGCGCGCAACTGGATGCTGCGCCGGATCATGCTGGACACGATCCGTAACGATCCGGACTACAATGGCGGCAACTACACGAGCCAGCCGCGCATGATGAAATACGCCGTCGTGGCCTACGGCATCGCGTCGGCCGGCGGCACGCTGGCCTATCAGGCGCAGGCTCCGACCGCCGCCAAGGCCGACAAGATGGTCGATGAGCGCCTTGCCGCGCCGATGCCGGCCGATGCCAACGACTTCATCTACCAGTGGGAGTCCTCGCACGACTACAATCCGTCGGCGGACATCGAGAAGATCGAGGCACGCGTGCTCCTGATCAACTCAGCCGATGACGAGCGCAATCCGCCGGAGACCGGCGTCACCGCTGAGGCCATGAAGCGGGTCAAGAACGGCAGGGTCTACCTGATCCCGGCTTCCACGGAGACGCGAGGCCATCTGACGACGGGCTCGGCGAAATTCTATCTCGAGCCGCTGCGCGAGCTGCTCGCGACGGCGCCGCGGCGGGCGGAGTGACGTGTTCCACGGAGGCTGCCATGCCAAGACTCCCGCAGGTCGCGATGCTGACATGTCTGGCGGCCTTCGCAACGGCAGCCTTCGCTTTTGACAACGGCCAGTTCGAGAACGTGCCGCCGGATATCCGCGCATGGTTCAAGAGCGTGATCGCGCCGAATGGTGTCCCCTGCTGCGACATCTCCGATGGCCATCGGACGGACTACCAAGTGCGCGACGGCAGCTATTGGGTTCCGATCGAGGGGCAATGGATGCAGGTTCCCGCGCATGCCGTCATCCGCGACCGCGGCAATCCCGTCGGTGAGGCCGTGGTGTGGTACGTCCACCACCGCGGCAGCATCGTCATCAGCTGCTTCGTTCCGGCCGACGCCGTGTAAGAGGGCCGAGCGCAGCACCATCACGTAACGAGCCGGCACGGCGATCTGTCCGGAGCCGGCTTTCAATCACTTGCTGGTGCTCCACGATCCGAAGCTCGCCAGCGAGAGTGCCTCGACTTAAATGCGAACTTCGGACGCGGAGCACGAGCAGGACTACGAAGATTCGAGACCGCCGACGTGTTTCTGCGTGTAAAGATCGAGGCCGATCCGATTGATCAGGTCGAGCTGCGTCTCGAGGAAGTCGATGTGGTGTTCTTCGTCCTTCATCAGGTCTTCGAACAGGTCGCGCGTGACGTAGTCCTTGACGCCGTGGCAATACGTTGCGGCTTCCTGATAAAGCAAGCGCGCCGAAACTTCGGCAGCGAGATCGCACTCGATGATCTCTTTGACGTTCTGGCCGATCCGCAACGGGTCCAGCACCTGCATGTTCGGAAAGCCATCCAGAAAGATGATGCGGTCGGTGAAGCGGTCCGCGTGGTTCATCTCCTCGATCGATTCCTTGCGCCACACCTTGGCCATCTCGAGCAGACCCCAGTTCTGCAACAAACGGTAATGCAGCCAATATTGATTGATGGCCGTCAGCTCGCTCCGCAGTCCCTTGTTGAGATATTCGATGACCTTGGGGTCGCCCTGCATTGATGTGCTCCGAAAGTTAGACACCGCGGCTCGGTCAATAACAGGTTCGCCGAGCCGAGACGACTCCGATCATGCCTCCGCCAGGGACAACCACGACGGATGCTTGGGTGAATCGAGGGGGGTTAGCAGGCAGCCAACGCAAACCGGCTCTGGACGTCTTCGGCGGGAGTCTCGGCGTGGGCATGATCCTGGCGGTGCTGGCAGCCTGCCTGGCAGGCACGTGCGCAGGGGCCCAACGCGTCGTCGATGATGGTCTTGATCGTACGGGCACACCGGCCGCACTCCGCGCTGCACCCGAGACAGCCGTAGAGCTGCTTGGGGTTGCGTGGCAGTTCCTCCGCCGTTTCCACCGCCTGGCGGATGTCGTGGTCGCTGAGGACGTTGCAGGAGCAGACAATCATGAACCGTCTAGCCTTCCGAGATGCTCCATCATCGATAGTGATCCGCGCCGGGCGGCGCAAAGGCAAAACAGGTCTTTTGAAGCGATTCCAAACTTCCTGTTCAACCTAGAACGAATCCAAGTGAGGCCTGTTGCTGCAGATCAAACCCGGTCAGTGAAGACATGGCCCGGTAGCCCTCGGAAGGGCAGGCCTTCAATCACCGCCACCGCCGCCATCTCCCCCGCCGCCATCGCTACCGCCATCCGAGCCCCCGCTATCGAGCGGATTACCCATGCTGTCGGTCGCGGAATGACCCGACCAACCTGCCGAGTTGAAGCTGTCGTGATGATCGGAGGAACTGCCTCCGTCTGGGCCGGAAGTATCGCCTCTCGATCGTCCTCGGAATCCTTGCCGATCCGCCGGGGTCGTCAGGAGCAGGTAGAAGAACACCGAGGTCATTCCGACTGCGACAATCAGGCCTATGGCGCTGGTCATGCTTCATTCCGGGTCATTTGCGATACGAAAATCGAACCATTTCTCCTGTCGAGTCGTCCTATGGAGGCTGCCCGTTCATTGAATATTCAAGCGGAGTGTGAAATTTTTCGCGCCGAAAGGTCTTTTCGCCGCGAAGACCCTGTGAGAAAGGTACGGTCATGAAGAAGACACTCACGGCCCTCGTCGCCACCGCCGCGCTGGCCGCATCGGCCATGGCACCTGCCCCAGCCGAAGCGGGGGGCGGTCGGGTTGCTGCAGGCGTCGCCGCCGGCCTTATTGGTGGTGCCCTGATCGGCGGCGCCATTGCTGGCGGCGGTCCCTACTATGGGTACGGCTACGGCCCCGGCTATTATTACGCGCCAGGCCCCTATTATTACGGCGGCCCGGCCTATGTCGCGGATCCCGGCTATGCCTGCTACTGGCAGCGGCAGCGGTTCTGGGACGGCTATGGCTGGCGGGTCCGTCGCGTCAGGGTGTGCGAATAGCGGTTCACCTTCATTAAATCGCTGAAGGTCCACTGGAACTTCGGCCTTCGGCGCGCGGGATGACCAGAAAAAACCGCTTTTCCAGCGCACCTGAACGGACAAAGTTTACGGAGGGTTGACAGATTCGCGTGTTTCCTTGCGAGCTGCCGCCCCTGATCGTGTGTCTGTCACCCTAACCCGGCGTCCGGATCGGGCGCCTCCTCGAGGAGATCGCGGAAGATGAAGAAGATCCTGACCGCCCTGGTGGCGGTTGCCACAATCGCAGGCTCGATGGCCGTGTCTGCACCCGCCGCCAAGGCTGGCGACGTCGGTGCGGGCGTTGCGGCCGGCCTGATCGGCGGTGCGCTGCTCGGCGGTGCGATCGCCTCAAGCCGCCCGGCCTATGGCGGCCCGGTCTACGTCGAAGAAGCCCCGCCCCCGGCTCCCCCGCCGTGCTATTGGCGCCGTGAGCGCTATTGGGACGGTTACGGCTGGGTGGTCCGCCCGGTTCGCGTCTGCTACTGATCGCTATTCTGTTCGATAACACGCAAAGCCCGGCCTCGACGGCCGGGCTTTTGCTATCTGCTGCTATCTGCGCTCAGCGAGCCGCATCGATCGCCTGCAGCACTGCTTCACTCGGCCAGCAGTCCACTTTCAGACCTGCAGATTTCTGAAACGCGCCGAGCGCGGCGCGGGTCTGCATGCCCGCCTTACCGTCGAGCTTGTCTTTGTAGAGACCCACCCGAGTCAGGCCCTTCTGCATGGCCTCGACATCCTTCGTGCGCAATTGTTCGGAGGCCGCCCAAGGCGTCGCAAATGGCAGCGGGCTCGTCATGCGGTCGGCGAGATGGCCGACGAACAGCACGTACAGATCGGAGAAGTTATACTCCTTGGTCACGAAGTAGTTCGCCGTGGTCAGGAAGGCCGGGCCATAGATGCCTTCAGGCTGCAACAATGAGGCTGGCTGCGCCTTCTCAGCCGTGCTGAGCCTCTGCCCGCGCACGGGGACGAAGCCGGCGCGCAGCCACTCGCCGATTGGCTTCTTCACCTCAGGCACGCCCATCGTACAGTCGACATTGGCCGGCGCTTTCACCTCATAGGCCCAGCGCACCCCGCTCTGCCAGCCCTTATTGACAAGCTGCTGCGCTGCCGACGCAAGCGCGTCGGGTACCGAGTGCCAGAGATCGACCTTGCCGTCACCGTCGAGATCGACGCCATGCTTGAAATATTCCGATGGCAGGAACTGCGTGAGGCCGACGGCACCGCCCCAGGATGCCCGCAAATCCTGGCGCGTCACGACATGATCGCTGAGCATCTTCAGCGCCAGGATGAATTCGGTGCGATACTGGTCCTTGCGGCGACCGACATAGGCCTGCGTCGCCAGCACGCGCAGCGCGTCATAGGGCAACTTGTACCGGCCGAAATCGGTCTCCCGGCCCCAGATCGCCAGAACGAACGGCGCCGGCACGCCGAAGCGCCGTTCGATTTCGGACAGCGCCGGACGATATTGTTGCATCAGCTTTTGGCCATACGCCGCAAGCCGTGCGATCGCAGCTTCCTTGATATAGTCGGCCGGGACCTGCACGAACTCGGCCTGGGCTGGAGCGCCCGTCGCCGGACGACCAGGCAGCAGCAGATCCGGCAGCTTGTAGTCGGGCTCAAGCCCGCGCGTCTCGGCCTCGAAGGTCGCGCGGGAGACGCCCTGCTCTTTGGCTTCCGGCCACAGCAAGGCAACGAATTGTGTGAAGGCCGCATCGGCGGCGCGTGATGGTGGCGCACAACATAAGGCGGCGATGGCTATCGCAACGAGCGCCACGCCCCTCATGAGAACCGTCACCGCGTCAGCTTCTTGTACTTCAGCCGATGCGGGATGACGCTGTCCTGGCCCAGCCGGCGCATCTTGTCCTTCTCATAGTCCTGGAAGTTGCCTTCGAACCATTCGACGTGACTGTCGCCTTCGAACGCCAGCATGTGCGTGGCGATACGGTCGAGGAACCAGCGATCGTGGCTGATGATCACGGCGCAGCCGGCAAAATCCTCCAGCGCTTCTTCGAGCGCTCGCAGCGTGTCGACATCGAGATCGTTCGTGGGCTCGTCGAGCAGCAGCACATTGGCGCCTGACTTCAGCATCTTGGCGAGGTGCACGCGGTTGCGCTCACCTCCCGATAGCGAGCCGACCTTCTTCTGCTGGTCCGCCCCTTTGAAGTTGAACGCCGAACAATAGCCGCGCGAATTGACTTCGCGCTTGCCGAGCAGGATCAGCTCATTGCCGCCGGAGATCTCTTCCCAGACGGTCTTGCTGCCGTCGAGCGCATCGCGCGACTGGTCGACATAGCCGAGATGCACGGATTCGCCGATCGTGATCGTGCCCGCATCGGGCTTCTCCTGTCCGGTAATCATCCGGAACAGCGTGGTCTTGCCGGCACCGTTAGGGCCGATCACACCAACGATACCGCCGGGCGGCAGCTTGAAGGTGAGATTGTCGATCAGGAGCCGATCGCCGAAACTCTTGGTCAAGCCTTCAAAATCGATGACGTTGTTGCCCAGTCGCTCCGCGACGGGAATGATGATCTGCGCAGTCTGGCTTTGTTTCTCGCTCGCCTTCTTCAGCAGGTCCTCGTAGCGCTGATAGCGGGCCTTGGATTTGGCCTGACGAGCCTTCGGCGAAGCCGCGATCCACTCCTGCTCGCGCGCCAGCGTGCGCTGATGCGCCGCTTCCTCGCGGCCCTCCTGCTCCAGCCGCTTCTGCTTCTGCACCAGCCAGGACGAATAATTTCCCTCGTAGGGGATGCCCTTGCCGCGGTCGAGCTCCAGGATCCAGCTGGTGACGTTGTCGAGGAAGTAGCGATCGTGGGTGACGATCAGGATCGCACCCGGGTAGTTGCGCAGATGCCCTTCGAGCCAGGACACGGACTCCGCATCGAGATGGTTGGTCGGCTCGTCCAGCAGCAGCAGTTCAGGCTGATCGAGCAGCAGTCGGCAGAGCGCGACGCGACGGCGCTCGCCGCCGGAGAGCTTTGTGACGTCGGCATCGTCCGGCGGACAACGCAACGCGTCCATGGCCTGGTCGACCTTGCTGTCGAGATCCCACAGGCCATGGGCCTCGATCTCGTCCTGAAGCTTGGTCATCTCGTCGGCGGTCTCGTCCGAATAATTGACCGCGAGTTCGTTGTAACGGTCGAGGATCGCTTTCTGCTTGGCGACGCCCCGCATCACATTCTCGCGGACGCTCAACTTCGGATCGAGCTGCGGCTCCTGCTCGAGATAGCCGACGCGCGCACCTTCGGCGACCCAGGCTTCACCCGTATAATCCTTGTCGATGCCGGCCATGATCCGCAGCAGGGTCGACTTGCCGGCGCCGTTGACGCCGAGCACGCCAATCTTGGCATCCGGGTAGAATGACAGGTGGATGTTATCGAGCACCTTGCGGTTGCCCGGATAGGTCTTGGACAGACCCTGCATGAAATAGACGAATTGGCGCGCCATCGCGTGTCCTTGGAAACCACCGGATTTACGGAAAATTGTTGCCGCTGATGTAACTGCGCCGCACCCAAAGGGCAACCCGGCGAGCCGGTGTTCGGACCGGGCAAAGATCGGAGAATGCCAGCGCCAAGCCTCCGCGCACCACGGATGACTACGGGATCATAACCATGTGTGCGGTCGATCACGACAATTGAAACCATCTTTTAATCAACTGGGCGGGAAACTCGCTTCCGGCGCGCTAATGCGCGTCCAACGGCGAAAAGCCGAGAGTGACAACAGCGAGAGCCCGTCATGGCGACCCTTACGTCAACCTCCCTGCCCTCTGGGCGGGTCAAACCCGTTGAACCATCCGGCATAGTCGCCGAGATCAAGAGCTTCTGGCGCGCCTTTTTCGCCCAGGCTTTCAGCCCCTATCGGCCGGAACTGCACTATATGCGCGGGCCGGGGCCAGCGTGGCACGCGAAATACGGCAACACCGCAGCCTTCCGCCTGAAGGCCGATCTGGACTGATTTCCCGTCGTCCCGCACCGGCTTTTGAAGCTGGGGTCCTTGCGCAGCGTTCCTCCGCGCGCGACCATCGCGTCCATCCCGCGACGTTTCCTGTCGCTGTTCCACGCCATGAATGGACCTTTGCCGATGACGCGGCTGCGCTGTGCGATCCTTGATGACTATTACGATACAGCCCTGTCCCTGGCTGACTGGCCAAAACTCGGCGACCGCCTCGACGTAACCACTTTCGTACATCCTTTCGCCTCCGAACAGGCGGCGGCCAGTGCGCTCGCGGACGTCGACGTCGTCTGCGCGATGCGGGAGCGGACGCCCTTTCCCCGTCCGCTGATCGAGGCTCTGCCGAAACTGAAACTCCTGATTACCTCAGGGATGCGCAATGCAGCCATCAACATGGACGCCGCGAAAGCGCGCGGCGTGATCGTCTGCGGTACCCAATATGGCCGCGATCCGACCGCGCCATTGACCATGGGTCTGATCCTGGAGCTGACGCGCAAGATCGGGCAGGAGAATGCGCGCATGCATGCCGGGGAGCCCTGGCAGAAGCTCGGCGGCACCGAGATCGAAGGTAAGACGCTGGGCGTGATCGGGCTCGGCAAGCTCGGCACCAAGGTGGCAAGCCTCGCCAAGGCATTCGGGATGAAGGTGATCGCCTGGAGTCCGAACCTGACGCCCGAGCGCTGCGCCGAAGCCGGGGTCGGCTACGCGAGCAAGGACGAGCTCTTTGCCACGGCCGACATCATTACCATCCATGTGGTCCTGAGCGAGCGCTCGCGCGGGCTGTTGAGCGCTGCCGATATCGCGCGGATGAAACCGACCGCCTATCTCGTCAACAGTGCGCGCGGGCCGATCGTGGATGAAACCGCGTTGCTCCAGGCCTTGCAGCAAAAGAGGATCGCGGGAGCCGCGCTCGACACCTTCTCTGTCGAGCCGCTGCCGGTCGAGCACCCGCTCCGCAAGCTCGACAACGTGGTGCTGACACCGCATCTCGGCTACGTGACCGAGGAAAGCTTCCGGGCTCATTATGGCCAGATGGTCGACTGCATCGATACCTGGCTCAAGGGCGGCGAGCCGCCGCGCCGGCTGGCGTGAACCGCTCCCGCAAATAAAAACAGCCTCCCGACCGGGAGGCTGTTTTTATTTCAGGAGAGTTTGGCTCAGCGAATCGTCACTGCCGGGGGCAGCGGCTGCATCGTGGCTGGCTGCGTGCCGGGAACAGCCGCCTGGGCCTGCACAGGAGTGGCGGCCGTAGAGCCCGGCACCGGCGCGGCCGAGGCGGTCGCCGTGTTGGCTCCGCCCGGCGGCGGACCGCCCGGCAGCACGACCACGCGGGTGCCGACCTTGACGCGGTCGAACAGGTCGGAAACGTCGTCGTTCAGCATGCCGATGCAGCCGGAGGAAACGAACTTACCGATGGTCGACGGCTGGTTGGTGCCGTGGATGCGATAAACGGTCGAGCCGAGATACATCGCACGTGCGCCAAGCGGATTACCCGGACCGCCAGCCATGAAGCGCGGAAGATAAGGCTGGCGTTCGATCATCTCGCTCGGCGGATACCAATCCGGCCATTCCTTCTTGCGCGAGATCTTTTGCACGCCGGTCCAGGTGAAACCGTCACGACCGACGCGGACGCCGTAGCGCATCGCCCGCCCATTGCCGAGGACCAGGTAGAGGTAAGTGTGCGGCGTATCGACGACGATGGTGCCCGGCGGCTCCTTGGTGACGAAATCGACCTCCTGCCGACGCAGGTTCGGCGGCAGCTCGGCGGGAGCCGCGTCCGGCTGCTCCTCAGGCGGCAGGGCCGCGACAGTCATCGGGCGATTGTCTGGCGTTGCGCCGGCGGGCGGCTGCGTAGCACCAGTGACGGCGGCACCGACACCCTCGGGCGGCCGCGGTGCAGAGCCGTCGCCATTGGGCGCACTGTTGCCATACACGCCACCATAGGGCTGCGGAGACGCCGGACGGTCGGCATAGATCACGGGCGGAGGTCCGGCCGGCCGGCCATAGCGCGGATCGTCAGGCGACATCACCGGGCCGGTGGGCGCAGCGCCATAGACCGGCGCGTTGGCAGGGCGGCCGTAGCGCGGATCATCGGGGGAAAGAATCGGTCCGGTCGGGACGTTGCTATAGGCGGGCGCATTCGCCGGTCGGCCATATCGCGGATCGTCCGGCGACAGCACCGGTCCAGGCGGCGGCAATGCAGCTCCGTTCGCATTGGCTTCGTCGTCGGTCGCATCGAAATCAGGCCCCGCGCCGCGGGCGTCCACCGGATAGGGAGTTGGGGCCGGAGAGTAGGCGCCAGGTGCAGTCTGATAGACCTGCTGTGCCTCGGCATGCGAAACCGCCGTCGCGCCCGCCGCCGCGACAGCGCAAATCGTCAGGATCTGTCTGATCATCATTGCCCTTGCAAAATCCCCAAGCCGACCGGGATTGTTATCCGCCAAATGGCCGAAGATAGCGGCGCATTCAAGACAATTTCGACCAACCCCGCCCCATTTCGGCAATTTGTGATCGGTTTCCGTCGTTGCACGGAAGTCTCACGCCGCCAAAAAATCGCTTCCAGCGCCTACGATGGCATTCTGGGCCTTCGAATTAACAAGCCAAACAAGTCGCCTGCGGTAATCTGATTGCAGCCTGATTCGCGACCCGGCAGCAATGGCTGCCCGATCGCGAACGCGGCCATCCCTGTGATCACCGCGTTCCCGCTGACTCGATGGCATCGGCCCGATTGCCGAGGCGAGAGTTCGTCATCCATGCTTCCCGGCTTTCGTTTTCTGCTCGCCGCGATCATCTGCTCGCTGTCGCTTCTCGTCTTCGGCCTCGGCGCCGCCGCGCTGCTGCGGGCGGCCCACGAGCAATTCGCCAGCAATGCGACATGGCGGGCGGCACCTGCGACAGGCTTCGGCACCTTGCTGCCGCAGCCAGATCCGCCGGTTCTGGCCATGTTGCAGGTCGAGCCGAAACCGGCCGATCCGATGGCTACCCCGACGACGGTGACCGAACTGGCACCCAAGTCGGCAGAAGATACCGTCGGCGTTGTGGCACCCGCCAACCGCCCCGCTGCTGCCGATCCCAGCAACTCGCCCAAGCAGGCCACCGACGCCGCTCCGGTCACAACACCTCCGGAGACGGTAGCGGCGACCGCCGACCAGCCGGCATCTCCGCCAGCTGAGGCTCGGGCCGACATCGCGAGCGTCGAAACCAGTGCTTCCGAGGCCACCCGCAGCGTCCCGACGGTTCCCGATCCGGCCCCGCCGGAAACTGCCAAATCCGCCGTTGTACCGGCCGCGCAGAGCGCCGACGCAACACCAATCGTAACCGAGGCCGTCCGCTCTCAGCCCGACGCAACGTCACCCGCCGCCCAACCGGCTGCGAGCGCCGAGCCGGCAAGCAGCGCGACGGCGACATCACCTGTATCTGCCGCGGCAGAGCCCGAGAGGAAGACGTCGGATCCGATCGCACTGAAGCTCGCGGCACTCGCGGAGCAGTCCACACCCAGCGACAGGCACGCGGCGGATAGCGAGAAGAAGGCATCGGTGAAGGTCGCGAGCGTGCAGTTGCGCCGCAGCGTCGCGAAGAGACGGATCGCCAAGGAACGGGAGCGGCTGGCGGCACGGCGCGTCCAACAGCAGCGCCGCCTCGCGCAGCGGGCGCGCGCGGCGCAGGAGGCCGCGATTGCCCAGCAGCAGCAAGCTGCCAATCCGTTCGGCCCGCAGGCGACCTTTGGTCAACAAGCCGCCTTTGGTCAGCAAGCCGCCTTTGGGCAACAGCCTGGGTTTGGGCAACAGCCCGCCATGCCACGAAGGCGATAGCAGGCGCTTGCATCAGGCCGGTCCGGTCGCGACCGGCGGGCCGGCGTCGAGCCCCCATTCCGACCATGAGCCGTCATAGAGCGCGGTGTCGCGGAGACCGAGCCGGTACAGCGCGAGCGTCAGCACCGCCGCCGACACGCCCGAGCCGCAGGAGGTGACGATCGGCTTCGCCAGATCGACACCGGCCGTGGCGAATGCCTGGCGCAGCTGATCGAGCGGCTTCATCATGCCGGTCGCGGCATCGAACAATTCGGCATAGGGCAGATTGCGGCTGCCGGGGATGTGACCCGAACGCAGGCCCGGCCGCGGCTCAGGCACTGCTCCTGCAAAACGCGGCGCCTGCCGGGCGTCGATCACTTGCTCGGCCTGGCTTGCGAGGTTTGCCACCATCTGCTCGATCTTGCGCACGCGAGCCTGATCGAACGTCGCGGTGAAGCTCTCAGGCTTCGGCGTGACCGCACCGCTCTCGACCGGACGGCCCTCCGCCAGCCACTTCTTCAGGCCGCCGTCGAGCACGCGCACATCGCGGTGGCCGAACGACAGGAACATCCACCAGGCGCGCGGGCCCGCAACCCAACCACCGGCATCATAGATCACGACCGTGTCGTCATTGCTGATTCCAAGACGACCGACGTCGCGGCCGAACTGCTCGGCACTCGGAAACATATGCGGCAGCGAGCTCGAATGATCGGCGACCTCGTCGACATCGAAGAACACCGCGCCTGGGATATGCGCCTTCAGGTAATCGTCCTTCGGCAGCGGCAGCACGCCCGGCATCTTGAAGGTGGCGTCGAGGACTTTCACCTTGGGATCGCCGAGATGCGCGGCAAGCCATTCCGTTGAGACGAGAGGATGATCGGGGGTGGTCATTTGCGAGACTCCAGCATCGCTTTCGATCGTCATGACCGGATCCGATCCGGCCGTCCATCCTGTGAAAATGATGGACACGCGGGTCAAGCCCGCGTGTGACAGATGTCATCAATCCTTCTTCTTCGGCTCCCATCTCTCCACCGGCCCGCCCGCCTCGCGCCATGCGGCGAAGCCGCCGCCGATATGGGCGACCGGCTTCAGCCCCATATCCTGCGCGGTCTTGGCCGCCAGCGCGGAACGTAAGCCACCGGCGCAGTGGAAGATGAAGGTCTTGTCCTGCTGAAAGATCGGCTTGGCGTAAGGGCTCTGCGGATCGATCCAGAATTCCAGCATGCCGCGCGTGCAGGAGAAGGCGCCGGGGATGCGCCCCTCGCGCTCGATCTCGCGCGGATCCCTGATGTCGACGATCACGACGTCGTCGCGCGTGGCGGCCTCGATCGCCTCCGCAGCCGACAGCGTCTTGATCTCGGCATTGGCCTCATCGAGTAGCGCCTTGATGCCGCGGGTGATGCTCTGGGGCATTCTTGGACCTCCCTGCTCCGTCGTTCCGGGGCGGTCCGCCAGGACCGAACCCGGAATCTGGAGCTAATGAAACAATCTCGAGATTCCGGGTTCGCGGCTTCGCCGCGCCCCGGAATGACCGGATTGAATTAGCGCACCAATTCCCTCATCGCGCTCTCCAGTCCCTCGATCGTGATCGGATACATCCGGTCGGAGAAGATGCGGCGGATGAGCGTGGTGGATTCCGAATAGTCCCAATGCTTCTGCGCCACCGGATTGAGCCAGACCGCATGCGGATAGGTGCGGACGATGCGATCGAGCCACACCGAGCCCGGCTCCTCGTTGACATGCTCGACCGAGCCGCCGGGCACCATGATCTCATATGGCGACATCGAGGCGTCGCCGACGAACACGACCTTGTAGTCGTGCGGATATTTGTGCAGCACGTCCCAGGTCGGCGTGCGGTCGGTGAAGCGCCGCTTGTTCTGCTTCCACACGCCCTCGTAAAGGCAGTTGTGGAAGTAGAAATATTCCATGTGCTTGAATTCGCTCTTCGCCGCGGAGAACAGCTCCTCGACCTGCTCGACATGAGAATCCATCGAACCGCCGATATCGAAGAACACCAGGACCTTCACGGCGTTGCGCCGCTCGGGCCGCATGTGCACGTCGAGATAGCCGTGGTTCGCGGTCTCGCGAATGGTGGTGTCGAGATCGAGCTCGTCCGGCGCACCGGTGCGGGCGAATTTGCGCAAGCGGCGCAGCGCCACCTTGATGTTGCGGATGCCGAGCTCGACATTGCCGTCGAGATCCTTGAACTCGCGGCGATCCCACACCTTCACGGCGCGATTGTTGCGGTTCTTCTCCTGGCCGATCCGGACCCCTTCGGGGTTATAGCCATACGCACCGAACGGCGAGGTCCCGGCGGTGCCGATCCACTTGCTGCCGCCCTGATGCCGCTCCTTCTGCTCATCGAGACGCTTGCGCAAGGTTTCCATGAGCTTGTCCCAGCCCATGGCCTCGATCTGCTGTTTCTCCTCTTCGGTGAGGTATTTCTCGGCGAGCTTCTTCAGCCATTCCTCGGGGATTTCGGCCTTCTCCATCGCATCCAGAAGGCTCTCCAAACCTTTGAACACGGTGCCGAACACGCGGTCGAACTTGTCGAGATTGCGCTCGTCCTTCACCAGCGCGGCGCGCGACAAGTAATAAAAATTCTCGACCGACTGCTCGGCCAGATCGGCGTCGATCGCCTCCATCAGCGTGAGATATTCACGCAAGGAGACCGGGACCTGCGCCTCGCGCAGTGCTGTGAAGAATTGCAGGAACATGGCTCTTAGATTGCCCGCCTCCGCTGACACGTCAAGGGCTGCGGAAACCTGCAGCACTGGACCGGTCGCCTTTTTGCTCTACAATCGCCGGAACAGAGTTCTGAATGGGGGCTTCCTATGAGTCTTATCGCGGCAATCATCATCGGCGCCATCGCCGGCTGGCTGGCCGGCCTGATCGTGCGCGGCGCCGGCTTCGGGCTGATCGGCAATATCGTGATCGGCATCATCGGCGCCCTGGTCGCAAGCTACCTGCTGCCGGCGCTGCATATTGCGCTCGCCAGCGGCACGCTCGGGGCCATCCTCGACGCCACGATCGGCGCCGTGATCGTGCTCGTGATCCTCTCGCTGATCCGGCGCGCTTGATTAAATCGGTCAGCAATGGCAGCGATACCGCCAGCACAGCGCGCGGCGGAACGGTCGCGTAGCCACTCAACGCAAGTAACAAGACAGGCAACGCTCGATGAAATTTACCGGTACCCAGGATTACGTCGCCACCGATGACCTGAAAGTGGCCGTCAACGCGGCGATCGTGCTTGAACGGCCGCTGCTGGTGAAGGGCGAGCCGGGCACCGGAAAGACCGTGCTGGCCGAGGAAGTGGCGAAAGCGATCGGTGCGCCGCTGCTCACCTGGCATATCAAGTCGACCACCAAGGCGCAGCAGGGCCTTTACGAATATGACGCGGTGTCGCGGCTGCGCGACAGCCAGCTCGGCGACAGCCGCGTCTCCGACATCAAGAACTACATCAAGCGCGGCAAGCTGTGGGAAGCCTTCACCGCGGAGAAACGCCCTGTCCTCCTGATCGACGAGGTCGACAAGGCCGACATCGAATTCCCCAACGACCTGCTGCTCGAGCTCGACCGGATGGAGTTCTTCGTCTACGAGACCGGCGAGACGATCAAGGCGAAGCTGCGCCCGATCGTCATCATCACCTCGAACAACGAGAAGGAGCTGCCCGACGCCTTCCTGCGCCGCTGCTTCTTCCACTACATCAAGTTCCCCGATGCGCCCACGATGGAGCGCATCGTCGACGTGCACTTCCCCAACATCAAGAAGCGCCTGGTCGAGGAAGCCCTGCGCATCTTCTTCGAGGTGCGTGACGTTCCCGGCCTGAAGAAGAAGCCTTCGACCTCCGAGCTGCTGGACTGGTTGAAGCTGCTTCTCAACGAGGACATCGGCCCGGAGCAGCTGCGCGAGCGCGACCCACGCAAGCTGATCCCGCCACTGCACGGTGCACTGCTCAAGAACGAGCAGGACGTGCATCTGTTCGAGCGGCTGGCGTTCCTCAGCCGGCGAGAAGTGTGAGACCTCGACGGGGCGACAACTACGGCCGTCATCGCGAGTCGCCGAAGGCGACGAAGCAATCCAGACTTTCCTTGCGACTCTGGATTGCTTCGCTTTGCTCGCAATAACGAACGCAGGGATCGCAGGTCCGTAGATCGTAGGTCCGCAGGGTGGGTTGAGCGTAGCGAAACCCACCGATAGATCTGCACGATGGAGGTGGGTATCGCTTCGCTCAACCCATCCTACACCACCATCGCCAATCTTCAGCGCTCCACAAGCAGTGACGCTACCCACGAGATCACCGTCAGCACGATGATGACGGCACCATAGACATAGGCCACCATCGACAGCCCGATCCACGGCACCGCGAGCCCGGCGGCAACAGCGGGGATGGCAAACGCCAGATAGGACTGCAGGTAGAACGCCGAGAGCAGCCCGGCGCGCTCGTGGGCGTGAGCCGTCGGCAGCAATGTGCGGAGCGTCCCAGAGAACGTCGCACCGAAGCCTACACCCGCGATCATGGTGCCGGCGAACAGCGCCGCCACCTGCTGCTGCCCAATCCCAAGCATCGAGACCGCGACTCCGACGGGGACCATGCTGGTGCCGCTCAGGATCAGCCGGCGCGCCGGCCAGTTCCGGAACGCCGCGACCGCAACGGCTGCCGTCAGCATCAATGCTGAGACCACGAGGCCGCCGACCCAGGGCGCGTTGACGTGCATCGCCGTCGCGACCACGGTCGGCATCAGCGACAGATAGAACCCGCCGAGCGACCAAGCCGCCACATTGGCCGGCGTCAACCGCGCAAGAACCGGCTTCGACTGCGGGGGGACGGCCACATGCGGACGCAGCGAGGCCAGCGCGCCGTCCTTGGGCGAGCAACTCTCCGGCATGAACCGGAGCAGCAGGAGCAGGAGCAGCGTAAGGCCCAGCAGCACGTAATAGACGGCATGCAGCGGATCGGGAACGAACATCATCAGTGCCACCGTCCCGAGTGCTCCGGCCGTCAGACCCAGAAAGGCGGTGACGCTGTTCAGCAACGGACCGCGCATCCGGCTGGTATCGAGGATGGCCGCGCCAAACGCCGTGGTGCCGATGCCGACCGACAGCCCCTGGACCATGCGCGCCGCAATAAGCTGCCACAGACCGCCGGCCTCGGCGAAGATCAGCATCGCCGCGGCGTTCAGGAGCAGCGCCACGAAAATGACCGGCCGTCGCCCGACATAGTCGGACAGCCCGCCGACGGTCAGCAGCGCGGCGAGCAGACTCACGACATAGCTTGCGAAGACGACCGTGATCCAGAACGGCGTCAGCTGCATCGATTGCTGATAGAGCCGGTACAGCGGCGTCACCGCGCTGCTGCAGGCCCCGATCAGCATCGCGCCGGCAAAGCTGTATGGGGTCATCGCGGCCAGCGAAAACAGCCGGGCCGCGGGTTTGAGCGTCGCGGATACCTCCACTGCTGGAGTCACCGCTGGGGCCGGACCACCTTGCATGGGACCTCCTAAAGCCAATATATTGCTTTAAGGATAGGTGAACCCGTACGCTAACGCAAATTATTTGCTTTAAGATCGGCTTCGCTTTTCGCATGGCAAGGCTGCACGGAGCAGGATGGTGGCGGTCAAAGAACGTGTCCGGGTTGGCGGCCGCAGCGCGCGCATCCAAGCGGCCGTGCACGAGGCGGTGAAGCGCCTGAGCGCGACGACCGACCGCGAGGCGCTGACGGTGCCGCAGATCGCCACCGAGGCCGGCGTGACCCCATCGACCATCTACCGGCGCTGGGGCGACCTGCCCGCCTTGCTGGCGGACGTCGCGGTCGAACGGCTGCGTCCGGCCTGCGATCCCGAGGACACCGGCGCGGTCGCGACCGACCTGCGCGCCTTCATCGAGCAATATGCGGAGGAAATGTCCTCGCCGGTCGGACAATCCCTGTTGCGCGACGTGCTGTCGGCCTCGGGCGAAAGCTTCCCCGCGCAATGCTGCAGCTTCACGCGCGCGCATCTCGCAACCATCGTGGCACGGGCGAAGGCGCGCGGCGAACCGCCGTTCGACATCGAAGAGGTGATCGACCACGTGGTGGCCCCGATCGTCTATCACATCCTGTTTGACGACTGCGCGCTGACGCCGGCCTATTGCCGTCAACTGCTGGCGCGGCTGCGGTCGCTGCCCGCGGCAGCCAAGCCCGCTGACTGACCTGGGCCTGCGCCGACGTCGAGAGGCTCTCTCCGTTGTCATCGCGTCGCACCGAACGCGTCCCCCGAATGACGGTGAGCTTGTTGGACGACCGTTCCAAACATGCCATTTCATTCTCGCGGCACGGTGTGCCCGAGTGATGCTGCCGGTTTGCCTCCTCTCGAAATCGAGAGGGAGCAGGGAAGGCCGGGAGCTCGCCGCCCCCATGGCCCGCCTGCAGAAAGAAAAGCAGGCGGCAGTCACCACAGGTTTGGCCGAAACATCCCGGCCTTCCCTGCGCGATGGCTTTACGGCTTACTCCGCGCTCTCCCCAGGGACCGGCTTTCTTGCCCCTGTCGTCCGTGACGCGCCAAACGCATCATCGCGAACTTAGCGCCAGCACCGGGGCGCCAGGACCACGCGGCTTGACCGTGCGCGTCGCGCTGTTCGTCGGCGTGAATGAACACGCTGCAGCCCGACACGCCCACCGCATCCCGCACCCAACGTTCGTGACGATCGCGAAGCGCCCCTTGCTCGAGGCGGGATGCACATAGAGAACCACAATTTCTGAAAAAACGAAACAGAAAAATTTTTCGCAGAAGGACTGGACAGGCCGAGTCAGGTTGAAATCGCTGGCGAACTTCGCGTTTTGGCGCACGGCTTGCGCAGCTTCGATGTCCTGACATTGCGTTCGCATATACCAGCCCTGTTATGCGAATAGTGCATTTCGTCAGCCGTCGCGAATGGGCTGGCGGCAGCAACCGAGCTGAAGCCGGCAATCATTCCTCCTCTTCCTCTTCGGTATATTCGCCCGAGAGCTTCAGCCCCTCGATCCCCGTAGCGCCCGTGGACTTGATGACGCGGCGAGCCTGCTTGCCGGTCTCCTCCTGCAGATGACGCGCGAGATCTTCGGAATGCGTGACGATCCAGATGCGTGCGCGGCCTGCAGCGCGCGCGATCAGGCGGGCGAGCGGCGCGAGCAGCGAGGGGTGCAGGCTCGCCTCCGGCTCGTTCAGCGCGATCAGCGGCGGCAGCCGATAACCCATCAGCGCACCGAGCAGGCAGAGATATTTGAGTGTCCCGTCCGACAATTCATGAGCCTGGAACGGCCGCGGCATGTCCGGGAAGGTCAGGCTGAACCGGCACCAGCTGCCTTTGGCCCATGCACGAAGCCTCGCCCTAGGGAAGGCATCATCGATCGCGGCATCGAGGTCGGTCGTGTCCTGGCGAATGACCGACAAGGTCGCCAGCACCGCCGCGAGATCACGTCCATCGGCTGAAAGCGTCGGCGTGGTGATGGCATGGCACGGCTGGCGGATCAGCGAGGCGGCGTCGGTGCGGAAATCGTGATAGAGTCGCCATTCCAGCATCTCGCGCCTGATCGCTTCGAGTTCCGGATAGCGGGCCGCGTCGCGGAAGGAGGCGAGCGCGGTTTCCGACGCCAGCACCGCGGATTTGTGAGTTTCCCGTTCGCCGTTGTCGTTGCGCAGCATGACCATCGGCCCCTTGCGCTCCATCATCACGGCGTCGCGGCGGCCATGGCGAACGACGACGCGCTCGGTCTTGACCAGTGGCTCCAGCCCGAACGCTGCCTCGGTGGGCTGCGACAGGCCGAGTTCGATCTCATAGGAATGCGGCAGCCCGATCTCGAGGCCATATTCGAGTTCGTCGAACTGCGCCTTGAGCACCAGCCGCATCGGCTTGCCATGCCTGCGCCGGCCGGCCCAGAGCACGGATTCGAGGCCCCCCTCCTCTGCAATGGCACGCGTGATGTTGCCCTCGGCGGCGGCGCGCAGCAGCGCCAGCGCTTTGTACAGGTTGGTCTTACCGACGCCGTTGGCGCCGACGAAGATGGTCAGCTGCTCGACGGGCAGCCAGAGATGACGCACCGAGCGGTAGTTCTCGATATGGACGGCTGAGAGCGGCATGACGGGTTCGTCCTAAGCCTCGCGCGAGGCTCGCGGCCTGCCGTCCGCTCCCCCGAGCAGCGTCGCATTCAGCCGGCCACCCATGAACAGCATATCGTCCAGTGCCTCCGAAAGGTCCTCCGAGGTTACGAGTCCGCCGTCGCCGCGCATGATGTTCGATTGCGCGGTCCTCCGCATCAGCTCCTTGATGAAGGCGGCGCTGGTGCCCGCCGTGCGGACGACGGCCTCCGCCACAACGGCATTCGCCAGCGTCAGTCCACCGCCATAGAGGCGCACCAGCCTCTCGCGACCGATCTCGTCAGGTAGCGGCACTTCTATGGCCTGGTCGATCCGACCGGGTCGTCCGGCAAGCGCGGCCTCGAGTTGCTCCGGCCGATTGGTCGTCAGCACGAACAGGATATCGGCGTTGTCCTTGAGCCCATCCATTTCGTTGAGCAGTGCATTGAGCAAGGTTTCCTCGCATCCGCCGTTCATGGACTCGCGATTCCGGGCAATCAGATCCACGTCCTCGATCACCACCATGGCCGGCTGCAACAGACGCGCCAGCGCCATGTAATGCGACAGAAGCCCCATCTGATCGGCCGTGATGATCAGCGTCGTGTGACCGGGAAGGTTAGCCGCAAGGTAGCGGATCGTATGCGTCTTGCCGGTGCCCGGCGGTCCATACAGCAGAATGCCCTTGCGCGTCGACTGCCCGAGCTTTCGCAATGCGTCCCGGCTCTCGACGAAGCTGATTACGTTGCGATCGAGCAGATTTAATGTCTGCGTGGGCAGAACCACCTCTTCGCGCCGGACCTGCGGCAGCCGGTGAACCAGGATGCCCTTGGCACGGCCGCGGTAATTGGTCTCGCCTTCGAGCGACAGCACCTTGCCGCGATACGATCGCGCCGCCGCAATCGCCGCCTCCAGCTCTGCGAAACAACGTTGCACCAGATCGAGGCCGTCCTCTCCGACCGGAACGGCGATTTCGACGCAGATGCCGAGCTCCCGGCTGTATTCGCGGTGGAACGACAGCACGACCGCGTAGGGGCAATCGTCCTCGCGGCCCAACCACAAGCCATTGTTGAGGCACCTGATCGGCGCATCCTCGCCGACATCGACCTCCTGAAATTGCGCCGCCGCGATCGCGACCGGATACTGGTTCTCCTTCATCAAGGTCGCGTAGCCGAGCGTCTCATAGCGATACTGGTCATAGAGCCCGAAGAAGCGCAGCCGCGACGCCGAAAACAGTTTGTCGAACGCGATCTGGACGTCGGCGCGCATATGCCCTGGAAACTGTCGCGATGTCGTGACGATCTCATCCTGCTGCCGTCCGGCAAAATGCCAGGCGATCGCTTCGTGAGCATATTTGAACTTCCCGCTTGGCAAGGCATGGGACAGATGCGTGCTGGCAGCCAGAGCGCACGGCGCACAAATGAAACCACGCTCTCCCTTGAAGGAATCCTGCTGCGCCTCACCGCTGCCGCCACACAGCGCGCAGCGAGGCTCGTCATCTTCAGCCGTTGCGCCGAAAGCCATCGTGGTCACCAGCAACGGATGGCGTGCCGCCTCAATTCGCTGCCGGGCCGCCTGCAGCATCGCTTCGGCGACAGCCGCGGGATAGGTGCCGCACACCGCTCTGCCGAACTGACCGACGCTCGCTGCAAAAGCAGCAGCCTCGATCTCCGAGCGCCCAAAGACGGAACGAAGGAGATCGACGACGAACTCGAACGGAGTCTCGTCGTCATCGTGGAAAATGATCTGCAGATCGCTGATCCCGACCGGACTATCACGCATCAAAAAAAAATCCGTGATTGAAATTGCAACCTCAAATGTTCTGATTACGCGCCCTCGCGCACGACTGCAAGAGAGCCCGCGCAGGGAGCTCAGGGATTGCAGCGATCAACGCGCGGGTTAGTCCCCTCCGCGTCACACTGCAGCTTGCGTTGCTTTGTCGCACCTGCATCGGCGTTACTTCGGCTAGCCGTGAACGATGCTCCGAACAGCAGACACACCCGTTCGCGAACTCACAGCACCATGACGGGGCGAAGCGATCCTGATCGGCGAGAGCCGCATGTCGCCGAAGGTGGCCGTCCTGAAGCCGCTCTCCTCCGCCATCTCGATCGGCTCGGGCGGGCCGTTCGGCGCCGAGGGGCCGATCATCATGACGGGCGGCGCCATCGGCTCGCTGTTTGCACAGTGCTTCAGCCTCAGCGCCAACGAACGCAAGACCTTGCTGGTGGCCGGCGCGACCGCCGGCATGACCGCGATTTTCGGCACGCCCATCGCCGCCGTGCTGCTGGCGGTCGAGCTGCTGCTGTTCGAATGGAAGCCGCGCAGCCTGATTCCGGTGCTCACGGCATGCGCACTCTCGGCCGTGTTGCGTCCTTACGTGCTCGGCTCCGGGCCGTTGTTCGCATTTTCCGGGAGTCTGAACCTCTCAGGCTGGGTCCCGCTGATCTGCGTCGGCGTGGGTCTCGTCGCCGGCCTGCAATCGGGCCTGCTGACCGGGCTGCTCTACAAGGCCGAGGATCTGTTCGGCGCGCTGCCGATCCACTGGATGTGGTGGCCGGCGCTCGGCGGGCTTGCCGTCGGGCTCGGCGGTCTGATCGAGCCGAGGGCGCTGGCGGTCGGCTATGACGTGATCGGCGACCTGCTCGCAAACCATGTGACGGCCAAGGAGGTCGCGCTCATCCTCATCGTCAAATCGACGATCTGGATCGTCGCGCTGGCCTCCGGCACCTCCGGTGGCGTATTGGCGCCCCTGCTCATCTTCGGCGGATGCCTGGGCTGGCTCGAAGGGCAATACCTGCCCGGCGATGCCAGCGCCTGGGCGCTGGTCGGCATGGCCGCCATGATGGGCGGCACCATGCGCTCGCCCTTGACCGGCGTGCTGTTCGCGGTCGAGCTGACCGGCAATCTCTCTTTGCTCATGCCGTTGCTGATCGCGACCGGCACGAGCTACGCCATCACCGTCCTGATGCTCAAGCGATCGATCCTGACCGAGAAGATCGCGCGGCGCGGCCAGCACATCGTGCGTGAATACGCCATCGATCCGTTCGAGCTGCTGCGCGCCGGCGACGTCATGGTGCGCGATGTCGACACGCTTCCGGCCGAGATGCGCCTGGAAGAGGCGATCGATTTCTTCTCGACCGAGGAGCCGCGCCACAAATCCTATCCGATCCGGACCGAGGACGGCCGCATCGTCGGCATGGTGAGCCGGGCCGACATCCTGCGCTGGCGCACGGAAGCGCCCGCCGGCGAGGTCACCCTCGCCGATCGCTTGTCGGGCGATGCCATGATCTTGGGATATGCAGACGAGACCGTGTCCCAGCTCGCCGATCGCATGGCGGCCGAGGGCGTCGGCCGGGTGCCGATCGTCGATCCCGCCACGATGCAGCTCGTCGGGCTGGTTGCGCGCAAGGACCTGCTGCACATCCGCCGCATCTGGCGGGCCGCGGAGGAGACAAGGGTGGCCTATTTCACCTCGTTCGCCCGCCCGGCCGCGGTGGAGTGATCGGGCGCGCCGTCCCGATCGATCAAAGAATCCACACCCGCATGTGGAACGCGGGACAACCCGCCCTCGCCGCTCGACGCGGCGGCTGCGGCTTGCTAACCGCCTCTCTCTTCGAGGCTGGTCTTGAGTCGGGGCACATGACGGTAGCGATCGAGATGGGGCAGACGATGGCAGGGGGCCCTGCGTCTGTCGACCTCGAGGAACTGCTGGCGACGCGCCTGCTGGTGCAAGGCAATTCGGGCTCCGGCAAGTCGCATCTGCTGCGGCGCCTGTTGGAGCAGAGCGCACCCTGGGTGCAGCAGACGATCATCGATCCCGAGGGCGATTTCGTCACGCTGGCGGAACGGTTCGGCCATCTCGTCATCGATGGCGAGGAGCAGACCGAGCGCGGCCTGGAAGTCGCGGGCGAACGCGCGCGCATCCATCGCGTCTCCACCGTGCTCAATCTCGAAGGGCTGGACGCCGAGAACCAGATGCGGCGCGCGGCTGCGTTCCTGAACGGGCTGTTCGATGTCGGGCGCGACCATTGGTATCCGATGCTGGTGGTGGTGGACGAGGCGCAGCTGTTCGCCCCGGCGGTGGCCGGCGAAGTCTCGGACGAAGCGCGCAAACAGTCGCTGTCGGCGATGACCAACCTGATGTGCCGCGGCCGCAAGCGCGGGCTCGCCGGCGTGATCGCCACGCAGCGGCTGGCGAAGCTCGCCAAGAACGTCGCTGCGGAAGCCTCGAACTTCCTGATGGGGCGCACCTTCCTCGACATCGACATGGCGCGCGCGGCCGATCTGCTCGGCATGGAGCGGCGGCAGGCGGAGGCCTTTCGCGACCTCGAGCGCGGGCACTTCATGGCGCTCGGCCCTGCCCTCTCGCGCCGGCCGCTGGCCCTGCGCATCGGTGCGACCGAGACCAAGCCGCGCAATGCGACGCCGCGGCTGTTGCCGCTGCCGGAAGCGAGCCTCGAAGACGCACGCGCCATCATCCTGGCCGCGCCGCCGCCGGACACCACCCGGCCGCAGCGCCGCACGCCGGCGCCCGACCTGCTGGAGCAGCTGATGGCGGCGAAATCAGCCGCGCTGGAGGCGGCGCCTGAGCCGGCCATTCAGCCGCTCAGCGCCGAGGAGATCGCCGAGCGGCGCGCGCGCGTCGACCGCGTCCTGGTCGCGCTGCTCGCGGAGCCCGAGGCGGGCTTTCGCGCCGTCGGCGTGCTGTATCAGGAGTTCGTGGTCCGCTGCCGCATCGAGGGTCTCGGCACCGACGTGCCCGACTTGAGCGACTTCCGCCGCATGCTGGCGCGCGCCCGCGCCGGCCTCGGCGCCGACGTGGCGGAGGACGAGGCCTGGCAGGACGTCTCGCTGCGCGCCTCGCTGCTGCCGGAGGACATGCAGGGCGTGTTCATGATGATCGCGCGTGCGGCGAAAGAAGGCCGGCCGTGCCCGAGCGATGCCGCGATCGCACGGGCCTATGGCTCGCATTCGCTGCGCCGCGCCCAGCGCCTGCTGACCTACATGGAGGACCAGGGCCTCATCGTCTGCCAGCTCGACGGCGCCGGACGGCGCACCGTGACGCTGGTCGAGCTCGCCTGGGCCACCGCGCCGGCCGATCCCAACGCCGAGGAGATGCCGGCCGAACAAGGCTGCGGCTCTTAGATCATGATGCGAGGACAAGAAATCGCATCATGATCTCATCTCTTTCAGAGGCGCAATAAGCGGCCACAAGACAGCCGCCGCAAATTTGCGGCGGACCATGCTTTCACATGCGCCGCCAGGCGCTACAGGCGTGGGTGAAGCGAGGCGCTTCATGACCGCAAAATTTCATGGCCAGACAGGGGCACCGTCCAGTCCCGCGGTTTCTGGCAGGCCGCAGATCAGGTTCGCATTCTGCACCGCCTGACCGGCCGCTCCCTTGCCGAGATTGTCGACCACGCCCATCGCGATCACCAAGTTGCGCTCTGGATCCGCCGCATAGCTGACGAAGGCGAGGTTCGAGCCGGTGGCCCATTTGGTCTGCGGCGGCTTGTCGGTCACGCGGACGAACGCCCGCCCGGCGTAGAAGCGCCGGGCCGCGTCCAGGCACTGGCCCGTGGTGGCGCTGCCGCGGCAGTAAATGGTGGCGAGGACGCCGCGGGTCATCGGCACCAAATGTGGCGTGAACACCAGCCCGGCCGCGCTGCCGCCGCTCAGCCGCTCGATCGTCTTGGCGATCTCGGGCATGTGGACGTGCTTGAGCAAACCGTAGGGCTGCAAGTTCTCGTTGCTCTCGGCGTAGCCGAACCTGCTGTCGCCGCCGCCCCGGCCGGCACCGGAGATGCCGGTCTTGACGTCGATCACGATGTTGCCAGGCTCGATCAACTTGTTGACCAGCAGCGGCGCCAGCGCGTTCAGCGTCGCCGCGGGGAAGCAGCCGGGGTTGGCAACGCGGATCTGGCCCTCGATCTGGGCTGGCCAGACGTCGGCCAGGCCATACGCCCAACCCTCGACGTAGCGGTGGTCGCCGCCAATGTCGACGATCTTCACGTCCTTGGGGACGCGCGCCAGCGCCTCGGCCGAGGCGCCCGTGGGCAGCGACGCGAACAGCACGTCGAGCTTCGGCAGGCTCGCAGGGTCCCACTTCTCGATCACCAGCTCGGCCAGCTTGGCCGGCACACCGGGGAAGCGGTCCACCAACCGGCTGCCGGCGCTGCCCTCGCCCGCGGCGTAGACTAGCTCGAAAGACGGATGGCTCGCGACCAAGCGCATCGCCTCGCCGCCGCCAAAACCGCTGATCCCGACAATGCCGACGCGAATGCTCATGGTGGTGTCCTACTGCTGAGTGAGCGACAAGTTTAGCGAACTCGCGCAGCCGGCAGGGTGGCTCAGGCCAGGCTGGCGTTCCACGAACACCAGCCAGTTGCGCGGGTCGCCGGGCATGTCAAGCGAACCGGTCGCGATTCTTGCTGACCGGCACTTCCATCGCCAGGCCGACAAACCAGCGGATTGCTCCATCGGTTGCCGGTCCGAGCGGATCGGGTGGAGGTGATTGCAGCGGCAGCCCGCGCAGCAGCGAGAGTTTCTCAGCAGCCTGCTAGACCTCCAGCCACTCCTTGCGGACGGCATCGTTGGCGCGGAGCGCCTCGGGCGTGCCTTCGAACACGATGCGGCCGTGGCCCATGATGTAGACCCGGTGCGAGATCCGCAGCGCGATCGACAGCTTCTGCTCGACCAGGAGGATCGCCACGCCCGCCTTGGCGATATGCGCGATCAGATCGCCGACCTGCTGCACGATCAGCGGCGCCAAGCCTTCGGTCGGCTCGTCGATCATGATCAGGTCGGGGTCGCCCATCAGCGTCCGGCAGGTCGTCAGCATCTGCTTTTCGCCGCCGGACAACACGCCGGCCGCGGTGTCGGCGCGCGCCGCGAGATTGGGAAACATCTCCAGCATCTGCTCCAACCGCCACTTGCCGGGACGGCGGGTGTCCTTGATGCCGAGCAGGAGATTCTGCCGCACCGTGAGCCCGGGGAAGATGTCGCGATGCTCCGGCACGTAGCCGAGCCCGAGCCGCGCGATCTTGTAGCTCGGCAGGCCCGCGATATCCTTGCCCTTGAAGCGGATGGTGCCCTGCGGCGGCACCTCGCCCATGATCGCCTTCACCGTGGTGGAGCGGCCGACGCCGTTGCGGCCGAGCAGGCTCACGACCTCGCCGGCCGCAATCGACATGTCGACGCCCTGCAGGATGTGGCTCTTGCCGTAATAGGCGTGCAGGTCCCTGACCTCGAGCATCAGTTCGCCTCCTGCCCGAGATAGGCTTCCTTGACCTTGGGATTGCCGCGGATCTCCTCCGGCGTGCCGGAGGCGATGATGCGGCCATAGACCAGGACCGAGATGCGGTCGGCCAGGCCGAACACCACGCTCATGTCGTGCTCGACGATGACGAGCGTGCGCCCTTCCGTGAGCCGGCGGATCAGCGCCACCGCGCGCTCGGTCTCGGCATGGCTCATGCCCGCGGTCGGCTCGTCCAGGATGATGACATTGGCGCCGCCGGCGATGGTGATGCCGATCTCCAGTTCGCGCTGCTCGGCATAGGTCAAAAGGCCCGCCGGCACGTCGCGGCGATGGCTCAGATGAATGTCCTCCAGGATCTCGGCGGTTCGCTGGCGCACCTCCGGCAGATCGTCGACATTCTTCCAGAACGCGTAGCGATGGCCGGTGGCCCACAGCACGGCGCAGCGGACGTTCTCCCACACGGTCATGCGCGCGAAGACGTTGGTGACCTGGAACGAACGCGACAGGCCGCGCCGGTTGATCTCGAACGGCCGCAGGCCGGAGATGAGGTCGCCGTTCAGCCGGATCTCGCCCGAGGTCGGCTTGATGTAGCCGCTGATCAGGTTGAACGTCGTGGACTTGCCGGCGCCGTTGGGGCCGATGATGGCGTGCCGCTCGCCTTGCGCGACGCTCAGATTGAGGTCGTGGATGATGCTGACATTGCCGAAGCGCTTTTCGACGGCACGGACTTCGATGGCTGCGGTCACGCGAGAACCCCCCGGTCACGGGCAACAGTGGTGGCACGGTCCCAGGCTTCCGCAATCCGCCGCCAGGTGATGCGCGCCGCAATGCCGCCGCCGACGACCAGGACGGCAGCCACCGCCCAGGTCGCGGGCTTGGTCGCATCGAAAGCGATGCCGAACAGGTTGATGATGCTGCCCTCGCTTGCGGTCGCACTATAGCGGGCCACCGTCTCGATCGAGAGGATGACGCCGCAGGCGAGCGCCAGGGTCGGCAGCGCCGCGACCAGGTAGGACGGGATCACCAGCCCAAGCGACCGCGCCCGGATCAGCGGCCGGTGCATCATCAGGAGGCCGGCGATGCCGTTCGGCGCGAACATCACGATGCCGATGAAGATGATGCCGAAATAGAGCTGCCACACGCTGGTGAGGTTGGTCAGCCCAAGCTGCAGGTAGGTCACGAGAATGGCGCCGACGATCGGACCGAAGAAATAGGAGGTGCCGCCGATGAAGGTCGCAAACAGCACCAGGCCCGACTGCACCGCGCCGAGATAGGCGGAGTTCGCGATCTCGAAATTGATGGCGGCAAGGCTACCGGCAATGCCGGCGAAGAACCCGGCAAAGCCGAAGGCGAGATAGCGCACGACGTGCGGATCGTAGCCGATGAACTCGACGCGGCCGGGATTGTCGCGCACCGCATTGCAGATGCGGCCGAGCGGCGTGCGCGTCAGCGCATACATCGCGATCGCCGAGATCAACAGCCAGGCGGCGATGAGATAGTAGACCTGGATCTGCGGCCCGAAACTCCAGCCGAACACATGCGGCAGCGCCGTGCGATCGGTGGTGATGCCGGATTCGCCCCCGAACACGCTGCGCAGAATCAGCGAGGACGATGCGACCAATTCGCCGATGCCGAGCGAGATCATCGCAAACACGGTGCCGGCGCGCCGCGTCATCACCCAGCCGATCAGAAGCGCAAAGCAGAGCCCGCCAAGCCCGCCGGCCAGCGGAATCAGCGGCAGCGGGATCGGCCAGCCATAGCTGGTGACCGCATTCATGACGTGGACGGCAGCGAAGGCGCCGAGCCCGTAATGCACGGCATGGCCGAACGACAACAGCCCGGTCTCGCCGAGCAGGATGTTGTAGGACAGCGCGAAGATGATCGCGATGCCGATCAGGCTGAAGGAGGTGAGCGAGCCGCCCGAGGAGAAGATCAGCGGCAGCACGACGAGCGCGAGGCCGCCGATCACCCAGATGCCATAGAAGCGCAGGCTCTGGGTGGATGGGGTTGCGGCGATGGGCGGAGCTGAGGTCACGGTCGAGGTCATGTTTCGCGGGTTCCGAGCAGGCCCATGGGACGCACGATCAGGATCACCACCAACAGCACATAGGGCAGGACCGGGGCGATCTGAGCGATCGTGACATTCCAGATGTCGGTGAGGACCGAGGGGCCGACGCCCGGATCGAGCGGCCCGAACGCGCTCGAGAGCGAGCCGTTGAGCGCGACCGCAAAGGTCTGCACCAGCCCGATGAAGAGCGAGGCGATGAAGGCGCCGGGCAGCGAGCCGAGGCCGCCGAACACGATGACGACGAACAGGATCGGCCCCAGCAAGGCCGCCATGTCCGATTGCGTCACCAGCGCCGGCCCGGCAATGACGCCGGCCAGCCCGGCCAATGCGCTGCCGACCCCGAACACCAGCATGAAGACACGCCCGACATTGTGGCCGAGATGCCCGACCATGTGGGGATGCGTCAACGCCGCCTGCACGATCAGCCCGACCCGGGTGCGCTTGAGCACGACCAGGAGTGCGACGAAGATCGCGATCGAGACCGCGAGCATGAAGAGCTTGTAGGCGGGATAGTTGGTGGAGAAGATCGTAAACGCCGGGAAATCTAGTGCCGCCGGCACGCGATAATCCACCGGACTCTTGCCCCAGATCATCGAGACGATTTCCTCGATGGCGAAGGCAAGACCGAAGGTCAGCAGCAATTCCGCGACGTGGCCATGCTTATGGGCGTTGCGCAGGCCGTAGCGCTCGACCGCCATGCCGACCGCGCCCACCAGCAAAGGCGCGAGCACCAGGGCCGGCCAGAAGCCGATCCAGACCGTGAGCTGATAACCGAAGAATGCGCCCAGCATGTAGAAGCTGGCATGGGCGAAGTTCAAGACGCCCATCATGCTGAAGATCACAGTCAGCCCGCTGGACAACAGGAACAACAGCATCCCAAACAGGACGCCGTTGAGCGTCGAAATCACGATCAGCTCGAGCACGATTCATCCATAAGCATTCGCTCCGCTAAGCGCGGAGCAGCAGAATTGAAAGCGGCCCCGCCCGGCCCCGCGGGCAGGACGGCGGCGCAAATCTCGGCGCCTGCTCCGGCCATCCGGAACAGGCGCCGGGCACGCATCAGGGCCGCGCCATCTTGCAGGTGGTGGGCAACATCGTCTGCGGCGTGTCGACCTTCGCCACTAGGCGCCAGCCCCAGCCGGTATTCTCCTCGTCGAACGGCTCCTTCTCGCTGCGGCTGCCGAAGGAGGAGATGTAGATCGGCTGGAAGAACTGATGGTCGTCCTTGCGCATCACGCCGCTGCCGCCATCGAGAACGTCGAACTTCATGTCCTCGAGCGCGGCCGCGACCTTCACCGGGTCGAGCGAATTGGCCTTTTCGGCCGCAGCCTTGAACATGCGCATCTCGTTGACTGCGCGCGGATACCACAGCGACAGGCCGGTCTTGGCGCGGAATGCCTTTTCGAAATCCATCGCGGCCTGATCGCCCGAGTTCGCAAAGCCTTCGGTGATTTGGAACACCTGATGGTCGAGCCCCGTCTGCTTGATCGCGGTCGGGCCGCCGGCGCCGCCGGCATAGTAGGTGTACCAGTTGACCTTGAGGCCCGCATCGGCCGCGGCCTTGAGCAGCAGCGCGATGTCCTGGCCCCAATTGCCGGACACGACGCTGTCGGCGCCGGACGCCTTGATCTTGGCGATGTAGGGCGAAAAGTCGGTGATCTTGAGCAGCGGATGCAGCTCGTCGCCGACGATCTGGACGTCGGGGCGCTTGGCGGCCAACATCTTGCGCGCCTCGGTGCGGACCGACTGACCGAACGAATAGTCCTGGTTGATCAAATAGACCTTCTTGATGGACGGAATGCCCTTCATGTAGTTGGTGAGCGCTTCCATCTTGATGTCGGAGTTCGCATCCCAACGGAAATGCCAGAAGCTGCACTTCTCGTTGGTCATGCTCGGATCGACCGCGGCATAGTTGAAGTAGAGCACTTCCTTGCCGGGATTTCGCGTGTTGTTCTTGGCGACGAAATCCTCCAGCGCCGCGCCGACCGAGGAGCCGTTGCCCTGGGTGATGTAGTGGGCACCGGCGTCGATCGCCTTCTGCGCCTGGACCAGGCTTTCCTGTGGGTTGGTCTTGTTGTCGAGCGGCAGGATCTCGACCTTGCGGCCGAGGATGCCGCCCTTGGCGTTGATCTCGTCGGCGAGAAACTGGAACGTCTTCAGTCCGCCTTCGCCAACGCTGGCACCGCCACCGGAGAGCGGATCGATATAGCCGATCTTGACCGTATCCTCCGCGTAGGCGGTTCCACACAGCATCGGCAGGGTCAAGGCGATGACCCTCGTCATCTTCAGCATCTTCTTCGTTTCCTCACTGACATGATCGCTTGGCATTGGTGCCTCTCGCACGGCACAATTGCGGTCATACTGCGGGAACGAAACCGCGTTGACAAGTCCTGCTGCGACGCAAGCTGTGCGCCTGCTTCAGAATGTCTCGCGATATTTAACGGCGAAGCGCAAGAGCCGCTGCCTCTCGGCCACTGTCGCCTCGGCCGATGGCGCCGTTATCTCGCGTGCTGGAAATTCCGTGAGCCGCACACGACAGGCAACTGCGATCCGGCACCTGCCGCGCCAACCGAACGCGTCCGCATGCTGGACGCGGACGATTGCCGGGTAGGATCGGCAGCGTCAGTTTCAAAAAGCGGAACGCCCGGACTTCCGCCCGGGCGTTCCTCGATGGCTGCCGAACCAAATGTCAGGTCGCCGCGATCTTGCCCATCGCGGGATCGCTGGTCGTGCTCCGGCCGTTCTCGACGTGACCGGCGAGCTGCCACCTGAAGCCGGCATCGGTATCGGTTGTCACCGTCAGGTCGTACCAGCCGTTGTTGTTGTGCACATGGACCATGGTCTCGAACTTCTCGCCATGGCGGAGCCGGCGCGTCCGGCTCCTGCCGGTGTAGTTGTCGACGAGCGTCACGGTGCAGATCGCGCCCTTGTTGGTCAGGATCAGGCCGAGACCGTACACGTCATTGTCGGCGTCCTCATTGGAGAAATCCAACGAATCGATGTCGACGTTGGCGACATTGGCCCCCAAGCCGCCGCCCTTGAAGCTGCGGAAGAAGCCGTTCGGCCCATAGACCGAGAGATCATACTGACCGGCAGTGCCGGCAAGATCCCAGACATCGTTCAGCGACTTGTCCTGCTCGACCGTGTAGCTCCACGGACCCAGATTGCTGTTACCCGAACGCACGTGGAAGCAGACGCCGGCATCGCCCGGATTGGCGAAGCGGATCGCGAACCTCTTCTGCGCGAGATTGGCAGAGCCGTCGACCTGAAGATTATAGGGCAGCGGCCGGGCGGGACGGACGCCCTGCTCCTGCACCGGCATCACCTGCTTGGCCGGCGGGACCGGATGATAGTTATCATAGCGGGTGCCGGTGGTGACGTCGCTGGCGGGCGGCGCAACCGTCGGCGGCAGCGGCGGCAAACCTTCGTTCGGCGAACGGAAGTTGAAGGCCGAGGTGAGGTCGCCGCAGACCGCGCGACGCCATGCCGGGACGTTCTTCTCGAACAGGCCGGGCGCCGTGCGATGGAAGCGTTTCTCGATGAACTGGATCACCGAAGTGTGGTCGAACACTTGCGAGCAGACGAAGCCGCCGCGCGACCAAGGCGAGACGGCCAGCATCGGCACGCGGACGCCAAGCCCGTACGGACCCGGGACATGACTGCCGTCGCCGGCGAACAGATCGGTGCTGGTGTCCACCGTCGACTGGCCATACGCCTTGGACGGCGCCGGATAAGGCCCGACCACGTGGTCGAAGAAGCCGCCGCCCTCGTCATAATTGATCAGCAGAACGGTCTTGCTCCAGAGCTCCGGATTGGAGGTCAGGATGTCCAGCACCTTCGACACGTACCAGGCTCCGGGGCCGGGCAGCCAGTTCGGGTGCTCGCTGAAGGCTTCCGGCGCCGCGATCCACGACACCTGCGGCAGCGTGCCGTTCCTGACATCGTTGCGCAGAATGTCGAACAGGTTCTCGAAGTTGCCGCCATTGGCGATGTTGGTGCCGCGCAGCGCCTTCTCATAGAGCGGGCTGCCGGGCTGCGAGTTCTGGTACTGGTGGAAATAGAGCAGCGAGTTGTCGCCGTAATTGCCGATCCAGGGATTTTCGGTCCAGCCCCAATAGCCGGAAGCGGTCAGGCCGACGCCGATATCCTGATAGATCTTCCAGGAGATCCCAGCCTTTTCCAACAGTTCAGGGAAGGTCGACCAATCGTAGCCGGCTTCCGCGTTGGTGATGACCGGGCCGCCGTTCTTGCCGTCATTGCCGTCCCAGCCGGTCCACATGTAATAGCGGTTCGGATCGGTCGGCCCCATCACCGAGCAGAAATACGAATCGCAGACGGTGAAGGCATCAGCCAGCGCGTAGTGCCAGGGCAGATCCTGACGGTTCATATAGGTCATGGTCGTGGTCCCCTTGTTCGGGAGCCACTGGTCATAGTTGCCGTGATTCCAGGCCCTCTGGCCGTCGTTCCAGCCGTGGGCCACGTCTTCGACGTAAGTGTTGGCCGCATTGTCGACGCGGAACGGCATCACGCTGGTGTTGCCGTTCGGCTGCTGCCAGACCGGATTGCCGTTCGGCAGCTTCACCGCACGCGGATCGTTGAAGCCGCGGACGCCGCGCATGCTGCCGAAATAATGATCGAACGCCCGGTTCTCCTGCATGAGAACCACGATGTGCTTGACGTCCTCGATGGTGCCTTGACGGTTGAAGGCCGGAATCGCATGCGCCCGCTCGATGCTCTGAGTCAGCGCGGCCGTAGCGGCCGACGCGCCCAGCAGGCGCAAGAATTCACGACGATCATGACGCTTGTCATTCGACATCTATTCACTCCCCAAAGTGATGCGTCGGGTCGATTAGGGGCGCCCGGTAACAGCTGCGTGACCGAACGATTAAAGATGTGTGGCGGGAGCGCGAACTGGTCGAGCAGAGGCGCGTCGATTGACCGCACGCGCAACAGCACGTGAGCCCCGCGCCCTGAACGAGGCTGCGGACAATTGGCCGCTTGCGTCACGAGAGGCCGCCCTGGGATGATGTTCGCGGTCGCTATTGGAGCGGCGGCAATGGTCGCAGCGTTTCCGACGGTGTCTCGCCAAACATCTTCCGGTACTCCTTGGCGAAATGACCGGGATTGTTGAACCCGCACTTCAGCGCGATCGATGTCACCGTTTCGCCCGGATCGGGATTGCAGAGCATGCGGCGCGCATGCTGCATCCGGTTCTGCTTGATCTTCTCTCCCAGGGAGGCGCCGTGCGCGGAAAAATATTGATAAACCGCGCGCGGGCTGATCCCGTACTGAGCTGCGAGCTGCTCGATCGAAATCTTCTGGTTCCAGTGCTTCTCGATGTGATCCAGGATCTTGCGGATCGGCTCCGGCGTGTTCGCTTCGCCGCCTGCCCTGGTTTCGGTGATGTCGATCGTCGAGCCGACGAGGTGCGTGCATGCTTCCGACGGGCTGTAGACGCACGTCCCGATGGCGCGAACCCAGCGGATGGCACCGCTATCGGCGACAATCCGGTATTCCTGCGTGTAGCCGGTCCGCTTCACGATCGCCCGGCGAAGCACCTTCTCCAGCGCGTCCCTGTCGTCCGGGTGAACGTGTCGCATCATATCCGCCAGACTTGGAGACGACGACATCGAAGCCCCGGGCGATCGCCCTTCGGCCTCGACGACGAGGTTGAACGTCTCGAGGCCGGCCAGTTTTTCGGCCGCCGCAAGCTGGCCTTCCAGGATCTTCTTTTCCGTGATGTCTTCGACGACAGCGCAATACCATCGGATGCTGCCGTCGACGTCGCGTATCGGACTGGCGGTCACGCGGGCCCATACCAGGCTTCCATCCTTGCGAAGGTAGCGCTCGTCGATCTGGTACAGATCGATCTCGCCGGCGAGAAGGCGGGCATGCTGGAGGCGGTTCCGCTCCCGATCATCGGGATGGGTCAGTTCGAGAAAGCAGATCCGGTCCGTCCTCAACTGATCGAACGTATAGCCGACGATGCGACAATACTCCGCGTTGGCGAAGCGAATACGGCCTTCCTCGACATCCGTCACGGAAATGCCGATGCCTAGGCTGTCGAGAAACACCCTCGGCATCTGGATGATTTCGGCAAGATCTTTCTCTGGCATGGAGTGAGACGGAGGCGCTCCTGGATTGGCCGCGCAATTTAACGCGCGCAATCGCTGAAAATTTGATTCAACACAAGCTAGTACGATTCCGAGTGATTGTCGGATCTCCGACGCCGGGCATCCGTGCACAATTCCAACCGAGCTGCAGAAAACTGCCTAACCAAATCTTACTGCCGAGCTGATAGATTGAGATAACCCCGGAATTTCCCGGATATTTTGAAAGTTCGAACGCGCGCGACGAAGCGTTCCCTGCATCTCCGGACCGCCAGCAATGCGATCTCGCGGAGATGTGGACGACTCAGACCGCCGGTATTTTCGAACTCGGTCGATTGGAGATATTCATGTTTGGCCGCAAGAACCAAAGCGAGGTGCTGGCCTCCCTGGCCGCGAGCGCGATCAGCGCCAAGGTCATGGTCGCAGACGACAAGCTCAACATCGTCTACATGAACGAGGCGGTGAAGACGCTGTTGCGCGAAGCCGAAGCTGATCTGCAGAAGCAGTTGCCAAATTTCAGCGTCGACAGACTGATCGGAACCAACATCGACGGTTTCCACAAGGAGCCGGCGCGCCAAAGGCGCATGCTCCAGGCACTCAATTCCGAGCACCGCGCAACGATCAAGATCGGCAACCGGATCTTCGACCTCGTCGCGACGCCGCTGAAGCATCCGGACGGAACCCGCGCCGGGACGGTGGTCGAGTGGTCCGATGCCAGCGTTCGCCTGCAGAACCTCGATTATGCGGCGCAGGTGGCGGCGATCGGCCGGTCGCAGGCCGTGATCGAGTTCAATCTCGACGGCACCGTCGTGACCGCCAACGACAACTTCCTGAAAGCGCTCGGCTACACCCTGCCCGAGATCCAGGGCAAGCATCACAGCATGTTCGTCGATCCGCGCGAGCGCGACAGCGCCGCCTATCGCGAGTTCTGGGCGGCGCTGAACCGCGGCGAATACCAGGCGGCCGAATACAAGCGCATCGGCAAAGGCGGTAAAGAAGTATGGATCCAGGCCTCCTACAATCCGATCTTCAACGAGCAGAACCAGCCCTTCAAGGTAGTCAAGTTCGCGACCGAAGTGACCGAGCAGAAGCTCCGCAATGCCGATCTCGCCGGTCAGATCGCGGCGATCAGCAAGTCGCAGGCGGTGATCGAGTTCGATCTCGACGGCACCATCATCACGGCGAATGACAATTTCCTTCACGCACTCGGCTACACACTCGGGGAGATCAAGGGCCGCCACCACTCGATGTTCGTCGATCCGGACGAGCGCGACAGCGCCGCCTATCGCGAGTTCTGGGCCTCGCTGAACCGCGGCGAATATCAGGCCAACGAGTACAAGCGCATCGGCAAGGGCGGGCGCGAGGTCTGGATTCAGGCGTCCTACAACCCGATCCTCGATCTCAACGGCAAGCCGTTCAAGGTGGTGAAATACGCGAGCGACGTCACCAAGCAAGTGCTGGTGCGGATGGGCAACGAGCGCGTCCGCGGCATGATGGAATCGGTCGCAGCAGGCGCCGAGGAGCTGAACGCCTCCGTCCGCGAGATCTCCGAAGCCATGACGAAGTCTCGCGAGACCGCGATGGGTGCGGTGGAGCGCGTTGCATCGGCCGACTCGCAGGCCAAGCGCCTGAGCGACGCTGCACAGGCGATGAGCGGGATCGTCGAGATCATCAGCGACATCACCGGGCAGATCAACCTGCTGGCGCTCAACGCCACGATCGAATCGGCGCGCGCCGGCGATGCCGGACGCGGCTTTGCCGTGGTGGCCTCGGAGGTCAAGAACCTGGCCAATCAGGCCAAGGCGGCCACCGACAAGATCGGTGCGGAGATCGGCGGCCTGACCGGGATCTCGAGCGAGGTCGTGAGCGCCTTGAACGCGATCAAGACGGAAATCCAGAACGTCAGCGAATACGTCACCTCGACGGCGGCCGCGATCGAAGAGCAGAGCACCGTCACCGGCGAGATGTCGTCCAGCATGCAAAGAGCCGCTGCGGAAGCCCAGGCAATCGCCGCACGCGCCAACGCGTAAGGACCAAGCCTGCCTGCCGGCGTCGTTAAGCGCCAAGCTCCGCGGCGACAGCGCCCTTGCCCAGGATCAGATCGCCGGCTTTGTCGGCGATCATCATGGTCGAGGCATTGAGGTTGGCCGAGATCATGCGCGGCATCACCGAGGCATCGACCACGCGCAGACCATCGAGCCCGTGCACGCGCAGGCGATCGTCGACCACGGCCCAGGTCGAGTCGGCCGGTCCCATCCGGCAGCTGCAGCCAGGATGGAACGTCGTGGTGGCGCGCTGCGTGGCGGCGGCGAGAAACTCGTCGTCGCTCTGCACCTTGGGGCCGGGGAAATCCTCATAAGCAAAATACGGCGCAAGCGGCGCCGACGCCAGCAGCCGTCGCGCGAGCTTCATGCCCGCGACGACGACGCGGCGATCGAGCTCGGCCGCGAGATAATTGGTCTGAATGACCGGCGGATCGAACGGATCGGCCGAGCGCAACCGCACATAGCCCCGGCTCTCGGGGCGCTGCTGCCAGGAGGCAACCGTCATGCCCGGCTCGTCCTCCAGCTGACCCTGCACGCCCTCCTTGTAGCTTGCGGGCGTGAAGGTCAGTTGCAGGTCGGAGCTCTCGGCGGTCTCGCCTGAGTGCCAGAAGCAGTAGACCATGGTCGGAGACAGCGACAGGATGCCGCGCCGTGTCACCGCCCATTTCAGCGCCTCGCCCCAGAGGTTGAGACCGCGCGCCAGTTCGTTGATGGTCTTGATGTTCTTGACCCGCGCCACCGTGCGCGGCGCGTAATGGTCCTGCAGGCCTTCGCCGACGCTTGAAAGCGCGTGGCGGACTTCGATGCCGCGCTCACGCAACAAATCCGGTGCGCCGATGCCGGACAGCTGCAGCAGTTGCGGCGAGTTGTAGGCGCCGCCGGAGAGGATCACCTCCTTGCGCGCGCGCACCTCCATCGGCACGCCGCCGCGACCACCGCGACTGTAACGCACGCCGGCGGCGCGCTTACCTTCGAGGATGACGCCGGTCGCATGCGCATGCGTGCGGATCTCGACATTCGGCCGGCGGCTGGCCGGACGCAGGAACGCGGTCGCCGACGACACGCGGCGGCCGTTCTGGATCGTGCGCTGGACGTAGGAGACGCCCTCCTGGATGGCGCCGTTGTAATCGGGGTTGCGCGGAATGCCGAGCGAGACCGCGCCATCCATGAAGGCCTCGCACAATCGGTCTTTCCACTCCATGGTGGTGACCGTCAGGTTGCCGTCACGGCCGCGATATTCGGCTTCGCCGACCCCGATCCGCCGCTCCATGCGTTTGAAGTAAGGCAGCACGTCGGCATAGCTCCAGCCGCGATTGCCCATCTGCGCCCAGGTGTCGAAGTCCTGGTGCTGGCCGCGATTATAGATATGGCCGTTGATCGAGGAGGAGCCGCCCAGCGTCTTGCCGCGCGGAGCGTAGATGCTGCGACCGGCGGTATAGGGCCCGGGCTCCTGCTGATAGCCCCAATTGATGCTCTTCATGTAGAAGGTCTTGATGAAGCCGGCCGGCACATGAATGTAAGGGTGCCAGTCGCGTGGCCCCGCCTCCAGCACACACACCGTTACCGACGGATCCTCGCTCAGACGATTGGCGAGCACGCAGCCGGCCGATCCGGCGCCCACGATCACATAGTCGAATGTATCCATCTTGATCTTCTGTTCACTCATCATCTGCCGCACGAACACATCATGCGCGCACCTCGCGCCTTAGCGCGATCAGCGCAGCTTGTCATGCAGCTGATGGTCGAGATGGGCTTTCACGGTCGGCCATTCGGAGGCGATGATGCTGAAGACCACGGTATCGCGCAACGTGCCGTTCGGCGCAACCTGATGGCTGCGCAGGACGCCGTCCTGCTTGGCGCCGAGCCGCTCGATCGCGCGCCGGCTCTGGTGGTTGAAGAAATGGGTGCGGAACTCCACCGCGATGCAATCGAGCGCCTCGAATGCATGTGCGAGAAGCAGGCGTTTGCATTGCGTATTCAGCGCGCTGCGCTGCACACGCTTCGCATACCAGGTCGAGCCGATCTCGACCCGGCGATTGGTCGCATCGACATTCATGTAGGTGGTCATACCCGAGATGCGGCCCTCGGCGTCGAATACGGTGAAGGGCAGCATGGTGCCTGCCGCCTGCAGGCCCAGCCGGCGCTCGATCTCCTTGGCCATGGTCTCGGGCGATGGCACCGACGTGTACCAAAGCTTCCACAGCTCGCCGTCCTTCACCGCCTCGACGAGCGCGTCGTGATGCGCGGGCGAGAGCGGTTGGAGGCTGGCGTGTTGGCCGCGGAGGGTGATGGGATTGAGGAACGGCATTGCTGACTTCCGTCATTGCGAGGAGCGCAAGCGACGAAGCAATCCAGTGCCATCCTGCTCGGGCGCTGGATTGCTTCGCTTCGCTCGCAATGACGGCGGGACTACCACGCCCTCGTCACTTGTTCAAAAAATTCAGCGGCAATCCGGACCGCGGCCAATCCATGGCGACGAGCTCGCCCTTGCCGGACAGCGTGATATAGGCCGTCTTCAGTTCCGGCCCGCCAAAGGCGATGTTGGTCGTGACGCGATCGCCGGTCGGCACCTGCTCGACGATGGCGCCATCCGGCGCGATCACGCTGATGCAGCCGCTCACCAGAGTCGCGACGCAGACATTGCCGCACGCCTCCACCGCGAGCGAATCGAACATCTGATAGCCGCCCAGTCCCGCGATCGGCTTGCCGCGTTCGCCGCGGTAGATCACGTCGCGCGGCTTCAGCGTGCCCGGCTCGGAGAGCTCATACGCCCAGAGCCGCGCGGTCGGCGTCTCCGCGACATAGACCGTGTTTTCGTCCGGGGACAGGCCGATGCCGTTGGCCGGCAGCATGCCGTGCACCACCTCGACGATCTCGGTCATCCCCGGCTTGAGATAGTAGACGGCGCCGAGATCCATGTCGCGCGCGCGACGCTTGCCGAGATCGGAGAACCACAAGCCGCCATGCCGGTCGAACACCAGGTCGTTCGGCCCGCGCAACGCATGCTCGCCGCATCTGGTGACGACGGTCTCGATCGTGCCGCTCTGCAGGTCGACGCGCTGGATCGAGCCGCCGAGATAATCCTCCGGCTGTGGCCCGGGCATGACGGTATTGCGCGTCGGAATCCAGGAGAAGCCGCCATTGTTGCAGATGTAGATCTTGCCATCGGGACCGAGCGCAGCGCCGTTCGGACCGCCGGGAATCTGCGCCACCACCTCCTTGCGGCCGTCGGGCCAAACGCGGGTCAGGCGCCGGCCGCGGATCTCCACCAGCACGACCGAGCCGTCCGGCATCGCGACCGGACCTTCCGGAAATTCCAGATCGGTAGCAAGCACCCGCAGATTGGACATCGGACAACCTCCCGCTTCTATGACTGCAAGCGGATGTTCGATCGCCCGCCGCACGTTCTTATGCGGGCTCTTATGGCAAAGGCGCACGAGCTTGCCAAGCAAGCCGGCTTGCCATGCGCTGCAGGGCTGAGTTGCAAGGCTGCGTTGCAAGCTACGCCGCGGCCTTCTGCGCCGGGTTCTATAGCTACTTACCGGCTGCTGCCGGCGCGGCATCCTTCGCAACCGGAGCATCTGCTTTTTTCTTCAGCTCATCGAGCAGCTTTGCCTGCGCCGATTTGAGCTCGTCGATCGTCCCTTGCTGGCTGATCAACGCAGCCTTCAGCGCCTGGATCTGACGGCTTGCGGCATCGATCTTCTGCTGATGGTCGAGTGAGAGCTTGGTGATCGTCTTCTGCAGGAAATCCACATTGCTCTGCAGGCACGAGGTGCGACGTTCCATCGTCTTCTCGACCGTGCAGATCTCGATTCCCGGAACGTCCTGCGCATGTGCCGTCTGACCAGCAAGAGCAACGCAGAAACAAAGCGGAGACAAGCCGCGAATCAACCACATCACAATTTCCTCATCACGTCGCCAAACACATGAATTTGCATGGAACAGACCGCTTGTCCTGATGATACCATACTGCGACCTCAATCCCGCATTGAGGTTGCAAGCGCTGGGACCCGTTTCGAGGGAGATGCACAGAATGGCTACGCGCGAAAAACGGCTGGCGCAGTTCGATGGCAGCGGCGAACCGCCGCCGGGACAAGCGGTCGAGGTGCTCTGCGAAGATCACAGCGGCACCTACCAACTGCCGTTTCCATGTCTCTATGTCGATGGCAAGTGGCACAATCAGGAATCCGGCGGCATGCTGGAAGCGACCGTCGTCGCCTGGCGCTTTCCGCGCGTGGGCTTTCAATCGCGCAACGGGCGCTCCGAGCGCGGCGGCGCTGCTTTCGCGGCAGCTCGCGCAACATCCTATTGATCGTACCGCGCCACCTGAGCGCTGCTTAGGAATGGTCTTGCCGGAAATATGGTTTTGAACGCAAATTGAGCATCACGACGGGATAGGCCATCAGCAGCGCGCCAATCGCAATTGCTGACACGGCCGTCCCGCCGTCAAGCACTCCGTCGATCGCCGCCCGACGCCAGACCGCAAGAGCCGTGGGCAGGAACAGCACGACAGCCGTCGCAAGTCCCGGCGAGAAGCGCCCGCCGCTCCGCACGAACGGCAGAATATGAAAGAAGATGGCGTTGATGATCATCAGCGCGGCATAAGCGAGCGGCGCCAGCGGCATCGCGTGGGCCACGATGGCCTGCACCGCGCCGAGCACGATCACCAGCGCATTGGTGACGTAGAAATCGCTCCACTCCACCGGAAGCTTCATGACGGCGCGCGCCCAATTGCGCCAATCGAAGGTGTATTCTTCGAGAATGTGCATGCCGTAGGCGGCCAGCGCGAGCCAGGCCCATGTCGTCAGATCCATGATGGCTCCTCCCCCGGCCGCCGGTGTAGCGGCACGCAATCGATCCGCAAAGAGCCAAGCCTGCCGATCGCAGCAAAAGCGACAGATTAGAATGCGCAGCCTGTCTCGAAACGTAACGCTCGGATGCGGGCTGTTAACCTCCGGAACGCGACTGGAACGAATCGCGCCCGAATCAGCCGCGAGGCACGGTACAAGATCTGTTCACGGCCAGCTCTGGTGCTGAGCCTGGAAAGACTTACAACATGCAGCGCATGACAGTTCCGGGAATGGCTTGCGGCGGCCCGCAGTCGTTAATTCCTGCGCTCGACTGAGGGCGCGGCATCGCGACAGGATTTCGTGTCAGGGAATATTTCGAAGCGACCGTGCCGGCAGCAAGATGAGCGCAGGTCGCGTCAGTATTCCACCTCGAGCTCCTCTATCTCTGCGGGCTCGGCCTTGGCCGCCTCGACCCATTCCCGCATCTCCGGCATTGCCATGACGACGTCGGCATAGGCCCGAAGCCGCGGCTCCAGCTTGACATCGTAGGTCATGAAGCGGGTCACGACCGGGGCGTACATCGCGTCCGCCATGCAGCGCTCGCCGAACAGGAACGGCCCGCCCGAAGCCTCCAGGCATTCACGCCAGATCGTGCAGACGCGGTCGATATCGGCCTGGGCCCGGCTCCAGATCTTGAAGCCCGGGAGATGCGCTTTCAGATTGACCGGGAGCGAGGCGCGCAAGGTGGTGAAGCCGGAATGGATCTCGCCCGATATCGAGCGGCAATGCGCGCGCTGGATGCGATCCGCCGGCAGCAGGCCGGCCTGCGGGAAAGTCTCGTTGAGGTATTCGGCAATCGCCAGCGTATCCCAGACGGTCGCGCCCTCGTGGCGCAGGCACGGCACCAGGATCGAGGACGAGAGCAGCAGGATCTCCGCGCGCGCCGCCGGGTCGTCGGGTGCCACGATGATTTCCTCGAACTCCAGCCCCGCAAACCTGGCAAGCAGCCAGCCGCGCAGCGACCACGACGAATAATTCTTGCTGCTGATCGTCAACGTCGCCTTGGCCATGCCGTTTACCTCCCTCTCGTCTCCGGCTCAGGCCGATCGCCCATCGCGACGGGGCGGCGATGAGCGCCGGACATGGCCTGATGCGCCGACGTTCACGCAGCAAGCGACATGCCAGTTCTCGAGGCGGCACGCGTCAGCCTTGGCTCCGATATTGCATGCGAGCAATTGGAGTGACGGACCCGAGCATGGCGCTGCTGTACCAAGCTTTTCAGAACCACATGGACCTGACCGAGCCCTGGCGCCAGGGAGCGACGGCGGCGCTGCGCGCGCTCAACCTGATCCCACCCGGGCTTTCGCATCGCGCCTGGCGGCGCCTTGCTGCGGCGCTGGAGCTGATTTCGCGCTCCGCCCTGACCTATTCGCGGCCGGCCTACGGGATCGACAGTGTCATGGTGGGCAACCGCGAATGGCCGGTCAGTGAAGAGGTGACGTTCAGGACGCCGTTCGGCTCGCTGCTGCGTTTCAAGAAGGAGGGCGCGCCTGAACAGCCCCGCATCTTGCTGGTGGCGCCGATGTCCGGCCATTTCGCCACGCTGCTCCGCGGCACGGTCAAGACGCTGCTGCAGGACCACGACGTCTACATCACCGACTGGCACAATCCACGGAACATTCCGCAGGCGCATGGCCGCTTCGGCCTGGACGACTACACCGAGCACCTGATCACCTTCCTGGGCCAGCTCGGGCCGCGGCCGCATATGGTCGCGATCTGTCAGCCCTCAGTGCCCGCGCTCGCCGCCACCGCGATCATGTGCGAGGACGACCATCCCTCGCGCCCGGCAACGCTCACTTTGATGGCCGGCCCGATCGACACCCGCATCCAGCCGACCAAGGTCAACGAGTTCGCCAAGAGCAAGCCGATCAAATGGTTCGAGGACAATCTGATCCATTACGTGCCGCTGCAGTGCAAGGGCGCCTTCCGCAAGGTCTATCCCGGCTTCGTGCAGCTCACCGCCTTCGTGTCGATGAACCTCGAGCGGCACCTCAAGCAGCACATCGATCTCGCCAACCATCTTGCCAAAGGCGAGATCGAGAAGGCGGAGGTGATCAAGACTTTCTATGACGAATATTTCGCCGTGATGGACCTGCCCGCGGAGTTCTACATCGAGACCGTGCGCGACGTCTTCCAGGAGCATCTGTTGCCGCAGGGCAAGCTGACCTATCGCGGCCGCCCGGTGAATCCGGCCGCCGTGCGCCGGATGGGCCTGATGACGGTGGAAGGCGAGCGCGACGACATCTGCTCGATCGGTCAGACCCTGGCCGCGCAGGAGCTCTGCACCGACGTGCGCAACTATCGCCGCGTGCATCACATGCAGGCCGGCGTCGGCCATTACGGCGTCTTCAGCGGCAGGAAGTGGAACAACGAGATCTATCCGCTGCTGCGCGATTTCGTTCACGTCAATTCGTGAAGGCGCGGCTCGGCATCGCAGGACCACAGGCACGCCGCCGCGTCGCCGATGGCGTCTCGCCGAACTTCGCCTTGTAAGCACCGGCCATCCGCCCGAGATGGCTGAAGCCGAGATCGAAGGCGATATCGATGATATGTGCCTCCGGGGGCGCATTCATCAATCGCGCATTCAGCTGCGCCAGCCTGAGATCCTGCAGCATCTCCGAGATCGAACTGCCGAAATGGCGGCGGAAGCCGCATTGCAGCGCGCGGATGCCGATACCAGCTATCTCCGCCAGTCGCACAAGATCCAACGGTTCCGCGGCATGCGCGTGCAGAAAGTCCCGCGCCCTTTGCAAGCCGCGGGGCAGCGCCTCCGATCGGCCGGAAAACCTGCGGATGGCATCCGACAGATCGTGACTGCGGTGAATGAGCAGGAGTTCGAGCAGCGCCTCCCGCCGATCCGCGGCCGCCACGGCGGACAGCTCGCGATCGGGGCCGATCCGCTCGGCCAGCCCGGCGAGCTCATGCATCCGCGCCGCCAGCATCGATCCGGCGCCCTTCGACACATCGATAGACGGGTCGAACACGACCGGCTGCACCGCCCTGCCAGACAACGCTGCGGCACGCTGCTCGAGAACGCGACGATCCACGAGCAGGATCAATTGCTCGCAATCCTCCCAGAGCATCCGCGTCGGCACCGTCGGCGACAGCAGCGAGGCGGCAAGACCGGGACAGCTCGCCACCTCGCGCGACCCTGCGTGGATGCGCGCCGTTCCGGACAGGGGAAGCTGGATCAGGAAGAAGCGCTCGAGGTAGCCGGGATCGATGGTCACCACGCTGCCATAGGCCACGTAGTTGATCGAGAAGCCGTCAAATGGCGCGCAATTGTGCACAGCGCAGAAATGCTGGGCGGTCCGGACGGCCGGTTGCAGCCGATGTGGACAGAAGATGCGACCTATTTGTTCGGCCGCCTCGTCGACAGAGGTTGTTGCAACGCGGCGAAACTCGGCAAGCCGCATCGTTGCGGAGCCACCAGGAGTGCAATCAATGCCCGCTGCTACAGACAACATTGCCGTCATCGCCATCACGAGATCATTTTAAGCCTATAATAATTAGCTGATCCGGTCGAGGGATTCGTTTTCCGGATAGACAGTGCGTGCCGGCCGCCCGATCCTTTCGCAAGGTCCATGAGGGAGACGAGCCATGACACCACTCGAGAAAGGCATCACCGCGGCCGGCACCGGCTATGGCGGCAAGAGTTGGAACATCCTCGGCCAGCTCTATTTTCCGAAGGCCATCACCGACTCCACCTTTGCGTTCGAGACCAACAGCGAGCCCGGCCAGTTCGTACCCGTCCACATCCACCCCACTCAGGACGAGTTCATCCTGGTTCAGGAAGGCGTCCTCGACCTCAAGCTCGACGGTGTCTGGGTCAAGGCTCACGCCGGCGATCTGGTCCGGATGCCGCGCGGCATTCCACACGGCTATTTCAACAAGTCCGACAAGCCGGCGCGGGCGCTGTTCTGGGTGTCGCCGATGCAGAAGCTCGAAGCGCTGTTCAATAAACTGCATGACCTCACCGATCCGGCCGAGGTCGTCAGGATCTCGGCCGAGCATGAGGTCGACTTCCTGCCGCCCGAGGCCAACGATTAGGTCTAACGACGCGCTGCGATCTTGGCGTCTGGCCTATGACGCGGCGCGTCGATCGCGCATGCGGCCGATTGCAGGCGTAACCAAACTGCTCTCGACGCGGAGGAGGCAAGCGGCGAGCTTCGTGCCACCTGCATTCGATGCGGCTCGCCCGCACGCCCCGCCAATCATTCGATGAGGTAACCTGCCATGATCATTCGGAAGAACGTGTGCGTAATCGGTGCCGGCGTCTCGGGCCTCGCGGCTGCGAAGGCGTTTTCGAAACGAGGTCACAAGGTCACGATCATCGAGAAGAGCGGCGATCTCGGCGGCGTCTGGGAGCCGGCCCGATCCTATCCCGACGTTCAGACCCAGAGCCCGAAAGAGCTCTATCGCTACACCGACAAGCCGATGCCGGAGTCGTACCCGGAATGGCCAAAGGGTCCGCAGGTCCACGCCTACCTCACCGGCTATGCGCGAGACCACGGCCTCGACCGCATGCTGCGCCTGAACACGGCGGTGGTGGCGATGAACCGCCGCGCCGACGGCAAGCCGGGCTGGACGCTCGATCTCGCAGCAAAGGATGGCGGGACCAGCCGCGAAGATTTCGACTTCGTCGCGATCTGCATCGGCCAGTTCAACGAGCCGCAAAGCTTGAACCTGCCGGGCGAGGACAGCTTCACGGCGGCCGGCGGCGAGATCATCCACTCGTCGAAATAAAACGATGCAGCCCTGGCCAAGGGCAGAAGCGTCGTGGTGCTCGGCGGCTCCAAGTCGGCAACCGACATCGCGGTGAACGCCGTGAAGTCCGGCGCGCGCGAGGTGACGCTGGTCTATCGTGAGCCGGTCTGGCGCATTCCGTATTTCATCGGCGGCCTGATCAACTTCAAGCGGATCCTCTACATTCGCGCGCAGGAGCAGATGTTCGCGAGTTGGAACATCGGTCCGCTCGCCCGCCTCGCCCACGCCATCGCCAAGCCTTTCGTCTGGGCCAATTGGCGCGGCTTGGAGGCGCTGCTCAAGGCGCAGCTACAGCTTGAGAAATGCAAGATGGTCCCCAAAGAGCCGATCGAGGTCGGGGTCAACTGCTCAGTCCCGATCGCAACTCCGGACTTCTTCCCGATGGTGGCCGACGGCCGGATCAAGGCCATCCGCGGCACCTTCGATCACTACGAGCCGAACACGATCGTGACCAGCGGCGGCGAGCGGGTCAAGGCTGACATTGCCGTGCTCGCGATCGGCTACAGACTGGGCGTACCGTTCCTCTCCGAGGCCGATCGCGCCAGGCTGGTCGACGCGGACGGGCAATATCGGCTGTATCGGTTGATCGCCAATCCGGACCTGCCCGAGCTCGGCTTCGTCGGCTTCAACTCGAGCTTCTGCACCGTGCTATGTGCCGACATGGCGGCCAACTGGCTGGTGCGTTACGCCGACGGACAGCTCGCGCACCAGCCCACCGACCGGCAGATGCGCGACAACATCGAGATGATGCTGCACTTTAAGCGGGTCGAGCGGCCGGCGGCGGGCGTCTATGGCGGGCTCTGCGTTGCCCCCTATCACTTCAAACATTTCGACGAGCTGCTGGCCGACATCGGTGCCGCGAAACGACGCCGCAATCCGCTGGCCGAGAAGTTCGCCCCGCCGGATGCCGCCGCCTATGCCGGCTTCCTGGCCTCCGCCCCTGACTACCAGGTCGGCACCTGACGCCAGCCTGCGTGCCGCGATCCGACAGCGGTGGATGCCACCCAACGGCGCGCGCCCCTGGGACGCACCGCAAAATCTGTCGTTCAACTCCCCCTCTGGTCCTCGTCTGAGAAGCGGGATAAGCAAGCTGCGCGGCGCAGCCAACGAACTGCGCGCAACGCTCGTCTGGGGAGGATTCCATATGACAATTTCCGCACGCGTCCGCATTCTTGCGCTCGGTGTCGCCACCGCCCTTGCGGTCAGCACCGGCGCGAGCGCCGCCGATGTTCACGTGATGATCTCCGGCGGGCTGACCGCGGCGTTCAAGAAGCTGGCGCCGGAGTTCGAGCGGACCACCGGCAACAAGGTCGTGGTCGCCTACGGGCCCTCGATGGGCACGACCGTGAATGCGATCCCGATGCGACTCGAGCGCGGCGAGCCGGCCGACGTCCTCATCATGGTCGGCTATGCGCTGGGCGACCTCATCACAAAGGGCAAGGTCGCGGCCGACAGCCGCGTCGATCTAGTGAAATCTCCGATCGGCATCGCGGTGAAATCCGGTACGCCGCACCCTGACATTTCAACCGCTGACGCGGTGAAGCGCGCCTTGCTGGCGACGAAATCGGTCGCCTACTCCGACAGCGCCAGCGGCGTTTACGTCTCGACCGAGATGTTCGACAAGCTCGGCATCAAGGACCAGATGAAAGACAAAGCGCGAATGATCCCGGCGACCCCGGTCGGCGAGATCGTCGCCCATGGCGAGGCCGAACTCGGCTTTCAGCAGATCAGCGAATTGAAGCCGGTCGCCGGCATCGATATCGTCGGACCGTTGCCGGACGAGTTGCAGAAGATCACGATCTTCTCGGCCGGCATCGCCACATCGTCGAAGGAGCCCGAGGCCGGAAAGGCGCTGATCAGGTTTCTGGCCTCCCCGGCCGCCCGCACGACGATCGTCGACAGCGGGCTCGATCCCATCGCGCCCGCCGCGAACTGATCACTGCGTGCGTAGCGGCGTGTCCTTGAGGCCGTTGTCATCATAGGCCTTGCGCAGCACGCCGTTCGACTTGGCGTCGGTCATGAACTTGGTGACGAAGGCAAGCGCCTGCGGATGGCTGGGCGGCACCGCGACCGCGGTGAACGTCTTCTTGAAGGTCTCATCGAGCACTTTCGTGCCCGGCAGCTTCTTCGCCATTTCGTTGAGCTGATCGCGCGACAATGCGAAGGCGTCGATCTCGCCGGCGGCGAGCAGGCTGTAGACCTCGTCATAGGTCTTGAAGGGCGTTACCGTCGCCTTCTTCAGATGCGCCTTCGCGCCGCGCAGCGTGGTCGTGTCCTCGATCGCCGCAACCTCGGTGCCGCCCTGGTCGAGCGTTGCAAAATTCGTCGCAGTCGAGCCCGCCCGGACGATGTAGGTCGCATCGCCGACCTCATAGATCGGGCCAAACGACAACTTGCCCTCGCGCTCCGGATCCTTGGGCAGGAAGGCGACACTCCAGCCGCCCTTGGAGGCCGCATCGGCGATCTCGCCGGAATTGTGGTATTCGACATATTCGACCGGCACGCCAAGCTGTGCAGCCATGGCCTTGCCGAGATCGACCGGAACGCCCGCGTAACCATTCTCCGCCTTCGTGCACCAGAAGGCGCCTCCGGCCGGACTGATCGCGATCGCGACGCGCAGCTTGCCGCCCGGGGCGATCTCGTCCTTCAAGTTCGCAGCATGTGCGCTGTTCGTTACCGCCGCCGCGGCGGTAAACGCAAAAACTGCAGCGCATAGGCCGCGCCACTTCAACAACATGGCCTCTCCCATCAATTTGCACGGGTGGAAACAGCGTCCACCATGGCGAGGGGCTCGTTAAATACAAATTACTTCGGCAACGTAAAGGCAAAGGCAACGCGTAAAATCTGCATCGTTGTCATCGCGAAATCAAATCAATCGATGCAGAATTTTGATCAAATGCGGCGACGCAGACGACTGCGACACGCGAGGCAGATTTCGCCGTTTTGTAGGTGCTGCGACGGTGCCGCCGCCCGAGGCAGGGCTATCGCATATGGCCCAAACCGGACCGGCCTCATGGTTCGCGGCGCGCCGCAGGCGGCGCCCCTCACCATGAGGGTCTGTCCTTTTGCCGCAAAGCAAGCCCTCGTCCCGAGGCACTCGCCGGAGGCGAACGTCGGGAAGGACGGCCGAGAGAGAGCTTCGGCCGGCACATGCAGCATTGATAATCACTCGCTCATCGAGCGGACCCAGCCGCAGCAGGAACCTCGGCGTTGCCGGAATAGCCACCGGTCCGATGCCCCCGCGGCAGGAACAACTGGTACCGCCGATGGGCTGCAGATGGAGATGCAGGTGCCGCAGCACCGCCCGCCCCCTGCCCGCGGCTGGCTTGCTTTCAGCGACCGAGCCAGGCACCGGCTTCGCCTCCGGCTCGGCCGGTGGCGCGACACGACATCGCGTGCGCGCCTATGCGGAAAAGGACCGGTGCGGCGAGCGCAATCACGACGACGGTCGAGAGCGGCGGGCAGCGTTCAAGCGCTGGATCGACCATCGGCCGGCCTCCCAATCAGTTGACGATCCGGCGACATATCCGCGCGGTCATGCAACTTTCCGGTGACATATCGGCTTTCGTGTTTCGCTCCAGGTGGATTGTTGGTAGGAAACACAACGGATAGACTCTATCCGATGCCTTTTTTTGGTGCGCGTGGTCTCAAAGCCTGTTCAAATGGTTTTCCGGAGATGATGTCGACGCACTTGTCATCGCATTCCCAGCCAAGGTCTGCTCGGCAACATCTGCCGAGCATCATGTCGATTGCGCTCACAGCAACGCTGCTGGCCGGGTGCGAACAGAATTCGTTCCAGCCACCGCCTCCGCCCAAGGTGGACGTCGCACAGCCGGTGCAACGCGCGGTCACGCGCTACCTCGACGCGACCGGCAATACCGCGCCCGTGAAGAGCGTCGATCTGGTGGCGCGGGTCCAAGGCTTCCTGCAGTCGATCGACTACAAGGACGGCGACGCGGTGAAGGAAGGCACGACGCTGTTCACCATCGAGCCCGAGACCTACAAGTTCAAGCTCGACCAGGCCCAAGCCGCCGAGGCCGGCGCGCAGGCCTCGCTGAAGCAGGCCGAAGCGGACTACAGACGCCAGTCCGAGCTCGTCGCCCGGCAGGCCGTGTCACAGGCGACGCTCGATAGCTCCACCGCGGCGCGCGACAACGCCAAGGCCAATCTGGCACAAGCCCAGGCCAACACACGAATCGCCCAAGTCAACTACGACTATACCAAGGTGACCGCGCCGTTCGACGGCGTGGTCAGCGCGCATCTGGTCTCGGTGGGCGAACTTGTCGGCGTTGCCTCGCCGACACAGCTTGCGACCATCGTCGCGCTCGACCCGATTTACGTGAACTTCAATGTCAACGAGCAGGACGTGTTGCGGATCCGGGCTGACGCGCGGCAGCGCGGGTTGACGGAGTCCGACTTCAAACAAATTCCGATCGAGATCGGGCTGCAGACGGAAGACGGCTATCCGCATCAAGGCAAGCTCGACTACGCTGCGCCGACGATCAATCAGGCCACCGGTACGCTCGCCGTCCGCGGCATCGTCCCGAACCCGAACCGCGTGCTGCTGCCCGGCTATTTCGTCCGCATCCGCGTTCCGCTGGAGCGCGTGCCGAATGCGCTTCTCGTTCCGGACACCGCGCTCGGCAGCGACCAAAGCGGCCGCTATGTTCTCATCATCAACGGCGACAATACGGTCGAGCAGCGCACTGTGACGGTCGGAGCGCGCGAAGGGGAGTTGCGCGTGATCGAAAGCGGACTGAAGCCCGACGATCGCGTGGTCATCGCCGGGCTGCTGCGGGCAATCCCGGGCCAGAAAGTCGACCCACAAGTCAAAACGATCGAACAGCAGGCCTCCGCCGGCAAATAGGAGCGGCGATGATCTCCAAATTCTTCATCGAACGCCCGGTCCTCTCCAACGTCATCGCGATCCTGATGATGCTGATCGGCGCGGTCGCGCTGTTCAACCTCGCGGTCGCGCAATACCCCGATGTGGTGCCGCCGACCGTGCAGGTCACAACGCGCTATCCCGGCGCCAGCGCCAAGACCGTGATCGACACGGTCGCGTTGCCGATCGAGCAGCAGGTCAACGGCGTCGAGGACATGCTCTATATGCAGTCCTACAGCGCCGCCGACGGCACCTACACGCTGACAGTGACCTTCAAGATCGGCACCGATCTCAACTTCGCGCAAGTGCTGGTGCAGAACCGCGTCTCCAGCGCGCTGTCGCAATTGCCGCCGGCGGTGCAGAACCAGGGCGTCACCGTGCAGAAGCGGTCGACCTCGATTCTGTTGTTCGTCACCTTGACTTCGCCGGACGCCAAATATGACAGCCTGTACCTGAGCAACTATGCCGCCATCAATCTGAAGGACGAACTGGCGCGGCTGCCCGGCGTCGGCAACGTCACGGTGTTCGGGTCCGGCCAGTATTCGATGCGCATCTGGCTCGATCCGAGCAAACTGCAGGTGCGCGGGCTGGTGCCGCAGGACGTGATCCAGGCCATTCAGCAGCAAAGCCAGCAGGTCGCGGCCGGCCAGATCGGCGCACCGCCGACTCCGCCGGGCCAGGCCTTTCAGTACACCCTCAACGTCGCCGGCCGACTCGACGATGTCAGGCAATTCGAAGACATCATCGTCAAGACCGGCGACAATGGCGACGTGACGCGCGTGCGCGACGTCGGCTCGGTCGAGCTCGGCGCACAGACTTACAGCCAGATCTTTTCGCTCAACCGGCAACCGGCCGCCGGCATCGGCATCTTCCAATCTCCCGGGGCCAATGCGCTCGAGGTCGAGCAGATCGTCGAGAAGAAGATGGCGGAACTCGCAAGAGCCTTCCCGCCGGGGGTCAAATACGAGACGCCGTTCGACACGACGAAATTCGTCAGCGCCTCCGTCCACGAGGTCTACAAGACCTTGATCGAGGCCGGCGTGCTGGTGCTGATCGTCATCCTGGTGTTCCTGCAGGACTGGCGCGCGATGCTGGTGCCGACCACGACGGTTCCGGTCACCATCATCGGCGCGTTCGCCGCGATGGCGGCGCTCGGCTTCACCATCAACATGTCGACCCTGTTTGCGATCGTGCTCGCGATCGGCATCGTGGTCGACGACGCCATCGTGGTGGTCGAAGGCGCCGCCCACAACATCGAGCGCGGCATGAACGGCCATGACGCGGCGATCCGCGCCATGGACCAGCTGTTCGCCCCGATCGTCGGCATCACCCTGGTGCTGATCTCGGTGTTCCTGCCGGCCGCATTCCTGCCGGGACTGACGGGACGGATCTACGCGCAGTTTGCCCTGGTGATCGCCGCGACCGCGCTGCTCTCCGCCATCAATGCTGCGACCTTGAAGCCGACGCAATGCGCGCTTTGGCTGCGCCCGCCGGTGCCGCCGGAGCAGCGCAATGTCTTCTACCGCGCCTTCAACAACGTCTACGCGCGGCTGGAGCGGCGCTATGAATCGCTGATCGGCTGGCTGGTCGCACACAGCAACATGTCGGTGATCGCAGCGCTGCTCCTGATCGCGATCGGCGGTTATGGCCTGTCGCGCGTCCCGACCGGCTTTCTCCCGATCGAGGACCAGGGCTACCTGATCGCCGCCGTCCAATTGCCCGACGGCGCCGCGCTGGACCGGACACAGAAGGCGCTGGAGAAGGTGAGCGAGATCGCGGGCCAGACGCCCGGCGTCGCCCAGGTCACCACCATCGCCGGCATATCCGCGTTGGACAATAGCGCAAGCCTGGCCAATGCCGGCGTCGCCTATATCGTCTTGAAGGATTGGGACGCCCGCGGCAAGGGCGAAGACCTGCGTTCACTGGTCTATGGGCTGAACGACAAGATGGCGGCGGTGATGGAGGCGCAAGTCTCGGTGCTGCCGCCGCCACCGATTCAAGGCATCGGCAATGCCGCGGGCTTTTCCATGCAGGTCGAGCTGCGCGACGGCAACAACGATTATGCCAAGCTGCAAGCCTTGACCTCCGCCATGGTCACCAACGCCGAGAGCCAAAGCGCGCTGCAGCACGTGCAATCGCCGTTCCGCGCCATGGTGCCGCAATTCGATATCGAGATCGACCGCATCAAGACGCAGACCTTGCACGTCACCACCGATGCCGTGTTCTCGGCGCTCTCGTCCTATCTCGGCTCCTCTTTCGTCAATCAGTTCAACAAATTCGGCCGCGTGTTCCAGGTCTATGTGCAGGCCGACGCCAGCGCCCGGCTGACCACGCGCGAGATCGAGAACCTGATGGTGCGCAACCAGGCCGGCGACATGATCCCGCTCGGCACCGTTGCCACGATCCGTCCGAGCGTCGGCCCCTCGCTGATCAGCCTGTACAATCTCTATCCCTCCGCCACCATCGTCGGCCTGCCGGCGCAGGGCTACAGCTCCGGACAATCGCTGACACTGATGGAGCAGGTCGCGGACCGGACCTTGCCGCCGGGCGCCGGTTACGAGTGGACCGCGATGTCCTATCAGGAGAAGGCGGTCTCGAACCAGATCTACCTGACCTTCGGTCTTGCGCTGCTGCTCGTCTATCTCGTGCTCGCCGGCCAATATGAAAGCTGGTACGCGCCGATCTCGGTGATATTGGCCGTACCGCTGTCGCTGCTCGGCCCGATGGCGGTGCTCTCGGCGCTCAAGATCGACAACAATCTCTATGTCCAGATCGGGCTGATCCTGCTCATCGCGCTGTCGGCCAAGAACGCGATCCTGATCGTCGAGGTCGGCCTCGAACTACATGGCCGCGACGGCAAGCCGCTGCTGGAATCGGCGATCGAGGCGGCCCGCGCCCGTTTCCGCCCGATCCTGATGACGTCGTTCGCATTCATCCTCGGCGTGGCGCCGCTGGTGTTCGCAACCGGCGCCGGCGCGAGCGCCCGCAAGTCGATCGGCATCACTGTGTTCTCCGGCATGCTGGCCTCGACCTGCCTCGCCGTGCTGTTCGTGCCGGCGTTCTTCGTCGTGGTGCAACGGTTCGAGAACTGGCTGGCAGAGCGCAAGGCGCCGGTGGATGTCGCAAGCGCGCAGACACTGCCGTAATTCTCCGTCATTGCGAGGAGCCGAAGGCGACGTTCTCAATTCGTGGGCGCGGGCACCCTGATCTCAGGCGGCAGGATCAGCGCCGCTGCGACCGCGAACAGGCAGAGGCCGGCGAAGGCGTGCAGCATGGTCGAAAAGCCGCCATGCTCATGGAGCCAGGCGACCAGACCGACCGAGGCGCCCGCGGCGGTGAAGCCGACGAAATAGCGCACCGCATAAGCGCGCGAGCGCCATTCTTCCGATGTGTACTTGCCGACCATGGCGTCATTGACCGTAACCTGGCCGAACGCGCCCATCACGATGCCGACCGAGACCAGGATCAAGGCCAGATCGGTGAAATCGGCGGCGAGATAAAGCAGCGGCGCCAGCACGACCGACAGCGGCAGCGCCACCGCCTTCAGCGCATGCCGGTCCAGCAGCCGCCCGATCGTGTATTGGGTCATCGCGCCGCACACATAGACCCCGGCCGCGATCAGGCCCAGCAGCGCCGGGCTCTGCGTCAGGCCGGCGAGCCGCTCGGCGAACAGCTTCGGCAGCGCCACCGTGACCGCATTGAAGGTGGTCGAGATCGCGATGACGACCATCAGCAGCGCGACGACGACCCGCCACATGTGCTCGCGCGCGACCCGCGCCTGCGCCTCCGCCTGCCGCGCGCCGCGACGGTCCTCATGCGTCACGGTGCATGCGAAGGCGACGCCGATCAGCATCGTGAGAACGCCCGGAACGATGAACGCAAAGCGCCAGCCGAGATATTCGCCGATCACGCCCGTCACCAGCGCCGACGAGGCCACGCCGAGATTGCCCCACACGCCGTTGATCCCCATCTCGCGCCCCAGTCTCTCCGCATAGGAGACGATCATCGCGGTGCCGACCGGATGGTAGATCGAGGCGAACAGGCCGATGGCGAACAAGGCTGTGCCGAGCTGCACCGGCGTCCGGACCAGCCCGACCGCGACCATGGACGCGCCGATGCCGAGATAGAAGATGAGCATCATATGACGGCGGCTCCAGCGGTCGCCGAGCCAGCCCGTCAGCAGCGATCCGGCGCCGAAGGCGATGAAGCCAGGCGTGGCGTAAGGCAACAGTTCCGCATAGCTCATGTCGAGGGCCGGGCCCATGATGACGACCGCGGCGGCAAAAATCAGCATCGCATAGTGATCGATGAAGTGACCGGCATTGACAAAGCCGATCACCCGGCTCGGATGGTTCATGGGGCTGGCGCTCATGTTGTCTTGAAATCGATTATAGTCGCTTGCCCTGACGGGATGCCGCCAATGACCATCGTCGAAACGCCAATCCGCCCTCTTGTCGCCGACCGCCGCGCCGTGCAGGCCGGGGTTCACCTGGTCGCCCGCAGCTACAAGAAAGGCATGCGGCTCGCGCCGCATATGCACCGCGAGGCACAGCTGGTCTATGCCGCGAGCGGCACGATGCAGGTCACGACACCGAAAGGCCGCTGGCTGGTGCCCCCCGACCGCGCGGTCTGGGTGCCCGCGCACCACGCACATGCGATCGACATGTTGTCCGATAGCGAAATGCGGACGATCTTCTTCGACGGCGATTTGCTGCAGGGCCATATGCGCAAGCCGCGGCTCAGCAAGGAATTCGTGGTGCTGGTGTCGCCGCTGTTGCATCATGCGATCCTGGCGCTGTTCGAAGACCGGAAAGACCGCGAACGCGCCGACCTGCTGGTCCGGCTGGCGATGCTGGAATTGCGCCGCACCGAGGATTCCGCGACCTTCATTCCGCTTCCGCAGGAGCCGCGCAGCCGGCGCGCCGCCGACATCGTGCTGGCCACGCCGGCGATGACGCATGAAATCGAGACGCTTGCACGCAAGGTCGGCACATCCGCACGCACGCTGTCGCGGCTGTTTGCCGCAGAGACCAAGCTGAGCTTCAAAGCCTGGTGCCGACGGGCGCGGATCGCCACCGCCATCGAACGGCTGTCGACCGAGCGTCATCTCTCGGTCAAGGCGCTGGCGTCCGATCTCGGCTATGCCAGCATGCCGGCCTTTTCACACGCCTTCCGGCAAGTGACCGGCAAGTCGCCGACAGATTTCGTCCGACGACTTTGACCAATTCTTATACTTGATTGTGACAAGCTTTGCCATAAATCCATGTAAGATCGACCTTCTCCGTGGGGGATTCGACGAGATCAGATGGCCAACGCTTTTTTCACCGACCTGCTCACCACAATCTCCGAGCGTGGCCGCACGTTTCTTCGCCGCGGCGGATCGCCAGCCGAAAAACACGATGCAGAGAGCCTGGCCGAGCTCTGCCAGGCCCTGCTATCGGGGGCCGGCGAAGCATCCGGCACCGCGATGGCCCGCGACGTGCTCGACGGCTACCATGATCTCGATGCCGATGGACGCAAGGCGTTCTTCACGGCGCTGGTGCATGAATTCGGACCTGACAAGGCCAAGCTCACCAAGGCCATCGAGAACTGGCGCGCGCATCCGACCGACGAGGACGCCAGCGAGTTGCATTTCGCCTCCGAGCCGCGGCGGCAGGAATTGATCCGCCGGCTCAACCGTGCGCCGGGCGGGACCGGCGAACTGGTCGCGATGCGGACCGATCTGCTCGGCTTGACGAAGGCCACCCCCGAGCTCGTGGCGCTCGATCGGGATATCGTCCATCTCTTGAGCTCTTGGTTTAACAGGGGGTTTCTCGTGTTACGCCGGATCGATTGGTCGACACCTGCCAACATCCTGGAACAGATCATCCGCTACGAGGCCGTGCACGAAATTCATGACTGGGACGATCTGCGCCGCCGCATCGACCCGGCCGATCGCCGTTGCTACGCCTTTTTCCATCCGGCACTGCCGGATGCGCCCTTGATTTTCGTCGAGGTGGCGCTGACCGAAACGATACCCGGCGCAATCTCGCCGCTGCTCGCGGTCGATCGTCAGCCGGTCCCGATCGATCGCGCGCGCACCGCAGTGTTCTACTCGATTTCCAATACCCAGCGCGGGCTCGGCGGCATTTCCTTCGGCAACTTCCTGATCAAGCAGGTGGTCGAAGAGCTCCGGCGCGAGCTGCCGAAGCTCGACACGTTCGTGACGCTGTCGCCGGTGCCGGGCTTCATGGGCTGGCTGAAGCAGACCACCGAGGTCAGCGATGAAGACCGTGCGGTGCTCAAGCTGCTGGACGAGCCCAAATGGTTCGAGGATCCCGAGATCGCTGCGCAATTGCGCACGGTGCTGGAGCCGATTGCCGCCTATTATTTCCTGAAGGCGCGCACGCCCAAGGGCAAGCTGATCGACTCCGTCGCGCGCTTCCATCTCGGCAACGGCGCGCGGTTGGAGCGCATCAACTGGCTCGGCGATCTCTCGGCCAAGGGGTTGCGCGAATCCGCCGGCATCATGGTCAACTATCTCTACCGCCTCGACGATATCGAGAAGAACCACGAGGCCTACGCCAATGAGGGCGAGGTGGTCGCCTCCAGCGCGGTGAAGAAGCTGATCAAGACGGAAGGTCGCAGGCTTCTGGACATGCGGCTGTCGTAAGCGGTCGCAGCATCGGCGCGGCAGTGGCCCGCCTAGCCGATGGACGGGAAGAGGCAGGTCTTCCGAAGGGCTCCATGCGATGACGCCGTTGCAGGGAGCGTCGGCGACGAAGCAATCCAGATGTCTCGTGTGGTTCCTGGATTGCGCCGCCGAGCTTGTCATCGGGCCGCGCTGCGCGGACCGCGTCGCTCGCAATGCCGCCTGAGCGCGTCAGGACGAGCTCAGATCCCTGAAATACGGCTCGACCGGCCCGTGGACCTTGATGGTGAGCGGATTGCCGTGACGATCCTTGGCATTGCCCGCGGTCACGCGGACCCAGCCCTCGCTCACGCAATATTCCTCGACATTGGTCTTCTCGACGCCCTTGAAGCGGATGCCGACGTCGCGGGCCAGAACCTCCGCATTGTAGTACGGGCTCTTCGGATCGACCGACAAACGGTCCGGCAGTTCGTTCGCAGTGGTCTTCGTTTCGCTCACAACAGCGCCTCGATCTCTTTCTTCAATGCCTCAGGCTTGGTGGTCGGCGCATAGCGACCCACCACCTGCCCCGACCGGTCGACCAGGAATTTGGTGAAATTCCATTTGATCGCCGAACCCAATAGCCCGCTCTTCTCACGTTTCAGGAACTTGAACAGCGGATGCGCGGCCGCGCCGTTGACGGCGACCTTCGCAAACAGCGGAAACGTCACGTCGTACTTGCCCGCGCAAAACGCGCCAATCTCCTCTGCGGTGCCCGGCTCCTGGGCGCCGAACTGGTTACAGGGAAATCCCAGCACGGCAAAGCCCCGGCTCGCATACTCCCGGTAAAGTGCTTCGAGGCCGCGATATTGCGGCGTGAAGCCGCAGGCGCTCGCGGTGTTCACGACCAGCAACACCTGCCCCTCGAAGCGCTTCAGCGGCACCTCTTCACCACTGAGCGACGCCGCGGTGAAATCGTAGATGCTCGGCATCAGCTAGCCCACGGGATCGATCGGCATGGGTGGGGTTCCGCCAGCCTCGATCGCCTCGCCGGCGGCAAGGCACAAATCCTCCCGGAAGCGCTGCGACACGAGCTGCACGCCGACCGGGAGGCGCCCGACCAGGCCGGTCGAGACCGTCAGGGCCGGAACGCCGAAAAACGGGATCGCGATCTGGGTCAGCTGTGCGTGCCAGACTCGCTGGAACGATTCTTCGTCCTTGCGATCGAGCTGATCTGCGAACGGCAGTTCACCCGAGACCGGCATCAACAGCACCGGATGTTGTTCGAGGAACAGCAGCCACTCGCGGGTCAGCGTCGCCCGGCGGGTCAGCGCCCTGGAAAGCTCGGTGGAGTCGAACGGAAACACCTTTGCACGGTTGCCGCGCAGGCAGGCCAGCGCGCCGGGATCGCCTTCCTTCTCGGCGAGAGCGAGTTGCGCCTCATAGCCGTCACCGAGCCAGAGCTTTGTCTGCAGAATCGCGGCCTCCTGCATCGGCGGGGTGTCCTTGATCTCCTCCACCGTCCAACCCGCCCGCTCCAGCCGCTGGCCCGCATCGCGCACCGCGGCCTGCACCTCCGGCACCGGATTGAGCCCATCCGGATTGACGCAGAGCGCCACGCGCTTCGGCATCGGCGGACCTTCCAGCGGCACCGGCATCCACCAGGGATCGCGCACATCGCGCGCGGACATGGCTGCCAAGGCAAGCCGGACGTCCTTGATGGTACGCGCCAGGGGGCCGGAGACGGCACTGATCTGCGGTCCGATCGGGCGTTCCGGAAGGGAGGCGTTGAACGCGGGAATGCGCCCGACGGTCGGACGCAGGCCATGAATGCCGCAGGCATAGGCCGGGTAACGGACGGAGCCGGCAATGTCGGTGCCGTGGCCGATATGGCCGATGCCCGCGGCTGTCGCCGATCCCGCACCGCCCGAGGAGCCGCCCGGCGTGATCGCCGGATCACGCGGATTCTTGGTGTCGCCGTGGACGAGGTTGCTTGTGAACCAGCGGTAGGACACCGCCGGCGTATTGGTCCGGCCGAGCAGCACGACCCCCGCCTTGACCAGGTTCTCCACCACCGGATTGTTGCTCTTGGCGATCGCGTCCTTCTGCAGCTTCAACCCATTGGTGGTGGCGAAGCCGGCCTGATCGACATTGACCTTGATCGTGACCGGCACGCCGGCCAAGGGGCCCGGATCTTCGCCGCGCGAAAGCGCCGCGTCGATGCTCTCGGCCTGTCGCAGCACCTGCTCGGGACGATGGTCGATCACCGCGTTGATCTTCGGATTGACCGCGCCGAGACGCGCCAGCGCCGACGTGGCCGCTTCCTTGGCGGAAACCTGCTTGGACTTGATGAGGGCGGCGAGGTCAGCGGCCGAAAGGCGCCAGAGGTCGGTCATGGGCAACTCCGTGATGTGGTCCGCTTTTAGCGCCGGAGCGGCGGAGGAACCAGCGCCGTGCCCTGCCCGTCCCGGCACACGGCCATGCGTGGAAGAGATGGGCGCCCGCCCGTCCGGCCTCCCTCCCGACCAATGCTAATTCTGAATTGATTCATACGACATCGATCTTGGCCAGCACCGACAATCGAGACTAAGAATCCGCAACTAAATTACGGGGGGGAACAACATGCTCGGATCGGGCACCGTCGTAGCAACGACGTTGATGATCGCCGCGCTCGCGACCGCACTGGCGCCGCGTATGTCCAGCGCCGAAACATTCGCCTATATCGGCAATGCCGACAGCAACGATATCAGCGTATTCCGGCTCGATTCCGGTACGGGAGAGATGACGCCGGTCCAAACCGCGGCCTTCCCTGCTATCGAAACGCCCGGCTCATCGACGCCGCTGGCGATCAGCCCCGATCGTCGCACGCTGATCGCAGGCATCCGCTCCAAGCCCTTCCTGGCCGTGAGCTTCGCGATCGATCCCATAAGCGGGCACCTGAGCCATCTGGGTAACGGCCCGCTGGCCGACAGCATGGCCAATATCGCCTTCGACCGGTCCGGCAGGTTCCTGTTCAGCGCCTCTTATGGCGGCAACAAAGTCGCGGTCAACCCGGTGCAGGCGAACAGCGTCGTTGCCGCGCCTGCACAGGTGATTCCGACCGGGCTGAACGCGCACGCATTCCTGCCTGCGCCCGACAACCGCTTCGTGTTCGTGACCAATCTCGGCTCCGACCAGGTGCTCAGCTTCACCTTCGACGCGAGCTCCGGGGCGCTGACGCCCAACGCGGCGGGGACGATCAAAACACCGGAAAAATCAGGGCCACGCCACTTCATCTTTCACCCGAACGGCAAGTTCATCTATCTCTTGCACGAGCTGAACGCCGATCTCGCGGTCTATGCCTACGATGCCGACAAAGGCACCTGGCGCGAGGAGCAGCGCCCCTCCGTGCTGTCGCCGGGTTTCTCAGGAAAACCTTGGGCGGCGGATCTGCATGTGACCGCGGACGGCCGCTTTCTCTATGCCTCGGAGCGGACCTCGAACACGTTGGCGGCCTTCAAGATCGACGCCTCGACCGGCCATCTCACCACGATCGGCAGCGTTCCGACCGAGACCCAGCCGCGTGGCTTCAACATCGATCCGAGCGGCCGTTATCTTGCAGCCGTCGGCGAGGTCTCCAACGGCATGACTGTCTACGGTATCGATCAGACCAGCGGAGCCTTGCGCAGGTTGAAGTCCTATTCCGTAGGCAAGAAGCCGAACTGGGTGGAGTTCGTCAGCCTGCCGTAAACGGCGGCGGAATCAGGGAACCAACGGCCGACTGAGGCACCGATTGGCCATTTCAATGCACGTTGTGGCTGCTTATATACAGCGCCATGACCGCCAAGCCCACGACCACCCCCTCCCGCCACCCGCTCGCCGTTCAACATCCGGAACTTGATGAGGGATCCATCCGGCTCCTGGTCGAGACCTTCTATGGTCGCGCCCGCCAGGATGAACTGATCGGCCCGATCTTCAATACGACGGTACAGGACTGGGACGAGCATATCGGCAAGATCGCCGATTTCTGGTCATCGATGCTCTTGAAGACCGGCCGCTACAGCGGCGCCCCCATGCGTCCGCACCTGCTGCTGTCCCTGCAGGGCGCGCATTTCGACCGCTGGCTCAAACTGTTCGAAGCCACGGCGCGCGAGCTGTTCTCGCCCGAGATCGCCGAGATCTTCATTCTGCGCGCCCGACGCATCGCCGACAGCTTCGAGATGGGGATCGCAACCACGCGCGGAGAGATCATCCAGCCGCGGCATTCGGTCTGAGCGACGGGTCGGCAAGGGGCCACAGCCTCAGTGCCGCGTCATCGATCGGGCGGGCACGTCGAAGATCGCCTCCGAGAACGGAAATTCCAGGACGATGTCGCCTTCCTCGTCCGTCACCTCGATGACGGCCGAGAGGAGCGCCGCGTTGGCGCCTTCCGTGCGCAGCAGCTCCCGGATCATGTCGCGCGCGACTTCCCAGGCGCGGTCGGGATTGCGCAGCAGCTCACCATCGGTATCGGAGACCAGCTCGTCACCAATCCGGGTGTTGAAGAAATATCGGGGCATGGACAGATTCCAATCGGGTCGCGCGTTGAGATAGAAAGCTCCAAGAACTCACAACTGCCTTATCCGGGCGGTTCCCCGCAGCCTAGGAGGAGAACCGGACGCGGTTGCGAAGCGATCGATCACGAATTCGTTGTATTGACAGCCCTGCTTTCCCGACATTGCCACTCGTTCTCCTCTGCGACGTCGCACTGCAATAAATAGGCCGACCGGTTCAAACGAAAAAGATTCCACTGGCGAACTTTTCATGGCGCGGTAGTTTATCGTTGAGGACGAAAATCGTCCCGATCGAAAAGGAGAGGACAATGGCCTGGAAAGCCCCCAAGATCGTTGAAGTGCCGGTCGGCATGGAAATCAACATGTATGCCTGCGCCGCTCGCAAATAATTTGCGAGTGTGACGTCAACACCGTGAGGGTGGACGCCGAAGGTCAGCGCATTGGCGAAACCCAAGGCACGGGATCGGGCGTTCACCCTCGGCTTCTTCGCCGCTTCGCCCCGTCCCGCCGGTTACGGCTTGCGGATGCGCCTGAAGCCATTATCCGAAGCCCCGCATTGAAGTCCCTCGTTTGACTTCCAGGAGACGGATTATGCTGCGCGTCGTCGTCCTGGGCGCCGCTGCCGGCGGCGGAGTGCCGCAATGGAATTGCGGCTGTGCGGTATGCCAGGCCGCCAGGACTGATCATCCTGAGATCCGGAATAGCCAGGCCTCGATCGCGGTGAGCGCCGACGGCGAGCATTGGTTCCTGGTCAATGCGTCACCAGACCTGCGCCAACAGGTTACCGATACACCGCAGCTTCATCCCAAGCCGGGCGCGCTCCGCCACAGCCCGATCGCGGGCGTGATCCTGACCAATGGCGAGATCGATGCGGTCACCGGCCTGCTGTCGATGCGCGAGAGTTCGCCCTTCACGATCTATGGGCATCCCAAGGTGCTTGCGATCCTGAAATCGAACAGCATCTTCGATGTGTTGAAGGAAGAGAACGTCCGGCGGGTACCGATCGAGGTTGATGCCGCCTTCGCCCCGCAATTGCCGGACGGCACCCCATCCGGGCTCGAAATCCTGCCCTTTGCGGTATCGGGTACCAGCGCCTGGTATCTGCGCGGGAAGGAGCATCCGGGGGGCAGCGCATCGACCGGCGACACGCTGGGCCTGAAGATTGCGGACAAGGCCAGCGGCCAATATTTCTATGTCATCGCCGCCTGCGCCGACGTGGACGATGCCCTGAGGCAGCGGCTGAAGGGCGCGCCGCTGGTGTTCTTCGACGGCACGGTATGGCGGGACGACGAAATGATCCAAGCCGGTCTTGGCAACAAGACCGGGCAGAGCATGGGGCATATCGCGATGTCCGGAGAAAGCGGCGCAATCAAGTCGCTGGCGGACATCGGGATCGGCAGGAAGCTTTTCCTGCACATCAACAACTCAAATCCGGCGTGGCTCCACGCCTCACTCGAGCGGCAGACATTGGAACGCGAGGGATGGGAAATCCCCGCTCAAGGGATGGAGATCTTGCTGTGAGTGATGTGAATTTGAGTGAAATGACCGCGCTGTCGATCGGCAACAATGTGAGGCTGAACAGCGCCGGCGAATTGGAGGCCGCGCTCCGCCATATCGGCGCGACCCGCTATCACAACCTGCATCCGTTCCATAAGCTCTTGCATGGCGGCAAGCTCAACAAGGGCCAGGTGCAGGCCTGGGCGCTGAACCGCTACTACTATCAGAGCACGATCCCGATCAAGGATGCAGTGGTGATCTCGCGCTTCCGCGATCGCGCTACCCGGCTGGAATGGCGGCACCGGATCGAGGATCATGACGGCGACGTCGGCAGCGAGGGCGGGATCGAACGCTGGATCAAGCTGACGGAAGGCCTCGGGCTCGACACCGCTTACGTCGAGTCGACCGAAGGCATCCTGCCCGCGACGCGTTTTGCGGTCGAGGCCTATGTACATTTCTGTCGCGACCGGTCGCCGCTCGAAGCGATCGCCTCCTCGCTCACCGAACTGTTCGCGCCCAGCATCCACGAGGAGCGCATCGCCGGCATGCTCGAGCACTACAATTTCGTCAACCACGACACCATGAGCTACTTCAAGCGCCGGCTGACGCAGGCGCCACGCGACGCCAACTTTGCGCTGCATTACGTGAAGGAGCACGCGACCACGCCCGAGCAGCGCGCCGCCGTCTGCAACGCGCTGATCTTCAAGACCAACGTGCTCTGGGTGCAGCTCGACGCGCTCTATCACGCCTATGTCGACGGCCATATTCCGCCCGGCGCCTTCGTGCCGAAAGAGGGCTGAGACGCCATGGCAGCACCACGCAACATCCAAGTCACCGAAGTAAGCCGCGTGGTGCTGCCGCGTCACACCAAGCTGAGATACGACGAGACGCGGCAGGTGTGGGTGATCCTGGCGCCGGAACGGGTGCTGGCGCCGGACGAGATCGCGGTCGAGGTGCTCAAGCTCTGCGACGGCGCACGCGACGTCGCAGCGATCGTGAACGAGCTTGCGGAAAAATACGCCGCACCGCGCGACATGATCGCCACCGATGTGGTCGCCATGCTGCAGGATTTGGCTGACAAGGGATTTTTGACCGAGGTTCGGGAGAAGACGCTATGACCGAACTGACAGACGTGCATCCGCGGACCGACAGCAATGACGGGTTGACCGTGCTGGAACAGCGCCGCTCGGTCGCGGAGACCTATGGCATTCCGCTTGCGGTGCTGGCCGAACTGACTCACCGTTGCCCGCTGCAATGCCCCTATTGCTCCAACCCGCTGGAGCTCGACCGCGGCGCAAGCGAGCTCACCACGGCTGAATGGAAGAAGGTGCTGTCCGAGCTCGCCGAGATCGGCGTGCTGCAGATACATTTCTCCGGCGGCGAGCCGACCGCGCGCAAGGACCTGGTCGAACTGGTGCAGCATGCCAACGATGTCGGGCTCTACACCAATCTGATCACCTCTGCGGTGCTGCTGACGCGCGAGCGGCTGCAGGCGCTGGCCGACGCCGGGCTCTGCCACGTTCAGATCAGCTTCCAGGCCTCGGAGGCTCCTCTTGCCGATCGCGTTGGTGGCTACAAGGGCGGCCACGCCAAGAAGCTCGAAGTCGCGCGCTGGACGCGCGAGCTCGACCTCCCGCTCACCGTCAACGCGGTGATGCACCGGCAGAACCTGCACCAGCTGCCCGACATGATCCAGATGGCGATCAATCTCGATGCCGACCGGCTGGAAGTCGCCAATGTGCAGTATTACGGCTGGGCCTTGAAGAACCGCGCCAGCCTGATGCCGACCTACGCGCAGCTCGAAGAAACCGATCGCCTGGTTGCCGAAGCGCGCGAACGGCTGAAGGGCGTCCTCACGATCGACTACGTGGTGCCGGACTACTACGCGCTGCGGCCGAAGAAATGCATGGGCGGGTGGGGCCGCCAGTTCTTCAACATCTCGCCTTCCGGCAAGATCCTGCCCTGCCACGCCGCCGAGAGCATTACCGGACTCGAGTTCGAATCCGTGCGCTCGAACCATTCGATCGCCTGGATCTGGCAGAATTCGGAGGCCTTCAATCGCTATCGCGGCACCGGCTGGATGAAGGAGCCGTGCAAGAGTTGCGAATTCCGCGAGATCGATTTCGGGGGCTGCCGCTGCCAGGCCTTTGCGCTCACCGGGGACGCCGGCAACACCGACCCGGCCTGCACCTTGTCGCCGCTGCACGAGAGCATTTTCAAGCAGGCCGAGCGCGACGCGGCTTCCGGCCAGGACCGCTTCCTCTACCGCAATTTTGCCGGCGGCAGCTGGGAAGGCGATCCGGCCGAGCACAACGACAATGCCTGACGCCGAGGCCGGCAAAGCTTCGGCGCGCCGCGCTGATCCCTTCGCACCGCTGACTTCGGAATGGCTGCAGGTCTCCGGCGGCCACGAGATCTATGTCGAAAGCGTCGGCCGCGTCGGCGGCATTCCGGCGGTGTATCTGCATGGCGGCCCCGGTTCCGGCTGCCAGCCCGATCACCGCCGCCTGTTCGATCCCGAGCGTTTCCATGCCGTGCTGTTCGATCAGCGCGGCGCCGGGCGCAGCCGGCCGGCCCGCAGCCGCGACAACAACACCCTGCCCGATCTGATCGCAGACACGGAGTTGATCCGCGAGAAGTTCGGTTTCTCGCGGTGGATCGTGGCCGGCGGGTCCTGGGGCGCAACCTTGGCGCTGGCCTACGCGCAGGCGCATCCGAGCCGCGTCGCGGGACTGGTGCTGCGGGCGACGTTTCTGGGCACAAGGGCCGAGGTGGAAACCGCGTTCGGCGAGACACTGGCCCGGTTCTACCCGGCGCTGCATCGCGACTTCCTCGAAGTGCTTCCCGAAGCCGAACGCGGTGAGCCCTGCGCGGCCTATTGGCGGCGTATCCTTGATCCAGATCCGGCCGTCCATGCGCCCGCAGCACGCGCCTGGCATGACACCGAGCGTGCGCTTTCGGAAGTGAGACCCGCCCGCTTCAGGCTCGATCAAGCGACGCTGCGCGCGACCGGTCCGCTGCCGGCGACAGCCTTCATGGAGGCGCATTACTTCCAGAACGACTGTTTCATGGCGCCGGACCAATTGCTGCGCGAAGCCGGCAGGCTCACCGGCATCCCCGGCATCGTCGTGCAGGGCCGCTACGACCTGCTCTGCCCGCCCGCGACCTCCGCGGCGCTCGCCGACCTGTGGCATGAGGCCGAAATCCGTGTCATCGAAGCCGCAGGTCACAATCTTTATGATCCCGGCATCCGCGATGCGGTCATGAAATCGATCGCCGATATGGCGTCTCGCACGGCTGCGCCTTAAACACGTCGCCATCACCTCGTCCTGAGGAGCGATGCGGAGCATGGCGTCTCGCAGGATGAGGCCCTCCAAATGCATCCGGCCCCGATGGTTGAGACGCGTCTGCGAAGGCGCTCCTCACGACGAGGAACGAACTGCAGTAAGGACACCTCCCAATGCCCATCGCCGGAAAAGGCATGCTGCTGACATCGATGAACATCGATGCGGCTGACGAAGCCGATTTCAACCGCTGGTACGACCGCGAGCATCTGGAGGAGCGCGTGGCGATCCCGGGCTTCATCGAGGCCAGGCGCTATGTCGCCGAGCAGGCGAGCCCGAAATATCTCTGCCTCTACTCCACCGAAACCATCGACGTGCTGAGCAGCGAAGCCTATCGCGCTCGGCTCAATGCACCGACCGACTGGTCGAAGACGACGATGGCGCGGTTCAAGAACATGATCCGGTCAGTCGCCCGCATCACGATCTCGAAGGGCACCGGCCGCGGCGCCATCCTCGGCATCATCCGCCTGCGTCCGAAACCGGGACAAGACGCGGCACTGCGTGCTGCGTTGCAGGTCGAGCTCGATCCTGACGATCTCGACAGCATCATCTCGATGCATCTGCTCGAAGGCGACGCAGCCCTGTCCGGACCGAGCGCCGAGCTGCCCGCAACCGATCGCGGCGCGGATTGGTTTGTCCTGATCGACGGCACCGAAAGCCACGCCATCGCCACGCTGATGACGACGCGCTTTGCTGCGATCGACGGACCACTGGCAACCCAGATGTCGGTCGGCATCTACCGTCTGATGTGGGATCTAAGCCGGACCGACATCACGCAGAGCTGATGGCGCCTTGTGATGGATCAATGACGTCCCCTCGCCGCGGCGCATGCTTGGCTTCGGCGGGGTGATGGCATTCAACAGCATAGATACGCCGCAGTGCAGCACGCGCGCTGCAGCGCATCGGTTACACAAATTTGCCTTTGTGCCCGCCTTGGAATGGCTCTAGTCTAATAGGACAACGATATTGAACCATTTCAAAAACAGAAGGACGGCAGCCAGGGTGTGATCCGGAAGAGCAGGTAACCGCCTCCGATCCGATGATGCCGAATGGCTAGTCATCCTCACGTCAGGAAGGCCGCGCGTCCGTTTATGCGCGCGGGCGAGGTGGGAATGAAACCGACTGATATTTCGGCTCCCGACTACTTTCATAAAGTAGTCGACTGCCAATGGGCTTGCCCCGCTCATACTCCCGTCCCGGAATATATCCGCCTGATCGCCGAGGGTCGCTATAGCGACGCCTACATGATCAACTGGAAATCGAACGTGTTCCCGGGCATTCTCGGCCGCACCTGCGATCGTCCGTGCGAGCCGGCCTGTCGGCGCGGCCGCGTCGAAGAGAGCCCGGTGGCGATCTGCCGCTTGAAACGCGTCGCGGCCGACTTCAAAGACGATGTGACGCAGCGGATGCCGCGGCCGGTCGCAAAGAACGGCAAGCGGATCGCGCTGGTCGGCGGCGGCCCGGCCTCACTCACCGTGGCGCGCGATCTCGCCCCGCTCGGCTATCACTGCACCGTATTCGATGCCGACCCGAAGCCCGGCGGCATGATGCGCTCCCAGATTCCGAAGTTCCGTCTGCCCGACAGCGTGGTCGACGAAGAGACGGACTACGTCCTGAACCTCGGCGTCGAGTTCAAGGGCGGCCACCGCATCGACAGCCTGAAGCAGCTGCTCGCGGACAAATATGACGCTGTTTTCATCGGCTCCGGCGCGCCGCGCGGTCGCGAGCTCAACATTCCTGGCCGGAAGGAAGCTGCGGCCAATATCCACATCGGTATCGAGTGGCTCGCCAACGTCTCATTCGGCCACACCGACAAGATCGGCCGCCGGGTGATCGTGCTCGGCGGCGGCAACACCGCGATGGATTGCTGCCGCACCGCGCGTCGGCTCGGCGGCGAAGACGTCAAGGTGATCGTGCGCTCCGCCTTCGAGGAGATGAAGGCGTCTCCCTGGGAGAAGGAAGACGCGATGCACGAGGACATCCCGATCCTCAACTATCTGGTGCCGGTCGCGTTCAACCACGACAACGGCAGGCTCACCGGGGTGACCTTCCAGAAGGTCCGCGCCGAATATGATGCCAAGGGCCGCCGCAACCTGGTGCCGTCAGGCGAGCCGGACCAGACCTTCGAATGCGACGACGTGCTGGTCGCGGTCGGTCAGGAGAATGCGTTCCCCTGGATCGAGCCGGACTGCGGCGTCGCCTTCGACAAATGGCACATGCCGGTGGTCGATCCCAATACGTTCGTCTCGACCAATCCGAAAGTGTTCTTCGGCGGCGACGCCGCATTCGGTCCGAAGAACATCATCTGGGCGGTGGCGCACGGCCATGAGGCGGCGCTGTCGATCCATCGCCTGCTGTCCGGCGAGGATATCAGCGAGCGGCCGCTGCCCGAGGTGCACGTCACCTCGCAGAAGATGGGCATTCACGATTGGAGCTACGACAACGACGTCTCGCCCGAGAAGCGCTACCAGGTGCCGCATCGCGACAAAGTGGTGGCGCTGAAGGACATCCGCGCCGAGGTCGAACTCGGCTATGACGTCAAGCTGGCGCTCGGCGAGGCGCACCGTTGCCTGAATTGCGACGTGCAGACGGTGTTCTCGAACACGCTCTGCATCGAATGCGACGCCTGCGTCGACATCTGTCCGATGGATTGCATCACCTTCACCCAGAATGGCGACGAGGCCGATCTGCGGCAGCGGCTGAAGGCACCGTCGCTGCATCCGGACCAGAGCCTCTATGTGTCGGATGATCTGAAGACCGGCCGCGTGATGGTGAAGGACGAGGACGTCTGCCTCCATTGCGGCCTGTGCGCCGAGCGCTGCCCCACCGGTGCGTGGGACATGCAGAAATATTTCCTCGAGATGACTCACGCAGGTCACGCATGCCCCAGCAAGCGCCGCTCAGCCGCGTAAACGACTTCGTCGTCCGCTTCGCCAACATCAACGGCTCGGGCTCGGCGAGCGCCAACGAGCTGTTCGCGCGTGCCGTGCTGCGCCATGGCGTGCCGGTCAGCCCGCGCAACATCTTCCCCTCCAACATCCAGGGCCTGCCGACCTGGTACGAGGTGCGCGTCACGGAGGCCGGCCATCTCGGCGCCCGCGGGGGCGGCACCGACCTGATGGTCGCGATGAACCCGCAGACCTGGGACAAGGATGTCGCCGGCATCGTGCCCGGCGGCTATCTGTTCTACGACTCGACCAAGCCGATGCCGTCGAGCAAATTCCGCGACGACATTACGGTGATCGGCGTGCCGCTGACGGCAATCACCAATTCGACCTATAGCGACCCGCGACAACGCCAGCTGTTCAAGAACATCATCTATCTCGGCGCGCTCTGCGCGCTGCTCGACATGGACCCGAAGCTCGTCGAGCAGCTGATCGGCGAGCAATACAAGGGCAAGGAGAAGCTGCTCTCCTCGAACGTGCATGCGCTGCATCTCGGGCGCGACTGGGCGCTGCAGAACCTGAAATGTCCGATCGGACTGAAGATCAGGAAGGCCGACAAGGTCGGCGACCGCATCTTCATCGAGGGCAACAATGCCGCTGCGCTCGGCGCGGTCTATGGCGGCGCCACCGTCTGCGCCTGGTATCCGATCACGCCGTCCTCGTCGCTGGCGGAAGCCTTCACCAACCATTGCAAGAAGCTGCGGCACGATCCGGAGACCGGACAGGCCAAATATGCGATCGTGCAAGCAGAGGACGAGCTGGCTTCGATCGGCATGGTGATCGGCGCGTCCTGGAACGGCGCGCGAGCCTTCACCACGACCTCCGGTCCCGGCATCTCGCTGATGACGGAATTCATCGGCCTGTCCTACTTCGCCGAGATTCCAGCCGTCATCATGAACGTGCAGCGCGCCGGGCCATCAACGGGGATGCCGACCCGCACCCAGCAATGCGACATCATCGCCTGCGCCTATGCGTCGCATGGCGACACCAAGCATGTGCTGCTCTTCCCCGAGGATCCCGCCGAAGCGTTCGAATTCGCGGCGACAGCCTTCGATCTCGCCGAGCGGATGCAGACCGTGATCTTCCTGATGCTCGACCTCGACATCGGCATGAATCAGCGGCTGTGCCGGCCGCTGAAATGGGACGATGCGCGGCAGTATGACCGCGGCAAGATCATGACCGCGGAGATGCTCGAGGAAGGCCGCGACTTCGGCCGCTATCTCGATGTCGACGGCGACGGCATCCCTTATCGCACCTATCCCGGCACCCACCCGACCAAGGGCTCCTACTTCACCCGCGGCACCTCGCGCGATCCTTACGCACGCTATTCGGAGGAAGGCGCCGTCTACGCCGACAATGTGCAGCGGCTGCTGCGCAAGTTCGAGACCGCGCGGGACCTCGTGCCGCGGCCGCTGCAGGCCAATGCGGCGAAGCCCACCAAATACGGCGTCATCTATTTCGGCTCGACGGCGCCGGCGATGGACGAGGCGATCGAGATCCTGGAAGCGCGCGGCCATCTGCTTGATCGCCTGCGCATCCGCGCCTTCCCGTTCCATTCGAGCGTAGCGAGCTTCCTCGCCGAACACGACTTCGTCTATGTGGTCGAGCAGAACCGTGACGCCCAACTACGCCAGTTGATCGTCAACGAGAACGGCATCGATCCGGTCCGGCTGATCCCGATCCTGCACTATGATGGCACCCCGATCACGGCGCGCTTCATTGCAGATAGCATCGGCGATCACCAGGATCACCTCAAAGTCACACCGCTGCGCAAGGCCGTGTCATGACTTTGGCCAAGAGCTCTCCGCCGTCATGCCCGGCCTTGTGCCGGGCATCCACGTCTTTCTTTTTCCTGGCCCAGACACGGATGGCCGGGACAAGCCCGGCCATGACGAGCCTGGGATGCGAGGTGCTCTCATGACCTACATTGCCAAGCCGAAATTCCATCATCCCGGCATCAAGACCAACGCGCTCGGCTTCACCCACCGCGACTACGAGGGCAAGATCTCGACGCTGTGCGCCGGCTGCGGTCATGATTCGATCACTGCCTCGATCATCGAAGCCTGTTTCGAGCTGTCGATCGAACCGCACCGGGTCGCGAAGATCTCCGGCATCGGCTGTTCGTCGAAAACGCCGGACTATTTCCTCGGCAATTCGCACGGATTCAATTCGGTCCATGGCCGCATGCCGTCGGTGCTGACCGGCGCCAATCTCGCCAATCGCGAGCTGATCTATCTTGGCGTCTCCGGCGACGGCGATTCCGCCTCGATCGGCTTCGGCCAGTTCGCGCACGCGATCCGGCGTGGCGTCAACATGACCTATATCGTCGAGAACAACGGCGTCTACGGCCTCACCAAGGGCCAGTTCTCGGCAACCGCTGACCGCGGTTCGAAATCGAAGAAGGGCGTGACCAACACCGACAATGCCATCGACCTGGTCGGGATCGCGCTGCAGCTGGGCGCGACCTATGTCGCCCGTTCCTTCTCCGGCGACAAGAAGCAGCTGGTGCCGATCATTGCCGGCGCGATCCAGCACAAAGGCGCGGCCTTCATCGACGTCGTCAGCCCCTGTATCGCCTTCAACAATCACGCGGGCTCGACCAAGAGCTACGACTACGTGCGCGAGCACAACGACGCCGTAAACCGGCTCGACGTGTTCACCGGGCGAGATCCGATCACGGTCGACTACGCGCCCGGCACGGTGCAGATCGTCGAGCAGCATGACGGCAGCAGGCTGGCGCTACGCAAGATCGACGCGGACTACGATCCGCATGACCGGCTTGGGGCCATGACTTTCCTGCAGAAGCACGCCGCCCAAGGCCAGATCGTTACCGGCCTGCTCTATGTCGATCCGGACGCAGAGGATCTGCACAGCCATCTCAATACGGTTGAGCGGCCGCTGAACCGGATGGAAGCTGCGGATCTCTGTCCGGGCTCGGCGGTCCTGGACAAGATCAACGCCAGCCTGCGCTGATCGACCGTAGCTGCCGGCTATCCGGCCGACAGCCTTGCCCCGACATCGGGCGTCCTCTGCGCATTGACGACCTGATTGATGATACGAAGCACCTCTGAGCGCGTGTCGAGCTTGGCGAATTCACGCGCCATCCTCCTGGCCCGGGCGCGATAGTTCGGCCGATCGAGCACCGCCCTGACCGCCTCGCGTACCGCTTGCGGGGTGGGCTGATTGGTGGCGAGATCGATGCCGACGCCGGACCAGGCGACACGCATGTTCACGTCCGCCTTGTCTTCGGTCAGACCCGCGCTGACGATCGGCAGCCCGTAGCTCAAAGCCTGGTTGACGCTGCCATAGCCGCCGTTGGTGACGAACACGTCCGCCTTCGCCAGCGCCCATTCGAACGGCAGAAAGCGGGATACGCGAGCGTTGGCGGGAATCGCTCCTGGAATGGTGTCCGTCGGACGGCCGCCGGTGGTCACCATGACCAGCAGATCCTTTTCGTCGGCAAGCGCCGCGAGCGTCGGTGCTACCAGAAGCCCGAAATCGTGATTGGCGACTGTTCCCTGCGTGACCAGGACGACCTTGCGCGAACCGCCGAGATCATCCGCCCACGGCGGCAGCGGCGCCTGATTTGGGACGATCGGCGGCCGGCCCACGAAATGGACCGTCGGAGGCAGTTTGCGGGGGAATTCGAAGCCCGGTACCGTCAGCTGGAGATAGGCATCGGCAAGTACGGAAACGGAATCGAACATCACCATGTCCAGCGGACGGCCGCCGAGCTCCGCCAGAATCTCGTTCAACCGACGGCCGACTGGCTCGTTGACGGCACGATCGTAATCCCTGGCGATCTCAGCATAGCGTTTGCGCTCGGCCTGCGTGGTGGCATGTGGCAGCCCGAGAAAATGCGGCGCGCCGTCATCTCGCGTCGAATGCAGGATCGACGTTCCACAGAGCACGACAGGAGGCCGGTTCGCACGCGGGCCGAGCAGCATCGGCAGCACGCCGAAGACCATGTCGTCACCGACGATGACGTCGGGTTGGCCGTCGCGCAACGCCTGCTGCAAGCCCTCGTATTGCGCCGGAATAGTTTCCACGAAGACCCGTTGTAGACACAGCCGCAGCCATTCCGGACCAGGCTCCATGGTCTTCAGCTCGGGCGCAATCGCATGAACATCGCTCGGATCGATATCGGCACCGTCCGGAAGCGCCCTGAACCTCGCTCCACTCGCCTCGACCCGCTGACGCAGCCTGCTTCCTGTCAGAATCGTCACCTCATGCCCGTCCTCGAGGAGGTCGTGGGTGATCGAAAGCAAAGGATTGAGATGACCGGTCGCGGGCGTCGAAGCGATCAGAACTTTCATGGGGGTCTCCTCCTGCCGTGAATATCGGCACGGAAGAGCGGCTCGCGCCCATTTTCCCGTGTCGATCCGGTGAAGGACATTGTCGCCGCAGCGCTACAATTGAGCTGCCGACGCCAGGAAAACGGTTACGCACGAAATCCAATTGCGACCAGCGGACACAATCGCCCGGCCCGCACCCGCCTCGTCGGTCGGCAGGTCCATGCGGCCAGAGGACAATCAAATCCGTCCCCAACCGGAGTTGGGATCAGGTGCGTAGAAGGGCGACCCAGTTGCGCTCGAGCCCTGTGAGCGCATCCGCCAGCGGCAGCACGGCGAGATGGTTGCCGTCCTTGCGGAGCAGGCCAAGGCTCGTTAGCCGAGCCAACGCGTCGTCAACACCAAATGTGATCTGCAGGCCGAACCGCTGCATCACAAAATCCTCGGCGCGCAACTTCACTTCGTCGCGGCTCAGCGATGCGGGCGGCGCGAGCAAGCTGCAATAAGCGAGCAGTGCTTCTTTCCAGTCCTGCTCCTCAGCCTCGCCGATCAGATAGTTGAAAATCCCGGAATTGTTGTTGACGTTGCGGTAATAGATGTTGTCGGTAAGCTGCTTCTGATGGATCAGCGACTGGCGATGGAAATTGCTCCATTGCCGCAGAACGAATGCGCCCAGCGCGAACAGACCACTGATCGCGGCCAGCGCCTGCTCGGCGTCATTGTCGTGCAGCTTGCCGCTGAGGCCGAGATAGAAGCCGGCGACAACGAATAAAACGGTCAGGGTCGAGGCGAGCTTGAGCAGGATCGGCACGCCGCCGACCAGCGCCGGCACGCCGAGGGTCAGCTGGTCGCGGATCCCCATCACGACGCGCACGTTCGGAAACAGCGCCTCCAGGTCCCAGCGCGGGATGTGGCGGAAATATTTGAACAGCACGGCGCCACCGCGAGCCTTCGTCGTGCTACGGCGGGCGCTCAGCAGCGATAGACGCGGCTCCGCGCCTGCGATGTCCGGCCTGGTCGCGACCATCAGCACCACGTCGTCATAGACTTCGACCTCGACCGAGCGGCGGCGCAAGCCGAACAGGGACGGGATGGATACCGTTTCCCGGTGGTACCCGCGGCGGAACATTCGGACATCCCGATAATCCCCGAGCGGCACCTTGACCTTGACCCGCACCAGCGCGTGCTCGGCGAACGCGCGCAGGATCTCCTCGTGACCGATCTCGACGAAGTTGGCCTCGGTGAGAACGCGGACAAATTCCTCGCGCAGATCGCGATAGGCGGATTCGAGCGACTCGGCAGAGAGATGCCCGGGTGGCCTCAACTCCGGATCGAAATAGAAATAGGTCTGTCGCAGCCGGTCGAGCTCGGTGAAATATTGGTGGTGGAGGATGGCACCGAGCATCTGAGCGAACTGCCGGAGCTGCCTCGCCCGATCGTCATTCAAGCCAAAATGGGCGATGACCCCGTCCAGAATGTCCGACTTCCGCAAGGGAATGAAACGATCCCGCGGCCCAGACAAGGCCGCACCATCATCCGGCTCACTCACACAGTCCCTGCCAAAGGTTCGGATATGGCCCCGAGGCCGGCGAGAAGCTTCCCGGCCCTTCTCGTCGCATCATAACCCGAAAAATAGCGAGGTTGCGACGAGAGAATCTAGCAGGCATCACGGAGCGGCGGCCGCGTCAGGCGGCCGCCGGTTGTATCCGCGGATTGAGCACATACTCCTTCAGCACCTTGTCGGTCGCTGCATCGACTTCCGTGAGCGAGACGTCGTAAGTCCAGAGGTCGGCGAGATGCTGCAGGACGCGCTTGGTATCCGTCTCGTTAAGCTGCGCGCCCTTGACGACGGTGTGACGCAGCATCAGCCGGCGGTCGCCGGCGAGGTCGACATCGATCACCTCGATATTGGGATCGATATATCCGACGTCATACTGCTTGGATAATTCGCGGCGGATGCGGCGATAGCCGCGCTCGTCGTGAATGGCATCGACCCGGATGCCGGCGCGCTCGGCCGGATCGTCGTGCAGGTGGAAGAGGCGCAACTGCCGCATCAGATGCGGGCTCATGAACTGGCTGACGAAGCTCTCGTCGCGATAGTTGGCCCAGACATCGCGCAGCACGGCCATCGCGTCCCCAGTGCCGGCGATCTCCGGGAACCATTCGCGATCCTCGTCGGTCGGCTGGGTCACGATGCGCGCGATATCCTGCATCATCGCAAAGCCGAGCGCGTAAGGATTGAAGCCGGAGAAGCGCGGATCGTCAAACTCCGGCTGAAACACCACATTGGTGTGCGACTGCAGGAACTCCAGGAAGTTGCCGTCGGTCAGGCGCCCGTCCTGGTGCAGCCGGCTCATGATCCGATAATGCACGTAGGTCGCTGTACCCTCGTTCATGACCTTGGTCTGGCCCTGCGGATAGAAGTACTGCGCGATATGGCGCACGATCCGCAGGAGCTCACGCTGCCACGGGGCGAGGCGCGGCGCGGTCTTTTCCAGGAAGTAGAGCAGGTTCTCCTGCGGCAAGCCGAGCAGCGCGCGGCGTCGCTCGACATTGAGGACGGCCTTGGTCTTGGCCGGTCCGCTCGGCACGGTGCGCCACAGATCGTTGAAGGCAGCCTCTTCATAAAGCCTGCGCTTGCCGGCCCGCTTCTCCTCGTCCCGCAGATCGAGCTTCTTCTTGCCGGGATAGCGATCGACGCCATGCGACATCAGCGCATGCGCGGCATCCAGCGTGTGTTCCACCGCGAGCCGGCCATGCCGCTCCTCGCATTGCGCGACATAGCCGCGGGCGAATTCGAGATAGTCGAGGATGCCGTCGGCGTCGGTCCACTGCTTGAACAGATAATTGTTCTTGAAGAAGTGGTTGTGACCGAAGGCCGCATGCGCGATGACCAGCGTCTGCATCGTCGCCGTGTTCTCCTCCATCAGGTAGGAGATACAGGGCGAGGAGTTGATCACGATCTCATAAGCGAGCCCCATCAGCCCCTTGCGGTAAGAGGCTTCGTGGAACGCGAAGTGCTTGCCGAACGACCAGTGCTTGTAGAACAGCGGCATGCCGACCGAGGAATAGGCGTCGAGCATCTGCTCGGCGGTGATCACCTCGATCTGGTTGGGATAGGTGTCCAGCCCGAGCTCGCCACGTGCGATGCCCTCGCAGACATCGTGGATGCGCTGCAAGGTCGCAAAATTCCAGTCCGCGCCTTCGAACAGAAGCTCGCTCATGAGGCGGCCCTTTCCTGGGTCTTGCGGCGCTGAAACAGGTCGTGGAAGACCGGAAAGATCTCGCTGCGGTCGCGCACCTTGCGCATCGACAGCGGCTCGCCCCCCGCGCGCAGCCGCTCATAGAGCGACCACAATGCCGAGTCCGGCATTTCGAACGAATAGGTGCCGGACTCGCCGACCTCCAGATAGGCAAAGAATTGCGACACCGGCAGGATGTTGCTGGTCAGGATGCGCGCGACGTTCTCGGAATCCGAGGTCGCATTGTCGCCGTCGGAGGCCTGCGCCGCGTAGATGTTCCAGTCTGACGGGCTGAAGCGCGACCGGACGATCTCGTGCATACATTGCAGCGCGCTCGACACCAGCGTGCCGCCCGAGGCCGGACCATAGAAAAAGGTCTGCTCGTCAACCTCCTCGGCACGATCGGTGTGGCGGATGAAGACGATCTCGACGTGGCGATAGCGCCGCGTCAGAAACACGTAGAGCAGCATGTAGAACCGCTTGGCGAGGTCCTTCATGTGCTCGGACATCGAGCCCGAGACGTCCATCAGACAGAACATGACGGCCTGCGCAATCGGCTTCGGCACCGTCTCGAATCTGCGGTAGCGGATATCGATCGGATCGATGAATGGGATGCGCTTGGCCTTGGCCTTCAAGGCCTCGATCTTGGCCGCCAGCGCTACGCGGCGCTCTTCATCCGTCTCCTCCGCCAGTTCGGCCTCCAGCTCTGCAATCTCCTCCGGCCGCGGCCGCCTGAGCGCGACGCGGCGCGCGAGCGCGCGGGTGACGGTACGGCTGATCGAGATGTTGGCGGGCGAGCCGGAGGTCGCATAGCCGGCGCGCTGCAGGCCCTCGCTCTCGGCCTCGGCGAATTTGCGCTTGGCGAGATCGGGAAGTTCGAGATCGTCGAGGAAGAGATTGACGAACTCTTCCTTGGTGAGCACGAAGCGGAACGCGTCCTCGCTGTCGCCCTGTCCCGGCGCCGATTTCCGACCGCTGCCCTCGCCGGACCGCGGCAGGATGTCGCCTTCGACGAACTTCTTGTTGCCCGGCAGCACCATGTCACGGGTGCCGCCTTCGCGGCGAAAGCGCGGCTCGTCCATGCCGTCGAGCGGGATGCTCACCTCCCCGCCCTCCAACACGTCTTTGATGTCGCGGTCCTGCGACGTCTTCTTGACCGCGCCCTGGACCAGCGCCTTGGCCCTGCGCAAAAATCGCTGACGGTTCTCCAGACTCTTGCCGCCGGGATTCAGGCGCCGATCAATGATGTGCATGACCACGTTTCATACGCCTCCGTCTCAGCCGGCCTGCTTCACGCGCATGTACCACTCGACCAGGCGGCGCACCTGCCGCTCGGTGTAGCCGCGCTCGACCATGCGCGCGACGAAGTCGGCGTGCTTCTTCTCGGTCTCGCCGTCCTTCTTGGTCCCGAACGAGATGACCGGGAGAAGATCCTCGACTTGCGAGAATATCCGCTTTTCGATGACTTCGCGGATCTTTTCGTAGGAGGTCCAGCCGGGATTTTTGCCGCCGTTCTGGGCCCGCGAGCGCAAAGAGAACTTGACAACCTCGTTGCGGAAGTCTTTCGGATTCGCAATCCCAGCCGGCTTCTCGATCTTGGTCAGCTCCTGGTTCAACAGCTCGCGATTGAGCAGCTGGCCCGTATCGGGATCCTTGAAATCCTGATCCTCGATCCACGCGTCCGCGTAATCGACATAGCGGTCGAACAGGTTCTGGCCGTAATCGGAGTAGGATTCCAGATAGGCCTTCTGGATCTCGTGACCGATGAACTCGGCGTAACGCGGGACGAGGTCGGCCTTGATGAATTCGAGGTAGCGCTTCTCGACTTCTTCCGGCAGTTGCTCGCGGCGGATCGACTGCTCCAGCACATACATCAGGTGCACGGCATCCGCCGAGATTTCCGCGGTGTCGTGATTGTAGGTCGCAGCCAGAACCTTGAAGGCAAAGCGGGTGGAGACGCCGTCCATGCCCTCGTCGACGCCGGCGGCATCGCGATATTCCTGGACGCTGCGCGCCTTGGGATCCGACTCCTTCAGGCTTTCGCCGTCATAGACCCGCATCTTGGCGTAGAGCGTCGAGTTCTCGTGCTTGCGCAGGCGTGACATCACCGAGAAGCGGGCCAGCGTATCCAGCGTCGCCGGCGCGCAAGGCGCGGTGGCGAGTTCGGAGCTCTGGATCAGCTTTTCGTAGATCTTGCGCTCCTCGGTGACACGCAGGCAGTACGGCACCTTGATCACGCAGATGCGGTCGATGAAGGCTTCGTTGTTCTTGTTGGTCTTGAAGCTCTGCCACTCCGCCTCATTGGAATGGGCGAGAATGATGCCGTTGAACGGGATCGCACCGATATTCTCGGTCCCGATGTAATTGCCTTCCTGCGTCGCGGTCAGCAGCGGATGCAACATCTTGATCGGCGCCTTGAACATCTCGACGAATTCAAGCACGCCCTGGTTGGCGCGGTTAAGCCCGCCGGAATAGCTGTAGGCGTCGGGATCGTTCTGCGCGTAAGTCTCGAGCTTGCGGATATCGACCTTGCCGACCAGCGAGGAGATGTCCTGGTTGTTCTCGTCGCCCGGCTCGGTCTTGGCAATGCCAATCTGGCGCAACCGCGACGGCTGCAACTTGGCCACGCGGAATTGCGAGATGTCGCCGCCGAACGCTTCGAGCCGCTTGTAGCACCACGGGCTCATCAAGCCGGTGAGCCGGCGGCGCGGAATGCCGTACTTCTCTTCCAGCATCGGCCCGAGGGCATCGGGGTCGAACAGCCCGAGCGGCGACTCGAACACCGGACTCAACTCATCGCCGGCCTTGAGCACGTAGATCGGATGCACCTCCATCAACTGCTTCAGGCGCTCGGCGAGCGACGATTTGCCGCCGCCGACCGGTCCGAGCAGATAGAGGATCTGCTTGCGCTCTTCCAAGCCCTGCGCGGCGTGGCGGAAGAATCCAACGATACGCTCGATCGTATCTTCCATCCCGTAGAAGCCGGAAAACGCCGGATACATCCGTATAGTCCGGTTCAAAAAGATACGGCCAAGGCGTGGGTCCTTGGCCGTGTCGATCATCTGAGGCTCACCGATCGCAGCTAGTAGTCGTTCAGCGGCATTCGCATATCGCATCGGGTCGGTTCGACACGATTCAAGATATTCCGCCATCGACATGTCGGTCTGGCTTCTCGCCTCGAACGACCTCGCGAACGCGTTGAACAACGAATCGTTGTACATGATCCCTCTCCACGTAGGTTCCGCTGCACTGCTGCAACGAGGCGAGATCAGACTACGTTCCTCCTGATCTCGACACCGACTCAGAGTGAAGCGCGCCAGCCCCTATTGGGCACCCTCTTGACCCTCTTCCGCAACGCAAAGCGCAAGCAGCAACTGCCCTATCAACAAGCAGTTCGCTCAATAGTTCGGCAAAATCGAGCCGTAGCGGTCATTTGTAACCCATTGTCTCTGCTTCGCAACATCCGCAAAACCCCGGCACGCTCGTCGCCTTGCGCCGCACAAGACATTGTGAAGCCGGGCAAACCTCGCCGCCCTTGCGCGACGGCATCAGTCTCCCGTCGCACGTGAACCGCGGCTGAACGCAGATCTTCCCTGAAGCGACGAATATTTGGAACGAATCTCGCGCGGTCCCTGCAGCCCATGATGCCGAGACATCGAGGAGTCGTATTGAGGAAGATCAGATCGAAGCTGGAGATCGCGCTTGCCTGCACCAAGCTCGTGGCCGGGAGCCGGATCTGCTCTCCAGGCTGCGTTCGCGCGAACACGATGATCAGCAAGCCGAGAGCCGGCGCCGTCGTGAATGTTCGTGGCGTTGCTGCGGCTATCCCGCCGAGTTTAGTTCGAGCCGCTCGTGCGATCACATGTTGGCCGAAGATGCGCAGGGCGCAATCAGCTACGCCCATCCCGTCGGTAGGGATGGCTGCGGCAACGACGACAAGATCCTTCCTCTCGTCAGCACCGATATCAGTGATCGCACAGACGTCCTCACTGGTCGTAAGGAGCTTGCGACTCTCAGACACAAACAACACCATCTCGAATCAAAACATGTGATGATGTTGTTGGCTTTGCAAGGAGAGCAAGAATGCTTCGAAGCAATTTAATTTGTTGTTTTGCTCAGCGTGCTGTCCGCCATTGGCGGCATTTTCGTGGCCTCGGACGCCAGCAGCGACCGACCATTGTACTGGTGGTGCACGGCTCTGCGTTGCTCGCCATCGCCGCATCCGACGGGGGGCCACAACGTCAACCGCCGCATTGGCCAGATCTCAAGCGGCGGCCTCGAACGCGCGGCATGTGGCAATACGATGAAAGCGCAGAACATCACCTTGGCAGATCCGCGATCCGGATTCATGGAAAGCGGAGAAAGGCAGCGAGCTCCGAATCGCCGAACTGCGGCGAAAGGCTATCTGCAGGCCCCGACGCGCCGAGCCGCGGGGGCGGGCGGCTCGCATCCGCCGGGTTTTCACAGGGATCAATCCGATATGAATGGCGTTATCCGGGGTGGTAGCGCATAGTCGTCAGGGGCCCGCCCGGGCCGGTATCCTGCCCGCCCCGGAACCCAAAAAAGCAAGCCAGCGCACATAGATAGGCACCATGAATCCCGTCAAAACACTCGAACAGCACGGCCAGGCAGTCTGGCTCGATTTCCTCGCCCGCGGCTTCATTGCGAAAGGCGACCTGAAGCGGCTGATCGACCAGGACGGCGTCAAAGGGGTGACGTCCAACCCGTCGATCTTCGAAAAAGCGATCGGCAGCTCGGACGAATATGACGCGCCGATCGGCAAGGCGCTGAAGAGCGGCGACCGCTCGGTCGCAGACCTGTTCGAGGCGCTGGCCATCGAAGATATCCGGCATGCCGCCGACGTGCTGGACCCGGTCTACGATCGCTTCGACGGCAACGACGGCTTCGTCAGTCTCGAGGTCTCGCCCTATCTGGCGATGGACACGAAGGGCACGATCGCCGAGGCGAAACACCTCTGGAAAGCGGTCGATCGCAGGAATCTGATGATCAAGGTGCCGGCCACCGATGCCGGCCTGCCGGCGATCCAGCACCTGATCTCGAAGGGCATCAGCGTCAACATCACGCTCCTGTTCTCGCAGGCGGTGTATCGCCAGGTCGCCGAAGCCTATCTGGCGGGCCTCGAGGCCTACGTTGCCGACGGCGGCGATCCGTCCCACGTCGCCAGCGTGGCGTCGTTCTTCGTCAGCCGCATCGACACCATGGTTGACAAGCAGCTGGACCAGAAGATCGCTCAGGCCAACGATCCGACCGAGAAAGAGCGGCTGGCCGACCTGAAGGGGCGTATCGCCATCGCCAACGCCAAGATGGCCTATCAGGACTACAAGCAGCTATTTGCCGGGGAGCGCTGGGAGCGACTTGCCGCCAAGGGCGCCAAACCGCAGCGGTTGCTCTGGGCCTCCACCGGCACCAAGAACAAGGATTACAGCGACGTCCTTTACGTCGAGGAGCTGATCGGGCCGAACACCGTGAACACGGTCCCGCCGGCGACCCTCGACGCCTTCCGTGATCACGGCAAAGTACGCGACAGCCTCGAGGAGAATGTCGAAGACGCGCAGGCCGCGCTCGAGGAGCTGGAGCGGTCCGGTATCTCGCTCGACCAGATCACGGCCGATCTGGTCATCGATGGGGTCAAGCAGTTCGCCGATGCCGCCGACAAGCTCTATGGCGCGGTCGCGCACAAGCGGGCCAAAGTCCTCGGCGTTGAGCTTGGCGAACAGACGGTCGCAACGGCGGCCGACCTCGGCAAGAAGATCGAGAAAACCACCGAGGAGTGGCGGGCGGACGCCAAGATCCGCCGCCTCTGGTCGAGGGACTCCGCGATCTGGACCGGCCACGACGAGCATAAATGGCTGGGCTGGCTGACCAGCCCGGCAAAAGCCGATCTCGCCGATTACGAGGATTATTCGCGGCGCGTGAAAGGACAGAAATTCTCCGACGCCGTGGTGCTCGGCATGGGCGGCTCGAGCCTGGGGCCCGAGGTGTTCGCCGAGACTTTCCCGCGCAAGGCCGGCTTCCCCAAGCTGCATGTGCTCGATTCGACCGATCCGGCGCAGGTACGCGCGATGGAGAAGGCGATCGATATTTCGAAAACCCTGTTCATCGTCTCCTCGAAATCGGGCGGCACCACCGAGCCGAATGCAATGAAGGATTACTTCTTTGCGCGGGTGTCCGAGGCGATCGGCGCGGCCAAGGCCGGCCACCGCTTCATCGCGGTCACCGACCCCGGCTCGTCGTTGGAAAAGGCGGCCAAGCACCAAGGCTTCGCGCGCATCTTCTATGGCGAACCGAGCATCGGGGGCCGCTACTCCGTGCTTTCCCCCTTCGGTCTGGTGCCGGCGGCGACAGCCGGAATCGACGTCAAGAAGCTGATCACGCACGCGCTGTCGATGGTGCGCTCCTGCGGGGCCGATGTGCCACCGCACGAGAATCCGGGCGTGCAGCTTGGGCTCGCCATGGGCCTCGCGGGTCTCGAGGGCCGCGACAAGGTGACGATCTTCGCATCGCCGAAGCTTGCCGATTTCGGCGCCTGGGCGGAGCAGCTGATTGCGGAATCGACGGGCAAGGAGGGCAAGGGCCTGATTCCGATCGACGGGGAGCCGCCCGGGGAGCCCGCGCTTTACGGCGACGACCGCTTCTTCATCGACATCCGCACCGAGGGCGAACAGGACGCCGCCCATGAGGAGAAGTTGGCCGCGCTGGAACAAGCCGGCCATCCGCTGGCGCGGATCGTGGTGAAATCGATCGACCACATCGGCCAGGAGTTCTTCCGCTTCGAGATGGCGACCGCGGTCACCGGCGCCGTGCTGGGGATCAACCCGTTCGATCAGCCGGACGTCGAATCCGCAAAGATCAAGACGCGGGAGCTCACTGCCGCGTTCGAGAAGACCGGTGCGCTGCCGGAGGAAGAGCCTGTGATGTCGGCCAAGGGCTGCGAGCTCTACACCGACGCGCACAATGCGGAGGCGCTGCGCGGGCATGGCGCCGACGGCAGCCTGGCCTCCTGGCTCAAGGCACATCTCGCGCGCGCCGGCGAACGGGACTATGTCGCCCTGCTCGGTTATATCCAGCGCAACGAAGGCAACATCGACGCGCTGCAGGCCATGCGACTCAAGTTGCGCGATGCCAAACATGTCGCCACCTGCGCCGAGTTCGGCCCGCGCTTCCTGCATTCGACCGGCCAAGCCTACAAGGGCGGCCCCGACAGCGGTGTGTTCCTGCAGATCACCGCTGACGACGCCAAGGACTTGCCGATCCCCGGCTGGAAGGCGAGCTTCGGCGTGGTCAAGGCGGCGCAGGCGCGTGGCGATTTCGACGTGCTGACCGAGCGCGGCCGCCGTGCGCTCCGCGTACATCTGAAAGGCGATTTGAAGTCCGGCCTGAAGATGCTGGATGCCGCGATCACGGACGCGCTGAGTTAAGTACAAGGAAGCAAGTGATGCAGCTCGGCATGATTGGCCTTGGGCGGATGGGCGGCAACATCGTCCGCCGCCTGATGCGCGCAGGACACTCTACCGTCGTTTATGACCGCGACCCGAAAGCGGTCGCGGCGCTCGCCGCGGACGGATCGATCGGTACTGGTGGTTTGGACGAGTTCGTTGCCAAGCTCGACAAGCCTCGTACCGTTTGGGTCATGCTGCCGGCGGGCAAGATCACTGAGGCGACCATCGAGCAACTCACCAAGCTGATGGAGCCCGACGACGTCATCATCGACGGCGGCAACAGCTTCTGGCAGGATGACGTTCGCCGCGGCAAGGCTCTGAAGGAGCGCGGCCTGCATTATGTCGACGTCGGCACGTCCGGCGGCGTCTGGGGCCTGGAGCGCGGTTATTGCATGATGATCGGCGGCGAGAAGGCCGTGGTGGACCGGCTCGATCCGATTTTCGCCGCGCTTGCTCCGGGCGTCGGCGAGATCTCGCGTACGCCCGGCCGTGACAAGCGTGACCGACGCGTCGAGCAGGGATATCTCCATGCCGGTCCGATCGGTGCTGGCCACTTCGTCAAGATGATCCATAACGGCATCGAATATGGCCTGATGCAGGCCTATGCCGAGGGGTTCGACATCCTCAAGAATGCCAGCAGCGAGGTGCTGCCGGCCGATCACCGCTTCGATTTCGATCTTGCCGATATCGCGGAGGTCTGGCGCAGGGGCAGCGTCATCCCATCCTGGCTGCTCGATCTCACCGCGATCGCGCTCGCAAGGCAGCCCAGCCTCGAGACATATTCGGGCTTTGTGGAAGATTCCGGCGAAGGCCGCTGGACAGTGAACGCCGCGATCGACGAGGCCGTGCCGGCCGAAGTGTTGACCGCAGCGCTGTTCGCCCGCTTCCGCTCCCGACAGGAACACACATTCGCAGAAAAAATTCTATCCGCAATGCGGGAAGGGTTCGGTGGCCACAAGGAGCCCGAGCAGCATGCTGATCCGGCGCGCCAAGCGGCCCCCGAGATGGTCAAGCCAAAGGCATGAGCGATGGCGAACGGATCATATGAGTATCAGAAGCCGGACTCCTGCGCCTTCGTGATCTTCGGCGTGACCGGGGATCTCACCCATCGCCTCGTGATCCCTTCGCTCTATAATCTCGCCGCCGCCAATCTGCTGCCGGATCGCTTCTGCATCGTCGGCATCACCCGCAAAGGTATGCCGAGCGAGAAGCTGCGCGACGACCTGATGGAGGGTTTGCGCAAATTCGCGACCCGGCCGATCGAGGACGAGATCGCGAAGCGGCTGCTCCAATGCGTCACCGCGATCGAGGCCGATCCATCGGAGCCCGACAGTTTCGATGCGTTGAAGTCACGGCTGGAGAAGCTGGAAGCCAATCGCGAGACCGGCGGCAACCGTCTGTTTTATCTGGCGACACCACCGAGCGCGTTTGCGCCGATTGCCCGCCAGCTCGGCCGCGTCGGCCTGCTGCGCGAGGAAGGCGGCGCGTGGCGGCGGCTCGTGGTGGAGAAACCTTTCGGCACCGATCTCGCCTCCGCCAAAGCACTCAACGACGAGCTCCTGAAGCTCGTGACCGAGCACCAGATCTACCGGATCGATCACTACCTCGGCAAGGAGACGGTGCAGAACATCCTGGTGCTGCGCTTTGCCAATGGCATGTTCGAGCCGATCTGGAACCGCCACCACATCGACCACATCCAGATCACGGTCGAAGAGAAGCTTGGCGTCGGCACCCGCGGCAGCTTCTATGATGCGACCGGCGCGCTGCGCGACATGGTCCCGAACCATCTTTTCCAACTGTTGTCGCTGGTCGCCATGGAGCCTCCGGCGCGGTTCGATGCGCATACCGTGCGCTCGGAGAAGGCGGAGGTGCTGTCCGCGATCCAGATCCAGACCGAAGCCGAGGCGCTGCAAAACTCGGTCCGAGGCCAATATACCAGCGGTCACATCGGCGACACCAGGCTTCCCGACTATCGCAGCACCCGGGAGGTCGATCCGGAAAGCACGACCGAGACCTATGCCGCGCTGAAGCTCACGATCGACAATTGGCGCTGGGCCGGCGTGCCGTTCTACTTGCGGACGGGCAAAGCGCTCGGCCTGAAGCGCACGGAAGTTGCGATCAAGTTCCGCCAGGCGCCGTTCGCGATGTTCAGCTGCACGCCGGTCGAGACGCTTGCCGAGAACTATCTCGTCATCGGCATCGAGCCTGCCCAGGGTATCACCCTGCAGTTCAACACCAAAGTGCCGGGGCCGTCGGTCCGCACCGACGGCGTGCAGATGAAGTTCAACTACAAGGACTATTTCCAGGCCGAGCCCGCAACCGGTTACGAAACGCTGATCTATGACTGCATGATTGGTGACAATATCCTGTTCCAGCGCGCCGACAGTGTGGAAGCTGGCTGGAGGGCTGTGCAGCCATTCATCGAGGCGTGGAAGAAGGCCGGCCATCACGGCCTGCAGACCTATGCAGCCGGCAGCGACGGCCCGGCCACCGCCGCCGAGCTGCTGACGCGCGACGGCCGCAGCTGGCGAAAGCTCGATTGACGATGTCGGGTTCAGGACGCCAGCTGGTTCGTCTCGCCGACAAGGAAGCGATGGCGAGGGCGGCCGCCGAGCACTTGTTGGCGCAGATCGATGCCAATCCAGGCCGTGTCGCAATCTGCCTCACCGGCGGCTCCAGCCCGAAACAGTTGTATCAGTTGCTGGGGGCCGAGCCCTTCCGTCGCCGCCTGCCATGGGATCGCGTCCACTGGTTCATAGGGGACGAGCGCTTCGTCGCGCCCGGCGATGCACTCCACAACATGACAATGGCGCGGCAGGCGTTCCTGGACGCCTGCGCACCGGCTGCGAATATCCACCCTATTCCGACGGGAGCAGGGGATGTGCATGAGAGCGCCCGCGCCTATCAGCGCACGCTGCAGGAATTTTACGGTGCAGATGCCCTCGATCCGGCGCGACCACTGTTCGACCTGGTGCTGCTCGGCATCGGGCCGGATGGGCATGTCGCCTCACTCTTCCCCGGCTTTCCGGCCACCGAGGTGCGCGATCGCTGGGTCGTTGGCGTCGGAAAGGCCAACGTCGCACCGTTGGTACCTCGGGTGACCCTGACCTTCCCCGCCCTGAACGCCTGCCGCAAAATGCTGTTCGAGGTGGCGGGCGCGGACAAGCGTTCGATCTTGACGCGCGTGCTTTCGGGCGAGAATCTGCCGGCCAATCACGCCCGTTCGGATCAGGAGACCATCTTCCTGATCGATGCGGCGGCCTGGCCGGAGAACTTGAGTGAACAACCTGACGTCTGACCTGCCTTCCGCACTGGTGATCATGGGCGTGTCGGGCTCAGGAAAAAGCACGATCGGCGAAGCACTGAGTGCCCGGCTCGGCTGGCGCTACGAAGACGGCGATCGTTTTCACCCCGCCGCCAACGTCGCCAAGATGAGCGCTGGCCATCCCCTGACCGACGCGGATCGGTGGCCTTGGCTGCAGGCGATCGCGGCCGAAATCGAGCGCTGCCGCGCCGCCGGCGAGCACGTCATCATTGCCTGCTCGGCGCTCAAGAAGGCCTATCGCGACATCCTCGTGCATGGCCGCGACGACATCCGCATGGTCTACCTCAAGGGCAGCGAGGCGCTCATCGCGGACCGGATCGGTCATCGCAAGGGGCATTTCATGCCACCTGGTCTGCTTGCCAGCCAATTCGCGACCTTGGAACCACCTGCCGATCAAGAGCATCCCGTCACGGTCTCCGTCGACGCACCGGTCGAGGTGATCGTGGATCGCATCTTGCAGCAGCTCGACATCGATCCAGGCTATCAGCCAAACAGGAGTTCCTGATGTCCCGTATTGCGCTCGTCGTCTCGGACGTCGACGGCACCCTGCTGACCAAAGACAAGGTCCTGACCGATCGCGCGCGCCGGGCTGCGCAGCGCCTGCACGAGGCAGGCGTCGCCTTCACCATCACCTCAAGCCGGCCCGCGATCGGCATGCGCTTCCTGGTCGAGCCGCTGCAGATCAGCCTTCCGGTCGGTCCTTTCAACGGCAGTTCGATCGTCAGCCCCAACATGGATCCGATCGAGCAGAGCCTGATCCCGCGATCGGCCGCGGAGCGCAGTCTCGATCTGTTCCATCAGTTCGGCGTCGATACCTGGCTGTTCACCAACGATGCCTGGCTGACGCGCAAGCCGGATGGCGACTACGTGCCGAACGAGAAGCGCGCGATCCGGGCCGATCCGACCGTCATCGACGACTTCTCGCCTTACATCTCCGACGCCTGCAAGATCGTGGGCTCGAGCCGAGATTTCGAACTCCTGGTCCGCTGCGAGGGGGCGATGCGCGAGGCCCTCGGCGCCGAGGCGCTCGCCGTGCGCTCGCAAAGCTATTATCTCGACATCACCCCGCCCGGCCGCGACAAAGGCACCTTCGTCACCGCGACCGCCGAGCGGCTCGGGATTCCGCTGGAATCCGTCGCGACCATCGGCGACATGCACAACGACGTCGCGATGTTCAAGGTGAGCGGGTTATCGATTGCGATGGGCAATGCCAGCGACGACGTGAAGGGCTATGCCAGCCGTATCACCACCTCGAACGAGGATGAGGGCTTTGCCAACGCGATCGAGATGATCTTGGGCGAGAACGCCAAGCGTTAAGACGCGGGGCCGCTGTGTTTTAACTATCAGGACTCCGACCGCTGTATGGCCGGCTTCTTGCTCATGGCTTTCGCAGCGCTCAGATTGTGCGCAGTATTGATAAGCGCGATGTGCGTCAAGGCCTGCGGGAAGTTCCCGGTCTGACGCCGCGCGCGGGTGTCGTACTCCTCGGCGAGCAGCCCGACATCGTTGGCGATCTCGACCACACGCGTGAACAGGGCTTCGGCCTTCGCGGCGTTGCCCGCAAGAACATGTGCGTCGGCGAGCCACAGCGTGCAGGCCAGAAACGCGCCTTCGATCGGCTCCTGCTCATCGGCCCGCAGCTCGCGGGGGTCGTGGCGCAGCACGAAACCGTCTCGCATCAGATGACGCTCGACCGCTTCGACGGTGCCGCGAATGCGCGCGTCCGAACACGGCAGGAAGCCAACCGCCGGCAGCAACAACAGGCTCGCGTCGAGCAGTTTCGAACCGTAGGACTCGACAAAGGTGTTCAGCGCGGAATCGAAGCCTTTCGCGCACACATCCTCGTGGATCGTCTCGCGCAGGCGGCACCAGCGATCGAGCGGCGCGTCGAGATCGAACTTCTCCGCGCTCTTGATCGCGCGATCGAACGCCACCCAGGCCATCACCTTGGAGAAAACGTAGTGGCGGCCATCCCCGCGGATTTCCCAGATGCCGTGATCGGGCTCGTCCCACACATCCGTGAGATGATCCAGCACGGCGCATTCCAGCGCCCAGGTGCCATCATAGAGCTTGAGCTTGGCCATGCGCGCCTGATGGAAGGCGTCGATCAGTTCTCCGAAGACATCGATCTGCAGCTGCGCATGCGCGGCATTGCCGATCCGCACCGGCTGCGACCCTTCATAGCCCGAGAGCCACTCCGCAATCCATTCGGTCAGCCGCCGTTGTCCCATGATGCCGTACATGATCTGCATATGAGCCGGAGCTCCGGCTGCGGCGCGCAACAGCCAATTGTGCCACGCCACCGCCTCTTCGGTATAGCCGGAGTTCATCAGCGCCAGCAGGGTGAAAGTCGCATCGCGCAGCCAGCAGAACCGGTAGTCCCAGTTCCTCTTGCCGCCGAGCTTCTCCGGCAGCGACGTGGTCGGCGCCGCCACGATGCCGCCGGTCGGCGCATAGGTCAGCGCCTTGAGCGTGATGAGCGAGCGCAGCACGAGCTCGCGGCAGTGGCCCCGATAGCTGCAGTGGCTGGACCAGCTGTGCCAGAACTTTTCGGTGTCGGCGAGGGCGCAATCAGGATCGATCGGGCGCGCCGGCGGCAGGTGCGATGGCGTATAGGTCAGCACGAAGGGCACGGTCTCGCCCGTCTTGACCGTGAAGTCGGCGACCGTTGTCATGTTTTCACCGCGGGTTTCGACCGGGGTGCGCAACACCGCCATGTCCTGCCCGCAGATCGCGAGCAGCGCGGTACGGTCCTCCGAGCGCCTGACCCAGGGAATATCCACGCCGAAGCCGAAGCGGATGATCATGTCCATTCGCATCGTCACGGTGCCGCTGACGCCGCGAACCATCCGGACGATGTCCGAGGCGTGGCCGCGCGGAGGCATGAAGTCGATCAGTTCGACCACGCCTTCATCGGTCTCGAAGCGCGTTTCCAGAATGAGGGTATCGCCGCGATAGCGCCGGGAGCAGCTCTTGACCTCACCCTTGGGCGCGATCAGCCAGCGACCGTTATTGTGATCGCCCAGCAGGGCCGCGAAGCAGGCATCCGAATCGAAAGCGGGCCAGCACAGCCAGTCGATCGATCCATTGCGGCTGACGAGGGCAGCGGTCTCACAATCGCCAATCAGGGCATAGTCTTCGATTCTGCAGGACATTCCACCCTCTGATGCAAACGCCCACCATGTCAGAGTGCCCCGCTCTGTTCGGTTACTTCATCGCCGCCGCACTGATCCGCTCGGCGGTTGCCGTCGTCAACGCGGTGCAGTCCACAGCGTTGGTGATGTCTTCCAATGCAACTGGAATTTTCTGGCGCCAGTTCGGATGCTCATCGATGGTGCCGGGAATATTGGGCTGATCGACCACGCCGAGCAGATCCTCCAGCGAGATGGCCAGCAGGCGGGAGCGCGTACGGGACAGGAAGCCGATGGCCGAATAGACATCGTTCTTGTGGATCGCGTTGTGCCCCAGCACCTCGTCCAGCATGCCGAGCGCACGCCAGCGTTGCTCGTCGGTCTCGCCGGGATCGATTCCCAGCGACCGCTTGGTCTTGAGGTCGCCGAACGAGCGCCAGCCGGCGTAGGTCGAGAGATCGTGTGTGTTCAGCGTCACCAGTGCATTCGGCGGGTAATAATCGACGTCACGGAAATGGCCGTTGTCTTCGCGCTCGAAGATCAGGACCTTATAGGACCAAACGCCCCAGTCGACCATCTGCTCGCGAAAACCTTGCGGCACCGTGCCGAGGTCTTCCCCGATGACCACGCATGCGTTGGCGTCGCTTTCCAGTGCAGTGGCCGCAAGCAGCGCATCGAACGGCATCTGCACATAGGCGCCTTGCCGCGCCGGAAAGCCATGCGGCACGAGATAGAGCCGCTTCAATCCGAGGACGTGATCGAGCCGGATCGCGCCGGCGTGGCGCATCGAGGCGCGGATCATCTCCCTGAACGGCTCGAACGACCTGAGCTCGAGACCCGGCGCATTGAAACCGGCAAGGCCCCAGTTCTGTCCGAGCGTGTTCAACGGGTCGGGCGGCGCGCCGACCGATAAGGTTCGCGAGATCGCCTCCTGCTCGTTCCAGGCATCGAAACCGTCGGCCTGCACGCCCACGGCCACGTCGAGATAGAGCCCGACCTTCATGCCGAGCCGGCCGGCGAGCTCCTTACAGGCGCGCAATTGGCGCTCAGCAAGCCATTGCACATAGGCCACGAAGTCGGCTTCGTCGCGCTCAGAGCCTTGCAGCAGCTTACGGCATCGGGCCGCATCTGGCTGCCGCCATTCCTGCGGCCACTCCCACCAGGGCTGATTGAACCGGTGACGCAGCACCTCGAAGCAGCAGAACCGTTCGAGGAGCTCGCCGCGTTCAGCGCGATAGGCTGCGAACTCAGCCGCATCCGCGGCCGCACCGCCACGACGAAAGGCGGCGAAAGCTGCGCGCAAGGCCGGCCACTTCAAGGCCGCAACGTTCTTATAATCCACATGCTCGGTCTGCCTGACGGCCTTCAGCCCGGCACGATCGATCCCGCCCTGGAAACCCGGCGCCTTCTCGACATCGATGTAAAGTGCATTGAGAAACAGCCGACTGTTCGGCGCATAAGGACTGAAGTCCCCGGGCCGGTCGTCGAACAGCGCATGCAGCGGATTGAGCCCGACCCCATCGGCCCCGAGCTGCGCGCCAAGCTCGACCAGGCCGGCAAGATCGGTGAAATCGCCCATGCCCCAATTGCGGCCGGAGCGAATGCTGTAAAGCTGCACGGCAAGCAGCCAGCCGCGGTCGAAGTCGCCACCGAATGCCTTCTGCGGTGCCACGATCAGCGGTAGCTCCTCACGGCACAATGACGCATCGATGAGTTGCAGCCGATAGGAGCCGACAGGAAGATCGTCCGGCCACTCGATCATCGGCTCGTCGGCCTTGCCGACCGCAATCGGCTCGTCTCCGCTTCTGATGGTCCAGCTGACCGGCAGCTTGGCGGCCTCGCCGAGCCGACTGCGCGCCGGCTGACCGGTACGAATCACCACGGTGCCGTCGAGCAGCCGGCGCGGCGTCGGTTGGGGAAAGGCTTCGATGATGATCTTCAGCGCTGCTTCATCGGTGACATGGCGGCGCCCCTGACCATCGAAAAATTCGGTCAGGATTCCGAGGCTTTGGGCTTGGCTGAAGAGATCCATTCGGCACGCAGTTTCCCCGCAACGGGGTCAGACGTCACGGAATTGTTGTGGGACCACAAGAGGATAGTCTCGCCTAACGCACCGCCCGGCCTTGGGTTCCGCAGGGAACCAAGGCCGGACGAGCGGCTTTGTATAGGGTCGGCGTCTCGTTTCGGCAACGAAACGGGACGTCAGTTTCTTGTCAATGGCATCACCGTGAACAAATTCTCTCAAACCGTCGGGAGCGGCTCCATTCCCGACCGATTTTCCCCTATTTTGCCCTCTTGTCGGGAGAGCCGCATCCGGCGGATCGAACCCACCTTTCTCTCTGTCCGCCACTTCGTCCGCAGCTGAGAAGCGTGAGGGTCTCATGAACCTTTTGTCGTCCCTGGATGCGACCGATCTCGCCCCCGACCTGGAAGGCGACGGCCTCTGGTACAAGGATGCCATCATCTACCAACTGCACGTGAAGGCCTTCGCCGACAGCAACAATGACGGCATCGGCGACTTCGTCGGGCTGACCGAGAAGCTCGATTATCTGCAGGACCTCGGCGTGACGGCACTCTGGCTGCTGCCGTTCTATCCCTCCCCCGGCCGCGATGACGGCTACGACATCTCCGATTACGGCAGCGTCAATCCCGATTTCGGGACGATGAAGGATTTCAAGCGCTTCATCCAGGAGGCGAAGCGCCGGGGCTTGCGGGTGATCACCGAGCTCGTCGTCAACCACACCTCGGACCAGCACCACTGGTTCAAGCGCGCCCGCCGAAGCGCGCCGGGCTCGAGTGCCCGCAACTGGTATGTCTGGAGCGATACCGACCAGAAATATCTGGGCACGCGGATTATTTTTACGGACACCGAGAAGTCGAACTGGACCTGGGACCATGAAGCCGGCCAGTTCTACTGGCATCGTTTCTTCTCGCACCAGCCGGATCTCAATTTCGACAATCCGCGCGTGGTCAACGCCATCATCCAGGTGATGAAGCGATGGCTGGACGCCGGCGTCGACGGCTTCCGGCTGGACGCCATTCCCTATCTCTGCGAGCGTGATGGCACCAACAACGAGAACCTTCCCGAGACGCATGCCGTCATCAAGCGGCTCCGGACCGAGCTCGACAATTACGCGCAAGGCAAGCTCTTGCTCGCCGAAGCCAATCAGTGGCCGGAGGATGTGCAGGAATATTTCGGCCAGGGCGACGAATGCCACATGGCCTATCATTTCCCGCTTATGCCGCGCATCTATATGGCGATCGCCCAGGAAGACCGTTTTCCGATCACCGACATCCTGCGCCAGACCCCCGACATTCCAACGAACTGCCAATGGGCGCTGTTCCTGCGCAACCATGACGAGCTGACGCTGGAGATGGTCACCGATGTCGAGCGCGACTATCTGTGGTCGACCTATGCCAACGATCCGCGGGCGCGGATCAATGTCGGCATCCGCCGCCGGCTCGCCCCCTTGATGGATAATGATCGGCGCAAGATCGAGCTGATGAACTCGCTCCTGCTGTCGTTCCCGGGCACGCCGATCATCTATTACGGCGACGAGATCGGCATGGGCGACAACATCTATCTCGGCGACCGCAACGGTGTACGCACGCCGATGCAGTGGACGCCGGACCGCAATGGTGGCTTCTCGCGCGCCGACCCTGCCCGGCTCTACGCGCCGATGATCATGGACCCGGTCTATGGCTATGAGGCGGTCAATGTCGAGGCGCAGTCGCGTAGCCTGTCCTCGCTGTTGAATGCCACCAAGAAGCTGATCTCGGTGCGCAAGAGCACGCTCGCCTTTGGCCGCGGCGCCATGAGCTTCATCCGGCCGGCCAACCGGGCGGTGCTCGCCTATGTCCGGCAATATAAGGATGAGGTGATCCTTTGCGTCGCCAACCTCTCACGCTCGGCGCAGGCGACCGAGCTCGATCTCTCCGCATTCAAGGACCGCATCCCGATCGAGATGCTGGGCCGCTCGCGCTTTCCCGCGATCGGCGAGCTGCCCTATATGATCACGCTGGGGCCTTACGGCTTCTACTGGTTCCAACTGAAGGAGCGCGACAAGTCCGAGCCGGTCGTCCAGCGCGTGGTGCCGGAATTCGAAACGCTGGTGGTGCCGCTCGGCTCCACCTGGGTGTCGCTCGCGCGCACCCGCAGCGTCTTCGAGCGCGACGTTCTACCGGGCTTCCTGGCACGGACCCGCTGGTACCCCGTCCACCAGGCAGAGGAGATTCATCCGACGCTCACCGCCGCGATTCCATTCTGCGATATCGGCGACAATCGGCCCTGGCTGATCTTTTTCAAAGCCGCGGAACGGCCGCAGTCGCTTCGCTATCTGCTGCCGATGCAGATCGAATGGGTGCGCTTCGACCGGGAGCGTTACAATCCGCAAGCCTTTGCCGCCGTCCGCCAGGGCGCGCGCGAAGGCACCTTGCTTGATGTCCCGACCAGCCCAATCTTCCTGGCGCTGCTGCTGCGCAATCTGCGGCAGTCGCTGACGGTGGAAGAGAACGGTCTGCGGCTGGAATTCCGCCCGACCAGCAGATTTCCCCACAAGCCGATCCGCGAAACGGACCAGATCAAAGTCATCGAGACCGATCGCTGCAGCAGCAAGGCCGTGGTCGACAGCGCGTTCTTCATCAAGATCTACCGCCAGCTCGAGGCCGGCCCACATCCCGAGATCGAGATCGGCCGCTTCCTCACCGAGATCGCCCCCTTCCCCAATGTCCCGCCGCTGCTCGGCAGCGTCGAGCTGATCCACGAGGACGAACATCAGGCGGTCGGGATCGTACACGGCTTTATCGAGAATCAGGGCGACGGCTGGACCGTGAGCGCGGCTTACCTCGATCGTTTCATCGACGAACAGCGCATCCGGGCGACGAACGACGACCCGCGCTCGAGCCAGGAACAGCCGCCTTACCTGCGCTATATGATGCAGGCCGGCCGTCGCGTCGGCGAACTGCACGCCGTGCTCGCATCGCGCGCAGACCTCCCTGATTTCGCGCCCGAATCGATCCGCCCCGATGATATCGAGCATTGGGTCGACGGCATCCGCGCCCAAGCCGACCGGGTGTTCGCGACCTTGAGTGAGCGCCGTGACCGCTTCAAGGACGCCGACCGCGCCCTGGTCGATCAGGTGCTCGCAAGACAGTCGGATCTCTCCGAGCAGCTCGGTGCGCTGCGGCCCCAGGACATTGATGGTCTCAAGATTCGCGGTCATGGCGACTTCGATCTGAGACAGGTCCTGATCGTGAAGGACGACATCTTCATTGTCGACTTCGACGGCGACGAAGAGCTGCCGCTCGCCGAGCGCCGTCGCAAGACGCCGCCGGCGCGCGACGTTGCCGGCTTCGTCCGGTCGATCGATTGCTCGGCGCGGGCAGCGCTCGAGCGCGCCCTGGCCACCGCTTCCGACGATCATGGCCGGCTCGGTACAGCGCTGATGGCTTGGCGTGATCACGCTGTCGCCGCCTTTCTGGCCGGATACCGCGAGATCAAGGCGAATCAACGCCTCTGGCCGGCCGATCCACACGCGGCCGAGGCAATGTTGCGCTTTTTCATGCTGGAAAGGGCTGTCGCAGAACTCGATTATGATCTGGCTCACCGGCCAGATCGGCTGCGTATTGCTTTCAGTAACCTGCTTCGCGTTATGTCTCTGTCAGCCAGCGAGTCCTCATGACCCATCTTTCCCCCGAGGCGTTTGCGATCATTGAGGGTCGGCATGCCGACCCGTTTCGCTATCTCGGCCAACACCTGGTTGAGGATAAGACGGTCGTCCGCGCGCTGCTGCCCGAAGCGTCGCGCGTTGACGTGGTCGGCGAACACGGTGAGGTCGCGCCGCTGGCGCGTATCCACGAATCCGGCCTGTTCGCCGGGGCGATCGCAGGCGGCCCGCAACGCTACCGCCTGCGGGCGCATTTCGGCGAGCACGTGGTCGACCTCGATGATCCCTATCGCTTCCCGCCGATCTTGAGCGATTTCGACCTGCATCTGCTCGGCGAGGGCACGCACCAGCGGTTCTACGACAAGCTCGGCGCACATCCGATGGTGCTGGAGGGCGTCGACGGCGTCGGTTTCGTCGTGCTCGCGCCGAACGCACGGCGGGTCAGCGTGGTCGGAGATTTCAACTTCTGGAATGCGCGGCGGCATCCGATGCGGGTGCGGGGCAATGGCTACTGGGAGCTGTTTATTCCGCACGCCAAGACCGGCGACAAATACAAATTCGACATCATCGGCCCGCATGGCGAGCACCTGCCGCTCAAGTCGGACCCGATGGCTTTCGCGGCCGAACTGCGCCCGAAGACGGCTTCGATCGTGATCGACGAGACCAGGCTGCCGCACCCGCAACCGGCGCCATCCGGCATCAACGCGCTGGACAGGCCGATCTCGATCTACGAAGTGCATCTCGGCTCCTGGCGACGCAAGGCGGGGGATCAGTGGCTGAGCTATCGCGAGCTCGCCGAGCAATTGCCGAGCTATGCCCGCGACATGGGCTTCACCCATATCGAGTTCTTGCCAGTCAGCGAGCACCCGTTCGACGGCTCCTGGGGCTACCAGCCGACAGGCCTGTTCGCGCCGACCAGCCGGTTCGGCAGCCCGGAGGACTTCTGCGCTCTCGTCGATGCCTGTCATCGTGAGGGGCTCGGCGTCTGGCTCGACTGGGTCCCCGGCCATTTCCCCGACGATCCACATGGGCTCGGCCATTTCGACGGCACCGCGCTTTATGAGCACGCCAACCCGATGCAGGGCCGCCATCTCGATTGGGGCACCCTGATCTACAATTATGGCCGCACCGAAGTTGCGAACTTCCTGCGCTCGAACGCGCTGTTCTGGCTTGAGCGCTATGCGATCGACGGGCTGCGCGTCGATGCCGTCGCATCGATGCTCTATCTCGACTATAGCCGTCCCTCGGGCGGCTGGATCCCGAACAAATATGGCGGACGGGAAAATCTCGAGGCCATCGAGTTTCTTCGTCGCGTGAACACCGAAGTGTTTCATCATTTCCCCCAAGCCACCACCGCGGCGGAGGAATCCACGGCCTGGCCGCAAGTGTCACGCCCGGTCGAGCTCGGCGGCCTCGGCTTCGGCTACAAGTGGAACATGGGCTGGATGCACGACACCTTGCGCTACATCAGCAAGGATCCGATCCACCGCAAATATCACCACGGCGAAATCCTGTTCGGCCTGCATTACGCATTTTCCGAGAATTTCATCCTGCCGCTCTCGCACGACGAGGTCGTGCACGGCAAGCGCTCGATCCTGGGCCGGATGCCGGGCGACGACTGGCAGCGCTTTGCCAACCTGCGCACCTATTACAGCTTCATGTTCGGCCATCCCGGCAAAAAGCTCCTGTTCATGGGATGCGAGCTCGCCCAGGAGCGCGAATGGAACCACGATCAGTCGCTCGACTGGCATCTCCTCAGCCAACCGAAATATGCCGGCATCCAAGCGCTGATCCGAGACCTCAACCGGCTCTACCGCAATCAGCCTGCGCTGTACGAGCGCGATTGCGAGCCGGACGGTTTCGAATGGCTCATCACCGACGATGCCGACCGCAACGTGTTCGCCTGGCTGCGCAAGGGGCGCGACCCGCGCGCGCGCTGCGTCGTCGTCGTGAATTTCTCGCCGAACGTGTATTATAACTACAAAGTCCGCGTGCCCTTCGGTGGCATATGGCGGGAAGTTTTCAATTCGGATTCCGTTCATTACGGCGGCAGCAATGTCGGGAATGTCGGCGAGGTCCATGCCTCTGAAGGTCAAAACGAGCTCAACCTCATCCTCCCTCCCCTGGCAGCGGTATTTCTCGTCCCGGAAGGCTGACTCGATGCGGCTGTTGGCCGGAACTCCCACCCGTCTCGGTGCAAGCTGGGACGGGCGAGGGACCAATTTTGCATTGTTTTCAGCCAACGCAGAAAAGGTCGAACTCTGCCTGTTCGACAGCCAGGGCCGGCGCGAAATCGAGCGCATCGAGCTGCCGGAACGGACCGAGGATGTCTGGCACGGCTATCTCAACGACGTGTCGCCGGGACAGCTCTACGGCTATCGGGTCTATGGCCCTTATGAGCCCGAGCGCGGCCACCGGTTCAATCCGCACAAGCTGCTGCTCGATCCCTATGCCAAGCGGCTCGCCGGCCGCCTGGTCTGGAGCGATGCCCATTTCGCCTATCGCGCCGGCAGCCCGCGGGAGGATCTCTCCTTCGACCGGCGCGACAATGCACGCGGCATGCCGAAGGCCGTCGTCGTCGACGAGACCTTCAATTGGGGGCGGCGCGAGATGCGCCCCTCGATTCCATGGGAAGACACGATCATCTACGAGGCCCATGTCAAAGGGCTGACCATCAAGCGCGAGGATGTGCCGCCGAACCTGCGCGGCACCTATGGCGGGTTGTCGTCGCCGGCCATGGTCAAACACCTCAAACGGCTCGGCGTCACGACCATCGAGCTGTTGCCGGCTCACGCCTTCATCGACGACCGCATGCTGGTCGAGAAGAAGCTCGTGAACTATTGGGGCTACAACACGATCTCCTATTTCGCCCCTGAGCCGCGCTATGCGCAGGACAATCCGCTCGATTCGTTCAGAACGATGGTGGCGAGGCTCCACGATGCCGGCATCGAAGTGATGCTGGACGTCGTCTACAATCATACGGCCGAGGGCAATCACCTCGGCCCGACACTTTGCTATCGCGGGATCGACAACGCCTCCTATTATTGGCTGAAGCCGGACAATCCGCGCTACTATGACGACTTCACCGGCTGCGGCTCATCGGTCAACCTGACCCATCCGCGCGTACTGCAGATGGTGATGGACTCGCTGCGCTATTGGGTCGAAGTCTGCCACGTCGACGGTTTCCGCTTCGATCTTGCAACCACGCTGGCACGCGGGTCACGCGGCTACGACCGCTCCAGCGGCTTCCTCACTGCGGTCCGTCAGGACCCCGTCCTGTCCGGCGTGAAGCTCGTCGCCGAACCCTGGGACGTCGGTCTCGGCGGCTATCAGGTCGGCGCGTTTCCCTCGCAATGGTCGGAATGGAACGATCGTTATCGTAGCGCGATGCGCCGCTACTGGAGCGGCCAAGGCAGCCTGATCGGAGAGGTGTCGAGCCGGATGACCGGCTCCTCCGACCTCTTCAATCACGACGGTCGCACCCAGCGCGCCAGCGTCAATCACGTCACCGTCCATGACGGCTTCACCCTGGCCGACCTCTTCAGCTACAATTCCAAACACAACGAAGCCAACGGCGAAGACAATCGCGACGGCTCCAACGACAACCATAGCAACAATTGCGGTGTCGAGGGCCCGACTGACGATCCCGCGATCAACGCATTGCGCCGGCAGTTGCGCAAGAACCAGCTCGCCTGTCTGTTCCTCGCGCAAGGCCTGCCGCTTCTGCTCGCAGGCGATGAGGTCGGCAATTCGCAGAATGGCAATAACAACGCCTACTGTCAGGACAACGAGGTCGGCTGGGTCGATTGGAGCGGGATGGGCGGCGAGGGCGACGATCTCATCGACTTCATCGGCCATCTGACCGAGCTGCGGCGTCGATTCGGCCAGATCCGCGCACGCCGATGGCTCGATGGCCGGCGCCCGGATGACAGCTTCGGCGTGCTGTGGCTCACTCCCTCCGCGGAGGAAATGACGCAGGCGGACTGGACATTTCCTGACGGTCGATTTCTCGCCTATGTGCTCGGTCCGGTGGAACCGGAGCAAGCTCCGATCTTTATCGTTCTGAACGCTGCCCCCGAACAGATCGGATTCAAATTGCCTAAGCTCGCCGAATACAAGACGTGGCAACAGGTGCTCAATACCGCGGAAGTCAAGCAGATGCCGGTTGACTTCGCTTCCGGCACCGAGCTCGAGGCACCACCCCGCTCGGTTCTGGCTTTTGCGGGCCTGTCATGAGGCCCCGTCAGTTTGGTCCTCACCTGACCAAGGACGGCGTCTCATTCCGCCTCTGGGCTCCTGGCGCCAAGCGCGTGGATCTTGTGCTCGACACGCTGCGGCCGATGCAGCGCACTGAAGACGGGTGGTATGTCCTCCACGTGACGGGCCTCGGCGCCGGCGCGCGCTACAAGTTCCGGATCGATGACGATCTCGATGTGCCGGACCCCGGCTCGGACTTCCAGCCAGAGGACGTTTCCGGCCCGAGCGAGGTGATCGATCACGCCAGCTTTCCTTGGCGCGCCAAGGACTGGCGCGGCCGCCCGTGGCAGGACGCGGTGTTTCTGGAAAGCCATGTCGGCGCTTTCACACCTGACGGCACCTACCGCGCCATGATCGACAAGCTCGACCACCTGGTCGAGACCGGCATCACGGCGCTCGAGCTGATGCCGCTGGCGGACTTCGCAGGCTGCCGCAACTGGGGCTATGACGGCGTGCTGCTTTATGCGCCCGACAGCAGCTATGGCCGTCCCGACGATCTGCGCACCCTGATTGACGAAGCGCATCTGCGCGGGCTGATGGTGTTCGTGGACGTCGTCTACAACCATTTCGGCCCGGAAGGGAATTATCTCGGCCGCTACGCGCCGACCTTCTTCACCGATGCGCATACCCCCTGGGGTGCGGCGATCGATTATGGCCGGCCCGAGGTGCGCGCCTATGCGATCGAGAACGCGCTGCACTGGCTGTCCGACTACCGCTTCGATGGGCTCAGGTTCGATGCCATCAACCATATCCTGACGCCGCCAGGCGAGGTGCCGATGCTGCACGAACTCAGCGCGGCGGTCGGCGAATTCGCCGAGCAGAGCGGACGGCACATCCATTTGGTGCTGGAAAATGGCGACAATCGCGCCAGCATGCTGGATTCGAACGAGGAGCCGCCGCGCGGCAAGTTTCGGGCGCAATGGAACGACGACTATCACCACGTCTGGCATGTGATGCTGACCGGCGAAAGCGCCGGCTATTATGGCGACTATCAGGACTCTCCGCGCGACGGTCTCGCGCGCGCCCTCGGCTCCGGCTTCGTCTACCAGGGCGAGCGCGCCGCGTTCTGGGGTGGTGAGCCCCGCGGCGAGCCGAGCGGTCACCTCGCACCCGGCGCCTTCGTCAACTTTCTGCAAAACCACGACCAAATCGGCAACCGCGTATTCGGCGACCGGCTCGAAGCCTTGGCAAAGCCGGAGGGCATTGCCGCCGCGCTCGCAGTGACGCTGCTGGCGCCGACAGTGCCGATGCTGTTCATGGGCGAGGAATGGGGGTCGACGCGAACCTTCCCGTTCTTCTGCGACTTCAAGGGCGACCTCGCGCACGCCGTGCGCAAGGGACGCCGCACCGAGTACGAGTGGGCCTACGCCAAATATGGCGACGAGGTGCCGGACCCGCTCGATATCGAAACGTTCAAATCAGCCGTCATCGATTGGGACGCCTGCAATGCAAGCCCGGGCAAGGAACGCCTGGCGCTGGTCCGCGGGCTGCTGACGCTGCGCCACAAGGAGATCGCGCCAAGGCTTCCCGGCGCGCATTTCGGCGAGGCCCATGTCAGCGACGAAGGACTCCTGACTGCTTACTGGGTCATGGGCGACGGTACCAAATTGCGCCTGCTCGCCAATGTTTCAGACAAGGAGATCGCTGGCCCTTCATCGCCTTTACCGGGCACGCTGATCTGGGGCGGACCACCCGCGGATCGCCTGCCACCCTGGTCGGTGTACTGGAGCATCGGAGGATAGCATGCCTCCGGCCATTCCCCTTGCCACCTATCGCCTGCAGCTCACCGCGGATTTCAACTTCGATGCGGCTGCGCGCGTCGTCCCCTATCTGAAGGCGCTTGGCATCAGCCATCTCTATGCCTCGCCCTTCATGAAGGCGCGCAAAGGCTCGACGCATGGCTACGACATCACCGATCACACCAAACTCAATCCGGAGCTGGGTGGCGAAGAAGGCTTTGCGCGGCTGGGCGCCGCGCTGAAGCAGAACGATCTCGGGCTCATCCTCGACTTCGTGCCGAACCATGTCGGCGTGCATTATGACGACAATCCCTGGTGGCTCGACGTGCTCGAATGGGGCCAGGCATCGCCGCATGCCGTCTCTTTCGATATCGATTGGGATCAGTTGCCTTATCGTGCCCGCGGCGGCGTGCTGCTGCCGATCATCGGCTCGTTCTACGGCGAGGCGCTCGAACGTGGCGAGATCGAGCTGCACTACGATCCCGAGGAAGGCAGCTTCTCCTGCTGGTATTTCGAGCATCGCCTGCCGATCGCACCGGAGCGCTACGCCGAGATCCTGCGGGTGATCGTCAAGGAGGCTGGTGCCGAACAGAGCGACGCCGGCCAGCGAATCCTGGAGCTCGCCTCGCGCTATCACGGCCTCCGCCATCCGAACCGAAAGGAAGCACCGACCTTCAAGGCGGCCCTGAAGGATATATCCGGCGGGGCCGAGATCATCGTGAAAGGGCTTGAGGCCTATCGCGCCGGCCCCGATCGTCCGGCGCAGACGCTCGCTCTGCACCACCTCCTGGAGCGGCAGCATTACAAGCTCGGCCATTGGCGGCTCGCATCCAGCGACATCAATTATCGGCGCTTCTTCGACGTCAACACGTTGGCCGGCCTGCGGGTGGAGGACGCCCGCACTTTCGAAGCGATCCACCGTCTGGTGAAGAAGCTGATGGCCGAAGGTCAGTTGCATGGCCTTCGTCTCGATCATATCGACGGCCTGTGCGACCCCGCACAATATTTTCAGCGCCTGCGCCGGCTCATCCGCGACGCGCGCAGCCCGGCCGTGCAGCCACTCTACATCGTCGTCGAGAAGATCGTCTGCGAGCAAGAGAAGCTGCCGCGCTTCGTCGGCGTGCACGGCACTACCGGCTACGAGTGGATGAATGTGATCACCCAGGTGCTGATCGATCGCAAGGGCCTGGAGCCGCTCGACGAGATCTGGCGCCAGATCAGCAGCACTTCGCCTCGGCTCGAGCCGGTGTTGAAGGAAGCCAAGCGGCGCGTGCTCGAAACGCTGCTGACGAGCGAGTTCATCGTGCTGACACGGCTGCTCGCGCGCATCGCCAACGGTCACTACTCGACCCGGGACTATTCGGAAGACAGTCTGCGTCAGGCGCTCGAGCTCTATGTACTGCACTTTCCCGTCTACCGCACTTATTTGACCGCCGCGAGCCCGACGGCGGCCGATCGGGCCATGATCGATCGCACGATCGAGCGCGCGCGGGCCGAGTGGTTTGCATCAGATGGCTCCATCTTCGACTTCCTGCGTGACGCGCTCACCATGGACCTCATCAAGCGCGACCGTCGCACCTCACATAGCGTTCCACGCGTGCGGCGCTTTGCCCTGAAGGTGCAGCAGTTCACGGGTCCGATGATGGCGAAGTCGCTGGAAGACACCAGCTTCTACCGCTTCCATCGTCTCCTGGCATTGAATGAAGTCGGCGGCGATGCGGCGGCGACAGGTCTGTCGATTGCGGATTTTCACGAGCTCATGCGCCAGCGCGCTAACGGTTGGCCGCATGGCATGACAGCAACGGCAACGCACGATACCAAGCGCGGCGAAGACGCCCGCGCGCGGCTGATGGCGCTGACCGAACTTCCCAACGAGTGGACCTCCGCGGTTGCGCGCTGGAAGCTATTGAATGCGCCGAATGTCGTGACGGAAGGCGATATCCGCGCGCCCTCGGCCACCTTCGAATATATGCTGTACCAGACCTTGGTCGCCATATGGCCTGCCCACGGGCATGACGATGCATTGCCGGAGCGGCTCCAGGCCTATGCACTGAAGGCTGCGCGCGAGGGTAAGCAGGAGACGTCCTGGCTCAATCCCAACGAGGCTTACGAGAAGGGCTTGCACCTCTTCATCGAACGCATGCTAGACCGCGGGCGATCGCCGGAATTCCTGCAATCGCTGCATACTCTGGCCAAACGTCTTGCGCTGCTGGGGGCGCTCAACTCGTTGAGCCAGGTTACGCTGAAGGTGACCATGCCGGGCGTCCCCGACTTCTACCAAGGCACCGAGTTCTGGGATCTGTCGATGGTCGACCCCGACAACCGGCGGCCGGTCGATTTTGCGGCGCGCGCGGCCGCATTGCGCGACGTCGAGAACCCGGATTGGGTGGACTTGGTGCAAAACTGGCCGGATGGCCGGATCAAATTGGCCTGGACAAGACAGTTGCTCAAGCTGCGAACTGAATTTGCAGCCGTGTTCACGGAGGGCAACTACGAACCGCTTGCGGTCAGCGGGCCGCATCGCGACCACATCATCGCATTCGCACGTCGCCGCGGCCGCGATGCCGCCATCACGGTCGTTCCCCGTACCTTTGCACCGCTGACCGACGGCGGCCGCGTCTGGCCCCGTGCGGAGGCATTCGATGCGACGGTGCGCATCGAGGGCTATAGGATTGCAGGCCGAGAGCGTACGAGCGAGCTTCCGGTCTCATCGCTGTTCAACCATTTGCCGATCGCCGTCGTGAACGCGCGCGTCGAGGGTGCAGCGCACCCAGCGCAGAAACAAATGCCCGCGCGAGCCGACGCCTCATCTGGCTAGCTCTTCTTCGAGAGGAGCAACTGCCCGCGGTTGCGAATGGCGGCTTGCGCCGCTTCAGCAAAGCGCTGCAATAGCCAGGGTAGGACGAGCTCCACACGGACGTATTCGTCCGCCACGTCGATGCGGCCTGACGCAGCCTGCCCAAGCGCACGGACACGAAAGAACATCTGGTCGCCCTCCCAGCGTTCCTCATCGACCTTCAGGACAGGCACACTTGCCGCAGCGCGCGTCAGTCCATTCTGCAGGCGACGTACTGCCTCATCTTTGCCGAGACGGTGCGGAATTGAGATGACAAGCGGCGCTGACATCGAAATCTCCTTCCTGCCCAATCGATCAGATGTAGTTACGCCGGGCGCGACCGCAAAGACACAGAGTGATTTTCCTGGCTCCGGTTCCGGAACTTTCGAAGTTCCGACCAGTTTCCTCGGCGAAGGCAGAGCAAATGGCCGCCCCGCTGCCGGGCGGAGGAGGGATACGTCATGACAATCGGAACCATCATCCTGATCATTCTCGTGATTGCGTTGCTCGGCGGCTTCTCGGGCATTGGCGGCGGACCGTTCTATGGCACCGGCTATTATGGCGGCGGCGGCTTGGGCCTGATCGTCATCATCGTGCTGATCCTGGTCCTGCTCGGACGCATCTGAGCCGACAGCATTTTCGATGATCGAGCGAGGCGGGCGTGGTGACACCATGCCCCCCTCCTTTCAGCCCCCCTCAATGATAGCAAGAGCCGTATTCGAGGCAGTGCCTTCGCCAACTCATAGCTTCTTCGCGAGCTGCTTGATTGCCGCCTTGATGGCGCCTGCAGCCTCGTCATAGCCCGCCCAGGCCGTCGTCTTGGCAAGCAGCGCTGGCACCGTGCGGATGGTGTAACGCTTGGGATCAAGCCCGTCCTTCACCTGAGTCCAGGTCAGCGGCATCGAGACAGTGGCGCCCTCACGCGCGCGCGGCGACAGGACGGCTACCGCCGTCGACATCCGGTCATTGCGCAGGTAGTCAAGGAAGATCTTACCCTTGCGTAGACGCTTGGACATGTTGAGCAGAAACTGCTCCGGGTTGTCATTCGCCATCCACTGGCAAACGCCTTGTGCGAACTTCTTCGCTTCCGGCCACGTCACCTTGTCACGCGCGCCGTATTGCAAGGGCGTCACCACGTGCAGGCCCTTGCCGCCGGTCGTCTTGCAGAAGCTTTCAAGCCCCAAGCTCTTGAGCCGCTGCCGCATCTCCTTTGCCGCCGCGATCACTTCATCGAACGGGACATTCGGCGCGGGATCGAGATCGAATACGAGCCGACCTGGTACGTCATAGGCGTAAGGCGCGCAATTCCAGGGATGCAGTTCGACCGCGGCAACCTGCGCCACCGCAGCCAATCCCTCGATGCGATCGATCTCGAGGTACGGCTTGCGGTCACCAGAGACCTTCGCAAGCTCAAGCAGCTCCGATGTGCCCTGCATGCCATGACGCTGGAAGAATATCTCGCCGTGGATGCCGTCGGGAGCACGCACGATGGAGCATGGCCGGCCTTTGAGGTGGCCAATCATCCACTCGCCGACGCTCTCGAAATAGCGCGCGAGGTCGAGCTTGCTGACCGGCTCGCCATCGCCGTCGTCCGGCCACAGCGCCTTGTCGGGGTTCGAAATCACCACGCCCATCACTTCGGCGCCGCGCTTCGACCGAGATGGCGTCTCGAACACGGCGCTGCCGGCGCTGGCGACGGTCGCCGCCGCGCGCGCGACCGGCTTCCAGACCTTTGTCATGACCGGCTCTTCGGCTACGACCTCCTTCGCGGGCTTGTCCTGACGCAGCCCTTTGAACGACGCCTGCCGCACGTTGCCACCATCGGTCCATCCGGCGAACTCGATCTCAGCGACCAGCTCCGGCTTCAGCCAATGCATATCGCGCGACTTGCGCGGGGCATTCTCGCCGCTGAACGGGTTCTTGTCGGACGCCGCCGCTTTCAACGCCGGCATGATCTGCTTGACCTTGTCCTGGCCGAAGCCGGTCCCCACGACGCCGACGTAAGCGAGATGATCATCCTTGTTGACGCCGACCATCAGCGAGCGGAATTTGCCGTTCGTCGTCTTCCAACCGCCGATCACGACCTCATGGCCCGGCCGCGTCTTCGCCTTGGTCCAGCTCTCGCTGCGACCGGAATGATAGGGCGCATCAAGCCGCTTCGAAACGATACCCTCCAGCTTCAGCTTGCGCGCGGACTCCAGCACCGTCTCACCGTCGCTCTCGAAATGCTCGACATAACGGATGGGCGGGTTCTTGCCCTTGATATTTGCCTTCAGCAGCTTCTGCAGACGCGCCTTACGTTCGCGCAGCGGCAGTCGGCGGAGATCCAGCCCCTCAGCAAATAGCAGGTCGAACGCAAAATAGATCAGCTGGTCGGTCCTCCCTTCCGAGAGGGCGGCCTGCAAGGCAGAGAAATTCGGATTCCCTTCCGCATCCAGGGCCACGACCTCGCCATCGATGAGCACGTCCGGAAGTTTCGTTGCCTGATCCGCAATCGCACCGAACTTCGGGGTCCAGTCCAAGCCCTTGCGAGTCTTCAGCGTCACCTCGCCGCTTTCAACCCTGATCTGGACCCGATAGCCGTCAAACTTGATTTCATGCCCCCAATCCGCTCCTGCCGGCGGCTGCTCCACCGAGGTGCAAAGCTCCGGCGCAACGAAGTCCGGCATCACCGCGACCTTCTTAGGCTCGACGCTCTTCGCGGCAGGCTTGTTCGCAGTCGCCTTCCGCGGGCGCTCCTGCATCTCCTCGTAATTGGAGTGCCAGACCGCGTCTGCGCTCGCCGACTTCGCCTTCGCCAGCATGAACGGCTTCGGCGCCCTGCCCTTGCCGGCCGCAATCTGCGCCATCGTGCGACCCGAGGCGACCGATCTGTCCTGTGCCAGGATGTCGTTGGCCTCGCCTTCGCGCGCGAATTCGTCGCGATGCTTGATCAGAAGCCAATTGGTCCGCTTGCTACCGGTACGATCGTGGCGCATGCGCACCAGCACCCAGCTGCCGTGCAGCTTCTTGCCGCTCAACGTGAACTTCAAATCGCCGTTCTTGAAGCCACGCTCGGGATCGTCGCTTTCCCAATAGCCACGATCCCATAACATCACGGTGCCACCGCCATATTCACCTTCCGGAATCATGCCTTCGAAGTCGCCGTAATCGAGCGGATGATCCTCGACCTCCACCGCCAGCCGCTTGTCGTGCGGGTCGAGCGACGGACCCTTGGTGACCGCCCAGGATTTGAACACGCCACCATATTCCAGACGCAGATCGTAATGCAGGCGCGTCGCATCGTGCTTCTGGATCACGAAGCGCAACCGTCCGGCAGGCGTGACTTTGACGTCGCCCGAAGGCTCGGCGGTCTTGTCGAAATCCCGCTTCTTACGATAGGCAGATAGCTTTCTCAGCGCCACGGCTTTTGATCCTACTCGACGAGAGGCGCGCGAGCCTAACACGTCGCGGCCGCCGCCCGGAACCAAAACCCCTGAGATCAGTTGGGGTTCCCGATCCGCGCCGAGCCTTCCCGGGAGAGACATCATGGCCCCTCGCGCCTATTGGAAAGGGACACTCAAGCTGTCGCTGGTGAGCTGCCCGATTGTCCTCTATCCCGCCGCGACATCGACCGAGAAGACCCGCTTTCACCTGATCAACCGCGAGACTGGCAACCGCCTCAAGCAGCAGATGATCGATGCCGAGACCGGCGACATCGTCGAGGGTGAGCAGAAGGGCCGCGGATATGAGCTCTCGAAAGGACGGTATGTCGAGGTCGAGCCGGAGGAGCTCGAGGCCGTCCAGATCGAGAGCAACCACACCATCGACATCGACAGCTTCGTGCCCAGGCGCGAGATCGACCAGCGGTACCTCAACCACCCCTATTATATCGCACCCGACGGCAAGGCCGCGCTCGACGCCTTCGCGGTAATCCGCGACGCCATGAAGGACCAGGATCGCGTGGCGCTGGCGCGGATCGTCCTGACCAACCGCGAGCACGTCATCGCGATCGAGCCGCTCGGCAAAGGCATGCTCGGTACCACTTTGCGCTTTCCTTACGAGCTGCGCGACGAGGGTGAGTTTTTCGATGACATCAAAAGCCCGAGGATCAGCAAGGATATGGTCGAGCTCGCCGGCCATATCCTCCAGACCAAGGCCGCGCATTTCGATCCGTCGACATTCAAGGACGACTACGAGACCGCGCTGAAGGCCCTGGTGAAGCGCAAGGCCGCCGGCAAGCCGATCAAGCTGCCCGCGCCCGAGGAGCGGCCGAGCAACGTGATCAACCTGATGGATGCGTTGAAACGAAGCCTGAAAGGCAAGCACGCAGCCAAGCCTTCGCGCGCGCCGGCCCGACGACCGCGCACGCAGCGTCGCTCCGCGAAGAAATCGCATCGTTCGACCGCGCGGCAGCGGCGGGCGGGGTAAGACGCCTGTGGATCGCTCTCCCGAAGTCGCTATTCCCCGAAGCGAAGCAATCCAGTTGGGTCGCGATAGCAACTGGATTGCTTCGCAGCTATCGGTCCGCCCAATGACGGCCGAGAGGATTTCGCTCTCAGCGCTTCGAGCCTCGCTTCTTGGTAGTCTTCTTGCTGGACTTCTTTGATGACGCTCTGGCGGTCTTCTTCTTCGGTACCTTCTTGCCTTCGCGCCGCGCTTCGGACAAACCGATGGCGATCGCCTGCTTGCGGCTCTTCACCTTGCGTCCCGAACGGCCGCTTCTCAACGTGCCGGCCTTGCGCTTCTTCATCGCGCGCCCGACTTTGGCGGATGCTCCCTTGGAATATTTTCGTGCTGTGCGTGCCATGAAAATAATCTCCTGTGGCACCAAAGCAATCACGATGCCTGCAGAAGGTTCCCGATAAGCTCTGTCGAGCTGTCATACGTGGTCCTGATCCGGCGCGCGCAGCCGATAGCCGATTCCGGTTTCGGTGAGCACATAATGAGGGCGCTCCGGGTCGGCCTCGATCTTCTGCCGCAGCTGCCGCACATAGACGCGCAAGTATTGCGCATCGGTCAGCTCGTCCCACAGCTCCTTCAAGAGGAAACGATGGGTGAGCACCTTGCCGGCGTGCTGGACCAGAACACGCAGCAGGTCGTACTCCTTTGGCGACAGTTTGATCTCGCGCTCACCGACCTTGACGATGCGGCGCACCAGGTCGACCGAGAGATCGCCGGTGCGAAACACCGGACGCTCGCCCTTGACCTGCAGCTGATGCCTCAGCGCGGCGCGCAGACGGGCGAGCAGCTCATCCATGCCGAACGGCTTTGTCACATAATCATCAGCGCCGAGGTCGAGCGCCTGCACCTTGCCCGCCTCGTCGCCGCGGCTCGACAGCACCACGATCGGCACGCTGTCGTTGCGGCTCCGGATCGTTCGCAGCAGCTCGTGGCCGTCGATATCGGGCAGGCCGAGATCGAGGATGATCAGCGCGGGATGCTGCGCGAGCAGCTCCAATGCGCTTCTGCCGTTCGGCGCCTCCAGGATCTCATACCCCTGGGTGCTCAGCCCCATCCGGAGCAGCTTGCGGATCGGCGGCTCGTCGTCGATCACGAGGACTTTGGTCGGCGCACCCGTCATGCCGCGGTATCCAACGATTTGAGCAGCGCCGGGATGGGTAATCGGATCGTCAGCATCGCGCCGCTGCGATCTGGGCGATTGCCGGCCGAGATCCGGCCATGCATGGCCTCGATGAACCCCCGCGAAATGGCGAGCCCGAGCCCCGTGCCTGGGCGGACCTGATCGCCCTTCTGCACACGATAGAATTTGTCGAAGACATGCTCGACCTCGCCCGGCGGAATCCCCTCGCCTTCGTCGCAGATGTCGAGCACCACCCATTGCTCGTCCCGGCGCGAGCGAATGGCAATCAGCGTGTCCGACGGGGAATATTTGGCGGCGTTATCCAACAGATTGAACAAGACCTGTTCGAACAGCACGGCATCCAGCTCGAGCATCGGCAGATCGGCGGCAAGCTCCAACGAGACCTTGTGGTGGGCCAGGATCTTGCTGGCGCGGCGGAGCGCGCTGCCGACGATCTCGCCGAGATCATGCGGCGCGGTATTGGGTATGATCGCGCCGGATTCCAGCTTGGTCATGTCGAGCAGATTGGCGATGAAGCGGTTGAGACGCTCGGACTCATCGATCACAGTCGCGAGCAGGTCCAGTTTCTCCTTGTCGGTCAACCGCGCCGCAAGGTCGCGCATGGTCGAGGCGGCGCCGAGCACCGAGGCCAGCGGCGTCTTCAGATCGTGCGAGATCGAGGTCAGCAGCGCCGAGCGCAGCCGGTCCTGTTCCATCGTGCGCTTGACCTTGTCCATGTCCTCGACCAGGAGCACCCGCTCGATCGCGAGCGCCCCCTGGTCCACCAGCGCATTGAGCAGGCGCCGCTGATCCGGCGTCAACAATGGCCCGGTCCGGTCGTCATCGATACCGATGACACCGATCGATCCGCGGCCGGTGCGCATCGGCAGAAACAACCGCTTGGCGCCGGGCAACGTGTCCGAGCCACGGCCTGCCGCGCGATCGTTGCTCCAGGCCCAGCTCGCCGCCGCAAGGTCGGCGTCGTCGAGCTGGTCCTCCGGCGGGTAGCCCGCCATCACCGTCAGCTTGCCGTCCTGCGGCAACAGCAGCACCACGCGCACCTTCAACATCAGCGCTGCCTGGTAGGCGGTCGCCCACAGCACGTCGTCGAGCGTCGCGGTGCCCGCGAGCTTGCGGCTGAAGGCATAGAGCTGCTCGGTGGTGCGGATGCGGCCGATCGCGGAATCCGCCTGCACGCGCACCCGCGAGGCCAGATTGGACACCAGGATGGCGATCAGCATGAAGAAGAAGAACGCCGCGATATTGGTCGGGTCGGTGATCGTGAAGGTGTAGATCGGCGGCAGGAAGAAGAAATTGTAGCAGAGCGAGGCGAGCACGCTCGCCAGCAGCGACGGCCATCGGCCGTAGCGCGCCGCGACGCCGACCACCGCGGTCAGGAACACCAGATCGACATTCTCGACGCCGAAGCCGGGCTGGATCAGCTCCGCGACGCCAAGACCGATCGCCGTGATCAGCGCCGCCATCAGATAGGGCCGCGGCTGAAACGGCTCGCTGCGAGCGCGCGTCTGCACCGATGTGCTCGCATTGCTCGGCAGCGCGTCGCCCGCGATCACATGAACGCTGATGTTGCCAGCCTGCCGAACCAGATCGTGCACCACCGAGCCTCTTATGATCTCGAACAGGCGCGAGCGACTGGACTTGCCGATGACGATCTGGGTGACATTGTTGGCTTGGGCGAAGCTGACGAGATCGTCAGCGATATGGCGCCCGCCGGCAGGAATGGCCAGCGCCTCCGCTCCGAGCGATTCAGCAAGGCGGAGCGTATCGGCCAGCCGGTCGCGCTCTGCATCGGAGAGCTGCAGGCTGCGCCGGGTTTCGATCGTGATCGCGGTCCACGGCGCATGCACGCGGTCGGCGAGACGCTTGGTATAGCGGACCAGCCCGGCCGCACGGGGATCCTCGCTGACGCAGACCAGAATGCGCTCGCCAGCGGCCCACGGGCCGGCGATCGCGTTTGCCTGCATATGGGTGAGCAGCTGCTCGTCGACCCGCTCGGCGGTCCGGCGCAGCGCGAGTTCGCGCAGCGCCGTGAGATTACCCGGCGAGAAATAATGCTCCAGCGCGCGCTCGGCCTGCCTGGGGACATAAACCTTACCCTCCTTCAGCCGCTGGATCAGGTCATCGGGCGTGAGATCGATCAGCTCGATCGCATCGGCGCGGTCCAAGACGGAATCAGGAACGGTCTCTCGTACCCGCACATGCGTGATTTGTGCGACGACGTCGTTGAGGCTTTCGATATGCTGGATATTGACCGCGGTATAGACGTCGATGCCATGCGACAGCAGCTCCTCGACATCGAGGTAGCGCTTGGGATGCCGGCTGCCGGGCACGTTGGTGTGGGCGAGTTCGTCGACCAGCGCGAGCTGCGGGCGCCGTGCGATCACCGCATCGAGGTCCATCTCCTCCAGGACCTGATCCTTGTAGGCGATACGCTTACGCGGGATCACCTCCAGCCCTTGGACCAGGGCCTCGGTCTCGGCGCGGCCGTGAGTCTCGACGAAACCGATGACCACATCGACGCCGGCCCTCAGCTTGGCCTGCGCGCTGGAGAGCATCTCGTAGGTCTTGCCGACGCCGGGCGCCGCGCCGACAAAAATCTTGAGGCGCCCGGCAGGACTGTCCTCCCGCCGGGCGGCTTCAAGCAGCGCGTCCGGCGAGGGACGTTGATCAGGATCGCGGCGTTGACTGGCCATGACGCATTATAGATGAGCGCCCCGTCACGCCAAGCCCGACGCCTTGCGGCTCCTACGGTTCAGCCCAGTCATTTGGCCGCTGCGGTATCGAGAGCCAGGTTGAGCGCCAGCACGTTGACACGGGGCTCGCCGAGCAGGCCGAGGAAGCGGCCCTGCGTGTTCAGGACAACCAATGCGCGGACCTTGTCCTCGGGCAGGTTGCGCGCCTTCGCCACCCGCGGCACCTGGAAGAGCGCGGCGCCCGGCGAGACGTCCGGGTCCAACCCGCTCGCCGAGGTCGTGACGAGATCGACGGGCACGGCTTGCGACGGGTTCTCCGCCTTCAGCTTCTCGACATCGTCCTTGATGCGATCGGCCAGCGCCTTGCTGGTCGGCCCGAGATTGGAGCCGCCCGAATTGGCCGCGTTGTAGGGCGCCGGCACTGTCTTGGTCGAGTCGTTCGGGTCGGGCGCCGTCGTCGCCGACGGACGGCCGTGGAAATATTTGTCGTCCTTGAACTCCTGCCCGATCAGGGCTGAGCCGACCACCTGACCGTTGCGCATCATCAGGCTGCCGCCCGCCTGGGCCGGGAAGACCGCGCCGGCGATGCCGGTCATGGCGAGCGGATAGATCAGCCCGGTGATCAAGGTCAGCGCCAGCAGAACGAAAATGGCGGGACGGATTTCTCTGAGCATTGTCGTGTCTCCTATTTGTTTCCGTCATTGCGAGGCGCGAAGCGACGAAGCAATCCAGACCACCTGCTTCGTCATTCCGGGGCGATGCGCAGCATCGAACCCGGAATGACGGTGGACGTATTGATAGCTTCGCTCGCCATGACGGTTGTCGCTTAGGCTAAGTGCAAGGCGGTCACGATCAGGTCGATCGCCTTGATGCCGATGAAGGGAATGATGATGCCGCCTAACCCGTAGATCATCAGGTTGCGGCCGAGCAGCGCGCCGGCGCCGATGGCGCGGTAGGCGACGCCCTTCAGGGCCAGCGGGATCAGCGCGATGATGATCAGCGCGTTGAAGATGATCGCTGACAGGATCGCACTCTGCGGGCTCGCCAGATGCATGACATTGAGCACGTCGAGCTGCGGGTAGAACGCCAGGAACATCGCCGGGATGATCGCGAAATACTTGGCGACGTCGTTGGCGATCGAAAACGTCGTCAGTGCGCCGCGCGTCATCAGAAGCTGCTTGCCGATCTCGACCACCTCGATCAGCTTGGTCGGATTGGAATCGAGGTCGACCATGTTGCCGGCCTCGCGCGCGGCCTGCGTGCCGGTGTTCATGGCAACGCCGACATCGGCCTGCGCCAGTGCGGGTGCGTCGTTGGTGCCGTCGCCGCACATCGCCACCAGCTTGCCCTTGGCCTGCTCGTCACGGATCAGCCTCAGCTTGTCTTCAGGCGTTGCCTGCGCCAGGAAGTCGTCCACTCCGGCTTCGGCCGCGATGGCCGCTGCGGTCATCGGGTTATCGCCGGTGATCATGATTGTGCGGATGCCCATCCGGCGCAGTTCGGCGAAACGCTCGCGGATGCCGCCCTTGACGATGTCCTTGAGCTGCACGACCCCGAGCAGCCGGCCATCCCTGGCGACCGCCAGCGGCGTACCGCCGGTCTTGGCGATCTCGTCGGCGATCGCCTGCACCTCGCGCGCCACGTCCGAATTGGGCGTCGGCTGAATCGCCCGGACCGTATTGCCGGAGGCGAGCTGGGTCGCTCCGCCGCCGATATAGTTCAGGATCGCATCGACCGCGCCCTTGCGGACCGAGGAGCCGCCGGCATCGACGCCGCTCATGCGGGTCTGCGCCGTGAACGGCACGAAGGTGGCGCCGAGCTCGGCCATGTCGCGGCCACGGAAGCCATATTTCTCCTTGGCCAATACCACGATGGAGCGGCCCTCCGGCGTCTCATCGGCCAGCGAGGCGAGCTGAGCGGCGTCCGCCAGTTCCTGCTCGCCGACCCCGCGCACCGGACGGAAGGCGGTCGCCTGGCGGTTGCCGAGCGTGATCGTTCCGGTCTTGTCAAGCAGGAGCGTATCGACGTCACCGGCGGCTTCCACCGCGCGGCCCGACATGGCCAGCACGTTGAAGCGGACCAGGCGATCCATGCCGGCGATGCCGATCGCCGACAACAGCGCACCGATGGTGGTGGGGATCAGGGTGACGAACAACGCGACCAGCACCACCACCGAGATCGAGCCGCCCGCATAGGCGGCGTAGCTCGGGATCGTCACGGTGGCGAACACGAAGATGATGGTCAGCCCTGCCAGCAGGATGTTCAGCGCGATCTCGTTCGGCGTCTTCTGCCGCTCTGCGCCCTCGACCAGCCGGATCATGCGGTCGATGAAGGTCGAACCTTGCGCCGCCGTGATCTTGACCCGGATCCAGTCGGACAGCACCTGCGTGCCGCCGGTCACGGCCGAGCGATCGCCGCCGGATTCGCGGATCACGGGAGCCGACTCGCCGGTGATGGCGGCCTCGTTCACGGAGGCAACGCCTTCGATCACCTCGCCGTCCGACGGAATGGTATCGCCGGCTTCGACCAGCACGATGTCGCCGACCTTGAGGCTGGTGCCCGGTACCAGCCGATAGGTACGGTCGATGCCGGTCAAGAGCTTGGCCTGGCTCTCGGAGCGCGTCTTGCGCAGCGAGTCCGCCTGCGCCTTGCCGCGGCCCTCGGCCACGGCTTCCGCAAAATTGGCGAACAGCACCGTGAACCAGAGCCAGAGGATGATCTGGAAGGTGAAGCCGAGATTGGCTCCTCCGGTGACGAGATCGCGCAGGAAGATCACGGTGGTCAGCGCAGCCACGACCTCGACCACGAACATCACGGGGTTCTTGATCATGAGCCGGGGATCGAGCTTGGCGAACGCTGCAGCGAACGCCGGCGTCACGATTTTCGGATCCAGCATCGTGGCGACCGGCATCCGCTTGTTGGTCTTGTGAACAGCTTCCATGGAAGTCACTCCGAAAAGAGCCCGATCAGAATAAGGTGCCGGCGTTCATCGCGAGATGCTCGACGATCGGCCCGAGCGCCAGCGCCGGGAAGAAGGTCAGGCCGCCGATGATCAGAATGACGCCGACGACGAGGCCGACGAACAGGCCGCCGGTGGTCGGGAACGTCCCTGCCGAGGGCGGGATCGACTTCTTGCCCGCCAGCGAGCCGGCAATCGCCATTGCCGGGATGATCATGAAGAAGCGGCCGACGAACATCGCACTGGCAAGCGTCAGGTTGTAGAAGAAGGTGTTGCCTGTCAGACCGGCGAAAGCGGAACCGTTGTTGGCGGTCGCCGACGTGTAGGCATAGAGCACTTCAGTAAAGCCGTGCGGGCCGGCATTGGCCATCGATGCGACGGCTGACGGCAGCACCACGGCGACCGCGGACCAGCCGAGATACATCAAGGGCAGAACCAGGATCGCCAGCATCGCCATCTTCACTTCGCGCGCCTCGATCTTCTTGCCGACATATTCCGGCGTGCGACCGACCATCAGGCCCGCCACGAAGATCGCGAGCACCACGAACAGCAGCATGCCGTAGAGCCCAGCGCCGACGCCGCCGACGATGATCTCGCCGAGCTGCATGTTGATCAGCGGGATCATGCCGCCGAGCGCGGTGAAGCTGTCATGCATCGCATTGACTGCACCGCAGGATGCCGCCGTGGTGATGACGGCGAACAGCGAGGACGCAACGATGCCGAAGCGGACTTCCTTGCCTTCCATGTTGCCGCCGGTCAGTCCCAGCGCATCGAGCGTGGTGGTGCCGTTGGCCTCGGCCCAATAGGTCACGAACACGCCGGCGACGAACAGCACGCCCATGACGGCGAGGATGGCCCAGCCCTGGCGCTGGTTGCCGACCATGCGGCCGAACACGTTGGTCAGCGCCGCACCGAGCACGAAGATCGAGATCATCTGCACGAAGTTCGATAGTGCAGTCGGGTTTTCGAACGGATGCGCCGCATTGGCATTGAAGAAACCGCCGCCATTGGTGCCGAGCATCTTGATCGCGACCTGGGAGGCGACCGGGCCGACCGCGATGGTCTGCTTGGTGCCCTCGAGGGTGGTCGCCTCGACATAGTCGCCGAGTGTCTGCGGCATGCCCTGCCAGACCAGGAACAGTGTGTAGACGACACAGATCGGCAGCAGCACGTAGAGAGTGCAGCGCGTCACGTCGACCCAGAAATTGCCGACCGTGCGGGCGGAGGCCCGCGAAAAGCCGCGGATCAGCGCAATCGCCAAGACGATACCCGTCGCCGCCGACAAAAAGTTCTGATGGGTCAGGCCCAGCATCTGCACGAGATAGGAAACCGTGCTCTCGCCGCCGTAGTTCTGCCAGTTGGTGTTGGTGAGGAAGCTGATTGCGGTGTTGAACGACAGATCCTCGGCGACCGCCGACTGCCCCGCGGGATTGAACGGCAGGACGGCCTGCAGCCGCATCACGCCGTAGATGATCAGGAAGCCGCCGACGTGGAACAGCAGCATTGCGACTGTGTAGGTCAGCCAGTGCTGCTCGCGCCGCTCATCGACGCCGCTGATCCAGTAGATCGCGGACTCCACCGGGCGCAGCACCGGCGAGAGAAAGGTGCGCTCGCCCGAGAACACGCGGGTCATGTACCAGCCGAGCGGTTTTGTGAGCGCGATGACGATCGCGCAGTAAAGGAGGATCTGAATCCAGCCGATAGCGGTCATGGGAGGTGCCCTTGAGATTACGCGGGTGGCGGGCGGTCAGAACCGCTCGGGCCGCAGCAGCGCGTAAGTGAGGTAAACGAGAAGGCCGAGCGAGACGGCGGCCGCAAGCGAATAGTCGAACATCATGGCTCGCCTCCTCTAAAGCCGCTCGCAGGCGTAGGTGTAGCCGATCGCCAGTGCGAACAGGCCGGCGGCAAGCGCCAGCATCAGAATGTCAAGCATGGTTTGCTCCAGGTCGTGCGCGGAATAGGCAGCGCACAAAGCTGCCCTGATCCGGACGAGCAGCGTTGCGATGGATCAATCGCAGGTCGCTTCTGCTACGCCCGGATCCGTCGCCCGGAAGTGCCATTGGAGACATAGGTTTTCGAGACGGTGCCCGCGGCAAACTTATAGGAATCTCATAAAGACGGTCGGCGCTTGGCTGACCTCGGTACCGCGTGCAGCCACACGCTCACCTTCTCGCGGCGCCAGGCGTCCGAGGTTTTGAGATGATCCCCCCTTGATTCAGAGGGAGCAGGGAATGCCGGGTGAAGGCCTCACCCATGGCCCGCCTGCAAAGAAAATAGCAGGCGGCAGTCACCACAGGTTCCGCCGATCAACCGGCATTCCCTGCGCGATGGTTTTAACGCTTATACGAGTTCTCCCCGGGGACCGGCTTTCTTGCCCCCGTCATCGGCACGATGCACTGAGCATCGCCGCCAACTTGGCGCCAGCACCGGGGCGCCAGGACGACACGACTTCACGTCCGCGATCCTTGCGCTCGTCTCATCGCAAGCAACCACGTCCACCGCATCCCGCCTCACGTTCGTGACGACGCGTACGCCCCTCCGACGAAACAGGACGAAACAAGCATAGCACATTTCCGAAAAAACGAAACAAGATTTATACTGGGAGAGCTGAACCGGAAGATCGGCTTGGAAACACCGCAGAAACCGGCTTTTTGGCGCGTGTGGGACCTAAAGCACAAGCGCTGCAAGTCACACGAAACCATAAGGGCCGACCGCCGCAGACCTCTCGCCTTCGCTGCGAACAACGCGTGGGAACGGATCACCTCTGCCCTCCTCTGCCTATGCGGCATTTATATCCGGCGCCCGGCGATCATCTCGTTTTCCTACGGCGATCTTGCCATGCTGCCGGGCGCAGTCCGAAGCGGGCTGCAGCAATATGACCTTCGGGACGACGTCATGTCGCTTGCGAGCAGATATCAGGAACTTGCCGGACATGATGTCGCCGCGACGACATCGGCCCTGATGGACGACATCCTCGGCAGCTCGAGGCGCGAGTCGCCTGCCCTGGAGCGTGACCATCGCAGAGCGCGGATCGAAGACCTGATGAGGTCGGGCGCCCGGATCGACGCCGCCCTCGAGCTGATCGCGCTGGAATTGCCGCAATGGCAGCTGCGCCGGATCGCCTACGACGCCGGCGAGTGGCATTGCGCATTGTCGCGCATGCGCGAGCTGCCCGACTGGCTCGACCGTTCGGTCGAGGGCCGGCATGCCGACCTCGCGCTGGCGGTTCTCGAGGCCTGTTTGGAGGCCCGCGGATCCAGCGAGCCGAGGAGCGCCCCGCATGTGCCACCTGCCGACGCAGGCGCTGCGACGATGCCCTTCTGCTGTGACAACTTCGCTTAGCGACCCCGGGGAAAGCAGTGGTGCCAACTGCAGACACATCGACCGAGCTTTCGCCGCTACGGGTCGTGCTTCGCTTCGTCGTACGAACCTCCATCCTGCTGGTCTTCGCCGCGTTCGGCACGATCAGCTTCGGCCGCAGCCTCGCTGCGCTGCTGTGGATGACGATCATCCTCTGCGCCGTGCTTGGCACGATGCGGCGCGAGCGCGTCTTCACCGCCGGGCTGAACCATTGGGATGAGATGGTTGCCTATACCGCACTCTATTGCGGCGTCATGGAATTGAACCAGCTGACGGCCTCCTGAGGCGCGCCCTATACGCGACGCTTATGACGTCGACCGTCGCGCCGTCTCGAATTCCTATCCACCCCCTTCGATATTTGAACGACCACAGCCACGGATCTCGCAAGGGATTCGCGCGCCGCAGCTGAAAGGACCATTTCCGTGAAATTCGTCGAACCTCCCTCGCACAATCAATCCGCTGCCGCCCTCGTCTTCATTGGCAGGAACAGGAGCGGCCAATGGGTCGCCCAGGAGCAGAACGGCCTCTATGGCGGCCTGTTCGTCAGCCGCGCCGAGGCCATGAAATATGCGCTGTTCGAGAACGGCCATCATCCCGAGACCATCGTCGAATTGCACCGCACGATCGAACTCGACACGCAAGGCCGGCTCGCGCCGATCGGAATGCTGTTCGGCGCCGGCAAACGGCCCGTCGCATGACGTCGCAAGTCACCAGCTATCGTTGGGGCGGCCATCCGGCCAGATGGCTGGCAGGCTATATTCCAGACATCCCGACGCCGTTCGATGCCGAGGGTACGGTCGACCTCGCGGCTCTCGGCAGGCTTTGCGAGCGGCAGATCGAGGCCGGCGCCCTCGCGATCGTGGTGTGCGATATCGTCGGCGAAGCCGCGACACTCACTCCCGCCGAACGCGACGCGATCATCCGCACGGCCGTCGAGGCCTCGCGCAAGCGCGTCCATGTCATCGCCGGCGCCGGCTCGAACTCCACCGGCCTTGCGGTGGAAAACACAAAGCAGGCCGCCGCCGCAGGCGCGGACGCAATCCTCTCGGTGGTGCCTTACTACAACAGGCCCATGCAGGAAGGACTTGACGCGCATTTCCGCGCCGTGGCCGCAGCCACAGCACTGCCGATCATCCTGCACGACTGTCCCGCGCGAACCGCGCGCGGGCTGTCCGACGACACGCTGGCCCGGCTCGCGCAGTCCAGCCAGTTCGTCGGCCTGCGAGACGGCACCGGGGATATCATGCGTACGGCGCGGCTGCGTTCGCTGCTCCCGGCCGGCTTCCGGCTCCTATCCGGCGATGATGCAACGGCCCTGCCGTTCATCGCCGCAGGCGGCGACGGCTGCATCTCCCAGGTCATGAACATTGCGCCACATCAATGCGCCGCGATGCTTGCGTATGGTCAGCGGGCGCGCTGGCGCGCGGCACGACGGCTGTATCGGCAGATGCTGCCGATGGTCGAAGCTCTTGCAAGCGATACGCCCGCGGCGCTCAAATATGCTTTGAGCCTGCAAGACCTGATGCGCCCGGATGTGCGGCTGCCGCTGGTCGCGTTGGATGAGGAGGCCAAGACCACCGTGGCCAAGGCGAACGCCTTGCTTCTCTCTCAGGAGATCGCCGACGCGCCTGCCTGCAATATCCGCGCGCAGGCTTAAACCAGAATTGCGATGCGCCCGGATATCCCGGGCGCATCGATCACTTCAGAAATCCCATTTGTCAGAGAGGATCAGCGGCACCTGAGGCTGCCGGATCGGATCAGGGACAATCGAGGGCGCGCCGGCAGGGCTGCCGCGCAACATCAGCTCGTTGCGCAGCCGCCGGATCTTCGCCGCGGCAATCGCCGCATGGATCGTTCTGAAGGCGGCGCGAATCCGGCTGATGGTACGAGCGAGCGGCGCCGCACTGCCCTTGCCGAAGCCGCGCGCGGTACCGACGTGCAGATCGATCGAAGTCATGGCCAGTCTCCTGACGCCGGCGCATAACGACGTGCCAGCAGAGAGGAACGATGGACATGATCGGCGTAGGAATGCGAGACGGCGTCCGGCCGTCCCTCATAGGAAACTCATAAGCGCTGCCTGCGCGCGCCCGGCGGGCTACTCCGCGGCCGCGTTGCGCAGCTCGGCGCGCGCGACGCGGACCGCGCAGAACTTGAACTCCGGGATCTTGCCGAACGGATCGAGCGCGGGATTGGTGAGGAGATTGGCGGCGGCTTCCGCATAGCAGAACGGCATGAACACCATGTTCTCGGGCACGTCGCGGTCGGAGCGCACCTTGACCTCGACCGCGCCGCGGCGGGTCTCCAGCCGGATGAAATCGCCCGGCACCACCTGCAGGCGCCGCATGTCCTTCGGCGACATGAAGGCGACCGCCTCCGGCTCGATCTGGTCGAGCACGTTGGAGCGGCGCGTCATCGATCCGGTGTGCCAATGCTCGAGCACGCGCCCGGTCGACAGCACCATCGGGTACTCGTCGTCGGGCACCTCGTCCGGCGGGATGATGTGCGCCGGCACGATCTTGCCGCGGCCGCTTTCGGTCGGGAAGCCGGTGGTGAAGATGATCTCGTTGCCGGGCTTGTTCGGATCGTCGGCCGGATAGGTCACCGCGCCCTCGCGCACCAGCCGCTCCCAGGTGATGTTCTTCAACGACGGCATCAGCTCGGCCATCTCGGCGAACACCTCACCGGGTCCGGAATAGTTCCACGGCAGACCCATCCGCTTGCCGATCTCCTGGATGATCCAGAGATCCTGACGGGCATCACCCGGCGGCTTGATCACCTCGCGCGCCAGCTGCACGCGGCGATCAGTGTTGGTGAAGGAGCCGGATTTCTCCGCGAAGGCAGATGCCGGCAGGATCACATCGGCATGGAAAGCAGTCTCAGTGACGAACAGGTCCTGCACCACGAGATGGTCGAGCTTCGCCAGCGCCTCGCGGGCGTGCTGCAGGTCGGGATCCGACATCGCCGGATTTTCGCCCTCGATATACATGCCATGGATTTCGCCGGCGTGGATCGCGTTCATGATCTCGACCACGGTGAGCCCGCGCACGGGGTCGAGCTCCTGTCCCCATAGCTTTTCGAAGGCGCCGCGCAGGTCGGCGCGGCCGACTGGCTGATAGTCCGGAAAGAACATCGGGATCAGGCCAGCGTCCGATGCGCCCTGCACGTTGTTCTGCCCGCGCAGCGGATGCAGACCGGTACCGGGACGGCCGACCTGGCCGGTGATCAGCGCCAGCGCGATCAAGCAGCGCGCATTGTCGGTGCCGTGGACATGCTGGCTGATGCCCATGCCCCAGAAGATGATCGAGGATTTGGCAGTGGCGTAGGCCCGTGCGACCTCGCGCAGCGTTTCCGCGGGAATGCCGCAGACCGGAGCCATGCGCTCGGGGGTGAACTCCTGGATTTTCGCCTTCAGCTCGTCATAGCCTTCGGTGTAGCCCGCGATGTACTGCTCGTCGGTCAGGCCCTCCGTGATGATGGTGTTGATCATCGCGTTCAGCATCGCGACGTCGCTGCCCGGCTTGAAGGCGAGATGCTTGGTGGCATGGCGCGACAGCACCTGCCGCCGCGGATCCATGACGTAGAGCTTGGCGCCGCGCTTGGCCGCGTTCTTGATATAGGTCGCGGCGACCGGATGGTTCACGGTCGGGTTCGCGCCGATCACCCAGATCACCTCGGCATCGGCGGCGGCCGCAAACGGCGCCGACACTGCGCCGGAGCTCAGACCTTCGAACAGCGCGGCGACCGAGGAGGCATGGCAGAGCCGCGTGCAGTGGTCGACATTGTTGGAGCCGAAACCCGTGCGCACGAGCTTCTGGAACAGATAGGCTTCCTCATTGGAGCCCTTGGCCGAGCCGAAGCCGGCCAGCGCCTTTGCTCCCCTCTCGTCGCGGATCTTGACGAGACCCTTGGCGGCGATATCGAGCGCTTCGTCCCAGCTCGCCTCGCGGAAATGCGTGAACGGATTGGCCGGATCGACCTGGTCGTTGGCGTCCTTCTTGGCGTTCGGCAGCCGCACCAAGGGCTTGGTCAGCCGGTGCGGATGGTGGATGTAGTCGAAACCGAAGCGGCCCTTGACGCAGAGCCGGTTGTGATTGGCCGGACCGTCGCGCCCTTCCGCATAGATCACCTTCTCGTCCTTGACCTGATAGGTGACCTGGCAGCCGACACCGCAGAACGGGCACAGCGAATCGACCTTGCGATCGGCATAGGTGACGCGGGTCTGCTTGTCGTCCAGCATCACGGCCGGCATCAGCGCGCCGGTCGGGCAGGCCTGCACGCATTCGCCGCAGGCGACGCAGGTGGATTCGCCCATCGGATCGTCGAAATCGAACACGATCTTGGCGTCGGCATTGCGATAGGCCATGCCGATGACGTCGTTGACCTGCACTTCGCGGCAGGCGCGCACGCACAAGCCGCACTGGATGCAGGCATCGAGATTGACGCGCATCGCCGGATGGCTCGGGTCGGCCTGCCACCGCTCCACGGAGGGGAAGCGGCTCTCGGTGACGCCGGTCTTTTCCGCCCAATGCCAGAACTTGGAATCCGGATCGTGCGAGGTCTCGCGCGCCGGCTGGTCGGCGACCAAGAGCTCCATCACCATCTTCTGCGCGGCAACGGCACGGCTGCTTGCCGTCTTCACCTTCATGCCGACGGTCGGCGTGCGCTTGCAGGAGGCGGCGAGCACGCGCTCGCCTTCGATCTCCACCATGCAGGCGCGGCAATTGCCGTCCGGGCGATAATCCGGCGCCGGCGAGTAGCAGAGATGCGGGATCTCCTTGCCCTGACGCTGCGCGACCTGCCAGATCGTCTCGCCAGGTTTGGCTTCGACGTTGACGCCATCGAGCTCGAACAGAATCGCGGTCATTCGGCTGCGTCCTTGAATTCGTCGGGGAAGTATTTGATCACCGAGGTCAGCGGGTTCGAGGCGGCCTGGCCGAGCCCGCAAATCGAAGCATCGCGCATCGCCTGGCTCAATTCGTCGAGCAGAGCCCGGTTCCAGACCGGCTGTTGCATCAATAGCGCCGCCTTCTGGGTGCCGACCCGGCACGGCGTGCACTGGCCGCAGCTCTCATCCTCGAAGAACTTCATCAGGTTCAGCGCGGCTGCCCGCACGCTGTCGTGCTGCGACAGGATGATCACCGCGGCCGAACCGATGAAGCAGCCATATTTCTCCAGCGTGCCGAAATCGAGCGGGATGTCGTCCATCGATGCGGGGAGGATGCCGCCGGAGGCGCCGCCCGGCAGATAGGCGTAGAAGCTGTGGCCGTCGGCCATGCCGCCGCAGAACTCATCGATCAGCTCGCGCACGGTGATGCCGGCCGGCGCCAGCTTGACGCCGGGATTCTTGACGCGCCCCGAGACCGAATAGCTGCGCAGTCCCTTGCGGCCGTTGCGGCCATGGCTGGTCCACCAGCCCGCGCCCTTCTCGACGAGGTCGCGCACCCACCACAAGGTCTCGATATTGTTGATCAGGGTCGGCAGGCCGAACAGGCCGACCTGGAACGGGTAAGGCGGCTTGTGCCGCGGCAGGCCGCGCTTGCCCTCGATGCTCTCCAGCAGCGAGGATTCCTCGCCGCAGATATAGGCGCCGGCGCCGCGGCGCAGATGCAGCACCGGGCCGCCCGGCGGCAGCTTGGCAATCTCCCGCGCGAGGATCTCGCGTGCCGCCGGATACTCGTCGCGGATGTAGATGTAGACCTCGCCCGCCTCGACGATATGGGCGCCGATCAGGGTGCCTTCGAGGAAGCGGTGCGGATCGCTGTTGAGATAGTGCCGGTCCTTGAAGGTGCCCGGCTCGCCCTCGTCGCCATTGACCGCCATCAGCCGCGGTCCAGGCTCGCCGAGCACCGCGCGCCATTTGCGCCCCGTCGGGAAGCCAGCACCGCCGAGCCCACGCAGGCTGGCATCATCCAGCACCTTCAGGATGTCATCGCGGCTGACGCGGCCGGCGCGCAGGTCGTTCAGCAACTTGTAGCCGCCGCCAGCGACATAGGCTCCGTAGTCGATATAGTCGGGGATATGCGGGTGACTATCGTCGCGGGCGGCGGTCGCCAGCACCTCGGCCGGCGTGGCCTGGTGCACGAAATGATGCCCGACCTCGGCCACCGGCGCGCAGTCGCACAGGCCAACGCAGGGTGCGCGCACGACGCGGATACCGGGACCGGCCTGGGCCTGGAGATCGGCCAGCAGCTGCTCGCCGCCCATCATGGCGCAGCTCAAGGAATCGCAAACTCGGACCGTGAGCGGCGGCAGGTTCGGCTCGCCTTCCTTCACCACGTCGAAATGCGCATAGAAGGTCGCGGTCTCGAACACTTCGGCAAAGGACAGCTTCATCTCGTCGGCGAGGGCGGCCAGATGCGCCGCCGAAATCTGACGATACGTGTCCTGGATCAGGTGCAGGTGCTCGATCAGAAGATCGCGCCGGCGCGGGCGTTCGCAGAGCAACTCCACGATCTCATGCGCGGCGGTGGGATCGACCTGCCGGCCTTTCGGCGTGGCCTTGGCTCGCCGGCGGCCCTCTCCTGGATGGTCGAAGGCACGAACTTGATGCACATCGTGAGCCATTAGCGCTTCATTCCCTGAAATCTTTAGGCCACTCTAATCCCTGGCATGCCAGAGGCAAGTGCAACTCGCAATTTACGAGGTCATCGCTCCATGAGCGGAAACGAGGGAACCCATTTCCGCCCGCGGCTGATGCGGGCCGAGCCTCAGCCCTTGCTCGTGCAATCCTCGATATAGAACCAGCGTTCGTCGCCCAGGAGACCCTTTGCCTTGACCTGCTTCCGGCAGGCCTTCAGCTTCGGCCTGTTCGCGCTCCACTTGGCCTTCATCTCCTTCAGCCTCTGCATCGACAGCTTCACGCGCGACGGCTTCGCGCCATCGGAGGCGGCCGCAGCAGCCGGCGCCGTCTGGGCAAAGCCGGTCGAAAGCGGATTGGCGACCAGCACCGCTGGCAAGACAACAAATCCAAAGCCGAGACATTTCGATCCCCTAAAATCATTCATCAACAATGGCGCAAAAAAAATGCGGGACGCGCCGGGCTGGCGCGTCCCGCAATCAATAACGCAAGGCGATCAGAAAATCTTGACCGCGCTTTCCAAGGTCTTCCAGACACCCCACAACAACGGGATACCGACGAAGAGCCAGAACAGGCCGGCCTTGGCGTCGAGGCCGCCCTTGCCGATGCCGAACGAGCCGTGCTGGATTCCAGCTTCGGTCTTGGCGGTCTCGGCCTGATACCGGGCGACTTCCTCCGGGCTCATGTTCCACTTGTGATCGACCGGCTTGATCAGGAAATTGCAGATCAGGCCGGCGAGCAGCATGGCGCAGAGAATGTACATCGTCGAGTTATAGAGCTGGTCGCGCGGCACGCCGGCAGCCAGCTGGAACTCGCGGATGTAGTTCACCACGACAGGGCCGATGATGCCGGCCGTCGCCCACGCCGTCAGCAGCCGGCCGTGAATGGCACCCACGAATTGGGTTCCGAACAGGTCGGCGAGATAGGCCGGCACCGTCGAGAAACCACCGCCATACATCGACAGGATGACGGCGAACGCTCCCACGAACAGCAGTTTAGAGCCCATTGCCGCAAAGGTCGGCGCCAGCGCGTAGAGCACGATGCCGATCAGGAAGAAGCAATAGTAGGTGTTCTTGCGGCCGATGTGATCGGACAGCGACGCCCAGAAGAAACGGCCGCCGATGTTGAACAGTGACAGCAGACCGGCAAAGCCGGCCGCGATCCCCGCGATCGTTGCCTTCTGCGCAGCGTCGAGCTGGTTGAAGCTGACGTCGGGCAGGCCGATCAGCTTGCCGGCGAAGATCTCCTGCAGCATCGGCGAGGCCATGCCGATCACGCCGATGCCGGCGGACACGTTGAGACACAGCACCCACCAGACCAGCCAGAACTGCGGCGTCTTGTGAGCATCCCGCAGATGGACATGGTGCTCGGAGATCATCGCCTTCTTGGTCGTCGGCGGTGTCCAGCCATCAGGCTGCCAACCGGCCGGAGCCACGCGATAGGCGAAGGCGCCGATCATCATGAAGATGAAGTAGATCACGCCCATCGCGACGAAGGTCTCCCAGACGCCGACCGAGGTCGGAGTCTTGAAGTAGTTCATCAGCAGGTTCGCCAACGGCGCACCGATCATGGCGCCACCGCCGAAACCCATGATGGCCATGCCGGTCGCCATGCCGCGCCGGTCCGGGAACCACTTCACCAGCGTCGAAACCGGCGAGATGTAGCCGAGGCCAAGCCCGACGCCGCCGATCACGCCGGCGCCGAGCCACATGATCCAGAGCTGGTGAATATAGATCCCGAACGCAGCGATCAGCAGGCCACCACCCCAGCAGCATGCTGCAACCGCACCCGCTTTTCGCGGACCCGCGCGCTCGAGCCAGCCGCCCCAGATCGCAGCGGAGACGCCGAGCAGCACGAAGAACAGCGTGAACATCCACCCCAGGCTCGCGACCTTCCAGTCGCAGGTCGTGGTGAACAGCTCCTCGACCAGCGACATGTCCGGGCAGGCTTTGGTCTGGGTGATGCCGATCGACCGCGACAGCGGTAGCCAGAACACGGAAAAACCGTAGGCCATGCCTATGCACAAATGGATGCATAGCGCCGCAGGCGGCACCAGCCACCGATTAAAGCCGGCCTTGGCGACGGTATGCTCGCGGTCAAAAATTCCCGGGCTTTCCTCGACCATGGTTCCAGCACTCTCAACGCTAGCCATTCAAACCTCCCCTACTTGCGCCCGTCCCAAGGCTAAGTCCCATCTTCAGTCCCCTTGATTTGAATCAACGCGGTCAGTCGCGGCCGTCCGTAATGGATGCACCACGACATGTCGCGATGCACAAGGCCCCAAGGTCGGCTTCGACACGCATAACACCCCTGCCGACCTCTTATGCCGCCTGCCATCATTGTGTCGGGGTTTGCTTCCGCCTCGATTCACAACGGGCATGACTGATCCTCCGCAACCTCTGCGGAGAAACCGTGATTGGTGCAGAAGCCGCGGAAGATGTCGAGTCGCAAAAGCTGATATCGAAACAAACAACGTAGATTCGTCGCGGCGCAGCAACAAACATTGCTCATTGTTACGTTGCAGCGCGTGCAAATCATTAGTTCGCCACTAACAGCTGCAGGCAAAGGTGCGACCGAATGACGCGAGTCATTCGAGTTCTCGATCAAATCATCCGAATCTCAAATGGAACCGCGGGCCAGACGTTGGTAGTTTGATTCTACGTGTCGCGCTATCCCAATCTCGAGCGGCTCTACCACGCTGGCACAGTGCGAGTTTGACGCCGCCAGGATGTCAGGAGCAGGGCGAAACCCAGCCCGCCCGGGTAACAAAGATGCGATCAGCCAACCTGCGCACGATCGCATTTCTCGATCAGGAACACGATCTGCCGCTCGCTGCGCTCGGCGATTTCGACCTTGTCGCCGGTCTCACGAATCAGATTCGGGATATCGATCACCGACAAGGGATCGGTGCAATGCACTTCGAGGCGGTCACCAGGCTTGAGGGGCTTCAGCGCCTTGCGGGTCTTCAGCGCCGGCAGCGGGCACTTCAAGCCCTTGAGATCGAGCATCGTCGTTGTCATCGGCGGACCATGGCGAAGCAAGACCGCAGCGTCAACCGACGGCCGAAAAGGCCGTGGCCCAAATTGCGCATGGCTGAGCACGCGCCTTCAAATCAGTTCGGCATAAGAGAGGAAGCCGACGCTCTGGCCGGGCTCGACCTTGATGATCTCCTCGCCGAGTTCTGCCAGCCCGTCAGTCTCGATCAGGGACGAGAGGAGGCCAGCGCCCTCGCGTGGGAACTTGGTCGCCTCGAACGAGCCATCCGCCGCCTTGCGCAAGGTCACGCGAACATATTCGCGGCGGCCGGCCTTCTTCTTGTAGCTGAAGGCGGCGCGCACCGGCATCGGCATGAGCACCTCCGGCAGGCCGCCGGCAAGGGCCAGCACGGTCGGCCGGACCACGTGGACGAAGGTGACAAAACTCGCCACCGGATTGCCGGGCAGGCCGATGAACGGGGTACCCGAGATGATGCCCATCGCGACCGGACGTCCCGGCTTGATCGCCATCCGCCACAGCACCAGCGAGCCGACACTCTCGACCGCAGCTTTGACGTGATCCTCCTCGCCGGTCGAGACGCCGCCGGTGGTCAGAAGCAGATCGTGCCGGGCAGCGACGTCGCGCAGGGACGTTGCGAGCGGCGCCCGCTCATCGCTGAAGATGCCGAGGTCGGACACCTCGCAGCCGAGGCGTTTCAACATCGCCATCAGCATGAAGCGGTTGGAATCGTAGAGCTGCGCCGGCCCGCGCGAAGCGCCGGGTGAGGCCAGTTCATCGCCGGTGGAAAACACCGCCACCCGGATGCGGCGCCGCACGGTCAGCGCCGGCAGGCCAAAGGCGGCGGCCACCGCCAGATGTTGCGGGTTCAGGCGCAGGCCTGCTTTGAGTGCGACGGCGCCGGCCGCGATGTCCTCGCCTGCGGGACGCACATTGGCGCCCGGCTTCAACCCGGCAGGCAGCCTGACGCGGCCGTCGTCGGCGAGGCCCACATCCTCCTGCATGAACACGGTGTCCGCGCCGTCAGGCATGGGCGCACCGGTGAAAATGCGCACGGCGTGCGCGCCCACAATAGGAGCTGCTGCCGCGCTGCCGGCGGCGACGCGCCCCGCGACTGCGAATGTCGCCTCACGTCCGACCGGCAGATCGGCCGCGCGCACCGCGTAACCGTCAACGGCCGAATTCGTGAATGGCGGCAGCGGCAATGGCGCCGCCACATCGCCGGCAAGGATGCGCCCATCGGCCGCGATCAGCGGCACAGTCTCGGTTTCCGAGACCGCGCTCACTCTCGCTGTGATGATGCCGACGGCATCGTCGATCGACATCAAGGGGCCGCCGAAGGCAAAACAATCGTCGGAGAGCTGCGCCATGATGTCTCTGCCTCTTAATGTCGGGCCATCGCAATGATGTCGGCGACCGGCATTGCCGCCTGCAACATCAATGCTGCAATCGCCGGGATGTCGTCGAGATGGACGGTCGGCAGCGACGTTTTGATCGCGGCATCGCTGGCGATCCCGATGATGGCGGGGTCGTTCGGGAACAGCAGCGGTTTGTCGTTGGCTGCGCGATGCACCTCGATCTTGCGATGCGGATCGGCCTTGTAGCCCTCGACCACCACGAGATCGACCGGAGACAATTTGGCCAGCAGGTCGGCGAGCGCGGGCTCCGCGTCACCGCGCAACTCATGCATCAAGGCCCAGCGCGCCGCTGAAGACACCAGGACCTCCTCCGCCCCCGCCTCCCGATGCCGCCAGGAATCCTTGCCGGGCACATCGACATCGAATCTGTGGTGGGCATGCTTGATCACGGATACGCGCAGGCCTTGCGCTTTCAGATACGGAATCGCGCGGGTCAGCAGGGTGGTCTTGCCGGCACCACTCCAGCCGGCGAGGCCAATCACGTTCATGTCTTGTCTACTCCGCAACCGGTTCGCTCCGAAGCTTCCCGTCATTGCGAGGCGCATCAGGGCCGAAGCAATCCAGAATGGTTCCGCGGAGAAGATCTGGATTGCTTCGGAGCTGGCGCTCCGCGCAATGACGAGCAAGCGCTGCTTTGCGCGCCCGGAGCCATCATTATATCGGCGGGATCGCCTTGTCATGCTAAGCTGAGACCATGGTGAAACTCGAAAGATCCCCCGCCCCGCGCATCCTGCCTGACCCAAGCGATCCGCGGCTGACCGAGCGGGTCAGCGGCATCGACCAGACCGGCGCTGAGGTCGAGATCAAGGTGCCGGTGGAGCGGCCGCTGACTCTGTACCTGAACGCCCAGGAGATCGTCACGATGATGACGATCGGCGATTATCCGGACTATCTGGCGCTCGGCTATCTGCTCAATCAGAACATGCTGAAATACGACGACGTCGTCACCGAGGTCGAGTATGACGACGATCTGCAGGTCGTGGTCGTGCGCACCGAACATCACACCAATTTCGAAGCGAAGCTGAAGAAGCGCACGCAGACGTCCGGCTGCGCGCAAGGCACCGCCTTCGGCGACCTGATGGAGGCGATCGAGAGCATCGTGCTGCCCAAGGCCGAGCTGCGTACCTCGTGGCTCTATCAGATGACGCAGACCATCAACACGATGCCTTCGCTCTATCTCGAGGCCGGCGCGATCCATGGCTGCGTGCTGTGCGAGCAAGGCACGCCGATCTGCTACACCGAGGATGTCGGACGTCACAACGCCGTGGACAAGATCGCGGGCTGGCTCTTCCGCCACGGCGTCGATCCCGCCGACAAGATCCTCTACACCACGGGCCGGCTGACCTCCGAGATGGTGATCAAGACGGTGCGGATGGGCATTCCAATCCTGGTGTCGCGCTCCGGATTCACGGCGTGGGGCGTCGACCTCGCGCGCCAGGTCGGGCTGACCCTGGTCGGTCGTACCAGGGGCAAACGCTTCATCGCGCTTTCGGGCGCGGAGCGGATCGTCTACGACCAGGATCTGGCCTATGTCGAAGAAGAATCGGCCAAACACCGGCGCAAGGGCGAAGGCGGCGATGACTGAATCCATGACCGCGATGGACATTCCGGGCGTGGTGCTGGCCGGCGGGCTGGCGCGGCGGATGGGCGGCGGCGACAAGCCGATGCGCGTCATCGCCGGCCGCACCATCCTGGAGCGCGTGATCGCGCGGCTTGCGCCGCAATGCAGCCGCCTGATCCTCAATGCCAATGGCGATCCCGCCCGCTTTGCAGCGTTCGGCCTGCCGGTCGTGGCGGACAGCGTCACCGACTTTCCCGGACCGTTGGCAGGAATCCTCGCCGGGCTGGACTGGGTCGCAGCCAACCTGCCGTCCGCACCATGGATGCTGAGCGCAGCCGGCGACTGCCCATTCCTGCCGCGGGATCTGGTGACGCGGCTGCACGCCGCGGTATGCGCCGACGGCGCCGAGCTCGCCGTGGCGGCATCGGACGGCCAGTCGCATCCGGTGATCGGGCTGTGGAAAGTATCCTTGCGCGATCAGCTGCGTCACGCGCTGGTGGTCGAGGACATCAGGAAGATCGACCGCTTCACCGCGCGCTATAGGCTCGCGACCGTGACCTGGCCGACGACACCGCTCGATCCCTTCTTCAATGCGAACACCGCCGAGGATCTGGCGGAAGCTGAGCGACTGGCGGCATCCAGTGGCGGTTGACGACATCACTGACGATCCGCGAACGACCGCGGTGCGGCGCGCGGTGATCGCCGTTGCGCTGCTCAATCTCGGCTATTTCGGCATCGAATTCGCGGTGGCGCTCGCGATCGGATCGGTGTCGCTGTTCGCCGACAGCGTCGACTTCCTCGAAGATGCTTCGGTCAATCTCCTCATCCTGTTTGCGCTGCGCTGGAGCGCGCCGGCCCGCGCGTGGCTCGGCATGGTGCTCGCGGTCGTCCTGCTGGTGCCGGCACTCGCCGGGCTGTGGACCGCGGGCCAGAAGTTCTTCACGCCCGCCGTCCCCGAGCCGCTGCCACTGACCATCACCGGCTTAGGTGCGCTCATCGTGAATCTCTCCTGCGCGATCATGCTCGCGCGGGTCCGGCATCACCATGGCAGCCTGACGAGAGCGGCGTTCCTGTCGGCGCGCAACGACGCGTTTGCCAACCTCGCGATCATCGCCGCAGGGCTGATCAGCGCCGTTCTGTGGCACTCGATCTGGCCCGACCTGATCGTCGGCGTCGGCATCGCCTGCCTCAATGCGGACGCCGCGCACGAGGTGTGGGAAGCCGCGCATGCCGAACGCAAGGCGGCGAAGGCGTAGCCAGAACTCGACGGAGAGAGCCTCAAGCGGCAATTGCAATGGCGGTCTGCTCCCTCTCCCTTCGGGAGAGGGCTGGGGTGAGGGGCTACGGTCTATCGATAGAGCTGTGCCCCCTCACCCGATCGCTTCGCGATCGACCTCTCCCCACCGGGGAGAGGTGTCACGAGCGCGCGGCAACAGCTCATACAGCAACAAGTTCAGGATTTCGTGTTGGGGAAGAACAGCTGCTGGCCGTCGATCTTGTAGTTGGCGATCGCGGCCTGACCTTCCGGGGAGATCAACCAGTCGACGAAAGCCTGGCCGTCCGCCTTCTTCACATGGGGAAATTTCTCCGGGCTCACCAGCATCACGCCGTACTGGTTGAACAGGTGCGTGTCGCCTTGGACCAGGATGGCAAGATCGCCGCGGTTCTTGAATGAGATCCAGGTGCCGCGGTCCGAGAGCACATAGGCGTTCATCGCACTTGCGGTGTTCAGCGCCGCTCCCATGCCCTGCCCGATCTCGCGATACCACGGCCCTTTTTGCGCTGTTATGTCGATGCCGGCGTCCTTCCACAGCGCAAGCTCGGCCTGGTGGGTACCGGAGCGGTCGCCGCGCGAGACGAAGGGCGCAGCCTTGGCGGCGATCGCCTTGAACGCGGCGAGGATGTCGTTGCCCTTGACATGCGCCGGGTCGCTGCTCGGACCGATCAGCACGAAATCATTGTACATGACGTCATAACGCTTCACGCCGTAGCCTTCGGCCAGGAATTTCTCCTCCTGCGCCTTGGCGTGGACGAACACGACGTCGGCATCGCCGCGCCGCGCGGTGTCCAGTGCCTGGCCAGTGCCTTGCGCGACCACCTTCACGTCGATGCCGGTCTTGGCCTTGAACAGCGGCAGCAGATAGCCGAACAGGCCGGAATCCTGCGTCGATGTCGTGGAGGCGACTACGATCGAGTGGTCCTCCGCACGGGCGGGCGCAAACGCAGCCCAAGCCGCGACGAAGCTGATGACGAGAAGAAAAGCGAAGCGAGCGCGCATCACGATGTCCTTCTTGTTATTGTGAGCTTGTCGTTGTGAGCGTTCAGAGCACGAGATCGCCGCGGATGAACGCCGCAGCGTCCGGCGTTGCCGGATTGTCGAGGAAATCGATCACGAGGCTGCGTTCGCGCAGCGCGCCGCGCACCAGGAAGATCACGTCGCCGGCAAGCCTGCGCACCTGGCCGAGATCGTGCGTACTCATCACGACCTTGATGCCCGATTGCGCCGCCCTCAGTACGATGTCTTCCACCGCGCGGGTCGCGGCAGGGTCGAGGCTCGCGGTCGGCTCGTCCAAGAACAGGATCTCAGGCTCGCGCGCCAGCGCACGCGCCAGCGCCAGGCGCTGCTGCTCACCGCCGGACAATCTTCGCGCCGGACGCTCCGAAAGCTCGGACAGGCCGACGCGATCGAGCAGTTCCGCAATGCGCGCGGGGCGCTCGGCACGCGCCACACCCGCATGCGCCAGCGCGTAATCCACATTGGCCGCAGCACTTCGCCGCAGCATCACCGGACGCTGGAACACGAAGGCGCGCCGCGCCGGCGCACTCTCCTCCCGGCCGCCCCAGGTCATACGGCCTTCGCTCGCGCGCACCAGGCCCATGCACAGCCGCAACAGGCTGGTCTTGCCCGAGCCATTGGGGCCGACGATCATGGTCGGCGGTCCTTGCGTGATCCTGAGGCTCACACCCTCGAGGAGAGGCGTGCGCCCGGCGCGCAGCGAGACATCCTCAAGCAGCAGCGGCAGGTCGCTAAGGGGCGCGCGCATCTCTAACCTGCCTGCCGTTCCGACCAGGCGCGCATGGCCCAGGCAGCGGCGTTGATCGCCACCACGATGGCGAGAAGAATGAGCCCGAGCCCCATCGCGAGCGGCAGATCGCCCTTGGAGGTCTCCAAGGCCACCGCCGTCGTCATGGTGCGGGTGAAGCCATCGATATTGCCGCCGACGATCATCACAGCGCCGACCTCGGCCGCCGCGCGGCCGAAGCCCGCCAGCAGCGCCGTGAGCAGACTGAAGCGCGCATCCCATAAGACGGTCGTCAGCCGCCCGACCGGGCCGACCGCCATCGCCGCGAGCTCATCACGATATTCGACCCAAAGATCGGCGATGGTCTGACGCGTCAATGCCGCAAGGATCGGCACGATCAGCACGGTCTGCGCAATCACCATCGCGCTCGGCGTAAACAGGATGCCAAGTTCGCCAAGCGGGCCCGAGCGCGACAGCAACAAATAGATCGCAAGCCCGACCACGACCGGCGGCAGCCCCATCATCGCATTCAGTCCGACCACGATCGCTTCGCGGCCCGGAAAACGGGCCAGCGCCAGCCAGGCGCCGAGCGGCAACCCGATCAGGGTCGAGAGCGCAACTGCGGCGAGGCTGACGATCAGCGACAAGCGGACGATTGCGAACAAGGTCGCATCGCCGCTCGCGATCAACTCCCAAGCGCTGCCGTGATCTACCATCTGCCGCTCCGCCTGCCCTGTTCGGCATAATTTCCCGGTGCTGTCAAACAATTGAGCAGGACCCAAAATATGCATATAGATGCAGGATGGAATTCCTCACTACCAGCGAAGCGGCCGACTACCTTCGGTTGGGCGAGCGCAAGCTCTATGAGCTCGTGACCTCGGGAGCGATTCCCTGCAGCAAGGTCACCGGTAAGTGGCTATTCCCGCGGCATGAGCTAGATCTGTGGGTGCTGGCAGGCATGGCACGGCCGCCCGGCATGCCGGCAGCCGACCCGCCGCCGATCGTCGGCGGCAGTCAGGACGATCTGCTCGAATGGTGCCTGCGCGAATCCGGCTCGGCTCTGGCCTCGCTGACAGAAGGCACGCTGCGCGGCGTCGAGCGGTTGCAGCGCGGCGAGGTGATCGCCACCGCGCTTCACTTTCACGGCAGCGGACCTGAGCAGAGCGACGCCAACGTCGCGGCGGTGCAGGCGATGCCGGGCCTTTACGACGCCGTGCTGGTCGGGGTTGTCAGGCGGGAACAGGGACTGTTGGTGCCGCTCGGCAATCCGCGGCATCTCTTGAGCCTGGCCGACGTGCTGGCCTCTGGCGCGCTGGTTGCCGTGCGGCAGCCCGGCGCGGGTGCGCAGCTTCTGCTGGAAAGCCTGCTCGCACGCACCGGCGCCAGATTGAGAGATTTGAAGCGCCGCGAGCCCGCCTGCTTGACCGGACCAGATCTGGCTGCCGCAATCCGCAACGGCAGTGCCGATTGCGGCATCGCCACGCGCGCGGCGGCCAAGGCGGCCGGGCTCGATTTCGTGCCGCTCACCTGGGAAAATTTCGACCTCCTGACGCGGCAGCGCAGCTATTTCCGCCCCGCGATGCAGGCCCTGATCCGCTTCCTCGCCGACAAGCGCACGCAGCAGCGCGCCGCCGAACTGACCGGCTATGATACCTCTCCCGCCGGGCAGATCCGTTTTGCCGCCTGATTGACTGGAACCGCCGGTTGATTGCACAAAGGGCGACCGGCCGAGAGAGCCGGAGATATCGGGGGAGGACGGATTGCCTTTTATCGACGCCAAACGCGCGACCAAGGCCGCGATCATGGGCGCGGCCCTGCTTTGCGTTGCGCCCACAGCCCGCGCCGAGATTTCAGACGGCGTCGTCAAGATCGGCGTGCTCTCGGACATGAACGGCCCGGCATCGACGCCGACCGGCCAGGGCTCGGTGACGGCCGCGCAGATGGCGGTCGACGATTTCGGCGGCAAAGTGCTGGACAAGCCGATCAGCGTCATCGTCGGCGACCATCAGGACAAGCCGGATATCGGCGCTGCGATCGCGCGGCGCTGGTATGACACCGAACAGGTCGACCTGATCGTCGACGTGCCGGTCTCGGCGGTCGGCCTCGCGGTGCAGACCATCGCCAACGAGAAGCACCGGCTGTTCATCACGCATTCGACCGGCGCGGCCGATTTCCATGGCAAGTTCTGCTCGCCTTACGCCATGCAATGGGTGTTCGACACCCGCGCGCTCGCGACCGGGACGGCGAAAGAGGTGGTGAAGCGCGGCGGCGACAGCTGGTTCTTCATCACCGACGATTATGCCTTCGGCCATTCGCTGGAGCGAGATGCCTCCAGCGTCGTGACCGCCAATGGCGGCAAGGTGGTCGGCGCGGTACGCCCCCCCTTCGCGACGCCTGATCTCTCCTCCTTCGTCCTGCAGGCCCAGGCCTCCAAGGCGAAGATCATCGGCATCGCCGCCGGGCCGCCGAACAACATCAACGAGATCAAGACGGCGGCCGAATTCGGCGTGCTCAAGGGCGGCCAGCAGATGGCGGCCTTGCTGGCGCTGATCACCGACATCCACTCGCTCGGCCTGCAGGCGGCACAGGGCCTGCTCCTGACCACCTCGTTCTACTGGGACATGGACGACAAGACCCGCGAATGGTCGAAGCGCTATTTCGCCAAGATGAACCGGATGCCGACGATGTGGCAGGCCGGCGTCTATTCCGCCGTGACGCATTACCTGAACGCCATCAAGGCCGCAGGCAGCGACGATCCGCTTGTCGTCGCGGCGAAGATGCGCGAGACGCCTGTGGAGGATTTCTTCGCCCGCCACGGCAAGCTGCGCGCCGACAATCTGATGGTGCACGATCTCGTGCTGGCGCAGGTCAAGTCGCCGGAGGAAAGCAAATATCCGTGGGACTATTACAAGATCCTGGCGACGATTTCCGGCGAGGACGCCTTCGGCCCGCCCGATCCGGCCTGTCCGCTGGTGAAGCGGCGCGAATAGCGATTGGCGAGTAGCGAATGGGAATTTTTCCTGTTCGTTACCCCCTACCCGCCATTCCGCGAGCTTCGCCGGCATCATCAGGATTCGGCGAGAGATCCGGCAGGCGGCATTGCCGGATCGGACGCCACGCGGTAAACGGGGCCCGCACCGTCGCCCGGCCTCCCACCGGCATTGGTCGAACCAGCCGTGCCGGTTCGATACCACAGATGTCGTTGTGGGTAGCGCCAGCGCCGCGGGGCCTGTAGCTCAATGGTTAGAGCCGGCCGCTCATAACGGTCTGGTTGCAGGTTCGAGTCCTGCCGGGCCCACCAATGAACCAAGAGCTTATCGGGTCTCGTCTTCTCGCAGTTGAATACCGCACCAGAAACACCTGGTTTTGTCGTTCATTGCTCTACTTCAACGCCCACCAAATTGTCGCGCCACGATGACAGTCAGTCGCTCAAGCGGCTCCTGGTTGCGCGAAGAATGTCGTCCGATAGCTTGGGATCGTTCACGGCCCGGGCGAGCACGAGCGCTCCGACCAGCGAGGCCAGAGTCGCCAGCGCTTTTTCCTCGCGCTGCCGTGGCTTCAGCTGGGACTCCATTCGGCCGCTCAGGAGCGCGACCACGCCCCGCACTCCGGCCGTGAAGCGCTCTCTCACGCCACCACTTTGACGCGGCATTTCACAACACAGCGCTGCTAATGGGCAGCCGCTTCCCGGCTCGTCGCGATGCGCCGCCGAGAGATATTCTGAAACGTAGTCGCCGAGCGCAAAGACCTTGGGCACTTCCTGCCCGTTGGTGGCGATTGCGTGGGCCACCGCTTCTTCGACGAGCCGTTCCTTGGAACCGAACTGACTGTACAGGCTGCCATGGGTCATCCCGGCCGCCTCCGCCAGCGCGTCGACACCGACGCCGGAGATGCCGCGCTCTCGCATGAGGCGGGAGGCGGCATTGAGAATGCGCTCGCGGTTCTTGGCTGCCTGTTCTTTTGAAACGCGCATGTTCGCTGGTCCTCAGTCTCGGGACTTGACAAATATAGTGGCGACCGTCATCTATATCAATAATTACGATCGCAATCAAACCGGTTCAGAATCGGCCCCTGCCGTCAGGAGACTCTTATGAACAGCACCCAAACAAAGATAGCGCTCGTTACCGGCGCTTCGTCAGGCATCGGCCAAGCCACGGCGGAGCGGCTCGCGAAAGGCGGCTACAAGGTCTACGGCACGAGCAGACGGGCAGCCCGGGCAAACAAGCAATCGTTCGAGATGCTGTCGCTTGATGTAACCAGCGATGAGTCCGTCGAAGCCGCAGTTGCCGAAGTGATACGGCGCGATGGCCGCATCGATCTGCTCGTGAACAACGCCGGATTCGGTGTTGCCCCTGCTGGGGCGGAGGAGAGCTCGATCAGTCAGGCCCGATCGATTTTCGAGACGAACTTTTTCGGACTGGTCCGGATGACGCGCGCCGTCGTGCCTCACATGCGACGCCAGGGGAAGGGCCGCATCATCAATATCGGCTCCGTGCTCGGCTTTCTGCCGATGCCTTATGGCGCGCTCTATGCCGCAACCAAGCACGCCGTGGAAGGCTATTCGGAATCGCTCGACCATGAGCTGCGCACGAAAGGCATCCGGGTCTCGGTCATCGAACCCGCGTACACGAAGACGCCGTTTGACGCGAACTTCATGGAGCCGGATGCCAAGCTCGATGCGTATCGCGAGGCACGCGAGGGCGTAACCAAGAGAATGCACGAGGTGATGGCAACCGCCGAACAGCCCGGCGTCGTTGCCGACACCGTCCTGAAGGCGGCCAGCGCGGCGCACCCAAAAATCCGATACGCGGCCGGCAAACTCGCAAACCGCCTGCGGTTGCTCCACCGATTTGCTCCCGCCGCCCTGGTGGACACCGGGATTCGAAAGGACCTGCGGCTTGACGCGCTACCGGCGGCGCAGCCGGCCCGCACTGCCCGAGCTTTCTAACTGCGTGCGGCGGATCCAAGCGCCGCGCCCCCAAACGCAGTCGATCTCAATCGAAGGCTCAGCAAATTCAACCACGCCGACCGTTGTCCTCCCGCTCATAACGGTCTGGTTGCAGGTTCGAGTCCTGCCGGGCCCACCACTGAATCACGGGTGATCGCGCGACTAGCCGAACGCCGCCTGGCCCGCGATCTTCGTCCCCGCGCTACGCGGCAGGTCTTTCCAACGAGTGCAGCCCTACCGTCGCCGACGGACGGGCGGCACGACCGGCGGAAGCTCCCGTTGCCAGATGGTCCCGTTATCGAACTGAATCAGCATGCCATCCGGCGAGTAGACCGCGCTCTCGTTGAAGGCATCGATCCAGATCCGGTTGGCCGGCGAATACCAGTCCGGCCAGGCGCGCGAAGGCACCCCCGCCTCGGTCAGAATGTTGAGCTCGGGGCCATTCTGGGTGACGTAGGCCGGCAAGCCGCCGCGGCACATCTGAATGCACCTGAAGATGCCGGTGAGATTGATCGACTGGGCCGACACGCCAGAAGCCGGAATCACGGTCGCGGCAATGATGCCGGCGACGAGCGGGAAACGCTTGATGCTCATAGATTTGCTCCATCGATAATTTGATTCACTATCGCTTGTTTCGATTCTTGCTGGCGCCCCTGAGTGGCGCCGCCGACGTCATCGCGCTTGCCGTGTCCGTCATCTGAATGCAGGTGAGCAGATCGACATAGCTTTGAGTCCCGTCCGACATGGCCTCACTTTCGCATTCATTGCGGACGGCCGGTTTGGTCGCCGACCATGCAACCTCGAGCTGCTGCCGCGCCGCTGTCTCATCGCGCATGCAATCGGAGACACTCTGCGCCAACGCCAATCCCATCGCCTTGTCCGTGTCGGAGGTCGCCTGGCAAAGCGCTTCGACTTTCAGTTCGGGAACGCGATCGGACACCGCTATCAACGATTGGCCTGCAAGCATGGCAGCTGAAATCAGAACAATCTTCATGCATCTCTCCGTTCGCTAAAATGTACGAAACGAGCCACGCGAGCGGATGCCAAGCGTTGATGCAGATCAAAACTGTTAGAGCGATCTATCTTGCTGATCAGCTCCGCCGATGACGGCAACACGTCGACCCAATCTTACAATCTATAGTAGATTCAATGAATTGAGAGACCGAAAGGCAATGCCTTGCACCTGGCTCTCGCGCGTTTCTCCTGATTAGATTTCGACGTCTGCATAGGCGCTGGCACAGTGATCCTGACTTAAAGCGGCCGGTCCGGCAGCAGGACGCGCCTAAGATCGGTTGATCTGCGTCAAGTTCAGAGAGCGGAAACAAAGTGAGGATTGGCCGTTTTCGAGGAGGCATTGCAGTGCATTGTCGTCGACATTTAGTTGCCGCATGCGCATTGTTTGTTGGCGCGCTATCGATGTCCGCATCGAGTGAGGCGCAGCAGATACGTGGCACTCCGGGAGCGCCAAGCACCGTGATGACATTGCCGGGCCTGCAATTGCCGGCACCCACGCCGCAGTTTTCGGGAGCGATCCAGCCTAATGCGGTTGATAGTACACCCGCTTGGCCGCCGCAGATCATGCCTCCAGCCAATGCGCCGAACGTCCTCCTCATTCTGACCGACGACGTCGGCTTCGGAGCGCCTTCGACGTTTGTCGGCGTGATCCCAACTCCGACGCTTGACCGGGGCGCAGCGGACGGCCTGCGTTACACCAGCTTCCACACCAGATTCCACACCACCGCATTGTGCTCGCCAACCCGCTCGGCGCTCCTGCAGGGCGGCCGGTTCGGCGGATGGGGATTCTACCTGAAGGACGGCAGGCCGACCTTCACCATGAACCTCCTGAACGTCGAACGGCCCAAGTGGCAAGCACGAGAGGCGTTGAAGCCGGGCCGACATACGATCGTTTTCGACTTTGCACTGGAGCAGAAGGGGGAAGTCCCGTTCGGACATGGCGGCACGGGCGTGATGTCCGTGGACGGTCAGGAAGCCGCGCGCATCACGCTTCCCCACACGACGCCCTTCACCTTCGCCTGGGACGAGACCTTCGACGTCGGAATGGATACCGGCACCGCCGTCGACGACAAGGACTATCAGACCCCGTTCGTCTTCTCGGGCAAGCTTGAGAAGATCACGGTGGATCTCGGCGAGGGGCCAGTGTCGGAAGAGTCGATGACGGCCTGGATGAAGGCGATCTCGACTCGCGATGTGGAACGGGCGGCTCCCGGCGTGTCGCCGCCGTCCCATCCGGCAGCCCCGACGAAATAGATCCCGACGGATGGAGGGTGCCTTCCACGAAGGGCACCCTCTGGCGCGACTTCGGAATCGGACCAACACATCCTCTCGATTCCGCAATTGGAGGGCTTCATGATAAGTCGTCACGCAATGTGCATCTCAACCATGATGCTGGCCGACCTGCTGGCTCCCGGCGGCGCTTCCGCGCAAACCGCCGACGAGACCGTGCAAAACATGCTCGCCGCACAAATCCGAGCGCAGGGCTTTGTCTGCGAGAAGCCGCTGAGCGCCACACAAGATACGAATCTCTCCAAACCCGATCATGCGGTTTGGGTGCTCAAATGCAGCAATGCGAGTTATCAGGTGAGCCGTGCCCCCGACATGGCTGCGAAGGTTCAGCAGCTTCAATAGGTGCGTTGCCGATGTTCCGGCTCGGGTCCAGCCCTTCTGCTCGGAAAAACCTTCGCGACGGAAGCGAGACTCGTGCTTCACGCAGACGATCTTGGCGTGTAATCCAAACGGATAGACGACGCACGGATCGGTAAAGAGACGTGGCCAAGGGCTCTCGAAGGAACCGTAAACGAAAAAGGACCGACGCCGATACGCGACCGCAGGTGCTGTCTGGCGCGTCGCAACAGCCCGAAGCGGTCGCCAGCAAACGCATTCTCTGGCTGGGGATTGGCCCGAGCCTGCTTATTCTCGCCCTGGTCATAGGCGGCGCACTCTACTGGCTCACGAAGTCCGACCTCCCGCCTGCGCCGCATCAAACCGCGGAGTCGAGCTTTGTCGGCAGCCAGGCCTGCGCTGGGTGCCATCAAGCCGAGACGAAGCTCTGGCAGACCTCGCAACACCGGCACGCGATGGATCACGCGACCGGACGGTCGGTGCGCGGCGATTTCAATGACGCAACGTTCGAATATGCCGGCACGCGCTCCCGCTTCTTCCGCGAGGGAGAAAAATTCATTGTCGAGACCGACGGCCCGGACGGCAAACTCGGGACGTTCGAAATCAAATACGCGTTCGGCGTGGAGCCATTGCAACAATACCTGATCGAATTCGCCGATGGCCGTATTCAGGCCCTGTCCATTGCTTGGGATACACGGCCGAAGGATCAAGGCGGACAGCGCTGGTTTCACCTGTATCCGGATGCAGCGGTCACCAACAAAGATCCCCTGCACTGGACCAAACTGAACCAGAACTGGAACTTCATGTGCGCCGAGTGCCACTCGACCGACGTTCACAAGAACTATGACGCGGCCAAGGGCCGGTTCGCAACGACCTTCGCCGAGATCAGTGTAGGCTGCGAAGCCTGTCACGGCGCGGGGTCACGCCACGTCGAATGGGCTCACCAGAAGCTGGCGTCGCGCGGCTTCGACCCCGGCTTGCTCGTGAAATTCGACGAACGGACGGGCATCACCTGGTCGACCGAGGCCGGAACGTTGAGGCCGATCCGCAGCGCGCCGGCGCCGGCCTTGCGCAAGGAGGTCGAAACCTGCGGGCGCTGCCACGCGCGCCGCGGCCAGCTTTCGGAAGACTGGATTCCGGGACGCCCACTCTCGGAGACCCATCGAGTCTCGCTCCTCGATCAGCAGCGCTTCCATCCCGACGGCCAGATGCGCGACGACGAGGAGACCTACAATTACGCCCCGTTCAAGCAGAGCAGGATGTTCGCCAAGGGCGTGACCTGCAGCGACTGCCACGACCCGCACAGTGCGGCCCTGAAGGCACCCGGCGATGGCATCTGTGCGCAGTGTCATGCTGCCGCGACATATGAAACGGCCGCGCACCGGCACCATGCCGATGTCTCGCCGGCGCCGGGCTGCCCCTCCTGCCACATGCCGGAACGCCGCTACATGGTCGTCGACCGACGCCATGACCATGGCTTCCGGATTCCCCGCCCCGATCTCTCCATGCAGACAGGCGCACCCAATGCCTGCAACGACTGCCACCGCGACAAGTCGGCGGCCTGGGCAGCACAACAGATCGAGAGCTGGTTCGGGCCGGAGCGACACGGCTATCAGAGCTATGCATCGGCATTTCATGCCGCCTGGACCGAAGCCGCTGATGCGCAAGCCCTGCTTGCGACTGTTGCTGGCGCAGGCGAACTGCCTGGCATCGTCCGCGCCAGCGCTCTGGCCGAGCTTCCCACGCCGGACCTCGACCTGATCCGCCGCGGCCTCTCAGACCCGGATCCACTGGTCAGGCTGGGGGCGCTCGACGGGCTGGAAGGAGTGCCGGCCGATCGGCTCTGGGCGCTCGCCTCCGCGCAATTGACCGACCCGATCCGTGGCGTGCGCATCCGTGCCGCCGAGCTTCTCGCATCCGTTCCCGCCGCACGTCAGCCTGTCGCCGAGCGCGACAAGTTTGCACAAGCCGCAGCCGAATTCGTTGCGGCGCAGAATCTCAACGCCGACCGTCCGGACGCCCGAACGGCACTCGGCAACTTCTTCGTCCGCCAAGCGAGAGCCGCTGACGCCGAAGCCGAGTACCAGGCTGCGCTGAAGCTCGATCCCTCGTTTGCAGCCGCCGCCATCAATCTGTCCGACCTGTATCGGCAGCTCGGACGTGACGGTGACGGCGAGCGGGTCCTGCGCGAGGCTCTCTCCACATCGGCGCAAGACGCCTCGCTTCACCACGCGCTCGGCTTGACGCTCGTCCGCCTGAAGCGCAACGAGGCGGCGCTCGACGAGCTGCGTCAAGCAGCCTCGCTCGACCCCGGCCAGGCACGCTACGCCTATGTCTATGCCGTGGGGCTAAATTCCTCCGGCCGCCGCGACGAGGCTCTTGCCGTCTTGAGGAAGGGCTTGCAAAGCCATCCCAATGATCGCGACATCCTTGCTGCGGCGCTCGCACTGAGCCGCGAAAGCGGCGATACGGCATCTGCCCTGGACTATGCAGCCCAGCTCTCGCGTTTGATGCCCGGCAACAGCGAACTTGAAGCCCTGATCAAGCAGCTGAAGCGATAGCGTGCGACGAAAGAGGCTGCGACCGAGCTAGTTCCGCACCGCGTAGAGCGGCGTTCTGAGCGTGAGCTGGAATGCCGGTTTCGGTACCCACATGATCTCGGCGGTCACGCCAAACAGCCGGTTGTCGTTGTCATCCATACGGTCCAGATCGAGCCGCACGATGGGCTGCGTGAATGGCCGGACCGGCGTGAGGCTCAGAAGCTGGGCGCCGTCGAACGACTGCACGCCCACGCGGCCCGTGAACTTCCAGTTGTTGGGCCATTGATAATAGCCGCCGACATAGCCGATCGTATTTGGGTTGATCCTTACCGCTGCGGTGGCCATTTCGACGCGCGTGTACTGGACGCCTGCGAGCAGACCGCGTGTCTCGTCCTTGTCCAGGGCATAGTCGAACTCGACAATATTGTTGAAGGACGTTGCGGCCAGGGGGCCGTTCGGTATCGATTGGGTGATTGTCGATTGCAGGGTTACGGTCGGAAACGTCCCACCATTCTGCTCGTAGACGTCGGCCTGAAACCCGACATTCCAGCTCGTGATGTCAAATGAGGACCAGCCGCTTCCCGCGAATTGCGTGGAGCTGCCGGACACACCGGCGTAGAGCGAGATGTGGTCGGTGACGTCGACCGTAAATGGAACATCGACGTTCAGGGACTTCGCCGCCGGCAATCCGGCCGACAATGCCGCGCCGTTGGGCCCGCCAAGCGTCTGCACTGCGCTGAACAAGGAGGGATGACCGAAGCCGAACGCCAGAGTCCCAGCAGGCAGCTGCGAATAATAGGTCCTGAGGTCCAGATACATCGTCGGCGCAGCTGGCTTTGTATCGCTGCCGTCGTCGTTATCCGCGGCCCAAGCGTTCGCTGCCGGGCAGATCAGGACGAGGCCGAGCGCCGCCATCATAGCGGCCCGAACCCCATTCGATATGCGGCTCGAATTGAACACGACCATGGCGTTCCAGCAATTCGGTTCGAAACAATGAAGCCATCTTGTCACGAATCGCGCGCTTTGTCCGCCCGGTCCCGGTGACAAATTTCGTCAGCTGCAGATTTCGAGGATCGTCAGCATATAGATTCGGATCATATCCAGGAAATCTGCGATATCGACCCGCTCGTCCGGCATGGTGTTGTAGCGGCCGCCCGGTCCGCACACGATACCCTCCATGCCGCCGTAGGTATAGAGATGGCCGGCATCCGTCCCGTAGAAGCAGCTCGGTGCGACCGGTCCGGTCGGTTGCTGCTCGCCACGCACTGCGCGGTAAGCCTGGTTGATCGCGAGGACGATCGGACTTTCAGGAGCCACCTCGAAAGGCGGCATGGTCGGTACGCCGGCGCGGTCCTCCGACATGATCTCGGCCTTCAGGCCGGGAAAGCGCGCCTGCAGCGCATCGAGTTCCCGGCGCATGTCGGCGATGGCGCCGGCTTCGGTCTGGCCCGGCGCATAGCGTCCCGAGCCCTTGATGCGGACAAAATCGGCGACCTGCGGCGTGCGCCATTCGTGCAGCTCGCGGCCGAGGGCGCCGTGGACGACACCGACATGAACGCGATTGATCCCTTCGTGCGCAGGCGAGCGCGCACCGGAAAATTTCATCGCGTTGAGACGCGGAATGAGATCGCAAGCCGCCGCGATCGCATCGACGGCCTCTTCGCGCTTGGAGAGATGGCGGGTATTGCCCGTGAGCTCGATGATGAACATGAACGCGGCCGCGTGCATGGTCATCGCCTTCAGGTCGGTCGGCTCGGAATTGACGAAGTAGTCGGCGCGCAGCCCCTGCTCGAGCAGCGAATAGGTCCCGACGCCGCCCTGCAGCTCGCCGACCACATAGGTGAGGATGACGTCTCCCTTCAGCTTCACGCCGGCATCGATCAGCGTCTTGACCGCGCAGAAATAGGCGGCATCGCCAGCCTTCATGTTGGAAACGCCGATGCCGTAGATGAAGTTGTCGTCGACCTTGCCCGCCCACGGATCGACGGTCCACCCTTCCGTCACCGGGTTGGTGTCGACATGGCCGTTGAACAGCAAGCTCTTGCCGCGACCCGTGCCCTTCCAGCGACCGACCGCGTTGACCCGGCCCTCGTTGCCGAACGGCGCGAGCTCGGAATCCAGACCGATCTCGCACATGCGCTCCGACATGAAGGCCGCGAGCTGCTTCTCGCCTTCGGTCTTGGAGTAGCTCTTGTGCTGGACCATGCGCGACAGCAGGTCCAGGGATCCCGCGACATCGATCCGAGCGAGAAGGGTATTGTGGTCCATGAAGTCAAATCCTTGCAAATCAGCCGACCGGCGCCGGCGAGGCAGCCATCAGCTCGCGGGTATAGGGATGCACGTGATCCGCATCGAAGTCCTCGACAGGCAGGCAATCGACCAGCTGGCCGTGCCGCATCACGGCAATCCGGTGCGCGATCTGCCTGATCAGGTTGAGGTCGTGGGTGATGAAGAGATAGGCCGCGCCGGTCTCGGCGCGTAGCGTGAGCAGCAGCTCGATGATCTGGGCCTGCACCGAAACATCGAGGGGCGCGGTGATCTCGTCGCAGATCACGAGCTTTGGACGCGCTGCAAAGGCGCGCGCGATCGCCACCCGCTGCTTCTCGCCGCCGGAGAGCTGATGCGGCCAGCGCGAGGCATAGGACCGGGGCAGCTTGACCTGCTCGAGCAGCCGGGGAACCTCCGCCGCATCGCCGCCATGCAGCTTCAGCGGGCGCGACAGGATCTCGCCGATCCGGTGACGCGGATTGAGCGAGGAATCCGGATGCTGGAATATGATCTGAACGTCACGCCGATACGCCGCGTTCATGTCGCGGCCGCCATGCAGCGTGCGGTTGGCGAATGCGATCTCACCGGAAAAGCGCGCCAGGCCGGTGAGAGCGCGCGCAATGGACGACTTGCCCGAACCGGACTCGCCGACCAGGCCGAGGATTTCGCCAGCCCGGATCGAAAGGTCGACCGCATGCGTCGCCGGCGGCGGCGCGTCCCGAAACAGTCCACCGCGGCCATAGTGCACGCCGATGCGGTTTGCGGCGAGAAGAACTTGTCGCTCCGGACTGTCGTGCACCAGACGGCGTTCGGGTCGCGGCACCGCCGCGACCAAGACACGCGTATCGGCCTGCCGGGGGAAGCGGAAAATCTCGGACGCTCGCCCCTGCTCGACCACGCGACCGTGTTTGATCACCGCGACGCGGTCGGCGACGCGCGTCATCATCGCGAGATCATGCGAGATATAGAGCGCGGCGACTTTTGTCTCGGCGCGCAGCCGCGCAAACAGATCGAGGATGCGGGCGCCGGTGATGACGTCGAGCGCAGTGGTCGGCTCGTCGAACAGGATGACGTCCGGCCTGCAGCCGAAAGCCGTGGCGATGATGATGCGCTGTTTCTCGCCACCCGAGATCTCGTGCGGGTAGCGCTGCATGATCGCCGCGGGATTGCGCAGTTCGACATGGCCGAGCAGCTCAATGGCGAGCGCGTCGGCCTCGCGCGCCCGCAAGCCGCGATGCCGGATCAGCGCTTCCGTGACCTGGCGCCCGACCGTCAACGTTGGGTTCAGCGCGGTGGAGGGATCCTGGAACACCATGCCGAGCCTGCGGCCGCGAACATGCGTCAACTGCTTGGCCGTCAAGCGCTGCAGATCGATGTCACCGAGCGTCAGCGAGCCCGCCACCTCACGGGCGTTGGCCGGCAGATGACGCATCAAGGCCCAGGCGAGCGAACTCTTGCCCGAGCCGGATTCGCCGACAAGGCCGAGCACTTCACCCGGCGCGATCTCGAGCGAGACATCGCTGAGCACCTGCACGGGGCCAGCGGCGGTGATATAGTCCAGCGCGTAGTTCGCGACCGCAAGTGCAGGGCGTGCCGTCATCGCTCGGCCCTCGGATTGAGCGCATCGCGCAGCCCGTCGCCGACCAGATTGAAGGCGATCGCCGCGAGTGCGATCGCAGCCGAGGGCGCGATCAGCACCCAGGGCGCCTGATGCATGTATTGACGCGCATCCGCCACCATCAGTCCCCATTCGGAAGCGGGCGGCTGGGCGCCGAGACCGAGGAAGCTCAAGGTCGCGAACAGCATCACGGCGAACGAGACCCGGATGGTGGACTCGATCACGATCGGCGCCATGACGTTGGGCAGCATCTCGCGGAAGACGATCCAGCTCGCGCCCTCGCCCCGGGCGCTGGCCGCCTTGACATAGTCCTGATTGCGCACGGCCAGCGCGACCGCGCGCGTCACCCGCGCCATGCCCGGCGCGAACGCCGCCGCGATGGCGATCACCGCGTTGCCGGCACCATTGCCGAGCGTGCTGACCAGCAGCAGCGCCATTAGAAGGCCGGGAATCGCCATGATCGCGTCATTGGTCCGCATGATGATCTCGTCCGCCTTGCCGCCGAGATAGGCCGATGCCGTGCCGATCACCGCGCCGGCGGCACTGCCGATCAGGGTGGCCGCGAGCGCCATCGGAAGCGTCGAGCGGGCGCCGAACAGCAGGCGGCTCAGCACGTCGCGGCCGAACTGGTCGGCGCCGAGCCAGTTCTGCCAGCCCGGCGCGCGGAAGCGGCCGAGGAAATCCATCTTCTCCGGCGCGTAAGGCGCGATCCACGGGCCGAAAAGGCAGGCCAAGGTCAGCATCACCAACAGCGCGACACCGGTCGCGCCTTGCGGCTTGTGCAACAGGCGGCGCAGCAACTCAGTCATAGCGGATGCGCCTGTCGATCAGAGCATAGACGACGTCGGCGGCCGTGTTGGTGATCGCGTAGGTCACGGCCATGATCATGGCGCCGGCCTGGATCGACGGCAGGTCGCGCGTCGTGATCGCGATCATCAGCGCGCGCCCGATGCCGGGCATGGCGAAGATTTCCTCGATGACGATGATGCCGCCCAAGAGATAGCCGACATCCAGCGCGATGATGGTGATGACCGGCAACAGCGCGTTGCGCAGCGCATGCCGCGTCAGCACGGTCCGCTCCGGCAATCCCTTGAGCCGCGCGGCGCGGATGTAGTCGGACTGCAGCACGTCGAGCGTCTCGGACCGCATCATCCGCATGACGTGAGCGACCAGGATGACCGAGACGGTGAGCACGGGCAGCGCCAGATGAGCGATCGCCGCAGCCGTGTCCTCCAACGGCGACACGTAGCCGGTGGCTGGCAGCCAGGGCAGCTTGTCCGTGAACACCAGCGTGAGGATCGTGGCCGTGACGAACTCCGGCAGCGAGACGCCGACATAAGCAACAAGGCTGGTGATCGTATCGGCCAGCCGGCCCTGTCTGATAGCGGCGAAAATGCCGAGCGGCACCGCAATAACGAGGGTGACCACGATCGCGCAGAGCGCAAGCAGCAGCGAGCGCAACAGCGCGGTCAGCATCTCCGGCGCGACCGGCAAACCGGTGCGCATTGAGACGCCGAAATCGCCCAGAGCAGCGTGCGCCGCCCAATGAACGAATTGCAGCCAGACGGGGTCATTGAGACCGAGCCTGGCACGAACCGCGGCGAGAGCCTCCGGTGAGGCGTTCTCGCCGAGCAGGGTCTGAGCCGCATCGGCCGGCAGCGCCTGGGTGATGGCAAACACCAGCACGCAGACGATGACGACCGTGTAGGCCATCAGGAGCAGCCGCCGCAGCAGCCAGGCAAACGACATTGGACGTCCCGATGTCAGGCGCGCTTCGGCGCACCGGCCCCGAGCGAGACCTTGTCCAGCAGGAACACGGAGCCGCGCGGATGCAGCACATAGCCGGAAACATAGGACCGCTGCGCTGCGAGGATGTCGAAGAACACCGGGATCACCGACGGGACCTCGTCGTTCATCATCGCCTGGGCCCGATCATAAAGCGCTCTGCGATTGGCTTCGGCGGTTTCGGCGCGCGCCGCGTTGACGACCTCGTCGAAGCGGGGGTTGTTCCAGCGCGTCTCGTTCCAGGCCGCGTCCGAGGTGTAGAGCAGCTTGAAGATCGCATCTGCCGTCGGCTGCATGTTGTAGAAGCCGACATAGAAGTTGCCCTTCTTCCAGACCTGGTCGAGATAGGTGGCATGCGGCATGGTCTGGACGTTGATACGGAATCCCGCAGGCGCGGCCATCTCGCGGATCGCGACACCGAGCTGCGTTCGCGTCTCCGGTTTGTCGGAGGCCACCAGCGTCAGGTCGAGGCCACCGGGATAGCCGGCGTCGGCCAAAAGCTTCTTGGCCTTGGCGATGTCCGGCTTCTTCAGCGGAATGTCCTTGTAGAAGCGATAGGCCGGGCTCAACGGCGTGTCGTTGCCCGCTGTGCCGTAGCCGCCTGCGACGAAACCCGCCATCGCCTCGCGATCGACGGTCAGCGCCAGCGCCTGGCGTACGCGGACGTCGTTGAACGGCTTCTGGTCGCAGCCCATGTTGACGTTGAGAAACTGGCCGGACGGCGTGCGCAGCGCCTTGACGCCCGCCGCTTTGGCAAGGCGCTCATATTCGCCGGGCGTCGTCGACAGCATCAGATCGGTGTCGCCCGAGATCAGCGCCGATGCTTCCGCCGTGCGATCCGGGTAAACCAGGATCTCGACCCGGTCGAGATAAGGCCGCGCGGGATCGTAGTAGCTGGCATTGCGTTCGACGACGATCTTGCGGTCTGGCTCGTATGAGACGAGCTTGAACGGGCCGGTGCCGTTCGGCTTGGTGGCAAGGCTGCCGAGGTCGCCGGCGATGGCCTTCGCTGGCACGATGCGCGCGTTAGTGTAGGCGAGCGCAACCGGCAGGTCGGCAAAGGCGCTCGAAAGCGTGAACTTGACCGTGAGCGGATCGAGGGCTGCGATCTCCTTGATCGGGCCGACATTGGTGCGCCCCGGCGAGGCCGTCTTGGGATCGAGAATCGCCTTGAAGGTGGCGACGACATCGTCGGCCGTCAGCGCAGTGCCGTCGTGGAAGGTGACGTTGGGCCGCAGTTTGAAGGTCCATTCGAACAGACCGGCATCGGCGTGCCAGGACAACGCAAGATCCGGCTCCACCGTCATGTCGGGCTTCAGCCGGGTGAGGTTCGAGTACAGCAACTCGGTGACGAGATATTCCGGATTCACCCGCGTCAGCAGCGGATGGATCACGGCCACGCCCTGATCGACGGAGATGCGCAGGACGCCGCCGCGCGCCGGCGCCTCGGCGGCGCCCGCGACATGCGGCAAGGCGGCGAATGTGAGCGCGGTTCCTGCGAGAAAATGACGACGGGACAGGGACGGCATGTTGCGTGTCCTCAAGGATGATTCACGGCTTCGGGAGAAAGATCGGGACGGAATTCAGCGCAGAGATAGGCCAGCACCGATTTGGCCAGCGCCACGATGTCGGACACGGTGGTGGATTCCCCAGGCGCGTGAATGCGGCTGGTCGGTCGGCCGAGACCGGTCAGCAGCACCTCCTGCATGCCGGTCCGCTGGACCCAGCCGAAATCCGAGCAGCCCGACGCGCCCCATGTGGCGAAATCCTCTGCCGCATAGCCAAAGCCGGCCGAGAGCGCGCTCTGCCAGCGCGGCCAGTGCGGCCCGGTCGGATCGGACGTCGGCATCAGATGGCCGGTCAGAACAATTTCGACGTCGAGGCCTTCGGTGGCCTGCGCGATCGCGGTCTCGATCTCGGCACGCGCGGCGACGAAATCCTCCTCGGGCGCATAGCGTCGGCACAGCAGGATCTCGAACAGCGACGGAATCTGCCCGCCGCACTGACCGCCATGGGCCGCGACAATATCGAGCTGCGCCGTCAGCGGCCCGCTCGCCTGCGGTGGCGGCGGCAGGCTCGACACACGCCGCGCGATCGCCGGCTTCAGCGCGCTGAGCGTATTGAGCAGCGGCAGCGCCGCCTCGATCGCATTGGCGCCATCGCTGCGCTGCTCGCCGGCATGCGCCGCCTTGCCGTGAATGCGTACCAAAAGCGTGAACAGGCCAAAGCAGCCGGCCCAGATGCGCGGCGCGGCACTGCCGTTGAAATTGAGGATGTGGCCTTCGAGCAGGCCCTGCTCGGCCAGATAGCGCACCCCAGGATAAAGCCCGGCCTCCTCGTCGGTACACAACAGCAGCATCGGATCGTAGGCCAGCGGCAGCTTCGTCGCGGCTGCCGCCCGCAACGCCAACAACACTGCCGCGATCGTGCCTTTCATGTCGGCTGCGCCAAGGCCGATCAGCCGATCGCCATCGCGGGTCAGGCAAAACGGGTCGCTGCCCCAGCCCGGCGCGGCCGGCACGGTGTCGACATGGAAATAGAGCCCCAGTACCGGTTTGCCGGAGCGGCGACGCGCGATCAGATTGGTTCGCGTGCCATGCACGGGCGCTCCCGGCGCGCGCCAGAGCTGCTCGGGCACGACCACCCGCTCACAATCCAGACCGAGCGGCGCGACCAGCGACTGCATCAGCTCAGCAAAGGCGTCATAGCCGCTGCCGGGTGGAAACGACGTATCGACGGCGACCATCCGGGCCAGATCATCGACCGCCGCCGAAGCAGATTCTTCAATGACGGCAAAAGCATCGGCCAGAGTTGGCGAAGCTCGGCCATCGGATGTTACGGCACAGACCATCTGGATGCGCTCAAAACTATATTCTATATAGAAATAGAGTTCGGCCGATGGCATTGTCAATTGCAGGAATGAGGCAGGCGGTGGTCAGCAAAGCGGCAGAGATGCCGGAGGTCAGTCCGAGAGGGCTGCCGGTCCCGCTCTACGAGCACGTCAAACGGCAGATTGCCGAGGCGATCCTGATCGGCGAGCTGCCGCCGGGCACCGTGCTTCCCGGCGAGGTCGCGCTCGCTGCGCAGTATGGCGTCGCCGTCGGCACCATCCGCCGCGCGCTGGCCGACCTGACATCCGGGGGCATGCTGATGCGCCGGCGCAAGACAGGAACGGTGGTCACCGGGCGCGCGTCACGGCACGGCTTGCGCTTCTTCTTCCAATATTTCCGCCTGCAGGGCGAGGACGGCAGCCTGCTGCAGTCCGACGCCGAAGTGCTGTCGGTCACGACTGAGGATGCCACTGACGCCGAGGTCGCGCTGTTCGCCCTGCCCGCACGCGCGCCATTGCTACGCCTGCACCGGGTCCGTCGCGTCACGGGCGCACCGATCCTGCACTCGCGCATTTCGCTCGTCGCCGAGCGCATTCCGGGCTTTCCGCACGAGCCCGCCAAGGTGCCCGCTTTGATCTATCGGCATCTGCTCGAAGCCTACGGCATGCGCATCGCCGCCGTGCGCGAGAAGGTCACCGCTGAACTCGCCACCGAGGAGGACTGCCGCCTGCTCCATCTCACCTCGCCGAGCGCCGTGCTGGTCATCGATGAGGAGGCCTACGACCAGACCGGCGCATTGGCGATCCGCAGCCGGCATCGCGCGACGACCGCACACCATCATTATTCGAACGAGATCCGCTGACCTCTTTCGATGCGACACATGGCTCGCCGCTCGCCCCCTTGATCTGCTGAGACTGCCGGAATGGCTTCGCCCCGGCAGCAGGCGCCCGATCTCGGCATCGGAGCATGACGTCCCTGGACATGCTCAGGACGAACTCCTTTGCCTCCTGCGATCAGCGATGCCGCAGCCGGCGGTTGAGGCGGCGCGCCAGATGGTCGCCAACCGTCTGCACCGTCTGCACCAGCGCGATCAGCACCACGACCACCGCCAGCATCATGTCGGGCATGAAGCGCTGATAGCCGTAGCGGATGCCGAGATCACCCAGCCCGCCGCCGCCCACCGCGCCGACCATCGCGGAGTAGCCCAAGAGGCTGACCACCGCGAGCGTCAGCGCCATCACGAGCCCGGGCAGCGCCTCGGGAATCAGCACCTTGAAGACGATCTGCAAGGGGCTCGCGCCGAACGACGACGCGGTCTCGATCAGGCCGCCGTCCACTTCGCGGATCGCAGCCTCCACCAGTCGCGCAATGAAGGGCGTTGCCGCGACCGTCAATGGAACGATCGCTGCCGCCGATCCGATCGAAGTGCCGGCGATCAGCCTCGTGAACGGGATGATGGCGACGACCAGGATGATGAATGGCGTCGAGCGCGCCGCATTGACGATCACGCCGAGGATCGCGTTGGCCGAGGGAGCGGCAAACAACTCGCCCTTGCGGCTGGTGGCGAGAAAGATGCCGAGCGACAGCCCCAGCGTGGTTGCGACCAGCGCGGCCGTGGCGACCATGAACAGACTCTCGCCGGTCGCCTGGATGATCAGGTTGATGAGTTCAGGCGACATAGCCGAGACGCTCCGCTGCGAAATCGTGTTGAGCCAGATAGGACAGCGCCCGCCGCGACGCCGCCTCGCCGCCGGGGACGCCGAGGATCAGTGAGCCGACATGCTGGCCGCCGATCTCATCGATGCGTGCCGACAGCAGCGCGATGTCCACCGACAGCTCCCGCGCGAGCCGCGCCACGACCGTGTCGCCAGCGTCGCTGCCGCGCACCTGCACGCGAATGACGGCCTTGCCCGCCGGAACGGGCTGCGGCTCGAGCCGGCTTGCCAGCGACACCGGCACGGAATCGCCGAGCACTTCGGACAGGAAGGTCTGCGTGGTCGGATGTCTGGGATGCGTGAAGATGTCGGCGACGTGGCCACGCTCGACGATCCGGCCGCCGTCGATCACCACGACCTCCTTGGCGAGCTGCCTTACCACCGACATCTCGTGCGTGATCAGGATGATCGTGACGCCGAGTTCGCGGTTGATGTTGGCCAGCAAATCGAGGATCGCGCGGGTCGTCTGCGGATCCAGCGCCGAGGTCGCCTCGTCCGACAGCAATACGTTGGGCCGCGTTGCCAGCGCCCGAGCGATGCCGATACGTTGCTTCTGCCCCCCCGACAGCTCCGACGGATAGCGGTCATGCTTGTCGGCGATGTCGACCAGTTGAAGAAGCTCCGCCACCCTGGCCTTGATGTCGGCCTTCGACCAGCCGGCGATCTCGAGCGGCAGCGCGATGTTGTCGGCGGCGGTGCGAGACGACAGCAGATTGAAGTGCTGGAAGATCATGCCGATCGAGCGCTGTGCAAGCCGCAGCGGCCTGCCACTCAAGGATGAGATGTCGCGACCGTCGACGATCACGCGACCCGCAGTCGGCTTCTCAAGGCCATTGATCAGCCGCACCAGACTCGACTTGCCGGCACCCGAGCGGCCGATCACGCCCGTGATCGAGCCGCGCGCAATGGCGAAATCGATGTCCTGCAGAGCCTGGACGCTCGGCTTATCGCGATAGGCAGGATAGGCTTTCGACAGACGCTCGAACCGGACCATCGGCTCTGCCACGGCCATAGCAGGCACGATCGGCTCGGAGGCCTGGATCGGCTCTGCGACCGCCAGAGATGGATGGGCATTCATCGGAGGACCCTTTTCGATAGGCCGCAGTTCGATGTGCTGCAGCGCAACCAGACGGGCCGAACATGGCCCGGCCGTGTCCTGGTGGCAATTTCAGATATTGGCTACGCGGTGGGCGAAGCTTCCTCGCCCCTGCCGCGGCAGAGAAAATTCTTTCTCCTCGCACACGGCCCGATGCGGTTTCGAGTCGAATGCAGAGCGCCATCGGAGGAAAAATCGCCTGCCAGTCGCCTCCGATGCGAACGACTATTGCCGATGGAAGACCAAGGTTCGCAGTTCGATGCTCTCGCGCGGCGCCGCATCGGCCGGCGTGGCCGGATCGACGAAGGCGGTGTGCGGACCGAACCGCGTGCGGCCATCGGTCGCCGAATCATAGCACTTCAGCAGCAGCACTTCGTCCGTGGTCATCTCCGGGAAATAGAACCAACGATGCGCAGGGTTGTATTTGACCGCGTAGGTCTCGCCATTCCGGTTCGGATAGATCAGGTCGGAAGCGACGAGATCATCCGGCGCGACCGTAGTCGCATCACACATCGCAAGCGGCATGTCGCGCAGCGGCCCATGAATCGGACGCCACAGATTGATCACCTGCACCCGCCCCTTCAGCAGTTCCTCCGCCTCGTTACCGAGATGCTCGCGGACCCGATTGACGCCGGAATGTTCGGTCTGGTCGACGTGGACCCGCGTCGACGGCTGACGCGGCCCGCCATCGCGAACGTCCGGAGCGCCTTCAACCCGCTTACGCACGGTGTGGTCGAAGATGACGACGCGATCCGCCCGTAGCGTCGCGCGGAGGAACGCCTCGGCCGCCGGATAATAGACGCTGCGCACCTCCTTGTCGTTGTAGAAATCCCGCACCACCGTCGGATGCCGTACAAGCGCAAATCCTTCGCGATCGAGCGAGAAGCCTTGCGCGACCGAGCGCGCGTCGAATACGGGCAGCTGATGCGGCTCAGCCAGCGCCGTCGACTTCGGTTCACCCGGCGGCGGATCGAAGGCATAGGTCCGCGGCTTGCCGGCGACGGGCGCAAGGTAGTTCAGCTCAGCCGTTACGAACGGTAGCGATTCGATCCTTCTTTCCAGCACGGTCATGGTCATCTCCGTCACTTTCAAGCACTTGCATGAATGTTGGTCCGCAAAGCGCGCGGCGACAAGTGGACGTTCAAAATAGCAATGGCTTTGCTCTCGGATGCGGTGGACGGAGCAAATCCTTGCGCCAAGGTCCTGTTGTCACACAGAGTCGTTCTGCTCCGACGACGACGCCGCGCACGGTGCGTCAATCATGCGCCGGACCTTTGCTCCGTCTCTTCGATCTCTGGCGAAATTGCCGAACGGATCGCTTCCACGCCTGGAGGCATCGACAGCATAATCGTTGCGCGGCCTCGCTCAGTTCGTTGCGATCATTTCATTGACGCCCGCGGCAACATCCCTAGTGTGGCGGCTTTGACATTCCACGTCGCGGTCGCATGTGCCTACATCGCACACAGGTCTTCGTGCTCGACATCGCCGGACGGCCGGCATTTGCCTTCGAGGCCGCGGACCACGACGGAGCGCGCCGGCTCGCGCGTTCGGAACGGCTGCTGCAAGCGTTGGACGATTATTGCCGAGCGAAGCGTCTAGGCGCGGGCGGCCAATTGCAGATCCGTGCCGCAACGATGGCGGAGGCTGCCAGCTATTACGACATGGCCGACGAATTTGCGGAGACGGCTCCACGCCTCCTGGTTGCCCGCATCATCGGGGCTTGAGGCATCGACATGCCTCGATTCAAGCGGCATCGAGAGGCGCAGATCCGGTTCCGCGCCTCTCAATCGCCGCCTACTCCGCAGCCTCGCTGAGTCCAAGTCGCGCCTGAGGTATCTCGCCGGTGACGACCGAGACGCGTTCGCCCCAGCGTTCCTCCGGGTAATAGTCCCACACTGCATGATGCTGGCTTGCCCAATTGTCCCAGACCAGCAACGAATTCGGTTGCCAGTGCACGCGGGCCTGCAGCGCTAGCTGGCCTTCAACATGGCGGAACAGGAACTGCAACAGCGCGTCGCTTTCCTTGCGGGTCAGTTGCACGATATGCGACGTGAAGGATGCGTTGACGTACAGGAATTTCCGCCCCGTGCGCGGATGCGTCACCACCACCGGATGCTCGGATTGCGGATAGGTCTTGCCGGGATCCGGCTTGGCGCCATAGCCCGCCGTCCAGGCGAGCGAGCCGTCGTGGATCGCGGTCAGGCCATCGAGCAACTGCTTGATCGGATCCGACAGGAATTCATAGGCGAGATACATGTTGGCAAAGGCCGTGTCGCCGCCGAGCGGCGGCGTCCTGGTCACGCGGAGCAGCGAGACCGCAATCGGGCTTGGATCGCAGGACACGTCCGGATGCCAGCCGTCGCCGGCGGTAAAGCGCGAATTTCTGTCGGTCTTCCAGGACAGGAATTCTGGATCGAACGGGCCGTCGTGGCGGAAGCGCGTGGCCGCGAGTTCGTGCCGATGCAGTCCCTTGCCGAAGCGCCGCGCGAACCGCTTATGGTCTTCCTTGGAGATCTCCTGGTCGCGGAAGACGATCGCGAGGTTTTCGTCGAGTGCCCGCCGAATCTCCGCAAATTGCGCGTCGGACAGGTCCTTGGAGAGATCGACACCGCCGATCTCAGCGCCGACCGTCGGGCTGAGCTGCCGCACCTGGATCGTCTCGTAAGGTGCACGCCGCGCTGTCGTCCAGGCCTCGATTGCCAGCTTGTCGTTGAAGTCTCGGTAAAAACTCATGACCTTTGGTTCCTTGTTGAAGTGAAGGGATTTCAGAGCGGTTGCCGGCGCGCGGGTCCGCGTCCGGAGTTGGCCAATGCACGGGCCGCGATTTCCGCATCGCGTGCCGAGGGAAAGCGCCGGCCTTCGAGACTGTCGAAGGCGCGTTCCGAGGAGAAGAAGCTGAAGCCACCTTCGTCCCGTGTGACGATACCGGCAGTGCGATTGTAGACTTCGATGATGTAGGCGCTGGACATGGCGGCTCATTCGCCGGCTTCCGCACGGCGCTCCTGTCTGATCTGTGGTGTTGGGATCGAGCTTGCTGATCGTATTGATCAGCGACAGGCACCGGTCGCCGCAGAGAAGCAGCGCCCGGCATTGCGCGTGCGCGCATGTCGATACACTGTTCTGCTGTCTGTCATGCGATGACCTCTGGTCGGCGATGCAGGCTGAATATCGGCGCGAACTACACGCCGGTCAATGAAATGGCCGTTCAAAGATCGACGCGCCGCATGCGGTTTTTGCCACCACGCGCAGTTACGAAACAACGAAATGGTTCATCGCCTCACAGCTCGGAATGCTACTAATTCGCAGCCGAGCATTCGCGGAAAGCAAGCCGTCGTCGACAAACAGTCGAGCGGAGCAAGTTCCGCCTTACCGGTAAAATGGATCGCCCCGCTTCAGAGCGGGGTGATATCGACATGCAGGACCGCGGCGCGGCCGTCGTCCAGTGCGACCAGGCAGCGAGCTATCGCCGCGTCAAGTTCGTCCGGATCGGAGACCCGCTCGCCATGAGCCCCAAACGCGCGCGCGACGTCAGCGAAGCGCCGCTGCTCCCCCTCACGCCCGGTGCGAAGCCTTGACAGGAATGAGTCAGTTCGCTGCGCGGTTCCGTCCGGATAGACGCGCTGAACCGACGCCTTCACGGCCTGCCACCCACCATTGTCGAGGACAATGGTGAAGATCGGCAGCTGGTATTGCTGAGACACGGCGTAGACGGAATCCGGCGCGGCGAAATGGAAGGCGCCGTCGCCCACGATCTGCACCACCCGCCGCGAAGGATTTGCCAGGCGGAGCCCGAGCGCCATGCCGCCGCTGAAGCCAAGGCCGCCACCGGCAAGACCGACATAAGTCAGCGGCTTGGTTCGGCGCAGCTGCTGCTGAAGCACCGGCGCATTACGGACCGCCTCATTGAGAACGATGTCGTCCTCCGACAACAGCGCCTGAAGGCGCGCGAAGAGAAAGGCGGGATTGATCGCACCCGGCTCGCCCTTGCGGGCTGCCGCGGATGTCCGCCTCGCCTGCGCGGCCGCGCGCGCGGGCTGCCAACTCGCGACCCGGTCTCGCACTTTCGTCCAGTGGGATTCATCGGCCCGCGCCAGGACGATCTCCAGCACCTGCCGAAGGATCACCGCCGAATCGCCCTGGATGCGCAGGTCGGTCGCAAATCCCCACATCGGAATGTCGGCCTTCAGCGGATCGATGTCGATCTGGATCCAGCGCAGTGCCTCCGCCGCTTTCAGCGCCTGCGGAACGAAGGGCACGTCAGTGTCGACGAGGAGGCCGAGGTCGGCATTGGTCACGAGCGCAGCCGGATCGGAGCCGGCGAAGCACGGCGAGTCATGACAGATGTTCATCGTCACCGGATTGAACTCGACAACCCGGATCCCACAGACGAGCGCCAGCCGTTCGAACACCGCGACCGCTTCGGCGTTGCGACCGAGGTAAGCCGTCAGCGCGATCGGATCGTCCGCAGCCATCAGCGCATCCGCCACCGCCTCTGCACGTGCCGGCTCGATGCCTCCCGACTTCACGCTACCATAGCGCGCCGGCGGATAAGCGGGCATTGCCTGCTCGTCCCAGGTCTCAGCGAGCGTCTCACGCGGCAGCATCATGTAGACCGGTCCCGGCGGATCGCTGTGCATGAAGGCCGCAGCGCGCGCCAACGCCTCCTTCACCACCACGCCGGACGGCAGCGTGTATTCCCATTTCACATAGGGGCGTACGATGCTGGCCGGATCGAAACTATCCTGTATGAAATGAACATAGGTGTCGCGCGAACCCGCCAGCTCACCATGCAGCGTGAACGGAGCGCGGCCCGCAAACAGCATGACCGGCAGCCGATAGCGAAAGAGGTTCTGGATCGCCATGCATGCATTGGCCGTACCGGCATCGACATGGACGAACACGGCCTGACCGCGTCCGGTTGCCATCGCATAGCCGGCCGCCATGTGGACTGCGACCACCTCGTGCGGACACAGGACGACCTCGGGATGCCGGCGCCCTTCGCTGTCCCAGCGCGCGATCTCCTCGATCAGCGAGACATGGTCGGTACCGAGATTGGCAAAGATGTAATCGACGCCAAGATCGACCAGGGCTTCGAGGAAGTAGTGCGCAGTGCTGTAGCTTGCCATGGCGGCTGCGATGGTCGGAACTAGGCCAGGACGGCTTCGTCGCGGCGCGCCGCGCCGGACTGAGCCGCAAGACCGCGCAGCCGCTCGAACAACCGATCGGGCTCACCGGGTGCGAGCTGGCCGCGCCAGGCGATGTGCGAATCCGGGCGGACGATCAGCAGGTTCTCGGGGAAGCCGAAGCCGGCACCGGCGCGATCGACATCGAGGAGCGTCAGGGGAACGCCCGACCGGGCGGCCGCTCCCACCAGCGGCGACGCATCGACCGCACGATCGAAGCGGACCAGCGTATAGGCGGGGCCAAGCGCATCCAGCAGCGAGCGGCCGCTGGACAACCAGACATGCGGCGCGCGGGCGCCGGGCACGGTCGAGGCCGTGAAATAACCCATGCTGTAGGATGGCGGCGTCTCACCATCATAGGCAATGATCGGCGAGCGGTCGTAGTAGTAGCCGAAGTTCAAGCCGGCGCAGCAATATTGCTGGACGTTGAGATCGTAGGCAGCCTGACCGACCTTGCTGCGCACGGCGTCACCGACCGGACCGTCGAGTTCGACCTCGGCAGGGACCGCCTTTCTCTGACTCATCACGGCAAGGGCGTGGTTCATCGCGAAATGCGATACCTGCTCAGTGATCGGCTGGCGCTCGGCCTCATAGGCATCGAGCAACGCGGGGCTCGCCCATCCCTGCAGCACGCCGGCGAGGATCCAGCAGAGATCAACGGCATCGGCAATGCCGGCATTCATGCCGTAGCCGGCATAGGGAATCCACAGATGCGCGGCATCGCCGCAAATGAAGGCGCGACCTTCGCGGAAACGATCGGCCACCAGGCGGCGGCCGATCCAATCCTCCTTGCTGATGATCTCGTACTGGAAACGATCGTCGACGCCGAGGATGGTGCGGAGCGCCCAATCGCGATCGACGCTGTCGAATTCGAGCTCTTCCGCCGCGAGGTGGTTGTGGATCAGCCAGTTGTCGCGGCCGTCGATCGAGACGGTGGTGCCGCAGCGGCGCGGATTGAGCGACATGGTCATCCAGGCCGGCTTTTGGGTGATCAGGTCCTTCAGGGCCGGCGCGTGGATATAGGTGGACTGCACGCGCTGCACGACATCGGTGCCCGTGAGGCGCGATCCGATCAACCTGCGCACCGTGGAGCGGCCGCCGTCGCAGCCGATCAGATAGTCGGCGGCGATGGTGATGTCCCGGTTCGCCTCGAGATCGCGCGCCCGCGCGACCACGCCGTCTGCGCCCTGGTCGAAGTGCTCGATCTGCACACGATTGAGGATCCTGATCCCAGGTCTCGCCTCGGCACAGGCGAACAGGATCGGCTCGAGATAGATCTGGTTGATGCGATGCGGCGGCTCGGGCGTCGGCCAATCCGTGTCCGGCCCACCGCTCGCCGTGTAGCGGTCCGCGCGGCATGGAATCGGGATACGCGTGAGCTCACGCCCGACGACGGCGGTGCGATAGGCGCAGTCGTTGGGGAAATCGGCCGGCAGTCCGCCTTCCCGCACCTCACGCACGATGCCGAGCCGGCGGAACACTTCCATCGAGCGCGCAGAGACGTGATTGCACTTCACGTTGGGCGGCTCCCCAGCACGGCGAATCTCGGCCACAACGACGTCGATGCCGCGCGAAGCGAGGTCCATCGCCGCGGTCAATCCGACCGGACCGGCGCCGACGATGAGAACCTGGGTTTGAATTTTCGTCATGTCATCTTCTCTCGCTTGCCCTCAGGCCCGCTCGGGCACCGAAAGCGCACCACGTTGTGTCTCTTCGGAAACTGTCGCCCCCCGGCGCATGCCAAGAAGTGCGAGGCCAACCATGACCAGGGCCGAGCAGAGCTGCGGCACGGCGCTCGCCTGGAACAGCGATGGGATGCTCCATTGCGCGGCCAGCATCAGTCCGCCGATGGTGACGCCGAGGATGGAGCCGAAGCGGCCGATGCCGAGCGCCCAGCCGAGTCCAGTGGCCCGGATGTAGGTCGGGTAGACGCGTGCTGCATAGGCATTGCAACCGATCTGGCCACCGATCACCGCAACCCCGGCGACGAAGACCGCCGGCACGAGGATCGGCAATGAGGCTCCGGCAAAGCCGATCGTGACGATCGAGACAAAGCCGGCAATATAGGTCAGGAACAGGACGCGGTCGAAGCCGAGCCGTTCGATCAGCAACCCGAGCCCGACCGTGCCGAGCATTCCACCGAGCTGGAACGCCACGCCGACGGCGATCGCCGCCTGGACGTCAAGACCCACGCCATGCGCTAGGGTCGGCAGCCAGCTGTTAAGGAAGTAGATGTCGAGCATGTTCATGAAGAACATGACCCACAGCAGCAACGTCGGGACGAGCCGACGCTTGGTGAAGAGCTGCGGCAGCAGAAAGCCCTTGCCGCTCTCCTCGACGATCGTGAAGCGCGCATCGGCGGGGAAGCTCGCCGACGGATCGATGCGCATCAGCAGCGCGCGCACCCGATCATTTTTTCTGCCGTCGAGAGCGAGCAGTGACAACGATTCCGGCAGCCATGCGATCAGGACCGGACAGAGAATGAGCGGAAGGACACCGCCGATCACGAAGATGATCCGCCATCCGTAGGCGGTGATCAGCTTTGCCGCGACCGATCCGCCAATCGCCGACCCCAGCGACACCGTCATGAACATCAGCATGATCAGCAGGGTCCGGCGGCGCTGCGGTGCATATTCGCCGGTCAGCGCGATGGTGTTGGGCAGGACGCCGCCGAGACCGAGGCCCGTTACAAATCGAAGGATCACAAGATCGGACACGCTGCCGGCCTGGCTCGTGGCCAGCGACCCCAGCGCAAAGACGACGACGCCGGCAACGACCAGCCACTTGCGACCGAAATAGTCGGCCAAGGCGCCCAACAGCAGCGAGCCGACCATGACACCGAACAGGGATGCACCGAACACAGGCCCCAAGGCCCCGGGCGCCAGATGCAGGTCCTTGCCGAGCGCCGGCGCGACGAAGCCGAGCGCCTGGGCGTCGAAGCCGTCCAGCCCGACCACCAACGCGCACAAGCAGATGACACGGACCTGGAATGCCGAAAGCGGACGGTCGTCGACATAGCGACCGATATTGATCCCCTGCGCCAAATCTCCCTCCCCGTTTGTTTTTTGTCGTTTCTGGACCGATGCGCGCGCCGTTGGGCGATGACCCCTGGGGCGATGACATCGAGTCGCAAATATGTTGCACGTTTGGACTCTTTCGATTAGCCACAAAATTCTGATCAATTCATGAGGTTACCTTATGAGTCCGAGCTTGCGGCAACTCGAGGCACTGGTCCTCGTCTATCGGCTCGGCAGCATCACCAAGGCGGCGGCCGAACTGCGCGTGACGCAATCGGCGATCAGCCTGCTGATCCGGCAAGTCGAGGAGAATTTTCAGCTCAAATTGTTCGACCGGACGACGCGCGCATTGCACCCGACGGCCGCCTGCAGAGAGGCCATCCCGGTCGCGGAACGCATCCTCGCCGGCGCGCAGGGATTGTCGCGGCGGATGCGCGACCTTGCCGAGATCAAGTCCGGCCGGGTCGCGGTCGCGGTCTCGGCCGGCGTGGCCTCCGCCCTGCTTCCCCGGGTGCTCGCGACCTACCGATCCCGTCATCCCGACGTGAGGATCGACCTCCACGACGTCGCGCCCGACGAGCTCTTGGCATTCGTGATGGCGGGACGCGCCGAATTCGGCATCGGCAGTTTCGAGAACGATGGCACATCGGAGGCGAGGATCGAGACGCTGATGCAAAGCTCGCTCTCGGCGATCGGACTCAAGGATGGCCGGTTCGAGAAGCACCGGCGGCTGACCTGGGACGACATCGCCAAGTCCGACCTCATCACGATGCGCCGCGGAACCCGGATTCGCCGCCAGATCGACGAGGCGCTGGCACGAACCGGACGCGAGCTGAAACCGGCTTTGGAAGTGTCGCTGATCACGACGGCGCTGGCGCTGACCGCGGAAGGTGCCGGCATCAGCATCCTGCCCGCGCACATGCTGCCCAGGGCGCAATTTCCGACCCTGGCAGCCATTCCATTGTCTCAACCGACGATTCATCGGCACGTGTCGCTATTGAGCCGCGCCGATTTCGGGCTGTCGCCGGCCGCCGAACGCTTCGTGGCGATTGCCAAGCGTGTCATGTCGGCCAAGTAGCGGGCAAGGCGGGAGTTTGTTCGCATCGGTCATCCCGCAGCGCGGCAACCGAGCATCCCAGCAGGTCCGCCAGAACCTTTCCGGTGAAGCTGTGGTGCGATACAATCGCGCGCTGAAGCTGCACGAACCGTCACACGATTATGATCAGATTTTCTTACCCTTCTGATCATCAATATCGATTTCCCCTGATGGTTGGCGTTTCATAGAGTGTTGCGACCCAAGCTAGGGGAAACCATCCACAGCACGGCAGGAGGCAACGATGGACGACGTCAGCAAGTGCCCGTTTTCGGGCGGCTTGAAGGGATTCACGAACAAGGAGTGGTGGCCGAACCAGCTGAACCTGTCGGTGCTCCACCAGCATTCGAGCCTCTCCAACCCGCTGGGCGAGACATTCGATTATGCCAAGGCGTTCAAGAGCCTCGACCTCGATGCCGTGATCAAGGATCTGAAGGCTTTGATGACGGATTCGCAGGAGTGGTGGCCGGCCGATTTCGGCCACTACGGACCGCTGTTCATCCGCATGGCCTGGCACAGCGCCGGCACCTACCGGATCGGCGATGGCCGCGGCGGTGGCGGCCGCGGGCAGCAGCGCTTTGCCCCCCTCAACAGCTGGCCTGACAACGCCAACCTCGACAAGGCGCGCCGGCTGCTCTGGCCGATCAAGCAGAAATACGGCCAGAAGATTTCGTGGGCCGATCTCTTCATCCTCACCGGCAACGTCGCGCTGGAGTCGATGGGCTTCAAGACCTTCGGCTTTGGCGGTGGTCGCCCGGATACCTGGGAACCAGATGAGGACATCTTCTGGGGGCCGGAAGGCAAGTGGCTCGCCGACGAACGCTATAGCGGCGACCGTGAACTCGCCGGCAATCTCGGCGCCGTGCAGATGGGCCTGATCTACGTCAACCCGGAGGGACCGAACGGCAATCCCGATCCGCTGGCCGCGGCGCGCGACATCCGCGAGACCTTCGCCCGCATGGCGATGAACGACGAGGAGACAGTGGCGCTGATCGCGGGCGGTCACACTTTCGGCAAGACCCATGGCGCGGGCGATGCCTCGTTGGTCGGTGCGGAGCCGGAAGGTGCTGATATGGCCGAGCAGGGTCTCGGTTGGGCCAGCAAATATGGTTCGGGCAAGGCCGGCGACGCCATCACGTCAGGGCTTGAAGTCATCTGGACCTCTACGCCCACCAAATGGAGCAACAACTTCTTCTGGAACCTGTTCGGCTATGAATGGGAGCTGACCAAGAGCCCGGCCGGCGCGCACCAGTGGAAGCCCAAGCACGGCGCGGGTGCCAACTCGGTGCCGGACGCACACGATCCGTCGAAGCGCCACGCGCCGTCGATGCTCACCACCGACCTCGCGCTGCGGTTCGACCCGGCCTATGAGAAGATCTCGCGTCGCTTCTACGAGAATCCGGATCAGTTCGCCGACGCTTTCGCCCGCGCCTGGTTCAAGCTGACCCATCGCGACATGGGCCCGAAGGCGCGTTACCTCGGCCCGCTGGTGCCGAAGGAAAACCTGGTCTGGCAGGACCCGCTGCCGCCGATCGATCACCCGCTGATCGACGAGACCGACGTCGCGGCGCTCAAGGCCAAGATCCTCGCATCCGGGCTTTCGATTTCGCAACTGGTCTCGGCCGCCTGGGCGTCGGCATCGACCTTCCGCGGCTCCGACAAGCGGGGCGGCGCCAATGGCGCGCGCGTTCGCCTCGCTCCGCAGAAGGACTGGGAGGTCAACCAGCCGGCCCAACTCGCGAAGGTGCTGCAGACTCTCGAAGGCATCCAAAAGGACTTCAACGCAACGGCAGCCGGCGGCAAGAAGGTCTCGATCGCGGACCTGATCGTGCTCGGCGGCGACGCTGCGGTGGAAGCGGCGGCGAAAAAGGCAGGCGTCGAGATCAAGGTGCCGTTTGCGCCCGGTCGCGCCGATGCCTCGCAAGAGCAGACCGACGTCGAGTCCTTCGAGGTGCTCGAGCCGAAGGCGGACGGCTTCCGCAACTATCTCAGCGGCAAGCAGTGGCTGTCAGGCGAGGAGTTGCTGGTCGACAAGGCGCAGCTCCTGACCCTGACCGCGCCGGAGATGACGGCCCTGGTCGGCGGCATGCGTGTGCTCGGCACCAACGCCGACGGTTCCAAGCACGGCGTGTTCACCAAGCAGACGGAGACGCTCTCCAACGACTTCTTCGTCAACCTGCTCGACATGGGCACGGCCTGGCGGCCTCTGGACAAGGGCGAGCATGCCTTCGAAGGCCGTGACCGCAAGACCGGCGAGGTCAAGTGGACCGCGACTCGTGCCGACCTGATCTTCGGCTCGCACTCGCAGCTGCGTGCGCTCGCCGAGGTCTATGCGAGCTCGGATGTCAAAGAGAAGTTCGTGAAGGACTTCGTCGCGGCCTGGACCAAGGTGATGAACCTCGACCGCTTCGAGCTGCAGGCATGAGCCCTGCGATCAGAAGCTGATCGACTGCAATAACGAGAGCGGCGCTTCGGAAACGAAGCGCCGCTCTTTTTCTCGGTCGTCATTGCGAGCGAAGCGAAGCAATCAAGAGCCACGAAGGCCTGGATTGCCTCGTCGCTTCGCGCCTCGCAATGACGATACTATCGAGCACTGGTAGGCAAATCGACCTGTCCGCCGAAGGCCGACGGGCAGGTGAACGTGGACGCGTGTCCACTTTCTGGCACAGCGCTCTGCGCCTTTGCCCACCCGACTTTGTATCTCGTACTCCGCGCGACCTACTACAACGCCCATCCAACCTTCACCGCGCCGCGGCGGAACCGCCGCCGTCGATCTGGCGGCCCATCAGCGCGATCGCTTTCTGGTAGACGCCCGCCGCGTTCCAGGCTTCGATTGCCGCAAAATTCGGTTCGCCCGGCTGATAGCCGGCGCCGGCCCGCCAGCCATTGGCGTGCAGGAAGTTCGCGGTCGAGGTCAGCGCGTTGGCGGCATTGTCGAGATTGCCGATGCCATAGTTCAGGATGGTCTTCGGCATGAACTGGGTCTGCCCGACCTCGCCATGCATCGACCCGCGCTGCGACGGCGACAGCTGACCATGGTCGATGAGCTTGAGCGCCGCATAGAGCTGGTCGGTGAAGAATTCCGAGCGACGGCAGTCATAGGCGAGCGTCGCGATCGACGACAGCATGTGCTGATTGCCGCGCTGGCTGCCGAACCCGGTCTCCATGCCCCAGATCGCGATCAAGGGTCCGGGCGGCACGCCATAGCGCTGCTCGATCGAGACGAACAGCGCCGCATGCGACTGCTTCATGGACCGGCCGCGCGCCACGATAGCGGCCGCACCGCGCTTGGCCAGGAACTGATCGAGCGAGAGGCCGAAGCTGCGCTGGCCGCGATCGGCGGCAATGGTGGCGCTGGCGTAGTTGGTCTGCATCAGCGCGCCGACGGCGGTCTGTCCGACGCCCTTGGCGCGCGCCTCCTCACTGAACTGCTGCTTCCAGGCTTCGAAGCCGCCCGGCCCGTTGCCGCACTGCGCAGCAATGGCTTTCTCGCCGACGCTTGTCAGCATCACCAGGGCCAGCGCTGCTCCTATCGTCTTCAGCATGTTTCCGCCCTTGGTCATCCCGACTACTCCCTCGGCTGAATCTGCGGTCGTCCCGCGGAGGGAAGCTCATAGCATCCAATGGCGCGCGATCCTACCCTCAAGGGTCAGGAACTGCTGATCTCATCCCAGTGCCGGCTTCTTGCGTCCTCGTCCCTCGGCGAGATTGCGCACGACCACGTAGAAGATCGGCGTGAACATGAGGCCGAACAGCGTGACGCCAAGCATGCCGAAGAACACGGCGACGCCGACGGCCTGGCGCATCTCCGAGCCGGAACCGGTCGAGATCACCAATGGCAGTACGCCGAGGATGAACGCGAACGATGTCATGAGAATCGGCCGCAGTCGCAGCCGGCAAGCCTCGATCACGGCATCGAGCCGTTCTCGGCCCTCATTCTCGATGTCGCGGGCGAACTCGACGATCAGGATCGCGTTCTTGGCGGCCAGACCGACCAGCACCACGAATCCGATCTGGGTCAGGATGTTGACATCCTGGCCCATGATGCGAACGCCGATCGTCGCGGCCAACAGGCACATCGGCACGATCAGGATCACGGCAAACGGCAGGGTCCAGCTGCCATACTGTGCCGCCAGCACCAGATAGACGAACAGCACGCAGATCGGGAACACATAAAGACCGGCGCTGGCACCGTTCACCTGCTGAAAGGACAGGTCCGTCCACTCATAGGCAAAGCCGCTCGGCAGCGTCTCATCGGCCAGCCGCTTCATGATGTCGATCGCGGTCGCCGAACTCACGCCCGGCAAGGTATCGCCCTGCACCTCCGACGACGGATAGAGATTGTAGCGCGCAACGCGGTCCGGCCCTGCGACGTCCTTGAAATCGACCACGCTGCCGAGCATGACCATGTCACCCGCCGCATTGCGCGTGCGCAGCCGCGCCAGATCAGCGGTCTCCTTGCGGAACGGCAAATCGGCTTGCGCCGTGACGTGATAGGTCCGGCCGAACAGGTTGAAGTCGTTGACGTAGGTCGAGCCGAAATAGGTCTCGATCGTATCGGTGATGTTCGCGATCGGCACGCCGAGCTTCTCGGCCTTGACCCGATCGATATCGACGAACACCTGCGGGGTGTTGGCGCTGTAGGGCGAGAACACGGCGGTCAATCCCGGCGCCTTGCGCGCCGCCCCCACCAACTCGTCCGTCGCGGCGGCGAGCAGCTCGCTGCCCCGTCCCTGCCGGTCCTGGATGCGCATCGTGAAGCCGCCGCCGGTGCCGATGCCCGGCACGGCGGGCGGCGGAATCACGATGATGAACGCACCCTCGATCCCCGCAAGGCGCTTGCGCAACTCGGCCGTGATCGCATTGGCGGTCAGCCCCTTCTTGGCGCGGACCTCGGGCTCGTCGAACACGGGAAACAGCGCAGCGGAATTGCTCGCCTGCGTGCGTGTGGCCCCCGACAGACCCGCCAACGCCGGAACCCGCACGACGCCCGGCGTGGCCAACGCGATGTTCTCAATCTTGCGCACGATTTCGGTGGTACGCGCCAGCGAGGCGGCGCCGGGCAATTGCACGGACACGATGACGTAGCCGCGATCCTGCGCCGGGATGAAGCCTTGCGGTGTCGTCGCAAGCAGCCATCCGGCGCTGCCGATCAGCAGTGCATAGACCAGCAGCATCACGACCGAATGCCGGATCACAAAGCCCGCGACGCGCGCATAGCCGTGCGATAGACGATCGAAGATCCGGTTGAACAGGCTGGTAAAGGCGTCCCAGCCCCCCGCGATCAGATTCCAGCGCGCCGGCGGGCGTCGCTCGCCATGCGGCTGCAGGATCTGCGACGCCAGCGCCGGCGACAGCGTCAGCGAGCAGAAGCAGGAGATCGCGGTCGCGACCGCGATGGTGACGGCGAATTGCTGGAAGAACTGACCCGAAATGCCGCCGAGGAACGCGGTCGGCACGAACACGGCGCAGAGCACCAGCGCGATCGAGACCAGCGCGCCGCCGACCTCCTCCATCGTCTTGAGCGCCGCATCCCGCCTGCTCAGGCCATGCTCGAGATGGCGTTCGACATTTTCGACCACCACGATCGCATCGTCCACGACGATGCCGACCGCGAGGACCAGACCAAACAAAGTGAGATTGTTGATCGAGAAGCCGAGGGCCGCCATCACCGCAAAAGTGCCGACCAGCGATACCGGGATGGCGACGATTGGAATGATCGCAGGCCGCCAGCCCTGCAGGAATACCAGCACCACGATGACGACCAGCGCCATCGCCTCATAGATCGTCTTCACCAGTTCGCTGACGGACTGGGCGATGAACTCGGTCGGATTATAGCCGATATTGTAGTCGAGGCCCCTGGGGAAATTGGCCTTCAAGCCCACCATCGTATCGGAGATCCGCTTGGCGGTGGCGAGGGCATTCGAGCCCGGACGCTGAAACACCAGAAGCGCCACCGCGGACTTCCTGAGCAGAAAGCCGTTGGTGGAGAAGTCCAGCGCCCCGAGCTCGATCCTGGCCACGTCGCGCAGCCGCACGGTACGGCCGTCGGCGCCGGCCTTCACGACGATGTCCTCGAACTGCTGGGGCTCCTTCAGCCGGCCAGTGAATGTCAGGTTGGGCTGAAAGGCTCGGTCGGCGATCGGCGGCGAGGCGATCTGCCCACCCGTGATCTGCAGGTTCTGGGCGCGGACCGCCGCCACCACGTCGCCAGCCGTCATGCCGAGATTGGCAATCTTGTCCGGATCGAGCCATAGCCGCATCGAATAGTCCCGCGCCCCGAAGATCGTGATGTCGCCGACGCCATCGAGCCGAAGCAACTGGTCGCGGACCTGCAGCAGCGCGTAGTTCGAAATGTAGGTCTGGTCGAAAGTGTCGTCCGGCGACAGCATGAACACGACCATCATCAGGTCGGGACTGTTCTTGCGCGTGACGACGCCGTTGCGCTGCACCTCCTCCGGCAGCCGCGGCTGCGCGATGGCGACGCGGTTCTGCACCAGCACCTGGGCCTTGTCGAGATCGGTGCCGAGCTTGAAGGTGACGGTGATGTTCAACTGGCCGTTCGAGGTCGCCTGGCTGTAGAGATACAACATGTCGTCGACGCCGTTGATCTCCTGCTCGATCGGCGCGGCTACCGTGTCGGAGACGGTCTGCGCGGAAGCGCCGGGATATTGCGTGGTGACTACGACGGTCGGCGGCACCACTTGCGGATATTCCGAGACCGGCAAGGTCGGATAGGCGATCGCGCCGACGATCAGCAGCACGATCGACAGCACCATCGCCAGGATGGGCTGGTTGATGGAGAGCCGCCCGAGATTCATGATCTGCGCCTATTGATTGTCGCCGTCAGGTCCCGCTCGACGCCGGATGTGGCGCCACCTTGGCACCCACGCGCGCACGCTGGATACCGTCGATGATGACGCGATCCTCCGCCTTCAGGCCTTCGCGGATCACGCGTCGACCCTCATCGAGCGGACCGAGCGTGACTGGCCGCGCCTCGACCGTGTCGTCGTCCTTGACCACAAAGACGATCTTGCGCGACTGGTCGGTGGCAACAGCAGTGTCCGGAATCAACAGCGCCTCATAAGGCAAGGAGCCGATCAGGCGGACGCGGCCGAACTGCCCGGGCAGGATCGAAAGATCCTTGTTCTGGATCACGGCGCGGCTGCGCAGCGTGCCGGTCGAGACGTCGAGCCGGTTGTCGAGGAAATTGACCGTACCGTCATGCGAGGGCTTGGTCTCGCCCGTCAAGGTGACCTGCACCGGATTCGGCGTGTCGCGTGAGCTCGGACGCTTGCCCTCGAACCAGAGCCTGGAGTTCTTCTGATAGGTCGCCTCGTCCATGTCGAAATAGATGTAGATGGGATCGAGCGTGACGATCGAGGTCAGCAGCGTCGAGGTGCCGGTGTCGCTACCCTGGATGAGATTGCCGGCGCTGACCAGATGCCGGCTGACCCGGCCCGTGATGGGCGCCAGCACATGGGTGAATTCGACGTTCAGCTTGGCTGCCTTCATCACGCCCTCGACCTGGGTCTCCGCCGCCTGCGCCGATTGCAACGCCTGACGGCGCTGGTCGACCACGGAATCGGACACCGCCTGGGTCTTGTTGAGCGTCTCGGCGCGGTCAAATTCGCGCCGCGCCAGCTCGGTCTTGGCCTTGGCGTCCGCGAGTTGGCCCTCGGCCTGCTCGGCCACCGCCTCGAACGGCCGTGCATCGATCACATAGAGCAGATCGCCGGCATGGACGATCGCGCCGTCCTGGAACTCGACCGAGGTGATATAGCCACCGACCCTGGCGCGCACCTGCACCTCTTCCACCGCTTCGAAGCGGCCGGTGAACTCGTCCCAGTCGGTGACCGTACGCTTGACCGGCTGAGCCACGGTGACAGGTGGAGCAGCGGCCGCCTGAGGCGGCGGCTGCTGCTCGCCACAGCCGGTGAAAGCGGCCGCGAGGCAGAGCGTTAAGATGTTGAGCGTCCTCCTAAAACCAACGAAATTGTCGGTTCGCTGCGGCGTGGCGGACGACAAGCGACTGGTGCACATCGACGCGTATTCCCCGGGAGACGTGCGGAGCATAACACGCAATCACGTCATCGGCCTTCAAAATCGACCGCATCTAATTCGCTGCCCAAGTTGAAGGACGCCCATCATCTCTCAAAGGCGGGTTCCATGGTCCGCACCTCCGCTGAATTCGTCGTCCTCGATGAACACTGGCGGAAGATATCCGATTGAGGCGTCGAAGGTTGCGACGCAGGCCCGCTATCCAAAATCGAAAGGCACGGCCGGCGGCCCTTCATGGCAGATACTGCGCTGCGGCCGCGATCGAGCGGCGGCCGGTACGCCACCAAGCAGCAAGCCTGAACCACGGCGCCAAGTGAAAGACGCTCATCAGCACGTACATCAGCAGCATCGGATTCATGATAGCTCCTTCTCGGGACGCTAGGCACATCGGGTCCGGCGCGCTCGCGCCGGGCACGCAGGTCGCGAGCGCCATGATCGCGAAGGTGGGCGCGGCGGCGAGGCTGAGCCAATCGGCCATGCCGGGCTTTGCTCTGGTTGCAGTTGACGATTGTTCCATCGATCTGCCGCCTCTGCCCGTATTACGATTGCACGCCGTATTCGTCACGGCGGCGCCACCACATGCCCTGCTCGTTGCGTCCCTTCGGCGCGCGATCGAGCCATTGATAGCTGCCCCATAGTCCGTCGAGACCGCGCGCGTAGGCCGAATAGGTGTGGTAGACCGCGCCGTCTTCGCTAACGAACGCGCTCATGCCGGGGCGATCGCGCATGAAGGTGGCGCCATCGGTTCCGCAGGCGGACGCCACCCGCGCGACCATCGGCGGCACATCCGCTGCTGTGCGGGCCGGAGTCGGCTGGTAATTGTACTCGGTACCGCCCTTGAGCTGCTGCTCCTCGGTGGTCGAGACGTTGAAGTCGAAATTGAAATCGCTGCTCGCCGAGGAGGCCCACGGGAAAGACCAACCCATCCGCTTCTTGTAGGCCTTGAGCTTGGCGAGTGGTGCACGCGAGACCGCCCACAACATCACGTCGTGCTGCGCGAGGTGGACTGCGAAGCCGTTGAAGCCGTCGGCGATCATCGAACAGGATGGACAGCCGGCCGCAAAATCCGGCCCGAACATGAAGTGATAGACCAGGAGCTGCGAACGTCCCTGGAACAGATCGGGCAGCGAGGCCGGGCCATCATCGGTGTCGAAATGGTAATCCTTGTCGACCCGAACCCAGGGCAGCGCCTGGCGCCGCCGCGCCAGCGCATCGCTCTGCCTTGTCAGCTCCTTCTCGGCCTGCAGCAGTTCGAGCCGTGCTGCCAGCCAGTCTTCGCGTGTTCCCGTAAGGTGTGTGGCCATGGCGTGATCCTTTGAATGTTGATCGCGAGTTACGTTAGGATCGGCCCCGGCACAGGTGGGAGTTACAAGTGTGACGGGATTTGCATGGACTCGCTGATCACGGCCGCGGCGCTGGCGCTGGCCTCGGGGGATGCGCTCGGGGCGCTGAACCGGGTGGCACTGCGCGAGGATGCGCCGGCGCTGGCGTTGCGTGGCATCGCCATGGCGCGGCTCGGGGATTTCGTGCGAGCGAAGGCGCTGCTGCGACGCGCGGCCGGCGCGTTCGGCCCCAGCGAAGCGGTGGCGCGCGCGCGCTGTGTGGTCGCCGAAGCCGAGATTGCGCTCGCCTCGCGCGATCTGCGCTGGCCGACCAAGGCACTGGAAGCCGCGCGGGTGATGCTCGACAAGCATGGCGACCGGCTCAATGCCGCGCATGCGCGCAGCCTGGAAATCCGCCGCCTGCTTCTGATCGGCCAGCTCGACGAGGCCGAGCAGCGCCTCGCCCAACTTGACCCGGCGCCATTGCCGCCGGCCTCGCGCGCGATCTACGAGTTGATCGTGGCGGGACTTGCGATGCGACGGCTGCAGACCAAGGCCGCGCGCGCCGCCCTTGAACGCGCCGACCATGCCGCACGACGCTCCAGCATCCATGAACTGATCGCGGAGATCGAGCAGGCCTCACATGCTTTGGCTGCGCCCGCGGCGCGATTGATCTCGCGCGGCGAGGACCAGCTCTTGCAGCTGGCCGAAGTCGAAGCCCTGCTTCGCTCCGATGCGCTCGTCGTCGACGCCTGCCGGCTTGCCGTGCGTTACGGCCGTGTTGTTATTAGTCTTGCACGGCGGCCCGTTCTGTTCGCGCTCGCGCGGGCGCTGGCCGAGGCATGGCCCAACGACGCGCCGCGAGCCGCGCTGATTGCACAGGCGTTCCGCGGCAAGGAGGCAGACGAGTCGCATCGCGCGCGGCTGCGTGTCGAGATCGGACGGCTGCGGCAGGCCTTGCAGCCTCTGGCCGAGGTCGCAGCGACCAAAGTGGGCTTTGCGCTGTTACCGATCCGTGTGCAGGATGTGGTCGTATTGACGCAGCCGATCGAAGACGAGCATGCGGCCGTGCTGGCCTGTCTCGCCGATGGCGAGGCCTGGTCGAGCTCCGGCCTGGCGCTTGCGCTCGGCTCCAGCCAGCGCACCGTGCAGCGCGCGCTGGACGAACTGCTGCTCGCCGGCAAAGTGCAGGCCTTCGGGCACGGACGGGCGCGGCGCTGGACCAGCCCGCTGCTGCCGGGATTCGCGACGACCTTGTTACTCCCCGCCGCGCTGCCGGCGGAATAGCATCCTTGCATTGAGATCACAGGAGCGGACAGATGAAGCCACGAGCGGCGGAGATCGTCAGGGAATACGGCCCGTTTGGGGAGGCCGCACGGGTCGGCGGCGTCACCTATGATGGCCGGAACGTCTGGTTCGCAGCAGGAGATGCATTGAAGGCATTCGACCCGGCCGATGGTTCGGTGCAGCGTTCGCTGGACGTGCCCGCGCATGCCGGGACCGCGTTCGACGGCCGGCATCTGTTTCAGATCGCCGAAAGCCGCATCCAGAAGATCGATCCCGCGAGCGGCGAGGTCGTGGCGACGATCCCAGCACCGGGTGGCGGCGGCGATTCGGGCATGGCCTGGGCCGAGGGGACACTCTGGGTCGGCGTGTACCGCGAGCGCAAGATCCATCAGATCGATCCGGACACGGGCAAGATCTTGCGCACCATCCCCTGCACGCGCTTTGTCACCGGCGTGACCTGGGTCGATGGCGAACTCTGGCACGGCAGCTGGGAAGACGAAGCCGGCGCGTTGCGCCGCATCGACCCGCAGAGCGGCGAGGTTCTCGATCAGCTCGACATGCCGGAGGGCATCACTGTCTCCGGGCTGGAGTCCGATGGAAAGGATCAGTTCTACTGCGGCGGCGGCAGCAGCGGCAAAGTGCGCGCGGTGCGGCGGCCAAGGCGGTAGCCGCGCGGCGACGTGATCATTGAACGGCTAGCCATGCACAGACTCGGTATTTCGCCTGTGCCTGCCGTCTCGGAAACGTTTGCGCGAATGGCAGAGCGTGCGGCAAACCAAACCGTCTCCTGTTCGGAGGCAAGCGCCGCAATCTCACTGACCGATCGAGCTATACGCGGCCTTGCGGAAGCCGGCATTGGCCTCCTCGCGCTGCGCCCCTTGCGGCTGCTGGCCGAGCGCCTTGGTCGGCGTCACGACCGAGAAGAGGATGAAGCCGCCGGCCTTGCGCGGGAAGATGAAATATTCGGCGATATCGGACTTCGCGCTGTCCTCGCATGAGGACATGCCACGGAACACGACCTGGCTGTCGACCAGCTCGCTGTTGCGCGCCGAGATGAACTTGCCTTTGCAGTCCCTGGCGTCATTACCGACGATCGTAGCGGCGACCTCAAGCCCGTCGACGTTGCGCTCCGGCGGCACGATCCGGACGAAGCCGGTCGCGTTGTCGGCCTTCCAGGCTACGCCGCTCGACGTCAGCCACACCGGCGCCTCGCCGCGGCTCAGGATCGAAGGGTGCGACAGCGCGGCCTTGAGGATGAAGTTGGAGGCGATCTGCATCGCCTCCAACTGCAACTCGGCCGACCCCTCCTGCGGTCGGGACGGCTGCAGGCTCGATGCCGAGGTCGGCGGCGCTGCCGGCCGTGGCGCTGCATTCGCCTGCCCTAGGTTCACGGTGAAGTTGGTCGCTGCAGCCAGCCCACCTTCATTGACCGTCTTTGCGCATTTGACGAGCGAGGGGAGCAACACCGCGGTGCCGTCGAGGCTGAACTGAAACAGATTGCCTTGCGCGAAAGCGGACATGGTTCGTGCCGCGCGGAAACTTTTAACCAGCGCGGAATTGATCGGCATCGGCACCGCGACCATGTTGGTCGACAGAACGGTGCCAGCGACGTTGAAGCTGTTACGACCATCGAAGCTCAGCACGATCGGGAATTTCTGACCAGGCGTAAGCGTCCAGCTCGGATGGATGAAGGCAAGCGCCCATTCATAGGTCTTCGACACCACGACGCTGAAGGTGATGCCGCTCGCATAACTCGCCCCCGCGATGCAGCTGGTGAATTCACCGGTCTTGTCGTCGGTGTAGGCTCCGCCCGACCACCCTGCCGTCGAAATCGAGCCGTAAGGACCTCGCGCATGGGCGGGATACACCAGGGCCAGCATCACGAACAGCAACGTCGCAAGTCGAGCGCCCACAGCTGCCCTCCCCTTTTCGACACGATATTACCGCATTGTTGCTAAACTGACGCCTACGTCAAGTAGCGCGGCCGACGATCTGACTACTCGAGCGATTCGGTTGCAAATGCGCGCGGACCCGGGCAAGGAAGCGCCCCGATATCCACTCCATCCGTTTCACCAGACCGTCATCGAACCGAGCTAGCGGTCGCGCTTCGCTCAGACGATCGTCAAGGGATCAATGACATGTCCGCACCGCTGCCATTGCTGGGCGCCGCGCTCTCCGTCAAATCCATTCCGGCGCACCGCGACTGGCTGCTCGAGCGCCAACGCGATCTCGAGATTCAGGATTTTTCCCGCGCCGAGGTGCTCGATGGCGATTGGCGCGCCGTCGCCAGCGAGATCAAACGGATGCTCGATGGCCATACCGGCCGGCGCGGCATCCATGGCCCGTTCTGGGGTTTCAAGATCGACAGCCACGATCCCCTGATCCGCCGCGCCGTGACCAAGCGCCTGCTGCAAGGGCTCGAAGTCGCCGAATTCCTCGGTGCGACCCAGATGGTGATCCACTCGCCGTTCACGACCTGGGACCACAACAATTTCGACATGACGCCCGAGAGCCGTCAGGACCTCGCCGAGCGCGTTCGCATCACGCTCGCCGACGTCGTCGCGCGCGCCGAGCAGTCGAACTGCGAGATCGTGATTGAAAACATCGAGGACAAGGATCCGAGGGACCGCGTCAATCTGGCCAAAGCGCTCGGCAGCGCCAAGGTGCGCGTCTCGCTCGATACCGGTCACGCCAACTACGCGCATCATTCCACCGGGGCGCCGCCGGTGGATTATTATGTCGAGGCGGCCTCCGACATGCTGAGCCATGTGCATCTGCACGACAGCGACGGCTATGCCGACCGGCATTGGGCGCCGGGTGAAGGCAATATCGCTTGGACTGCGGTTTTCCGAGCGCTTGGCCGGCTGACCTCCAACCCGCGCTTGATCCTCGAGCTTCGCAACCACGACCATGTGCGCGCGGGCGCGGCCCATCTGACGGCACTCGGCCTCGCCGAATAAGGCCGCAAGTCGCCGCCCTTCCCCCGCTCAACATCGGGCCACGATCAGCCCTTCGTTTGCGTGCAATTGCACCGGGCCGTCGGAGCTCATGCCGCTCAGGAGAGTGCTGTTTGCTGGGACCACCGAGACTGTATCGATCATGTCCCCCTCGGTCCTTTCAAGGCTGATGGCAGCCACGACGGTCTCGCCGGCCAGCGACATCCATCGCTCCGCCGCCTGCAGCCAAAGATCGCGGCGCGACGGATCGCATTCGGCTTCCTCACGGCAGCTCGTGGCCGCCACCCAACATGCCGATCTTCTGTCCATCATCCATGCTGTGGCCGGTCCTTGTCCGCGGCATTAACCTAAGCTGCCCTCGCGCGTGATTTGATCGAGGCCGATCCGTTCGAGCTCCTCTGCCCGCTCTCAGGCATATCTCATCGGCAGCGAGTGGTGGGCGTGACAAGCGGCGACCGCAGCATGCCCGAAGGCGACCGAGATCTGGTGCAGATCGGTCACGACGTCGCCGATGCCGTAGAGGTGATCGACATTGCTGCGTTGCTTATCGTCAACCTTCAGGAACCCGTCCGACGTATGGCTCACCCCGAGTTGAACCGCGAGCTCGGAGCGGACATCGGCCCCATCGCGGGATAGACGATGTCGAAACGCTCGCGGGTGCCGTCGGCCAACACCGCCTCGATGCCCCCCCTCTTTTCTTTGGAGGGCAACGAGGCAGGGGGCAACCTGCACAGCGGCATCGGCAAGCTGCTGGACCCCGGCTTCGTCGCGGACGTCGTCGGTGGGGACCAGGATGACTTCGGCGCTATACACCCGCATGAACAACGCCTTGCCGATCGCGTGGCCGAACGGCCCGACCACCGCGATCTCGCGCCCGATCTCCTCGAACGCGTCACAAATCGAACAATAGCGCAACTCGCCGCGCCTGACGGCGTCCACCCATTCCGCCAGCCGCGTCTGCTTGTCCATGATCCCCGTCGCCAAGACGACCCGCTGCGTCTCGATCACGCCGCTCGCGTAAGAGGCCAGCAATGGCCTGCCATGCCGTTCCAGCGAACTGACGAAGCCGCGAATGATGGGAACCCCGAGCCCGATCACCTGCTGTTCCATCCGTGCGAGCAGTTCGCGGCCCGGGAATGCCGTCGGGAAATCCGGGCAGATTATGGCTGCGAGGAATCAGGGCGGCGCGCGAGGCACCGCTGTCGACCACCGCGACGTTGCGACGGAAACGCGCCAGATAGATCGCAGCCATCAGACCGGCCGGCCCGCCGCCGATGATCAGCACCTCAGTATGCATATGACCTTCGCATGGGGTTCACAGGACGCCGGATGCGCTCGACGTCGCCCCCGGTAAAGTCTCTGAAACCCAAGAGATTCGAGAGGGAAAAGTTCTTGCCGACAATGGAATTTGCAGCTTGCCGCCGTGTTGATCACGGCACCGGACGGAAGCCGCTGCCACTCGGACCGGAACCGCTTCACGGGCGGAATCCACAGGGAACTCGCACCCGGTGCGGAACTTTTTACGGGGTTGGGAACTTTAACTTATGACGCTGCCCGGGGGGCGCGTCCGTGTGATGTTATGAACGTTGTGAAGTGATGAGGGGCGTCGATGAGGTTTGTGAATTCGACCGACGAGAGTTTGTTGGCATACTACGAAAGTGTCCGCAAACAGGTCGCTGCTGATAGCCGGATCGGCGGGCCCTACCGCTTGATCGGAGAGCGCGCCAAGCAATATGCGACCGAACTGCAGGCCGAGATGCGACGGCGGCAGATGCGGTTCACGCCGATCGAGTGGCCGCACTGATCCCCGCCCCTTCGTCTCGAAGCTGAGGCGGGCGCGGCGGGCACTCCTGCCGCATCCGCCCCTCGCCTCCTAACGTTATTCCCAGGCCCAGCTGGAAAAATCGTTCTCGAACTGCGGAACGTCCTTCCACAGGCCTTTCAGCTTCTTGTTGGCGATCGTGATGAATTGCGGCTGGTACAGGAAACCAGCGGCGGCATCGGTGGCCAGCATCCGCTGCGCATCGCCCAGCAGCGTGGCGCGCTCGGCCTCGTCGGCCGTGGCGACGATCGACTGATAAAGCTTGTCGAAAGCGTCGGAGTGATAGCCGAAATAGTAGTTGCTCTCGGTGAACTTCACCAAATCGAACGGCTCGACATGGGAGACGATGGTAAGGTCGAAATCGTGCGGGCCGTTGAAGACCTGCGCCAGCCAAGCCGCCCATTCCAGGTTCTCGATCTTGGCGACGATGCCGACCTTGGCGAGTTCTGCTGCGAGCACCTCGCCGCCTTGCCGCGCATAAGGCGGCGGCGGCAGCCTGAGGCTGAGCTCAAGCGGGGTCTTGATGCCGGCCTCCGCCAGCAGCTTCTTGGCCTTCTCGGGATCGTAGGGATTGATGCCGGTGGTGTCGACATAACCCAGTGAGCCCGGAACGTAGAAGCTGCCGATCGGCGTCCCGAGACCGTCGGCGGCGCCCTCGATCATGGCCTTGCGATCGATCGCGGCAAGAATGGCGCGGCGGACGCGGACATCGTCGAGCGGCTTCTTCTTGTTGTTGATGGTGACAATGGTTTTCGCCTTGGAGCCACCGATCAGCACCGAGAAGCGCGGATCGGCCTTGAACTGCGCCAGGCTGCGGCCCGCGGACACGCGCGGAAACGCATCGACATCGCCCGACAGCAGGCTCGCGACCTGCGCCGCGGGATCGCTGATGAAGCGGATTGTCACCTTGGAAAGCTTGATTGCGCGCGCATTGCGATAGTCCGGCCATTTATTCAAGGTGATTGAAGAGCCCTTGGCCCAGGTGCCCAGCGTGTAAGGGCCCGTACCGACCGGCTGCGTCGCGTCGGTGGCGACGCTCTTCGGCTCGACGATCGCGGCCGTCGCCTGCCCGAGCAGGAACGGCAAATTCGGCTCGGCATTCTTCAGCGCGATCACCACGGTGTCCGCATCGGCTGCGGTGACGGACTCAAAGCCCTGGAACAGCGCCTTGTCCTTGTTGGTGCTGGCAGGCGCTGCCGCGCGGTCGAAGGAGAACTTCACCGCAGCGGAATCGAACGGCTCGCCGTTCTGGAATTTGACGCCCTTGCGCAGCTTGAACGTATAGCTCTTCAGGTCGGGCGAGGCCTTCCAGCTCTCGGCCAGCAGCGGCGAGACCGACGAGTCCTCGCTGATCTTGGTCAGCGTCTCATAGATGTTATAAAGTGTGACTTCCGCGATCGCCGCGGCCGCCGCACTGGTCGGATCGAGCCCGGTCGGCTCCAGCGTCATGCCCATGATGACACTGTCTTTCTTACTTTGCGCCAACGCGGGCAGCGACGCAGCCGCCAACGCGGCGGCGATGATGGCGGTCGATAGTTTCTTCAACATCGGTTCTCTCCCCAGAGGATCAAAACTACCCATCAATGCCGATGCGAGACAAGGGCTTCGCCCGCCTCGACCGGCGCCGGCTGCGCCAGCACCGCCTCGGCTTTGTGACATGCCGCAAGATGTCGAGCGCCGATTTCGCGCAGCGTCGGCGCGTGTTCGCGGCAATGCCCGTCCGCAAGCACACAGCGCGGGGCATAGGGACAACCGGCCCTGCCGAGCGCCTGCGATCCAACGACCGGCGCTTCGCGGCGCGGTCTGATGGCTCCGGCCCGCGCGCGCGGCACGGCATCCAGCAGCGCCCGCGTGTAGGGATGCGCGGCGCGCGCGAACAGATCCTCAGGGCATCCCTGCTCGACGATCTGCCCGAGATACATCACCGCGACCTCATCACAGAGATAGTCGACCACTGCAAGATCGTGGCTGATCAGGATGAAGCTCAAGCCGAAATGCTCCTGCAGGTCCTGCATCAGGTTCAGCACCTGCGCCTGGACGGACACGTCGAGCGCGCTGACCGGCTCGTCGGCGACGATCAGCTTCGGCCGGGTGATCAATGCACGCGCGATCGCGATGCGCTGCCGCTGCCCGCCGGAGAATTCATGCGGGTACTTGTCCATGTCGGGCTCGCGCAGGCCGACCTCGCGCAGCACGGCGGCCACGCGCTCGCGCGTCTCGGCACGATCCAGCCGGCCAAGCGCGCTCAGCGGTTCTGCGACGATGCGCCAGACCGTCTGCCGCGGATCGAGCGAGCCGTACGGATCCTGAAATACCATCTGGACGTCGCGCCGCGCCCGGCGCAATTCCTCGGCCGAAAGGCGGTTGAGGTCGCGTCCCAGCAGCCGGACCGAGCCCGATGACGGCCGCTCCAGCGCCATCACCAGCCGCGCGAAAGTCGACTTGCCGGAGCCGGATTCGCCGACGATGCCCAGGCTCTTGCCGGCGTTCAAGCTGAGCGAGACCCCGTTCAGCGCATTCACCTGGCCCGGCGGGCGGAACAGATTTTCGCGCGGCAGCTTGTAGCGTTGCCCAAGGTCGTTGACCTCCAGCAGCGGCGGCTCGGAAGGTGGTGACTGCTCCGTGATGCTCACGCCCCCGCTCCTGCCATCGCCGCATCGGTCCTGATGCATCGCGCCCCGTGACCCGCGCCGAGATCGACAGACGGCGGCAAGGCCGCGCGACACGCATCGACGGCGAGCGCGCAGCGATCCGCAAACGGACAGCCGGGCGGCAGGTCGACCAGCTCCGGCACGGTGCCGGGGATCGTGCTCAGCCGCTCGCCCTTTCTGGCGCCAAGCCGAGGCCGCGCGCGAAACAGCCCTTGCGTATAAGGATGCGCCATGCGCGTAAAGATCGCATCTGTTGCTCCGCTCTCCACCACCGTGCCGCCATACATCACCATCATGCGCCGGACGTTCTCGGCGATGACGCCGAGATCGTGGCTGATCAGGATCAGCGCCATGCCGCGTTCCTCGACGAGGCCCGCAATCAGATCGAGGATCTGGCGCTGGATCGTGACATCGAGGGCCGTGGTCGGCTCGTCCGCGATCAGCAAATCCGGTTCGCAGGCGAGCGCCATCGCGATGGTGATGCGCTGGCGCTGGCCGCCGGAGAACTGGTGCGGATAGGCGTCGACGCGCTTGGCCGCATCGGGCAGGCCGACGCGATCGAGCAGTGCGATCGCACGGTCGCGCGCCTCCGCAGCGGTACAGCTGGTGTGCTTGCGCAGCGGCTCGAACACCTGGCGCCCGATCGTGTGCATCGGATTGAGCGCCGTCATCGGCTCCTGGAAGATCATACTGATGCGATTACCGCGGAGCGCACAGTAATCGCGATCCGGCAAGCCGAGCAGCTCGCGGCCCTCGAGCCGAAGGCTGCCGCTGACAACAGCGCGCTCCGGCAACAGGCCCATCAGCGCGAGCGCGGTGATCGATTTACCGGACCCGGATTCGCCGACCAGTCCCAAAGTCTCGCCGCGCTTCAATTCAAATGAGACCTCGCGTACCGCCTGCGCCGGCCCGCGGGCGGTGCTGAGCCTGATGCCGAGATTGTCGACCTCGAGCAGAGGTGCCTTGCTTGCTGCGCTCACGGTTCAACGCTCCCGCGCCAGTCTGGGATCGAGCAGATCGCGCAGCCCGTCGCCGAGCAGATTGAGACCGAGCACCGCGACTGCGATCGCCATGCCGGGATAGACCGCGAGCATCGGCGATTGGAACAGCAGACTCTGCGCGTCGTTGAGCATGCGGCCCCAGGACGGTTGCGGCGGCTGGGTGCCGAGGCCGAGATAGGACAGCGCGGCTTCCGCCAGGATGGCGAGCGCGAACTGGATCGTGGCCTGCACGATCAACACCGACATGATGTTCGGCAGCACGTGCTCGATCGTGATACGAAAGCGTCCCTTGCCGGAGGTGCGGGCCGCGAGCACGAATTCGCGCACCCAGATTGCGCCGGCCGACCCGCGGGTGACACGGACGAATACCGGGATCTGGAAGATCCCGATCGCGATGATCGACGTCACCATGCCGGGACCGACCACCGCCGCCAGCATGATCGCCGAGAGCACGGCGGGAAAGGCGAAGGTGAAATCGGAGAGGCGCATGACGAGTTCGTCGGTCCAGCCCCTCTGTGCCGCGGCCGTCAAGCCGAGACAGACGCCGAAGCTGAGCCCGATGCCGACGGCGATGATGCCGACCAGGATGGTCGCGCGCGCCCCCACCAGCAGCAGCGAGACGATATCACGCCCGAGCACGTCGGTGCCGAGCCAGTGCGCCAGAGAGGGTGGCTGCAGCTTTGCGGCAATGTCGAGATCGTAGGCCGACCACGGCGTCCACAACAGCGAGAGCAGCGCAGCACAAAGCACGAGCAGGCACAGCACGCCGCCGGCGACGAAGCTCCGGTGGCGCAGCGCGCGACGCCAAAATCCGTTCCGTGAAGTCGGACGGCTGATCGTCACGGCGCCGGAAGCCAAAGGCGAGAATGACGTCACAGCTCGTGAACCTTGATGCGCGGATCGATGACGGCATAGAGCACATCGACCACGAAGTTGACGATGATGACCATCGCCGCGAGCAGCATGACGCAGTTGCGCACCACGATCAGGTCGCGATTGGCGATCGACTGGAAGATCAGCCGGCCGAGTCCCGGCAGATAGAACACGTTCTCGATGACGATCGTGCCGGCGAGCAGATTGGCGAATTGCAGGCCCATCACGGTCAGCACCGGAATCATCGCATTTCGCAGCACGTGTTGCCAGAGCACTTCGCGTCTCGTCAGTCCCTTGGCGCGCGCCGTGCGCACGAAATCCTCGCGCAGCACCTCGAGCACCGCCGAGCGCGTCACGCGCGCGAGGATCGCGGCCTGAACCACCGCCAGCGAGATCGCCGGCAACAGCAGCGACTTGATGCCGGACCACAGCCCGTCATCCCAGCCGGCAAAGCCGCCCGCGGACAGCCATTGCAGTTTCACCGCGAACAGCAGGATCAACAGGATCGCGAACCAGAAATTGGGCAGCGCGATCCCGATCTGGGTGAGCGACATCACCCCGACATCGCCGAGCTTGTTGTGGTTGGCCGCGGTGTAGATGCCGGCCGCCAGCGCCAGTACCGTGGTGAGTGTCATCGCCATGATCGCAAGCGGGATGGTGAGAACCAGCCGTTCCGCGATCAGGCCGGCGACCGGCGTGCCATAGGCATAGCTGTTGCCGAGATCACCCCCCACCATGCCGCCGAGCCAATGCGCGTAGCGAACCACGAGCGGCTGGTCGAGCCCCAGCTTGACCGCAAGCGCGCGCACCGCGTCAGGCGAGGCGTCGGCCCCCATCAGCATCTGCGCCGCATTGCCCGGAAGAGCGTCCAATATCAGGAAAATGATCAGCGACGCGCCGACCAGGGTCGCAACCAGGGTCAGAAATCGTCGCAGCAGGAATACGCTCATCCGAAGTCACGAAGCCTTCATCATCGTGGCGGCACGATCCACGGGATCGCGGCCCGATGCAAGCAATCTCAACGCGCATGGCGCCAACCACACGTCTGACACAACAGGTATGGCCGGTCAGCCCGGGGAGCTGATCGGTCAGAGATTATCCGGCGTTTTCAGCTCGTGGCGGACCCGCTCCTCCTTGATCTGCCGCTCCGCCTCCAGCCAGAATTCCGCGTCGCGGCCTCTCGGGCGGCCGGCCTGCTCCCAGAGCTGATGGGCGCGGGTTCTGATCTCCTGGTCGTCCATGACGGTCATCATCTGCTCCTGCATCTTGCGGCCCTCACCGAGATTTGCGGCCAAGTCGGCACTCCCCGGCGTTAAAGCTCGGCTTCCCATCAACGCGCGAAACAGTCCTGGAGACAGTCATGGCCGATCAATTCCTTCGCGGGCGCAGCGCTCTGGTCACCGGCGGCTCGCGCGGCATTGGCGCTGCCATCTGCCGCGCCCTGGCCGAGGCCGGCGCGTCCGTCGCCATCAACTACCGGAACCGCGCCGATGAGGCCGAACGGCTGGCGGCAGAGCTGAGTGACAAGGGCGTCCCTGCCGCGGCCCTTCAGGCCGATGTGTCGGTGGCTGCCGCCGTTGCCGATCTGGTCGCCGCGGTGGACGCCAAGCTCGGCCCGGCCGACATCCTCATCAACAATGCCGGCATTGCGATCACCCGCGCCGTCGAGGAGCTCACCGAGGCCGATTTCGACACCACGATTGCGGTCAATCTGAAATCGGCATTTCTCTGCACCCAGGCCGTGCTGCCGGGGATGCGGGCACGCCAATGGGGCCGCATCGTCAACATTTCCTCGGGCGCGGCGCGCGGCGCCGGCGCGATCGGTCCGCATTACAACGCCTCGAAGGCCGGGATGGAGGGGCTGACGCGCGGCTACGCCGCCCGACTGGTCAAGGACGGCATTACGGTCAACGCGGTCGCGCCATCCCTGATCGCGACCGACATGATGAAGGAGCAACAGGCGCTGGTTTCGCGCATTCCGCTCGGCCGCTTCGGCCTGCCGGAGGAAGTCGCCAAGGCCGTGATGCTGCTGCTCGACAATCCCTATATGACGGGCCAGACCATCGCGATGAGCGGCGGCATGGCGTTCAATTGACACGCCTCGAAATCAGCCTGCGACCGCGCCGAGCAGAAGGCTGACCTGGCCGTTGCCCCACAACGGCAGCAGCACCCGCGACAGCTCGCGGCCCGACGCTTCGGTCAGCCGCAGCAGGGTCGGCTCGCCCGCCTCCACCGTGGCGCTGGCCTGCGCGCGCAGATAGCTGAGTTCTGAGTTCGGGGCGATCTCGTCGAGGAACGAACCTTGGCTCACCGCCGGCAGTCCTGCGCTGGCGAATTCGAAGCGGAAGCGCTCCGGGCCGGTGAACACCTGCAGCAGGAAGACCTTGCCCAGCAGCTTTTCCAGCGCCGGAAGTGCGAGATCGTCGGCAAAGGGCATGCCGTTTTCAGCGCGCCTCAAGCCTCGCCAGAGCGCGTGCAGGGGTTCGAGCTTCTCGTCCAGGCGACCGGGAAGCGGGAGCGGATTGCGACACAACATGAATCTTGAACCTCTTGCATGATAGCCGCGCCTCGCAAACACACGCGGCTCCTGAAACTGAGCCTATGGGCCTGACGTCAGGGCGTGTTGATCCTGGTCAATGGGTGGTTCCGCAGCCCCGGCATCATGACCCGGTGAGATCGGCCATGACGTGCAGGCAAGTTTGGAAATGACCATCAACATCGACAGAACTCGACACCCTGGCGCCGCCGCCCCGTCACAGCGCGGCTTTCTCTGGGGCGCCTCGACGTCGAGCTATCAGATCGAAGGTGCGGCGCATGTCGATGGTCGCGCCGACAGCATCTGGGATGTCTATGCGCGTCCGCCCGGACGGGTGAAGAACAACGACAGCGGCGAGGTCGCCTGCGATCATTATCATCGCTATCCCGACGATGTCGCGTTGATGCGGGAGCTTGGCCTGAATGCCTACCGTTTCTCGATCGCCTGGCCGCGCGTGCTGCCGCAAGGCCGCGGCGCTCCGAACGAAAAGGGCCTCGCCTTTTACGACCGGCTGATCGACACCCAGCTCGCAGCCGGGATCGAACCCTGGATCTGCCTCTATCACTGGGATCTGCCGCAGGCGCTCGATGATCTCGGCGGCTGGCAGAACCGCGATATCGCCGGCTGGTTCGCCGATTACGCCGCGCTGATCGCGAAGCGCTATGGCGACCGGGTCAAACACTTCGCCACCTTCAACGAACCATGTGTGTTCACGCTGTTCGGCTATGGCTTCGGCTGGCACGCGCCCGGGGTCGCCGACAGAGCCGCGCTCCACAAGGCGATCCACCATGTCAATCTGAGCCACGGCAAGGCGATCGACGTGTTGCGCGCGAGCGTGCCCGGGGCACGGCTCGGCGCCGTCCACAACCGCCAGCCCTGCTATCCCCGCACCAAGAGCCCGGCCGACGCCGCGGCTGCGCTGCGGTTCGCCGAATATTGGAACGACGCATTCCCGCTGCCGCAACATTTCGCCTGCTATCCCCCGACCCTCGCCGAGGCGGTTGCCCCCTACGTCCAGCCCGGCGACATGGCGCAGATCGCCCGTCCCCTGGACTGGTTCGGCCTCAACCACTATTCGCCGCACTACATCAAGGCCGACAGCAACCTGATCGGCGCCAGCTTCGGCGCGCCGCCCGATGACGTGCCGCGCACGGCGATCGGCTGGCCGATCGTGCCGGACGCATTCCGCGATACCCTGCTCGACATTCACAAACGGTTCCAGCTGCCGATCTATGTGACGGAGAACGGTACCGCCGCTGACGACACGCTTGATGCCGCGGGCGGCGTCCAGGACGACAGCCGCATCGCCTACCTGAAGGCCTATACGGAGGCGATGGCACAGGCGATGGCGGCTGGCGCCGATGTGCGCGGCTATTTCGTCTGGTCGCTTCTGGATAATTTTGAATGGGGCTCGGGCTATTCACAGCGCTTCGGCATTATCTATGTCGACTTCGCCACGCAGCGGCGCATTCCCAAGGCATCTGCGCGGTGGTATGCGGACATGATTGCGGCGCAGCGGGCCACTAAAGGTCGCTCTGTCCGCACCAACCGGGTGGAAGCGGCTGAGGGATGAGCGATCACGTTCTTCTGGGCGATATCGGCGGAACCAATGCGCGCTTCGCGCTGATGAGTCATGGCGCAATTGGGCCGATCGAGCATCTGAAGGTCGCCGACTTTCGCTCCATTGCCGACGCCATCACATCGTTTCTATCGCGATGCGCCGCGGGAGCCTCGCCCACCGCCGCCGTGCTCGACGTTGCGGCGACGATCGAACAGAATCGCGGCGTTCTCACCAACAGCCATTGGACCATCGACGGCGCCGAACTCGCGCGGCAATTCAAGCTCGCCTCGGCAAAGCTCCTGAACGATTTCGAGGCCGTCGGCTGGTCGCTGCCGGCGCTGCAACCGGCCGACCTCTTTCCGCTCGGTGGCGGACGGGCTGCGGCCGGCGCGCCGATGCTGGTGCTCGGTCCTGGAACCGGCTTTGGTGCCGCCTGTTATCTGCCCGGCGATGGTCACCCCGTGGTTGTCGTCACCGAAGCCGGCCATGTCACTTTGCCGGTGACGAGCGAACGCGAGGCCAAGGTCGTCGCCAAGATGCGCGAGCGTCTTGGTCATGTCTCGGTCGAGCGCGGCGCGCTGTCCGGCATGGGCATCGAACACATCTACCAGGCCATTGCCACGCTCGATGGCGTGACGGTGCCAGAGCGCGAGGCTGCAGCCATCACGCATAGCGCGCTCGACGGCAGCTGCACGGTCTGCCGCACCACCCTCGACATGTTCTGCGGCTGGCTCGGCGCCGTCGCCGGCAACCTCGCGCTGACCTTCTGCGCACGCGGCGGGGTCTATATCGCGGGCGGCATCGCCCCGCGCTTTCCGGACTATCTGGCGCGATCGGACTTCCGCAGCCAGTTCGAGAGCAAGGGACGCTATGATGCGTACTTGCGAGCCATCCCCGCCTATATCGTCACCCGGCCGGACATCAGCTTCCTCGGCCTGAAGTCCTATTTCGAGACGGCCGTTATGGCCAAAGCCGGGGCGACGGTCCGCTAAGCCATGAGCAACATCGTTACGATCACGCCGAACCCCGCGGTCGACCTCTCGACGGTGGTCGAGAAGATCGTGCCGGTGATGAAGCTGCGCGGCACCACGCAGCGGCGCGACCCCGGTGGCGGCGGCATCAATGTCGCGCGTGTCATCACCCGGTTCGGGGGCGACGTCACCGCGGTCTACCCGGTCGGCGGCGCGACCGGTGCCCTGCTCAACAAGCTGGTCGCGCGTGAGGGTGTCGCCAGCCTGACATTTCCGACAGCCGACGAGACCCGCGAGGATTTCTTCGTGCAGGAAGCTGCGACCGGGCAGCCCTACCGCTTCATCCTGCCGGGCCCGACGCTCGACGAGCGCGAGTGGCAGGCGGGGCTCGCGCTGCTGACCGCGCTCGAGCCATTTCCCCGTTATGTCATCGGCAGCGGCAGCCTGCCGCATGGTGTGCCCATCGACTTCTATGGCCGGGTGGCGAAGCTCGCGCGTGAGCGCGGGGCGAGGTTCATCCTCGATACGTCCGGGCCGGCGCTGGCCGCCGCCGCAGAGGCGGGAGTCGACCTGATCAAGCCGTCATTGCGCGAAATGCGCGAACTCGCCGGGGGCGAGCTCGCCGATGCGGCGCAATGGGAGACCGCGGCGCGTGCGCTGGTTCACAGCGGCAAGGTTGGGACGGTGGCGCTCACCATGGGCCATCTTGGTGCGGTCCTGGTCACGCGCGACCTCGTACTGCGCGCCCGGCCGCTTGCGATCACGCCGGTCAGCGCGGTCGGCGCCGGTGACAGCTTTCTCGGCGCTCTCGTCGCCAAGCTCGCCGCGGGGGCTGCAATCGACGACGCCTTCCGCTGGGCCGTTGCCGCCGGTGCTGCGGCGCTCCTGCATCCCGGCACGGCGCTGTGCGATCCAATTGACGTCAGCCGTCTCGCCGGAGAGGTACAGTTGCAGGCGGCGTGACATCACTACAGCCGGCATCGGCCGCTGCACCGTGATGGTTGAGGCGGTCGAGCGACAGCAGCAATCCGCCGACCCGCTGCAGCGAGGAGATCCAGTCGGCGACGCGGCCGTAATTGTCGACCAGCCAATTGAACGAGCCCTGCACCAACGTGAAGGCCGCCGCTGCCTGTGTCAGCTCACCGAGTGTGATCGAGCCGTTGAGGAACTTCGGCGCGCACAGCACGAGCCCGATGATCGGCGCCAGCAGCGAGTTGGTGTGCGACACCAGCGTCGTGCGCACAAGCTGCCAGCACAACCGCTTCCATTGCTTGATGACGTGGTGCAGCGCTTGCCAGAGCCCGCTGATGACGCCAGGAGCCAATTGCTTCGGCGTCACGCCTTCGCCGATGTCACGGAGCAGATGCGCCGCGGTGATCAGCTCGGCCTCGGCCTGATCCTTGGTCTGGATCACACGCGTCAGCGGCGAACCGACCAAGATCATCGCCCCGGTGACGAGGCCGGAATAGACCACCACGCTCACGACGAGATAGCCGGGGATCCAGAACCGATGGCCCGACAGGCTGAACGAGATCGATCCACCGACCTCCCACAGCACCTGGATGAAGATGATCGCGGTGAGAAGCGAGGAGATCACGCCGAGCGCGAAATCGACCGGCGCATCGGTCGCGACCCTGACATCCTGGGCGATCCGATATTCCGGTATCTTCTGGTCGCCCTGCACGGCGGCGAGCCGCGCGTAGCGCTCGTTCTCGACCCAATAGTTGGTCACCTTCTTCGTCAGCCACTCCCGCCAATTGCGTTGCATGGTCATGCGGCCCCACACTGAAGTAACGGCGAGCACGACGCTGCTGGCGCAGAGCGGGACCAACAAATAGGCCTGATGACGCAAGCGCGCCGGATCGCGGCTGTCCAGCGCGTCGAAGAAATCCCTGTTCCAATAATTGAAGCGGAACTGGACGTAGAGCTGGAGCACGACAACGACCACCAGGGCGGCGCATAGGACCCACACGCGCCAAGCCGCCGGCCCGCACCAGAAGCGCCGGGCGGTGAGCCAGAACCGCGACCATTCGCGATTGGCGTCCTCCTCGATGTCTTCGGGCATCATGGCTCGTTGCGATCCGTGCCGCGATGAACCCTGACAGCGGACGTCATCGCATTATCCTTCTTCAGCATGCATCGTGCGCGAGCGGGCAGGTCGGTGAAGATACGCTAACGTCATTTCGTTGACATGCCCTTTCTCCTCCCACTCCCTTTCTCTTCGCGCTCATAGTGTTAGAGCCTATCATTCGCACCGGCTTGATCCTCCGCAAGGCACTCCTCCCGCGACCCGGCAAACTGTTCCGATGACGCTGCAGTGCGGGAGAACTGGCGAATGACGGCAATTCAAACTGCCCCTGACTATATCCGTTGGTTCAAGGACCTCCGCATTGAGGATGTGCCCCTGGTCGGCGGCAAGACCGCCTCGCTCGGCGAGCTCTATTCGGCGCTGGCGCCGCAGGGTGTTCGGGTACCCAACGGCTTTGCCATCACGGCCGCGGCCTATCGCGACGCTTTGCGCGAGAGCGGGGCCGACGACGAGCTTCGCAAGCTGCTCGACGGCCTCGACAAGCGCCGTATCGCCGATCTCGCCAAGCGCGCGGCCAAGGCGCGCGCGATCGTCTATGACGCAACCGATCGTGCCGATTTGCGCAAGGAGGTCAACGAGGCCTATCGCCTGCTCGAGCAGGAATATGGCAGGGCGGCAGCCGTCGCGGTCCGCAGCTCGGCCACTGCGGAGGACCTGCCCAATGCAAGCTTTGCCGGCCAGCATGACAGCTTCCTGAACATCCGCGGTACGAAAGACCTGTTCGAGACCTGCCGGCGCTGCTTCGCCTCGCTGTTCACCGATCGCGCGATCTCCTATCGCATCGACAACGGCTTCGATCACTTCAAGGTGGCGTTGTCGGTCGCGATCATGAAGATGGTGCGTTCCGACATCGCCGCGAGCGGCGTCATCTTCACGCTCGACACCGAAAGCGGCTTCCGCGACGTCGCGTTCATCACCGGCGCTTACGGCCTTGGCGAGAACGTCGTGCAAGGCGCGGTCGATCCGGACGAATTCTATGTGCACAAGCCGACCTTCAACGCGGGATTCCGTGCCGTGCTGTCGCGCCGGCTCGGCGCCAAGGAAAAGCGCATGGTCTATGCCAAGACCGATGCGAAGACCGGTGCCAAGACGAAGACACATGGCACGACCACGCGCAACGTCGCGACGCCGCCGTCCGAGCGCAGCCAGTTCTGCATCTCCGATGCCGACGTGCTCGAACTCGCGCGGGCAGCCATCGTCGTCGAAAATCACTATTCGCAAAAGGCCGGCCGGCCGACGCCGATGGATGTCGAATGGGCCAAGGACGGCAACGACGGCGCACTCTACATCATCCAGGCCCGGCCGGAGACGGTGGCCTCGCGGCGCACGCCCGATGCGCTGGAAACCTACGCGCTGAAAAAGCCCGGCAAGGCGATCGCGACCGGGCGCGCCGTCGGCGAGAAGATCGCCGCGGGCAAGATCCGCCTGGTCAAAAGCGAACGCGACCTGCGCGCCTTCCGCCCCGGCGAGGTGCTGGTGGCGACCTCGACCAGCCCGGACTGGGAGCCGGTAATGAAGACGGCCGCCGCGATCGTCACCGATCATGGCGGCCGCACCTGCCATGCGGCGATCATCGCCCGCGAGCTCGGTGTCCCTGCCGTGGTCGGCACCGAGAACTTCAGCAAGCACGCAAAGACCGGCACGACCGTGACCGTCTGCTGCGCCGAAGGCGACGTCGGCCACGTCTATGACGGGGCATTGCCGTTCGAAGTGACCAAGGTCGCGATCGACACGCTGCAGAGACCGCGCACGGAGATCATGGTCAATCTCGGCAATCCCGAAGTCGCATTCAAGACCGCGATGATGCCAAATGCGGGCGTTGGCCTTGCGCGCATGGAATTCATCATCAACCAGCACATCGGCATCCACCCGATGGCGCTCGCCACACCCGACAAGGTCAATTCCGCGAAGGACCGCAAGACCATCCAGAACCTCACCGCGCGCTACAAGGCACCGGCGGATTTCTTCGTCGAACGGCTGTCCGAAGGCGTCGGCACCATCGCGGCCGCGTTCTACCCGCATCCGGTGATCGTGCGGCTGTCGGACTTCAAGACCAACGAATATGCGAGCCTCATTGCCGGGCGCGATTTCGAGCCTAAAGAAGAGAATCCGATGCTCGGCTTCCGCGGCGCCTCGCGCTATGCGCACCCCGCCTATGCAGCTGGCTTTGCACTCGAATGCGCGGCGCTGCGGCGCGTGCGTGACGTGATGGGGCTGACCAATCTGAAGATCATGATTCCGTTCTGCCGCCGGGTGGACGAAGCACGCAAAGTCATCGAGACCATGGCCGGACACGGCCTCGAGCGCGGCGAAGGTGGCCTCGAGATTTTCATGATGTGCGAAATTCCGAACAACGTCATCCTGATCGATCAGTTCGCCAAGCTGTTCGACGGCTTTTCGATCGGCTCCAACGACCTGACCCAGCTGACGCTCGGCGTCGACCGCGACTCCGACATCGTGGCCTTCGATTTCGACGAGCGCGATCCCGGCATGCTGAAGATGCTCACGCTCGCGGTCGAAGGCGCCAAGCGCAACCGCCGCCATGTCGGCATCTGCGGCGAGGCGCCGGCGAACTATCCGGAGATCGCGCGCTTCCTCACCGAGCTCGGCATCGACTCCATCAGCGTCAATCCCGCCAGCGTGTTGCGCACCATGGAGATCGTGCGCGAAGCCGAGCGGGAATTGGCCGCCCGCGCTCCACAGGCGCTGGCGAGCTGACGTCCGCGCCTGGTCACGCGCGGCAAGAACTTGATGACGGCAACCTGATTACGGCGAATTAATTCCGCGGACAGGATCAATTAATTCGCCCGACAGGACACCGTAATCCCGTCGTTGTACCTCCGAAGCGGGGCAGTTGAGCTTTCGCATTTCGGAGAGAGACGATCATGACAGATACCAATCAGCCACCCCGCCGCAGGCCGTTTGCCAAGCGCCGGCTGGCCCTGCTCGGCTCGGTCGCCATTATCGGCGCCGGCGTGATGCTGGCCGGCCCGCTCGCCACCGGACACTTCACCGAGAGCGCATTCGCAGCCACGCCCACAGCGCAATCCGAACAGGGACCGCGTGGTTTTGCCGACCTCGTCAGCAAGGTGAAGCCCGCCGTGATCTCGGTGCGGGTGCGCATCGATGAAGCCTCCGACGGCAACGTGCTCAGCCGCAATGACGAGCTTCCGGACCTGCAACCCTTCATGAACGGGACCCCGTTCGAGAAATTCTTTCGCCGCTACGGCAACGGCAACGGTCCGCAGATGCAGGGGCATCAGCTGATCACCGGCCTCGGCTCAGGCTTCTTCATCTCCGCTGACGGCTATGCAGTCACCAACAATCACGTCGTCGATCATGCCAAGTCGGTCGAAGTCACCACCGACGACGGTCAGACCTACACCGCCAAGGTGATCGGCACCGATCCCAAGACCGATCTCGCCCTCATCAAGGTCGATGGCAACCACAACTTCGCCCATGTCGATTTCGAGACCCAGATGCCGCGTGTCGGCGACTGGGTGGTCGCGGTCGGCAATCCCTACGGCCTCGGCGGTACGGTCACGGCCGGCATCGTCTCCGCCGAAGGGCGCGACATTGGCAACGGTCCCTATGACGACTACATCCAGATCGACGCGCCGATCAACAAGGGCAATTCCGGTGGCCCGACCTTCGACGTCAACGGCAATGTGGTCGGCGTCAATACCGCGATCTACTCGCCGTCCGGCGGATCGGTCGGCATCGGCTTCGACATTCCCGCCGCCACCGCCAAGCAGGTGATCGCGCAGCTGAAGGACAAGGGCACTGTGACGCGCGCCTGGCTTGGCGTGCAGGTGCAGCCGGTCACCGCAGGGATCGCAGAGAGTATCGGCATGAAGAACGCCGCGGGCGCCCTGGTCGATGAGGCCCAGCCGGACACGCCAGCCGCGCAGGCAGGCATCCAGGCAGGCGATGTGATCACCGCGGTCAACGGCAACGCAATCAAGGACTCCCGCACGCTGGCCCGCGAGATCTCCGGCATGAGCCCCGGGACCAGCGTCAAGCTCGACATCCTGCGCAAGGGTGAACCCAAGAGCATCAACGTCACCCTGGCGACAATGCCCGGCGAGCAGAAGCAGGCCAACGCGAGCGAGCATGAGAACGGATCAGTTCCCGGCCTGCCGCATCTCGGCCTGTCGGTTGCGCCGGCGGATCAGGTCGCGGGCGCCGGCAGCAAGGGCGTCGTGATCACGGCGGTGGATCCGGACGGCCCGGGCGCCGAACACGGGCTGAAATCCGGCGACGTTATCCTCGATGTCGGCGGCAAGAGCGTCGCCAATGTATCCGATCTGCGCAATGCGCTGTCCACGGCGAAGTCGGACGGCAAGCATGACGTGCTGATCCGGGTCAAGACCGCCGACAACACTCACTTCGTGGCGGTGCCGATCGGCTGATCGGCATGACCCTGCAAGCCCGTCGCGGTGCTTCCTTCAAGACCGCGGCGGGCTCGGCTTGTTGTCTGCCCACGACTTGTCTGCCGCGATCCGATCCGTCACAACGCCGATTTGAACCAGTCGAGCACGGTCGAGTTGCCGCCCACCACGTCGCCTTCACCGTACAAGCTCGCCAGGAACGTGCCACGATGGCTGGCGCCGGCAACTGAGACGCCTTGCATGAAGTGGCCGTTCGCCGCGAGCGACATCTTCACCAGCCGTGGCGGCAGCGCCTCGTCAGCCGCGCCATAGTAGAATCGCATCGGCGCGTCATAATCCCAAAAGGTCGTGCTGTTGGCGGCGAGGTGACGCAGGAAGCGGCTGTTGGTCTCGTGGGTGAAGCGGTCGAAGAAGCCGTCGACCAAAAGGTCCGGTGGCTGTGGCACCGCTCGGCTGAAGGCGTCATCCATGCTGTAGTCGGACCAGTACTTCTCTGCCAGCGCGATGTGCTGCGGCTTGATCGCGGTCTTGAACAGATCGGTGAGCCGATACTGCAGGCGATAGCTTCCGAGCAGGATGATGACGCAGGGCGTGATCCAGATCGGCGGCTTCGGATAGGCGCTGTCGGCCGACGGGTCGGCGCCGGCCGTGACCCAATAGCGCATCGACTCCGGAAGATTGTTGAACGGGCTCTGCGCCGCGCTGGCCGCCACCTTCACGCGTCGCCGCTGCAGCTCCTGCCGCAGCCACTGCGTGTTCAACGCGCCCTGCGACCAGCCGTTGAGGAACAGCGCTCTCTTGCGAAAGCCGAGCTGGTCGAGCGCCAAAAGACCTGCGTTCAGCACGTCCAGGCAGCACTGCACCGTGGCATCTTTTACGGCATAAGCTTCGCCGCGGCCGTCCCGATACGGCCCCTTGCCGAGATAATCGGCTGCGATCAGCGCAAAACCGTTCCCGACCAGTCGCTGAATGTTGAACAAGGTCTCGATCGAATCGACGTTGTCGCGCAGCTCGTAGTTCGGATCCGCCAGCTTGATGAGATTGGACGGGACCTGATCGAAGGACAGGATGGTGCCATGCTGCCATGATACCACCGGCAGCGGACCTTTGTGATCGGCGGGCAGCGCGAGCAGGCCGCTGACCTTGACGCGCTCGCCCGTCTCGGGAACACGGGTGAAGGTGGTGAGCCGCCGCAGCTCGACATCGACGCGCGCCCCCTGCTTGTCAGCGGAGAATGGCGGGAGGATGTTGTGCTCGTTGAACACCGCATGGAATTTTGCCGCAAGAGCGTCGAGCCGATCCTTGGCCACACGGACCGGACGGCCGAGGCCGGCGCCGCTTGATGCCTGCGGTCGGGCGACAGCAGGACCGCCTGGGATGGACAGCGCGGCTGCGCCAAAGGCCAGGCTTGCCGACGTCAATAGGCGCCGGCGGGAGAGCTGTCCCGCCATTGCTGCAAGCCCGAACTCCTGCTCGGGAAGTCCGACGCTTGGATCGGCTGCTACGATGTCAGCGTTGGCACGACACCGATCGTGCCCCGTCATTTGCCGCTTCATGCTTTCCCTCCGAACAGAATCAGACGGAAGGTAGTCCGCAAAGACTAGCAGTTGCTAAACGCGGAGTGATGGGACCGAAGCTCAAGCGTCTCGGCACAAACGTCCCACCACCGCGAATGATTCTCGATAGGCCGCCCGCGGCTGCGATCCGACGAACCGAGAGCGGTTCCCTCACCTTGCCTCCTCGAATCCCGCCAGCACTGCGGTGAGATTCTGGCCGAGAATATCCGAGAGATAGCCGCCCTCCTGCACGAACACCGTGGGCAGCCCCAGCCGCGCGATATCAGCCCCAATGCGTTTGAAACCGGGCGTGGTGACGGTAAGGCCGGCGAGCGGATCGTGCTCGGAAGCATCGAGCCCGAGCGCCACCACCAGCGCGCCCGGCGCGAAGGCGCGGATGGTCTTGTCCGCATCTCCCAGCACCGCCATGTAACCGTCATCGCCGGTCTTCAGCGGCAGCGGAATGTTGAGATTGGCGCCTAAGCCGGCGCCTTCGCCGCGCTCATGCGCATAGCCCCACACGAACGGATAGTAAAAGGTGGGATCGGCGTGGATCGATACCGTCAGCACATCGCCGCGATCGTAGAAGATGCCCTGCGTGCCGTTGCCGTGATGCACGTCGACATCGAGGATCGCGACGCGCTCATGGGTGAGACGCAGATGCGCGGCGGCAATAGCGCTGTTGTTCATGAAACAGAAGCCGGAGGCGATATCGCGATAGGCATGATGGCCCGGCGGACGACACAGCGCATAGACGGCGTCTTCACCATCCATCACCAGCTGCGCCGCCGTGGTCGCAATGTCCGTCGCCGCGCAGGCGCCGGCCCAGGTGCCGGGACCGATCGGCGCGGAGGTGTCGGTGGTGTGCCAACCGAGCCGTCCGACGATATGGGTCGGATAGGTGCCGGCGTTACGCACCGGGTGCATGTTCGGGATCATCTCTGACCCGGAATCGCCGAGCGCCGCCCAGGCGTCCCACGCCTCCTCCAGAAACCTCAGATATTCGGGACTGTGCACGCGCGCACGTGGCCCCTGGCCGAAATTGATCGGCGCGACCAGTTCGTGGCTGCCGGCCTTCAGGCCTGCCAGCAGACGATCCGCACGTTCGGGCTGTTCGGTGGTGCGCTTGACCACACCGCGCACCAGGTAGAATTGCGGATCGTGGCTGCGATGCAGCTCGCTGTAGACGGCCTTCACCTGACATCACTCCTGTTTGAGAGATGGCGAATTGTGCACGCGCGAACGGACAGCACAAGCGCAGACCGCCAAATCCTTGGCGGCCTCCGTGGCGAGACTTCCATCGCGCGGAACAATGCCCGCGCTTCCGCCGCATTCGACTAACTCCTATGCGCCGGCTGTCGACAGTTTGAGCTTGCCCGTCCGCCGCCCCTGAACGAAAGTTCGGGCAACCGGCACAAGGACAAGCCAGATGATGACCACGCATGTGAAGCCCGAGACCCTGACGGATGCGAACAGGCAGGCGCGCGTCGATCTCGCCGCCGCCTACCGCCTGATCCACCGGCTCGGCATGGATGACAGCATCTACACCCACATCTCGGTCCGGCTTCCCGGCACCCATGACCGCTTCCTGATCAATCCCTATGGCATGCGCTTCGAGGAGGTCACAGCCTCCAACCTCGTCACTGTCGACATCGAGGGCAAGGTGACCGACGATCCGCTCGGACTCGGCATCAATCCGGCGGGCTTCACCATCCACAGCGCGATTCACATGGCTCGCCCCGACGTCGCCTGCGTGCTGCACACCCACACCGTTGCCGGCGTCGCCGTGTCGTCGCTGAAATGCGGGCTGCTGCCGCTCAATCAATGGTCACTGCAGTTCGCTCATCGCGTCGCCTATCACGACTTCGAAGGCATCGCCCTCGACCTCGACGAGCGGTCGCGCCTGATCAACGATCTCGGCGACAAGTACGTGCTGGTGCTGCGCAACCACGGCCTGCTGACCTGCGGCCGCTCGGTCGCGGAAGCCTTCAAGCTGATGCATAACCTGGAGCGCTCCTGCAAGGCGCAGCTTGCGATCCAGGCATCCGGCGCCGAGATCAACCACGTGTCGGACAACATCGCTCGCCACACCGCCGAGCAATATGCCAAGGGCTACGACAAGCTGGAGCAGGAAGGCCGGCCGGACAGCGAATGGGCCGCATTCAAGCGCATGCTGGAGAAGACCGATCCGGACTATGTGAACTGACACGATCGCCAGCTTCGTCGCCAAGCGTGATGGCCGGGCTTAGCCCGGCCATTTGCGTTTCTGCCCGCGCCTCACAGCCCCGACGCACCTCGCGCACGACGTTCATCGGCGGCGCTGGACACGCATGATGTGATCCAACTTTTAGGCGGCTGCAAACCGATCGATACAAAATTTGTATCGATCGATACAGGCTTCGGCTTGGACCGGCGGCCTGCGCCTCTCTAGACAGGCCAAAGAGGAAAAAATCCAGGGAGGTGTTGCGCATGAGCGCAATTGTGTCGGTGGCCGAGGCGCGACGATCGCGGGTCAGGCTGTTCATCGTAACCATGCTGTTCCTGGTCACGACCGTCAATTACGCCGACCGGGCAACACTCTCGATCGCGGGTTCTGCGCTCTCCAAGGAACTGCATCTCGATCCGGTCGCGATGGGCTACGTGTTCTCCGCCTTCGGCTGGTCCTATGTGATCGCGCAGGTGCCGGGCGGCTGGCTGCTCGACCGCTTCGGTTCGCGCTGGGTCTACGCCATCAGCATCCTCACCTGGTCGGTATTCACGATGCTGCAGGGCTGGATCGGCTTCTTGAGCGGCGGCGCGGCCGTGACGATGCTGTTTGCCCTGCGTTTCCTGGTCGGCTTCGCCGAGGCGCCCTCCTTCCCGGCCAATGCCCGCATCGTCGCCGCCTGGTTTCCCAGCAATGAGCGCGGCACCGCCTCGGCCTTCTTCAATTCGGGCCAGTATTTCGCGACCGTGATCTTCGCCCCGCTCATGGGCTGGATCGCGCATGAGTTCGGCTGGCGCCATGTCTTCACCGTCATGGGCTCGCTCGGGCTCGTGATGGGCGCGCTCTGGATCAAGACCATGTACGACCCGAAGGAGCACCCGGCAGTCAACGAGGCCGAACTCGACTACATCCGCCAGGGCGGCGCGCTGGTCGATCTGGATGGCGCCAAGGAAGCCAAGTCCGCGTCGAGTGGACCTGGCTGGTCGCATATCTGCCAGCTGCTCAGCAACCGGATGATGCTCGGCGTCTATATCGGCCAGTACTGCATCAACACCCTGACCTATTTCTTCCTGACCTGGTTCCCGGTCTATCTCGTCAAGGAGCGCGGGCTGTCGATCCTGCAGGCCGGCTTCGTCGCCACGCTGCCGGCGCTGTGCGGCTTCATCGGTGGCGTGCTCGGCGGCTTCATCTCCGATGCCATCCTGCGCAGGACCGGATCGCTGACGCTGGCGCGCAAGATCCCGATCGTCGGCGGCATGCTGCTGTCGATGGCGATCATCGGCTGCAACTATGCCGAAGGCCAGGCGCTGGTGGTCGGCCTGATGGCGCTGGCCTTCTTCGGCAAGGGCATCGGTGCGCTCGGCTGGGCGGTCGTCTCCGACACCTCGCCGAAGGAAGCCGGCGGCGTCTCCGGCGGCCTGTTCAATTCCTTCGGCAATCTCTCCAGCATCACCACGCCGATCGTGATCGGCTACATCCTGGCCGCCACCGGCTCCTTCAACGGCGCCCTGGTCTTCGTCGGCCTTAACGCGCTGGTCGCGGCGATCGCCTATCTCTTTATCGTCGGCAAGATCGAGCGAGTCCAATTGCGAACCTCCTGAGCACCTCGCGTGGGTGGCTCACCTTCAACGGCGGCCTCGGCCGCCGTTTTTTTTTGCGCGCGCCGTGCATCGTATCAAATGGTATCGCAACCGCAGTCCGCTCCCCTCCCCCAGCGGGGAAGGGTTGGGGAGTGGGGGTCCCCACGCGCGGACCGTCGTGAGTATCTCCGATATTGCAATTCATCGGTACGGACGCGCGAGAACAAGACCGCAGCCGTCGCTGAGCCGAATGACTCATCGATCGGGATACTGATTGAATGCGCGCGCTCTCTCATATCGAGCGCGACTCGTGGACCCCCACCCCCGACCCCTCCCCGCAAGGGGGAGGGGTCCGACCGCCATCGGCGCACTTCTCCCCACATTTTCACCCGGTGTGATCAATGCTAATGCGCGTTCCGCACCAGCTCGATCCATGCCAGGGAGGCATCGATGTTCGATCTCAACCAGCTCCGCTGCTTCGTCACGGTGGCCGAGGAGCTGCATTTCGGCCGCGCGGCCGCCAGGCTGAACATGACCCAGCCGCCGCTCAGCCGGCAGATCCAGGTGCTCGAGCACATCATCGACGCCGCATTGCTCGAGCGCACCAGCCGCTCGGTGAAGCTGACGCCGGCCGGGCGCAGCTTCCTGCCCGAAGCGCGGCGCATTCTGAAAATGGCGGAAAGCGCGGCGCAGGTGGCGCACCGGATCGCCCGCGGCAAGAGCGGCTCGCTCAAGATCGGCTTCACCGCCGCTGCCGCTTACGGCTTCATGCCGGAGCTACTGGCTGCCTGCCGAACGCGACTGCCGGAGGCCGACCTGTCGCTGAAGGAAATGGTCTCCGGCGACCAGATCGAGGCGCTCGCCTCGGGACAGATCGACGCCGGCCTGCTGCGGCCACCGATCGCACGCCCGGAATTCGCGACCAAGCGGGTCGTCGCCGAGCAGTTGCTCGCCGCAGTGCCGCGGCGCCATCGTCTCGCCTCGGCCGAAAGCGTCTCGATCAAGGATTTCGACGACCAGCCCTTCATCATGTATTCGCCGTCGGAAGCGCGCTATTTCCACGATCTGCTGGTGGCGCAGTTCATGCGCGCCGAGGTGCTGCCGCGCTACGTCCAGCACCTGAGCCAGATCCACTCCATCCTGTCGATGGTGCGCGCCGGGCTGGGCGTCGCGATCGTCCCGCAGGCAGCGAGCAGCCTGAAGATCGCCGACGTGAAACTGCGCCCGCTGAAGCTGCGCAATGCCGCTCCAGTCGAGCTCTTCATGGTTTGGCGGCGCGAGCACGACAACCCGTTGCTGCCCGCCTTGGTCGACATCGCAGGCAGTCTTGCGACCCTGCAGCACGGCGAGGATTGATGCCGATCCGACATCGATCGATACCGTGATTGGCTTGGACCGGCATCGGACTTGGCCTTAACGAAAGGCCTGAAGGACGCGATGTCTGGTGCGAAAGTTCTGCGTCCGTTACGGATTTCCCAAAGGAGCGGCGCGATGAGCAAGATGACCCCAAAGGAGATGGCAGCGCAGATCGGCAGCGGCCTGCTCTCCTTCCCCGTGACGCCGTTCAAGGCGGACTATTCCTTCGACGAGGCGACCTATCGTTCCAACATGGACTGGCTGTGCGGCTATGACGTCGCCGGCCTGTTCGCCGCCGGCGGCACCGGCGAGTTCTTCTCGCTCACCGCAGCCGAGGTCCCGCAGGTCGTGAAAGTCGCGGTCGAGGAAACCAAAGGCCGCGTGCCCGTGCTCGCCGGCACCGGCTATGGCACCGCGATCGCGCGCGAGATCGCGCTTGGTGCCGAGAGGGCCGGCGCCGACGGTCTGTTGCTGCTGCCACCCTATCTGATGCATTCCGAGCAGGAGGGCCTCGCCGCCCATGTCGAGGCCATCTGCGCCTCCGTGAAGATCGGTGTCATCGTCTACAACCGCGACAACGCGATTCTGCAGCCGGACACGCTGGCAAAGCTGTGCGAGCGCTGCCCGAACCTGGTCGGCTACAAGGACGGAATCGGCGACATCGAACTGATGACCCGGGTCTATTCCAAGCTCGGCGACCGCCTGACCTATATCGGCGGCCTGCCGACGGCCGAGACCTTCGCCCTGCCCTATCTCGACATGGGCGTCACGACATATTCATCGGCTGTGTTCAACTTCGTGCCGGAATTCGCAACCCAGTTCTACGCCGCCGTGCGCCGGCGCGATCATGAGGCGATCCATGCGGGGCTGAAGGATTTCATCCTGCCGCTGATCGCGATCCGCAATCGCAAGAAGGGCTATGCGGTCTCGATCATCAAGGCCGGCATGAAGGTGATCGACCGCGATTCCGGTCCGGTGCGTCCGCCGCTGACCGATCTGACGGAGGCGGAAATGGCGGAGTTGACCGCGCTGGTGGCGAAGTTGCCGAACGCGCTGCCGGCGCGGCAGGCGGCTGAGTAATTTCAGTGTCATTCCGGGGCAAGGCCGTAAGGCCTTGAACCCGGAATCTCGACATTCATGGAAAAGAATTGATGGAAGAGAAAAGACGCAAGCCAATCTCGAGATTCCGGGTTCAGCCCTGACGGGCTGCCCCGGAATGACGATGGTACTAACAAGGCGGCCAAAGGAGGAGCAGATGATCCAGGATACCGTCCGCACCGGGTTCACCGGCGCGCCGGTCGTGACCGCGATGGAGGTGATCCCGGTCGCCGGCCGCGATAGCATGCTCCTCAACTTAAGCGGCGCGCACGCGCCATTCTTCACCCGCAACCTCGTCATCCTCACCGACAATGCCGGCCACACCGGGGTCGGTGAGGTGCCAGGCGGCGAGAAGATCCGAAAGACGCTGGAAGATGCGCGCGACCTGATCGTCGGCCAGACGATCGGCGCCTGCAACAACATCCTGGCGGCGATGCGCGAAAAATTTGCCGATCGCGATGCCGGCGGCCGCGGCAAGCAGACCTTCGATCTGCGCGTGACGATCCACGCGGTGACGGCCGTGGAATCCGCGCTGCTCGACCTGCTCGGCCAGCATCTCGGGCTGCCGGTCGCAGCGCTGCTCGGCGAAGGCCAGCAGCGCGCCACCGTCGAGGTGCTCGGCTATCTCTTCTTCATCGGCGACCGCACCAGGACCGATCTTCCCTACGCCACCGGCGAAGGCGAAAAGGATGGCTGGTTCAGGCTGCGCCACCAGCAGGCGATGACGCCGGACACCGTCGTGCAGCTCGCCGAGGCCGCGCGCGACGCTTACGGCTTCGCCGACTTCAAGCTGAAGGGCGGCGTGCTCGAGGGTGCAGCCGAGATCGAGGCGGTCACCGCGCTTGCCAAGCGCTTCCCCGATGCGCGCGTGACGCTCGATCCCAACGGCGCCTGGTCGCTCGATGAGGCGATCCGGCTGTGCAAGGACATGCACGGCATCCTCGCCTATGCCGAGGACCCCTGCGGCGCCGAGGCGGGCTTCTCGGGTCGCGAGATCATGGCCGAATTCCGCCGCGCGACCGGACTGCCGACTGCAACCAACATGATCGCCACGGACTGGCGACAACTTGGCCATGCGCTGCGGCTGGGCGCGGTCGATATCCCACTGGCCGATCCCCATTTCTGGACTCTGCAGGGCTCGGTGCGAGTGGCGCAGACCTGCAGGGACAACGGGCTGACCTGGGGCTCGCATTCCAACAACCATTTCGACATTTCGCTGGCGATGTTCACCCATGTTGGTGCGGCCGCCCCCGGCAAGGTGACAGCGATCGACACCCATTGGATCTGGCAGGACGGCCAGGGGTTGACCAAGGAACCGCTGTTGATCAAGGGCGGCAAGATCGCCGTTCCCGAACGCCCCGGCCTCGGCGTCGAGATCGATCGCGCCGCCATCGAAAAGGCCCATGCGCTCTACAAGCAACATGGGCTTGGCGCCCGCGATGACGCGATCGCAATGCAGTACCTCATCCCCGGCTGGACGTTTGACGACAAACGGCCCTGTCTCGTGCGTTAACGCATTTGATGGGGTAAGGTGCCCGTCCAATCGCGCAACTTCTCGGAGAACAACATGAACGCGATCTTGAAGAATTTCATTGCCGGCGAATGGGTCGACGGCAGCGGCGCCACGCGCAACATCAATCCTTCCAACACCAATGATGTCGTCGGCGAATATGCCAAGGCCGACAAGGCGCAGACCGAGAAGGCGATCGCCGCCGCCAAGGCCGCTTTCCCGGCCTGGTCGCGTTCGACCCCGCAGGAGCGGTACGACGCGCTCAACAAGGTCTCGGCCGAGATCCTCTCCCGCAAGGAAGAGCTCGGCCGGTTGCTGGCGCGCGAAGAGGGCAAGACGCTGCCCGAAGGCATCGGCGAGGTCGCCCGTGCCGGACAGATCTTCGCATTCTTTGCCGGCGAAGCGCTGCGGCTCACCGGCGAGAAAGGTCCGTCGGTGCGACCAAGCATCGAGGTCGAGATCGTCCGCGAGCCGGTCGGCGTGGTCGGCCTGATCACGCCCTGGAATTTCCCGATCGCGATTCCCGCCTGGAAGATCGCGCCGGCGCTCTGCTACGGCAACACCGTCGTATTTAAGCCGGCCGAGCTCGTGCCCGGCTCGGCACACGCACTCTCCGAGATCATCGCGCGCTCCGGCATCCCTGCCGGTGTCTTCAATCTGGTGGTCGGCTCCGGCTCGGTGGTGGGCCAGACCCTGCTCGAACATCCCGACGTCAGCGCGATCTCCTTCACCGGCTCGGTCGCGACGGGGCGCAGAATCGCGCAGGCCTGCGTGACCTCGGATCCCCTGAAGAAATTCCAGCTCGAGATGGGCGGCAAGAATCCGATGATCGTGCTCGACGACGCCGACCTCAAGGTCGCGGTCGAAGCCTGCGTCAATGGCTCCTATTTCTCCACCGGCCAGCGTTGCACGGCCTCTTCGCGCCTGATCGTGACCGACGGCATCCATGACAAGTTCGTCGCGGCGATGACCGAGCGGCTCAAGGGCCTCGTGGTCGACGACGCCGTGAAGCAGGGCACCCATATCGGCCCGGTCGTCGACCAGAACCAGCTCGAGCAGGATCAGCGCTACCTCAAGATCGGCCAGGACGAAGGCGCCAAGCTCACCTGGGGCGGCGAGCTGCTCAACCGCGAGACTCCCGGCTTCTACATGCAGCCGGCGCTGTTCACCGAAGTCAGCAACAGCATGCGCATCGCGCGGGAGGAGATCTTCGGGCCGGTTGCCGCGGTGATCCGCGCCAAGACCTACGACGAGGCGCTTGCGATCGCCAACGACACGCCGTTCGGTTTGGCAGCCGGCATCTGCACCTCGAGCCTGAAGTACTCGTCGCACTTCAAGCGCAACAGCGAGGCCGGCATGGTGATGGTCAATCTGCCGACCGCCGGCGTCGACTATCACGTGCCGTTCGGCGGCCGCAAAGGCTCGAGCTATGGCGCCCGCGAGCAGGGCTCCTACGCGCGCGAGTTCTACACCACGGTCAAGACGGCCTACACCTATCCGGTGTGAGCCGCTGACACGCTTCGTCATTGCGAGGAGCCGAAGGCGACGAAGCAATCCAGACTTTCTTTTAGAGCCTGGATTGCTTCCGCCGTCGCCCTTCGGGCTAGGGTGGACAAGCCGCTTCGCTCGCAATGACGAAAATTCAAGTCAGATCTGTAGGGTGGGCAAAGGCGCGCAGCGCCGTGCCCACCGGCCGGATTGACCGACAAGGCGGTGGGCACGCTTCGCTTTGCCCACCCTACGAGTTAGTCCGAAGGGAGCAGGCATGAAACATCAGACAGTCGCGGCGGCGGAGCCGCGCTATATCAAGCTCAACGCGCGCGACAATGTCGCGATCGTCGTCAATGATTTCGGCCTGCCTGCCGGCACCAGATTTCCCGACGGCCTGGAGCTGAAAAGCTTCGTGCCGCAGGGTCACAAGACCGCGCTGGTCGATATCGGCCAGGGCCAGCCCATCGTCCGCTACGGCGAAATCATCGGCACCGCCAAATCGCCGATCGCGGCCGGCGAGTGGGTCGACGAGGCCCGCATCGAGATGCCCGAGGCGCCTGCCCTGGACAAGCTCGAGATCGCAACCGCCGTGCCAGCCCCGTTGCCCCCGCTCGAAGGCTACACCTTCGAGGGCTATCGCAATGCCGACGGCTCGGTCGGCACCAAGAACGTGCTGGGCATCTCGACCTCGGTGCAATGCGTCAAGGGGACGCTGGAATTCGCGATCAAGCGGATCAAGAACGAGCTGCTTCCCAAATATCCCAACGTCGATGACGTCGTCGGCCTGACCCACGCCTATGGCTGCGGTGTCGCCATCACCGCGCCCGATGCCGTGGTGCCGATCCGCACCCTGCAGAACCTCGCGCAAAACCCGAACTTTGGCGGCGAGATCCTGGTGGTCGGCCTCGGCTGCGAGAAGCTCGCGCCGGAGCGGCTGGTGCCCGAAGGCGTCGATAATGCGATCGTGCGCATGCAGGACGAAGCCTTCGACGGCTTCGGTGCCATCGTCGATGCGATCATGACCCAGGCCGACGCACGGCTCGCTCAGCTCAACACGCGCAAGCGCGAGACCTGCCCCGCGTCCGACCTCGTGATCGGCCTGCAATGCGGCGGCAGCGACGCGTTCTCGGGCGTGACCGCCAATCCGGCCGTGGGCTTTGCCGCCGACCTCCTGGTGCGGGCCGGCGCGACCGTGATGTTCTCCGAAGTCACCGAGGTCCGCGACGCGATCCAGCTCTTGACCCGGCGCGCCATCAACGAGGAGGTCGGCCGCGCGCTGGTGCGCGAGATGGCGTGGTATGACGCCTACCTCGCCCGCGGCGGCGCCGACCGCAGCGCCAACACCACGCCCGGCAACAAGAAGGGCGGCCTCGCCAACATCGTCGAGAAGTCACTCGGCTCGATCGTCAAGTCCGGCTCCAGCCCGATCGCGGGCGTGCTGGCTCCGGGTGAGAAGGCGCGGCAGAAGGGCATGCTGTTCGCGGCGACGCCTGCCTCCGACTTCATCTGCGGGACGCTGCAGCTCGCCTCCGGCATCACCCTGCAGGTGTTCACCACCGGCCGCGGCACGCCCTACGGTCTCGCCGCCGCGCCGGTGATCAAGGTCGCGACCCGCAGCGAGCTGGCGCGGCGCTGGAAGGACCTGATCGACTTCGACGCCGGGCGCATCGCGACCGGGGAGATGACGATCGAGGAGACCGGCTGGGAGCTGTTCAAACTGATCCTCGATGTCGCCTCCGGCCGGACCAAGCCATGGTCGGACCGCTGGGGCATCCATAACGACCTCACCCTGTTCAATCCCGCACCGGTGACGTAAGCCATTGGCGCGTATGCTCAGAGGGTCGAAGCCAATTCGGCGAGCACACACAGTCGGAGCGATCAGATGCACAGGATCAGCCACCTTGCTGCCGTCGCCATCACTTTGCTGCTTCTGACCGCCCCTCCATCGCACGCGCAGGAGACTATTCCCAACGTCCCGCACGAACTGCTCGACGACATCGTGGTCGGCAGCCGCATCCTTGCCGATCTCGGCGTGGTCGACGGTTTCGGCCATGTCAGCGTGCGCAACCCGGCCAATCCGTCGCATTTCCTGATGTCGCGTTCGCTCGCGCCGGCACTGGTGACCGCCAACGACATCATGGAGTTCGACGAGAATGGCGAGCCGGTCGACGCGCGCGGCCGCACCGTCTTCCTCGAGCGCTTCATTCACGCCGCCATCTACCGGGCGCGGCCGGATGTGATGGCGGTCGTGCACACCCATTCGCCGGGCGTGATTCCGTTTTCGGTCAGCAAGACCCCGCTACGCCCACTGTTCCACAACGCCGCCTTCCTGGCCGCGGGCGCGCCGGTCTGGGACATCGGCAAGGAGTTCGGCCCCACCAACATGCTGGTGAGCAACAACGCCATCGGCAACGCGCTGGCGACTGCACTCGGCAACAAATCGATCGTGCTGATGCGCGGCCACGGCGATGTCGCGGTCGGCTCCGCGGTGAAGGTCGCGGTGTTCCGCGCCTATTACACCGACGTCAATGCCAAGCTGCAAGCCCAGGCGATCGGACTCGGCAGCGAGGTCACCTATCTCAGTCCGGAGGAAGGCGCCAAGGCCGACGCCGTCAACATGGTGATCATGGACCGGGTCTGGAACCTCTGGAAGCTGCGGGTGCAGGCCTTGATGGGCAAGTAGTACGAATTGCGACGCCCTCGTGGAGTGCAATCAATGGACGATCTTCCGCCCGCGATCGAATTGACGATGACCGATCTTTGTCACATCGCGGGATGGGCGGCGGATTGCGCGGAACGCGCGCTTCCGATTTTTGAAGCGCTCGCGCCAAACGACGCTCGTCCGCGGGATGCCATTGACGGTGCCAAAGTTTTTGCGCGAAGCGGCGTGCGAACGGCAAATCTGCGGAAGCTCGCTTGGGCCGCCCAATCAGCCGCGAAAGAGGTCGATGAGCCTTCAGCCGCTGCGGCAGCTCGGGCAGCTTCGACTGCTGCTGCAACGGCCTACACACATCCGATTGCGACATCGCACCAAACAAGTCACATTTTGAGCCCGGCCGCCTACGCCGCGCACGCCAGCGCCCTTTCCGCAAGCGACGGGTCCGACAAGGGAGATGCCGAGGTTCGCTGGGCCATTTCGCATGCATCACCCGAAGTCAGGGAGCTGGTTCAGCGATTTCCGCCTCGCCCTCGTAGCAAGGGCAAGCTCCACGCATTGCTCTATCAGCTCGACGCAGGATTGCGGGAATAGCCCCATACATCATCGACGCTTGTCATCACCATAGAACCAGCAATATTAACCAGCCGCCAGTATCTCCATTTCAGAACGCATCCGATAAAGGCCGCAGGTTGGCCGCTCTCGGCGGCAGCAATCCAGAGAGCCGATCAGGCAGCGGCGGGGACGGCTGCGGCCTTCCAGTTCCAGGGCAGCATCTCGACGATCCCGCTGGCCGAGTGATCGGGCCCGCGAGCACGTCGGCCAGCCAGATCGATGCGACCGGCACATCGATAGTGTGGTGAGACGGTCCTCGGCGGGCGTGACGAACCCCCTCGCGAGCGGTATAAGCTCGATGAATCATTGTCGTTTTTTCGCCGCCTTTCCGCCGTCACCCTGCTTGCAATAGCTCTGCCGACTGGCCCAACCTTCGTCCGATGTGGTCCCGCTCCTTCATGCCTTCGTACATTGATCGGTTCCTTGATCGCTTCTCCGGCCGGTCGATGCTCCTCGCGGGCGTCCTGGTTCTCGCCACGCCTGTGCTGGCCCAGACGCCCACCCCGGCCTCGACGGCGCCGGAGGTCGCCCCGGACATCGACCTCTACGCTTTGATGTCCGGCACCTGCCGTACGCTCAAGGTCGACGGCCAGGATTACCCGTGCAAGGCGGTCGCCTTCTTCCATAGCGAAAAGGGGCGCGCCCACTTCACGGTCGCGCTCGACGATCCGGCCGATCAAAGCCACATCATCGCGTTTTCCGGCCTTCATGGCCACCGCTCGCGGACCCAGCAGGAACTCTATGAGCTGCCGGTCGACCGGATGCTGCTGAACTCCAAGGACCGGCCGAAGGTCGATGGCATCCCGGTGCCAGCAGCAGAGACCTCGGCCGGCGTCTGCCGCCAGATCGGCAATTTCGCCGCGCTGCAGGTCGCAAGCGTGACCTGTCAGGCAACGGATCGCTCCGGCCGCGCCTATGAACTGCAATTCGTCTCCGACGGCGCGCCGATCACGCTGCGCCGCGTGCGCCAGACCGCGCCGAACATCCAGAGCGATCCGTATCGATAGCATTTGCGCAGGCCAGCCAGTCCGGTCGTGGGCAGATTGCCGGCCGTCGTCTCCGCGCCGAAAAAGCGAAATTTTCGCCGACTATTTTTTTTGATCGCCCCGGCGATCGCGCTCGTGCAGCCTGTCGTGCGCGGCGCGCCCGAGCCGCCTGGCCGCAGCGATGAGATCGCTGACTGCAAAGCCGGAGTAGCCGAGGATGAACCCGTCCGGGCCGCGCTGCACGATGCGTGCGTCCGACAGCAACCTGCTCTCGATCCCCGCACGCTCGCGGATCAGCCGCGCCGCGTCCTTGGGCGCGCCAGGCGGCAACGTGGCGAGCAGATGCAGGCCTTGAGCCGGCGCCGACAGATGCAGGCAGCCTTTGGCCGAGCGTTCCAACGCCTCGGCGACCGCGTCGCGCGCCTGGCGATAGCGCAGGCGCATGCGCCGCATATGCGCTGCGATCTCGCCATCGGCCATCAGGTCGGCGAGCGCATCCTGCATGAAGCGCGGCGGAAAGCGATCGTGCGAGGCGCGCGCGGCGACCACGCGCGGCACGACCGCTGGCGGCAGCACCAGATAAGCGAGCCTGAGACCCGCGAACAAGGTCTTGCTGAAGGTGCCGATATAGATCACGCGTTCGCCGCCGATACCGGCCAACGCCGTGAGTGGCGGGCCGGCAAAGCGGTACTCGCTGTCGTAATCGTCCTCGAAGATGAACGCATCGGTCGCTTGCGCCCAGCTAAGCAGCGCAACCCGTCGCGCCATGCTCATCGCGACTCCGGTCGGGAACTGATGCGACGGCGTCACGTAAGCCGCCCTTGCATCGGCCTTCTTGCCGGCGGCGACCACGATGCCTTCGCCGTCGACCGGCACCGGCACCAGCTTCATGCCGGATGCGCGCAAGGTGTTACGCGACGCATAATAGCCGGGGTCCTCGAACCAGACGGGATCGCCCGGCCTCAGCAGCGCCTCGACGCAGAGCCGCAAGCCCTGCTGCGTGCCGCACACGATCAGGATGCAGCTCGGGTCACAGCGGATGCCGCGATTGGCCGCAAGATAATGGGCGATCTGCGTACGAAGATGCAGGCTGCCGCACGGATCGCCATAGCCGAGTTCATCGCTTGAGGCCTGCGCAATGCGGCGGCGGCTCGCAGCGGCAAGCCGCTTCAACAACGGAGCGTCCACGAGCGTGAAGCCGAGCGCGAACGGACGGTGCGGCGTGGTCTGGACGGCGAAGTCTGCCGCTGGAGCCGCCGGTGGCGGCGCCGGCAGCTGCGCCGCGACATAGGTGCCGGCGCCGTGCCGCGCTTCAGCCAGCCCGTCGGAGAGCAACTGTTCATACGCCGCAACGATGGCATTACGGCGCACGCCGAGTTGCTCGGCCAACGCCCGTGTCGACGGCAGGCGCAAGCCCGGCGCCAGCAGCCCGTCGACGATGGCGGTGCGCAGCGCCGCGTGCACCTGCTGCGGCTGATTGCGCAAGGCGCGGTCGAGCCGGATCGGCAGGGCCAGAACGTCGTCCCGGCGTTTCGAAGTGGTTGCTAAGTTTGGCATCAAAGTGGAACTCGCGGCAACCACTTTGCCATGGCATGGACGATCATCCAACAGGAGAAAGTCCCATGTCCGAGCAGGCCGCGGCCAGCTATCCCGTCGACGAGACCAACCGCGTCAAGCGCCGCCACGACCGTGGCCGCTATGACTACGCCACCGTCCACGCCCTGCTCGATTCCGCCGCGCTGTGCCATGTCGCCTATGTCATCGACGGCCGGCCCTATTGCACACCGACGCTCTATTGGCGCGAAGGGACCACGCTGTACTGGCACGGCTCCAGCGCCAGCCGCATGCTGCGCAATCTTTCGGAGGGGCAGCCAGCCTGCCTCACGGTCACCCATCTCGACAGCCTGGTGCTGGCGCGCAGCGGTTTTCACCATTCGGCCGACTACCGCGCGGTGATGGCGTTCGGCCACGCGAAGCTGATCGAGGACCAGGCCGAGAAAGCACGTGCCCTCACCATGATGGTCGATCGCTTCTTCCCTGGCCGCACCGCAACCTTGCGCCCGACCACGGAGCAGGAGCTCAAAGCGACCGCCGTTGTCGCGATGGAAATCGAGAAGGCCTCGGCGAAGATCCGCTCCGCCGGCATCATCGATGACGAGGAAGACTATGCGCTGCCGATCCATGCCGAACGCATTCCCGTGCGCACCGTGCTCGGCGCGCCCGAGCCGTGCGACCGCCTGCTGCCCGGCGTGGAGCGCCCAGCGACACTTGCAAGCTACAGCGCGGGTCGGCTGCTCGAGCAGGCGCTCATGGACGCTTATGCGATGAGCTATCCGGAGCGGTAGTCTATCATTCGCCAGAATGCGACGCTCGTCACCTCCCCCACTTGCGGAGGAGGTGACGCACTGACAACGCGGCAACAGACCGGCTTCGTCACACCGCAACCAACGGCAGCTCGATCGCGGACGCGTTGTCGCCGCCACGCATCAGCGTGATCAGCGGCGGACGGCCATGCGGCACCTGGCCGCAATGATCATCGTCATGGCCCGCGATGGAGATGCGGATGCGGCTGCCTCTCGCGAATTGCCAAGCAACGGGAAGCAGCGGCACGCGGATACGTTCGAACTGTCCCGGGATCAGCGGCATGGCATCGCCCCGAGCAAAGCTGCGGAATGGCCATGCTGTGCGATAATTGTCCGGCGCTTCACTCTCTTTGCGATGGAGCGCACGCAGCAGGCCTTCGGTGACATAGCGCTCGGTGCCGTCGGCCTCGATCTCGGTGAGATAGACGAACAGTGCGAGATCCGGTTCGCCCGAGGCAAGCCAGAGCTCCGCAAGCCCGTGCCCGGCGAGCTCCATCGCCGACGGCAAGGGCGCGCCGGTGTAGCTCAGCATCGCCTCGGTCCGCCCCTGCCAGTCCGCGTAATAGTCCCGGCTGTCGATACCCGCGATGCGCTCATAGCGGGTGTTGTTGCCGGTGCCGCGGCTGAAATCGACCCGATATCGATCTTCGCCCGCTTGCGGCGCGGCCTCGGCAAGCGCTCCATCGGACGCCAGATACAACCGCTGTCGCGCCATGACCGGGGGCCATTGATGCGCGGCGCGCCAGCGCTCCGCATGCACCGCGTAATAATGGATCGGCGCCTCGTCGATCAGCCCGGTGTCATAGCCGAGCAGATAGGTGTCGAAGAAGCGCAGCACTTCGCCGAGCAGCGGAAAGCCCGGCTCGACCGACGTGCGCCACGGCGAGATATCGATGCGGGCGCCGTGATCCCACGGGCCCAGCAACAGATGCCGCGGATTGTCCTGCAGGGTGAGATACCGCGCGATGGCGCCATTGGCATAACCGGCGCCGTCGAACCAGCCGGACACCGACAGGATCGCGACGTCCGGCCTGATGCCGTCAGACACCGCATAGGGACTGAACGAGGCCGAGCTGAAGGTGGGATCGTAAGGCAGCCCCTCCTCGCGAAACCTGAACTCGGCCATGAAATCGGTCTGGCGGAAATTGCCGAGATGCTCTGTGATCGCCGCGTTCAGCAGCACGCCATCTGGGTCTTCATCGACCGGTTGGGGCCCTTCGAAGTCCGGATTGGCGAAATAGGAAAACTGACGGAGAACGTCGCGCCGATCGTGATCGAGCCCGACCATCAGTTCGTCATAGACCTTGGTCAGCGATTTCAGCTGAATGCCGCCAGGGAAGTAATTGTCGGCGTAGGTGTCCCAGACCGAGCACAACGGCGCGATCGCCTTCACCGCAGGATGTCCGGTGCTGGCGAGGAAATCGGCGGCAGCCCCGAGATAAGAGATGCCGGTAGCCCCGATTGCGCCATTCGACCAGGACTGCGCAACGACCCACTCGGCGATCTCGCGGCTGTCCTCACGCTCCCTGGGGGAGCGGAAGCTGTCGCGCGTGCCGAAGCTGGCGCCGGTGCCGCGTACATCCACGACGACGACAGCGTAACCGCGCGGCACGAAGTAGTCGCGAAACTTGCCGGTGTTGGGATTGACCTCGCCGCTGCCCCCCGGCCTGAGCTTGAAGCGACGATAGTAGGGGGTGAAGAACAGCAGCGTCGGGAAACGGCCCGGACCGGCACCATCCTTCGGCTGTGGCACGTAGGCATCGACGGCGATGCGGCAGCCGTCGTGCATCGTCACGTAGCAAGAGGACGGCTGAGTCAGCCGATAGTCGACTGGCCGCGCCGCCACATAGTCGGCCGGCGGCACCCGCCAGGCCGACGCGGTCGTGTCGGTCCCACTCATCTGCTCAGCTCACCCATTCCGCTTTGATTGTGGGCGCATCCAGCGCGGTCTCCGGCTGCCGCCAAGTGTAGGTGAACAGACCCGCTGGCGCGACCTGCTCGATCTCAACCCGCGCGACATCACGCGCGATCACCACGATGAAGGGCTGCGGCGGATTCTCAGCAGAGAGCTGGCGCGGGGGCGAGAACACCGTGCCGACACTCTCGATCAGGAGCGGTCGCGGCGCCTCGTGAACCCCGACCAGCCCCTTGATGCGGAGCAGGCGTTCGCCAAGCGCGCCGGCAAGGTTATCGAGCCAGGCAGCGAGATCGGAATAAGCGAGTCCGCCCGCCGGCCGCGCCAGACATAACGCCAGCCGCGGATGCGCCGATGTCAGCATCGGCGCCGGTTCGCGCAACGGCAGCGCCGCCATCAGCGGCGCGAAGGCGATCTTCACGGCCAAGGCGCGATCGGCGGTCACAACCACCTCGGCGACCGGATTGATGCTGGCGATCGCGTCCGGCGCTTTGGCCAAGCCTTCTGATCCGAGCAGGTCGGCCTTGGTCGCGACGATGCGGTGCGACGCCGCCCATTGCGCCGCCGCCTCCTCGAAGGCAGCCACCGCCGCGCCCCGCGTGAGATCGTAGGTGCCGATCACGGCGACGCGCATCCGATGCTCGGCCAAGGTCGCGAGCTGGCGCAACACCGGACCCGGCATCGACAGGCCGGACGTCTCCAGGATGATTCGCCGCAACGGCCCCGCGCCTGCAGGGCGCGGCGCCATGATCAGGCGGTCGATCGTGAATGCAAGGTCGGAGCCGATCTGGCAGCAGACGCAGCCGTTGGAGAGCATGGCCATCGGCACATCGTCCCCGCTCTCGCGCAGGATCACGCCGTCGAGCCCGATCTCGCCGACCTCGTTGACGATCACGGCGGTGTCGGCCGCTGCCGCCCCCAGCAGGAGATCGCGCAGCAGCGAGGTCTTGCCCGAGCCGAGAAAGCCGGTCAGGACGAAGAAGTCGATGATGTCAGCGCTCATGGCGCCGCGGCATCCTTGGCTGCGTACTTCTCCGGGACGTCGCTTTCCCAGCTCGCCTTGACCAGTTCGCGCACGTCGGCCAGCAGTTCCTCGGTGTCGTAGATGATGCCGTCCTTGATCGTGTATTTCAGACCACGATGCCATTCGACCGCGTTGGAGGCATCATTGAAGCGCATCGCGCCGGTGCCGTAGAGCAGCTTGAAATCGGTCAGAGGGTTGTGGTCGTGCACCAGCATGTCGGCGCGCATGCCGATGTCGATGGTGCCGATCTCGTCCTGGAGACCGCACAGCGCCGCGCCTTGCGATGTCGCCGAGCGGATCACCTCCAGCGGATGGAAGCCGGCCTCCTGCAGCAGCTCCAGTTCGCGCACATAGCCGAAGCCGAAAATCTGGTAGATGAAGCCGGAATCGGAGCCGGTGCAGACCCGGCCACCTCGGTTCTTGTATTCATTGATGAAGGCCATCCAGAGCCGGTAATTCTCCTTCCACTCGATCTCGTTCTGGGTCGACCAGCGATACCAGTAGGAGCCGTGGCCGCCGCGCTGCGGGGTGAAGTAGTCCCACATCGACTTCCAGGTGTAATCCTTGTGCCAATAGGCCTGACGCGCGCGCATCAAATCGCGGTTGGCGTCATAGATCGTGAATGTCGGAACGAAGGTGAAGCCGAGCTCCAGGAACTGCTCCAGCACCTCATTCCACTTCGCCGAGCCGGGTTCGGCGCCCTGCCGGAACATCTGGCCCGACACCGAGAAGCGGAAATATTCGTCGGTGTAGTTGTAGTCGAGCGGGAAGTTCTGGATCACGCGATCCTCGAACAGCGCCTCCGGCAGGCCGTAATAGTGCTCGGCGCTGGTCAGGCCCCAGCGCGCGGTGGTCAACGCGTTCATGCGCGACACCGCCATCTGCGCGTGATGGCATCCGGCGCGCAGGCCGAGCTTCTTGCACTCGTCGAGCGCCGCCTCCATGATCGCCGGCGGCGCGCCGAAGAACTTGATGCCGTCCGCGCCGCGCGCCTTCACGTCGCGCAGCCAGGCGCGGCCCTGCTCCGGCGTATAAATCGTCTTGACCATGTCGTTGACGGCCGGGAAATAGGCGTAGGCCAACAGCCGCGGCGCCGCGATCGTGTTCGCCTGGGCGCGCTCGCGCTGGTCGATCATCCAGGACAGCCCGTTCATCGAGCCCATCTCGCGGACCGTGGTGACGCCATGCGCCAGCCACAGCTTGTAGACATAATCGACCGGCGGCACCCAGCCGTTCGCCGAATGATAGGCGACGCCGGCATGGGCGTGGCAATCGACGAAGCCCGGCGTCACCCATTTGCCGCGGCAGTCGATCTCATGATCGGCCGGCTGGCCTGAACCGGCGTCGTAGCCATAGCCGACCACCTTCTTGATGCTGACGATGCGGCCGTTCTCGACGACGATGTCGACGGGACCGATCGGCGGCGCGCCGGTGCCGTCAATCACCGTGGCCCCGCGCAGCGCCAGCCGCCTGAACGGACCCGTGCCGCGATCGCGCGAGGTCGCCTTCGGCACGATCGGCACTTCACCCTTGTTCCTGATATGCGCGAGTTCGTCGCCCGGAAGGATGTCGGCCTGTTCAGTCATGCTCTCGTTTCCTTGTATTCCAATCAGTTGTCGTCATAGCGAGCGAAGTGAAGCAATCCAGAGTCGGAAAGCAGGTCTGGATTGCTTCGTCGCTGACGCTCCTCGCAATGACGGCAATCATTATCATCGCCCTACGCCGTCCTGTACCGTCGCGCGAAAGCGACGCTGCCAAACACCGTGAATGCCATCGTCACCGCCAGCAGCATGAAGGCGAGCGCGGCTCCCATCGGCCAATTGTTGCCACGCACGAACTGGTCGTAGACGGCCGGAGCCATCATCTTGAATTTGGGACCGCCGAGAAGCACCGCTGTTGCATAGGTGTTCATGCAAAGCACGAACACCAGGATCGAGCCCGCCGCGACACCCGGCGCGGACAGCGGCAAGATGACCCTCCAGAACACGCGCGCTCCGGAGGCGCCGAGATTGGCGGCCGCATCCTCGAGATCGTGCGGAATGCTTTCGATCACGGATGCGATGGTCAGGATCATGTAAGGAAGCACCACCGCGATGATGCCGAGGATGACCGCCTTCGGCGTGTACATGATCTCCAATGGCTCGGAGATCAGGCCGACTTTTTCCAGCGCGGTGTTGAGCAGGCCGTCACGCGAGAACAACGCCATCCATCCGGCCGAGCGCACGACGTTGCCGACCAGCAGCGGAAACAGCGTCGCGATCACCACGAAACTCTTCCAGCGGCTCTCGATGCGGCCGAGCCAGTAGGCCGCCGGAAAGGCGAGCACAAGCGTCAGCAGGGTGCAAAGCAGCGCGATGCCGAGCGTCGAGACGATGATCTGCTGGTAATACGGGTCGGTCGCGGCCTTGATATAATTCTCGGGCGTGAAGGCCTGCACCATCAGCTGGGTCGGACTGAACTGGTTGAGCGAGATCCGAAACATCAGGATCATCGGCCCGACCAGCAGGGCCAGCACCAGCAGACAGGCGGGAACCACCAGCAGCGCCATCATCGAGCCCCTAGATCTAGCCCTTGAAGTCCTTGTTCCAGAAGTCCTGCGTACGCTGGGTGCGGCCAGCGGCGTAGGCATAGTCCGGCTTCAACAGACGGGCGCGCTCGGCCTCGTTGAGGCTGACCTGCTTGGCGAGATCCTCCGACAGCACCGCATCCGACACGGTGGGCACGTAGCCCATCTTGTCGCAGAACGCGACCTGGGCCTTGGCGTCCAGCATGGCATCGAGGTAGGCGAAGCCGCCCGGCTTGTTCCTGGCGTTCTTCGGCACCGAGGCCTGGAATACGATCGCCGGCGCGCCTTCCTTGGCGACCACGTGGTTCAAGGGAATGCCGGCCTTCTTCCACTGGAAGCCGCGGGCAAGCCACATCGTGGTCAGCCACACCTCCTCCGACTTCAGCGCCGCCGCCAACGCCTCGTTCGACGGATAGATCTTCACGTCGAGCGAGCGCCATTCCATCAGCTTCTTCTCGGCCGGGTCGAGATTGGACGGGCCGCCGCCGCCGGCCAGCGCTGCAGCCAGCGTGTTGTTGGGATAAAGGATGTCGGCGAGGCCGACCCGGCCGCGCCATTTCGGATCCCACAGGTCGGCGAAGGATTGCGGCGGTGTCTTCACCAGGTTGGTGTTGTAGAGGATGACCTGCGCGGAATAGATGTGCGGGATCGCGATCTCGCTCTTCAGCTCCGGAAACACCTTGTCGAGCCGCGTCACCTGTTTGGCGTCGACCGGATCGAACGTGCCCGATTGCGCAACGATGTACATGTCGCCGTCGGAGAGACACGCAACATCCATCGAGCCACGCCGGCTCTGTCGCTCGGCGAGCAGCTTGGTCTTGCGCGGATCATTGTTGGCAATGTCCTGTACGATCTCGTAGCCCTTCGGCACCAGGATCGGCTTGTCGATGATATCGCTCAGCAGCTGCCCATAGTCGCCGCCCCAGGTGCCGACCACGACCTGGCCACCTTCGGCGCGCGCAGGGAAAGCGGAGGCCAACGCCGCAGCGCCGGCGGTTGCAGAGAGAAAATGGCGTCGCGAAATCATGATGACCTCTCACTCATGCTGATGTTTGCGGGACAAGGCGCGGAGCCTTGTGGTCCCATTGCAGGGACACGAAGTCGTCGGGCCTGAGCGCAGCGAGCGGCTCACCGGCACTCGGTGTCTGGCGGACCACCACCAGGGTCTCATCGCCTACTGCGATCACATATTCGGTCTGCGGGCCCATATAGGTGACGGCCTGCAATCGCCCCTGCAGCCCTGCGGTCGCATCCACCTGCAGCACGATGCGCTCCGGCCGCAGCGCAAAGGCAGTCGCATCCTTGCATTCATCCGCAGCCGAGTCGACCGGCAGCAGCAGGCCGCCCTCGGTGCGGAAGTGAGAGGCGTCTTCGCGGCGGCCGAGCAGGATGTTGCAGCGCCCGACGAAGTCCGCGACGAAGGCGTCGCTCGGCGTGTCGTACAGCTGTTGCGGCGTGCCGATCTGGCGCACCCGGCCGCCCTCCATGACGACGAGGCGATCGGCCATGGTCAGCGCCTCCTCGCGATCATGCGTGACCATCAAGGTGGTCAGGCCCAGGCGCTGCTGCAGCGCGCGGATCTCCAGCCGCACCTCGCTGCGCAATTTGGCATCGAGATTGGACAGAGGCTCGTCGAGCAGGAAGATGCGCGGGTTGATCACCAGCGCCCGCGCCAACGCCACGCGTTGCTGCTGGCCGCCGGAGAGCTGACGCGGCAAGCGATCGGCAAGATGCGACAGCCGCACGAGCCTGAGCGCCTCGTCGATCCTCGCCTTGCGCTCCGCTGCATTCAGCCCGCGCATTTCGAGTCCGAAGCCGACATTGTCGGCCGTCGTCATGTGCGGAAACAGCGCGTAGGACTGGAACACCATGCCGGTGCCGCGCTTGTGGGCCGGCAACCTCGTGACATCCTCGGCGTCGAACAGCACGCGGCCACCGGTTGGCGGCAGGAAGCCCGCGACCATCCGCAAGGTGGTGGTCTTGCCGCAGCCGGAGGGGCCGAGCAGCGCAACCAGTTCGCCCTGCTGGATCGTGAGATCGAGTTCGTCGACCGCGACCGAGGTGCCGAAGCGCTTGCTCAATTTTTCAAGAGACAGCCGCGACATCAAACGACCCGGGAGAGTTTGACGAAGCGGTCGGTCACCAGCATCAGCAGGCCAACCAGAGTGATCTGGACGGTCGCCACCGCAGCCAGGGTGGGATCGATCCGGAATTCGAGATAGTTCAGCATCGCGACGGGAAGCGTGATCCGACCGGGGCCGACGAGCAGCATCGAGAGGTCGAGATTCTCGAAGCTCTGGATGAAGGAAAACATCGCCGCGGCGACGATGCCCGGCCGCATCATCGGCAAGGTGATGCGGCGAAACACGGTGAACGGACCAGCGCCGAGATTGGCGGCCGCCTCTTCAGCTCTGCGGTCGAGCCCTTGCAGGCTCGCTACCACAAGACGCACGGTCCAGGGGATTGCGAGCAGCGAGTGCGCCACCACCAGCCCTTCGGTGGTCGCCTTGATATCGCGGTCAAAAAAATCCTCGGCCAGCACGTAGAGCATATAGAGGCCGGAGCCGGCGACCACGCCGGGCACGGCGAGCGGCGCCAGGAGGAAGGAGCTCAAGGCCTGGCGTCCCGGGAACTCGCCGCGCACGATGGCGAGCGCGGCAGCCGTGCCGATCGGCACGCCGATCGCCGCCGCCAAGAGGGCGACCTGGAAACTCGTGAGCAGGCCGCGCAGGAATTCGGGCTTGTCCCATGCGTTGGCGTACCATTTCAGGGAGAGCGCCGGCGGCGGGAAACTGATCAGCTCCTGCGCAAAGAAGCTCGTGACCACGATCATCACGACGGGCGCGAAGATGATGAGATAGGCGAGGACGATCAGAGTCCGCATCAGGACTCGGCCAAACGACAGCTGTTCCGTCAAACGGAACATCATTGCAGATACCTAACCAACGAGATCGCCCCATACACTCGACGTCGAATGGCGGCACAGTAGTCGGCCGCAACGCGCCAGCCAAGCCCACGGCGCAAGGTCTCGCGATGCACACTTGCATAGCCTCAGCGGGCACGCGGCAATGATCAGTAGGCGTAAGTCCGCGACGCTTCACCTCAGACACGAGCGCTGACCAATGTCCGGGTCGGACTGACGCGGATAGTTTTTGGGCAAGCTCTGCTCAATCTCTGACCTACAGCGATGCAACTTATTGTGCGCCTACGGACAAGTTTTCCGTGCGCACGCACACCTAAGCTTGCCTTCGAGCTTGGACCGCGGCGGCGGCATCACAGCACCGCCGGACCACGCAACCATCACCGTTCGAAGGAGCTGGCAACATGCAGAATTGGCTATTCACCAAGGCGCGGCGCGCGTGTCTTGCCGCGTTCGGCGCCGTGATCGCGGCGGGACTGTTGGCGCCTGTCGGCGTGCAGGCCGCGACGCCCGCGGGCTGCGCGACGCTGCAGGACAAATTTCCGGACTGGAAAGGCAAGACGCTGGTCAACGCGATCAACCCGCACACGCCGGGTTATGAATCGATCGATCCCAAGGATCCCGGCAAATATGTCGGCTTCGACATCGATCTCGGTGAAGCCATCGGCGACTGCCTCGGCTTCAAGCTGACCTACAAGCCGGTGACCTTCGCAGCGCTCTTGACCACGCTCGCGAGCGGCCAGGCCGACATCGTGATCTCCGATATCTACGCCACCAAGGAGCGGGCCAAGGCCGCCGACTTCATCACCTATTCGAAAGTGTTCGACGGCGTGCTGGTCGCCAAGGGCAATCCGAAGGGCATTCACGGCATCGACATGACCTTGTGCGGCGCGGCCGCCGCGGAAAATACCGGCTTCGTCGAGGTGCCGCTGGTGCAGGACATGGGACCGAAGTGCAAGGCAGCCGGCAAGCCGGAACCGACGCTGCAGCTCTACGACAACAACGCCAACTGTATCCAGGCGATCCTGGCCGGACGCGCCGATACCTACATCAACGACGTCAACACGGTGGACCAGGCCGTGAAGGCCTATCCCGACAAGCTCGAGAAGGCGATCGCGGTGACGATCCCCTATTCGGTCGGCATCGCCGTGCCAAAGGACAAGCCGAAATTCCGTGATGCTGTGCTCGCCGCGCTGATCGAGGTGCAGAAGGCCGGCATTCACCAGGAGCTGTTGAAGAAGTGGGAGCTCGATCCCGCCAACTTCAAGGAGCCGGATATCCTCCAGGCGGATTGAGCGTTCGTACGATTTGCTCCCATGAGCGTCCCCCGCCGATTCCCCTTCTCCCCTTGGGAGAGGGGGAAGAACCTCGGCCATAGAAACAGGGAATTCGTCATTGCGAGGAGCGAAGCGACGAAGCAATCCAGCCTTTTTCGGTTCTGGATTGCTTCGCTTCGCTCGCAATGACGGCTCGCCGAACCAACCTAGCCGCAACTCGTCAGGCCTTCTTCACCGATGTCCCTGTTCCTGCACTATCTCAGCCTGCCATACCTGCTCCAGGGCATCGAGCTGACCCTGCAGGTCACGGCGCTCGGGCTGATCGGCGGCTTGATGCTCGGCGTGATCATCGCGGCCATGCAGCTCAGCCGCTTCTGGCCGCTCGCCGCACTGGCGCGCGGATACACCGTGATCTTCCGCGGCACGCCGCTGATCCTGCAGATGGTGTTCGCCTACGACGCGCTCCCGCATATCGGCATCAAGCTGCCGGCGGTACTGGCCGCCGGACTTGCGCTCGCCTGCAACGAAGCCCCTTTCATCGCCGAAATGCTGCGTGCCGGCGTGCTTGGCGTCGATCGCGGCCAGCTGCTTGCGGGACAGGCGCTGGGCATGACGCCGGCAGTCCTGATGCGGCGGATCATCGCCCCGCAGGCGATCCGCACCATGATCCCCGCCTTCGGCAACGAAGCGGTGAGTGCGCTGAAGAACTCCTCGCTCGCCTCGGTGATCGCGGTGCAGGAGCTGACGCTGCGCTCGACCCAGCTCGCCTCCTCCACCTTCGATTTCTTTTCGATCTTCTTCGCCTCCGGCCTGCTCTATCTCGTGCTGACCGGCGCGGTCAGCGTGGTCCAGCTCGGATTGGAATGGCTGCTCGATCTCGATCGCAGCACGAAGCAGCGCCGGCTCGCGGACTATCTGCCGTGGCGCCGCATCGATCTCGCGACCAAGCTGGCGTTGGCCGAGACAACCGGCCCCGCGACCGACACCGCGGCGCCCGAACCGGCCGAGCTGAAGGAGACGCCGCCGCTCGCGCTCACCAGCGAGGACCGCGCCAGGCGCGCCGCCACCATCGCCCGCAACAACATCGCGGTCGAGGTCAAGGATCTGCGCAAGAGCTATGACGGCCACGCCGTCCTCGACGGCCTCGATCTCACCGTGCGCATCGGCGAAGTGGTCGCGCTGCTCGGCCCCAGCGGCTCGGGCAAGAGCACCCTGCTCCGCTGCATCAATCATCTGGAGAACTGGGATTCCGGCTTGGTGCGCGTCGGCGGCAAGCGCCTCGGTCACGGTGAAGACGGCCGGGCTCTGTCACCGCGCGCGATCGCCAACGAGCGCGCCAATGTCGGCGTCGGCATGGTGTTCCAACAATTCAACCTGTTCGCCCATCTCTCGGCGAAGGAGAACATCGCCGGTCCCTTGCGCTGGGTTCACGGCATGGGACGTTTCGAAGCCGATCGCCGGGCAACGGAGCTTCTCGACCGCGTCGGCCTCAGCCATCGCGCCAACGCATTGCCTCGGCATCTGTCCGGCGGCCAGCAGCAGCGCGTCGCGATCGCCCGTGCGCTTGCGCCCAATCCCAGCGTGCTGTTGTTGGACGAGCCGACCTCGGCGCTCGACCCCGAGCTCGTCAACGAGGTGCTGGAGGTGATCCGCCGGCTCGCGATCGACGACGGGCTGACCATGATCATCTCCACGCATCAGATTCGCTTTGCTGACGAGGTCGCTGACCGCGTGGCCTTCCTCACCGGCGGGGTGATCCTGGAGGAAGGCCCGGCGCACGAGGTGTTGTCCAACCCGCGCCACCCGCTGACCGCGCGCTTCCTCTCTGTGATGGATGCGGAGCGGCAGAAGGAGTCCGTGCGATGATATCCCATACAGCAAGGCGAACGGCTCTGGCAGTAAACGCCGCAGCGGCATCCTTTGCGTGGCCATCCTTGGAGACGCCCACCTGCGGCGGGCTCCTCAGGATGAGGACCTTTTACGCAGCAACACGTCAGACCCTCATGGTGAGGAGGCGCGCAGAGCCGTCTCGAACCATGAGGCCAGGACCAGATCCAATCCGAACTCTTCCCAGATCTGTGCGCAAAGAGGCCCTTGCATGAGACATCATCTGCTGCCGGTTTCGTCCAAAACCGTTCATTGGGGCTATTTCAGCAAAGTGGTTGCCCCGGCCCTGACGCTGCGCTCCGGCGATCGCGCCACCATCGAGACTCTGACGCATCATGCCAATGACGACTACGAGCGCATGATCAAGGACGATCCCGGCGCCGAGAGCGTGTTCGCCTGGACGCGCGAGCACAAGGCGGTCGCGCGCCGCGGCGCGGGGCCCACCGAAGGTCCGTTCGTCCGTGGCTCCGGCGAAGGCCTCGGCGTCCACCTGCTCACCGGCCCCGTGGCGATCGAAGGCGCCGAGCCCGGCGATGTGCTGGAAGTGCGCATCCTCGACATCCGGCCGCGGCCGAGCCAATGCGGCTGCCACGCCGGAAAATGCTTCGGCTCCAATGTCGCGGCGAACTGGGGCTTCCACTATCACGACCTGATCGAGGAGCCGAAGCCGCGCGAGGTGATCACCATCTTCGAGCTCGACACCGCGGGCGAGCCTCATGCCAAGGCGGTGTATAACTATGTGTGGACGCCGCAGACCGACCCCGACGGCATCGTGCACGCGACCATCGATTATCCCGGGGTGCGTGTCGATCACGCCACGATCGCCAAACGCGAGAACATCCTGCCCGGCATCAAGGTGCCGGCGCGGCTGCATTTCGGCACGATGGGGCTTGCGCCGACGGAAGCCGATTTCGTCTCCTCGATTCCGCCCGGCTATACCGGCGGCAATATCGACGACTGGCGCATCGGCAAGGGCGCGCGGATCTATTACCCGGTGGCCGTGCCCGGCGCCTTCTTCTCGGTCGGCGATCCGCATGCCGCGCAGGGCGACAGCGAGCTCGGCGGCACCGCCATCGAGACATCATTGACCGGCGACTTCGAGTTCATCCTTCACAAGAACAACGAGCTCGGCGGCACGCCGCTCGAAGGCCTCACCCATCCTCTGCTTGAAACCGATCAGGCCTGGTCGGTGTACGGCTTTACCTATCCGAACTATCTCGCCGAGCTCGGCGCCAACGCGCAAACCGACATTGCCAATCACTCCAGCCTCGACCGCGCGATGCGTGATGCCTTCCGCAAGCTGCGCCGGTTCCTGATGACGGTGCATCATCTGAGCGAGGATGAAGCGATCTCGCTGATGTCGGTCGGTGCCGATTTTGGCGTCACCCAGGTGGTCGATGCCAATTGGGGCGTTCACGGCACCATCCGGAAGAACGTCTTCCGGTGTGAGTAGGATCGGATCCGCCGCCAAAGAATGCGGTGCGCTCCCTCCCCCCTTGGGGGGGAACAGACCGCCCGCGGCGATCGCACTGGACACAATGAGTCATTGAGAGACGATTGAACGTCACACGCGTCGATAGGCCGCCGCTCCAGCGCCCAATGGTGAAGCTCATCTGGCACGGTGGTTGCTTGACCCTGGGGGTGTCGAGCAGTCCCATGAGTTTTCGCCCTTTCACCAGCGAATCCTATGCACAGGACGATCGTCCTGAAGCGTGGCGCGACGTCCTGAACGCGATCGGGCTGCAGCCCGCGTCGAACGCCTCCTTCTATGACGGCCACGCGACCGCATCGCATCGCAATGCCCCCGGCCTCGCGCTGACGCGGCTTGCGGCGGGACCGCAGGCCGTCGCACCACTCGCGCAGCCGCACGAGGATCTGCCGATCGCACTTCTTCCGATCGAGGATGGGGCCGTTCTCAAGAGCAAGGACGGCCACCGCATCGTACCCGCCGGGCATCTCGTGCTGCTGCCGCGTGCGAGCGAATGGAGCATCGCGTTTCAGCGCGACCTGCGCGCGCTTGCCCTGTCAGTGACGTCAGAAGCCCTGCATGGCCGTATCGGCGGCAAGCTCAAGCTCGCCAGACCCCAAGTGATCCAGCCGAACGGCTTGGCGGATGTGTTCTGCCGCACGCTGGAGGCGGCGGCACGATCGCTCGAAGGCTTGAGCGATGCCGAATGGAGCACCGTCGCGCAATCCCTGATCGACCTGCTGCTCACATTGGCCCATCAGCAGGCGGCCCCCATCAATGATGGCTGCAGCAGCGCGGCGCAGGCCGCGACCTTGCATCGGATCTGCCAGACCATCGAGCGGCGGCTCGACGATGCCGAGTTGACGCCGGCACGCGTTGCGCAGGCGGAAGGCATTTCCGAGCGTTACCTGCAGAAGCTGTTCGAAGGCGCCGGCGACAATTTCAGCCATTATGTCCGCGAACGGCGGCTGCAGCGCGCGCTGGCCGATCTCTCCAATCCCGCCGAAGCCAGCCATTCAATCTCCGAGATCGCCTATCGCTACGGCTTTGCCGATTCCGCGCATTTCAGCCGCAGCTTCCGCCAGCGCTTCGGCCTGTCACCGCGTGAATTCCGACAGCAGAAGGCAGAGCAAGGATCGGCGGCGGCACCGCGCGGACAGCGCGGCTGGCCGCTCGCGGCGCTGGCGCAGGCGCGCGCCCCGCAAACTTCGCTTGGCGCCAGGGTCGAAACGAACTTGCCGGCGCCGGCCAACGATCGTGACAGGCAAGCGGCGCATGCCCATCATCTCTCGGTCGCCGCCGACCGCGTGCATTGGGGCTATTTCAGCCGTTCCTTGCCGCCGCTTCTCGAGATCGCCTCGGGCGACACCATCACGATCGAGACGCTGACCCAGCACGCCTCCGATGATCCCGAGCGGATGATCGTGGGCGATGCCGACGCGGAGAGCGTGTTCGGCTGGACGAGAGAGAAGAAGAATGTCGATCGCCGCGGCGCCGGCCCGATGGACGCCAGCGTATTCGGCCGTGGCGCCGGCGAGGGCTTTGGCGTGCATATCTGCACCGGCCCCGTCGCGATCAAGGACGCACAGCCGGGCGACGTGCTGGAGGTGCGGGTCGTCGACATCGTGCCGCGACCGAGCCGCAGTCCGGCCTATGCGGGGCGCGTGTTCGGCTCCAGCGTCGCCGCCTGGTGGGGCTATCATTACAATGAGTTCTTGGGCGGGCCGACGCCGCGCGAGGCGGTGACGATCTACGAGATCTTCGCCGACGATTCCGAGCCGCATGCACGCGCCCTCTATTCCTATCGTTGGGAGCCACAGACCGATCCGTTCGGCGTCGTGCACGCGACCTACGACTATCCCGGCATCCCCATTGCGCCCGGTAGCGTCAAGCGCCGCCACGGCGTGCTCGACGGCATCCGGATTCCGCTGCGGCCACATTTCGGCGTCATCGCCGTCGCCCCGCGCGAGGTCGACTTCGTCGATTCGATTCCGCCCTCCTATTTCGGCGGCAATCTCGACAATTGGCGGCTCGGCAAGGGCGCGGCCGTCTATCTGCCGGTCGCAGTCCCCGGCGCGTTGCTCTCGGTCGGCGATCCCCATGCGACCCAGGGCGACGGCGAACTCTCCGGCACCGCGATCGAGTGCTCGATGACCGGCACCTTTCAGGTGATTTTGCACAAGAAGGGCCAGCTCGCCGGCAAGCCGTTTGCCGATCTCAGCTATCCGTTGATCGAGACCGCCACCGATTGGGTGCTGACGGGTTTCAGTCACCCGAACTATCTCGCCGAGTTCGGCGCGCAGGGGCAGAGCGAGGTCTACGCGACCTCCTCGCTCGACCTCGCAATGAAGGACGCGTTCCGCAAGATGCGCCGGTTCCTGATGCAGAGCAAAGGTCTCAGCGAGGACGAGGCGATCGCCTTGATGTCAGCCGCCGTCGACTTCGGCGTGACGCAGGTGGTCGACGGCAATTGGGGCGTGCACGCGATCCTGAGCAAACGGCTGTTCGGGGACGGAAGCTGATTTCCACTCAACTCGCAGGGTGGGCAAAGCAAGCGTGCCCACCGCTGAGCGACGACACTGGGAGGGTGGGCACGCGCCGCCTCGCGTCGCTTCGCTCACCCCACAGAATCAATCACGGAAAGGACCAAACCATGCAATTCCACATGATCCCCGGCGCGACCAGGCCCGTCGCGCCATTCAGCCACGCCGTGGAGACCGACGGCTTCGTGTTCGTCACCGGCCAGATGCCGGACTCACCAGAAGCACCGGGCGTGCTGCCGGACGGCATCATCGATCAGACGAAGGCGGTGATGCAGAACTTGAAGTACATACTCCAAGGTCTCAACCTTGGCCTCGAACATATTGTGATGGCTAGGATTTACCTGACGCGCTTCAAGCAGGATTACGCGGCAATGAATGAAACCTATCGTTCATTCTTCCCCGTAGACCGGCTGCCTGCCCGCACCTGTGTCGGCGTGACCGGGCTCGCTTATGATGCGCTGATCGAGATCGATCTGGTCTGCAAACGACCATAGTGGCTAAAGGTAAATACATCCTCACCGGCGCGGGGACCTGACCATTCGCTGACGTCGCAGCGGCCAGCCGCTTTCGCGGATTGCCTCGCGCCGTCGCGCGGTGTCAATTCGCCCGTGTTCCGGCGCCGACCAGCGCCATCGACGTCGCAAGGAGCCGCCATGCCGAACCACTTCTCCCACCGCCAAGAGATCAGAAAGCCAGCAGTCAGCTCGAAAGGCGGCATCGTCGCCGCACAATCGCGCCGCGCGGCCGAGATCGGCGCGGAGGTGCTGGCCGCCGGTGGCGACTGCGTCGATGCGCTGGTGGCCACCGGCTTTGCGCTCGGCGTGCTGGAACCCTGGATGAGCGGCATTGGCGGCGGCGGCGCCATGGTGCTCTATCGCGCCAAGGAAAACCGGGTCGAGGTGATCGACTACGGCATGCGCACGCCGGACAGCCTGCGCATCGAGGATTATCCGCTCAGCAAAGATGGCGGCGTTGCCGCCGACATCTTCCCCTGGGCGCGGGTCAAGGACGACCGCAATCTGCACGGCCCTGGCTCCATCGCCGTGCCCGGCGTGGTCGCCGGCATGGAGGAAGCACGCAAGCGTTACGCCAAGCTGCCCTGGAAAGACCTGCTCGCGCCGAGCGTGGCGCTCGCCGGCGAAGGACTGCTGGTGGACTGGTGGACCACCGTCATGATCTCGAGCGCGGCCGCCGATCTGCGCCGCTACAGCGCCAGCGCCGCGGCATACTTGAAAGACGGCCTGCCGCCGAACCCGCAATGGGGCATCAAATCGGTGGTGCGGCTACCCCAGGAGCAGCTCAAGGCCACGCTCGCGCATCTCGCCAGTGCGGGCGCGCGCGACTTCTACGAGGGCGATCTCGCCCGCTCCGTCAGCCGCGACATCCAGGCCGCCGGCGGGGCCTTGTCGGTCGAAGACCTCGCGGCCTTCAAGGCGCATGTGCGCGAGCCGCTGAAAATTCCCTACCGCGGCGGCACCGTGTTCGCGACACCGGAGCTGACCGCCGGTCCCACGCTGGCGCATACGCTGCGCCTGCTGCAAGCGAACCTGCAGTCGGGCGGCACCCCGAACGCCGCCGCCTATCTCGCTTATGTCGAGGCCCTGCAATCGGCCTATCGCGAACGGCTCAACGGCATGGGCGATGCCGAAGGACGCCGCGCGCTCGGCGCCGAATATCTCGCGCCTGCCTGTACGACGCATTATTCGGTGGTCGATCGCGACGGCAATATGGCCGCGGTGACGCAGACGCTGCTGTCGAGCTTCGGCTCGAAATTCCAGACTCCGCAGAGCGGCATCATGATGAACAACGGCATCATGTGGTTCGACCCGACGCCGGGCACGACCAATTCGCTTGCGCCCGGGAAGCGCTGCCTCACCAACTACACGCCCGTGGTGGCGCAAGCCGCCGACGGCCGTCGTCTTGCGCTCGGCGCCTCCGGTGGCCGCCGCATCCTCCCGGCTGTGACGCAGTTGCTGTCCTTCGTGATGGATTTCGGCATGGATCTGGATCAGGCCATCCACCAGCCACGGATCGATGCCAGCGAGGGCGACATCGTCGGTGCGGATACGCGGCTGCCGGCCGGGGTGCAGTCGGCGCTCGCGGCGAAGTTCGACGTCGAGCAGGCGCCGGTGCAGACGCTACCGATGAAGTTCGCCTGCCCGAGCATCGTGCTGCGCGACGGCGCCACCAACAGCGGCGCCACCGAGATCTTCCATGCCTGGGGCGATGCGGTCGCGGAAGATTAGCGTCGTTCGGGCAAATGCCGTCACTGCGAGGAGTTGGCGAGGAAGCAATCCGGAGACCTGCGTGAGGTCCTGGATTGCTTCTCGGTTACCGCGCCAATCAGCTCTCGAAATTCACCGCCGTGGTGTTGGCGCCGCAGAGCAGAACCGCGACGCGCTCGGACGGCGCCGGGCGATAGGCACCCGATAGCAAGGCCGCGAAGGCGGCCGCGCCGCCCGGCTCGGTCACGACGCGCAGGTTCGCCCACAACGCGCGTTGCGCGGCGCGGATGGCGTCGTCATCAACCAGCACGACGTCGGGCGCGACGAAGTCACGGGCGATCGGAAACATCAGCTCGCCGATCCGCCGGGGCGCGAGGCTGTCGGCGGCGATGCCGCCGGCGGGCGCATCGACGGGCCGACCGGCCGCGAGCGCATCGCGCAAGGTCGGCGCGCCAGCCGGCTCGACCGCCACGACCTTGATCCGGCCCTCGTACCAGGCGGCGATGCCGCCGATCAGCCCGCCGCCGCCCACAGCGACCAGCAGCGTGTCGATATCGTCAGCGTCGCGCTCGATTTCGAGCCCGACCGAGCCCTGCCCCAGCATGGTCTCGGCCTGATCGAAGGCGTGGATCGGGATCGCTCCGGTACTGGTCACCATCGCTTCGCTCGCGGCCAACGCATCGGCGTAACGCTCGCCGCCGACATGGATCTCGGCGCCATAGCGCTTGATCAGTTCGATCTTCGATGGCGAGGCGATGGTCGGCACGAAGATCGCCGCCCTCCTGCCCAGCCGGCTCGCCGCCAACGCGACCGCGACGCCATGGTTGCCGCCGGACGCAGCCACCACACCGGCGTCCGGAACCTCGCGGGTCAGAAGATTGGCGAACGCACCGCGCACCTTGAACGAGCCCGCATGCTGCATGAATTCGAGCTTCAGCCGCAATCGCATCGGCGGCAGGCCGAACTCGGCGGCATCGACCGTGACCAGCGGCGTATGGCGGACATGAGGTCGGATCAGCCCATAGGTCGCCGCGATCCCGTCGCGGTTCACCGATCTCGGCGCATCGGACATGCTTCACCTCACTGTTCTTCCGACGCCACCCTTGACATGGATTAGCTAATTGGCAAAGTCACGAAATGAAGCCGGAGTTGATTTTTCGCGCGCTGGCCAACGACAGGCGGCTGCAGATCCTCGACTGGCTGCGGGAGCCGCGCCGGCATTTTCCGCCGCAGGCCGATGGCGACCTGGTCAGGGACGGCGTCTGCGGCATCTTCATCGCCGACAAGCTCGGCGTCTCCGCGCCGACCTTGAGCGAGCACATGCGCGTCCTGACCGCGGCCGGCCTGGTCAAGGCCAAGCGCGCCAAGGGCTGGACCTTCTATAAGCGCGACCAGAACGGGTTGAAGGCGGCGCGCCGGCTGGTGAACGGTCTCTGAGAGCTGCCGCGGCAACTGCGGTCGGGACCGTCAGGCGGCGACCGCCCGGTGCCGCCGTGCCAGGATCAACAGGCTCAGCACGATCGAGACGTTGACGGCGTTCCAGGCAACGCCATTGGCGAAGGCTGCGGCATAGGAGCCGGTAGCATCGAAGATCACGCCAGAGACCCAGCCGCCGAACGACATGCCGGCCACGGTGGCGAAGACCACGATGCCGACCCGCGTGGCCGCCTCGCGCGCCGGCATGGTGTCGCGGATGATGATCGCGTAAGCAGGCACGATGCCACCTTGGAACAGGCCGAACATCGCCGAGATCAAATAGAGCGAGTTCAAGCTGTCGAAGAACAGGTAGAACATGAGCGCAAAACCCTGGGCCAGCGAGCCGATCAGCAGCGTGCGCACGCCGCCGATGCGGTCGGCGAGGAAGCCGGAGCCGATACGGCTGACGATGCCAAAGCCCATCATCAGCGACAGCATCTCGGCGCCGCGGGCGACGCCATAGCCGAGATCGCCGCAATAGGCGACGATATGGACCTGCGGCATCGCCATCGCCACGCAGCAGGCAACGCCGGCGATGCAGAGCAGAACCGTGAGCGTGTTGGCGGAAATGCCGAGGTCGAGCCGCGGCGGCGGCGCCTGGACATGGCTTTGCGCGCCGGTGCCGCTCATCCGCGCGCGCAGCACCAACAGCAGCAGCGTCATCGCACCCGCGCAGAACAGTCCGATCGCGATATGCGTGGTGCGCCATCCCGCGCGCTGGATGCCGAACGTCACGAGCGGCGGCCATATCGTCCCGGCGACATAGCTGCCGGCCGCGACGACCGTTACGGCGAGGCCGCGATAGCGGTCGAACCAGTGCGAGGCTTCCGCCATCAGCGGCGCGAAGGTCGCCGAGGTGCCCATTCCGATCAGGAAATAGACTGCCTGGAACTGCCACAGCGTCGTCGACACGCCCGCCAGCACGTAGGCCGCGCCGGTCAAGGCGATGCTGAGGCCCATCGCCGCGACGATGCCGAACCGGTCGGTGATGCGGCCGACGATGACACCGCCGAACCCGAAGCCGAACATCGTCAGCGTATAGGCCAGCGACACCGCGGCCCGGCTCGCGCCGAATTCGGCCTGGACCACCGGAAGCACCACCACGACCGACCACATGCCGACCCCGCCGATCGAGCCGATCAGCAGCGCAAGGCCGAGCCGCACCCAGGCCTGACGCGAGTCAGGGGCGAAGCCGGACGTTTCCTCATGGCGATTCATTTGAGCAGGCACGATGCGCAACTGTGTCGTCCGGCAATCTGCGGTCAAGCCGCAGTCGCGCAGGGTGCATATGCAGAAGCTGCGTGAGCATCCCCGCACGACCCCGGCGGCGGCCTCGCACATCCACGGAACCTCACCGTTAACCAGCCGCTAACCATGTACTGGGTAAATTTTGCCGGGTGAAGGTGGGCAGTGTCGCGCGATCAGACACGGCGGAGCGTGACCGCCAGCCTGGCGGCTGCGCAAAATCATAAAGAAATTCCTGGAGAACGAGCCTTGGCCAGCAATGTAGGATCCCGCGCCTTCCAGAACGCCAGGCTGCAGAAGAAACTGAAGAAGCAGGCGGAGACGTTGCTGCCGGCAGCGATGACGGCCTATCGCGCCGGGCGCCATGCCGAGGCGCAGTCGCTGTGCCGGCAGCTGCTGCAGGATTTGCCCACCTACTTCGATGCCATGCATCTGCTCGGCGTATCGGTCATCGAATGCGGACAGTTCGAGGAAGGCAGGCAGATCCTCGAGCGCGTCGTCGCACTCGATCCAGGTTCAGCGGATGCCAATTCCAATCTCGGTTTTGCGCTGATCAACCTCAAACGCTATGACGAGGCCCGCGCCCTGCTGGAAAAGGCCGTGAAGCTGCGGCCAAATTCCCAGACCGCGCAGCGCAATCTGGCGATCGCCCTGCTGCGCCTGGAACTGGCGGAGCCGGCAATCGCCGCCTTCACCCGCGCGATCGAGCTCAAGCCCGACGACGCCGACGCCTGGTGCAACCGCGGCGTCGCGGAGCTGATGGTCAGGCGCTGGGATGCTGCCGCCGTCAGCGCCGAGCGGGCGCTGGCGCTGGCGCCGCGCCATTTCGAAGGCTGGGTCAACAAGGGGCTGGCGCATCTCGAACTCAGGCATTTCGAGCTGGCGGAAGCGGCCTTCAATACCGCGATCGAGATCAGGCCCGACATGGCGGAGGTGCGCGCCCATCGCGGCCGGCTGCATATACTGGCGGGTCGAATCGACCAGGCCGAAGCCGATTTCGATGCCGCGGTCGCGCGCGAGCCCACGCTCAAACTGGGATGGCAGGGCAAGGCCCAGATCAGCATGCTCAGAGGCAACGTGGCGCAGGCGATCGTCGCCTGCAGGCGCGTGCTCGAGCAGGACAATAGTTCCGAAGTCGGCCTCACTTTGCTCGGCGCCTGTCTCGGACGGCTGGGCGACACGGCCGGTGCGATCGCGCATTTCGACCGCGCCATCGCGATCCGGCCGGATTACGACGAAGCGATCACGAAGAAGATCTTCTATCAGGATTTTCTCAGCCAGGCGGATTTCGCAGCCCAGCAGGCGACGCGCCGTTATTGGTGGGATACGGTCGGCAGCAAATTCCCGCGGCGCAAGCTGGGCGCGCGCGCGCTCGACCCGGACCGGCGCATCATCGTCGGCTATGTGTCGGCCGACTTCAGGAGGCATTCGGCGGGGTTTGCGTTCCTGCCGGTGCTGCGATGCCACGACAAGACGAAGGTCCAGATCAACTGCTACTCGTCGTCGGCTGTACGCGATCAGTTCACCCTTGCCTTCGAGTCGCTGGCCGATGTCTGGGTGAATGCGAACAACCTGTCGGATGACGAACTGGCAGACCGCATCCAGGCCGACGGCGTCGACATCCTCGTCGACCTTTCCGGCCACACCACCGGCAATCGCATGGCGGTGTTTGCGCGCAAGCCGGCGCCGATCCAGGTTACGGCCTGGGGCAGCGGCACCGGCACCGGCGTTGCGACCATGGACTATTTCTTCGCCGACCCCATGACGATCCCACAAGATGTCCGGCATCTGTTCGCGGAAACCGTCTATGATCTGCCGTCGGTGATCACGATCGATCCGATCACGGATGCCACGCCGTCCGCGCTGCCGATGCTATCAAACGGTCATCTCACATTCGGCGTCTTCAACCGGATCGACAAGATCTCGGACGAGGCGCTGGCGGTGTGGGCGAGACTGCTGCGCGAGGTCGAAGGCGCCAAGATCGTCATCAAGCATGTCGCCCTTGATGAAACATTCCTGCGCGATGCGCTGGTGGACCGTTTCGTGGCGCAGGGCATCGCGCAGGACCGGATCGCCTGCTTCGGTTCGAGCCCGCGAAGCGACCATCTGCGGGCTCTTCAGACCATCGACATCTCGCTCGATCCGTTCCCGCAGAACGGCGGCATTTCGACCTGGGAATCGCTCTACATGGGCGTGCCGGTCGTGGCCAAGCTCGGCCGCGGTGCGGCCTCGCGCGCGGCCGGAGGCATCCTGACGGCGATCGGCCTCGACGATTGGGTGGCCGGCGATGACGACGGCTACATCAGTATCGCAAAGCACTTCGCATCGCAGCCGGCGCATCTTGCCCAGCTACGGGCGGAGCTTCCCGCGCGCATCGCGCGTTCCGCGGCCGGCAATGTCGCCGTCTACACGCAGCACGTCGAGGCCGGCTACCGGCAGTTCTGGCGCGAATACTGTGCCACGGGCGCATGATGCGCGCGACGGCCGACGAGGCTCCAGCGCCGTCACATCCGAGACCGGGACCGGGACCGGCGGGGCGTCCGGTCAGTCCTCGCTGAGCTCCTCGAGTTCTTCCTCGAGCTCTTGTTCCTGGGCCGCGTCGTCGACCACATCGATGGCTTGCTGGATCTCGATCAGGCCCTTGATCGCGGCTTCGGTCTCACCCTGCTTGTAACCCGCCGCAATGGTCTTGATCCAGTTCTGGCGCATCTCGACCAGCACCGTGCGCGCGTTCATGAGAACTTCAATATCCGTCTCGGCCATGTTGCTCCTCGCCATCATCTTGCTTGGTTCCTAACCGTGGCGTATGGCGCGCATATGTCAATGGCGGGAGTTGCGATAGGCCAGGCAAAAAGCAAGAGAAAGCCGAGGCCCCGCCGGGCCGCACACCTTCCGGTTGCATCGACGGTGCGCGCGGCGGATCAGCGTCGGCGTTGCAGGTCTCACGTTCCGCGTCTGCCTCAGGGCGCCCTCGCCTTCCACTCCCGAACGGCCCGCGAGGACGTTGGGTGTCCGTCGTTTGTGACGGCGAGGAATCATGTCCTGCGCTTGACATCGTGAGCTCCTTGCCGCCGCCGTCAAATCGCCGTCGTCGATCGGGCATAAATAGGCTTTCTTTCGCTCGAGCCTCGCCATGCTGACCGACACGCTCCTCCACATTCTCTACAAGCTGGTGCAGTGGCGCTTTCTGGTGCTGCCGGCCTGCGTGCTGCTGGCGCTGGCCGCGCAGGCGCTGCCGCCGTTCCGGCGAGGCGCCGACGGAAAGGGGCGGTTACGCGCCATGCTCCCGATCCCGCTCGGGGTCGTGCTCGGCGTCGGCAACCTCGTCTATGGCACCGAGATCTCCGCCAACCTCGTCCATCGCTTCGGCGCGCAGGGCCAGGCGACCGTCACCGGTTCCTACGACACCAACGATTTCTACAACGACCAGCGCGTCCGCAGCCACAACGTGCTGATCAGGATCACGGACGCGCGCACCATCGAGGCGCGGTTCACGGATGCGGATTTCAACGTCTACCCGCCGGCCAACGGCGTCTATTATCCGCAGCAGGGCGACGTATTCAACGTCAGCTATATCGAGAGCTTCCCGCAGGACTTCGTCATCATCAGCAACGACGACAGCCCGTGGGCGCATGCCCTGCGCTGCTTCGAGCTGAACACGGCGACGCAGGAGGCCGAGTCCAAGCAGCACTTCGCGCCGGCCTCGCAGGAGTTCCGGCAGGCCTATGAGAGCGCAGCGCAGGCGGCGCGCTCCGCCGGCTGCGACCGGGGTTAGTCATAACAGCATCAGAACGCCCTGGGTGCCAAGGCCGATCGCGGTCACGACAAGAGCGTCGTCGTTCGGGATGAAAAACTGAACGGGCGTCGCGCACGCCGCCCGGCGTCGTCAGAAATCCCGCAGTTTCGTCAGGTCAAGCAGCTCGCCATGCTTCTCGAACAGGTCGGCGTGCTGTCGCAGGACGTGTTCGGCCTGCAGCCGCCGGGACAGGTGCAACACCGCCACAAGGGTCTTGAGAATGCCGGTGCGTTGCGGCGTGGCTTGGGAGATGATGCGAGGCGGATGAATGCCCCGCAACGAAAATGACGCCTGGTCCATCGGATAGGCTCCACTATCGATTGACATATATTTGAATCGCTGGCGCGGCGGACTTGAAATGTCCGATCAGCTTGTCCGCGCCCTCTGCATCCGAACTTCGAATTCAAAGCCGCAGCGAGTTCAATGAGCGGCCGGTGCTCTTGGATTCTGACGTTCGCTAACGAAAGCACCGGATATGATGCGAGCTCCGAAAGCGAAGCACTGCGCGCGCGATGCGAGTGTGGGCGATCTCACACTTCAAGAAAAGTTTATGAGCGCCGGAATGACGGAGAAGCGGCACGCGAACTTCCGATGAGACTCCGAAAGACATCTTAATATTGTATTTATTCGTAGACACATCTTGTGATTGCTGCAAAGAATGAGACGTATCGGCCGCCGATATCCGAAGACGAGCGGTTGAACATCAGCCATTGCAGGGGAGGGACAGGATGACGCTCAAGCCCGGATTCCAATTCGCGGAAGCGCAGCTTCTGCTCGAGATTGCGCAGCAGGCCTATGCCGGCACGCCGTCGCTGAGCGAAGCGGCGGCAACCTGCGGCGTGGGCCCCGTCCCGCCCCCAAGCACAAATTGGACTATTCGTCGCGATCTCACCCCGACGAGCGCCACGCTGCTCGATAATTACTGGCAGGTCTGGCAGAACAAGAACGACGAGAGTCAGTACGCGATCGCGGTGCGCGGCACCGTCGACACGACAGCCAGCGTGCTGGCCGATCTGCTGTTTCCCCTGATCAACGCGCGCTTCGACATCAAGGTCGATGGCTACACGCTGCCGTTCTATCTGGCCCGCGACGAGGGCGACAGCGCGGTCAAGGCCGGCGTGCATTCGGGCTTCGCCCTGAGCCTTCTGCTGATGCTGTTCACCACCGACAGCCCGCTGTTCCTGACCCTGCTGCTGCTCGCGAAGTCGGCCAAGAGCGTCTACATCACCGGGCACAGCCAGGGCGCCTCGATCGCGACGCTGCTGACTTCGCTGGTCCGGCACTCGACGGTGGATTTCAAGGGGCCGGTCTACAAGACCTACACGTTCGCCCCCGCCAAGGCCGGCAACGACCATTACGCCTATGACTACGCCCGGCTCGCCGCAGTCGAGGGATACGCTTGGGCCGTGACCTCGACGCAGGATTGGGTGCCGCAGGTGCCGTTTACGCTGGAGTGGCTGTCGGACCTCAATACGCCAAATCCGCTGCGCGCCTTCAAGGGCAGTCCCGATCCCGAGGCGCTGCTCGCGCTCGGCGGCTTGACCGTCGACGTCGAGGGGACCGTCGGTCGCGTCTACGAAGATCACAAGCGGCGGCTCCAGCAGCGGGTCGCCACACTCTCCGCACGGCTGCCGTCCGAGCCGATCCACCTGAAGGCCTCCGATCTCGGCGCGCCCTCCGCCGCACCGATCACCGGCGCGACCGTCGCGGGCGTGATCCAGCAGATCCTCGACCAGCTCCAGCTCTCGCTGGATTATGCCGACGTCGGCGCGCTGGTGCCGCTGTTCGCCACCCCCGGCGGCAACCCGAGCGACGGCACGAAAGGTTGCCAGAAGCTGGATTATTTCTGGCAGCACCACCTCTTCAATTATCTGAAGTACCTGACCCAGCAATATGGCGGGTGAGGATTGCCGCGAACGGCCGTCATCGTCATGGCCGGGCTCGTCCCGGCCATCCACGTCTTTATGCCTCCAACAGATCGCGTGAGCGCCGTAAGGCGGATTTAGCGAAGCGTCATCCGCCTTGCCTCACCAATATGGAAAGAGCGGCGGGTCGCGCGCCGTCGGCACGAGAAACCCCCGCTACTAAAACAAGCCACAGGAAGCGGAATGAGCGAGACGGTTGAAGGTTTGGTGGGGGAACCCGTAAGGCCACGACGAGATTGGGTAGCCATTGGCATTTCCCTGGGTTCGTTGATCATTTCCGCAGTCACCTCCATCAATGTATTAATCCCGCGAGACGATGTACGGATGATGATCGATCGACACCCGTTGGTCGGTCTAGATTTGTCCACCAATAAGTTCAAAGTGTTCGGAAATCCGCTGCTGACATTCATAAACTCTGGCAACCGACCCGCTGGGATATCCGGCCTGAGTGCCTCAGCCCAACGCTTAGATTCGAGATCGCCTAAGATACAAGATTGCAGTCGAAAAGATGCACTCGTCTTTTCTATCCCATTTGACACGAAGCCGTTTGTCTTAAATCCAGGCGAAATAAAAGTCGTCGAGGCAGCTATCGCAATACCTTCCGGCGTTGAGGCACTGTTCACCTGGATTACCGCTGAAAAAGACGGCATAATAAGTATACCGAGGTCTGACTTCAAAGAAGGCGACCGAATCCTGATTTGTATTCAACTCAATCTCGCGACCCCTGACAGCTTCGTCAAAACTTGGCAACAGCTTGCCTACACCATCAAGCTTGAAAGTAACGTCGGCCAGTTTACTGCTCTCTTCGAAGAGAATAAGCCGATAGTTATCAAAAAAAGTAGTTTGTACGATCTCGACCCTTAACGACGAGCCAGGCGCATTTCGTCACGGCGAAAGGATGCGGGCGAGTAAGCCATCGAGCTCGCTGTTGGCCGTTTGACCTGGGAGTTACGCTGACACTGCACTTAATACCCCGAAGTGATGGAAGCAGCCAAGCGTCGTCGAGCCTTCGGCCCTCCTGGCAGACTCTACGGTCTCGTTTAATTGAATGCACTGTCAACGAATTTCAATTTCCACCGAAATTCCGGCTGCGGACCGCGGCGATCATTTCGAAGCTTGGGTGATCTTGTGCTCGAGATGCCCCGTGCCGTGATCGCGGCGCAACTGGCTCAGCGATGTCTCATTCAGCTGAGACAGGACCTCGCTGAGTTTTGCCGTATCCGGATAGCCGGCCGCGAACGATTTTCCGTAGATCTTGCGTAATGTGCCGATCAGGGCGTTGCCGTGCTTTCTGCTGATCTCGCCATCCTTGTCCCGGTGACGACCATCCAGACCCGGCTCCTTCATGTTTTCTCTCCCTGCGTGCGTCTATGTGCTTTGCAGGCAGCGTGCTCCCAATCCGGCTGATTGGCAACGCTCCGGAGGGAGCCGGCGGCGAGAAAATCGTCGGAATTTTTCAGGCGGATTAGCGTTAGCGTAATCAGCATTTCACTCCCATGCCTAAACACGGCGGGTTACGCCTGCGGCCACCCCGCCCGGCGCGCTACGCTGGTTCAATCTGTGCCCGTCAAATGTCCAGCCGAAGCTAAGCGCCATCTGTACTGACAGAGCTGGACCAGAACTCGTTCGTCGAAGTCGATCTCCAGCCTCTCGTTCTTCATCAGGCAACCATACCTGCGCCCATGCTCGCGACTTGCGGTCAGACGCCGCCACTCCTGCACGACGGGCATCACGCGCATTTGGCGATTGTCGATCTGGGCAACCTTGATCTCTTCCGAAGCGCCGTCTCTAAGATCCAAACGGCGGAGAATCGCGGATTTCGGAAGCGGAGAGTCGAGAATATCGAAGGCTGCGCACCCTTCCAGGTCCGGCCGCGGTTGCTGATCGACAGACCACTGGCCATGCTGATCGACCGCCAATCGGACTGCTCTGTGGCTCGTGCCGTCAAAAACCCCACATCGGCTCAGCCGCCAATCGGGATGCAGAGAGATCGAGTAGCGAAAACGGATGACTTGCCTCTCGGTGTCAGCCACGACCAGGTCATCCGCCTTTATGCCCTCCGGCAAGGTCCAAAGGCGGAGGTGTTCAAGGCCGCGCCGCTCGGGCCATTCCCACACAACACTTTCGAACGCCATTTCATCAAAACCCGACCCGACGAGCCCTTCGTCATAATAGCAGAATTCGCGTCCTCGCCGGCAAGAACCGCGATAAGTCCGTTGAAGCGCAAGTGGGTTAGCCCGAGCGAGCGGATCGATCTCCGGCCCAATCGAGGAAGATGGAGATACGTCGCCAAGCCGCGTCGGGCCGCAAATGCCCTCGGATACGCAGCTCGCGGGGTGGACGGGCGTCAGCGCCATCCACCGTTGCCCCACCAATGCAGAAAGAACGACGGGATACGCCTGCGGCTAACCCGTCCACCGCTCTCGACTTGCGGGTCGGCGATAGACTTCGCCTTGCAATCGGTGAAGAGCGCGGCAGCCGATCCGCGCATGCAGTCCGCCCTGCCCGGCTGCGGAAACCTGACGAGCAAGGCGGTCGCAGCGGCAGCGCCCAGCGTGAGCAGCAGGGCAATGATCGACGCGCGAGACATCACGGATAGCTCCCGCTGACTAACGGCTGCCCAACGACGTCCGCGCTCAGACGCCGAGCTCCGCCGTCATCGAGCGGATGAGCTTGCTGACGGCGGTCTCGTGATTCCGCAGAGACTCCCGCCATGTCTCGGCCGTCCACGTCAGCTGCCCGAGCGGCCCCGAGAGGATGATCGTCGTGAAGGACGCCGGGCCCGCCGCCTGCGCATCGCGGCGCGCCGCATCGGACCGGCTGACCACCGTCAGCACCCGGCCGCGATAGTCGATCGCCGTGACCGCCATCACGCGCTGCTCGGCGGAGCGCTCCTCCCCGGGCTGCGTCTCCTCCCCATCCGCGCCGGACGCAGGAGCTTCGGGGTCATTGCGGCGTTGCATTGGAGGTCTCCCGATCAATCGCCATGAAGCCTGTTGGAATTGCGACTCTGTTGAGTATACTCAATTGATGGGTATGCTCAACAGGCCGCATTCGTTCGGGAATGAACGATCTGCGAAACACTGTTGCTCGAAATCTACGGCGGCTCCGAACGGAAAAGGGGTGGACCCAGGAAGAACTTGCGTTTCGCGCGAAGGTGGACCGAAGCTATGTCAGCCAGCTGGAAACCGGCGTTTACAGTGCGTCGGTCACGATGCTTGGCAAGCTGTCGAAAGCGCTCGGGGTGGATCCCGGCGAGTTTCTAAAGCCCTGAATGTGCTTGCGCTCCGTCGAATGCCCTCTCGACGCTTTGATTCAGGAAACGGGCACACGACTTACCGGCTCGTCACCTGGGCCCCCTCAACGGAGGTGCATGTCTTAAATAAGAGCGGCGGATCACGCTTCGCTGATCCGCCCTGCACTCTATTCGGCCTCCTTGCCAGGTGCCCCGTACTGAAATTGGGCACTCATAGAGCCGAAGGATGTTGGCTGAAAATCAGATGGTGGCTTGACCACTGGCTCCAATGCAAGAGGGGGCAACTCGTCTTCCTTGGCCAATGGAGTTTGGCCAGGTTGATACATGCATCCGTCATCATACGCATTGTAGCGCCCGTATGTGGCTATGGTCAGGATTGGCGGCATCGCCCCGTAGACGACTTGCGGCGTGACTCGCGGATCGGCGAATACCCGAATCTCCGCCGCGAACTCGGTTCTGTGTCTCGGACTATCGGAAAAAACGTCGTCATATTCGAGCCAACCATAGACGAGAGCTTTTTTCCGTCCCTCAAACACATCAATGGCATCTTGAATGAAAAAATCTATGTAAACAAAGCTGCGTGATTTTGGTCCAACTACGCCTCCTGTTACTGGCAAGTCGCGTATCCGATCAGGGAATCGAAAGTCAGCAGGGATCTCGCCGTCAAGGACGACCAAATTGATTGCAGCGAAGTAATTTCGGGCCGGAGTTCTACCTGAATTAACGATGTTGAAGCTAATCCTATAGTCGACGATCGCCGCAAATTGTCTGATGGTGACGACGCTCGTATCACCTATCGAAAGGAACGCGCGTTCCACAACAGTAAGCGCTCTTTCTGCTATAATAGCTGAATGCTTGGCAGCATTTGCCGAAGCTCTCGCCACAGAGATAGATCGCTGCATATCGACAGCTTGGGAAGCCGCGCTTTCCCTCGAAAGCTCAATCTGCCTTTCTCCAGCAAGCCAGAGCAGGACCGTCGAGACGGTCAGGCCACCCGTGAACACCACGAGCCAAAACGTGAAGAACGCTACGGGATCGGAGGTGGTGCGCTCCCACAGGTTTTTGCATTCTTCACTCTTGCGGCCGGCCTGCTCAGCAGATTCGTAGCATTTTTGCTTCTCAGCGCTGGTCGGAACATAAGCTGCTTGCCATCCAAGAACTCCAGCCCAAAAAATCGTGGCGAGGAGGAACCCAATTACGATCTCGGCTCTCAGCCATCGCGAAACGCGAGATAACGATCTGGCCATTCAACCAACCGGATTAAATTGCTTGTTACACTACCTGTCCAACTCAATTACCGCAATACGGCAGCGTAGCCCGGATGAGCGAAGCGACATCCGGGAAGTTCACCCCGCGTATCGCTGGCGCTCACGCGGCCTACGCTGCCTGCCGAACCCTGGCTATCCTAATGCCACAGAGGCCCGTCGAACGAATGCGCCGTCACCATAAGTGGGCATCTGCCTCCAGCACATAACGATGCTGCGTGATCGTCTCGCCTCGCGACAGAGAAGCGCGTTGGACGACGTCGAGGGGCTTGAACCCGAGCTTGGCCAGAACTCGTCCAGACGCTGAATTGTCGTAGGCGTGTCCGGCTCTGAGCTTGAGCAGACGGACGTCGTTGAACCCAAAAAGGATGAGAGCCTGCGCCGCCTCGAAGGCATACCCTTGCCCCCAATGCGCACGATCGAGCCAGTAGCCCAAATTCGCTTCGCCATCTGCAATCGCGTCCAAATAGGCCATCCCGATCATTTGCCCTTCAAGCTCGACCGCAAATCGGTATGCCTCGCCGGCCTCCCAATGATGCACGTGATCGGCGAACCACCGGCCGACTTCATCCCTGCTTGGGGGAAATGACATCGTGCGCAGCATGCGCGCGACCTCCCAGTCCGATTGAATATCGAAGGCCCGGCCAGCATCGGAACGGCATGTCGGACGAAGAACAAGGCGATCCGTGTGCAGAGATCGCGGAGCTATGTCGACCGGACTCATAGTCACCTTCCAAACCGTTCCCATCGCCGCGAGCGTAACCCGGGAGTTACGGTGTACTTAATACCCCGACGAAGTGGTGGAAGCAGCCAAGCATCGCCGAGCCTTCGGCCCCTCCTGACGGGCTAGCTCAATTAAATGCACTGGACTGCACCCCTGAAGTGAGACACGATAATTTCAGTGACATCGCGGGTTGCCACGACGGTTATCGTGCTTTGTT